>JADJYY010000001.1 GCA_016719465.1 Hydrogenophilales bacterium
TGTCGAGCGTAACCCGCAGTTCCCGTCACCACGGCGATGTCGAAGCCGTCTCCGCCGTTGATGTTGGCCTGCATATCCGCGGCATCGATGAGCAGGGTGTCGCCGCCCGCGCCGCCGTTGAGGATGTCGGAACCGGCACCGCCAGAGAGCCAGTCGTCGCGCGCGCCGCCGTTGAGCACGTCGTTGCCGTCGCCGCCCACCAGCAGGGCGCCGGTGCTGTGGCCGGCGGTCAGGGTGTCGGTGCCGTTGCCGCCCACTGCCCCGTCCAACCCCTGGCTGGCAAGGTCGGCGGTGAGCGACGCGCCGCCATTGGCCAGGCCGTACACCAGCCCGCCGCTTTGGGTCACGCGCACCAGACTGCTTTCGACGGTGGCCCGCCAGCCGTCGGCTTCATGGCCCAGGCCCACGTCAGCGGCCCAGCCGTTTGATCCGTCCGCTTTCTGGAAGGTGCTGAAGCCGGTGATGTGGTTGCCGCCGCTGGCCCAGTCGGTCTTTGCGGCGGTGAGGTTGATGGAGGCAATACCCCGCTCGGCCAGGGTCTTGAGTTCGCCAGCGTCGGTGATGCCGTCGCCGTTGGCGTCCTGCCAGACGCGGAACTGGCTGAACTGGGCATCTCCTCTATTGAAAACATCGTCGCCATTGGTGTCGAACACAGTTTTAAGCGCCTGGAGGTCGGTGTCGCTGGGATCAGGGGTCCACAGGGCGAAGGAGAGTTCGTCGGCCAGCTCGATCTTGCCGTCGCTGTTCTTGTCGATGGCGAGGAAGGCGTCATCCGCCCCGATCCAGCCGACGTTGTGGCGGAAGCCGTCGCCCTTGACGTCGTAGTAGGCGCGGCTGTCTTCCTTGCTGACGAGCTCGACGCCGTCGCCGTCGAGGTCGAGGGCGAGGGGCAGAAAGATGTTGTCCCCGTAACTGCCGCTGCCGTAATAGAAGACGGTGGAAGAATCTCCGCTGCCGGCAATGCGCCATTCGTAGCTGATGTTGCCGAAGCCGTCGTTGACGCTGGTGAGATGAGGTTGTTGCCGCCGAGCGCATCGAATAGGGACGGCGTGGTGGACAGCGGGGCGGTGTTGATGTTGTTCCAGGCGATGGCATCAAATTGCCAGGATGTGGGCAAAAAGCTGGTGTAGCTGTCAAAGCCCCGCGCGGTGTAGCCGGTACTCAGAAAACTGCCGCTGTTGCTAGCCAGGGAGAACGCGGGCATGAATCCCAGGCTGGCGTAATGGCCGGCGCCAGTCAGGCTGTAGTCGACGGGGTTGTCGAAATAATCGTAGTAGTCGCCAGTGAAATCACTGCTTCACCATCACGAGTTGGAAGAGTTCGGAGAGCCCACATCGCTTCCTGACAGTCTGTGCCGGGATAGATGGTCTGTTGGCGGAATTCCGCTTGATAAGGGGGGCGTGATTTGGGCATCATGGACTCCTTGTTCCATAAGGTTCGGGTGTCCACAAAAAGGGGGCAACATCAAGTCCACCAAGTCCAAAGATACGGCCTGTCACCTTCACTTGGGTACTCGGGTAGCGCGCTGCAAACGGACTTCCTCGTTGGCATGGTCGCGGTTCCACAACTGGAACAGCGGGTATTTCAGGTACGCCTTGTCGGCCACGTAGCGCAGCACGTTAGCCAGCCGGAAAAACTGCACCACCGAATCGACGCGAAAGACTTCCTTGCCGCGCTCGTCGAACATGACCAGCGTCGGCGTGTAGAACAACCCGAGTTGGCGCGCCCACTTGCGCGCGGTCGTGCGCCTGCCGTCCGGTGTCAGCACCGGCGTCGAGTCATCCCAGACGTTGAGCTGCACCACCTCGAAGGCCTGCAGGCGCTCGCGCACGAGGGGGTTCTGGAGCGGCTCCGAATGCAGAACGTCGCAGGCGTGGCAGCGGGGCTGTTCAAAGATCACCAGCAGTGGCATTTGGGCCGCGAAGCGGCTGCGGTCGAGCGCATACGGCGGCGGGCTGAATATTGGGTCGGGGTGCAGCGTTTCATCGGCGAACTGCGGGGGCGGGTCCGCGTGTTCCAGGTACTCGCCGAAACTCTTGGTCTTGTAGTGCCCATCGGCGACATATTCGAGGGCCGCGCGCATCTTGTAGGGGGAGTGGTAGCCGACCAGTTTCAGCGCCAGTTTGCGCCCCTTGACATAGAACAACAGCGTCGGCGTGAGTTGCGCTTTCTGAGCGATCGCGAATTCGTTGATCGGCTTGCTCTTGCCATCCATGCCGGTGATTTTCTCGATGCTGTGCGTGTTCAGCCCGACCACGTCGAAGTGCACGCGCAGGTAACGCACCAGATCGCCCTTGGACAGGTTGTCCCTGATGAGCGCTTGGCAGTACGCGCATTGCTTCTGACCGAAATAGACGATCAGTCCTTGCTTCCCGGAGGAGAGCGCGTCATCGAGATCCTCGGGCAGATTGTAGAAACTGGCCTTGAACCAGTCCGGATGCTCGTCCTGGTAGTCGGTCGGGAGATCAATGAAGGAATACGAATCCTCGGCGGGCATCGCGGCAATGGCGGCGCGCGAACACAACAGCGCGGCGATTACCACCAAGGCGGTACGTACTTGTAGACCTAGTGATTGCATTGCGGTGTCGAGGCGAGTGCGGTAGCGAAGAAGCATACGTGCGCCGCGGTGGCATGCAATAGTGCAACACACCTACCTGGAGCCGCGACCGAACGAGCTGCCGCGCCACACCGACGTCTTCGACGATCCCAACCTGCCTGGGCGGATGGTCACCACCGCGACCCTCGCGGTGGTGTCCCGCGGCACCGAGTTGAAGGTGGTCCAGGAAGGCATTCCGGATTGATCGGCGGCCCGGCCGCCTCGTCTCGGCGCGGGATCGGGGTGTGAAGGGCGCTGGCCATGGAGTTTGTGCATCAATCCCAGCGCGGATCGCGCACCCACACCCAGCCGTCCACTTCGCGCATGGCCATGGCGGGAACCGGCTCGTAGGCGGGCGGCGCGGTGACCGCGCCGGTGCGCGCGTCGAAGCGGGCGCCGTGGCGCGGGCAGACAATCTCGCAGCCTTCCAGGGTGCCGCTGGCCAGTTCGCCGCCATCGTGGGTGCAGACGTCCTCCAGCGCGTGGTAATCGCCGTCCAGGTTGAACACCACCACCCGCACCCCGCCCACGTCCACGACCCGGCGCGTTCCCGGAGGAAAATCCTCGGCGCGGGCGACCAGGGTCCAATCTCCCAGGGCGGTATTCATGGCGCCCCTCTCACAGCAGCCCCAGTTGCAGGCGCACCGCCTCGCTCATGCGGCGCTTGTCCCAGGGCGGGTCCCAGACCAGTTCCACATGGGCGCGGCTGATGCCCTGCACACTTTCCACGGCATCCTCCACCAGGGCGGGGAAGGTGTGGGCCACGGGACAGGCGGGGGCGGTGAGGGTCATGCGGATTTCGACGCGGCCCATGTCGTCGATGTCCAGACCGTAGATGAGGCCCAGGTCGTAGATGTTGACCGGTATCTCCGGGTCGTGGATCTGGCGGAGGGCCTCTATCACCCGCTCGCGCAGGTTTTCACCCACCCGATCGCGCCGCAGCAGGCCCAGGATGTTCATGGGGCGGCTTCCGGTTGCGGGCACCAGGGTTCGGCGTCCGCTTCCGTGCTGACGGTTTCCGCCCGGCTGTCCAGGGCCGCCACCAGGGTATGCCAGGGCAGGGAGGCGCATTTGACCCGCATGGGGAATTCCTTCACGCCGGCGAGCACCTTGAGCTTGCCCACGTCCGCCGCCGGGCCGTCCTCGGCCAGCATGCCGCGCACGCGCCGGAACAGGGCGCGCACGTCCTCGACAGGCCGGCCCCGTACCGCCTCGGTCATCATGGAAGCGGAGGCCATGGACACGGCGCAGCCGGCGCCCTCGAAGCCCACCTCGCGCACCAGGCCGTCTTCCACCTTGATGTGGACGAATACCTCGTCGTTGCACAGAGGGTTGAAGCCGTGGGCATGGTGGTTGCTGCCCGGCGGGTTCTCCGGGTAGTGCCGGGGGTGGCGGTTGTGTTCCAGGATGACTTCTTCGTAGAGGCCGCGCATATCGCGTATATCGTCCTTCATGGTCGAACCTCCCGCGTGTTCGCGGCCTTGGGCAAAACCGGCAGGGCGGCCGCCAGCCTGGGCTGGAGCCAGTCGCGCAGTCCCGCGTCGTCCGCCAGGCCCAGGGCCTGGTCGGCGAAGCCGAGCAACAGCATGTCCCGGGCGGTGGCCGGGTCGATGCCCCGGCTGGCCAGATAGAACAGGGCGTCCTCGTCCAGGCGGCCCACCGTGGCGCCGTGGCCGCACTTCACATCGTCGCTGTAGATCTCCAGCTGAGGCTTGGCGTCGATCTCGGCGTGGGGCGAGAGCAAGAGGTTGCGGCTGTCCTGGCGGGCGTCGGCCTGTAGGGTGCCGTGGCGCACCAGCACGCGCCCGTCGAAGATGCCCCTTCCCCGCCCGCTGGCCATGCCGCGCCAGGTGGTGCGGCTGGTGGTGTGGGAAGCGGCATGGTCGATGCGCAGGTGATGGTCCACATGGCGCCGACCGTCGGCCACGAACAGGCCGTCCAGACGCGCCTCGGCGCCTTCGTCCGCCAGCGTAACCTGGATGTCCTGGCGCACCAGGCGTCCGCCCAGGCTCAAGGTCAGTCCCCGGTATTGGCTGTCACGGCCCTGGTGCACGCTGACCAGGTGGGTATGGGTTGCGCCCTCCCCGCCTTCGATGAGGCGGATGTGGGTGAGATGCGCGCCGGGTTTCAGAAAGATTTCCGCCACGGCGTTCTGCCAGTGGGGGGCGTCGCCGTCGGCCAGGTAATGCTCCACCAGGATGGCGTCGGAATGGGGCTCCATCACCACCAGCACGCGCGGATGCAGCATGACCTCGGCCTGGACGGCCGCGAAGCGCAGAAACACGGGCAGGCGCGGGCGATAGACCGCCGGCGCGTGGAGACATACGCCTTCCTGCCACAGGGCCAGATTGAGCTGGGCCAGGGCCGAATCCTCGCTCAGGGTGCCCAGGCCGTAGCGAACCGGCGCCTCGGCATCCTCCAGGGTGCCCAGCATGCGGGTGGGCAGCCGGGTGTCCTGCCAGATCAGGCGATTGTCCGCGAAGGCCATCAGGGCGCCGGGATAGTCCTCGATAGCCAGCATCGTGTCGGCGCCGGCATCGGGAATGCGCAAGGCCTGCCGTTCCAGTTGCTCCAGGGAGGTGTAGCGCCAGTCCTCGTCGCGGGTGTCGGGCAGCCCGCTTGCCAGGTAACGGTCGAGGGCGAGGCGGCGGCCGTCCGCCAGCCAGCCGGGGCTGGCGATGCGGGCCAGGGCTTCGGTATAGAGGGTGTCGGTGGTCATGGATGGGGCTCCGTATGCGCTGCCTCGTCGTTCAGCCAGGCGTAGCCTTTTTCCTCCAGTTCCAGGGCCAGATCGCGATCGCCGGAACAGACGATGCGGCCTTCGCTGAGCACATGGACGTAGTCGGGCACCACATGGTCGAGCAGGCGCTGATAGTGGGTGACCAGGACGATGGCCTGGTCTGCGCCCTTCAGGACATTGACGCCGTGGGCAACCACCCTCAGGGCATCGATGTCCAGGCCCGAGTCGGTCTCGTCCAGGATGGCCAGACGCGGCTCCAGGACGGCCATCTGCAGGATTTCGTTACGCTTCTTCTCGCCGCCGGAGAAGCCTTCGTTGACGGCGCGATACAGCAGGGCATCATCCATCTCCAGCAGGGCCAGCTTGTCCTTCACGTATTCCAGGAAGTCGAAGGCATCCATTTCCTCCTGGCCCCGGGCGCGGCGGACCGCGTTGAGGGCGGTACGCAGCAATTGCACATTGGCCACGCCGGGAATCTCCAGGGGGTACTGGAAGGCCAGGAACAGGCCGGCCCGGGCGCGCTCCTCCGGGGCCAGGGCGAGCAGATCATGGTCAAGATAGGTCACCTCGCCGCGGGTGACCTCGTAGCCAGAACGGCCCGCCAACACCTGGGCCAGGGTGCTCTTGCCGGAGCCGTTGGGCCCCATGATGGCGTGGACCTCGCCGGGCTTCACGGCCAGGTCGATGCCTTGCAGGATCGGCCTGCCCTGGATGGATACGTGCAGGTCATGGATGGTCAGCATGGCAAAACCTCCTTCAGGAACAACTCAGCCCACGGCGCCCTCCAGGCTCACGGCCAGGAGCTTTTGCGCCTCCACCGCGAATTCCATGGGCAGTTCATTGAACACTTCCTTGCAGAAGCCGTTGACGATCAGACCCACCGCGTCCTCCTCGGACAGGCCCCGGCTCCTCAGGTAGAACAACTGGTCCTCGCCGATGCGGCTGGTGCTGGCCTCGTGCTCCACCCGCGCGGACGGGTTCTTCACCTCGATGGTGGGGAAGGTGTGGGCGGCGCAGTCCGGCCCCATCAGCAGGGAATCGCACTGGCTGTGGTTGCGGGCGTTGTCCGCGCCCTTGAGCACCTTCACCAGGCCCCGGTAGGCGTTGCTGCCGCGACCGGCGGAGATGCCCTTGGAAACGATGGTGCTGCGGGTGTCGCGGCCCACGTGGATCATCTTGGTGCCGGTGTCGGCCTGCTGCCGGTTGTTGGTCAGCGCCACCGAATAGAACTCGCCGACGCTGCCGTCGCCGGTGAGCACGCAGCTCGGGTACTTCCAGGTGATGGCCGAGCCGGTCTCCACCTGGGTCCAGGAGATGTGGGCCCGCTCGCCCCGGCACTCGCCCCGCTTGGTGACGAAGTTGTAGATGCCGCCGCGCCCTTCCGCGTCACCCGGGTACCAGTTCTGCACCGTCGAATATTTGATGCGCGCGTCCTTCAGGGCCACGAGTTCCACCACGGCGGCGTGGAGCTGGTTCTCGTCGCGCATGGGCGCGGTGCAGCCTTCCAGGTAGCTCACGTAGGCGCCCTCGTCGGCGACGATCAGGGTGCGCTCGAACTGGCCGCTGTTGCGGGCGTTGATGCGGAAGTAGGTGGACAGCTCCATGGGGCAGCGCACCCCCTTGGGCACATAGACGAAGGAGCCGTCGGAGAACACCGCCGAATTCAGGGAGGCGAAGAAGTTGTCGGTGTGGGGCACCACCGAGCCCAGGTATTGGCGCACCAGGTCCGGATGCTTGTGTACCGCTTCCGAGAAGGAGCAGAACACGATGCCCAGCTTCTCCAGCTTGTCCTTGAAGGTGGTGGCCACCGACACGGAATCGAACACCGCGTCCACCGCCACGCCGGCCAGGGCTTCCCGCTCGGCCAGGGGGATGCCCAGCTTCTCGTAGGTGGCCAGCAATTGCGGGTCCACCTCGGCCAGGCTCTTGGGGCCCGCCGACCCGCGGGGCGCCGCGTAATAGTGGATGCCCTGGTAGTCGATGGGCGCATGCCGCACCGTGGACCAGCCGGGCTCTTTCAGGGTCAGCCAGTGGCGATAGGCCCGCAGGCGCCATTCGAGCATGAATTCGGGCTCGCCCTTCTTCGCCGAGATGAGCCGGACGATGTCCTCGCTCAGGCCCAGGGGCGCGGTGTCCTGCTCGATGTCGGTGACGAAGCCCCAGCGGTACTGCTCGGCCAGTTGCTTGCGCAGATCGTCGTTACCCATGGATATCTCCTTGCTCGGCCGCCCCGGACAAGGCCCGGAACTTCACGGCGCGGGCGGTTGTCCCGGCGGGCGCCGCCAGATCCGCCAGGCTCACCGCCTCCAGGGCCACCCGCACCGCCTGGCTGATGCGGCGCCAGTGGGCGCGGGTGGCACAGCCCGATTCCAGCTTGCAGTTGCCCTCGCCCAGCGCGCATTCGGTCAGGGCAACCGGCCCCTCGATGGCGACGATGATGTCCGCCACCGAAATCGCCTCCGGCGCCCGCGCCAGCGCATAACCGCCCGCCACACCGCGCACGCCGCGCACCAACCCGGCCCGGCCGAGCCGCTTGAGCAAGGCCCCAACGCTCGGCCCCGGCAAGCCCAACTCCAAAGCGAGTTGCTGGGCGCTCACATTGCGCTCCGGGGAATGGGCCAGCTGGGCCATGAGCCCGGTGGCGTAGTCGGTCAGCTTGCCGATGCGTAGCATGGGTGGCTCCAGAGTTGATGAAAATCGGATTGTTTAAGCTCTATATAGTTCAACGGTGGCGCTGCGGAGCCAGGATTTCCATTCGATGGGAGGGCGATCTGGAATTCGCGGCTTTAGGAAATCGACAAGCCAGGTTCAGCGGGGGCGTGGATTCAAACCTGTGACAAGAGGTGGGGTGCGGCTTGAGAAATACGCCATGACCACAAAGTGATTGGCTGGCGGACGCAGGTCTCGGAATGACGGAGGGCAGTCATTCATTGTGAGGTTGGAACGATGATGGCCCTATGCCATTTCATGGTGCCGAGGGATGAGTTGCGTCGCTCCGTCCAGACATCACCCCCTGTCGATTCCTCCTGGTCAACCTGAGCAGATTGGCAATCAAGGTGCGCAGTCTGGCGGGGCGAACCGGCTTTTCCAGCACCTGGTAACCACTGTGTTTCAGGGCGTGCAAGCTCCGCTCCGAGACATCACCGGTCACGACGATCACCTGGAACTCGGCGCCCGGATAGGCATTGCGCAAGGCTTGCGCCAGTTCCAAACCATCTTCCTTCCCGAGTCGATAATCGGTGATCAAAATGTCGGGGGCTTGCTCCAGCACTTCCAGCAGCTCGACCCCGCTGGCCGCCATGGTCACTTGCAGTCCCCAGGCTTCAAGCAAGGTTGCCAGGGAATCCAGCACCATCGGATCGTCATCGACGACCGCCACCTGGCCGTTCAGCCGGGCAAGTCCCAGCAGCGTATCCCGGTCGCCCGCATCATGTAGGGGATCAGCGTGGCTGATGGGCACATCCAGACTGAATACCGTTCCCTTGCCCGGCAGCGAACGCACTTGCAACGGATGCTCCAACAGACGGGCCAGGCGATCCACAATGGCCAGCCCCAGGCCAAGGCCCTGGGCTCGATCACGCCGCGGATTGGCCACTTGAAAAAACTCCTGGAAGATGTGAGCCATGTGCTTGGGCGGGATGCCGCAACCGGTGTCCCACACTTGAAATCGGATCAAGCCGTCACGTTGACTGGCCGTGATCAGCGCGCCGCCCCGATCGGTATAGCGCAGCGCATTGGCGATCAGGTTGCGCAGTATCCGTTCCAGCAGCACGGGATCGCTCGCCACCCGGGCATCGCGATAGCGCAGCCGAAACCGCAAGCCCTTCGCGCTCGCTTGCTGGCGGAAATCCTCATGCAAGCCTTCAAGCAGCGCCTTCACCGACACGCTGGAGACCGCCGGCACGACCACCCCCGCGTCGAGCTTGGAGACATCCAGGATGCCGCAGAACAGATTTTCCATGGCCACCACGGCGGCCTCGATCTTGTCCAGGGTGATCGCCGCCTCGCGCCCCGCCACCTGGGGCCGCATGGAGGCCGCATAGAGGCCGATGGCGTGCAGGGGCTGGCGCAGATCATGGCTGGCGGCGGCCAAAAACTGACTCTTGGCCTGGTTGGCCCGTTCCGCCGCTTCCTTTTGCCTGGCCAGTTCGTCATGGGCGTTTTTCAGCGCCACCCGCCCACGTCGTTGTTCCGCGCTCGATGCGGCCAACAGCAGCCCGGTCACGGCGATCAGGTTGGCGAACAGGCACCAGCCGATCAGGCTGTCCGCAAGCGAACTGTCCGCAAAGACACCCATTCCATGTGTGGTCCCCCAGATGGCCAACATCGAGATGATCAGCGTAACCAGGGTGGCCCCCCAATGATCGAAGCGCAGCGCCCCCCAGATGAGGAAGGGGAAGACGAGCAACGCCGGATAGAAGCCACGGCCGGCAAACACGGGGGTGGCGAAGATCAAATAGCTGGCGACCAGGAGAGACGCGAGCAGGCCCAAGGCTTCGATGATTTTCAGCGTTGAAAGGACGGGGCGAGCGTGGCTGAGCCAGACCAGCAAGGGTGGAGCGACCACGAGCACGCCCATCATGTCGCCCAGCCACCACATCAACCACACCGTGGCATATTCGCCGACGGCAACGATGCCTCCCAGGGTCAAGGTGGCCGCGCCGATGGAAGCGGCGATCGTGGTGCTGAAAATGGCGGAGAGTATGAGCAAAGCCAATACATCCCAGCGTCGTTCCAGCGTATTCCGGAAACTGGCCAGGCGTTGCAACAGGAAAGCCCCGGCAATGGCCTCCAGAACATTTCCCGTGGCGATGCTGGCGGCGAGCAGAACCGGTAACCCGGTCCAGGCATTGGCCAGGAAGGCGCCCATGGCGATGCCGAAAGACAGGCGGTAGCCAAAAGCCAGGATGGCCACCAGCGCGATCCCGCTCGGCGGCCAGATCAGCGTGACCGTGCTGCCAACAACGGCGTACTTCAGCCCGACTATTGCCGTGGCGAAATACAGCAAGGCGACCACTGTCGAGCGGACGAGCAAGCCGGCCCCCGCTTCACTGTCCTTCATGGTCGTTTCTCCTCGTCTGGCGACACTGTACTGGGCACCGGATGTCCCGACAGGCTCCTAGGGCCCGATGCCGGAATTGCATGGGTGGTGCCAGATAGCGGCTCTCGGTAGAACCCACACCCGGCCCTACACCCGGACCTCCACCCTCATGCATTCGGCCTAGGCCGAATGCGGCGCCGCGTTCATGTTTCTGGCCGATGCGGGGCATCGGGGTGGCCAATACATTGAAATCAGGGTGACGATACCGTTACCTGTTTGAAGACATCCAACTCTCAGGAGCACATCATGAAATCACAACAAGGTTTTGCATTCATTGCTGGCACTGCTTGGCTGGCTGCCGCGGTTGCGACGGGTGGATTCGTCGCCGCTGTGGAATCCGGGACAAATGATGAGACAACCGCGACAGCGCAGAACCAAGCGCAACCGAGTAACACGGTGGCCGCGGTTTCCCCTTCACCGCAAGAAAGCTCGGCCATTCAGCAAACAGGCTATGTAGGGACATCCTGGAGCGCCGACCAGGATGGCGATCACTACTTCGACCAGTGAGTCGCCCATGCAAGATCGGCTTCCACACGGTGGCATCCGGCCTGTTCGGCGTTCCGGGCGCCACCGCGCCGCGCGGTCAGCCGAGCACTCCGTACCGGCGGGCTGCATTGGCGGCCTCGGTGCGGTTACCTACATTCAGGGCGCGAAAGATCGCGGCAATGTGCACTTTAATGGTCCCTTCACCAAGTTCCAGTTCGCGGCAGATCTGCTTGTTCGACATTCCTAGCGCCAGCAGGCGCAGTACATCGCGTTGCCTGTCGGTCAGCCTGGCCTGTGCATGATGCTCAGGCCCACTCGCGGCACCCGCCATCCGCGACATCAATAACTGCGGTGGCAGATAAACCCCCCCTGATAAAACCAGACGGATGGCGGACTGCATCACGGCGGAACTGGAGGACTTCGGGATGAAGCCTACCGCTCCCGCCGCCAAGACATCTTCCACGCATTCCCTGTTTTCACTGGCGGAAAGCACGATCACCGGCAACTGGGGATATGCCTCGGAAACCCGTCTGATACCGGCTTGACCATCCATGCCCGGCATATTGAGATCCAGCAGCAAGATATCCGCATCCGGATGCCGCGCGGCGAGTTGCATGGCCTCCGCCAAGTCGCCCGCCTCCAACACCACCGCTCCTGCTTCCAGTTGTTGGAAAAGCAAGGCAAAGCCACCTCGGAACAGCGCGTGGTCGTCAGCCAGAATGATCTTCATGATCATGTCCCCCATAACAAAACGTGGACGTCAATATTGTTTCCAGCAGCCAGGCTGCCATCTGTATGGTGGAAGACCCCTACCGCTAACGCATTCTCGACCGGGGCGAGGGCTGGCGCGATCCGCGTTACGACGAGTTTCTCGGCAGTAGCAGCCCATTCGAGTTCGTGTGCCATTGAGCACGCGCGGGATGCCCTGACGAGAATTCCCGGGCGCATCACCTTGAAATACCGCTACAGGCTGTCGGCATCGAGCAGCTTCCTGCCCATTTCAAACTCCAGCTTCTGCAATTCCCATTTCGCCTCGGCATGGGTGGATTCGAGCATCAGCGCGCGCTGAAAGGCCGCAACCGCCTGTTCTTTCCGATCCAGGCCCATACTCGCGCGGCCCTTGACCATCCACGCTTCCGGGTTGTCGGGCTCCTGGCTGATCCAGTCCTCGGCCAGCCTGCTCAACGAGTCCCAGGATTTTTTCGCGCCCAGATCGCAGGCCGCGAGGAAATGGGCGCTTTCCTTGCCCGGCTTCTCCCAAAAGGTATCGCCCGCCACGATTGGCTGAATGTCATTCGCGGACAGGTGCCGCAGCCAGCCCACCGGCAGCGCGAAGTGGTACTTGCCGCCGGCTTTGGCCTTGAAGGTCAGAATGCCGACGAGCCTGCCCGCCTGGTCGAACAGGCCACCGCCGCTCGCGCCCCGGTCGAACCGGGCCGAGGTCTGGATAACCTTGCCGCCGTCGCACTCACAGGTGAACAGGCCGATCACTCTGCCGCGCGTCAGATTGAATTCGCCACCCGAATAGCCGACCGCGCTGACCTCCAGGCCAACCCGGGTGGCACCCGCTTCGATCATGCTGGCCTGGCCGGCGTCATAACCCCTCGCGCGGAGAAAACACAGGTCACGATAGACATCGCGCTCATCCGAAGTGGCCAGCCAGGAATCCACTGGGGTTTCGACCCGAATCTCGCGGGCACCACGCAACACATGGCAATTGGTCACCAGGCGATCACCCCCGAGCGGCACCGCCGAACCCAGCTCGCGTCTGCCGTCATTGCGCACCACGGTGACCTTGAGCACCCGCTGCATCCACTGCGCTTGGCTGGTATCCGGCGCGTCCACCGGCCAGGCGCGGGTTACGGACAAGCCGCAAACCAGGGCGATCAGCGCAAGCTTCCTCATCGGCGTGCCCTCTTTATCGACGTCCCCATCTCGTTGGATGGCGATGCGGCATCCTGGCTCAATTCAACCCATCGAGCCCACAGCACCGAAAGCGAAGACGGCCGGGGTTCCCTGGCCGTCCGCCAGCAACCCTGCCTGGCCACTCTTGAATTCCCCCGGAGGCCCTCGGCGAGAGCTGAAAATACGCGCATTCGGGCACGCACCTCACCCCTCCCCTTCCTTCCGCCTGGCTTCCAGTTCCTTCGCCTTGGCCAACATCGCGTGGATGCCCTGGGTGTCCTTGCACTTGTGGCCGGCGCCGATGGCTTCCAGGGGGTTCATGCGGCCGGCCTTGGCCAGGCCCAGGCCGATGGCGCTCATTTCCAGGAACTTCCTGATGCCGGCGAGGATGCCGTCCCTGAAGTAGAGGGTACGCGTGAGGTGCAGCTCGTTGACCCGACCGGTCTTGATGCAGTTGTCCCAGAAGGTCTTGGAAAGGTGCTGGGTGGGCTGGTTCCTGGGCGAGCGGCCCAGGCGGTAGGCGTATTCGGCGATGCCGTGCATGACGTGGGTGACCGGCACCTTGCGCGGGCAGCGCACGTAGCAGTTGTAGCAGGAGGTGCACATCCACATGCCCTGGGATTGCAGCACCTCGTCCCGCTTGCCGGCACGGATCAGCATGAAGATTTCGTGGGGGGCGTGGTCCCAGCCGTCGTGGAAGTGGGTGGGGCAGGAGCCGGAACACAGGCCGCACTGCATGCACTGCTTCACCCATTCGCCCATTTCCGCCTGTTCCTCGATTTCCCTGAGGAAGTTGTTGCGGTAGCGGTCCGCCATCTGCTGGTTCAGGTCGCTCATCTATTTCTCCCGCGCCGGGAGCCTCGGCGGGCACATGTATGCCGGGCCTTCAGGCCGCCGAACAGAACCACAGCTTGTTGCCTTCGCTGTCGAGGAATGCGCCCACCAGGGCGCCGCCGTAGCGCTCGACCGGATCGCTGATGGTGACGCCGTGATGACGCAGGGCGCGCTCGGTTTCCCGGGCATTTTCCACCTCCAGCGTGACGCGGGGATTGGGGGCGTCGGTGGGCTTGCCATACCAATCCTCCTTGAACATGAGGATGGTGTCTCCCAGCAGGCAGCCCACCTGGACGCCATCCTCCATGGCGGGGGACAGGCCCAGGGTCTCGCCATAGAAATGGCGGGCGCGGAGGGCATTCGCCACGGCCAGGGCGACGCCCTTGATCCGCTTGAAGCCCAGGGTGGGGGTTGGACTGGCGCTTTCCATGGTTGCTCCTTGGCCCGCGCGGGTATCAGGCCGCCTGCGCGAACCCGCCCTCCGCCTGTCGGCTCGCGGCTTCCGCCTTGCGGGCATACCACCTTTCGGCCTCCTCGTTCCAGTTGTCGGTGCGGATATAGGGGTTGGTGCGGGGGTGCACGATCATGTTGGGGTCGATTTCCAGGCCGATGCCTTCCAGGAAATTCACCAGGCCGATGCGCTCGATCATCTCGCCGGTGCGTTCGTGGTCCAGGGCGTTCTCGGCGAAGAAATCCAGCACGCCGCGGGCCAGGTCGTTGAGCTTCTCGAAGTCCGCGTCGGACTCCAGCTTCATGAAGGGGATGATGACCGTGCCCATGGTGGCGCCGATCTTCAGCACGCCCTTGCCGCCGATGAGCACCGTGACGCCCTTGTCCTTGCCGGGCAGCAAGGCGCCGGGCATGACGTTGAGGCAGTGCATGCAGCGCACGCAGTTGTGGTTGTCGATGGCCATCTCGGCATCCTCGGCGACGCGCAGCACGGTTTCGTGTTCCTTGGCCGGCGCGCCGACGTCACGCAGGGTGATGGCCTTGGTGGGGCACAGGCTGACCACCATGTTCACCAGGTCGTTCATGGTGTGGCCGGCCATCCACTCGTCGGCGATGGCCTGGTCGGCTCGTATGTTGTCGCGCCAGGTGCCGATGGTGGCCATGTCGGAGCGCTGGATCGAGTTGACGCAGTCGTTCGGGCAACCGGAGAACTTGAACTTGAACTTGTAGGGCAGCGACGGCCGGTGCATGTCGTCGATGTTGTTGTTGATGACGGTACGCAGGGCGCGCGCCTCGTCATAGCAGGACATTTCGCAGCGCGCCGCGCCGACGCAGGACATGGAGGTGCGCAACGAGGGCCCGGCGCCACCCAGGTCGAGGCCGATGGCGTTGAGCCCGTCGAAGGCCTTCTGCACGTTCTCGCTGCGGATGCCCTGGAACATGATGTCGCCGGACTGGCCGTGGAAGGCGATCAGCCCGGAGCCGCCGGTGTCCACCCAGACATCGGCGATCTTGCGCAGCAGGTCCGAGGTGTAGTGCATGCCGGCCGGGGGTTGCACGCGCAGGGTGTGGAATTCGGCCGCATCGGGGAACAGGGGCTTGCCGTCGGCATCCTTGAGTTCGGTGAAGCGGGGAATGATGCCGGCGCCGTAGCCGATCACGCCCACCGTCCCCCCCTTCCAGTAGCCAGACTTGTCGCGGTAAGAGGTTTCCAGTTGGCCGAGCAGGTCGGACATCATGGGGTTGTCGTGGGCGAGGCGCTTGAGGCCTGTCACGAAGGAAGGCCAGGGGCCGGACTCGAGTTGATCGAGAATGGGAGTGTCGGGCAAGGGTTTCATGACGCGTCCTCCTGATAATCAGGCTATTAACATAGCTTTTTACTCAAGTATTACCAGGGAAATCTAATGGGGTGGGGGTAGCCCCGCGTAGGAATATGTGTCAGTTAGCCGCATTGCGGCGTAACCCACTGCGAATAGAAACCCGCATCCCTCCTGGAGGCAATAAACCGAGGCATCGCGCCGGATGCGCCCACCATTCGGCGCAATACGGCTATTGCCTATTGCGCCCTACGGTCCTGCGTAGGGTGGGTTGGCCGCATTGCGGCGTAACCCACCGAATGAACCCGCATGGAGGGCAATAACCGAAGGGCATCGCGCCGGTTGCATGCCCACCATTCGGCGCAATACGGCTATTGCCTATTGCGCCCTACGGTCTACGGTCCTAGCGTGAGCGGGGCTTTTGTTCGCTCAGGTGCTTCGGCAGGCGCTTCTTGTCCCGCTCGGCGCTGCGGGCCTGGCGCGGGGTCTCGGTCTTGACCTCGCGACCGTCGAAGGGGTTGTAGTTGGCCTTGAAGTCCACGCGCAGGGGGGTGCCCTGGAGGTTGAAGGCGGTACGGAAGACGTTTTCCAGGTAGCGCTTGTAGGCGTCGGGCATGCCTTCCAGGTGGTTGCCATGCACCACGATGATGGGTGGGTTGTTGCCGCCCTGGTGGGCGTACTTGGGTTTGGGCCGGAAATTGCCGGCGCGCGGCGGCTGGTGCTGGGCGACGGCGTCCTGCAGCACGCGGGTGAGGCGTGGGGTGGACAGCTTGGCCATGGCGGCGGCGTAGGCCTCGTCCACGGATTTCAGCACACCGCCCACGCCGGTGCCCTTCAGCGCCGAGATGAAGTGGAAGCGGGCGAAGGTGAGGAAATCCATCTTCCGGTCCAGTTCCCGCTTGATCTGTTCGCGCTGGTAGTCGTCCAGGCCGTCCCATTTGTTGATGGCCACCACCAGGGCGCGGCCCGCCTCCAGGATGAAGCCGGCCAGGTGGGCATCCTGGTCGGAGATTTCCTGGCGGGCGTCCAGCACCAGGACCACCACGTTGGCGTCCTCGATGGCCTGCAGGGTCTTGATCACCGAGAACTTCTCGATGGCCTCGGTCACCCGCCCCTTGCGCCGCACGCCGGCGGTGTCGATGAGGGTGTAGGGCTTGCCGCCCCGCTCGAAGTCCACGTAGATGGAATCCCGCGTGGTGCCGGGCTGGTCGAAGGCGATGACCCGCTCCTCGCCGACGAAGGTGTTCACCAGGGTGGACTTGCCCACGTTGGGGCGGCCGACGATGGCGATCTTGGGATGGTCGTCGTGGCGGGCTTCCTCGGGCTCCGGCTCGAAGGGGTCCATCACCAGTTCGATGAGTTCCCGCACGCCCTCGCCGTGGGCGCCGGACACGGCCACCGGCTGGCCCAGGCCCAGTTCGTGGAATTCGGCGGTGACCACGCCGGCGTTCATGCCCTCGGTCTTGTTCACCGCCACCAGCACCGGTCGTCCGGTGCGGCGCAGCTTCTCGGCGATGATCTTGTCCTGGGGCGTGACGCCGGAGCGGCCGTCCACCAGGAAGATCACCGCGTCGCCTTCCGCCACGGCCTGGAGGGTCTGTTTGGCCATCTCGGCCAGGATGCCGGTATCCACCACCGGCTCGAAACCGCCGGTATCCACCACCAGGAAAGGCTTGGAGCCCATGCGTCCGTGGCCGTAATGGCGGTCCCGGGTCAGGCCGGGCAGGTCATGCACGAGGGCGTCCCGGGTCTTGGTGAGGCGATTGAACAGGGTGGACTTGCCGACGTTGGGCCGGCCGACCAGGACGATGGTGGGTTTCATGAAATCCAGTTGTCAGTTTTCAGTCGGCAGTAGCCAGTTCGCCGTTGCCGCCAACTGATCACCGCCAACTGACAACTCATTGAATCTTGAGCGCATACACCCCGCCATCGGCGGTCTGCGCCACCAGGCCGGATTTCAGGCGCAGCATGACGCCGCGGATGGCGCTGCCGTCGGTGGCGGCGCGGGCGGCGAAGGCGCCGTCCTCGGCATTGATCAGGTGGACATGGCCCTGGTAGTCGCCCACCGCCACATAGCGATCGGCGACGGCCACCGGGCTGGAAAGCTTGCGGTCGCGTAGCTTGTCCTGCTTCCAGGGATTGGTTCCCCGGGCCTTGTCGAAGGCGGACACGATATCGTGCTCGTCGGCCGCGTACACCAGGCGCTGGTCCATATCCACGCCGCCCAGGCCGGAGAATTCCCGGGTCCAGACGGCATTGCCGGAGGCCCGGTCGAAGCAGCCGACGCGGCCCTGGAAGGCGGCGGCGCAGATCAGGCGATCATCCAGGGACAGGGTGCCGGCGACGTCGGCGATGCGCTCCAGTTCCGTGGCGCCGCGCGGCAAGGCCACGTTGACCTCCCATTGGGGCGCGCCGTTGTTCATGGCCAGGGCGCTGAGCTTGCCGCCGGCATGGCCGGCATAGATCGCATTCGCGTCCATCGCCACATGGCTTTGCTCGCGCAGGGTAAGGGTCGGCAGGGCGCGACTGTAGGTCCAGCGCGGCTTGCCGGTCGCGGCCTCCAGCAGGGCGATCCGGCCATCGTTGGAGCGGGCGGCAACCACGCCGTTGGCGACTTCCGGCGGCACCAGCAGTTCGCCGGACAGTTTGGCGGTCCAGGCGGGGGAGCCGTCGGCGGTCTTGAAGGCCAGCAATTCACCTTTGGGCGTACCCACCAGGACGAGGCCATCGCCGACACCGACGCCGGCGGAAATCGCCTTGCCGGCATCGATGCGCCAGACTTCCCGGCCGCTTGGGAGATCCAGCTTGGCCACCCGTCCGTCGCTGCCGGCGGCGTAAACGGCCTGGCCGTCCGTGGCCGGCGAGAAAACATTGCTACCGGCGGCGCCGACCCGGGCGTCCCAGGCCCGGACCAGGGCGGCGCTGGACTTGAAATCCACCAGTTCGGCGGGCTTGATGACCGGCGCGCCAGACCCGAACCAGCCGCTGAACCAGGAACAACCCGACAGCGAAAAGGCCAGGACCGCGAGCAGGGCGCCGCCGCGCGGCATGGCCCGAGACAGGGGTTTTGCCATCTCAGCCTCCCAGGCCGTCCAGGCGAATTTCCACCAGGGGCTTGATGGGGCTCTTGTCACCCAGCTTTTCCAGGGCCAGCTTGTAGGCTTCCCGGGCGTCGGCGACCTTGCCCTGGCCCGCGAGGATATCGCCCTTGAGTTGGGCGGCCAGGCCCTGGAACGCCGGCTCGAAGGGAGCCTCCAGCTGTTTCAGCGCGCCGGGAAGGTCCTTCTGCTCGAACAGCAGGCCGGCAAGGCGCAGCCTGGCCATCTGGCGCACGCCGTCATCCCGGGCGTGTTCCAGGGCGTATTCGTACTGGGCCCGGGCGCTCTTGATGTCGCCGGTTTCATAGTTGATGTGGCCGGCCAGCCAGGCGGCGGGCGCGGCGTAGGCGCTGCGGCTGTGGTTCTCCATGATGCGGCCGGCGGCATCCTTGGCGGTCTTCAGATCGTTGAGGCCAGCGGCCTGCACCGCCTGGTCGAACAGCATGGAGGCCTCCGCCGCCTGGTTGCGCTGCCAGGTTTCCCAGGCACGCCAGCCGGCCACGGCCAGCAGGAAGATCGTCACCCCCCATATCACCTTGTTGCCGTGCTGCTTCCACCAGACTTTCGCTTCGTCCAGCTGTTCCTGTTCTTCGAGATCGAGTGCCATGTATTGCTCCAGAAATGGGGGAAACGGGAAATGGGAAATGGGAAAAGCCAAACCGCGCCTACGTTTCCCTTTTTTCCTTTCCCGTTTCCCGAATGATCAAAACCGCGTCCGCCGGCGCCACCCGGCGCTGCTCGCCTTCACCCCGCAGGGGCTTGATCGCCAGCTCGCCGGCCGCCGCCTCGTCGTCGCCGATGATGACGGCGAAACGGGCCAGGCTGGCGTCGGCCTTCTTCATCTGGGATTTGAAACTGCCGCCGCCGCCGTGCAGGACCACGTCCAGGCCGGCATCGCGCAGCGTCTCGGCGGCTTGCGGCGCGAAACGGCCGGCGGCCTCGCCGACGTTGACGATGTAGACATCCGGCGCGTCGGGCGCGGGCGTGCGGCCCAGCTCGGCCATCATCACCAGCAGACGTTCCACGCCCATGGCGAAGCCGCAGGCGGGGGTCGGCTTGCCGCCCATCTGGGCCACCAGGCCGTCGTAGCGTCCGCCGGCGCACACCGTGCCCTGGGAACCCAGCTTGTCGGTCACCCATTCGAACACGGTGTGGTTGTAGTAATCCAGACCGCGCACCAGGCGGGGATTCACCGTGCAGGGAATGCCGGCGTCCTCCAGGCCCCGCTTCACCGCGGCGAAATGGGCCAGGGCGGCCTCGTCCAGTTCGTCCATCAGCCGGGGCGCGGCTTCCACCAGGGCCTGCATGGCCGGGTTCTTGGTGTCCAGGATGCGCAGGGGGTTGCTGTGCATCCTGCGTTTGGCCTCCTCGTCCAACTGGTCGAGATGGGATTCGAAATAGGCGATCAGCTTTTGCCGGTGGCTGGCTCGCGCCTCGGCGCCGCCCAGGGTGTTGATTTCCAGGCGGATGTGTTCGGCCATGCCGAGCAATTTCCACAGCCGGGCGGTCATCAGCAGGTGTTCGATGTCCAGATCCGGGCCGGCGAAGCCCAGGGCCTCGACGCCCACCTGGTGAAACTGGCGGTAGCGGCCCTTCTGGGGACGCTCGTGGCGGAACATGGGGCCGGCGTACCAGAGCCGCTTGCCACCGTCGAACAGCAGGTTGTGCTCGATGGCGGCGCGCACGCAGGAGGCGGTGCCTTCCGGACGCAGGGTCAGGGATTCGCCGTTGAGCTCGTCGACAAAGGTGTACATCTCCTTCTCGACGATGTCGGTCACCTCGCCGATGGCCCGCTTGAACAGGCCGGTGTGCTCCAGGATGGGCGTGCGCATCTCCCGGTAGCCGTAGCTTTTCAGCCAGCCCCGGACGATGTGCTCGAAATGCGTCCACAGCGGCGCGTCGGCCGGCAGCAGGTCGTTCATGCCGCGCACGGCGCGGAGGGCGTTGCTCATATTGGGTAAAGGGGGAAGGGTGAAGGGTAAAGGGTGGGGGGGCGGCAGTTGCCTTTACCCTTCACCCTTTACCCTTCCCCCTTCACTCACTCCGTAAGTTCGTTGCACATAGTCCTCGACGATGGCCTGGAAGTCCTCGGCGATGCGATCGCCCTTGAGGGTGACGGTCTTTTCGCCGTCCACGTAGACCGGGGCCACCGGGGTTTCGTTGGTGCCGGGCAGGCTGATGCCCACGTTGGCGTGCTTGCTCTCGCCCGGGCCGTTCACCACGCAGCCCATGACGGCCACGTTCATGGTTTCCACGCCGGGATACTGGCCGCGCCAGATGGGCATCTGGGTGCGCAGCCAGTTCTGGATGCTCTGGGCCAGTTCCTGGAACACGGTGCTGGTGGTGCGGCCGCAGCCGGGGCAGGCGGTGACCAGGGGCGTGAAGGAGCGGATGCCCAGGGTTTGCAGGATTTCCTGGGCCACCTGGACTTCCACGGTGCGGGATTCGCCGGGCGCGGGCGTGAGGGAGACGCGGATGGTGTCGCCGATGCCTTCCTGGAGCAGGATGGCCAGGGCCGCGGTGGAGGCGACGATGCCCTTGCTGCCCATGCCGGCCTCGGTCAGGCCCAGGTGCAGGGCGTAGTCGGAGCGGGCGGCCAGGTCGCGGTAAACCTTGACCAGGTCCTGCACGCCGGAAAGCTTGCAGGACAGGATGATGCGGTCGCCGGCCAGGCCCAGTTCCTCGGCCCGTTTCGCGGAATCCAGGGCGGAGGTGATGAGGGCATTGCGCATCACCTCCTCGGGCTCATGAGGCATGGGCCGCTTGGCGTTCTCGTCCATCATGCGCGCCAGCAGTTCCTGGTCCAGGCTTCCCCAATTCACACCAATACGCACCGCTTTTCCGTATCTCGCGGCAGCCTCGATGAGGGTGGCGAACTGCTCGTCCTTCTTGGCGCCGCGCCCCACGTTGCCCGGGTTGATGCGCAGCTTGGCCAGGGCCTGGGCGCATTCCGGCACGGCCTTGATGAGGCGGTGGCCGTTGAAATGGAAGTCGCCGATGAGGGGGGCATTGCAGCCCAGGGCATCCAGCTTTTCCCGGATGACGGGCACCGCGCGGGCGGCTTCCTCGGTGTTGACGGTGAGCCGCACCAGTTCGGAGCCGGCCTGCCAGAGGGCGTGGATCTGGGCGACGCTGCCGGCGATATCGGCGGTGTCGGTGTTGGTCATGGACTGCACCACCACCGGCGCGCCGCCGCCGACGGGCACATGGCCCACCAGAACCTTGCGGGTCGGGCGGCGGACGATGGGACTGGTCACGGTCATGGGGTGGTCATTCCAGGGTCAGCCGGGCCACTTTCTGGCCAATGAACGGAGTCAGGTCGATGACGTGGCCGTCGTAGCTCATGCGCACCCGGGCGGCCTCGCCCACCACCAGGCGGAAGGGGGGCTCGCCGGAAAAGCTTTCCACGGCGCCCGCTCGTACCAGCTTTGAAAAACGGCTGCCCTTGCTGTCCACCACCTGGATCCAGGCATCGTGGGCGGGCTCGAAACGCAAGGTATGGTCACCGGTCCTCAAGGCCGCGCCGGCCTGGGAAGGCGGGGGGATGCTGGGCGCGGCGGGCTTTTCCGGTTCGGGGGGCGGCGCGATATTGCCGGCGGCTGTCGCCGGGATGGAGGACGGGGGAGGCCCCGCGGGCGCCGAGGGCGGAGCCGCGGGCGACGCCGACGCGCCGTCCGGCGGAATGGTCGCCTGCGGCGCGGGCTGGAGCGGCTGGACATGGGCTGGCGCGGCCAGCGCGGGAACGGATGGGGCGGGCTCCGTGACGACGGGAGCGGATTCGGTCACCAGGGTATCCTCGCCCTTCCTCAGCCAGTGGTAGAGCACCGCCACCAGCAACAGGAACACGGCCAGGGCCGCCAGGGGCAGGATCACCCACTGCCGGACACCGCTGGTCGAGAAGCTCACACCGGCGCTGGGCGCGGTGATGGTCTCCGCCACGGCGGCCTGGACATCCAGGGGCGCGATCAGGCTATCCACCTCCACATCCACCAGCCTGGCATAGTTGCGCACGAAGCCGCGCACGAATACCTCGCTGGGCAAGTGACTCAGGTCCTCTTCCTCCAGGGCCTCGACCTGGCGGGCGGTCAGCTTCAGCTTGGCGGCCACCTCGGCCAAAGCCAGCTGCTTTTGCTCGCGGCCGGCTTTCAGGCGCGGGCCGAAACCCGGCAGGAAGGCTTCGCTCATAACAGACTCCCCGACTGGTCATACTGGCCAGTGATCAGCCACTGGGTTTGTATGGCCTCCGGAAACCGCCGGCGCAACTGGGCACCGTAGCTGGCTTCCGCCTCCCGATCACCCAGCCGGCGCTCGGCGCGCACGCCCAGCCATAGGGCCTGGGCACCGAGTTCGGCGGCTTCGCCCAATTGACGCAATTGAGCGCGGCTGGCCAGCCAGTGGCCTTTGCGATAATTGAACTCCGCCATGCCCAGCAGCGCGGTGGGCTGCCTGGGCGCCCGCTTCAGGGCGCGGATGAAATACACCTCGGCCGCGGCCATGTCGCCCTTCTCCATGGCGCATACCCCGGCATTGGCCAGGGCCGTCTCCGGCGTGGCGTAGAGGGGGTTGGACAAGGCCGCCTCGAATCGCGCCAGGGATTCCGCGGCGCGGCCCCGCTGGCAGAGGAACAGGCCGTAGTTGTTGTGGGCCTCGGAATAGTTGGGGGAAAGATCGATGGCGCGACGGAAGCTTTCCTCCGCCTGCCTGTCCTCCCTCAGTTCGGCGTGGACCAGGCCGAGAACGCTGTATGCCGGGGCATAGCCCGGATCCGCCGCGCGGGCGATATTCAGTTCCTGGAGGGCGATGGCGTATTGCCCGCGGGAGAAATACCCCGCGCCCAGCTCGGTATGAATGCGGGCCTGGACATTGACCTGGCGGTCGGAACGCGATTCCGGGCTGGCCTTCTCGACCGCGCCCTGCTGGGCGCAACCGGCCAGGGTCAGGAGCAGCGCACCCGCCATCCACAGGGAAAAATGGTTCATGCCGCCAGCTCCATGCGCTTCAATGTCCTGCGCGACTTGTCCTCCACCTGCCCGGCCAACTGGCCGCAGGCGGCGTCGATGTCGTCGCCCCGTGTCTTGCGGGTGGTGGCGATCTTGCCCTCGGCCATGAGCCGGCTGGCGAAGCGCCGCACGGTCTCGGCGGAGGAACGCCGGAACCCGGACTGGGGGAAGGGATTGAAGGGAATCAGGTTGAACTTGCAGGGCACGTCGCGGGTGAGGCGCAGCAACTGCTCGGCATGCTCCGGCTGGTCGTTGACGCCTTCCAGCATGACGTACTCGAAGGTGATGAAATCGCGCGGGCCATCCTGGACGTAGCGTTTGCAGGCGGCCATGAGTTCCTTGAGGGGGTATTTCCGGTTGATCGGCACCAGTTCGTCGCGCAGGGCGTCGTTGGGCGCGTGCAGGGACACGGCCAGGCCACGGGCATCTGTTCGCGCAACCGGTCCATGGCCGGCACGATGCCGGAGGTGGAGATGGTGACCCGGCGCCGGGACAGCCCGTAGGCATGGTCGTCCAGCATCAGGGACACCGCCGCCACGGTGTTGTCGAAGTTGAGCAGGGGTTCGCCCATGCCCATCAGCACCACGTTGGAAATGATCCGTTCGCCCTTGGGATCGCGCCCCAGGGCGCGGTTGGCCCACCACAACTGGCCGATGATCTCGGCGGTGGACAGGTTGCGGTTGAAACCCTGCTTGCCGGTGGAGCAAAAGGCGCAATCCAGGGCGCAGCCCACCTGGCTGGACACACACAGGGTGCCGCGATCGTCCTCCGGGATGAACACGGTTTCGACCCGGTTGTTGGGGCCCACTTCCAGCAGCCACTTGCGGGTGCCGTCAGACGAGCATTGCTCGTGGCCCAGCACCGGCGGCCGGATTTCGGCCACTTCCGGCAGCTTGGCGCGCAGGGACTTGGCCAGGTCGGTCATCCGCTCGAAATCGTCTTCGCCGTACTGGTGCAGCCAATGCAGCACCTGGCGGGCGCGGAAGGGCTTCTCGCCGATGCTTTCGAAGAAAGCGACGAGTCCGGCCTGGTCGAAATCGAGCAGATTGACGCGGTTCAAGGGCTTGAAACCCCGCTTAGCGGGAGTACACCTGGGAGGCGGGGAAGAAGTAGGCGATTTCCACGGCGGCGGTTTCCGCCGCGTCGGAACCGTGCACGGCATTGGCGTCGATGCTTTCGGCGAAATCGGCGCGGATGGTGCCGGCATCGGCTTTCTTGGGATCGGTGGCACCCATCAGCTCACGGTTCTTGGCGACGGCGCCCTCGCCTTCCAGCACCTGGATCATCACCGGGCCGGAGGTCATGAAGGCCACCAGGTCGTTGAAGAAGGGACGGCCCTTGTGCACGGCGTAGAAACCTTCGGCTTCGGCGCGGGACAGGTGAGCCATGCGGGAGGCCACGATCTTCAGGCCGTTGGACTCGAAACGGGAGTAGATCTTGCCGATCACGTTCTTGGCGACGGCATCGGGTTTGATGATGGAAAGGGTGCGTTCGATGGCCACTTTGTTGTTCTCCGGAAGAAATGGGGTGCGGCGGGATGAATGGAAGGAAAAAACGGCAAGGGAAGTGAATCGAGGGAAATCTTTGAAAATACGCGAAAAAGCGCGGGCAAGTTACCATGAAACGCCCCTAAAATAAAGGCGATGCGCTGCGCCTCGGCGCGCAGACAAGCCGCCGCGAGGAGACAGGAATGGCCGCCGAAAACGGAATGCCGGAAAACGACAACGTGCGCAAGAAGGCCTTGTTGCGCCTGGGCGTGGCCGGGGTGGTGACCGTCACCGCCCTGGCCGGCCTGTGGTGGCTCGACCAGGGCGGCGAAAACAAGAAAGCCCCGCCCGAGGAAAGCGTCGCACCCGCGCCCATCCTCCCCGCGCCGCCCCCCGAAGTCGCCCCGCCCCAGGCCGAAGCCCCGGCCGACCAGAATATCCCCGGCGATCAGGCGGAGCCGGCCCCGGCGCCGCAAGCCGGGGAAGCCCCCAGCGAACCGCCGCCACCGCCCAAGGTCAGCAACGCTTCCAGGATGCCCCCGCCGGAACCCCGGGCCACGCCCGCCACTCCCAGGCCGGCAACGCCTCCCCCGGCGCGGACCGCGCCGGCCGCCCCGCCGCCGCTGGCCGGCGAGCTTCCGCCCGGCAAGGGGTTCGTGGTGCAACTGGGCGTGTTCAGCAATCCGGACAATGCTCGGGAAATGGTGGAAAAGCTCAACAAGCAGGGAATACGCGCCCACCTGGAAGCCCGCGTGCAACTGGGCCCCTTCCTCAATCGCCAGGAGGCGGAAAAGGCCCAGTTGGAAATGCGCAAGATGGGCTACAAGGCCCTGGTCACCACGACCTATCCCACGAAATAAGCCAGCCCCGCTCCCCCGCCCCGGCCTGGAAGGCCGCATCCGGGCCGATCCCGACCACCCAGGCCAGTCGATCGCCGACATAGACCAGGGGCAGCCGATCCCGTTGCCACGGTGGAATCGCCGCTTCCCGCAGCAGATCCTTGAGGCAGCGGCGCGGCCGGTTCGGGGCGACGCGCAAGCGCTCACCCCCCAGGCGGCGACGAACCGTGACCGGGCCGGGGTCGAGTCGCACTCCACCGCCGACCAGGGGCTCGAAACGGAGCGTCCCGCCGTCCCCCAGGGGCAGGCTCGCCTCCCCCCGCCACAGGCTGGGTGACTCCGGGGACGCGGGGGCCTCGTCCTGCCCCCTCCCTCGATCCGATGGCACGACCAGGGCCCGGCCCCGATAACGGCGCAGGCTGACCTCGCCGAAGGCCACCGACGGCTGGGCATCCTCCCGGGCGGACAGCAATTGCCGCAGGCCTTCCCGCAGGGCGTCGGGGTGGAGGCTGGCCCCCGCCCGCTCGAGATGACGACGCAGAAGATTGCGCGCGCGCGGTTCCGGCAAGGCGGCCAGGCGGTCCAGCGCCAGGCCCGCCGCCGTCAGGGCCTCGCGTCCGTCCAGGTCGGCCAGATCGTCCAGCAAGTCCGCCGTCTCGGCGAAACGCCCGGCGGCGGCGGCCAGGATCGCGCCCGCTCCGGGAAAGCGCGACTCCAGCAAGGGCAGGACTTCATGGCGCAGGGTATTCCGGGTCAAATGCGGCTGCCGGTTGCTCTCGTCCTCCACCCATTCGAGGCCCCGGTCCCGCGCCCAGGCCACCAGCCAGGCGCGGGGAACATCCAGCAGGGGTCGCAGCAGGCGAAGGCGGCCGCCGTCGAGGACACGGCACACCGGCATGGCCGCCAGGCCCTTGGCGCCACCGCCACGCAGGAGTTGGGCGAGCACGGTCTCGGCCTGGTCGTCCCGATGATGGGCCAGCGCCAGGGCATCGGCGTCCAGCCGCGAGAACACGCGGTAGCGGGCCGCCCGGGCCGCCGCCTCGGGTCCCTCCGCCCCCCTCTCCACCCTGACCCGCTCCACCGCGAGGGGAACGTCCAGGCCGCGACACACGTTTTCGCAATGGGCCGCCCAGTCGTCGGCCCGGGGGGAAAGGCCGTGATGGACATGGAGGGCCGCGAGGGAGAACCCGAGTCCGGGCCGCAGGCCGGCGAGGAGATGCAGCAGCGCGCTGGAATCGAGGCCGCCGGAATAGCCGACCACGAGTCGGCCGGAAAGTGGAAGGTATCGCCGCAGGCAGGCTTCGACCCGGCTGTTCAGGGCCTCGGCCAACGCCCCGCCGCCGGCTGTTTCCCCCGTGCCCCCGGCATCGCGCCGGCGGCGGGAAATTCCTTCATGAGCAGGCGTGACCACCGCGGTCAGGCGCGACCTTCCTTGAACTTGCCGTAGCCCATCAGGCGGGCGTAACGGGCGTTGAGCAAGGCATTGAGGGGGCGTTCACGCACGTTGGCGAGCACCCCGGACAGGGTGCCGCGCAAGCTTTCCATCATCGCATCCGGATCCCGGTGCGCCCCCCCCAGGGGTTCGTTGACGATGTGGTCCACCAGGCCCAGGGCCTGCAGCTTGGGGGCCGTGATGCCGAGGGCTTCCGCCGCCAGGGAGGCTTTTTCCGCGCTCTTCCACAGGATGGAGGCGCAACCTTCCGGCGAGATGACGGAATAGGTGGCGTACTGGAGCATGACCAGGGCATCGCCGACGCCGATGGCCAGGGCGCCGCCGGAGCCGCCTTCTCCGATCACGGTGCAGACCACCGGTGTCTTGAGTTCCGCCATGACATAGAGGTTGCGGGCGATGGCCTCGGACTGGCCGCGCTCCTCGGCATCGATGCCGGGGTAGGCGCCTGGCGTGTCGATGAAGGTGAACACCGGCAGGCGGAATTTCTCCGCCAGGCGCATCAGGCGCAGGGCCTTGCGATAGCCCTCGGGCCGGGGCATGCCGAAGTTGCGGTACTGGCGCTCCTTGGTGTCGCGACCCTTCTGGTGGCCGATCACCACCACCGGCTCGCCCTGGAAGCGGGCCATGCCGCCGACGATGGCGGGGTCGTCGGCGAAGGCGCGGTCGCCGCGCAGTTCCTCGAACTCGGTGAACAGGGCCTGGATGTAGTCCAGCGCATAGGGCCGCTGGGGATGGCGCGCGACCTGGGAAATCTGCCAGGCGTTGAGCTTGCCGTAGATCTGCTTGGTGAGGGCGGCGCTTTTCTTGCGCAAGCGCTCGATTTCCTCGGAGATGTCCAGTGCCGGATCGTTCTGCACCTCCGACAACTCCTCGATCTTCGCCTCCAGTTCGGCGATGGGCTGCTCGAAATCGAGAAAGGTGACTTTCATGATAGGTCTGTGTCAGGCAGGGGCGGGTATTCTACCGGGTCGCGTTCCGGTTTTATCCGTGATCGTGCCCGTGGGCGCCGTGCACGTGGCCGTGCTCCACCTCTTCCCGGGACGCGGCGCGCACTTCGCCGACCACGCATCGCAGGCGCAGGCTCTGGCCAGCCAGGGGATGATTGCCATCCACCACCACCTTGCCGTCCGCCACGTCGGTGACGGTGTACAGCATGACGTGATGGCCGTCCTCGCTGGCGCCTTCCAGTTGCATGCCGACATGCACCTCCTCCGGAAAGACATCCGCGGGCTCCACGCGCACCAGTTCGGCGTCGTATTCGCCGAAGGCGTCGTCCGGCTCCAGCACCAGGTCCAGGGTGGCGCCGGCGCCCTTGCCTTCCAGGGCGGCCTCCACCTTGGGGAAGATGCCGTCATAGCCGCCATGCAGGTAGGCGGCGGGAGATTCCACCGTGGCCTCTTCGAGGAGTTCTCCGGCGGGGGTTGTCAGTTGGTAGGTCAGGGTGACCACGGTGTCCTTGCCGATCTGCACTTACAGCTCCTTGACGAGTTTGAGGACCTCCGCCGCGTGGCCCTTCGGCGTCACGCCCTGGAGGATGTGGCGGATCTTGCCGCCGGCATCGATGATGAACGTGCTGCGGTTGATGCCCTCCCGCATGACACCATCCACTTCCCGGTTCACGATCACGCCGTAGGCCTGGCAGGTGATGCCATCCTTGTCAGCCAGCAGGCGGACCGTGATGCCATGCTTGTCGCGGAACGCGCCATGGCGGATGCAATCGTCCCGGGACACGCCCACCACCGCGCACCCCAGGGTGGCGTAGTCGCCGTCCAGGTCGCTGAACTCGATGGCCTCGGTCGTGCAGCCGGGCGTATCGTCCCGCACGTAAAAGAACAGGACGAGCGGTTTGCCGCGGTAATCCGCCAGCCTGGCGATGGTCATGTCCGCGTCGGGCAGTTCGAAATCGGGCGCCTTGTCACCGATATGCAGCATGTTTCCCCTCCTAGGGATAGAGCGGGTGGATTATATGGGCAAACCTCTCCCTTCCACCGGCGGCTTTTCCGTGGCGGATTCCTCCCTGGCCCACCGGGATTCGGCGACATGCCATGCCTCCGTGTCGCCCACAACGGTGTCACCCTCGGCGACGGCATGACCCGGTCGGTGGGTTTCGCGCGCCCGGCTTCGGCCGTGGCCGAAAAACACCGGAGCCGGCAACGAAAGTCGAGCCGGGGCGGGTCGGAATTAGACGCAGTTTATTTCAGTCACTACAATGGACTCGGATGATTTGAACAACCCCTTGAGTATCGAGTCCGATGTATTCCATGCACAGCGCCCCGACCACCGCGACATCCCGCGAGCAACTGACGGATCTGCTGAGGGCCCACGGCATCGCGCCGACCCATCAGCGCATCGAGATCGCCCATGCGCTCTTCTCCCGTCACGAGCACATGTCGGCGGACCGGATCATGGATGTGGTCAATATCCGCCATAGCGAGACTTCCAAGGCCACGGTCTACAACACCCTCAGGCTTTTCCTGGAAAAGCGGCTGATACGCGAAGTCATCGTCGATCCCGGCAAGGTGTTCTACGATCCCAACACCGCGCCCCACCACCACTTCTTCAACATGGTCAGCGGCGAACTCACCGACATTCCCGCCGACAACCTGATCATCGCCGGCGTGCCCAGGCCTCCCGAGGGCATGCAGGCGGACAGCATCGACGTCATCGTCCGCATCCGCCCGCGAGACGCCGCGGCCGCCTGATCCCCCCCCCATCCGGAGACGCCTCCATGCATCGACGCGCATTTTTGCAAGGCGCCGGCGCCGGGCTCGGCGTGGCCGCTTCCACCTTCGTCCCCGACGCCTTCGCGGATGGCCCCGCCATCAAATGGCGCCTGGCCTCCAGCTACCCGAAGAGCCTGGACACCATCTACGGCGCGGCGGAACTGCTTTCGGAACGGCTGCGCAAGATCACCGGCGGCAAGTTCCAGATCCGGGTATTCGCCGGCGGCGACCTGGTGCCCGGCCTGCAGGTCATGGACGCGGTGCAGAACGGCACGGTGGAATGCGGGCACACGGCCAGCTACTACTACGTGGGAAAGAACATGGCCTTCGCCTTCGACTGCGCCGTGCCCTTCGGCCTCACCGCGCGCCAGCAGAACGCCTGGATGTACTTCGGCGGCGGCATCAGGCTGATGCGCGAACTGTTCAGGCAATACAACATCGTCCAGTTCCCGGGCGGCAATACCGGCGTGCAGATGGGCGGCTGGTTTCGCAAGGAGATCAAATCCCTGGCCGACCTGAAGGGCCTGAAGATGCGCATCCCCGGCATCGGCGGCCAGATCATGGCCAAGCTGGGGGCCGTGCCCCAGACCCTGGTGGGCAGCGACATCTACCCCTCCCTGGAGCGGGGCGCCCTGGACGCGGCGGAATGGGTGGGCCCCTACGACGACGAGAAGCTGGGTTTCCACAAGATCGCGAAGCACTATTACTACCCGGGCTGGTGGGAAGGCGGTCCCCAGCTTTCCTTCTACGTGAACCAGGCCAGGTGGAACGAGTTGCCCGAGGCCTACCAGGCCGCCTTCGAAACCGCCTGCGCCGAGGCCAACGTGAACATGCTGGCGGAATACGACTTCAAGAATCCCCAGGCCTTGAACCGCCTCCTGAAACAGGGCGTCCAGTTGCGCGCCTTCCCCAAGGACATCATGGAGGCCGCCAGGAAGGCGGCCTTCGCCATGTATGACGAGGAAGCCGCCAGGAATGCGGCCTTCGCCCGGATATACCGCGAGTGGAAAACATTCCGCGACACGGAGATCCAGTGGTTCAAGGTCGCGGAAGCGTCCTACGCCAATTTCCTGTATTACTCGAAGTAATCTTCCAAGGAGTCGATGATGCGCACCTGCCTCGCCGCCCTGCCCTTGCTCCTCGCCCTCTCCGCCTGCGGCGACAAGCCGGAACCCGTCGCGCCGGCGCCCGTCGCGGCACCGGCACCGGCGGCCGTCCAGCCCGCCGGCGAGGCATCGCCCGCCGTTGCCGCTCCGTCCGGCCCGGTCTCCACCGGGGATCACGCGCCCGCCGCCAATTTCGGCAAGCTCAAATACACGGGCAACTGCCTGGGCTGCCATGGCCATGCCGGCAAGGGCCAGGGTGTCTTCCCCAGGCTCGCGGGCCTGCCGGCGGCGGAGCTGGCCGCCAAACTCAAGGATTACCGGGCCGGCAAGACGCTGGGACCGCAAAGCGCCACCATGATGCCCTTCGCCAAGGCGCTCACCGACGCGGAAATCGACGCCCTGGCCGGATATCTGGCCGGCTTGTAAGCCCCTCGCCGGAGGGAAAGCCGGCTTTTCCGGACCTTTGGCGCTATCCTTCGGCCGGGCTTGGCCCGAGCCATGACGAGGGGAAAACGATGTTCGAGTCGGCGGAAATCGGCCACAAGGTCGACAAGGCAACCTATGAACGGGAACTGCCCGCCCTGCGGGAAGCCCTGCTGGATGCCCAATACGATCTGATCAGCCGACGCGACTTTCCCGTCATCGTCCTGGTTGGCGGCGTCGATGGCGCCGGACGCAGCGAAAGCGTGCACCTGCTCAATGCCTGGCTCGACCCGCGGCATATCGAAACCCACGGCATGGGCGAACTGTCCGACGAGGAGCGCGACCGACCGCCCATGTGGCGTTTCTGGCGGGAACTGCCGCCCAAGGGCAAGATCGGCGTCTTCCAGGGCTCCTGGTACAGCCTGCCGATCCTGGAACGGGTCTACGGGGAGATCGGCAACGCCCCCCTGGAAGAGGCCATGGAACGCAACGCCCGCTTCGAGCAGATGCTGAGCGACGAGGGCGCGCTCATCCTCAAATTCTGGTTCCATCTTTCCAAGGCCGGCCAGAAGAAACGTCTGGAGGCGCTGGAAAAAGATCCCCGCACCCGCTGGCGGGTCACCGACCGGGATTGGCACCATTTCAAGCTGTACGACAAGTTCGCCAAGGTCTGTTCCCAGGCCTTACGCATGACCAGCAGCGCCCAGGCCCCCTGGCATATCGTCGAGGGCGCCGACGAACGTTATCGCGAACTGGTGTTCGGCCGCACCCTGCTGGAAACCCTGCGCAAGCGCCTGGATCAGCCCCCCGCCCCCGCCGCGGCGCCCGCCCCGCCCATGGCGGTCACCGTGGACAAGCTGAATATCCTGAAGGCGCTGGACCTGAGCGCGCGGCTGGACAAGTCCTCCTACCAGCGGGAACTGGAAACCTGGCAGGGACGCCTGAACCTGCTGACCCGCGACAAGCGCTTCCAGGATTTATCCGTGGTCTGCGTGTTCGAAGGCAATGACGCCGCCGGCAAGGGCGGCGGCATCCGGCGCATCACCGGCGCCCTGGACGCCCGACGCTATCAGGTCATCCCCATCGCCGCCCCGAGCGACGAGGAAAAGGCCCAGCCCTATCTCTGGCGATTCTGGCGCCACATTCCCCGGCGCGGCCGGCTGGCCCTGTTCGACCGTTCCTGGTACGGCCGGGTGCTGGTCGAGCGGGTGGAAGGCTTCTGTTCCGAATACGACTGGCGCCGCGCCTACAGCGAGATCAACGACTTCGAGGCGCAACTGGTGGAACACCGGGTGGTACTGGTGAAGTTCTGGCTGGCCATCAGCCAGAACGAGCAATTGAAGCGTTTCAAGGAACGGGAGGCCACCGGCTTCAAGCGCTACAAGATCACCCCGGACGACTGGCGCAACCGGGACAAATGGCCCGAATACGAGCAGGCGGTGTGCGACATGGTGGACTGGACCAGCACGGAAATCGCGCCCTGGACCCTGGTTCCCGCCAACGACAAGTACCACGCCCGCATCCAGATACTGAGGACCCTGTGCGAGCGCATCGAAGCCGGGCTCAGGGCAAGGCGCAAATCCTGACGGACCGCCGCCGGCGCGTCCCCGCCCCGCCGGGCCCCTTCAACCTCAACGCACCGCCAGCAACTCCACCTCGAACACCAATGTGGCGTTGGGCGGAATCACCCCACCGGCGCCGCGCGGACCGTAGCCCAGTTCCGGCGGAATGGTGAGTTTGCGCTTGCCGCCCACCTTCATGCCGGCCACGCCCTCGTCCCAACCCCGGATCACATGGCCCCGACCCAGGGGGAAATCGAAGGGCTCGTTGCGATCCAGGCTGGAATCGAACTTGGCGCCGTTGGTCAGCCAGCCGGTGTAATGGACGCGGACCATGCTGCCGGCCTGGGCTTCGTCACCCTCGCCGAGAAGGATTTCATCAATGATCAAACCGCTGGAAGTGGTGGTGCTGGACATGCTGGCTCCTTGAAATAAAAAAACGGCGCGGGAAAACCGCGCCATGAATGAAGGTTTGAACCTGGTTGAAAATTACTGGATGACCACCAGCACCACGCGGCGGTTCTGCTGGCGACCGGCCTTGACCTTGTTGTCGGCCACCGGCGAGGTCTCGCCGTAGGAGATCACCGCCATGCGATGCAACGGGATGCCGGCCTTCATGTTGAGATGACGCCGCACCGCCTCGGCGCGGGCCTCGCCCAACCGGAGATTGTGCGCGGCCTCGCCGATGCTGTCGGTATGGCCCTGGATTTCGATGAACACGCTCTTGTTGTCGCCTTTCAGCCTGGCGGCGAATTCGTCCAGCGCCGCTTCGGCCTCCTTGCTCAAGCTGGATTTATTCTGGCCGAACTTCAGCTTGTCATCGGACAACACGACTTCGTAGACCAATTTTCCCTGGGCCAGCTTGCCGGCGGAATTGGCGCGCTCCACCGCATCCTGGGCCGTTTTCGAGAGTTGCGAGATATCGCTTTCGCTCTTGGCGATGCGGTCGGCGTGAACCTTGAGGGTGACCTGGATTTCCGACACCGCCCCATCGAGCCGCTTGCCGGTTTCCGCCAGCGCCGCGTCGGCGCCGTCGGCCCTGGCCTCGATGGCGCCGGCCCGGGTCTCGAGGGCGCCGGTCCGAGTCTCCACCGCGCCCACCCGCGTGCCCACGGGATTCATCTGGGCCTGCACATATTCATGCACGTATTCCTTGGTGGCGCAGCCGGAAAGCATCAGGGCGGACAGCGTGGCCAGGGCGAGAGCGGATTTCATGATGTACCTCACTAAAAGTATCCAGGTCAGTTTAGCTTATCGGAGTGGGAAGAAAAAACTTAAGCCATTGATTCGACGTGATCATGGTCGGCCGTCGTCCGGCGGCAACAGATAAGCGGCGCCGGCGTCCTCGGTCTGGAGCTCCGGTGCGCCCGTTTCCTGGCCGCCGTCCCGGACGCCCACCAGTCCGGGAAAGGACAGCACCAGGACCACCATGACAACCTGGATGGCGACGAAGGGAATCGCGCCCCGGTAGATGTCGCCGGTGCGCACCGTTTTCGGCGCCACGCTGCGCAGGTAGAACAGGGCGAAGCCGAAGGGCGGGTGCATGAACGAGGTCTGCATGTTGATGCCCAGCAGCACCCCGAACCAGACCAGATCGATGCCCAGCTTCTGGGCCACCGGGGCCAGCAGGGGCACGATGATGAAGGCGATCTCGAAGAAATCCAGAAAGAACGCCAGCACGAAAACCAACAGGTTCACCACGATCAGGAAGCCCAGCACGCCGCCGGGCAGGGTCGCCAGCAGCCCCTCCACCCACAGATCGCCATCCATCAGGCGGAACACCAGGGAAAAGACCGTGGAACCGATCAGGATGAAGATCACGAAGCTGGTCAGCCGCGTGGTGGAATCCATGGCCTGCTTCAGCAGGTCCAGGCTCAGCCGTCGCTTCGCCAGGGCCAGCAGCAGGGCGCCGGCGGCGCCCATGGCCCCACCCTCGGTGGGGGTGGCGATGCCGGCGAAGATGGTGCCCAGCACCAGAAAGACCAGGATCAGGGGCGGCCCCATGGAAACCAGGGCTTTCCCGGCCAGGGCGGCACCCCTCAGGGTTCTCGCCTCCGGCGGCATGGCCGGCGCGGCGGCGGGCTTCACCAGGGACACCAGCAGGACGAAGCCCAGATACAGTCCGGTCAGCACCAGGGCGGGCACCAGGGCGCCGCGATACATGTCGCCGACGCCGACGCCCAGCTGATCGGCCAGGATGATGAGCACCAGGGAAGGCGGAATGATCTGGGCCAGGGTGCCGGAGGCGGCGATGACCCCGGCGGCCAGGCGCTTGTCGTAGCCGAAGCGCAGCATGATGGGCAGGGAGATCAGCCCCATGGCGATCACCGACGCCGCCACCACCCCCGTGGTCGCGGCCAGCACGGCGCCCACCAGGATCACGGAATAGGCCAGGCCGCCCCGGATGGCGCCGAACAACTGGCCCAGGCTGTCCAGCAACTCCTCGGCCATGCCGCTGCGTTCCAGGATCAGGCCCATGAAGGTGAAGAACGGGATGGCCAGCAGGGTGGAATTGGACATGATGCCGAACACCCGGTCCGGCAGGGCCTGCAACTGGTCGAAGCCGAAGAAGCCCATCCCCATGCCCAGCAGGCCGAACAGCAGACCGTTGGCCGCCAGGGAAAAGGCCACCGGATAGCCCAGCAGCAGGAACACCACCAGGCCGGCGAACATGAGGGGGGCCATGAGTTCGAAGCTCACTGGACGACCCTCCCGTCGCCGCGCGACATCCTCCCCGAGGGAGGGTGAGCGCTCCCTTCGGGCGGCACGGCGGGCGCGCTCACACCACCTCCTCGGCCTGTTCTTCGGCCAGTTCCAGCCGGCCAGTCAGGAAGGCGGCGCGCTTGATGATTTCCGACAGCCCCTGCAGGAACAGCAGGCCGAAGCCCAGGGGAATGGCCAGCTTGATGGGCCAGCGCAACAGGCCGCCGGCATCCGGCGAGGTTTCGTTGACGCCCCAGGAAGTCATGAAGGCGTGCCAGCCGAGCCAGCCGACCAGGCCCGCCATGGGCAGCAGGAACAACAGGCCGCCAAGCAGATCGACCCAGGCCCGCGTCCTGGGACTGAAGCGCCCGTACAGCACGTCGATGCGCACATGGCCGTTGTGCTGGTGGGTATAGCCCGCGCCGAGCAGGAAGATCAGGGCGAACAGGTACCACTGGAGTTCCAGCCAGGCATTGGAGCTCAGGTCGAAGCCGTAGCGCATGAGCGCGTTGCCGGCGGAAACCAGGGTGGCCAGCAGCACCAGCCACTTCACGGCGCGGCCGACGCCGCCGTTGAGCCGGTCGATGCCCCGCGCAAGCCCCAGCAGGAAATCCAACTCAGAGCCTGTGAAGAAATCGTAGCGAGCGGCCCGAGAGCAAGGCGGACGGAGCGCAGCGACGAGACATATCAAATAGATAGGCGAGAAGCGAGCACCGCCCAACGCAGCTATCGGGACGCGCAGTAGATTTATTCACAGGATCTCAGTCGCCCGCCACGGTCATCCGGTCAATCAGAATCGAGCCCACCTGGCGGGAACCCCGGGTCTCCAGGTCGGTGCCCAGGGCGACGATGCCCCGGAACATGTCCTTCAGGTTGCCCGCCACGGTGATTTCCTCCACCGGATAGGCGATCACGCCGTTCTCCACCCAGAAACCGGCGGCGCCCCGGGAGTAATCACCGGTCACCATATTGAGGCCCTGGCCGAGCAGTTCGGTGACCAGCAGGCCGGTATCCATTTTTTTCAGCAGGGCGGCGAAATCCTCGCCGGTGGAGGGCACGATCAGGTTGTGGTTGCCGCCGGCGTTGCCGGTACTCTTTAGCCCCAGCTTGCGGGCGCTGTAGCTGCCCAGGAAGTAGCCTTGCACCACCCCGTCCCGGACCACGTCCCGGTCCCGGGTGGCCACGCCCTCCGAGTCGAAGGGCGAGGAGGACAGGCCCCGGGGCTGGAAGGGCCGCTCCAGCAACTGGAAGAAATCCGGGAACACCTGCATGCCCAGACTCTCCAGCAGGAATGAAGTCTTGCGGTACAGGTGGCCACCGGACACGGCGGACACGAAACTGGCGATCAATCCGGTGGCGATGGGGGCCTCGAACAGCACCGGGCACTGGCGGGTGGCCAGCTTGCGGCCTTTGAGGCGCCGCACCGTGCGCTCGCCGGCGCGGCGCCCCACGCTCTCCGGGCTGTCCATGTCCGAGGCCGCCCGCGCCGTGGTGTACCAGTAATCCCGCTGCATGGCGCCGTCCTCCTCGGCGATCACCGCGCAGGACAGGCTCTGCCGGCTGCCGGGATAACCGCCGGAGAAGCCCAGGGAATTGGCATAGATGAAGTGGGACACCTGGCTGGACAGGGAAGCGCCCTCGGAATTGGTGATGCGCGCGTCCACCGCCAGGGCCGCCGCCTCGCAGGCCCGCGCCAGGTCCATGGCGCCGTCGATGCCCACCTCCCAGGGGTGGAACAGATCCAGGTCCGGGATGTGCTTCGCCAGCAGATCCGGGTCGGCCAGGCCCGCGCAATCGTCCTCGGCGGTATAGCGGGCGATGGTCAGGGCCTTGTCCACGGTGCGCGCCAGAGCGTCATCGGAGAAGTCCGACGTGGCGGCGTGCCCCCTGCGCTGGCCCAGGTAGACGGTGAGGCCGATACCCTTGTCCCGGTTGTGCTCGATGGTTTCCACCTCGCCGTGGCGCACCCCCAGGGACAGGCCGCTGCCCTCGGACACCTCGGCCTCGGCGGCGGTGGCGCCCCCGGCCCGGGCCAGGTCGATCACCCGGGCGGCGAGCCCCTGAAGGGCTTCGCGGGAAAAACTGAAAGGCATGCTGGACGTCGGGTTGGAAACTGGGCTGGAAGGCACGGCGGAATCCGGGTGGGTCGGCAAAGTCGTTATGATACCAACCCCTTTCCCAAGCCTTCCGCCCCGAGCGGCGCGAATCGATCATCATGGAAGAAGAATCCGGCTTCGACGACAGCGAAATCGTCAGCAAATCCCAGCGCAAGCGGGAAATGACCGCCTTGCAGGACATGGGCGTGGAACTGGTGAAACTCCCGCGCGCCCGGCTGGAGAAATTCGACCTGCCGGAAAACCTGCTGAGCGCCCTCGTCGAAGCCCAACGCCTCAACAGCCACGGCGCCATCCGCCGCCAGATGCAGTACATCGGCAAACTGATGCGGGATGTGGAAATCGAGCCCATCGCCGAACAACTGGCGGCGCTGCGCGGCGAATCCGCCGCCGCCAAGGCCGAATTCCACGCCCTGGAGCATTGGAGAACCCGCCTGATCGCGGACGACCAGGCCCTGAGCGCATGGCTTTCCGCCCATCCGGAGAGCGATGCCCAGCAAATCCGGCAGTTGATCCGCAACGCGCGCAAGGAAGCCGCCGAGGGCAAGCCGCCCAAATCGAGCCGGGCCCTGTTCCGTCTGCTGCGGGATTCGACCGGCGGCTGAAGCGTCGTACCGCTCGCGTTTCATCGCGGTGAAAGGGGCGTCTCGCCCTCCCTCGCCACACACCGCCCGCGGGAAAGTTGCCCGACGGGAGCTGAACGCGGCATTCCCCACGGGTAGATGATTCTTCCGACAGGTTTGTCGGCGCATCATCTATTCCGTTTTTCGCCTGTCGGAAATCTTTACAGCCCCCCACGAAATCATCGCCTGATGGCCCGTGGAAGGCCCCGTGGGGCGGCATTTTTCCCATGGCATGCCGTTTGCTTATAAGCATCTGCCCCTGGCCTTGAATGCTTATCCCGATCGTCATGTCTTTTTTCAACCCTCCCCACCCCCCGGCGGACAAGCTGCCTTTCATCAGCCATCCGGGCGTCCTGGCGCGCCTGCTGGCCGAACTGGGTGGCGCGGCCAGCGTGGGGGATGCCTGCGGCCGCCTGTTCATGCAGGACCCGGCCCTGGCCCTGTTGGCCCTGGAGGCGATCGGGCAACTGCATCCCGGGAGCCAACTGGCGGACATGGGCTTCGAGCAGCAGGTGGCCCGGCTGGAACCGGTCACCATCAAGAGCCTGGCCATCGCCAGCGCCGCCGAGCAACTGGCGGCACCGCCCCATTCCCCCGAGGCGCTGGAAACCGGCTGGCGCAAGGCCCTCGCCACCGCGTATTTCAGCCGCGCCCTGGCGGAGAAGGCGGGCTACCCCGGCCTGGACGAGGCCTGGCTGGCGGGATTGATGTGCTGGTTGCCGCGCTTTGCCCGCAACGCCGGGGCCGATGCCGACGCCGCCCGCCAGCAGGCGCTGGCCGCCCTGGATCGCTTGCCCCTGAGGACCTTCCTGCCGGATGTGCTGCGCTATATCAACGAGCCGGCCCAGCGCCTGGTGGATGCGGCGCCCCTGGTCAGGCTGGCCCTGGCCGCCTACCGCCAGACCATGAACTACCCGGCCTGGATACCCGCCCTGCCCCACCCGGACACCCTGCTCCTGGCGGCCCCCATCGACCGGGAATCCATCAGCGAGATCTATCTCGCCATGGGCCGCGCCATCGACACGCTGGCGGGCGAGAACAGCTTCCGCCAGGCCGGCGAGATCGCCCGCGAGCTGAGCCGCATGGGACGTCTGGAACTGGTTGCCGGCGGCCATCCCCAGGACACCGCCGCCGCGGTGGTATCCCTGGCCGACAGCCTGGCCAGTCAGGATGGACTCGGCCAGGCCATCTATCTCCACCGCAACCCCCGCGGCGGCGCCCTGGAAGGCCAATCCCTGGGTGGCCGCCCGACGCCCCCCATCGCCATCCAGCCCGAGGGCAGCAACACGGCCGCGGCCTGGGCCCTGCTCACCCGGGCGCCGGTGGTGGTCACCCTGGATGCCCCCGCCGACGCGGCGGTCCTGGACCTGCAGATCATTCGCCAGGCCGCCGCCGAAGGGCTGGCGGCCATTCCCATCGGCGCCGACTCGCCGGTGGGCGTGCTGCTGGTTTGCGGCAGCCGGCAAGCCTTGAGCGCGGTGACCGCGAACCCCCTGCACTATGCCCGTCTGGGGGAGCTGGCCGGCCGCCAGGCCCAGGCGGGAAGCGCCGGCCCGGCCCAGGCCGGCAGCAACGATCAGCTCGCCGTGAAAGTCCGTCGCGCCGCCCACGAAATCAACAATCCCCTGGGCATCATCAAGAATTACCTGGCGATCATGAAAGCCAAGCTGGGCCAGGAGGCGCCCATCGCCGACGAGCTGCGCATCATGCACGAGGAACTGGACCGCATCGTGCGCATCATCCGCGGCCTGAGCCAGGATGAGGCGGCGCCGGGACCTTTCATCGAGCAGGCCGACGTCAATGCCCTGATCGAGGATCTGGTGAAGGTGACCCACCCGTCCTGGCAGAGCAAGGGGGTGCGCATCGAACTCCGCCCGGAGCCGGGCCTGCCACCGATCGCTTGCGACCGGGACAAGCTCAAGCAGATCGTGCTCAACCTGCTGCTCAATGCCCTGGAGGCCACCCCGGAGGGCGGCACGGTGCGCGTGGAGACCAGCGCCCTGGTCAATCATCGCCAGGAACGCTTCGTGGAAATCCTGGTGGCGGACGCGGGACCGGGCATCCCGCCGGAACTGGCCGGGCGCGTGTTCAGCCCGGTGGAGTCCGTCAAGGGCGAGGGGCATGCCGGCCTGGGCCTGTCCATCGTGAAGGCCCTCACCCAGTCCCTGGGCGGCGGCATCACCTTCAAGAGCCACGCTACCGGGACGACATTCCAGATATTATTGCCGGCGGGTTGAGTGGGGGTTCCCGAGCCGGGAAGCCGCAACCCGATTCCATCACGAACTGAGGGCCGCCTTTGATGCCGGGTGTTCCAACCTCGAGCGGCAGCAACCCGACCTTGATCAGCCTGCTGATCGTGGAGGACGAGCCGCGCTATCTGGAAAGCACCCGCCTCCTGGTTTCCCAGTACGTGCACAGCATCGATTCCGCCGTCACCGGCGCCCAGGCCTTCGCCTTGCTGGCCAGGCGCGGCTACGACCTGGCGCTGCTCGACCTGCGCCTGCCGGATGCCAGCGGCCACGACATCATGGCCTACATCCGTCAGCATCACCCCGACTGCCGCGTCATCGTCGCATGAGCGGCGACAGCCAGATCGAATCCGCCATCCAGTCCCTGCGACTGGGGGCCTACGACTACCTGCGCAAACCCTATGAGCCGGACGAACTGATCAAGACCGTGCGCAATGCCGTGGTCAAGCTCCAGCTCGAGCGCGACAACGCCCGCATGCTGCACCAGCTGGAGCAATCCGAGCAGTGGCACCGGCTGCTGGTGAACACCTCGCCGGACGTGATCTACACCCTGGATGCCCGGGGCGCCTTCACCTACGTCAACGACAGCATCGAACGGACCCTGGGCTATGCCCCCGCGGAACTGATCGGCAAGGATTACCTGGTCCTGGTCCCCCCGGGTGAAGTGGACAACGCCCGCTACCGCATCAACGAGCGCCGCACCGGCGAACGGGCGACACGCAATTACGAGATTCAGCTCAAGCGCAAGGAAGACCTGCTGAGTTCCCTGTCCGAGCACACCTCCGAGGACCATGTGGTGGTGGAACTCTCGTCCATGGGCATGTACCGCGCCCTGGACCCGGACCACAAGGAATTCCTGGGAACCTACGGCGTCGCCCGGGACATCAGCGAGCGCAAGCAGGCCGAAGCCACCATCGCCTTCCAGGCCTATCACGACCTGCTCACCGGCCTGCCCAACCGCGCCCTGTTCAAGGACCGTCTCGGCCAGGCCATCGTCCATGCCAAGCGCCACGGCCAGACCATGGCGACCCTGTTCCTGGACATGGACCGCTTCAAGGTGGTGAACGACACCCTGGGCCATCTGGTCGGCGACGGCCTGCTGCAGGCCGTCGCCCAGCGCCTGCGCGGCAGCCTGCGGGAAGGCGACACCCTGTCCCGCATCGGCGGCGACGAGTTCATGCTGCTGCTGCCCCACATCCGCAACCGCGACAACGCCGCCTTCATCGCCGACAAGATCCTGGCTTCCCTGAAGCAGCCCTTCCACATCGAGGGCCACGAAATCTTCGTCGGCATCAGCATCGGCATCGCGGTGTTCCCCGACGACGGCGACACCATCGAGAGCCTGGTCAAGCATGCCGACATCGCCATGTACCACGCCAAGGACAGCGGCCGGAACGACTACAAGTTCTTCACCCATGACCTGCAGAAGTCCTTCACCGGACGCCTGGCGGTGGAAAACGAGATGCGGCATGCCCTCGACAAGCAGCAGTTCGAGGTCTATTACCAGCCCCAGGTGTCCATCCCGGACCAGCGCATCCGCGGCATGGAAGCCCTCATCCGCTGGAACCATCCGTCCCGCGGCATCGTGCCGCCCAACGAGTTCATACCCATCGCCGAGGAGTGCGGCCTGATCACGCCCATCAACGAGTGGGTGCTGGCCGCCGCCTGCCGCCAGGCCACCCTCTGGCGCGCCTCGGAACTGCCCGCCGTCACCATGGCGGTGAACCTCTCCGCCCGGCAGATCGAGCATCCCTGTTCGTGGACAAGTTCATCCACTGCCTGCGCGAGAACGGCATGGACGGCCAGGGGCTGGAAATCGAGATCACCGAGAGCACCCTGATGCGGGACATGGACGGCAGCATCGAGAAACTGCGCAAGCTGGCGGAACTGGGGGTGGAGATATCCATCGACGACTTCGGCACCGGCTACTCCTCCCTGTCCTATCTGAAGAAGCTGCCCATCCACACCCTCAAGATCGACCGCAGCTTCATCCACGACCTGAACGGCCACATGAACAACGGCACCACCATCGTGGCCGGCATCGCCGCCATGGCCAAGGGCCTGAATCTCAACCTGGTGGCCGAGGGCGTGGAGACCCGGGCCCAGCTCGACTACCTGCGTTCGCTCGGTTGCGACGCCTATCAGGGCTATCTGTTCAGTCGTCCCGTGACCGTCGACAAGGCCACCGAGATCCTGTCCCGGCAAAAGGACTGACCAGGGACTGACGCCACGCTTCGCCGCTTCCGGAAGCACCGGGAGTTCCGGGAGAATGGGCGGATGTCGCCCTTCCCCCGCCCGCCATGGCCCACGACCGCATTCGTCACGATTCCATGACGCCCCGACCCACCGCCGGCCAATGGCGCGCGGCCTGGTCCCTGGCGCCCTACGTCTGGCGGTACAAGCGGCGCGTGCTGATCGCCTTCGCCCTGCTGCTGGGCGCCAAGCTGGCCAACGTTTCCGTGCCCCTGGTGCTGAAGGAGATCGTCGACCGACTGGAGCACCCCGACGCCACCACCCTGGCCCTGCCCCTGGTCTTCATCGCCCTCTACGGACTGCTCCGCTTCGGCAACACCGCCTTCACCGAACTGCGCGACGCCCTGTTCGCCCGGGTCCTGCAACGGGCCATGCGCGGCATCATCCACGACGTGTTCCGGCACCTGCATGCCCAGTCCCTGCGCTTCCACCTGGATCGCCGCACCGGCGGCCTGGCGGTGGACATCGAGCGGGGCGCCCGCTCCATCCGCTTCCTCATCAACTTCACCCTGTTCAACATCGGCCCCACCCTGCTGGAAATCCTCATGGTGGCCGGCGTGCTGTTCGTCAAATACGACCCCTGGTTCGGCGCCATCACCCTCATGACCCTGGCGGTCTACATCGCCTTCACCGTGCTGGTCACCAACTGGCGCCTCAAGTACCGCCGCGCCATGAACGAGACCGACGCCGCCGCCAACGCCCGCGCCGTGGACAGCCTGCTCAACTACGAGACGGTGAAGTATTTCAACAACGAGGATTACGAATCGGAACGCCTGCGCAACGACCTGCGCCGGGCCGAGGATGCCTCGGTGGCCAGCGAGGTCTCGCTCGCCTGGCTCAACGCCGGCCAGTCCTTCATCATCGCCTGCGGCGTCACCGCCATGATGGGCCTGGCGGCCCGGGGCGTGGCCGACAAGAGCATGACCCTGGGCGACCTGGTGCTGGTCAACGCCTACCTGATCCAGCTCTTCATCCCCCTCAACTTCCTCGGCACGGTTTACCGGGAGATCCGCAACGCCCTCACCGACATGGAAAAGCTGTTCGGCCTGCTGCACCGGCCGCCGGAGATCGTCGACGCGCCGGATGCGGAAACGCTGGCCATCACGGCCGGCGAGGTCCGCTTCGAGGGCGTGGTGTTCGCCTACGACCCGCGCCGCCCCATCCTGGACGACGTGAGCTTCGTCATCCCCGCCGGCCGAAAGCTGGCGGTGGTGGGCGCCAGCGGCGCCGGCAAGTCCACCTTGTCGCGCCTGCTGTTCCGCTTCTTCGATGTCACTTCCGGCCGCATCCTCATCGACGGCCAGGACATCCGCCAGGTCACCCAGGCCAGCCTGCGCCGCCACATCGGCATGGTTCCCCAGGACACGGTGCTGTTCAATGACAGCCTCTACCACAACATCGCCTACGGCCGGGTGGATGCCAGCCGGGAGGAAGTCGTCGAGGCCGCCCGCGCCGCCCGCCTGGACCGGTTCATCGCCAGCCTGCCGGACGGCTACGACACCCTGGTGGGCGAACGCGGGCTGAAGCTCTCCGGCGGCGAAAAACAGCGTGTCGCCATCGCCCGCGCCATCCTCAAGAACCCGCCCATCCTGGTGTTCGACGAGGCCACCTCGTCCCTGGACAGCGCCACCGAGCAGGCCATCGGCCAGGAACTGGCGCGCATCTCGGAAAACCGCACCACCCTGGTCATCGCCCACCGCCTGTCCACGGTGGTGGATGCCGACGAGATCCTGGTGCTGGAGAACGGCCGCATCGTCGAGCGCGGCGACCACGACGCGCTGATGCGCCGGGATGGCCGCTACGCCGCCATGTGGCGATTGCAACTGCGCGAGAAGAAGGACACGGCCGCGGCGGCGTGAGCCTCCGCCAGGACGGCCGTCACGGCGCTTCCCGGATCACCGCCAGGAAGGCTTCGCCGTAGCGTTGCAGCTTGTGCTCGCCCACCCCCGGGAGGCGGGCGAATTCCGCCAGGCTTTGCGGGCGTTCGGCCACCATGGCGGCCAGGGTCTTGTCGGCGAACACCACGTAGGGCGGCACGCCCTGGGCCAGGGCGATCTCCCGACGCTTCTGGCGCAGGGCCTCGAACAGGGGATCGCCGGCAACCTGGGCGGCGGGGGTGCCGGCCCTGGCCTTGCGACTTTTACGCTTCGTTTCGCCGTGCTGGCGTCCCAGATGCAGGCTTTCCTCGCCCTTCAGGAGCGGGCGGCAGGTCTCGCTCAGGGCCAGGCCACCGTGGCCCTCGGCATCCACCGTCAGGTAACCCCGGGCCACCAGTTGCCGGAACACGGCGCGCCATTCCCGCTCCGCCAGGTCCCGGCCGATGCCGAAGGTGGAAATTTTGTCGTGGCCGAAGCGGCGCATGCGTTCGTCGTCCTTGCCCAGCAGCACGTCGATCAGGTAGTTGACGCCGAAGCGCTGGCCGGTGCGGTGCGCGCAGGACAGGGCCTTGCGCGCGGCTTCCGTGGCGTCCCAGGTTTCCGGCGGGGCGAGGCAGTTGTCGCAGTTGCCGCAGGGCTCCGGCATGGGATCGCCGAAATAACCCAAAAGCGTCTGTCTTCTACAGCTTGTCAGCTCGCAGTAGCCCAGCATGGCGTCCAGCTTGCGCCGCTCCAGGCGCTTGTGGGCCTCGTCCGCCTCCGAGTTGTCCACCATCTGGCGCAGCAGGATCACGTCCGCCAGGCTGTAGCGCATCCAGGCCTCGGCGGGCTCGCCGTCGCGGCCGGCGCGGCCGGTCTCCTGGTAGTAGGCCTCCAGGCTCTTGGGCAGGGACAGGTGGGCGACGAAGCGCACGTCCGGCTTGTCGATGCCCATGCCGAAGGCGATGGTGGCCACCATGACGACGCCGTCCTCGTTGATGAAGCGGGTCTGGTTCTGCTTGCGCGCGGCGGCATCCATGCCGGCGTGGTAAGGCAGCGCGGTGAGACCCTTGGTATTGAGCCAGGCCGCCACCTCGTCCACCTTCCTGCGCGACAGGCAGTAGACGATGCCGGCCTGGCCGGCGTGGCGCTCCTCGATGAAGCGCAGCAACTGTTCCCGGGCGCCGCCTTCGTCGACGCGCACGTGGTAGCGGATGTTGGGGCGGTCGAAGCCGGTGACGAAATGGCGCGCGTTTTCTAGTTGCAGGCGCCGGGCGATCTCCTTGCGGGTGGGCTCATCCGCCGTGGCGGTGAGGGCGATGCGCGGCACCTCGGGAAAGCGCTCGTGCAGAATGGAGAGCTGCACGTATTCCGGCCGGAAGTCGTGGCCCCACTGGGACACGCAATGGGCCTCGTCGATGGCGAACAGGGCGGGCCGGATGCGTCCCAGAATGTCCAGGAAGCGGTCCGTCAGCAGGCGCTCCGGCGCCACATAGAGCAGGTCCAGCTTGCCGGCCAGCAGGTCGCCCTCCACCCGGCGCGCCGTATCCAGGGTCAGGGAGGAATTGAGGACCTCGGCCTTGACCCCGAGCTGTTTCAGGGCCGCCACCTGGTCCTGCATGAGGGCGATGAGGGGCGAAACGACGATGCCGGTGCCGGGGCGCGCCAGGGAGGGAAGCTGGTAGCACAGGGACTTGCCGCCGCCGGTGGGCATGAGCACCAGGGCGTCGCCACCGTCGATGAGATGACGGACGATGGTTTCCTGATGGGGCCGGAATTCGGCGTAGCCGAAGACCGATTGCAGCAGTAATGCGGGATCGACCCTGGTGTTAGGTGTTTGTGCGGACATGGTCCCGGACTATAGCCGGGCGACCCCGGAGGAACTAGCGGGGGTTGTCGCAGGAACCGCCGCTACAGCCGCTGCCGGCGGAGCAGGAGCCGCAGCCCTTGCCGGCGTCCCGGAACGGCCCCAGCTCGGGATGGCGCCGGGCGAACAACTGGTAGAACCGCTGCACGACGATGCCGAACAGCAGGATCGCCAGGATCAGGCCGATGGCGGCCAGGTAGGTGGTCATCACGGCTACTCCCCCGCGCCCAGGCCGGCGAAGCCCATGAAGGCCAGGGACAGCAGGCCGGCCAGCATGAGGGACAGGGCCGTACCCTGCACCACGTTGGGCACGCTGGCCAGGTTCAGGCGCTCGCGCAAGCCGGCCATGAGCAGCAGGGCCAGGGTGAAGCCGAGACCGCCGGCGGTGGCGAAGGTGAGGGCCTGGGTGAAGCTGTATTCCCGCGCGGTCTGGAACAGGGCCACGCCCAGCACCGCGCAGTTGGTGGTGATGAGCGGCAGGTAGATGCCCAGGGCGCGGAACAGCACCGGGCTGTACTTCTTCAGCACCATTTCCACCAGTTGCACCGCCGAGGCGATGATGACGATGTAGGAAATCAGGCGCAGGAACTCCAGGTGGAAGGTGGTCACCAGCCAGTTGAGGCCGAAGGCGCACAGGCTGGCCACCAGCATGACGAAGGTGGTGGCGGCGCCCATGGGCAGGGCGGTGTTCAGGCGCGCCGAAACCCCCAGGAAGGGACACAGGCCCAGGAACATGGCCAGCACGAAATTGTTGGCCAGCAGGGTGCCGATGAATATCTGATACAGGGACTCAGACATGGGCATGGCCCTCCGCGGGTTTCGCCGGCGCGGCATCGGTCTTGCGGCTGTTGAGCCAGTTGAACAGCAGCAGCCAGGCGCCCAGCACGAAGAAGCCGCCGGGCGGCAGCACCATCACCACCCAGGGCTGGAAATCGGGTCCGAACAGGGAGAACCCGAACAGCTTGCCGGCCCCCAGGATTTCCCGCACGCCGCCCAGGGCGAACAGGCCGACGGTGAAGCCGGCGCCCATGCCCAGGGCGTTCAGCACCGAGCGCAGGGGTGGATTCTTGGAGGCGTGGGCCTCGGCCCGGCCCAGGATGATGCAGTTCACCACGATCAACTGGATGAAGGCCCCCAGGGCGTCGTACACCGCCAGGCTGATGGCCTGGATCAGGTAGTCCACCACCGTCACGAAGGTGGCGATGATGACGATGTAGGTGGCGATGCGGACTTCCTTGGGGATCACATTGCGCAGCAGGGACACCAGGAAGGTGGAGCCCACCAGCACGAAGGTGGTGGCCAGGCCCATGCTCACCGCGTTCATGGCCGACACCGACACCGCCAGGGTGGGGCACATGCCCAGCACCATGACGAACACCGGGTTCTGCTTCCAGACGCCTTCCAGGAGTTCTTCCAGGTTGGAGAGTTGTTTCTGGCCGGGGATCATGAGGTGACCTCCTCCGCGAGGTGCGCTTGCCAACGCCACCCTTTCTCAATGCCCCCTGGCGGGGATAAAGGGGGCTGGGGGGGATTTTGAGACAGATGGGTGAGCGTATGGGTGATAGAGACCGTGCTAAATCCCCCCTCTCCCCCCTTTATGAAAGGGGGGGACACCGCCGATTGGGCGTTGGGAGAAGGCGCAGTCTTCAATTTCTCCAGGTTGGGCACCAGCAAGGGCAGCAGCTTCCTGGCGCTCTCGTTGATGCCGCGCCCCACCGCCTTGGAGGTCACCGTGGCGCCGGAGATGGCGTCGATTTCCCAGGCATTCTGCTTGGTGCCGTGTTTGACCACCTTCACCGCGTTGGCCAGGGCCTTCATGTCACTGGAGAGTTGCACGTCCAGGGCCTCGAAGTTCTTCAGGAAGGCCTCGTCGGTATAGATCTTGTCGCCGATGCCTGGGGTCTCGCGCATGGACACCACGCCCAGGCCGGTGACGGCCTGCTTGGCGGGATCGTAGGCATACATCACGCGCACGGTGTCGGCGTAGCCCTTGGCGGCGCCCTCGGCGGCGATGCCCTTGAGGCCGCCGGCCTGGTCGTAGGCGGCGTAGAACTTCACCGCCCCTTCCGGGATCGCGGCCCCGGCCGGCTGGATGCCGGTCGCGGTGGCAACGTACTCGTCCACCTTGGCCGCGCCGGGAATGACCTTGAACACCGCCCGTTCCAGGGCGATCTTCTTGTTGGCGTTGACCGCGTCCAGGGTGCCCTCGTAGGCGGTGACGATGAGGACGCCGCATACGGTGGCGACCAGGCCCAGGGTGCGGATCATGGCGCCGCTGGGGGTGACGGGGGGCAGGACGGCTTCGCTCATGCCTTTTTCCCCATCGCGGCTTTTTCCCGTGTCTGGCCGAACACCCTGGGCTGGGTCACCTGGTCGATCAGGGGAGCCAGGGCGTTGCCGATCAGGATGGCGTACATGACCCCCTCGGTGAGGCCGCCGAAGTAGCGGATCATCACCGTCACCACGCCGATCAGGGCGCCGTAGATCCACACCCCCCTGGGCGTCACCGGCGAGGTGGCCATGTCGGTGGCCATGAACACGGCGCCAATCATCAGGCCGCCGGAGAGCAGGACGAACAGGGGGTCGGGATAGCGGGACGGATCGACCAGCTGGAACACGTAGGCGGTCAGGGCGGCGCTGGCCAGCACCGCCACCGGGATGCGCCAGTCCATGAACTTGCGGATGGCCAGATAGGCGCCGCACAACAGGATCAGGATGGCGGAGGTCTCGCCGGCGGAGGCGGTTACCGCGCCGGTCAGGAAGTCGGCGGGCGTCGCCAGCACATTCTCGAATTTCCAGCGCGCCAGGGGCGTGGCGCCGGTGAAGCCGTCCACCGCTCGTTTCGCCCACTCGCCGATGTCCGGCGGGGTCATGAACGGCGGGGTGAAGGTGGTGGGCGCGAATTCGCTGAAGCGGTTGGGCGCGAAGGCCGGCACCCAGGTGGTGATAGCCACCGGAAAGGCGGCCTGGACGAAGGCCCGGCCCACCAGGGCCGGGTTGAGCACGTTGCAACCGATGCCGCCGAACAGGGCCTTGCCCAGGGCGATCGACGTGAAACCCGCCACGACCGCCATCCATAGCGGAAAGGCGGGCGGCAGGGTAAGGGCCAGAATCAGGCCGGTGATGGTGGCGGACCAGTCGGTCAGGGTGCTCGGGTTGCCGCTCAAACGGTTGAACAGGCGTTCCGTGGCGACGCAGGACAAGGTGACCGTCACCAGCATCGCCAGCGCGGACAGGCCATACTGCCACACCGAGAAGGCGGCGATGGGCAGCAGCGCCAGCACCACGTGGAACATGATGCGTTCCACGCTGTTGCCCCTCACCACGTGGGGCGAGGCGCGCAGCTCGATGCGCGGAGTCGGGTTCATGGACAGGTTCAGGCGGCGGTGGCGAGGGAGATGGCGGACAGGGTGGATGCCATGGCGGGCATCGGGACGGCGACATCGTACCTTGCCGCTTGTCCCTTGTACCCGGCCTCTTCCAGATCCAGCCAGGCGCGCAGGACCCGGTCCAGTTCACGGGGTGACGGGCGCCGGCCGATCACGGGCGCCAGCCGGTCGGCCAGCTTGCGGCAGCCGGCATGGAAACGGCCATAGACGGGATCGTGCTCGCCGATGGCGAGGAAGCCGCAATCGCCCTCGCCCATGGCCTGGACCGCACCTTCGACGCGGCTGTCGTAGATGCAGAACAGTTCCGGAAAATGGAAATGCAGGTACTTGGACGCCAGGGAACGGGCTTCGCCCTCGGGCAGATCGGCGAACACGTCCATGACCCGCTTGTGCAGTTCCAGCAGCAGCCAGCCGTCCAGTTGCTCGGCGGTGGACAGGGCGGAGAACCAGCGGTCCACCGGCGACTTGGCCAGGCAGTGGGCGCCCAGTTCCGGGGAAAACCCCAGGCCGGCGCCATATTCGGCATACAGGCGGCCGATCAGGCGCAGCTTGTCGGCGACGAGTTCGTCCCGGAGATGGTGCCGATGGAAGAAGCACAGGTCATACAGGGCCCGGCTGCGGGGATCCAGGATGGAACGGGAGAGCACATCGGCGATGAATTCGCGGGTGAGGGTGGGTTTCATGGCTGCGGGGAAGCAAAACGGGAAACGGGAAAAGAGAAGCGGGAAACGACACGGGCGGGAATACCGCGTTTCCCGTTTCCCCCGTGTCCGCGGGCCGAGCCCCGTTTCAGCGGATTCGATGTCACGCCGCCTGCTCCCGCAGAATGCCTTTGGCCACGCGGAATTGCTGGACCAGGGGAATGTGGGAAGGGCACACATAGGTGCAGCAGCCGCATTCGAAGCAGTCGCCCAGGTGGTAGTGCTCGCCCATGGCGTCGTATTCCCGCTGGGCGGCCAGCATGCCCAGCATGGAAGGGTTGAGGCCCATGGGGCAGACCTTCACGCACTCGCCGCATTTGATGCAGGGATAGGACTTGCTGGCGGCGGTTCGCTCGATCTGGCGCTGGTCGAACACCAGGATGCCGGATACGCCCTTGGTGACGGGCACGTCCAGGGAAGCCACGGCCTGGCCCATCATGGGGCCGCCCAGGATGATCGATCGCTCGCTGACATCCGGCGCGCCGGCCCATTCCAGCACGGTGCGCATGGGGGTGCCGATGGGCACCCAGTAGTCGCCCGGCTTCTTGATGCCGGGGCCGGTGACGGTGACCACCCGTTCGGTCAGGCCCTGGCCGGCGGGCAGCAACTGGCCCAGCTGGATCAGGGTACCCACGTTGTTGACCACCACGCCCACGTGCATGGGCAGCTTGCCGGGCGGCACCTCCACATCCAGCAGGGACTTGATCAGCATCTTCTCGGCGCCCTGGGGATACTTGGTGGGCACCACCTGGAGCGTGATGCGGCCGTCGGCGGGCAGGCAGCGGCGGATGGCCTCGACCGCGTCCAGCTTGTTGTCCTCGACGCCGATGATGGCCCGCTCGGCGCCGATGGCGCGCATGGCCAGGCGGGCGCCGGTCATCAGGTCGTCGGGATGCTCGCGCATGAGCTTGTGGTCGCAGGTGAGATAGGGCTCGCACTCGCAACCGTTGACGATGAGGGTGTGGATCTTGTGTTCCGCCGGCACGGAAAGCTTGGCGTGGCTGGGGAAGGTGGCGCCGCCCAGGCCCACCATGCCGGTGTCCTGGATGGCCTGGATCAGTTCCTTGGGCGATAGGGCGTCCAGATCGCGGGGCTCGGACCAGCGGATTTCCTGGGTGGAGGCTTCGTAAACCCGCAGCACGATGCATTCCACCATGGGGCCGCGGGCGCTGGGCTTCAGCTCGATGGCCTCGACGACGCCATCGGCCGGCGCGTGAATGGGCACCGACAGGAAGCCTTCGGCCCTGGCGATGGGTTGTCCCCGGATGACCTCCTGGCCGGCCCGAACGAGGGGCACCGCCGGCTTACCAATGTGCTGCGCGAGGGGGAGGATCATGCGCGAGGCAAACGGCATCCGACGAATCGGACTGCCGGCAGTGCTCTTGTGCGCGTCGGGATGGACCCCACGCGCGAATGTGTGGCGGCTGAAAAGCGGGAAACGGGAAACGGGAAACGGGAAACGCAAAGTCACCCCCTCGTCCGCATGGCCGAGAAATGGCAGTGGGCCAGCGGGTTACACCGCCGACGCCACGTTTCCCATTTCCCGTTTCCCATTTCCCGAATCCCGCTCAGTTGTACTTCGCCGCCCGGGCGATGAGTTTGTCGAGGCCGGGCTCGTTCATGTTCCAGGGGGTGCCGGGGTGCAGGCAGCCGGCGGTGCACTTCTCGGCGGCCTTGACCAGGTCGGCGTACTTGGTGCCCTGGGGATTGATGACGTAGGCCTTCTTGTCATCGTTGTAGGCGAAGGTCTTGGGCGCGAGCTTGGTGCACTCGTCGCAGGCGGTGCATTCCGGCGTGTCGATGTAGACCGGCTCGTAACCATCCGGACCCGGGGCCGGCGCGGCGGAAACCGGCGCGGCGCCGGCCGGCGTGGCGACCGGGATGCCGGCGCCGAAGTTGGCCAGGCTGGCGCTGATCTTGCCCAGCAGCTCGGCGCGGGCCTTCTCGGCGATGGCTTCCACGTCCACCTCGGCCTTGTTCAGGCCGGCCACGTCCTTCAGTTGTTGCCAGAAGTGCTGACGCTCCTCGCAGGAGTTCACCAGTTCCTGGGACACGATCACCCGCATCAGGCGCTGCTTCCGGTCCACCGCCCAGATGTAGGGGAACTTGCCTTCCCGGTCATCGGTGGACAGCTTGAGGAATTCGGCCAACTGGACCATGTCGTCGTTCCAGGTCTCCGGCGGCGCCTTGCGGAACTGCTTGGCGAAGCGGCCTTCGGTCAGGGCGAAATCGGCGAAGGTCATGGGCAGTTCCATCTTCCGCTCATTACCGTCCTCGTCCTTGTAGGCCAGGCTGTAGCTGGGCCACTCGGCGTCCATGTCCGGGTTGCCCTCCAGGCTGACGCACTCGCTGAAGGTGACGCCCAGGTCCGGGTTGTAGCGGAACAGGGGATAGGCGCGGGATTCCACGGCGAGCCTGGACTGTTCCACGGAGCGGTCATCACCCACGCCATGTTCCGGCGGGCAGACGGCGTAGATGTTGAACAGGGCCGGCCGGCGGCTGTTGATGCCGTCGATGTAGCTCTCGATCAGGTGGGTCGGGCTGGAAATGGCGCTCTGGGCGACGAAGGCCGAGCGGTGCGCCATGCCGATGACGCTGATTTCCTTGCGGATTTCCTTCTTGCCGTGGCTCTTCTTGCCGTAGGGCGACATGTCCGCCACCTGGCTGATGAAGCCGGAGGTGCAGGCCTGGCCGCCGGTGTTGGAATATACCTGGGTGTCCACCACCAGGATCTTCACCGGCATGCCGGTCATGAGGGCGCGCGACAGGTTCTGGAAGCCGATGTCGTACATGGCGCCGTCGCCGCCCACGGCCACCACCGGCGGACACAGGTGCCATTCCTCCTCGGAGAATTTCTCCCAGTTGAAATAGGTGAAGAAGGCGTCGTGCTCGGCCGGGTTGTAGCCGCCGGCATTGCCGTTCAAACCCAGCTCGATTTCCGCCATGCGCACGGCCTTGAAGCCGTCCGCCATCTTGGCCATGTGGCCTTCGAACAGGCCCATGGCCACGGAGGGCGAATCCTGGAACAGGTGGGAGGTCCAGGGGAACGGGTACGGGTTGTAGGGGAAGGTGGAACCCCACACCGAGGTGCAGCCGGTGGAGTTGACGATGCCCATCTCGGCGCGGCCGCGCTTGGTCGGGCCTTCCACGTAACGCCACTTGAGGTCCTTCAACTTCTCCAGCAGCTGGGTCACCCAGCGCAGCCATTGCGGATCGATGGGCTGGGCGGCGCTGGAGGCCTGGAGGCTTTCCGACAGGTTGGCCAGGGTCAGGTCGCCGCCCTTGTGGTCGGCCACGGCCCGCATCACGGCGCGGGTGTCGCTGAGGTTCACGCTCTCGGTGAGGCGCATGCGCAGGTGCTTTTCCAGCCCGGTGATCAGTTCGTCGATCTTCTTGACGTGGGCTTCGACCCGGGGCTGGATCAGGGCGGTCACCGTGCCGGTGAACATGTGGATGGCGGTCTTCTCGCCGCACCCCAGGCAGGCGCCGTCGCCGCAAGCCATGGAGTTGTAGTTGTGCTTGTCCAGCAGGAGGGTTTCCAGGGCGCCGATCTTCTCGTCCAGGTTGTCGATGCGGCTGTATTCCTTGGGCGTGCTGGGCAGGTCGAGCCAGAATTTCCAGTCGCGGCGCAATCCGGCGATGCTGTCGTCGGTCTGGGTGACCATCTTCAGGGCATCGTCCTCGCAGACGTCCACGCACAGGGCGCAGCCCTTGCAGGTGTAGGGGTTGACGGTGATGGAAAACAGGCCGCCGGCGCCCTTGGCCTTCTTCTCCTTCAGGTTCCAGTAGGGCTTGGTGGTGGCGAACTTGAACTCGCCGATTTCCTTTTCCAGGAGATGGTATTCCTCCTCCATGGCCGCGTTGCCCTGGTTCGGGTCCTCGTGCATGGCGTCCTCGATGGCCCGGTGCAGCAGCGCGCGCACGTCGAGGCCATCCTTTTCCAGCACGCCGCGCAGCTTCTTCTCGATGACGCGGGAGCCCTTGCGCAGGAAGCGGGTGGGGCGGCCGCCCATCTCGATGTTGCCGATGGCGGTGTTGAGCACGTCACCCACGGTGGAGACCAGGCCGGGAATGGCGGAGTCCGGGCACTGGGTGTAGCAGTTGCCGCAGGCGGTGCAGTTCTCCGCCATCCAGACCGGATGCTCGAAGCGGATCGCGGTCATGTCCCGGTACACGCCGGTGACGGCGGGGATCATGGCCATGCCCATGAAGGGATCGGCCAGGTTGTCGGAGCCCTTGCCGGACAGGTAGAAGTTGCCGGTCTGTTCCCAGAAACGATGGGTATCGGCCACGCCGCCATCCCCCTCCGGGATGCGCTTGAGCATGATGGGCAGGTCCGGTGTGGCCTTGTAGCCGACGGCCTGGCGCGCGCCCACCTTCTTCACCTCGGCGGGGATCTCGTGGATCTCGGTGTAGCCGCGCTTCACCACGCGCAGGTTGTCTTCCACCACCCGCTTGCCCTTCTTGCCGAACTTGTCCTCGAGCTGGTTCTCGATGGCCTTGAACAGGTTCTCCTCGCTCAGGCCGGCCCGCTCCTTCACGTCGGAAGCATGGAAGAAGGCGCCCTGGAAGGCGTTGCCCTGCATGCGCAACTGCAGGTCCGGGTTGGAGGATTCCTCCCGGGCGATGGTGAAGGCGTCCAGGTAGAACACCTTGATGCCCTGGTCGACGATGTATTTCTGGATGTGCAGCGGGAAGGTGGCCCACAGGGCGGCCGCGTCCGGCAGATTGCTCTGGATGATGAACACGCCGCCCTTCTTCATGCCGGCCACCGCGTTGGTGTGCAGGAAGACCTGGGGGTCGGGGGACAGCACCACGTCCACGTGGGTGTATTCGCAGTTGACGCGGATGGGTTCCGGCGCGGCGGACAGGAAGTAGGTGGTGGGCTGGCCCTTCTTCTCGGAGCCGTATTTCGGATTGGCCTTGATGTCCCAGCCCAGCAGCTCGAACAGGGTCATGGCCAGGTTCTTGCCGGTGGTCACCGCGCCCCAGCCGCCCACCGAGTGCATGCGCACGGCGATGGCGCCCTCGGGCAGCAGGTTGGGGTTCTCGCTGCCGCGCAGGGCCAGTTCCTTGATCCTGGGATAGGCGGCCAGGATTTCCTGCTGGTGGATTTCCTGCTTGGGATTGGCGGCCTTGTCGCGGATGAAGTCGATGGAGAGATAGAAGAATTTCTTGTGGGCGCCGGTCTTTTCGCCTTTGCCACCCTCGAGCATGTTCTCGATGGCGGCCACCAGGCCTTCCGGCTGCAGGTCGCGGGAACCCAGGCCATAGCAGCCGGAATACAGACGCGGCATGTCCTTGGCGGAGGCATAGCTGGCATAGCCGGGGTAAGGTTTCTCACCCTCCACGGAACCGTTCTCCAGACACTTGCTGACCGTGGCGCGCACCTCGCGCATCAGGGGCAGGTCTTCCGACAGGGGCTGGTCGGTGCGCTCCAGCACGGCCACGCCTTTCTTGCCTTTGAGCATCTTGCCCAGCAGGTCGCCGGGGAAAGGCCGGAACAGGGTCAGGTTGACCACCCCCACCTTCAGCTTGCGGGTGGCGCGCAGATAGTCGGCCACCGCCTCGGCCTGCACGCACATGGAACCCATGCCCAGGATCAGGTAGTCGGCGTCGTCGGTCTTGTAGCCATCGACCCGCTGGTAGCGCCGGCCGGTGAGCTGGTAGTACTCGTCCATGTTGCGGTCGAGCAGTTCCGGGATGTGGTCGAAGAAATAGGGGCGCTGGGCCGCCGTGGCCTGCATGTGGGCGTCCTGGTTGGCGACGGCGCCGGACACCACCGGGGAATCCACGTCCCAGATGGCCGGCACGCGGCGGCGCTTGGGACCGTAGATGATTTCCTGGGCTGGCGTGGGGGTATCGATCAGGTCGTCCGGGCGGCCCAGGAATTCGGCCACCAGTTCCTTCTCCGGCACCAGCACCGGCTCGATCAGGTGGGTGGTGAGGAAGCCGTCCATGGCGACGATGGCCGGGGTCAGCGCCAGCTCGGCGGTCTTGCGGCCGATCAGGTTCAGGTCGGCGGCTTCCTGGGCGCTCTTGGCGAACACCTGGATGAAACCGGTATCGTCCACGCAGTGGTAGTCGTCGTGGCCGCAGTGCACGTTCAGGGTGGCCTTGGTGATGGCGCGGCAGCCCAGGTTGAGCACGTAGGGCAGGCGCTTGCCGACGGCGCCATAGAGGGATTCGTGCATGAACGCGGCGCCCTGGGCGGAGGTGAAGTTCACCGCCCGCAGGCCGGTCATGGCCATGCCGGCGGTGACGCCGGCGGCGGCGTGCTCGGATTCCGGCTCCAGGAAGATCAGGGGGCGGCCGGACATGTTCACGTGGCCGGCGGCGGCGGCCTCGGCCCAGTACTCGCCCATCTGGGTGGAGGGCGTGATGGGGTAGGCGCCGGCGGCGTCGGAGGCTTCCCGCTCCACCAGGATCACGGCGGTGTTGCCGTCGATGGCGTCGCGCACGCCGGGATATTTCACGGCCTTGGCCTCGGCCTTGGTGGACGTGCCCGGCTCGATCAGGTGCATGTGGCCGAGGAGCTTGGAAATAGGGTTCTTGATCATGGTGGAAGGCCTCTCAAACTACGTTCGCGCGCACAGGCAGCGCTTCTATGCGGATGATCTTCTTGGCTTCGCGCCCTCGCAACGCCTGGCCGTCGTCCAGCCAGACGATGGCCCCGGTGGGGCAGCGCTCGATCGCCACGGGAGACGCCAAGGGGTTCTTGGCGTAATCGATCACCGCGAGGTTGTTGTCCAGGCGGATCAGTCCGGGGGCGGCATCCATGACGCATTTGCCGCAGGCGGTACAGGCCACCTGGCATTGCGCCTCGGAAACATCGCCGTCCGCCCGGCTCTTGCAGGCCACCCAGAGCTTGTGGCTCACGGGCTGCAAGGAAAACAGGTCTTTCGGGCACACGTCCACGCAATCGCCGCAGGCGGTGCACTTGTCGGCATCCACGACGGGAAGGCCGAATTGATTCATGGTGATGGCGTCGAAGTCGCACACCACCTCGCAGTCGCCCAGTCCCAGGCAACCCCAGGCGCAGGCCTTGCCGCCGCCGGACACCGTCGCGGCCGCGCGGCAGGTGCCCAGGCCCTTGTAGTTGGCGCGCACGTAGGCCACATGGCTGCCGCCGGCGCAGGCCAGGCGCGCCACCTGCTTTTCCACCTCGCCCATGGATACGCCCAGGAAACTGGCGATGTAGGCGTTCATTTCCGGCGCGTTGACGGTGCACTTGGCGGGAATGATGTCGCCGGCCACCACCTGCTCGGCGAAATTGCGGCAGCCGGCGGTGCCGCAGGCGCCGCAGTTGGACTTGGGCAGCATTTCCTCGACCTCGGCGATGCGAGGATCCTCGTAGACATGGAGACGCTTGTTGGCCACCGCCAGCAGCCAGGCCAACAGGGTGCCCAGGGCCGCCATGAAGGCCCCCGCCACCACGATGCTGGACATCATCTCCATCTCGAACACCTTTCTCGAATGCGTTATTCAACAATTAAGACCGTCAAGTCGAAATTGTTGCAGTGCACAGTGTAAAAGTTTCATTCCCTCGACGGACCAATAATTTCAATCTTGGATATTGGCTGATTTAATGATGCGGCGCACAATACCCTAAAAATTCCGCCTCTTGAATCGCCCGCCGCTATTTATAGGAGACTTCCATGCCATCCGATGCGCCGCTTTATTACAAGAACAACCGGCTCAAGCAACTGCGGGCGTTCTACCAGGTGGTTCGCTGCGGCAGCATCTCCAAGGCGGCGGACAAGCTGTTCCTGTCCCAGCCCTCGGTTTCCCTGCAGATCCAGGCCCTGGAGCGGGAACTCGCCGTGGTGCTGTTCGAGCGGCGCGGCCCCCATCTCAAGCTGACCCCCGAGGGTGAAGTCCTGTTCCAGCTTTCCGAGCCCCTGGTGGACGGCATCGACAAGTTGCAGGAAAGCTTCGCCGCCCACTTCGGCAAGCTGGAGTCGGGGGAACTCAAGATCGGCGCCGGGGAATCCACCATTCTCTACATCCTGCCGGAACCGGTGCGCCAGTTCGTGACGTCCTACCCCAGGGTGCAACTCAAGATGCACAACGTCACCGGCAGGGACGGCCTGAAGATGCTGCGTTCCGACGAGATCGACTTCGCCGTGGGCTCCATGCTGGAGGTGCCGGAGGACATCGAATACAAGCCGGTGGTGAACTACGACCCCATGCTGATCACGCCCCTGGGCCATCCCCTGGCGGAGAAATCCGCCAAAGGCGAGGAAATCACCCTGGAGGACGTGAGCCAGTATGGCCTCATCCTGCCCCCCAGCCATCTGTCCACCTGGCGCATCGTCAAATATGTATTCCAGCAGAACAACCTGACCTTCACCGTCACCCTGGAAGCCGGCGGCTGGGAAGTCATCAAGAAATACGTCAGCCTGGGCATGGGGATTTCCATCGTCACCGACATCTGCCTTGAAGGCAACGAAGCCCTGGTGCGCATTCCCCTGACCAAGTACTTCCCCCAGCGCAGCTACGGCCTGGTCCTGCGCAAGGGACGCTTCCTCTCGCCCCAGGCGCGACGGTTCATGGAGATCATGGAAGGCGTGCACGCGGCGGGATGAGCGCGGAGGCGGGCCTGAGATCGCGATGAGCTGTCCCCGTTGCGGCTTGTGCGCGGCTTGTTGGCGCGGGGCATGATCCCTACCGAAATAGGCGGTTAAGCCTGGTTTAAGCCGCGGGCGGCAGGATGGGGCCTTTCCCGCCTCGCATCCGCCATGACCCGTCCGCTCGCGCGCCACCTCGATCGCTCCCCAAGCGATAGGCAATTCCGCCATTTCTTCGTCCTGACCTGGCTACTGGTCGCGATCCACGTCGGCAGCTTTGCCGCATCGGCCCAGGTGAAGGACATGGCGACGGCATCCTGGACGCTGGCCACCACCGCCAGCTACGCCTTTCTCTATCTGTTGCCGGCCCTGGTCATCGGCCTGGCCCTGCGCCTCGCCTTGCCCCCCGGGCCGGGCCGGGCCGGGCGGGAGTGGATGGTGGCGATCGGCCTGATTTTCCTCACGGGCGCCACCCATACCCTGCTGTTCGCGGATCGCATGATCTACGGCATGTATGGCTTTCACATCAACGGCTTCGTGCTCGACCTGGTGCTGACCCCCGGTGGCATCGCCTCCCTCGGCGCCAGCCGCGGCACCGAGCTGACCGCCCTGGCCATCATCCTGGCGATGTTCGCCATGCAGGCGGCGGCCTATCTCTGGTCCATGCGCGCACAGCGGGATCCCGAGAACGCCGGGGCCCGCCGGCCGGCTTACCGTGTTCGCTGGCTCCTCCTGGCCATGCTGGTCATGACCCTGGGGGAGCGCGTCGCCTATGGCGTCAGCCATGCCACCAACTACCAGCCCATCCTGTTCGCCAGCGAGCGCTACCCGCTCTACCTGCCGCTCACCTTCCGCAAGCTGGCCCGCGCGGCGGGCCTGGGCGATGACGGCGGGGAGACGGTGTCGGCGAGGGTAAAAACCATCGAGCTCGGCTACCCGCTGGCGCCGCTGACGGTGGTGAAGCCGGAAAAACCCCTCAACATCGTGTGGCTGGTGGCCGAATCCTTGCGTTTCGACATGCTCACCCCGGAAATCATGCCGAACCTGTGGCGATTGTCCGAGCAGTCGCTGCGACTGGAACGCCATTACAGCGGCAGCAACATGACCCAGATGGGCGTGTTCACCATGTTCTACGGCCTCTACGGCAACTACTGGTTTCCCATGCTGGCGGCCCGGCGTCCGCCGGTGCTGATGGATGAGCTCCAGCGGCAGGGCTACCAGTTCGGCCTCTACACCAGCCAGCGTTTCACCTACCCGGCCTTCGACAAGACGATATTCACCAGGATGAACCCGGCGGACATGCACGCCCTGTCCGGTGGCCCCCCCGCCTGGCAACGCGACCGGCAAAACATCGATGCCCTGGGCGAATTCATCGACCGGCGTGACCCGAAGCGGCCATTCATGACCTACATGTTCTTCGAATCCACGCACGCCAATTACAGTTTCCCGGAAGACTCGGCCATCGCCAGGCCCTATATGGAAGACCTCAATTACCTCACGGCCGACTTCGCGAAAGACATCGGCCCGATCAAGAACCGCTACATCAACGCCGCCCATCACGTCGACGGGCAGATCAGGCGAGTCGTTGAACATTTGCGGTCACGCGACCTGCTCGACAGCACGGTGATCATCGTTCTGGGCGACCATGGGGAAGAGTTCATGGAGCACAGCCGCTGGGGGCACGGTTCCGAGTTCAACCGCCAGCAGACCGGCACGCCGGCGGTCATCCGGGTGCCCGGCCAGGCGCCCAGGGTCATCACCGGCATCACCAGCCATCTGGACATTCCCGCCACCCTCCTGCCGCTGCTGGGCGTGAAAAATCCGCCGCAAGATTACAGCCAGGGCGGCAACCTGCTGGCACCGGATTTCCATCGCGAATACGCCGTCGCCGCCGACTGGAACCGGATCGCCTACCTTGGGGCCGACTACAAGATCACCCTGCCCATCAACTCGATGGGGGCGCTGCGCAACGAGGTGACCGATGGCGAGGATGCCCCCGTCGGGGACGCGCGGCGCGCCAAACAGGCCATCCAGCCGGCGCTGCGGGAAATCATGGTGAACCTGAGCCGATTCAGCAGGCACGGCAATTGACCGCCGCGGGCAGGCGAACCACCAGGCGGATCATGGCGGGGGAGGGGCCGCGGCGCGCCTCCCGGACGGGAGATCCGGCGCGCTACTTGTCGCTGGAATACGGCTCGCGCAACACGACCGGCTTTACCGCGCCCTTGCGCATGCGGATGTTGAGCATCTCGACGCCCACGGAAAAGGCCATGGCGAAGTAGATGTAGCCCTTCGGCACATGATGGCCGAAACCGTCGGCGATCAGCACGACGCCGACCACGACCAGGAACGACAGGGCCAGCATCTTGATGGTGGGATGATCCGACACGAAACGGCCGATGGCGGGAGCGAACAGCATCATCAGGCCGACCGAGGCGACCACCGCCGCGATCATCACGGCGACCTCGCTGACCATGCCGACGGCGGTGATGATGGAATCGAGGGAGAAGACCAGATCGATGACGATGATCTGGGCGATGACCCCGGCGAAGCTCGAGGCCACCTTGCGGGAGGCCTCGCCCTCTTCGCCCTCGAGCAGTTGGTGGACCTCGCCGGTGCTCTTCCAGATCAGGAACAGGCCCCCGGAAATCAGGATCAGGTCGCGCCCGGAAAGCTCCCATCCCGTCACGGTGAACACCGGCTCGGTCAGGCCGACGATCCATGACAACAGCAACAACAGGCCGATGCGCATGAACATGGCCAGGAACAGGCCCAGCCGGCGGGCGAACTCCCGACTCTCGCGCGGCAATTTGTCGACCAGGATGGAGATGAAGATGATGTTGTCGATGCCCAGGACGAGTTCCAGGGCGGTCAGCGTGAGGAAGGCAATCCAGATTTCGGGGCTAAGCAGGAGTTCGATCATGGTCGGAGCTAGGTAAGGAATACGGTGGCCGGCAACCGGGCATTATGCCCGCCCCTGGAGGTAAAAGGCGCGCGGCGACGTCCCGAAGCCTGATCAGCGCGCGGCATGGATCAGAGGATCAAGTCCGCCGAAAGCACCCGGTTGCCCAGCAGATACACCCTGCCCGCCTGCCGGTCGTCGCCGACGCTGGAGTACTCGAAGGCATACTCCCGGTAGAGGCGCGCGCGCTGGTCCGCGTCCCGGCGCAGGGCCATTTTCTTGAGGGCGACGCTTTCGTCCAGGAACTGGACCCCGGCCTGTTCGCAGGCGCGGCGGGCGGCCTGAAGGGCCAGCTCCCGCTTCTGCAAGCCATCCCACCAGAAGGCGCCCAGGCCGGCCAGGCCGGCAAGCAGCAGCCCTTCCGACGGGCTCATGACAGGGCGGTGGGCGAGTCGGTCTCGGGGGGGCCTCCGGCCGGCGGTGGCATCAACAGGGCGCAGACCGGTTCGGCGCGGCGCCGGCCGAAGCGGGTAGGGACGCCGGGGCTGGCGGCCGGGGAAGCCACGGCGGCGGGAGGAACGACGACCTGGACCTGGGCAGCCTCCGGCAGGGGGGTGACTTTCAGGTCGCGCTTGATGAAGCGCTCGATGCCGGCGAGCAGGCGCTCCTCCTCGTGGGACACCAGGGAGACCGCCAGTCCGGAGGCGCCGGCGCGGCCGGTGCGGCCGATGCGGTGGATGTAGTCCTCGGGAGCATAGGGCAATTCGTAGTTCACCACGCAGGGCAGTTCGACGATGTCCAGGCCCCGGGCGGCGATGTCCGTGGCCACCAGCAGATGCACCTTGCCCTGCTTGAAGCCGTCCAGGGCGGCCAGGCGCTCCAGCTGGGCCTTGTCGCCGTGGATGGTGGCGGCCTGGATGCCGCGCTTGAGCAGGCGGCGGCCGAGCTTGTCGGCGGCTATCTTGGTGCGGGTGAAGACCAGGGCCTGGCCGATATCCAGGGCCTTGACCACCTTGACCAGGGCATCCAGCTTGTCGTCCTCCCTGACCTTGTGGACCACCTGCTCCACCAGTTCGGTGGCGCTGTTGCGGCGGGCGACTTCCACCTTCAGCGGATTCCGCAGGAAGCTCTTGGCCAGGCCGACGATGCTGTCGTCGAAGGTGGCGGAGAACAGCAGGGTCTGGCGCTGGCTGGGCAGCAGGTTGAGGATGCGCTTCAGGTCCGGCATGAAGCCCATGTCCAGCATGCGGTCCGCCTCGTCCAGCACCAGGAACTGCACCTGGGACAGGAGCGCGCCGCGGCTGCCGCAGTGGTCGAGCAGGCGACCCGGCGTGGCCACCAGGATTTCCACGCCGGCCTTCAGGGCGGCTTCCTGGGGTTTCATGTCGACGCCGCCGAACACCACGGTGCTGCGCAGCGGCAGGTTCTTGTTGTAGGTCACCACGCTTTCATGGACCTGGATGACCAGTTCCCGGGTGGGGGCCAGGACCAGGGCGCGCACCGGATGCCGGGCCGGGGAGGCGCTGGTGTTGGCGTGGGCGAGCATCTTCTGCAACAGGGGCAGGGCGAAGGCGGCGGTCTTGCCGGTGCCGGTCTGGGCCTGGGCCATGAGATCCCGGCCGGAGAGCACCAGGGGAATGGCCTGCTTCTGGATGGGAGTTGGAATCTTGTAGCCCATCTCGTCCAGGGACGAGAGGATCCTGGGATCCAGGCCCAGGTCCGCGAAGGTGGTGGCCGCTTCCAGGGCGGGTGCGCTTTCGGTGTCGACTTCCATCAGAGTTCCCGCCAATCCAGTCCGGTTTCCTGATCGGCGACGCCGATCCAGTCGTGCTCGCAGCCCAGGGCGGCCGCGAGGGCCGCTCGCGCCAGGTCCGGCGCGTTGTTTTCCTCGGAGAGATGGGCCGCGACCACATGCTTCAGGCCCGCGCCGGCCACACGCCCGAGCAGGGCGGCGGCGGCGGCGTTGTCGAGATGGCCGTAGCGTCCGAGGATGCGTCGCTTGAGGGCCGCCGGGTAGCCGCCGGCCTCGAGCATGGCCACATCGTGATTGCATTCCAGGGCCAGGGCATCGCAGCCCTCCAGGACCTGTTCCATATGAGGCGTGACATGGCCGGCGTCGGTCAGCAGGCCGAAGCGGCGGTCGCCATCGGAAAACACGAACTGGACCGGCTCCCGGGCATCGTGGGGCACCGGATAGGGGGTGATTTCCAGATCGCCGATGGCGAACATCCGGTGGCCGTCCAGTATGCGGCAGGAGACGGGGGCGTCGCCGGCGGCGTCCAGCATGGCGTGGCTGCCATGGGACAGCCAGACCGGGCAGCGAGCGGCCTGGGCCACCCTGGCGGCGCCGCGACCGTGGTCGCCATGCTCGTGGGTGACCAGGATGGCGGCGAGACTGTCCACGTCAACGCCGAGCCGGTTCAGTCGGCGCCCGGTTTCCCGCGCCCCGAATCCACAATCCACCATGATGCGGGTGTCTCCGGCCTCCACCAGCCAGGCATTGCCCTTGCTGCCGCTGCCGAGACACCCGAATCGCATTACTTGAGCTGCTCGAACAACAGGGTGGCGATGCGGTTGCCGGTGTCATTCCTGGCCGGCGCGCCATCCTCCTGGTAGACCCCCAGGGCGGTTTCCGTCTCGGTGCTCTTGAGCCGGACCTGATAGCGCGCGGCCTTGGCCTTGGGCTCTTCCGAACTCCAGAACGCCAGCTTGGAGAGGAAGCCCTTGTCCTTCTTGGCGTCGGCTTCGGGATCGGCGTAGCGCACGAAATACACGCCGCCGGCCCGGTCCCGGTCTTCCACGACGAAGCCGACACGGTCCAGGGCCAGGCCCACGCGCCGCCAGGCCCGGTCGAAGGACTCGGGCATGGTCAGGCCGGGCGCGGCATCCGGGCTCCTGATCATCACCGCCTGGGGCGGGGTCGCCTTGCTCGCCATGAGCGATTGGGCGCGGGCCTCTTCCACGCCGAAGCGCACCATGAGACGGCGCAGCATCTCGGCCTCGAGTTCGGGATCGGCGGCCCGGGGCTGCCAGACGGTCTTGCCCTGGCCCTGGTCGCCACCGCCCACGGTGCCCTCGAACACCTCGAACATGCCGCGATGGCTGATGTAGATCTCGGTGCGCCCGTCGCCCGACGGCTCCAGACGGGTGCGGAACTTGTCCCGCTCGGCGGTGGAGTAGAGACCGTCAAGCGCCTTGCCGAACATGTTGCGCAGGGCATCCTGGGGAATCTTGGCGCGATTTTCCGCCCAGTCGGTCTCGATGACGCCGGCATCGGGCAATTCCAGGTTGATGATGAAACCCAGTTCCTGCCAGAAGTCCTTGACCACCGGCCAGACGTCCTTGGCCGGCAGTTGCACCACCAGCCAGCGCTGGGTGCCGGCCCGCTCGATGGACACCTTGTCCACCGTGGGCAGCAGCGCCTGGGCGCCCGTCGCCTGGGGCTTGCCGGCCCGCTCCCGGTCGTAGGCGGAGAACGTGGCGGCGCCCTTCGGGTTGATATCGGGCACGGCGAACCGGTTGTCGCCGGAAGGCACGATCAGATCGGGCGGGGCTTCCAGCGACGGCAGGGTGCCGGCTGATTGGTAGTCGATCTTCTTGCCCTCGAACACGGAGCAGCCCGAGGCCAGCAGGCCCAGGACGAGTAGCGCGAGGGGGGTGCGGGCGGCGGTACGCATATCGGGGAACCTCACAGGGAACCGGCTTCCTTCATCACGGCGCGAAGGGTGTCATGGTGGGCGGGGGACAGGGGAACCAGGGGCAGGCGAATGCCGGGTTGCATGCGCCCCATCTCGGCCATCGCCCATTTCACGGGGATGGGATTGGCTTCCACGAACAGTTTCTGGTGCAGGCCGAGCAGGCGGAAATTGATCTCCCGCGCCCGGGCCAGATCGCCCGTCATGGCCGCCTCGCACATTTCATGCATGAGCCTGGGCGCCACGTTGGCGGTCACGGAGATCACCCCCTTGCCGCCCAGCAGCATGAGCACCATGCCGCTGGCATCGTCACCGCTGTACACGGCGAAACCGGCTGGCGCGCGCTTGATCAGCTCCGAGCCCCGCTCGATATTGCCGGTGGCGTCCTTGATGCCGATCACGCCGGGCAATCCGGCAAGACGCAGGGCGGTCTCGTTGCCGATGTCGGAAGCCGTGCGGCCGGGCACGTTGTAGAGGATCAGGGGCAGGTCCACCGCCTCGGCGATGGCCTTGAAATGCTGGTAGAGGCCTTCCTGGGTGGGCTTGTTGTAATAGGGCGCCACGGAGAGTCCGGCGGTCGCGCCGGCCTTGAGGGCGCACTCGGTGAGTTCGATGGCTTCGGTGGTGGAGTTGGCCCCCGTGCCGGCGATCACCGGCGCGCGGCCGGCGGCCTGTTCCACCGCCGCGCGGATCAGGAGGCAATGCTCCTCGGTATTGACGGTGGGCGATTCCCCGGTGGTGCCGACGATGACCAGGCCATCCGTGCCCTGGTCGATGTGCCAGTCGATGAGCGCCCGGAACGCGGGCATGTCCAGGCCGCCGTCCGGCAACATGGGGGTGACGAGTGCGACGAGACTGCCGGTAATCATGGCAAATGGGTGTATGTAAAAAACGCGATTTTACCCGAAAGTGATGGAATCAGCCCTTGGGCATCAAGGTTTGCGCGCGCATAGCCGCTGCATGCGGCGCCGCTGCTCCTCTTCCTCCACGTCCTCGAAGGCGATCACATGCAACCGGCCGTGGACGGCCTCCAGCAGTTCGCCCGGCAACAGCAGGTGGGCCGGATTGCGCGGCCGCCCATACTTGGCCTGGCCCAGGGCGAAGGTTTCGTAGATCAGCACGCCGCCCGATTCCAGGCTGTCGAACAAGGTGTCGAACAGGGGCCGATGCAGGTAGCGGCTCACCACCACGGCGCCGAAGCGGCGCCCGGGACAGGGCCAGGGGGCCTCCTCCAGGTCGGCCTGGAGCCATTCGATGCCCGGGGTGGAACGCGCCGGCTCGGACAAGCCCGGATCGATGTCCACCGCCACCACCGGATGGCCGAGGCCGGCCAGGTAGACGGCATGGCGACCATCGCCGCAGGCCAGGTCCAGCACCGGCCGTCCGGGCGGGATCAGGCCCGCCCAGCGCATCACCCAGGGCGAAGGCGTCATTGCCCCGCCACCCCGGCCATGGCGCCGGCCCCCACCTGCATGGCCTTCATCCACAACTGCTCGATCCGGGGGGGCAGGTAGATCAGGGTGAAATAGAGCACCGCGAAGCCGACGCCCAGAGTCAGGGGAAAGCCCACCGCGAAGATGTTCAACTGGGGCGCGGCGCGGGTCATCATGCCAATGGCCAGGTTGGTGGCCAGCAGCGCGGCGGTCACCGGCAGGGCAATGTGCAGCCCCGTGGAGAACAGGGTGGCGGCCCAGTTCACCACCATGGCGAAGCCGGCGGCGCCAAGACTGGTGGAAACCGGAATCTCCGTGAAACTCCGGGCCAGGGCGGCGATGACCAGGTGGTGGCCATTGAAGGCGAAGAGGATCAGGGCGGTGGTCAGCACCATGAATTGCGCGATCACCGGCGTCTGGGCGCCGTTGACCGGATCGAACAAGGTGGCGAAGGACAGGCCCATCTGCAGGCCCATGAACTGGCCGGCCAGTTCGACCGCGGCGAACAGGATGCGCAGGGTGAAGCCCAGGGCCGCGCCGATGGCGATCTGCTGCAGCAGGATCAGGATACCGTCGCCGGATACCAGGGCCACCTTCGCCACCGGCGGCAGGATGGGGGCGATGGCGACGGTCAGCACCAGGGCCAGGGCGACGCGCACGCTGACCGGGGCGGAACGGTTGCCCAGCAGGGGATCGAAGGACAACCAGGCAAGGATGCGGAAGAAGGGAAACAGGAACAGTGCCAGCAATCCATCCAGATCCGCGGCGGAAAGGGTGAGCATCAGCCGACCAGGGTAGGAATGCTGCCGAGCAGTCGAATGACGTAATCGACCAGCAACTGCAACGCCCAGGGCCCCGTCACGACCAGCACCACGAACATGACGATCAGTTTGGGAATGAACGACAGCGTCATTTCGTTGATCTGGGTGGCGGCCTGGAAGATGGAGACCAGGAGCCCCATGGCCAGGGACGCCAGCAGCAGCGGACCGGCCGCCAGCATGGCCACCTCCAGGGCCTGGCGGACGAGGGCGACGACGGTGTCGGGGGTCATATCTGGAAGGTCTGGACCAGGGAGGCGATCAGCAGGCTCCAGCCGTCCGCCATGACGAACAGCATGATCTTGAACGGCAGGGAAACCAGCATCGGCGAGAGCATCATCATGCCCATGGACATGAGCACGCTGGCCACCACCATGTCGATGATCAGGAACGGAATGAACACGATGAAACCGATCTGGAAGGCGGTCTTCAACTCGCTGATGACGAAGGCCGGCACCACCACCTTGAGGGGCGCCTCCTCGGGGGCGTTGAGGGGCGGCACCTTGGCCAGGCGGATGAACAGGGCCAGATCCTCCTGGCGGGTCTGCTTCAGCATGAAGGCCTTGAGGGGCCGGGCGCCGCGATCGGCCGCCTCCACCAGGCTGATCTGGTCTTCCGAATAGGGTTTCCAGGCGGTCTCGTGAATCTTGTCGAACACCGGCGCCATCACGAAGAAGGTCAGGAACAGGGAGAGACCGACGATGACCTGGTTGGGCGGCGCGGTCATGGTGCCCATGGCCTGGCGCAGCAGGGAAAGCACGATGACGATGCGGGTGAAGGCCGTCATCATCAGCAACACGGCCGGCAGGAAGGTCAGCGCCGTGAGCAGCAGCAGGGCTTCGATGCTGAAGGTGTAGCTGGTGCCGCCGCCGGGACCGGGCGTGGAGGAAAAGGCCGGAATCCCGGGCGCGGCCCAGGCCAGGGTGGGGGAAAGCAGGACGAGGAACAGGATCGCGCGCGTCATGATCGGCGGATTCTAACTGACGCGACTTTCAAGGTAACGGGCCTGGACCTGATCCACCGCGCGGGCGGAACCCGCTTCCCGCTTCAAGCCTGGCGTTTGGCCAGCAGGTCCTTCAACTTGTCGGCGAACCCGGGCAGCGGATCGTGGGGCGAAGGCACGAAGTTGGCGGGACGCGGCAACGCATGCAGGGTGTTGACCTGCCCGCCGCCAACGCCCAGCAGCAGCCAGGTCTCGCCCACTTCCACCACCACCAGCCGTTCACGGGGCCCGAGCATGACGCCGCCCACCACCTTGACCACGCCCTGGGCGCCGCTCTGGCCGGGGGAAAACCGTCGCAGGAACCAGAAGAAGGCCGCCAGGGCGCCCAGCACGATGACCAGGCCGATCAGTCCCTGGAGCAAGGCGCCACCCGTGGAAATGTCCGGGGGTTCCGCCGCCGCCCGGACCGGCGCGACGCTGGCGAAGAGCCATGCGAGGCCATGGAGACCCGGATGCTTCATCGGTTGATTCGGCGCAGGCGTTCGGCGGGGCTGATGATGTCGGTCAGACGGATGCCGAACTTGTCGTTGACCACCACCACCTCGCCCTGGGCGATGAGACAGCCGTTCACCAGCACATCCATGGGCTGGCCGGCCAGCCCGTCGAGTTCCACCACGGAGCCCTGGGCCAGTTGCAGCAAGTTGCGGATGGCGATCTTGGTGCGTCCCAGCTCGACGTTGAGTTGCACCGGGATATCGAGGATGAGGTCGAGATTGTTGGCCGCCGGCTGGACGTTGTCCGGGGCGAGGTTCTGGAAGATCTGGGCTTTCTGGGGTTGGGGCGCGACCGGCGCGGCGGCCATGGCCTTGTCCGCCGATTCCTGCTCGGCCAGGGCGGCGGCCCAGTCGTCCGCGCCCCCCTCGGCGGGGGTGGCCGATTCCTGTTCGGCCAGGGCGGCGGCCCAATCATCGGCCGAAATGTCATCCTGCTTGTGCGCGTCTTCGCTCATCATAGGCTCCCGGCACAGGACAATTGATCCTGGCCTTGCAAGACCTGGTCGACCTTGAGGGCCAATTGCCCCCCTCTTTGCCCGTAATGGCAGCGGAACAGCGGCACGCCATCCACCTGGGCGACCACCGCGTCGGGCAAATCCAGGGATATCACGTCGCCGACCTTGAGATCGACGATCTGGCGCAGCGTCACCGAGGTGTGCCCCAGGTTCGCCACCAATTCCACTTCCGCATCCTGCACCTGGCGCTTCATCTGGGAAACCCAGCGCTCGTCGGCCTCGGCCCGGTCGGCCTGCATGGTGCTGGTAAGCTGGTCGCGAATCGGCTCGATCATGCTGTAGGGAATGCAGACATGAAAATCGCCGCCGCCGGAGCCCAGTTCGATGTTGAAGGTGTTGACCACCACCACTTCCGTGGGCGTGGCGATATTGGCGAACTGGGTGTTCATTTCCGAGCGCACATATTCGAAGCGGATGGGAAAGATGGCTTCCCAGGCCTTGCGCATTTCCTCGAACACCACATCCAGCATCTTCTTGATGATGCGTTGCTCGGTGGGCGTGAAGTCCCGGCCTTCCACCCGCATGTGGAAGCGCCCGTCGCCACCGAACAGATTGTCCACCACCAGAAACACCAGGTTGGGGTCGAACACGAACAGCGCCGTGCCGCGCAGGGGATTCATGTGCACCATGTTGAGGTTGGTGGGAACCACCAGGTTGCGCACGAACTCGCTGTACTTGATCACCGTCACCGGCCCCACCGAGATTTCCGCGCTGCGCCGGATCAGGTTGAACAAGCCGATACGGAAATTCCGCGCGAAACGTTCGTTGATGATTTCCAGCGTGGGCATGCGCCCGCGCACGATGCGTTCCTGACGACCGATGTCGTAGACGCGAACATCCCCTCCAGCCTCATCGGCGGCGGAATCCTCGGATTCACCGGTCACGCCCCGGAGCAGGGCGTCAACCTCTTCCTGGGACAGGATGTCGTCAGCCACGTTTCTCCAGTCAGCCCTGGATGATGAAAGCCGCGAAGAGCACCTTCTTCACGCCCTCGGATTTGTCCTTGACCTTCAGCACATCGTTCATGGTTTGCAATATCTCGTCGGCCAGGGCGTCCTTGCCCTCCTGCAGGGTCAACTCCTCCGCGGTCTTGCTCGACAGCAGCCGGATCAGCGCATCGCGCACCTCGGGCATGCGTTCCTTGATCTTCGACTGGAGGCCGGTGTCCGCCAGCAGGAGCTGGATATCCGTCTGCAGATAGCTCTGCTGGTCCGCCAGGTTGACGGTGAATGTTTCCAACTTTTCGTAGACGGGAGGATGCTCATCCTCCGCGTGTTCTTCCGTCTCCGCCTCGCCAGGCTTGGCGACTTGCTCGGCATCCGGCTGGGAAAGCAGAAAAAATGCGGCGACCGCGCCACCGATCACCAGGACAGCCACCGCCGCCAGGATCATGATCAGCTTGCCCTTCTTCCTGGGTGCCTCGACTTCCGCCGCCTCTGCTTCCTCTTTCGTCATGCCATCCTCTATCCGAATAACCTTGATCAGAAATATCGCGCAAAAACAGAATGTTTCTTGAAGAAGCTTATGTTCTTTATTACGTCATGACAAGCCAATAGGCAAGAGCCGGCCCGCCCGATGCCAAAGCGGAAACGCCGCGGGCATCAAACGTAGAGATCGACCAGCCCCATGCCCCGCGCCCGGACCATGCCGATACCGGTCATGGCGCCGATATCGCCGCCGCCCCCGGATTCCCCCATCGCCGCGGCGGCGTTCCGATCGGAAGCCTCGGGATTTTTCCCCTGCATGAATGCTTCGTCGCGAACCTGCGCCTCGCCGAGGGTGATCCCCGCCTGCGCCATGAGTTCGCGCAGCCTGGGCAATGCCGCCTCGATGGCGTCCCGAACCACCGGATTGACGGAAAAGAACTGTGCGCCGGCCTCTCCTCCCGATACCGTCAGGCGCACCTCAAGCGCACCCATGTGCGGCGGGTTCAGGGAAATTTCCGCGATTTGTCCCTGCCGACCCGCGAGCCAGACGATTTTCTCGCCCAGCTCACCGGCGAAGGCGGGAGACTTGACCGGCGCGTCCACGGAAACATTCAGGCGGGCTTCGGCCGGCCGCGGGGCATGCTCGAAGCCGCGCGGCACCGGGATCTCCGCGCCCGCGCCGGCGATCCCGGGCAGGGGCGCGAGCCCCTCGCCCGACATGCCCGTCGACGGGTCGGCGAGCGGCGCATGGGTCTGTTCCGTCCCGGCGCGACCGAGGGCACCGGGCGGCAACAATTGCCCCCTGGCATCCGGATCCACGGCAGCGTTTGCCGCGGGATTCGACTGCCCGGCCCCATGGGGGAACAGGCTTGCGCCGGCCCTCGTATCGCCGGCGATCTGGCGGGCCGGGTTCCGAGGCGACGCGGAAGACGGTTCGATGGCGGCTTCCTCTCCCGCCACCGACGATGTCATGGAAGCGACGACGCCCTGGACGGGCACCGCCCCCGCGGGACCGGCTGCTTGCCGGGCGAGATCTCCGATCAGGCCCGGCGGGATGCCCAGCTCGAATGCCGCCTGGGTGGCAAGCGATGACTGGGTCTCCGCGGCGTCGGGATCGGCACCGGACGCCGCCGCCAGGAGATCGACGCCGGCGAGGGACGCATCCATCTCTCCTCCCTTCATGGCCAGGAGGGCGTCCACATCGCCCCTGGTCTCCGCCTTGGCCAGGGCCCCCATCCTGGAAGCCAGGACCGCGAAGAACGAGCCAGCCGCCCTGCCCGCCGGCCCCGCCGCGATGACCTCCTGCTTGCCAACCTGGACGCCGGCCGCGCTCGCGCCTTCCAACACCATCGCCATATCCGCCATGAAACCCTCCGACCCGATACGTCGGAGAATAAGCAAGCATCGTGCCGTATCAAATCACTGATTTCTCGCCGCGCGCCCCATGCTTGCGCAGCGCGTTCTCGTCGGTGAGCCGCTGGTCGCGTTTTTCCTGGCTGGCAGCTTCCCGCGCATGATGGCGGCTGGCCAGGGTTTCATAGGCTTTGACCTTCTGCCGCAGGACCAGCCAGTTGGCATGGGCGGCCCGCCAATTGCCCAGGGCCTTGTCCACCTCGCCGGTTTGCTGGTGGATGGCGACATCCAGTTTGACGAGGAAGGCATGGAAATCCCGCAGCAGATGGATATCCATTCCCGTGGCGCCCCGGCCCGCCAGGCGCTGCTGGTAGTCCCGCTTGAAACCGTGCAATTCCTCCAGCCGCTGGCGAGCCGCCTCTTCCCGGCGCTTGAGGATGCGCAGCAGGCGCTCCGCGGCCTCGGTGCGGTGGCGGGAGTGCTCCAGCAGCGCCTGCAATGGGAAAGGCTTGGCCATCGGCGTGGGGGTTTCGCCCGTGATGCCGGTTCAGGCCCCGGTCACGCCACGTCCTCGGTTTCGTCCAGTCGCCTCGCCTCCTCCTCCAGCATGACCGGGATGCCGTCGCGGATGGGGAAGGCCAGACGATCGGGCTTGCAGATCAACTCCCGGGACGCCTTGTGGTGAACCAGGGGCCCCTTGCACAGGGGGCAGACGAGTATTTCAAGCAGTTTTGGGTCCATGTCGGGCTTTCAGAACAGTCAGCAGCAAGGTATTTAGACCCCCATCCACCTCCGCGTCAACCGCCAGGAACCAGGCATCCGGGCGCCCGAAGGCCGCGCATTTCACGGCGTCCTTCTCCGTCATGATCACCGTGCCCGGGGGCAGGTCGGCCGCCACGAAGCCATGATGATCGGGGAACGAGCGGGGCTCGATCTCCAGGCCCAGCGCGGTCAGGCGGGCGAAGAAACGGTCGGGATTGCCGATGCCCGCCAGGGCGTGAACCTTGCCGCCGCGGAAATGGGATGGGGGCACGACCAGGTCGGGCCGGGCGAGGTTGACCAGGCTGTGGCCGGCCAGGGCCATGGAAAAAGCCGGCACGGGAAACGACAGGCTTCCGGCGCCGCCGTTGATCACCACCGCGTCCACCTCGGCAAGCCGGGAAAGCGGTTCCCGCAAGGGCCCGGCCGGTAGCAGGCGGCCGTTGCCGAAGCCGCGCTCGCCGTCCACCACCACGATTTCCATGTCCCGCGCCAGGGCGTAATGCTGCAGCCCGTCGTCGGTCAGGATCACATCGACTTCGGGATGGAAAGCCAGCAGTTGTTGCCCGGCCTGACCACGCCGCCTGCCGATCCAGACCGGGCATCCCGCCCGCCGCGCCAGTAGCACGGGCTCATCGCCCACCAGGGCGGGATCGCTGTCCGGGCGCACCGGCATGACCTCGCGGGCGCGACCGCCATACCCCCGGCTGATCAGGCCCGGTGCATAGCCCGCCTGGCGCAGCCAATCCACCAGGGCCAGGGCCAGGGGCGTCTTGCCTGAACCGCCGACGCTGAGATTGCCCACGACGATCACCGGCACCGGCAAGCGCACCGCCTTCAGCAGACCGACGCGATACAGGGCGCGACGCAGCGCCACCAGCACACGGAACAACAGGCTGAGCGGGTACAGCGGGGCAAGCGACCACCGGAGCCAGGCCGGGCCACGGCCGAACCAGCAGCGCGCGAGCGCCTGGCTCAAGGCTGATCGGCGGCGGAACTCTGGGTGACGAACGTCACCCGCGGATAGCCGGCGCGGCGGGCGGCATCCATGACGCGGATCACCGACTGGTGGGTGGCATGGGCATCGGCCGAAATCACGATGACGGGATCCTTCTGGGCGCCCGCCGCCGTTGTCAGCGCAGCCACCAGCGCGCCCACGTCGCCACCGCCGGCCACGGGCGCCTGGTTGACAAGGTAGGCGCCATGCTCGTCGACCCCCACATTGATCTGGGTCGGTGCTTCCTTGGGACTGTCGCCCTGGGCCTCGGGCAGGTTGATCTGCAGTTCGGAAAAGCGCGCATAGGTGGTGGTGACCATGAGAAAGATCAGGATCACCAGCAGCACGTCGATCAACGGAATCAGGTTGATCTCCGGCTCGTCATGGCGCCGGTTGCGGAATTGCATTACTTGCGCTCGCCGTGGGCGATTTCCACCAACCTCACCGCCTGCTGCTCCATCTCCACCAGGTAGGCATCCACCCGGCCGCGGAAGAAGCGGTAGAAGATCATGCTGGGAATGGCGACGATGAGGCCGAACGCGGTGTTGTAGAGGGCCACCGAAATGCCGTGGGCCAGCGCCGCCGGGTTGCCCCCCGAGGGGGCCTGGGAACCGAAGATCTCCACCATGCCGATCACCGTGCCGAGCAGGCCCAGGAGCGGAGCCACCGAGGCGATGGTACCCAGGGACATGAGGTAGCGTTCCAGATCATGGGCCACCGCGCGACCGGTTTCCTCCAGGGACTCCTTCATCACCTCCCGGTTGGCGCCAAGGTTGCGGATGCCGGACGCCAGCACGCGGCCGAGGGGGGAGCCCTCCGCCAGGCCACGCAGCAGGTCCGGATTGGGTCCGTGCTGACGCAGGTTGGTCAGCGCCTGCTCGAGCAGGCCATTGGGAATCACCTGGGGCCGGCGCAGCGTGTAGAAGCGCTCGAAGATGATGGCCAGGGCCAGGATCGAGGCGATGATCAAGGGCCAGATCGGCCAACCTGCTGCTTCGATGAGGGCTAACACTCCCGATGTCCTATTGGGCTGGAAACGCGGGGTACTGTAGCCCCTGGGGCCGCCGCCGGCAAGCCGAAGGGCGAAACCCCGCGTGTATAATCCAGCCCGCTTAGGAGAACCTTCCCCCATGATCGCACCCGCACGCCGGCAGCCATGATTCGCCGGCTCATCAATAAGGTATTCGGCAAGAAACCCGCCTCCGGCCCACGCATCCTGCCCCAGGAAGCCCATGGCATTCGGCGCGAGCAGGTCCAGTCCTGCGCCCTGAAAACCACCCGCGCCCTGCGCGAGGCAGGGTACGCCGCCTTCATCGTCGGCGGGGCGGTGCGGGATCTGCTGCTGGGCCGGGAGCCCAAGGATTTCGACGTGGCCACCGACGCCACGCCCGAGGAAGTCCGCCGGGTGTTCCGTCGCGCGCGCATCATCGGCCGGCGCTTCCAGATCGTGCATGTCTACTGTGGCGCCGACCTCATCGAGGTCACCACCTTCCGCGCCGCCACGCCCCAGGCCGAGGACGACGAGGATGAATCCCGCGTCACCGCCGAGGACGGCATGCTGTTGCGCGACAACGTGTTCGGCAACCAGGAGGAGGACGCCGCCCGGCGCGACTTCACCATCAACGCCCTCTATTACGACCCGGAAAAGCAGGAAGTCTGGGACTGGCACGGCGGCTTCGAGGACGCCCGCAAGAAGGTGCTGCGCATGATCGGCGATCCGGCCCAACGCTTCCGGGAAGATCCGGTGCGCATGCTGCGCGCCGCCCGTTTCGCGGCCAAGCTGGAATTCCACATCGACCCCGCCACCCGGGCGCCCATCGCCGAACTGGCCCCCATGCTGGAGCGCATTCCCGCTTCCCGACTGTTCGACGAGATGATGAAGCTCCTGCTCTCCGGCCACGCCGAGCGGGGCGTGCGCCAGCTGCGCGCCGAGGGCCTGCATCACGGCGTCCTGCCCATGCTGGACGCCATCCTGGACGATCCCGACCGGCAGAAATTCATCCATGCCGCCCTGCACGACACCGACGAGCGCATCCGCCAGGGCCATTCCGCCTCCCCGGCCTTCATGCTGGCCTGCCTGCTCTGGTTCGACATGCAGGCCGAATGGCGCCGCAACAAGGATACCGGCCAGAGCGCCCAGCCCGCCCTCTACGACGCCATGGACGCGGTGCTGGATCGGCAGCGGGACGCCCTCGCCTTCCCGCGTCGCTTCGACGGCACCATCAAGGAAATCTGGGCGCTGCAATCCCGCTTCGAGCAGCGCAGCGGCGCGCGCCCCTACCGCCTGCTGGATCACCCCCGTTTCCGGGCCGGCTACGATTTCCTGCTGATCCGTGCCCGGGGCGGCGACGCCACCGAGGAACTGGCTGACTGGTGGACCCGATTCCAGGAGGTTGACGCGGACGAGCAGGCCCGCATGTTGCTGCCGGCCCAGACCGGCGACGCCAAGCGCAAGCGCCGCCGCCGTCGCTCCGGCCCCAAGCCGGCGGAGGCGATCGAGGTTCGTCTTGACTGAGGTGGCCGCCTTCATCGCCCTGGGCGCCAACCTGGGCGATCCGCTGGCCCAGGTGGAGCGCGCCCGCGGCGAATTGTCCCGGCTGCCGGAAACCCGCCTTGTCGCCCGCTCCGCCCTGTACCTCTCCAGTCCGGAGGGCTTCGCCGACCAGCCCGATTTCATCAACGCGGTCGTCGGCCTGATGACCCGCCTCTCGCCGCGCGCCCTGATGACCGCCTTGCTGGAAATCGAAAGCCGCCATGGCCGGGACCGCGCCTTCAAGAACGCGCCGCGCACCCTGGACCTGGACCTGCTGCTCTACGACGGCCTGGTCATGCACGAGCCCGGCCTCACCCTGCCCCACCCGCGCATGACGGACCGCGCCTTCGTCATGCTGCCCCTGGCCGAGATCGCGCCCGACGTCCTCATACCCGGCCATGGCCGGGTCGCCGCGTGCCTCGCCGGCCTGCCCGCCGCCGGCCTCACGCGCCTGTCCGTTCCAGACAGCAGGGCCGCGCCCTGACATGTTGGGCCGGTTTCGCAATATCGTCGTGGAAGGCCCCATCGGCGCGGGCAAGACCAGCCTCGCCCGCAAGCTGGCGGCCCGCATGGGCGCCAGCCTGGTCCTGGAGAACGCCGACGAGAACCCGTTCCTTTCCCGGTTCTATGAGGATCGCAAGCGCTACGCCCTGCCGGTCCAGCTGTTCTTCCTGGTTTCCCGGGTGGAGCAGGCCCGTCGCCTGGTCCAGGGCGAATTGTTCACGCCCGCCACGGTGGCGGATTTCATGCTGGACAAGGATATGCTGTTCGCCCGCCTGACCCTGGACGACGCCGAATTCCGCCTCTATCGCCAACTCCATGACGGCCTCAGACCGCCGGCCGCGACGCCCGACCTGGTCATCTACCTGCAAGCCAACCCGGCCACCCTGATGGATCGGGTCAGGAAACGCGGCCGCCCCCATGAACGCCAACTCGGCGAAAACTATCTCGCCGAATTGGCCAAGGCCTACAGCGAGTTCTTCTATCATTACGACAGCGCGCCGCTGCTCACCGTCAACAGCGAGCACCTGAATTTCGCCGACAAGGACGCCGATTTCGAGTTGCTCGCCGAGCGCATCCAGGACATGCGCGGCGCGCGGGAATTCTTCAATCTGGGCGCCTGAGGCGCGCCCAACCCCGCGGAGAACACACCATGTTTCTTCCCCAACTCCTGACCCGCGCCGAGAAGGGCGAGAAACTCACCGCCCTGACCTGCTATGACGCCAGCTTCGCCCGCCTCCTGGCCGAAAATGGCATCGATATCCTGCTGGTGGGGGACTCCCTGGGCATGACCGTCCAGGGCCACGCCACCACCCTGCCGGTCACCCTGGAGCAGATGGCCTACCACACCGACGCCGTGGCCCGGGGCGTGGCCGGCAAGGCCTTCGTGGTGGCCGACCTGCCCTTCGGCAGCTACCAGAGGAACGCCGAGCAGGCCTTCGACTCGGCCGCCCGGCTCATGGCCGCCGGCGCCAACATGGTGAAGCTGGAAGGCGGCGCCGTCATGGTGGACACGGTGCGCTTCCTGACCCGGCGCGGCATTCCGGTCTGCGCTCACCTGGGCCTGCTGCCCCAGTCCGTGAACGCCACCGGCTACCGGGCCCAGGCCCGGGAAGCCAGCGCCGCCACCCAGCTCTTCCAGGACGCTTCCGACCTGGAAGCCGCCGGCGCCCAGATGCTGGTATTGGAATCCATCCCCGGCGTGCTGGCCGACGAGGTCACCCAGCACCTGGCCATTCCCACCATCGGCATCGGCGCGGGCCCCCAGTGCAACGGCCAGGTACTGGTATTGCAGGATCTGCTGGGCCTCACGGAAAAACCGCCGCGCTTCGCCAAGGATTTCATGGAAGGCGCCTGGAACATCGCCGCCGCCATCCGCAATTACGTCGCCTCGGTGAAGGCCGGCGAGTTTCCCGGCCCGGAACACGGTTTCTGATGCGACTCATCCACGCCGTCGCCGAACTGCGGGAGGCCCTGTCGGGCCAGCGGGAAACCGCCTTCGTGCCCACCATGGGAAACCTCCACGCCGGCCACGTCGCCCTGGCCGAGATCGCCGCCCGCCATGGCCGGCCGGTGGTGGCCAGCATCTTCGTGAATCCGCTGCAATTCGGTGCCGGCGAGGACTTCAACCGTTACCCCCGCACGCTCCAGGCCGATTGCGCGCAACTGGAAGCGGCCGGCACGGACATCGTGTTCGCCCCGGATGTCCACGAGATGTATCCGGAGCCCCAGACCTTCAGCGTGGAGCCCCCCCTCGCCGGCGAACTGTGCGGCGCCCACCGCCCCGGCCATTTCCAGGGCGTGGCCACCGTGGTGCTGAAACTGTTCAACATGGTCCAGCCCCGCTACGCGGTATTCGGCAAGAAGGACTACCAGCAGCTCTTCATCCTCAAGGGCCTGGTGCGCCAGTTCAACCTGCCCATCGTCATGGTCGAGGCGGAAACCCGCCGGGCCGATGACGGCCTCGCCCTGTCTTCCCGCAACGGCTATCTGACCGCCGGGGAACGGACGGAGGCGCCCCGGCTGTATCGGCTATTGCGGGCGGCGGCCGACCGGATCATCGCCGGGGAGCGGAACTTCGCCGGCATCGAGGACCATGTCGCCAGGGAACTGACTGACCACGGCTGGATCGTAGACTATGTTTCCGTCCGCAACCGCGCCACCTTGTTGGCACCCGGGACCGACGATGAGCGCTTCATCATCCTTGTCGCCGCGCGTCTGGGAATAACCCGGCTCATCGACAACATCGAGTGCTGAGCCCCTCGGGGGGTGGGCCATTCATACCCTCCGCCGCCTTTCTTGTGCACTGCAAAATTCCGTTATAATCACGTCCCGTTTTCTCAACCGTCCTTCGCCATGCAACGCACACTGCTCAAGTCCAAGCTGCACCGCGTTCGTGTCACAGCCTCCGAGCTGGAATACGAGGGTTCCTGCGCCATCGACGAGAACCTGCTGGACGCGGCGGACATCCGGGAATACGAGCGGATCGAGATCTACAACGTCAACAACGGCGAACGCTTCGCCACCTACGCCATCCGCGGCCAGCGCGGCAGCGGCATGATTTCCGTGAATGGCGCCGCCGCCCGCAAGGCGGCCGTGGGCGACATCCTCATCATCGCCAGCTACGCCACCTACAACGAGATCGAACTGGCCAGCTTCGAACCCACCCTGGTCTACGTGGGCGAGAACAACCGCATCAAGCGCGTCGGCGCCCAGATCCCCGCCCAGGCGGCCTAACCCCGCCGGCGGCGGGCGGTTCGCGGCGCCCGACTCAGCGCCGCACGCGTTTCCAGTCGAAATACGGTCCCGGATCGGTCTTGCGCCCGGGCGCGATCTCGTCATGACCGGCCACGCCGGCGATGGGATAGGCCGCCCGCAACACCCCGAGCAATCCCTCCAGGGCCGCATACTGGGCCTCGGCGAAGGGACAATCGTCGGAGCCTTCCAATTCCACGCCGATGGAAAAATCGTTGCAGCGCTCGCGCCCCCGCCACGCCGAGGCGCCGGCATGCCAGGCGCGCTGCCCGCACGGCACGAACTGCACCAGTTCGCCGTCCCGGCGGATGAGAAAGTGGGCGGAAACCCGCAGGTCGTGAATCCCGGCGTAATAAGGATGGGCCGCCGGATCCAGTCGATTGGTGAACAGTTGCTCGATGCCATCGCCGCCGAATTCACCCGGCGGCAGGCTGATGTTGTGGATCACCACCAGGCTGATGGCCTGCCCCGCCGGGCGCGCGTCGCGGTTGGGGGAAACAACCCGGCGCGCGCCGGCGAGCCAGCCCTCCTCATCCAGAATCCAGGCCACCATCACGGCTCCTCCTGGGGTGGCAGGGCCAGGGCCAGATCGATGGCCCCGGACAGGGCCTCGCGGGTCAACGGACAATCCAGGCGCGCGTGGTAATGCCCGTCCACGTAAAGGAACAGGGATGGCAGGTGAAACACCTCCAGGGCCCGGGCCAGGGCCTGGCTGACCAGGACATCCACCCGGTAGAGCCGGATATCCGGCGGGACCACGTCGGGCAAACGCCGTTCCGCCAGCCGACAGGTGCCGCACGTGGCGCTGCCGAACAGCACCAGGGTCTTGCCGGGGGTCTGGCGCAGGCGCTGGTGGTAATGGAATTCATCGAGGATGGGCATGGTTTGCGGCATGACCCATTTTCCCGCGATTCGTGTCTCGTGGGCCACCGTCGTGGCGCGCCGCCAGGCGCCGCGGCCGCGCGGCTAAACTTTTCCCGGTTTTCTCCGATATGTCGCCTGTAACAGAGCGACTCGCTTCGCCAACCGGAGACCACGGACATGAAAAGACCCATCACACCCACCTCGGTGGAGAAAGTGATGCGCGAAGACGATTTCATCGTTTCCAAGACCGACCTCAAGGGGCGCATTACCTACGGCAACCGCGTATTCATCGAGTTCTCCGGCTACGACGAGCGGGAGTTGCTCGGTGCCCAGCACAACATCATTCGTCATCCCGACATGCCCCGGGCGGTATTCAAGCTGCTCTGGGACGCGATCCAGGACAAGCGCGAATGCAACGCCTACGTCAAGAACATGGCGAAGGACGGCAGCTTCTACTGGGTATTCGCCAACGTCACGCCCAGCTTCGACCGGGACGGCAACGTCGTCGGTTACTTCTCCGTCCGGCGCAAGCCGGGCGCGTCCGGCCTCAAGACCGCCGGCGACCTGTACCGCGCCATGCTGGAGGCCGAGCAACGCGCCGGCGCCAGGGACGCCATCGCGGCATCCACGAAGATTCTCACCGACCTGCTGGCCGAAAAGGGCATGAGCTATGACGAACTGGTCCTTGCAATCTAGGCTACGGGTACTGCTCTGGGGCTTTTCCGGGCTGATCCTGGCGACCCTTGCCGGCACCTGGGCGATGCATGGCTTCGACTGGCGGCTGCTGGGATTCCTGGCGGCGGGCGTGGCATTGTCCGCCTGGGGCCAGGCGAGGATCCGCGACTGGCTGGCGCCCATCGCCCGACTGGACGAACTCACCGAGGAGATCAGCCAGGGCCGTTTCAGCGGCCGCATCACCGGCATTCGCGACCAGGGGGAAATCGGGCGCCTGTGCTGGCACATCAACGACATGCTGGACCAGTTGGAAACCTATTTCCGCGAGGAAAGCACCAGCTTCCGCAACCACCTGGACGGCAAGTTTTTCCGCAAGACCTTCCCCGTGGGCCTCCATGGGGGCTTCAAGCGGGGCCTGGAAAGCCACACCGTCCTGCTCGACGCCATGGCCGACGAGACCAAGGCGCAGATGCGCAACCGGCTGCTGGGCATGGTGCATGAGCTCAACACCGGCAACCTGCTCGGCAACCTGGCCTCCAACCAGGCCGATCTCATGAGCATCACGGACACCATGAAACAGGTGGTGGACCTGGCCACCCGCACCACCGCCGACGCCGAGGAAAGTCGCGGGGCGGTGAGCCTGGTGGTGGAACGCCTCACCGACATCAGCGGCCGCATCGACCACATGGCCGACGCCATCGTCGACCTGAACAACCAGAGTCACGAGATCACGGACGCGGTCAAGCTGATCACCGCCATCGCCAACCAGACCAACCTGCTGGCCCTCAATGCCGCCATCGAGGCCGCGCGCGCCGGCGAGGCGGGGCGCGGCTTCGCGGTGGTGGCGGACGAGGTACGCAAGCTGGCGGAGAACACCAAGAATGCCTCGGAATCCATCGGCCGCATCATGGAAACCCTCAATGGCGCGGCCGGGCGGATGCTGGACGATTCCCATGCCATGCGAGACCTGGCCGGCGGTTCCCGCCAGGTGATCGGCGAGATGGAGGGACGCTTCGCCCATTTCGCCGGCTCGGCGCGGGATACCCAGGGGCACGCGGTCAGGGTCCAGGACATGAGCTTCGCCTCCCTGGTCAAGGTGGACCATGTCATCTTCAAGCAGCGCGCCTACATGACCCTGAATACCCGCGACACCAGCTATGCCGATGCCGTCAAGGTGGACCACCACAACTGCCGGCTCGGGAAATGGTACGAGGGCCAGGGCCGGGAACTGTTCGGCGCCCTGCCCTCCTACAAGATGCTGGTCCAACCCCATGCCCGGGTCCACGACAGCATCCATGCCATGCTGCCTTACCTGGATCAGGACTGGGAGAAGGACCTGGGCTTGCAGCAGGCCATGTACGAGAAGCTCCGGAGCGCCGAGGAGGCCAGCAAGGAAGTCATGACCCTCATCGACCAGCTGGTGCGGGAGAAGCACGACCACTGACGGCGTCGCCCCCCTCCGGGGCTCGCTCACTCCATGCCGAGCCGTTCCAGGCGATAACGCAAGGAGCGGAACGTCACCCCCAGCAGACGGGCCGCCGCCGTCTTGTTGCGCCCGGTTTTCGCCAGGGCGTCGAGGATGGCCTGCCTTTCGGCGGCATCCAGGTAGGCCTGCAAACCCCCTTCCGGGTGCGCCTCGCCGCCGGCGCCGCGCGCCTCGCCGTGGTCCGGCGGCACCAGATCCAGGTCGTCCTGGCCGATGGCTGGGCCCTCGGACAGGGCCAGCGCCCGCTCCAGGATGTTCTCCAGTTCCCGCACGTTGCCGGGGAAGTCGTAGCCTTGCAGCGCCCGGGAGGCCGCCTCGTCCAGACGGGGCGGCGACCTGTGGCTGGCGGCGCACAGCCGCGCCAGGACATGGGCCGTCAGTTCCGGCAGGTCCTCGCGTCTTTCCCGCAGCGAGGGCATGCGCAGCGCGATCACGTTGAGGCGGTAGTAAAGATCCTGGCGGAATCGGCCCTGGCTCACCGCGGCCTGAAGATCCTGGTGGGAAGCGCTCATGATCCGCACATCCACCGGCTCCTCCACCACGCCCCCCACGCGCCGCACCCGTTTCTCCTGAATCACGCGCAGCAGCTTGACCTGCATGGCCAGCGGCAGGTCCACCACTTCGTCGAGGAACAGGGTTCCGCCCTGGGCCGCCTGGAAGAAACCGTCCCGGTCGCTGTCCGCGCCGGTGAAGGCCCCCTTGCGGTAGCCGAAGAACTCGCTTTCCATCAGGTTTTCCGGAATGGCGCCGCAATTCACCGCCACGAAGGGGGATTCGGCGCGGGCACCCTGGGCATGGATCAGGCGCGCGGCAACTTCCTTGCCGGTTCCGGTTTCGCCGGCGATGAACACCGGCGCCTGGCTGCGCGCCACCTTGTCGATCAGGGCGCGGACCTGGCACATGGCGGCGGAGTGGCCCACCAGGGGGCGATCCCCCGCCTGCGCGCCGGGCCGATCCGGCACCTTGATGGCCGAGCGCACCAGGCCGCGCACCTTTTCCGGCGTGACCGGCTTTTCCACGTAATCGAAGGCGCCGGCCTTGAGGGCGGCCACCGCGCTCTCGGCGGAACCGAAGGCGGTGATCACCGCCACCGGCATGTTGGGGAAATTCTCGGCGATATGACGCACGACGCTCAGCCCTTCGCCATCCGGCAGGCGCATGTCGGTCAGGCACAGATCGAACGCGCCCTTGCGCAACTGGTCCAGAGCGTCGGCGACGGTCCCCGCCCGGGCGCTGTCCAGCCCCATGCGCAGCATGTCCATCTCCAGCAGATCCAGCAGGTCGGGCTCGTCATCCACCAATAGCACGCGCGGACGTTTCATGCTCGTCTCCCCGTCAACATGGCGGCGCCTGGCAACTCAGCCTGAACAGGGCACCGTCCTGATTATCCACATAGCGCAAGGCCGCCCGGTTGGCCTCCGCCAATTCGCGCGCGATATACAAGCCCAGGCCGGTACCCTGCTTGTCCGTGGTGTAGAACGGTTCAAACAGGTGGGACTGCACCTCGGGCGAAATGGGGGGACCATCGTTGAGGATCTCGATCACCGCGCGACCTCGTCGCGGGTCACCCTCACCCGGATGCTGCCTGGGCGCCGGGTACAGTAGCGCCAGGCATTGCGCATCAGATTCCACAGGATCTGCTCCAGGTGGCCTGGATCCATGCAAACCCTGGCTTCCCTCGCCAGCAGAATCTGGATGACCCCGGGGGAGACCGACTCGCGCTGGACGAACTGCTGCACGAACAACGGGAGAAAGTCCTCCAGCGCCACCATTTCCCGCTCCAGCCGATCACGCCGGTTGAGCGACAGCACGTCCTCCACCAGGCCGTTCAGGCGCCGCACATTGTCCTCGATGATGCGGGTGAGCCTGGGCGCCATGCCCTCCCGCGCGTCTTCCTTGAGCAGGCCGGTGGCATGGCTGATAGCCGAGAGCGGATTGCGGATTTCGTGGGCCAGGTTCGCGGTCAACATGCCCAGGGAGGCCAGCTTCATCTTCTGGGCCTGGGATTCCAGCTCGGTCATGTCTTCCAGCACGACCACCGCGCCCTCTTCACGGGTGGGCTCCAGTTCGATGAAGCGGGCGCGCAGTCGGCGTCCATCGGGGCCGGCGCGGAACGGATGCCGGGGCAATTCGCCCCGCCGGCGCCAGGTATCCCACAGTTCGGCGAGCACCGGCGCGCAATGGCCCAGGTCGCAGCGGGCGAAAAAATGCGTCCCCAGCACGCGCTCGGCGTGGGCGTTGTATTGCAGCACCTCGCCCTTGCCGTTCACCGCCATGACCGCGTAGGGCAATTCCTGGATCACGCGCTCATTGATGCGCGCCATGCTCTCCGCCTGGAGGGATTTTTCCCGGGCCAGGTCGCCAGCCGCCAGGGCGCCCTTGGCGAGGGCATGGGACAGCAGGGCCACGCCGAAAAACCCCAGCGACAACAAGCCCGCGCGAACGAAACCGCCCATTCCGGACTGGAAACCGATCAGTTGCAGGAGCTGTTCGCCCAGCACGGCGATGGAGGCCATCGCCGTCCAGAACAGCACCACCCGGGTATCCGGCAACATCCCGACCGCCGCCACGGTGACGATGAGCAGCAGCCCCATGCCGCTGGCATTGCCGCCGGAGAGATACATCAGCACCCCCAGACAGGCGATGTCGGCGATGACCTGGCGCACGACCTGGCGGTCGAACGGCTCGCTGCGCCGGACCGCGGGCCGCCTGAACAACAGGGCGCTGAGGAAATAGCCGGCGCAGGTCAGGGTGAAGAGGACGGGGTGGTCCAGCCGCGTGAACGGCTGCCCGGAAAGCAGGCCGGTAACCCCCAGGGCCGCCGCCAGGAACAGGCGGAAATGATTGAGATGGACGAGGGAGCGCCAGAAACTGTCCGGGAAGCTCCCCCCCGGCGGTTCAGGAATCGGCGCGGCGATGCTCATCACAACAGTAGAACCGCCCCTTGCTGAGCACGGCCTCGGAGCGGGGCAGGTTCACGCCGCAAACCTTGCAGCGCACCATGTCCTCGGCGGCCTTGTTCTCGGGTGGCTTGGAAGTCGCACCCCTCTGGCCCGCCAGGCGCCGGAACAGATACACCCCCAGGATGACCAGCAAAACGATGGTGATGATCTTACTCACGGGACAATCCGTCCTTGTGGGCCTGGTTGATCACCACCAGCAACTGCTTGAAGGGAATTTCCCGGCCCCAGCGATTGATGAACTGCATGTAGGGCAGATCCTTGCCGGTGGGGAATTCATACTTGTCCGAGATCATGTCGTCATAGAGCTTGCGCAGCACGCCATCCAGATGATCCAGCATGGTGGACCAGCGTTCGGCGTTCTCCGGGTCGTAGTCGATGCCGGCGCGCATCTCGTCAACTTCGTAAACGGCGTTGTGCACCAGATCCACGTATTCGTCGTAGGTTTTCGGGCCTTTCATTTCCGTCCTGACTCGCTTCCTTTGCAAAGGATGTAACGATACACGACGCATGCCGGATCGGCTCCCATGTCGGCACCCCAGGCTTGTGCGGCATTTTCACCACTCGATCCGCCAACGGATCGCCATTTGACCAATATCAATGTTGATCAAAGGGGCTTTACCCAGGATAGGGGCAGCCATCGGGCAGGCACGTTGACTAACCGCCACGGCCCGCCTGATTGGATCCGCAGTGACTCCCTCCATGCCCATGTATACAAAGGAAACCGCCATGACCAAGCCCTCCCTGCTCCTGCTCGCCGCCCTCGCCACCCTGACCGTTGGAACAGCTCAGGCCGCCCCGTCGGACGATGCCTGCGCCGCCCTGATGGAAGCCCGTGGCCACCTGGTCACCATGATCGGCTCCAGCGACAAATCCGCCTACGACGGCCTGAAGGCCAAGATCCACGGCGCCAGCGCCAAACTGGACGCCACCCTGGCCGCCATGGCGAAGAGCTACAACGCCGGCGACGAAGCCAAGGCCGCCGCTTTCAAGCCGACCTGGGAAGACTTCAAGAAGACCCGCGAAACGGAGATCATCCCCTTCGTCTATGCCGGCAAGCAGGCGGATGCCAAGGCTCTCGCCGGCGGCATCCAGGCCGAACGCATGGGCAAGATGAAGGCCGCCATGGGCTGCAAGTAAGCCGCACCCGGCAAATAAAAACAGGGGCCTCGGCCCCTGTTTTTATTTCCGCCAGGAGAATTACTTGCCAGCGAACTCTTCATGTCTGAGGCCGGGTCATATCGAGGCCCTGATCGTCGACGCACCAAGCCGGCAAAACACCCGCCGCGAACTGCAATTCAGGGGAATACCAGCGCACATCCAGGGCGGCCCGCTCAAACAGTGCTCGCAGGGCGCGCAACCCCGGTTCGCCCTGCGGATAGGGGGCGACTTTCACGGCCGAAAGCCAGGTGAACCAGCCTCCGAGGTAGGAGCAGGTCGCCAGCAGGCCGGCTCGGGTGCGACCGGTCCCGAACACCGCCGCGACATCCTCGCGGGCATCAAGGAACTCCCGCGTTTGCAGGAGCAGCGAACCGCCGTGGCGGACGAAGACGCCGCCGTCCTTCAGGGCGACATGGCAATCCGCGACGAATTCCCGCCCGAACAGGGGCTTCGCCGCCCCGACCGGGTCGGGCGTATCGGCGACGATGAGGTCGAAGCGGTTCCAGTGCCCACGCACGAACCCGGCCGCATCGGTATCCACCACCGTCAGGCGCGGATCGTCATAGGCGCCGGCCGGCAGTTCGGGAAAGTGCATCAGCACCGTCTCCCGCACGCGCGGGTCGATGTCCACCACCGTCACCCCTGCCACGCGATCATGCTTCAGGCACTCGCGGGCAACGCCGCCATCGCCGCCACCTACGACCAGCACCTCCAGCCCAGTCTCAGGGGTTCCCAGCGCCAGACGCAGAAACACCCCGGAATGGGCCAGCATCTCGTGGTAGATCGCCTCGTCCTTCTGCGCGCACTGGACAATGCCGTCCAGCGCCAGCACCTTGCCCAGCATCGGGGTGGCAAGGATCAGGATGTCCTGAAAGGCGCTTGTCTCGCGGTGCAGAACGGCCGACACGCGGAAGCTGTAGGCAATGTCCGCGTAGAGGTCTTCCTGGAACCACAGACCGTCGTTTGCTTCGATCAATGCCATGCCGTCTCATTAAGCACAGTGGCCGTTGTACCCCATGCGGTGCATTGCATCCCGCCCGCCCCGACTTTTGCTAGCATGTCGTCACGCCCATCGAGGAGATCACCCTATGACCACTGCCGACATCGCCGCCATGCCCGTGGCGGAAAAGCTGAAGTTGATGGAAGCTCTCTGGGATTCGCTGTGTACGACGACAGATATGGGTGTGGAATCGCCCCCGTGGCACGAAGCAGCCCTGAAGCAGGCCAAGGATGAACTGGCGGCGGGAACTGCCCACTTTGTGGACTGGGCCGAAGCCAAGGATGGTCTGCGCGGGAACAGCCGAGCTTGAGAATTCGCCTGCTTTCCATCGCGGTCGATGATATCGCATCGGGTCGCAGCTTTTACGAAAGGCAGCAAGCGGGGCTCGGCGATTACTTCCTCGATTCGCTGTTCTCGGATATCGACTCCCTGCTGCTGCATGCCGGCATCCATCAGAAGGTGTTCGGCTACCACCGCACGCTGTCACGACGCTTTCCCTACGCGATCTATTATCGTGTCGAAGGCGAGGAAATCCAGATCTGGCGCGTGCTCGACTGCCGCCAGAACCCAGTTTCCATCGCGAAACGCCTGACCCAGACATAACCGTTGTCCCACCTGCTCCAGGTTTCATCACCGCAGCCCTTGGGTTTGAAATCGCCCGTTTCTTCATGGGGTTGTCGCAGGTTTGGTAACACCGTTTCCCAACTGTCCGCCATATTTAGGCCTCTTGTTTGCTCACGGCAAGACTCCTGAAATTCCAGACCATGCGTATTCCGCCGCCGACACCCCAACGAACATCGCCGCCGACCAGTATCCGTTGCCGATAACCAGCGCGATCAGGAAGATGCGCCAGTCGCGCGCCGTCATGCCGTTATATTGGTGCGCCCCATGGCGAAAGTAGGCGACGACAACGAAGGGATCGGTCCAGATCGAGAGGACGACCAGCAGCGCGGCCTCGCCCTTGGCCGCCGCCCATTGGAGCGCGCGCATCATTCGGCTGTTGCCGGCGTAATCACGCAAACCCTTGATGGTCTCGATGCCCAGCCAGTCCTTCTTCGCCCAGTCGTAGAACAGCAAGGTCAGCCAGCAGATCAGGAAGGACAGCAGGGTCATGACTGCTGCGCCGTGCAGCGGGCCCAACTTCCAGATCACCCAGGGGTAAAGGACGTAGTCGAAGCCGTTGGCGATAAGAAAATTTCCAAGCAGGCCGATGCCCAGGATCGCAGCCCGCTCCTTGTAACTGGGCAGATTCAGCGCCGCCATCCCGACTGTTTGAGAAACAGATGGCCGATGGAGTCGATGCTGAAAATGCAAACCGGATTGCATGGAGGCGGCTGAAGTTGAACTTCTTCAAGCCTTGGCCGCAAAATCAATCTCCAGATAATCAAAGGGCTCGTTATTGCAATCGCAATAACTGTCTATCCGCCTGATGACTTGCAGGTTCTCATTGAACTTTCTTGCGACTATGTCGCTAAGCCCGTTGATCGCCCGGCAGTGGTTGCTGAATCGATAAACGCCACGCTTCTTGGCTTCATCAATCAATTTCAGAATCAACACCGTACTCAGGGACCGGCCGCGAACCGCTCGATCGACCACCAAGTGTTCGACGTAATACATCGGCGTATCGCTGACTTTCATCAACGGGTCTTCCTCGCAGTAGTCCTGTACCGCATCGTTGTGCGGGCGGGCGAGGATATGGCCGAGAACCTTGCCATCCACGAAATAGACGACATTGATGTTCGACGGATTGCGCAGGCGCGTTTCGAAATATTCGACATCCGGGGCTTGCCACATTCCGCTCTCGACGCCCAGTTGCAGAATCACCCGCATCAATTCGGGGCCGATCTCGTCAGGACTCAACACTTTAAAGATGCCTGTCATGGCAGCTTATCGAGCATCGCTCTTCATCTTGCCGGCATGAAGAAATGAACAGGTTTCGCCGTAGCTCGGGATATGGATGTCCGCCTTGGAAACATGTCCAAAGTGCTCGGCCAGGATGGCGCCAATGATGTCGGCCTCGTCGATGAACTTGTCGGTTGCGATCGTTGCGCCCGCCTGAATACTGATCCAGCCATCCTGATCTAGACGTTCCTTCGCAGAACCGATGACCTCTTGGAAGAATGCCTCGAATTTCTCCCGTTCGCTGTTGGTGCCGATAGGCGTATCGGTGAGATCGCAGACGATCCCGTCGTAAATTGCCGTGTCCGTTTTCAGGAAATGAACGGCATCGCCAATCACCAGGTTCAGACGGGGATCGCCGAACACCTTCTGCCCGAGCGCGAGTTGCGCACCTTGAATCACCACTGGATCGAGGTCGATCATGGTGACGCGCAGCGTGGGGTTCTGATTGAGCGCGGTTTCCGCAATGAATCCGTCGCCGCCGCCGAGTATCAGGATATTTCTGTCGTTCTGGCGAAGCTGGCTGAGCAGGGCATGGTCATACAGCGCGTGATCGGATTCGGCGGATTGCATCACGCCGTCGATAATCAGACACTTACCGAACTTCGGCGTATTGACGATAAGGATGTCCTGAAACTTCGAGTTTGTCTGGTAAAGGGTTTCCGTGACCTCGATTTCCATTTCGGAGTTGTCGCAAAAAATGGGCAAACTCAAGAAATAGGAGCCACTTGTTGGCTCGGGGCGCGAGATGTCGTTTGAATCGTCTTTCATGTGCCAGCCCTCCGTCAGGTGATCTCGTGCGGTTCGAGCAACTCGATCAGGGCGACGAATTTCTGCCGGTTGCACGAGGACAGTTCGCAGTAGCTGCGGCCTTCCTCAGGAAAGGTGTGCAGGGCGAAATGGCTTTCGGCCAGCAGCCAGACGGCGGTGTAGCCGTGGGGCTCGAAATGGGCCTCGGAAAAGCCGACCAGCCCGAAGCCGGCCTGCCGTAGCAGGACGTCGAAGCGCTCGCGCAGGCGGTGTGCGTCGGTTTCTCCAATCCAGGAGCGGTGATTCCAGATTCTTGCCTTCATGCCAGCCACCCTGATTACTTGCCTCTGTGGAGCGCCGCAGGTGTCCTGAGTGCGCCATTCCTATCCCGCAGCGGGGTTATTGCCTAGCGAGTTTACCCAATATCGACCATTAGTCGATATGCATAGTTGACTGATTGGCGATATTCGGGCTGATAGTTTTCCGGGATGCGCTCGATCATGGAAAGAGAGGCCTTCGCCCAGCGGCTGAAAATGGCGTTGGCCGCCATAGGCGACGATGGCTCCAGCCCAACCCGACTGGCCAAGGCTTTCAACCGGCGATATCCGGGCTCACCCGTCACCTTGCATGCGGCTAGGAAATGGCTGCAGGGCGAGGCGATCCCTTCCCAGGACAAGTTGCGCATCCTGGCCGATTGGCTGGGCGTGGCCAGCGATTGGCTGCGCTACGGCAACGAGTCACCGACATGTCACGCGAAGGAACGCGCGCCTTCCCTAGATTACGAACTGGCCCGGGAAATCTCTGCGCTGAGCCTGCCCCATCAGGACGTGGTCAGGGCACTGGTCAAGTCCCTCCTCGAGGCAGAAAAGCGTCCAGTTCAGGGCAGCATTGCCTGAACAGGCCGTTGTCATACGCCGCATCATGAAAAAACGGGGCCGCAGCCCCGTTCTTGTTCAAGCCCTGGATTCCCGCTTACGCGGGGATAACAAACCAATCCTTACTTGCCGGCGAACTCTTCCAGCTTCCTCGCCCGCACCACGTTGCCGTTGAGGCCGGCTTCCTTGGCTGAGCCGCCGTAGGCCAGGGTCATCAACTGGGAGTAGTACAGCACCGGGATGTCGAACTTGGTGCCGTAGCGCTTGTTGATCTGGCCCTGGTAGACCTCCACGTTGGCCTGGCACAGGGGGCAGGGTGTGACGATCATCTCGGCGCCGCCGTCGTAGGCGGATTCGATGATGTCCTTGATCTGGGCCTGGGCCTTTTCCGGCTCGGAGAAGGCCAGGGCGCCGCCGCAGCAGGTGACCTTCTGGTCGTACTTCACCGGCTTCGCCGCCCACGGTCTCGATCAGTTTGTCGAGGTACATGGGGTTTTCGAAGGACTCGCCGGCGATGCCGAAGGGGCGGTTGGTCTGGCAGCCCACGTAGCCGGCGAACTTCATGCCCTGCAGGGGCTTCTTCACCGGTTTCTTCAGCTCGTCATAGCCCAGGTCCTCGATCAGCACTTCAACCATGTGGCGGATCTCGGGGATGGCCTTGATCTGCAGGCCGGCTTCCTTGAGGGCGGTCTGGGTGTCGGCCATGAGCTTGTCGTTGTGCTCCAGGCGCTCCTTGGATTCCCGCGAGCCCAGCCAGCAGGCGGCGCAGGTGGCGACGATGTCCTGGCCGGGCAGGTTGGTCTCGGCCAGGGCGAAGTTGCGGGCGTTCATCGCGATGCGCGGCAGCTCGCCGGATTCGGCGTAGCTGACGGAGGCGCCGCAGCAGTTCCAGTCCGGGATTTCAGTCATCTTGATGTCCAGGGTCTTGCACATGGACTCGACGGAAACCAGATAGTTGGAAGCCGAGGCGCCCTTCTGGGACGAGCAGCCGGGGTAAAAAGCGTATTCCTTGCGTGCCATGTTCCTTCTCTCCTTACGCCTTCGCGGCCTTGTTCTTGGCTTCCAGCTCTTCCGCCTTGGCCAGCATGGCGTGGATACCCTTGACGTCCTTGCACTTGTGGCCCATGCCCAGCGCTTCCATGGGATTCAGGCGGCCGGCCTTGACCAGGCCCAGCGCTTCCTTCTGCATTTCCATGGCCTTCTTGATGCCGGCGCCGATACCGTCCTTGAAGTACAGGCTCTGGGTGAGCTGCACCTCGTTGACGCGACCGTGCTTGGTGGCGTTGGTCCAGAAGGTCTTGGACAGGTGCATGGTGGGCTGGTTCTTGGGCGCCCGGCCGATGCGGTAGGCGTACTCGGCGATGCCGTGCATGACGTGGGTCACTGGCACCTTGCGCGGGCAGCGCACGTAGCAGTTGTAGCAGGACGTGCACATGTACATGCCCTGGGCGTTCAGCACTTCCTCGCGCTTGCCGGCGCGGATCAGCATGAAGATCTCCTGGGGCGGATGATCCCAGCCGGAATGGAAGTTGGTGGGGCAGGAGCCGGAGCACAGGCCGCACTGCATGCACATCTTCACCCACTCGCCCATCTCGGCCTGCTCTTCAATCTCCTTGAGGAAATTGTTCTTGTAGCGCGCGGCCATTTCTTGGTTCAAATCGCTCATCGCAATCTCCTTAGAAGCCCTTGAACGGGGACGGCGGGAAGGACTTGATCAACGCCGCGTAGTCGTTGATCTTCTGGGGCAGGGTGGCGATGTCGGTGATCGCCACTTCCAGGTCGTGGACCCGTTCGGTTTCCAGGTTCATGCCCTTGAGGGTGTCGCCCACCTTGGACAGGCGATAGCGGCCCAGCTCGGAACCCTTGACGAAGTGGCACTGGTATTCCTCGCCGTGCTTGCAGCCCATGAGCATGACGCCGTCGTAGCCGCCGTTCAGCGCGTCGGTGATCCAGATGGTGTTCACCGAGCCCAGGCAGCGAATCGGGATGACGCGCACGAAGGGGTCGTACTCGTTGCGGTTCATGCCGGCCATGTCGAGGGCCGGGTAGGCGTCGTTCTCGCAGGCCAGGATCAGGATGCGCGGCTTCTCGGAGAACTCGTCCGGCACCTCCACCGACTTGATCTGGGAGCCCACGGTGTTCACCGAGTAGTTCTCGAAGGAGATCACCCGCACCGGGCAGGCGCCCATGCAGGTGCCGCAGCGGCGGCAGCGGGACTCGTTGAACAGTGGGAAGCGCTTCTCGTCCTCGTCGATGGCGCCGAAGGGGCATTCCACCGTGCAGCGTTTGCACTGGGTACAGCCTTCCAGACGCACGGTCGGGAAGGACAGGTCGCCGGCGCGCGGATGGGCGGCCTTGCCCAGACCGGCGTTTTCCATGGCCTGGATCGCCTTCATGGCGGCGCCGGTGGCGTCCTCCTGGGCTTGCAGGATGTCCATGGGACGGCGCACGGGACCGGCGGTGTAGATGCCGGTGCGGCGGGTCTCGTAGGGGAAGCAGATGAAGTGGGAGTCGGTGAAGCCGTGCTTGAACTGGGGCATGTCCGGACCCTGACGATAGGTCAGGTTCAGGATCGACTCGGGGGCGATGGTGGCGATCACTTCACCGGCGACTTCGCCTTCGGCGGCCTCGGCCGGCGCGGCTGCGGGAGCAGCCACCGGCGCGTCGATGTTGACGCCGGAGTTGGGCACCACGCCGGTGGCCAGGACCACCAGGTCTGCCTGGGCTTCGGTATCCTCGTTCAGGATCAGGTCCTTGAACTTGACGGTGCAGGCGTTGCCGCTGGGCACCACCTGGGAAACCACGCCCTTGGAGAAGATCACGCCCTTGTTCTGGGCGGCGCGGTAGAAGTCCTCGCCGTTGCCGGGGGTGCGCAGGTCGGTGAACAGCACCACGGTGTCGATGTCCGGGTTGCTGTCCTTGAAGTACATGGCCTGCTTGATGCTGGTGTTGCAGCAGAAGCCGGAGCAGTACTGCAGGTGCTTGCCGGTGGCGTCACGCTGGCCGGCGCACTGGACGAACACCACGGACTTGACCGGCTGGCCGTCGGAGGGCCGGCGGATGGGCTTGCCCTCGGCGGCGGCGGCTTTCGCCAGGGCTTCCAGGCCGGCCTGGTCCACCACGTTGGGGGTCTTGCCGTAGGCGAATTCGGGCAGCTTGTTGGCGTCGTAAAGCGTGAAACCGGTGGCCTGGATGATGGCGCCGACGTCTTCCTGGGCGATCGCGCCGGATTCGATGGCGATGTCCACCTTGAAGCGGCCGGGGGCGCCGTCGGTCTTGGCGATGGTGGCGTTCAGGTAGGCCTTGATGTTGGAGTCGGCCTCGATGCGGGCGACCATGTCGGCCACGCCGTTGTCCTCGGGGGACTTGAACGGCTCCCGGGTCGGCACGCGCTTGTGTAGTTTGGCGGCCCAACCGCCCAGGGCGGCGGACTTCTCCACCAGCACCACCTTGTAGCCGGCCTTGGAGGCCTCCAGGGCCGAGGTCATGCCGGACATGCCGCCGCCCACCACCAGCAGGGTCTTGACGGTGCCGGTCTTCTGGTTGCCCGGGGGCACGGTCATGGCCTTCACCTCGGCGCAGGCCATGCGCACGTAGTCTTCCGCCATTTCCTGGGTGGTCTCGCGCGCCGCGTCGGTGTCGGGACGAATCCAGATCACGCCTTCGCGCAGGTTGCCCCGGCTCATGGCGATGGTGGGGAAGTTGAACGCCTCGGTCTTGGCCCGGCGCGAGCAGGCGCACAGGGCGGCGTGGGTGACGCCTTCGTTGTCGATGTCGTTCTGGATCATGGCCACGCCTTCGGCGGAGCAGAGGAAGTCGTGCTCGCGCACGATGTTCATCTTGCCGGACTTGGTGGCGGTTTTTACCAGGGCGGCGGTATCGAGACGGGTCCCGATCTCGCAGCCCTTGCAGATGTAAGCAGCAGTTTTCGTTTCAGCCATTTTTCTCAAGCCTCCGCGCGGGCGACTTTGTTGACGACCTGGATGGCCCGCAGGGCGGCGGCGGTGGCGCTCTGCACGGCGCGGTTCACATCCAGCGCGTTGGTGGCGCAACCGGCGCCGAAGATGCCGGCGTTGGCCGGATCGGCCATGATGAAGCCGGAGGAATCGCTCATCACTTCGGCGGGGATCTGCACGCCCTTGACGGACGGTTCCATGCCCACGGCGAGTACCACCAGGTCATGGGCGTTGGCGTAGCGGATGTAACCTTCAGTGTTCACACCGTTGCAGACCGGGTTGCCGGCCTTGTCCTCGGTGATGCGGGCCACCTTGGACTTCACGAACGTGACGTTGGGGTTGGCCTTCACCTTCTGGTAGAAGTCCTCGAAGCGGTCGATGGCGCGGATGTCGATGTAGTAGATCGTCGACTTGCCCTCGTCGCCGTAGGCTTCCTGCACATAGTGGGTCTGCTTCAGGGAACCCATGCAGCAGAAGCGGGAGCAGTGGCGCAGGTGGTTCTCGTCGCGGGAACCGGCGCACTGGATGAAGGCGACGTTCTTGGCTTCCTTGCCATCGGACGGACGCAGGATCTTGCCGCCGGTGGGGCCGTGGGGATCGGCCAGGCGCTCGAATTCCACGTTGGTGATGACGTTGGGGAAACGGTCGTAGCCGTAGTACACGATCTTCTCGGCCGCGTAGGGCTGCCAGCCGGTGGCCCAGACGATGGCGCCGGCGTTCAGGCTGATGGTCTCTTCCCGGTCGTCCAGGTTCACCGCGTCGTATTTGCAGGCGGCCTTGGCGCGCTCGGCGTCGGGCGTGCCGATGATGGACGGGTCGATGACGTAGCGCTGGGGATAGGCCATGTTGGACGGCAGGTAGGCCGCCTTGATCTTGCCCAGGTTGTAGTTGAACTCGTCGGCGATCTCGGTCTGGACCGCCTTGCCGCACTCGCCGCAGGCGGTGCAGTTGGAATTCACGTAGCGCGGCTTGAGCTTGACGGAAACGCTGTAGGCGCCCTTGTCGCCGGAGATGCCGGTCACTTCCGCCAGGGTCAGCACCTGGATGCGGGGATTGGCCTTGAGGCGGCGCAGGTTGATTTCCAGGCCGCAGGTGGGATGGCACATCTTGGGGAAGTACCGGTAGAGCTGAACGGTACGGCCGCCCAGGTACGGGTTCTTCTCCACCAGCACGACTTGCTTTCCGGTTTCGGCCGCTTCGAGCGCCGCCGTCATGCCGGAAATGCCGCCGCCCACGACCAGAATGGTCTGGTTGGTCGCCACTACAGACGTCATGTATCGCCTCCGATGGGTGAAGACTTCAGGGATTTCGCGAGGCCGGGCAAGACCTGACACGCCCGGCCAAATAGGCGTGAATGTTACCCGTAAAGACCCGCCCCTCGCGATATAGGTTTAATCGAAAGTTCTTATGTACGAATAGACTGGGTAAATCTGACGGTGGGTCAGGGATTTGCGCGGGACGAAAACTCGCGTGACCGCGCGGCGGAAGCGACCGCGCTCCCCCGCCCGCGGGGGAGGAACTTGCTCCCTCCCTGTTTACGGGGAGGGATAGGGCGGGGAGTGACGTTGGACCGATATCGGGAAAGGCATGATTTTCAAAAAATCAGCTTCCCAGTTTCGCGCGCTGTCCACGCAGCTTGTCCAGAGTGGCGGAAAAGTCCGCCAGGCGCTTCTGCTCCTGCTCCACCACGGCGGCGGGCGCCCTGTCGACGAAGCTGGCGTTGGACAGCTTGCCGCGAGCCTTGGTGACCTCCCCGTCCAGGCGGGCGATTTCCTTGTCCAGGCGGGCGATTTCCGCGTCCCGGTCGATCTCGATGTGCAGCATCACCCGCCAGTCGCCGACGATGGACACGGGCGCATCCCCCTCGGGCAGGACGGAAACCACCTCCACCTCGGACAGACGGGCCAGCGCCCGCAGGTAGGGCGCGTAGCGGCCAGCAGCTTCCGGTTCACCTTCCACGAACAAGGGCACCTTCTGGGCCGGCGAAAGATTCATCTCGCCGCGCAGGTTGCGGGTCGCGTTGATCAAGTCCTTGAGGCGGGACATTTCCGCCTGGGCCTGCGCGTCGATGCGGCCTGCATCCGGTTCGGGATAGGCGGCCAGCATGATGCTCTCGGCCTTTTTCGCGCCAGCCAGGGGCGCCACCGCCTGCCACAGTTCCTCGGTGATGAAGGGAATGACGGGATGGGCCAGGCGCAGCAGGGTCTCCAGCACCGTCAGCAGGGTATGGCGCGTGCTGGCGGCCACCGCGCCACCCTGGGCGATCTGCACCTTGGCCAGTTCCAGATACCAGTCGCAGTACTCGTCCCAGACGAATTCGTAGATGGCCCGGGCGGCCATGTCGAAGCGGTACTGGTCGAAACCGGCGCGCACCTCGGCCACGGCTTGGTCCAGGCGGGCCAGGATCCAGCGGTCGACGAAGGTCAGGTTTACTCCCTCCCCGCTTGCGGGGAGGGTCGGGGTGGGGAGCGGCTGGGCGACACCCTCCCCCTCCCGGCCTCCCCCGCTCGCGGGGGAGGAGGGCATGCAGTTCATCAGCACGAAGCGGCTGGCGTTCCAAAGCTTGTTGCAGAAGTTGCGGTAGCCCTCGCAGCGGGCCATGTCGAACTTGATGTCGCGGCCGTGGGTGGCCAGGGAGGCGAAGGTGAAGCGCAGGGCATCGGTGCCGAAGCTGGCGATGCCATCGGCGAATTCCTTGCGGGTGGCCTTCTCGATGCCGGCGGCCTGCTTGGGATTCATCAGGCCGGCGGTGCGCTTGGCCACCAGATCGTCGATGCCGATGCCGTCGATCAGGTCGATGGGGTCCAGCACGTTGCCCTTGGACTTGGACATCTTGTTGCCGTGGGCGTCCCGCACCAGGCCGGTGACGTATACGTCGCGGAACGGCACCTTGCCGGTGAAGTGCAGAGTCATCATGACCATGCGCGCCACCCAGAAGAAGATGATGTCGAAACCGGTGACCAGCACGCTGGTAGGCAGGTAGTGCTTCAGTTCCCAGGTGTCTTCCGGCCAGCCCAGGGTGGAGAAGGGCCACAGGGCGGAGGAGAACCAGGTGTCCAGCACATCCTCGTCGCGGCGGATTTCCCGGCCGCCGGCCTGCCTCGATGCTTCCGCCTCGTCCCGGGCCACGTAGATGTTGCCGTCCTCGTCGTACCAGGCGGGGATGCGGTGGCCCCACCAGAGCTGGCGGGAGACGCACCAGTCCTGGATGTTCTCCAGCCACTGGCGGTAGGTGGTGGTCCAGTTTTCCGGCACGAAGCGCAATTCGCCGGAATCCACCACGCCAAGAGCCTGTTTCGCCAGGCCTTCCATGCTCATGAACCACTGGTCGGTGAGCATGGGCTCGATCACCGCGTGGGTGCGGTCGCCGCGCGGAATCTGGAGCTTGTGGGGCTTGGCGGAGACCAGCAGGCCCCTGGCTTGCAGTTCGTCTAGGATCTTCTGGCGTGCCACATAGCGGTCCAGGCCCTGGTATTCGGCCGGGGCCAGGTCGTTCATCCTGGCGTCCAGGGTCAGGACGTTGATGGCCGCCAGGTGATGACGCTGGCCCACCTGCCAGTCGTTGAAGTCATGGGCGGGGGTGATCTTCACCACGCCGGTGCCGAACTCCCGGTCCACGTAGTCGTCGGCGATGATGGGGATGGTGCGTTCCGCCACCGGCAGGCGCGCGCTCTTGCCGACCAGGTGGGTGTAGCGCTCGTCGGCCGGGTTCACGGCCACGGCGGTGTCACCCAGCAGGGTTTCCGGGCGGGTGGTGGCCACGGTGAGGAAACCCGAACCGTCTTCCAGGGGATAGCTGATTTCCCAGATGAAGCCGTCCTCCTCCTCGCTCACCACTTCCAGGTCGGACACGGCGGTCTGCAGCACCGGATCCCAGTTGACCAGGCGCTTGCCGCGATAGATCAGGCCCTCGTTGTAGAGGCGCACGAACACCTCGGTGACGGCGGTGGACAGGCCCTCGTCCATGGTGAAGCGCTCGCGGGACCAGTCCGGGCTGGTGCCCAGGCGGCGCATCTGGCGGGTGATGGTGGAGCCGGAGTGCTCCTTCCATTCCCATACCTTCTCCAGGAACTTGTCCCGGCCCAGGTCGTGGCGGGAAATCTTCTGGGCATCGAGCTGGCGCTCCACCACGATCTGGGTGGCGATGCCGGCATGGTCCGTGCCCGGTTGCCACAGGGTGTTGTCGCCGCGCATGCGGTGGTAGCGGGTCAGGGCATCCATGAGGCCGTGCTGGAAGGCGTGGCCCATGTGCAGGGTGCCGGTGACGTTGGGCGGCGGCAGCAGGATGCAGTAGAACGGCTTGTTCTCCTCCCGGCCCATGCCGTAGTAGCCGGCGCCTTCCCAGTGGGCATACCAGCGTTTTTCGATTTCGTGGGGTTCGAAGGATTTGGCGAGTTCCATATTGCGGTCCTGATAAAACACAAGACGCGGAACGTTGCCGCGCCGCGCCTCGGTGGGGTGGATTTGGCGGAATTATACGGTCTGGACCGCCTCGACCGCGGCGCGGGTCACGCCTGATCCTCCCGGTGCTTGCCCAGTTCGTCCCGGATGGCCTTGCGCACGGCATCCTCCATGCGCAATTGCTGGCGGATGAACATGTCCGTGAGACGCTGTTCCATGGCGGCCACGAGACCTTCCATCCCGTTCATGTCCGCGGGCAGGCCGGCGGGGGCATCGACCCGGGGGCGATCCGTCTGCCTGCGCCCATCCTGGCGCCGGTCGCCCAGGCGACGATCCAGTTGGCGCCGCTCGTTCTGGCGACGGTCCTGATCGCGGCGCTCGGCCTCATTCCAGTGATCGAGGGCAGCGTCGACCACGTCGGTGAGCAGGGGAAAGTCCTCGATATCCAGCCCCTTTTCCAACAAGGCATCGGGCGCCCGCCTCCCGAGCATGGCGTCGATCTTGCCGAACAGATCCGGGGTTTCCGTGCTCATTTCGTGCTCATTTCGTCGTCGCCAAATCGTGGGTATCCACCTGGTAACCCCGTTCACGGAAAAAGCGCAGCCGGGCGCGGGCGCGCTCCCGGTCGCCGGCCTCCGTGGTGACGATCTCCATGACCCGGGCGAATCGACCGAAAAAACCCGGGATTTCATCTTCCAGGTTGATGAGCACGTCGGCGTCGGACAACTCGTCCGGGTTGTCGCCGATCAGGACGGGGGTCTGGCGGGCAAGGGCATGACCGCAACGCACATGGGGCAGGAAGGAGAGTTGCTGGGCGGTCCAGAACAGACCGTCCAGTTCCTGGCAGCGGCTGGCGTTCAGGCTGTAGACCAGGGCCCGCTGACCGGCCTGGAAGGTCTTGGCGGCCAGCTTGCGGGCCACCTCCGCCTTGCCTGGAGCGTTGAAGTAAAAATCGATACGCGTCATCTCGCCTGTGCTGGCAGTCACACTGGGGGCCTAAGGTTAGTGCTATAAATCTTCGGGCGCCAGCCTCGGCACTTCGCCGCGTGCCGACGCCCCGAACGAACCCACGAATCGAGGAGACTCCATGAAACCCACCCTGAACTTCCGCGCGCGCCTCCTGGGCCTGGCCCTGGCCCTGGGATGCGCGGCCGCCATGCCGGCTCGGGCGGAAATCGAAACCTTCAGCATCGACAACACCCACAGCTTCGCCAACTGGGAACTGCGCCACGTGGTAGCCCGCACCAGCGGCACCTTCTGGGACATCAAGGGCAAGGTCCTGCTGGACACCGGCAATCTCGCCAAATCCTCCGTGGATGCCACCATCAGCATCTACAGCCTGAACTCCAGCCACCTGCGCCGGGACGTGCATGTGCTCGCCGACGAATTCCTGGACGCCCGCAATTACCCGGAGATGAAGTTCACCTCCACCGCCGTGCATCCCGTCACCGCCGAGAAGGGCGCCATGGCCGGCCAGCTCACGCTGCACGGGGTCACCAGGCCGGTGAACCTGGACTACCAGATCCTGGGCATGGGCCAGGACCCCTGGGGCGGCATGCGTGTCGGCTTCAAGGCCACGACCCGCATCAAGCGCTCCGACTTCGGCATCACCAAATATGCCAGCGGCGGCCCCGTGGGCGACGAGGTGGATATCACCCTGCTGATCGAGGGCATCAAGCTGGGCGCCGATGGCCAACCCTGGAACGCCAAAAAGGCCGCCGAGGAAGCCGCCGCCAAGAAAGCGGCCGAGGACAAGGCCAAGGTGATTTCCTACCCCGCCACGACGACACCCGCACCGACCAAACCCCCCGCCCCCAAGGAGGAAAGCAGCGAAGACAAGCTCAAGAAAAAACTCAAGGGTTTGTTCGATTGACGCACCTGCTCAAATCAACCAGGAGATCCTCATGAAACGCATCCTCTCTATCGTTGCCGCCCTGTGTCTCAGCGCCACGCCCCTCCTGGCCTCGGCGGAAACAACCGCGACCCCGGCGGAAAAGGCCCCGGCCTCCGCGCAAAAGGCACCGGCCGAGAAGAAACCACTCAGTTCTTCCCAGCAGCGCATGGTGGACTGCAACAAGGAGGCCGCCGGCAAGAAGGGCGACGCGCGCAGCGAATTCATGCGCGCGTGCATGCATGGCGACAAGGCCGGCGCGGGAAGCCAGCAGAACCGCATGACGGAATGCAACAAGCAGGCCGGCGACAGGAAAGGCGACACGCGCAAGGCATTCATGAGCGAGTGCCTCAAGAACAAGTAATTTCCGCCGCAAAAACAGGAACGGCCGGTCGAACCGGCCGTTCCTGCTGGCGCGGCTCCGGATCAACGACCTCGGGCGATCGCCTCCGCGCAGGCCTCGCCCAGCCCCGCCGGGCTTTTCGCCACCACCACGCCCGCCGCTTCCAGGGCGGCGATCTTCTCCGCCGCCGTGCCCTTGCCTCCGGCGATGATGGCGCCGGCATGGCCCATGCGCTTGCCGGGGGGGGCGGTGACGCCGGCGATATAGCCCGCCACGGGCTTGGTCACGTGGGCCCGGATGTATTCGGCCGCTTCCTCTTCCCGGCTGCCGCCAATCTCGCCCACCAGGATGATGGCACCGGTTTCCGGGTCGGCCTGGAACATTTCCAGGCAGTCGATGAAATCCAGGCCCTTGATGGGATCGCCGCCGATGCCGACGCAGGTGCTCTGGCCCAGGCCCAGTTTCGTGGTCTGGTACACCGCCTCGTAGGTCAGCGTGCCGGAGCGGGAGACGATGCCCACCTTGCCCTTCCTGTGGATGAAGCCGGGCATGATGCCGATCTTGCATTCGTCCGGGGTGATGATGCCCGGGCAGTTGGGGCCGATGAGCACCGCGCCGTTGGCCCGGATCGCCGCTTTCACGTTGATCATGTCGCGCACCGGGATGCCCTCGGTGATGCACACCACCACCTTGATGCCCGCGTCCGCCGCTTCCAGGATGCCGTCGGCGGCGAAGCCGGCGGGCACGTAGATCACGCTGGCGTCGGCGCCGGTTTCCCTCACCGCGTCCTTCACGGTGTTGAACACCGGCAGGTCCAGGTGGCGCTGGCCGCCCTTGCCGGGGGTGACACCGCCCACCATCCGCGTGCCGTAGGCGATGGCCTGCTCGGAATGGAAGGTGCCCTGCTTGCCGGTGAAGCCCTGGCAGATGAGCTTGGTTGCCTTGTTGACCAGGATGCTCATGTCAGTTCCCTCCCACGGCGGCCACGGCCATCCTCGCCGCCGCGTTCAAGTCGTCGCTGGCCAGGATACTCAAGCCGGATTCGGCCAGCATCTTGCGCCCCAGGTCCACGTTGGTGCCTTCCAGGCGCACCACCACCGGGATGGTGACGCCCACCTCCTTCACCGCGTCGATAACCCCCTGGGCGATGACGTCGCAGCGCATGATGCCGCCGAAGATGTTGATCAGCACCGCCTTCACGTTGGGGTCGGAGAGGATGATCTTGAAGGCCTGGGCCACGGTGGCCGCCGTGGCGCCGCCGCCCACGTCCAGGAAGTTGGCGGGCATGCCGCCGGAGAGCTTGATGAGGTCCATGGTGGCCATGGCCAGACCGGCGCCGTTCACCATGCAGCCGATGTTTCCGTTCAAGGCGATGTAGTTCACCTCGTGGGCGTGGGCCTCGGCCTCCTTGGGGTCGATCTGGGTTTCGTCGGCGATGGCCGCCAGGGCCTTCTGCCGGTAAAGGGCGTTGTCCTCCACGCCCATCTTGCAGTCCAGGGGCAGGAGGCGACCCAAACCCGTGCCGTCGGCGGTGACGATGAGGGGGTTGATCTCCAAGAGGGCGAGATCCTTCTCCAGGAAAACCTTGTAAAGGGTCTTGGCCAGCTTCACGAAGGCGCCGATCTGCTCGCCCTCCAGGCCCAGGCCGAAGGCCAGGTTGCGGCCCTGGTAATCCATGAAGCCGGTGACCGGGTTGACCCATTCCTTGAGGATCTTCTCCGGCGAAGAGCGGGCCACTTCCTCGATCTCCATGCCGCCGGCGGCGGAAGCCACGAAGCCGATGCGCTCGGCGGCCCGGTCCACGGTGATGGAGAGATAGAGTTCCCGGGCGATGGGCAGGGTTTCCTCGATGAGCAACTGGCTCACCGGCTGGCCGTCCGGGGCGTTCTGGTAGGTGGTGAGCCGTGAGCCCAGCAATGCGCCGGCGGCGGCCGCAAGATCCTCCACCGAGCGAACCAGCTTGACGCCGCCCGCCTTGCCGCGCCCACCGGCGTGGATCTGGGCCTTGGCCACCCAGGCCGTACCACCCAGTTCGGCGACCGCCGCGGCGCATTGCTCGGCGCCGCTCACCACCACGCCGCGCGGCGTCGAAATGCCGTAGTCGCGCAACACGGCCTTGGCCTGGTATTCGTGAAGATTCATGGGAGGAAACCTCCGGTCGCGGAAAGCCCGCATTCTCCGGCAAAGCGGCGAGCGTCGCCAGAAGCGGGGCGCGGTATCATCGGCGCCGTTCAAGAAAGGCCCGCCATGAAGGAAATCCTGGTTCTCTATTACAGCCTGCACGGCTCGGTGAAACAGTTGGCCCAGCATCTGGCCCACGGCGTCGACTCGGTGCCTGGCATGCGCGCCCGGGTACGCACGGTGCCCAAGGTGATGACGGAGAGTGACGGGCCGGCGAAACTTGTGCCGGACGAAGGCGCGCCCTTCGCCAGCCATGACGATCTGCGCGACTGTGTCGGCATCGCCGTGGGCTCCCCCACCCGCTTCGGCAACATGGCGGCGGCCATGAAGCATTTCTGGGACGGCACCTCGGGCCTCTGGCTCAACGGCGATCTGGTGGACAAACCGGCCTGCGTGTTCACCTCCACCGCCAGCCTGCATGGCGGCCAGGAAACCACCCTGCTGTCCATGATGACGCCGCTGCTGCACCACGGCATGGTCATCGTCGGCCTGCCCTACACCCATCCGGAACTGAACCAGACCCGTTCCGGCGGCACGCCCTACGGCGCCAGCCACTGGGCCGGGCCGGACGGCCGCCAGCCGATGACCGACGAGGAGCGCAGGCTGGCCTTCGCCCAGGGCAAGCGCCTGGCGGAGATCGCCAATCTTTTATCCGCCGCATCGCGGCCCTCGTCGCTCCCCTCGCCCGCAAGCGGCAGAGGGGCTGGGGATGAGGGGTAGCCAAGTGAGCGGGAATGGTGACGAAGCCCGGCGCTTCGCGCGGGGCCAGCATGTCGGCGTCCTCTCCACGATATCCAGGCGTGTCGCGGGTTTTCCCTTCGGCTCGGTATCGCCCTTCATCCTGGACCATGAAGGCCGGCCGGTGATCCTGATTTCCACCCTGGCCGAGCACACGAAAAACATCTCCGCCGACCCCCGCGTGTCCCTCATCGTCCAGCCCTACAGCCCGGACATGCAGGTGGCGGGCCGGGTAACGATCCTTGGCAGGGCGGAACGCCTGGCCGAGAAATCGGCGCTGGGTCCCCGCTACCTGCGTTTTCACCCCCAGGCGGCGGACTACTTCGCCATGCACGATTTCAGCTTCTACCGCATCGAGCCGGCGCGCATCCGCCACATCGGCGGATTCGGCCAAATCCATTGGGTGGAGCCGGAGGATTACCTGCTGCCACCCGCTTCCCTGGTCGAGCAGGAGGACGACATCCTGGCCCACATGAATGCCGATCACACCGAGAATCTGCGGGCTTATTGCCGGCATGTGCACGGCGTGGAGGCCGAAAACGCGGAGATGATCGGCATCGATCCGGACGGTTTCGACGTCCGCGCCGACGGCACGCCGCTACGCTTCGAATTCGCTTCACCCATCGCCGATGCCCAGGCCGCCCGCCAGGCCCTGGTGGCCCTGGCCCGGGCGGCCCGGCCTTGAATCCGGCCGTTCTCCGCCACGTCGCCTCGGCCAGCCTGATCGCTCTCATCTTCCTCGGCGTGGCCTGGGAATTGTGGCTGGCGCCGCTGAAACCCGGCGGCTCCTGGCTGGTCCTGAAGGTCTTGCCCCTGCTTTTGCCCCTGTTCGGCATCCTGCGCGGCAAGGTCTACACCTATCGCTGGTCCACCCTGCTGATCTGGCTCTATTTCACCGAGGGCGTGGTCCGCGCCTGGTCGGAGCCGGGACTCGCAAGCCGGCTGGGCATGCTGGAAACCAGTCTGTCCCTGGTCTTTTTCACCGCCGCGGCGTTGTATGCCCGCAACTCCGGCCCAAGACAAGACTGAACTCCGTTGATCCATATCAATGTCAGAGATCCGGGCCCGGATATCATTCTCTCCGTTGCATTAGAATTCACTGATATTCCACCTTCGCCTCAAGGGTATTGCCATGTCCAAGCTGAATTACGTGCATTTCAAATTCCTGCCCATGTCACTGCGGGTCCTGTTCACCATGGTTTTGCTGGTGTTCGGCACGGGCTATCTCATGGCCATGTTCCAGGCCTATGAGTCCCACGCCGGCAAGGACGGTGACCCCATGTTGTCCGGCAAGGATCTGATGATCGCCTACAGCGGCAACCCGGACGGCACCAAGCTGGAAACCGCGCTGCGCGGCCCCATGCAGGACATGTTGCCGGCCGAGAAGCGCCAGGTGATCTTCGACTGGCTGCACGCCGGCGCCAAGCAGGAAGAATTCGCGGCCAAGATCAATCCCATCCTGCAGGAGCATTGCATCGCCTGCCACAACCCGGAAGCCAACCCCCACCTGCCGGACCTGCGCGAGTACGCCGGCGTTTCCAAGATCACGGCCAGGGATGAGGGCATGACCATTCCCACGCTGGTGCGGGTTTCCCACATCCACCTATTCTCCATCACCTTCATCTTCTTCATCACCGGCTACATCTTCAGCCACGCCTACGTGCGCCCCACCTGGCTCAAGTGCCTGGTCATCGCCATCCCCTTCGCGATGCTGATCACCGACGTGGCCTCCTGGTACCTGACCAAAGTTTGGGAGGGCTTCGCCTGGGTGGTGATCATCTCCGGCGCCTTCATGGGCATGGCCTTCGCCACCATGTGGGTGATCTCCATGTGGCAGATGTGGTTCTGGAAGGTGCCCGCCAGCATAAGCGACAATGATGGCCAGATTCCCTGCCTGCATTCAGAGCAGTAATCCAGGCCATGCAATGAAAACGGGCGGCTTCGGCCGCCCGTTTTGTTTTCCGCCGATCTCCGTCAAACCTGAGGGTGAGCTCGTTCCTCGGCGCCGAACAGCTTGTTCAGCGCGTTGAGGTAAGCCTTGGCCGAGGCGATGACGATGTCGGTGTCGGCGCCCTGGCCGTTGACGATGCGGCCATTCCGGCTCAGACGCACCGTCACCTCGCCCTGGGCATCCGTCCCGGTGGTGATGTTGTTCACCGAATAGAGCAGCAGCGTCGAACCGCTCTCCACCCGCTTCTCGATGGCCCTGAACGAGGCATCCACGGGACCGCCGCCGATTTCGTCCGCCTTGATCTCGCTGCCGCCGTCGGACAGCACCACGAAGGCGTGTGGGGTCTCGCCGGTCTCGGAACAGACCTTGAGGGAAACCAGCTTGAAGCGGTCGCAGGCATCCAGGTTGGCATCAACAGCCACCAGGGCCTGCAAGTCCTCATCGAAGATTTCGCGCTTCTTGTCGGCCAGGGCCTTGAATCGGGAAAACGCCGCGTTCAGCGCCTCTTCGCTTTCCGGGGCGATGCCCAATTCCTGCAAACGGTTGCGGAAGGCGTTGCGGCCGGAAAGCTTGCCCAGGGTGAGCTTGTTGTGGGTCCAGCCCACATCCTCGGCGCGCATGATCTCGTAGGTCTCGCGATGCTTGAGCACGCCGTCCTGGTGGATGCCGGATTCGTGGGAGAAGGCGTTGGCGCCGACGATGGCCTTGTTGGGCTGCACCGGGTAGCCGGTGACCTGGGAAACCAGGCGGGAAGTGGGCACGATCTGGGTGGTGTCGATGCGGGAGTCGCAGCCGAACACGTCACGGCGGGTCTTCACCGCCATGACGATCTCCTCCAGCGAGGCGTTGCCGGCCCGCTCGCCCAGGCCGTTGATGGTGCACTCCACCTGACGCGCGCCGTTCATCACGGCGGCAAGGGAGTTGGCCACGGCCATGCCCAGGTCGTTATGGCAATGGGTGGACCACACCACCTTGTCCGAGTTGGGCACCCGCTCGATCAACTGGCGCATGCGCTCGCCCCACAAGGCCGGGATGCTGTAGCCCACGGTATCCGGCACGTTGAGGGTCTTGGCGCCGGCCTGGATCACCGCCTCGAACACGCGGCAGAGGAAGTCCATCTCGGAGCGCACCGCGTCCTCGGCGGAAAACTCCACGTTGTCGGTGTATTCCAGGGCCATCTTCACCGCCTTGACCGCGGCCTCCACCACCTGGTCCGGCTGCATGCGCAGCTTCTTCTCCATGTGAATGGGACTGGTGGCGATGAAGGTATGGATGCGCCCCGAGGCGGCAGGGGTGATGGCCTCGCCGGCGGCGCGCACGTCCCGCTCGTTGGCGCGGGCCAGGGAACACACGGTGGAGTTCTTGATGATGCCGGCGATGCTCTTGATGGCCTCCGCGTCACCCAGGCTGGCTGCGGCGAACCCCGCCTCGATGACATCCACGCCCAGGCGTTCCAGTTGCCGCGCGATGCGGATCTTCTCGTCCTTGGTCATGGCGGCGCCGGGGCTCTGTTCCCCGTCGCGCAAGGTGGTGTCGAAAATGATCAATTGGTCTGTCATGACTGGCTCCGATTGCTGGCGTCATTTCATGGGAAATGCACGCCTACACGCCCATGCCTGGGGCGGTCAGGAATAACCGTTGCTGTACTACCGAGGGGGAGGTTAGATCAGTGCCCGCGCCGGGGCAGCAGCAGCCGGGTGGCAAGCCGCATATGGCCAACCCGAGGTTGGCTGTGGGAAGGAACGGTGCTGGATTCGTCGCGCATGGGCATGAATATAAACAGCTATTTGGCGCTCGGCAAGGTATCGGCGCGCTTTCGCGTAATGCGCCGCTTCAGCCAGTAGGCGTATCCAGACAGGCCGTAGGCCAGGAGCAGCAGGAACAGCACGATGGGCGGATCGACGGAGACGAGGCTGAAGGACAAGGCCACCAGGACGATCACCACGAAAGGCACGCTCTTCTTGAGGTTGATGTCCTTGCCGCTGTAGAAACGGAAGTTGGTGATCATGCTGATGCCGGCGAACAGGGTCAGCCCCCAGGCCAGCCAGCGGATCTCCGCGCCCTGGACATGGTTGTCCACCATGACCCAGACGAAACCCGCCACCAGGGTTGCCGCGGCCGGGCTGGGCAGCCCCACGAACCAGCGCTTGTCCTGGACCGCCAGCATGGTGTTGAAGCGGGCCAGACGCAGGGCCGCGCCGGCGCAATAGACGAAAGCCGCGATCCAGCCCAGCTTGCCCATGTCCTTCAGGGCGAAGCTGTACATCACCAGGGCCGGGGCCACACCAAAGGACACCATGTCGGACAGGGAGTCATATTCCGCGCCGAAGGCGGACTGGGTGTTGGTCATGCGCGCCACGCGCCCATCCAGGCCATCCAGGATCATGGCGATGAAGATGGCCACGGCGGCCATCTCGAAGCGGCCGTTCATGCCCTGGACAATGGCGAAGAAACCGGCGAACAGGGCGCCGGTGGTGAACAGGTTGGGCAGCAGGTAGATGCCGCGACGGGTGGGCTTGGCGGGGGTTTCCACGGTGGATTCCTCAAGCCCCGGTTCCTGTTCGGTCACCGGATCACGCATGTCGTCGCTCAAAGTTGAGCCAACACGTCGCTGGCGGCGCGCACCTTGTCCCCCAAAGCCACGCGAGGCCGGGCATCGGTAGGCAGATAGACATCCACCCGGGACCCGAAGCGGATGAAACCGTAACGCTGCCCCCGCTGCAGTTGGGCGCCCGGTTCCACGTAACAGAGGATGCGGCGCGCGATGAGGCCCGCCACCTGCACGCTGGTGACATCCTTGCCGTCCGGCGTGCGAAACCACACGGCATTGCGTTCATTCTCCGTGGAGGCCTTGGCCAGATCGGCATTGACGAACTTGCCCGGGTTGTACCAGCGACCCTTGACTTCACCATCCACCGGCGCCCTATTGGAATGGACGTTGAACACGTTCATGAAGACGCTGATTTTCAGGGCCTCGCGCTTGAGCCAGGGGTCCTCGGTCTTTTCCACGGCAACGATGCGGCCGTCGGCGGGCGACAGAACCAGTCCCTCGCCGATGGGCACGACGCGCGCGGGGTCACGGAAGAACTGCAGGACGAAAAGCGCGATCAGCCAGAAGGGGCTGGCCCATGCCCAACCGACCACCCCGGTCATGGTCAGGGCCACAACCAGGGAGATGACCAGAAACGGCCAGCCTTCGCGGGCGACGAGGGGGTGAGGCCAGGGAGCTTTGGTAGGGGGCATGAGTCCGATGCACATGGAAAGTTATCAGTTGACAGTAGTCAGTTATCAGCTGTTTGCCGTCCCTGACAACTGCACACTGCCGACTGCCAACTCAGTTCCTGGACTTGTCCACCAGCTTGTTGGCCTTGATCCAGGGCATCATGTCGCGCAGTTTCTCGCCCACGATCTCGATGGGATGCTCGGCATTCAGGCGGCGGCGGGCGGTCATCTCGGGGTAGTTGGTCTTGCCCTCGAGGATGAAGCGCTTGGCGTAATCGCCGGTCTGGATGTTCTTCAGGGCCTGGCGCATGGCGGCACGGGACTGATCGTTGATGACGGCGGGGCCGGTCACGTACTCGCCATACTCCGCGTTGTTGGAGATGGAGTAGTTCATGTTGGCGATGCCGCCCTCGTAGATCAGGTCGACGATCAACTTCAGCTCGTGCAGGCACTCGAAGTAGGCCATTTCCGGGGCGTAACCGGCCTCGGTCAGGGTCTCGAAGCCCATCTTCACCAGTTCCACGGCGCCGCCGCACAGCACGGCCTGCTCGCCGAACAGGTCGGTCTCGGTCTCTTCGCGGAAGTTGGTCTCGATGACGCCGGCGCGGGCGCCGCCGTTAGCCGCGGCGTAGGCCAGGGCGATGTCCTTGGCCTTGCCGGACTTGTCCTGGTAAATGGCGATCAGGGAGGGCACGCCGCCGCCGGCCAGGTAGGTGGAGCGCACGGTGTGGCCGGGGCCCTTGGGGGCGATCATGATCACGTCCAGGTCGGCGCGCGGCACGATCTGGTTGTAGTGGATGTTGAAGCCGTGGGCGAAGCACAGGGTGGCGCCCTTCTTGATGTTGGGCTCGATCTCGTTGTGGTAGACGCCGGGTTGCTGCTCGTCCGGCACCAGGATCATGACCACATCGGCATCCTTCACGGCGGCGCCCACTTCCTTGACGGTCAGGCCGGCGGCCTTGGCCTTGTTCCAGGAGGCGCCGTCCTTGCGCAGGCCCACGGTGACCTTGACGCCGGAATCCTTCAGGTTGTTGGCGTGGGCGTGGCCCTGGGAACCATAGCCGACGATGGCGACCTTCTTCTTCTTGATCAGGGAGAGGTCGCAGTCTTTTTCGTAGTAAACCTTCATGGCGTTTCCTTTCTTCGCAATTCTGGAAATGGGAAACGGGAAACGGGAAACGAGAACATCGGGACTGCGGCGCGCATTTCCCGTTTCTCTTTTCCCTTTTCCCGGCTGTTCAAATCTTCATCACCCGGTCGCCACGCCCTATACCCGAGGCGCCAGTACGCACGGTTTCCAGGATGGCGGCGGGGTCGATGGCGGCCAGGAAGGCGTCCAGCTTGGTGCCCGGCCCGGTCAACTCGATGGTATAGGTCTTGTCGGACACGTCGAGGATATGGCCGCGAAAGATATCGCTCATGCGCTTCATTTCTTCGCGCATCTCGCCGCTGGCGCGTACCTTCACCAGCATGAGCTCCCGCTCGATGTGGCTGCCGTCGGTGAGGTCCTGCACCTTGACGATGTCGATCAGCTTGTTGAGCTGCTTGGTGATCTGCTCGATGACATCGTCGGAACCGCGCGTGACGATGGTCATGCGGGAAAGCGTCGCATCCTCGGTGGGGGCCACGGTGAGGGACTCGATGTTGTAGCCGCGCGCCGAGAACAGGCCGGAAACTCGGGAAAGCGCGCCGGCTTCGTTTTCCATCAGCAGGGAAATGATATGTCGCATGGGTTTTCCCTTACACCAGGATCATCTCGGACAGGCCCTTGCCGGCGGGAATCATGGGGAACACATTCTCGCGCGGGTCGGTGAGGAAATTCAGGAATACCAGGCGGTCCTTGTATTTGCCGAAGGCCTCGCGCAGGGCGGGCTCCACGTCCTCGGGCTTCTCGATGGTCATGCCCACATGGCCATAGGCCTCGGCCAATTTCACGAAATCCGGCAGAGAAGTCATGTAGGACTCGGCGTAGCGCTCCTCGTAGAAGAACTCCTGCCACTGGCGCACCATGCCTAGGTAGCCGTTGTTGAGCAGGATGATCTTGAGCGGCAGATTCCACTCCTTGCAGGTGGACAGTTCCTGAATGTTCATCTGGATGCTGCCCTCGCCGGTGATGCAGGCCACCACCGCGTCGGGATGGGCCTTCTGCACCCCCATGGCGGCGGGTAGGCCGAAGCCCATGGTGCCCAGGCCGCCGGAGTTGATCCAGCGGCGCGGCTTGGCGAACTTGTAGTACTGGGCCGCCCACATCTGGTGCTGGCCCACATCGGAGGTCACGTAGGCGTCGCCCTGGGTCACTTCATAAAGCTTTTCCACCACATACTGGGGCTTGATCACCGAACTCGACCGGTCGTACTTGAGGCAATCCTGGGAACGCCACAGCTCGATCTGGGCCCACCAGGCCTTGATGGCCTGCTGGTCGGGCTTCTCCTTGCCCGTCTTGATGTGCTTGATGATCTCGTCCAGCACCTGGCCGACCTCGCCGACGATGGGCACGTCCACCCGCACGCGCTTGGAGATGGAGGAAGGGTCCACGTCGATATGGATGATGCGATGGGCTTCCTTGGCGAAATGCTTGGGATTGCCCACCACCCGGTCGTCGAAGCGGGCGCCCACGGCCAGCAGCACGTCGCAGTGCTGCATGGCCATGTTGGCCTCGATGGTGCCATGCATGCCAAGCATGCCCAGGAACAGGGGATCCGGCGAAGGATAGCCGCCCAGACCCATCAGGGTGCTGGTAATGGGATAGCCCAGCAAGCGAACCAGTTCCGCCACCTGGGGCGCCGCATTTCCCAACACCACGCCGCCGCCCGTGTAGATCATGGGCCGCTTGGCTTCCAGCAGCATCTGGGCGGCCTTCTTGATCTGACCCGCGTGACCCTTGCTGGTGGGGTTGTAGGAGCGCATGGTCACGCTCTTGGGATAGGCATACTCGCACTTGTGCTGGGTGACGTCCTTGGGCACGTCCACCACCACCGGGCCGGGCCGGCCAGTGGCGGCGATATAGAACGCCTTCTTGATGGTGGTAGCCAGCTCGCGCACATCCTTGACCAGGAAATTGTGCTTCACGCAGGGCCGGGTAATGCCCACGGTATCCACTTCCTGGAAGGCATCCTGGCCGATGGCCGCGGTGGGAACCTGGCCGGTGATCACCACCATGGGAATGGAATCCATGTAGGCGGTGGCGATACCCGTCACCGCGTTGGTGGCGCCGGGGCCGGATGTCACGATGGCCACGCCGACCTGGCCGGTACAACGGGCGTAGGCGTCGGCCGCGTGGACGGCCGCCTGCTCATGGCGCACCAGGATGTGCTCGAAATCCTTCTGCTTGTAGATTTCGTCATAGATGTTGAGTACCGCGCCGCCCGGGTACCCGAAGACGTGCTTGATACCTTCGTCGCGCAAACAGCGGACAACGATTTCCGCACCGGTCAGTTCCATGTCAGCCATGGCGAGAAATTCTTAATATTCTGAAAGTGTTCAACACTAGCGACTGCGCCGGATCCGGTCAAGTTGAAGCCGGCCGGGAACCATGAACAAAAAGGGGTTTGGCGATCGCCAAACCCCTGGTTTCTGGTGGGCTGTCACAGATTCGAACTGTGGACCTACGGATTAAGAGTCCGCTGCTCTACCAACTGAGCTAACAACCCGGATTGGTGGGTCGGGCGAGACTCGAACTCGCGACCAACGGATTAAAAGTCCGCTGCTCTACCGACTGAGCTACCGACCCAAAAAAGGAGCGCGATTATTTCAGATGATCGGGGATTTGGTCAAACCCAAAACGCGTCAATAGGTGACTGTTTTAGGCTTGCCAGCCGAGGGTTTCGACTGAATTCCCGGCGCGGGTTTCGCGGGCGCGGTGGAGGACGACTGAGGTTTGCTGTAGGTCACTTCCTTGACGGGCGACACTTCCGGCTGCTCGGATCTGCCCCCGGCGTACTGCGTGTTCTTCGCCTTGTAATCTTCCATGAAGGCAAGCACCTTGTTCATTCGCACCTGCCCCGGAATGAACATGACGATTTCGCCATCGGGATCGTAGACGTAGGAAGTGGGGTAGAAGTCCACCGGGCCCACTTGCCGGAATGGACTATCGGGGTTGCGACGGGCGCCGCCGGCCACGATGGCATAGAAGTCGATGTTGTGACGGTTCGCGGTGTCCTTGACCACGTTCGTATCGGGACCGTAGTCGAGTCCCACGCCGATCACCACGAAATCCTTGCGTTTGTTCAACTGATTGAGGGTCGGCACCTCAACCCAGCATAGCGGGCACCAAGGCGCCCAGAAGTTCACCAAGACCCATTTACCCTTGAAGTCGGAAAGCTTGAAGGACTTGCCGTTGACATCGGTAAATTCGAAGTTGATGGCCTTGGTCGGCTCGGCGGAAGCATGAACTGGAGCCGTCAGCAGCGCGGTCAGGCCAACCAGCAGTACACCCAGCAACTTAGGCATTCACGTTCCTTTCCATCTCGCCGCGCGGATCAATCCACGCTTGCATTATCGGCACCGTACCCGGCCCCTTGAATAGGACATTCGGATCAGGCTTCGCGCATCATCAAATAATACTGGATTTTCATGGTGATCGCCGCGCCGGCGACGATCCCGAAAAAAACAATGAAGGAACTGATGGATAAAGTCGACACGCCGGTCACCGCCTGTCCGATGGTGCATCCCATGGCCGTGATGCCACCGAAGCCCATGAGAACGGCGCCAATCAGATGCCGGAACATGTCCTGGGGGGAATTGAAGTACTCCCAGCGGAAGTTGCGGCTGAACACGGAATAGAGGAAGGACCCCACCACCACGCCGAACACGCTGGCGACGCCGAAGGTGACATGCTTGTCGCGCCAGTAGGCCCAGAGGTCCATGGTGTAGGCCAGAGGGCCAACGAAAGTCATGGACTCGGCCAGATGGGAGTCGGTACCCATATAGGTCAGTTCCATGGTGTCGGGATCCTCCCCGAAGCCCAGATGACCGGTGACGTACCAGCCGGCGACCACCACGAAGCCCACCACGATTCCGGCCAGGATGTTGTCCCGGCTCTCGCGGAATTCCTTGCTGGCGAATACAAAGGCCAGGATGACCAAGCCAAGGACCACCCCCACCGACAACTGGGAAACCTTGTCCGCCATCCCCAGCAGGCTGGGGAGCGTTTGCAAGCCGTCGAGGTGGATGGTGAGGGGCTCCGCGCGTAGCACGCCATCCACGAGATGGCGCAGGATGCCGTTCATGGTCACCAGCGCGGTATATCCCAGGAACAGGAAGACCACCACCGATTTCAGGTTGCCGCCGCCCAGACGCACCAGGGTGCGTTGACCACACCCCCCCGCCAGGGTCATGCCCACCCCGAAGGTCAGGCCGCCGACCAGGGCCGAGAACCAATACACGGTACCCCGCGTGTAATAGGTCTGGCCCATGTCGAGATAACCGAGGAAGACAAGCACATTGGTGCCCAGGATGGCGAGGCCGATCCCCAGCAACCAGGCGCGCATGCGTCCCCAATCCCCCATGTTGACCACATCCGACACCGCGCCCATGGTGCAGAAACTGGTCTTGTTCGCCATGTAGCCGAAGATCAGGGCGAGAAAGAATCCCAGCCAGGCGACGACCAGGGCGGGGTTTTCCACGTGATTCATCGTTCAGTCTCCAGAGGGGATGTCGTTGTTGGTGGGCTGGGATTATTCGTTGCCATCGTGGGACGCGCAATCCGTCGATTCAAATAGCGCGTGGGGTCCGGGATACCCGCCTGCTCGAAGCCCTGGCGGCGAAGCCGGCAGGAATCGCAAAGCCCGCAAGCGAGGCCGGATTCGCTGGCCTGGTAGCAGGACACGGTGAGGCCGTAATCCACGCCCAGTCGAGCACCCATGCGGATGATGTCCGCCTTGGACAGATCGATCAGCGGCGCCTTGATGTGGATGGGATGTCCGTCCAGGGCGCGCTTGGTGGCCAGGTCCGCCAGGGCCTGGAAGGCTTCGACAAAGGCCGGGCGGCAATCCGGGTAACCGGAATAATCCAGTGCGTTCACGCCGATGTAGATGGCATCCGCATCCAGCACCTCGGCCCAGCCGAGGGCCAGGGCCAGCATGATGGTGTTGCGGGCCGGCACATAGGTGACCGGGATACCCTGGGTGGGGCTTTCCGGCACCGCGATGCTGGCGTCGGTCAGGGCGGAACCACCATAAACGCCCATGTCCAGACGCATGATGCGATGCGCCGTGGCGCCCAGTCTCGCCGCGACGCGTCGGGCGGCATCCAATTCCGCGTGATGGCGCTGGCCATAATCCAGGCTCAGGGCGTGGCATTCCAGGCCCTCATCGCGGGCCACCGCCAAGACCGTGGCGGAGTCAAGCCCACCGGAGAGCAGCACCACGGCGCGACGGTTCATCGTCCGCGCGCCTCCCGCCAGAGCAATTTGTGCAATTGCACCTGCATGCGCACGGGCAAGCCGTCCCGCAACACCCATTCCGCCAGCCTGGTCGGTTCCAGGCTCCCCCAGGCCGGCGAAAACAGGACGGGGCAACGCGACGGGATTGCATATTTCGTCAATATCACCCTGGCCCAAAGGTAATCCGACTCGCCGGTCAGGACGAATTTCACCTCATCCCGGGGGGTCAGCAGGGCCAGGTTGGGCCAGAGGTTGCGTTCCGATTCCCCCGAGCCCGGGGTCTTCACGTCGACGATACGGGCAACGCGCCGGTCGACGACGGAGATATCCAGGGCGCCGCTGGTTTCCAGGGAAACGTCCATGCCCAAGTCGCACAAGGCGCCCAGCAAGTCCTGGCAAGCCTTCTGGGCCAGCGGCTCGCCACCGGTGACGGTGACATGCCGGGTGGGATGACTGCGCACCCGATCGACCACCTCGCCCAGGGAAAGCCATTCGCCGCCCTGGAACGCATAATCGGTATCGCAGTACCCGCAGCGCAAAGGGCAGCCGGTGAGGCGGACGAACACCGTGGGAAGACCGACCCGACTGGCTTCTCCCTGCAGCGACAGGAAGATTTCCGTGACCCGCAGTCGGGATTCCGGCGAGGACATTACTTCAGGGTGGTCAGGAGTTTCTTGCCGCTCTCCGCCGCCTTGCTCTGGGGGTGCTTGTCGATGAGTTGTTCCAGGGTGGCGCGGGCAAGGTCGGGTTCGTTCATCTGGATCTGCGCGCGGGCCATGGAGAGCATGGCATCCGGGGCCTTGGGACTGGTGGGAAAATCCTTCAGCAAACGCTGAAAGCTGGCCAGCGCGGCCTTCAAATCGGACATGCCGGCATGGGCGAAACCGGTCCAGTACCAGGCGTTGGCCGCCAGTTGCCCGTTCGGGTATTGCTTCAGAAATGCCTGGAACGCGGCCACGGCCTCCTTGTATTTCGCCACCTTGACCAGGGATTGGGCCGTTTCGTAGGCGCGCGCCTCGGACTCGCTGTCAATCGGCGCGGGGGGTGGAGTGGCGGAAACCAGGGCGGGGGCGACCTGCAGGCGGACGGCATCGGGAGCAGGCGCCAGGGGGCGGCTGGCTAGCTCCTTGACGCGCCCATCCAGATCCGCGAACAAATCGCGCGTGCGCTTGTCCGCGAGTTCCAGTTTGTAGGCCTGTTCCTCCTGGCCACCGCGCAGACGGGCCACCTCGGCCTTGAGGGACTCCACCTGGTTGAGCAGGTTCAACAGGCCCTGGTTCTGGAGTTGTGATTCCAGGCGGGCGATGCGATCTTCCTGGGCGACAAGGGCCTTGCGCAGATCCGCCGCCTGGGCCAGGGCATCCTCGGCCGGCCCCGCCAGTGCGCGACCCGGCCCGAACTGCCCGGCGATCACCAGGCCGACCAGGAAAAGGGGGAGAGAAAGGCGCGGTTTCATTCGCCTTCGTACAGAATTTCTGTACGGCGGTTTTGCATCCAGGCCTCTTCGTCATGCCCTTCGGCCACCGGCTTTTCCTCGCCGAAGGAAACCGCTTCCAACTGCGCATCCGGCACGCCCAGCAGGCTGAGCGCCTTGTACACGCTCTCGGAGCGACGCTGGCCCAAGGCCAGGTTGTACTCCCGACTCCCCCGCTCGTCGGCGTGGCCCTGGAGAATGACCTTGGCCGCCTTCTCCTTCAGCAGGTATTTGGCGTGGGATTCCAGCAGGCTCCGGTACTCGTCGCGAATCGCGGCGCTGTCGTAGTCGAACAGAATGCGGCGCTTGACGAGGGGGCTGGCGGGATTTTTCGGATCCAGGAGGACGGCATCGGCCTGCCCGGCGACGCCGGCCTGTCCCGGGGCGCCAGCCTGGCCGCCGGACGCGCCGATCGGTTTCCCATCCGCGCCCTTGGCGCCCGCCTGGGATCCGTCGAGGGATTTGACCTGCGTATCGGGGGCCACCATGCCCTGGGTCTGCACCTTTTCGGCGGGCTTGGCGGCAACCTTGGCGCTGTCGGCGGCCTGGGTGGCCGCAGCCTTTTCAGTGGCGGTCGCTGCGGCGGCTTTCGCGTCCGCGGACTTCTTCGCATCCTTGCTCGCCAAGGCGCGATCCTCGATGCTGGCGTCCTGGGTGGGGGTATCGGCGCATCCCGCCAGCAGGACTGCCAGCAGGGTGGCAAAAACTGGGTATTTCATGAATGCTCCTTGTCTTGGTAATCCGCGTTATCAGGGTTCCCAGGCGGGTTCCCGCAAGTCGCCGCTTTGCGACAAGCGTTGACGCACCTTGCCATCCACACTCACGGTCGCCAGCACGCCACGTCCGTTCACCAGGGTGGCATACAGAATCAGCCGTCCGTTGGACGCGAAGCTGGGCGACTCGTCGAACACGGTATCGGTCAGCACCTGCATCTGTCCGTTGCCCAGATCCATCACGGCCACGTGGAAACGCCCATCGCGCCGATGCACGAAAGCCATGGTCTTGCCGTCGGGCGACAGCGACGGTGAGACATTGTACCCGCCCTCGAAGGTGACGCGCTTCACCTCGCCTCCCGGCAGCGATGCCTTGTAGATCTGCGGCGTGCCGCCGCGGTCGGAGGTGAAGTACATCCAGCGCCCGTCGGGGCTGAACACCGGCTCGGTATCCAGAGCGCCACCCCGGGTGAAACGGGTGGCTTCGCCGGTCTCCAGATTCAGGAAGTAGATCTGGGAAGTCTCGTCCTTGGACAGGGTGACGGCCAGCTTCTTGCCATCGGGAAACCAGGCGGGCGCCGAGTTGGAGCCCCGGAACCGGGCCACGGCGCGGCGGCTGCCATCGGCCAGGTTCTGCACGTAGACCACCGGCTTCTTGTCCTCGAAGGAAACATAGGCAAGCTTCTGTCCATCCGGCGACCAGGCCGGGGAAATCAGGGGTTCGGGGGAGCCGGTGACGGTGATGGCGTTCTGGCTGTCGGCATCGGCCACCTGGAGTTCGTAACGGCCGGGGCGCTTGAGTATGTAGGCGATCCGCCCGGAATAGCTGCCCGGTTCGCCCAGCAACTGCTCATGGATCGCATCGGCGATCCTGTGGGACACGGCGCGCAAGCCCGCGGGCGTCGTGGTGTAGGACAGCGCGGCCAACTGGCTCTGGCGCACCGCGTCGAACAGCCAGAAACGGACCTCGACCTTGCCATTGGCCGCGGGCAGCACGTGGCCCATCACCACGGCATCGGCGCCGCGCCCCTTCCAGGTGCCGAGGGAAAGCGACTGGGGAGACGCCGGAGAAACCGCGCCCTGACTCTCCACCATCTTGAAATAGCCGCTGCGGCCCAGGTCGCTCGATATCACCGCGGCGGGGTCGGCGGCCTCCGGCGCGCCGACCTCGAAGGCCAGAACCGTCACCGGAATCATGTTGGCCGCCCCACCCACGATCTCGATGGTCATCGCCGCCATGGATAGCGGGCTGGATAATGCAAGATAGAGGGCGATGATCAGTCGGAAAATCATGGTCGGCTTGAAAACACAATTTGGCGGGGATTTTATCAGCTTTGCTCAGACGCCCCCGCCACCATCCTGAAATGGGCGGAATTTGAGGGTCAGGCCATCCCTGAATACCGCCGCCGCATCCTTTTCCGCGGGGAGCGGCAACGGCGACGCCTTCAGAATGGCCCGTTCCACCTCGGAGTCGTAGGCCGGTTGACCGCTGCTGCTAACCAGCGTGACCCGGGCGACTTCGCCATTGGGCAACAGCGTCACCTGAAACACGGCTTCCGGATTGCCCGTCAGCTTGTGGGGCAGGCGCACATAGGACTGGATCTTGCTCTGGATGCGGTGCTTGAAGTCCATGATGAGCCGCGTCTGCCGGCCCGCCCTGGCCCGCTCCCGATAAGCGCGCAACTGGGCGGCCTCGACGTCGAGCTCTTCCTGCATTTGCCTGGCCAGTTCCTGTTCCACCTGGCGGCGAGCCTGCTCGCGCTGCTCCCTTTCAGAGCGCTCCCTCTCCACGCGCGCCTTTTCTTCCACCCGTGTCCTTTCCTCGGCCTGCCGCTTCTGTTCAAGCTGGCGATTCAATTCCTCCAGCCTTGCCTCCTCCTGGCGCCTTTCCTCGTTAAGCCGCGCGATCTCCTGTTTTTTTTTCTCCGCCTTTTCCAGGGCGATATCCACCTTGCCGGGCTTGGCTTCCACCACGGGCGGCGGTTCCGGCGCGGGCAGCGGCTCCGGTTCCGGCGCGGGCGGGGGCTCGGGGGCGGGCGGGGGCGTAAACTCGGGCAGAGCCACCCACAAATCGGCCTCGACGGGGAACTGGGGAGGGTTTTTCCACGATACGCCGAACATGAGGGCGGCGAAGAACAGGCCATGGACCAGGAGCGCCAGGCCGCCCGAGGAAAAATGCCGCAGGGGCCCGATACTGGTCACGGCTGGGCGGGCTTGACCAGCAGACCGACGCGGCCCACGCCGAGGGACTGCAGGGTATCCATGACGCGCATCACCACTTCGTAGCGCACGTTCTTGTCGGCGGAAATCACCATGGGCTGGCCTGGCCGAGCTTTCATGCGGTCGCGCACCGCCGCCTCCAGCCTCCCCTCCGACACGCTTTCTCCCGCCTCGCCGCCCCCCCGATCCCGCAGCAGCAGGCTACCGTCGGCGCGCACCATGACTTCCAGGGGCGCGGCCGGCGCGGCGGCGGTTTTGCCCACGCTGGGCAATTCCACCTGGGTCGGGTTCATGAACGGCGCGGTGACCATGAAGATCACCAGCAGCACCAGCATCACGTCGATGTAGGGCACGACGTTGATCTGGCTCACCGCCTTGCGGGTGCGGCGCGGGATCATGTCCTGGCCGCCTCCTGCTGCAGGACGTTGGAAAATTCCTCCATGAACACGTCGTGTCGGCTGGCCAGGCGATCCATATCATGGGTGAAGCGGTTGTAGGCGATCACCGCCGGAATCGCGGCGAACAGGCCGATGGCGGTAGCGATCAATGCCTCGGCGATACCCGGCGCCACCTGGGCCAGGGTCGCATGGGCCACGTTCGAAAGGCCCCGGAAGGCGTTCATGATGCCCCAGACGGTGCCGAACAGGCCCACATAGGGCGACACCGAGCCCACCGTGGCGAGAAAGGGCAGATAGGATTCGATCTGGTCCATTTCCCGCTGGTAGGCGGCGCGCATGGCCCGGCGGGCGCTTTCCACCACGGCCTGGGGCGCCACCGTCAACTGCCGCTTGCCGCGAAATTCCCGCAAGCCGGCCCGGAACACTTCCTCCAGGCTGCCACGGCGGCCCGCCTCGTCGATGCGCTTGACGATCACGGCATGACCACCGCCCCAGAATTCGCGCTCGAAGACCTCCGTCTGGCGCCATTCCTTGCGCAGCAGGAACCACTTCTCGAAGATCAGCCACCAGGACACCACGGAGGCGAACAACAACAGCAACATGACGCCTTTCACCACCCAGCTGGCCTGGGCGATGAGGGCGAGGAACGACATATCCTGGGTCAGGGCGATATCCATCAGATTCCCGTCTCGAAAGCGCGCATCACGAATTCCGGGATTCTAGCCGGACGGAATGCCAATCGATCCACGCAGGCCACCTTCACCATCCCCTCCAGCAGCACCTCATCCCCCCGTCGCACCCGCTGGATCATGGTCAGGCTGGCCCGGTTCAGCCCCGCCAACTCGCAGTCCACGCCGAGGCGATCGTTGAAGCGGGCCGGTCGCAGGTAATCGGCTTCCACCCGCCGCACCACGAACACCACACCCGCCTCCTCCGCCAGCCGATCCTGCTCCAGCCCCAGGGCGGACAACCACTCGGTGCGGGCACGCTCCAGGAATTTCAGGTAGTTGGCGTAATACACCACCCCGCCGGCGTCGGTATCCTCCCAGTAGACCCGCACGGGCCAGGTGAAGCGGGGACGGGACAGGGTCGATTTCTCGCTCATGGCAGGAAATTAGGCAGTATCTCGGGCGAAAGCGACCAACCGGGTTGGCCAACCTGTACACCCTTGTTCATTCGAACAGTTCCGGCTCGCTCCCCGGCTGGATGAAACCGAAGTGCCGCCAGGCCAGAGGCTGGGCCACCCGGCCGCGCGGAGTGCGGGCCAGGAAGCCTTGCTGGATCAGGTAGGGCTCCAGCACGTCCTCGATGGTGTCCGCCGCCTCGCCGATGGCCGCCGCCAGGTTCTCCAGGCCCACCGGCCCGCCGGCGAACTTTTCCAGCATGGCGGACAGCAGCTTGCGGTCCATCACATCCAGGCCGGCATGGTCCACTTCCAGCATCTTCAGGGCGGCGTCCGCCACCGTGGCGTCCACCTTGCCGCCCGCCTTCACCTCGGCGTAATCGCGCACCCGGCGCAACAGGCGGTTGGCGATGCGGGGCGTGCCCCGGGAACGACGCGCGATCTCGACGGCGCCCTCCTCGCTGGTATCCACCCCGAGCAGGCGCGCCGAACGGGCGACGATGGTGGCCAGCTCCTCAGGCGAGTAGAACTCCAGCCGGGCGACGATGCCAAAGCGATCGCGCAACGGGTTGGTGAGCATGCCGGCGCGGGTGGTGGCGCCCACCAGGGTGAAGGGCGGCAGGTCCAGCTTCACCGAGCGGGCCGCCGGCCCCTCGCCGATCATGATGTCGAGCTGGTAATCCTCCAGGGCCGGATAGAGGATTTCCTCCACCACCGGGCTCAGGCGGTGGATCTCGTCGATGAACAGGACGTCGTTGGGTTCCAGGTTGGTGAGCAACGCCGCCAGGTCGCCGGCCCGCTCCAGCACCGGGCCGGAAGTCAGGCGCAGGTTGACGCCCATCTCCCGGGAAATGATGTGGGCCAGGGTGGTCTTGCCCAGGCCCGGCGGGCCGAACAGCAGCACGTGATCGAGGGCCTCGCCCCGGTTCCTGGCCGCCTGGATGAAGATTTCCAGCTGCTCCCGTGCCCGCGCCTGGCCAATGTACTCGGACAGGCGCTGGGGGCGCAGGGCGCGCTCCAGGGCTTCCTCTTCCCGGGAGGCGGGGGCGGCGGCGATTAGACGGTCGGGAATCAGGCGGTCGGGTTCCAGCATTTATTTTTTCGCCAATAGTTTCAGCGCCTGGCGGATGGATTCCTCCAGGCTCAGGCCATCCGGCAACTGCTTGATGGCCGGCACGGCTTCCTTGTCGGAATAGCCCAGGGCCAGCAGGGCGTTGAGGGCGTCGGCGGCGACGCCGGCGGAGGTCGGCGCGCCCCCCGGCCCGGTGGGCAGAGCATCGGCCAGCTTGCCCTTCAGTTCCAGCAGCAGGCGTTCCGCCGTTTTCTTGCCGATGCCCGGCACCCGGGTAAGGCGCCCCGCGTCCTGCATCACCACGCACTGGGCCAGGTCGCCCACCGACAGGCCGGACAGCACCGACAGGGCCAGCTTGGGCCCCACGCCGGAAATCCGGATCAGGGCGCGGAAGGCTTCCCGTTCCTTGTGGGTGAGGAAGCCGAACAACTGCTGGGCGTCCTCGCGCACCACGAAATGGGTGACCAGGCTGACCCGCTCACCGGTGGCGGGCAGGTTGTAGAAGCTGCTCATGGGCACGTCCACCTCGTAGCCCACGCCAGCCACGTCCACCACCACCTGGGGCGGCTGCTTTTCCAGCAGGATGCCGGTGAGGCGGCCGATCATGTCAGGTTCACCCAGGCCAGCACGGCCGACAGGATCACGGGCTGGATATGGGCGGCGGCGATGGTCATCTGCAGGGCGGGAACAAGCCGGGCCGGCTCATGAGCATGGGCGGAGAGTATCCGGCCGGCCTTCAGGGCGGGCAGCAGGGCCAGCAGGGAGACCAGGGCCAGTGCCGGCAAGCGCTGGGCGGCCACCAGACCGACCAGGGCCAGGGCAGACAGGATCAGGATCAGCCAGTAGCCCCGCGCCGCCACGGCGGGCTCCAGGCGCGCCACCCAATGGCGCTTGCCGGCCAGGATATCGGCGGCCCGGTCCGGGAACTGGTTGATGTAGAGGATGTTGGTCACCAGCAGGGCATAGGGCAGGCCGAGCAGCCAGGGCTGGGTGGAGACCGCGCCGCGCTGGACGAAATCCGCGCCGGCGACGATGAGCAGGAAACCGGCCGCCACGCAGAGTTCGCCCAGGCCCCGGCTGTTCAGTTTCAGGGGCGGCGCCGAATAGGCCCAGCCGATCAGCAAGCCGCCCAGCCCGATCCAGAACAGGCCCACACCCCGGGTCTCGATCAGCCACAGCCCGCCGGCGATCACGCCGCCGAACAGGACCAGGGCGTAGGCCAGCATCTGGCGCGGCGACATCACCCCGTTCTGGATGAAGCGGGAGCCGCCGGTGAAGGGAAACAGCCGATCCACGTTGACGGCATCGGTGCCGTTCAGGTGGTCGTAATAATCGTTGAACACATTGACCCCGGCCTGGGTGGCCACGGCCAGCAGCACCGTGAGCAGGGCCAGGGGCCAGGAAAAGGCGGCATCCAGGGCGGTGGCGAAGCCCAGCAGGCATCCCGCCAGGGCGATGGTCAGGAAGGCCGGCCGGGTGGCCAGCAGGTAACGCCTGACCGGATTGGCCAGGGTGGCCGGCGTGGGTTCCAGGGGTGTGGCGGCGACCTTGGTCACGGGACGACCCTCCTGTCGCCGCGCGACATCCTCCCCGGGGGAGGAGGAGCGTCCCCTTCGGACGGCCGGACGGGGGCGCTCATAGCATCCTCCCGGCCCGGCGACGGCGCGTGGCGGTGACCAGCCCGCCCAGGCCCATGCCACCGTGGGCATGGCAGATGGCGCAGGCCAGGGCGTCGGCCGAGTCCGAACGGGGTTCCGCCGGCAGGTTCAAGAGTCGTTTCACCATGTGCATCACCTGTTGCTTGTCCGCATGGCCATTGCCCACCACCGCCTGCTTCACCTGCAAGGCCGTGTACTCGAACACCGGCTGGCTGGCGCTGGTCAGGGCCGCGATGGCCGCGCCCCGGGCCTGGCCCAGCAGCAGGGTGGATTGGGGATTGACGTTGACGAATACCTTCTCGATGGCCGAGGCATCCGGCCGGAACTGATCGAGCACTTCCATCACGCCGTCGAAGATGATCCTGATCCGCGCCGGCAGTTCCCCGGTTTCCGTGCGCACCACGCCGCTGGCCACATAGGTCAAGTTCTGGCCGTCCTTGTCGATGACACCGTAGCCGGTGACACGCAGGCCAGGATCCAGGCCGAGGAGTCTCACTCCGGCAGGATCGCCGAAGTATAGACATCCTGGACATCATCCAAATCGTCCAGCATGTCCAGCATCTTCTGGAATTTCACGGCGTCGTCGCCGGCCACGTCGGTCTCGTTCAGGGCCTTCATGACGATGCCGGCGATCTCCGGCTTGAAGCCGGCCTTTTCCAGCGCTTCCTTCACCGTGGTGAAGTCGCCGGTGGGAGCGGTGACGATCTCGATGGAGCCATCCTCGTCGCTGATCACATCCTCGGCGCCCGCCTCCAGTGCCACGTCCATGACCTGGTCCTCGTTGGCGCCGGGAGCCAGGATGATCTGGCCGCAATGTTTGAACTGGAACACCACGGAGCCGTCCGTGCCCAGGTTGCCGCCGCACTTGGAGAAGGCGTGGCGCACATCCGCCACGGTGCGTACCCGGTTGTCGGTCAGGCAATCCACCACCACCGCCGCGCCGCCGGGGCCATAGCCCTCGTAGCGGATTTCCTCGTAGCTGACGCCTTCCAGTTCGCCGGTGCCCTTCTTCACCGCCCGATCGATGTTGTCGTTGGGCATGTTCTCCGACTTGGCCTTGTCGATGGCCAGGCGCAGGCGCGGATTGAAACTGGGGTCGCCCCCGCCCATCTTGGCCGCCACGGTGATTTCCTTGGCGTACCTGGAAAAAATCTTGCCCCGCTTCTCATCCTGGCGCCCCTTGCGGTGCTGGATGTTCGCCCATTTGCTGTGTCCGGCCATGATTGGTACCCGCTACGAAAAATGGGCGGATTTTACACCGGGACGAGAGGCATGCCGGCTCACTGAAGCTCCGCTCCCATACCGCCCCCGCCTGGGCCATGGTTCACCCGAGGAAGTTAGCCCAGGGCTCCGGTCCGGGTTCAATCAGCGTGGGATTCCTGCATGCCTGGAAATATTAAATAATGAACACATGCCACGCGCGGAAGCTGGCAGCCATGACAACGGCGCATCCCCCTGGGTGGCGAAGTTAAGGCTAAGCTGGGAATGCGCGCGTTTTATAGTCGTGACCGTTTTGACATGTCGCCGATTCAAGACACCTCAAGGAGGCAGGTATGAGCAAGCGTGATGAATATGTCGAACAGCTGAAACAGAATCTGGACCAGTGGAACACCGAGATCGCCAAGTGGGAAGCCAAGGCAAAGGTGACCAAGACCGACCTTCGCATCGATTACGAGATGCAACTTGAAGCGTTGCGCAAGCATCGCGAGGAAGCCACGGCGAAACTCAAGGAGTTGCAGGCCAGCGGCGAGGAGGCCTGGAATGACCTGGTGGCGGGCGCCGACGCCGCCTGGGCGACCATGCGCGATGCCTTTGACAAGGCCACCGCCCACTTCCACAAATAATTTCCATCGGCGGGGGGACGGCGCGAGGCCCGGCGCCTGGCGCCCCCTCCCATGAGGGATCGTCAATGGCTATTCCGTGGATGGTCTTGCTCAGGAACGTGCCCTGGACCGACGTCATACGAACCGCGCCGAAAGTGGCGGAGGGGGCGAAGAAACTCTGGGACACCGTTGGCGGGAAGACACCGCGGCGACCCTCCCCTGATGGCGGGATGGAGGCGGCGTCATCATCCGAGCCTCTGTCGTCCGAGCCCAGGTCCACCGAGTCTCGGACCATCGCCGATTTGCAGGCGCGTCTCGCCACCCTGGAGACCACCGCCACCAACCTGCACGATCAAATGCTCGCTTCGTCCGAGTTGATCAAGACGCTGGCGGAACAGAACGCCCAACTGGTCGCTCGAGTCGAGGCACACCGCGTCCGCGTGATGTGGCTGGCGGGCGCCCTGGTCATGTTGGGCATCATCACCGTTCTTGGCCTGGTCCTGGCGCTGATCCGCTGATTTCGTCCACGCGGGCTTTGCGCCCGCCGCGCTCACCGCAACCGCAACGCCATCCCCAGCAATTCTCCGATCAGTCCCCGCATCCTTTCCGCCATGGCCGCATCGCGCAAATCGCCGGCTTCATCGAAGGCCTGATGCGCCGCCGTCAGCGAAACCTGGCCGGGCAGCACGATCATGCGCAATTCCGTCAGCACGTCGCGCAGGTGGCGCAGGCCGCGCATGCCGCCCAGGGCGCCGGGGGAGGCGCTCATGAGCGCCGCCGCCTTGCCCTGGAAGGGGACGTAGCCGCTCTGCTCCGGCAGGGGGCGGGACACCCAGTCGAGGGTGTTCTTGAGCAGGGGCGGGATGGAACTGTTGTATTCCGGCGAGACGATCAGCAGGCCGGCGTGGGCGATGAACAGCTCCTTCAGCCGGTGGGCGTGGGTGGGCAGGCCTTCCGCGGCCTCCAGATCACCGTTGTAGAGCGGAAGAGGGTAGTCGGCCAGTTCCAGCAGGGTGGCCTGGCCGCCCGCCGCGTCGACGGCGCGGGCGGCCAGGCTCGCCAGCTTGCGGTTGAGGGAATCGCGCCGGATGCTGCCGGCGAAGACCAGGATGGGAACGCGCATGTCATCTCCTTGAAGCCGTGGGGTATAGCTTACATCGCCCACCCCCCATGAATCCCGACCTGGAGAAATCGTGTCGAACCACACTGTTGTCGAACATGACAGCCTCATAGAATGCCGAAACTTAACCGGAGGACTTGCCATGACCCAGCCCCTGCTCATCGCCAAGAACGACACCATGGAACTCAACCTGCTGCCGCAAATGGCCAACCGCCATGGTTTGATCACGGGCGCCACCGGTACCGGCAAGACGGTGACCCTGCAGACCCTGGCGGAACACTTCTCGGCCATCGGCGTGCCCTGCTTCATGTCCGACGTGAAGGGCGACCTGTCCGGCATTTCCCAGCCCGGCGGCGGCAATCCCAAGGTGATGGAACGGGTCGCCAAGCTGGGCCTGGCGGACCACGCCTATCAGGGCTACCCGGTCACATTCTGGGATGCCTTCGGCGAACTCGGCCACCCGGTCCGGGCAACGATTTCCGACATGGGCCCCCTGCTTCTCGCCCGCATGCTGGAGCTCAACGAAACCCAGGCCGGCGTGCTCAACCTGGTATTCAAGGTGGCCGACGACGCCGGCCTGCTGCTGCTGGACCTGAAGGACCTGCGCGCCATGCTCCAGTTCGTCGGCGACAACGCCAGGCAGTTCACCACCGAGTACGGCAATATTTCCGCCGCCAGCGTCGGCGCCATCCAGCGCGGCCTGCTGGCCCTGGAAAGCCAGGGCGGGGAAAAGATCTTCGGCGAGCCCATGCTGAACATCGCCGACCTGATGCAAGCCGAGCGGGGCAGGGGCGTCATCAACATCCTGGCCGCCGACAAGCTCATGCAGGCGCCGAAGATGTACGCCACCCTGCTGTTGTGGCTGTTGTCGGAACTGTTCGAGAACCTGCCGGAAGCGGGCGACCTGGACAAGCCCAAGCTGGTGTTCTTCTTCGACGAGGCCCATCTGCTGTTCGCCGACGCGCCCGACGCCCTGGTGGACAAGATCGAGCAGGTGGTGCGCCTGATCCGTTCCAAGGGGGTGGGCGTCTACTTCGTCACCCAGAACCCGGCGGACGTCCCCGACAAGGTGCTGGGCCAGCTCGGCAACCGGGTGCAGCACGCCCTGCGCGCCTTCTCCACCCGGGACCAGAAGGCGGTGCGCGCCGCCGCGGAAACCATGCGCGACAACGCCAACCTGGACGAGGAAACCGCCATCACCGAACTCGGGGTGGGCGAAGCCCTGGTTTCCTTCCTGGACGAGAAGGGCCGCCCCGGCATCGTCGAACGCGCCTTCATCGTGCCGCCCCGGGGCCAGATCGGCCCGGTCGATCCGGCCAAGCGCCAGCAACTGATGCAGACCTCCCTGGTGGCCGGCGTTTACGAACGGACGGTGGATCGGGAATCCGCCTACGAAACCCTCAAGGCCCGCGCCGAGCAGGTCCAGGCCCAGAATGAACAGGCCCAGGCCGAGGCCGCCGCCCGCAAGGCCGAGGCGGAAGCGCCGGCCGGCGGCGGTGGGCTGGGTGGTGTATTGGGCGATCTGCTGGGTGGCGCCACGGGCGCCGGCGGCCGCCGCCGGGAAGGCATGGTGGAAGCCCTGGCCAAGAGCGCCGCCCGTTCCGTGGGCAGCCAGGTGGGCCGGGCCATCATCCGGGGCGTGCTGGGTTCCCTCCTGGGCGGCAAGCGATGAGCGAGGACAAGATCGTTCTCGACGCGGCGCACTTCGATAGCAAGGCCCGCCAGTGGGACGAGAACCCGGTGTTCCGGGAACGGGCCGAGAAGATCGCCAACGGCATCCGCGCCGCCGTGCCACTGTCCAGGTCCATGTCCGCCCTGGACTATGGCAGCGGCTCCGGCCTGCTGAGCTTCCCCCTCAAGGACGAACTGGGCCACATCACCCTCAAGGACACCTCCGTCGGCATGCTGGCCGTGGCCGAGGAGAAGATCGCAGCCCAGGGCGTGGCCAACATGAGCACTCGGCAAACGGACCTGACCGCCGAGCCCCTTCCGGACGAGCGCTACGACCTGATCTACTCGTCCATGACCCTGCACCACATCCCGGACACGGACGCCATCCTCAAGACCTTCCACGACCTGCTGAACCCCGGCGGCTGGCTTTGCATCGCCGACCTGGACAAGGAGGATGGCTCGTTCCACGGTATCGAGGTGGACGTGCACCACGGCTTCGCGCGGAAGGATCTGGCGGAGAAGGTGCTGCGGGCGGGGTACGGGGCGCCCCACTTCGACACCGTGTTCGAGATCGTCAAGGAGACGGCGAACGGAACCCGGCCTTATCCGGTATTTCTCATGGTGGCGCGCCGCGCCGGCTGATCACAGCCTGGAGCCGCGCTCGACGATGATGCCCAGTTCCTTGACCCCGCGCAGGATGGCCAGCTTGCGCACCGCGACCCGCACCCAGGGCGCGCCGAATTCGTTGCGCACGATGTCGGCGATGATTTCCCCCAGGGTTTCCACCAGCCGGATATCCCGGCCGGCCACCACCTCCCGGATGCGGGCGGCCACTTCGCCGTAGTGGATGGTGTCGGCGATCTGGTCGGTATGGCCGGCCTTGTGGTCGTAAAGGCCGATCTCCAGGTCGATCATCACCGGCTGGGGCGCTTTGCGCTCCCATTCGTACAGCCCGATAATCATCTCCAGGCGAAAATCCCGCAGAAACAAGATATCCATCACGCTCCGTCCGTTGCCAACCAGCCCGGTGAAAAGGTCGCAGATTGTACGCAAACGTACCGCGGAAATGATCCATGCCAGCCACTGAACTCATCCTGACCCTGGTCGCCGCCTACCTGATGGGCTCGGTGTCCTTCGCCATCCTGGTCGCGAGGGCCTACGGCCTGCCCGACCCTCGTAGCCACGGTTCCGGGAATCCCGGCGCCACCAACATGCTGCGCACCGGCAGGAAATCCGCCGCCGCCCTCACCCTGATCGGCGACGCCATCAAGGGCTTTGCGGCGGTGATCCTGGCCCAGTGGGCGACCACCACCTACGGCCTGCCGTTCTACGCGCCCTATCTCGCCGCCCTGGCGGCGTTCCTGGGCCACCTGTTCCCGGTATTCTTCGGCTTCAAGGGCGGCAAGGGCGTGGCCACGGCCCTGGGCGTGCTGTTGGCCCTGGACCTCCGCCTGGGTGGTCTGGCGGTGCTCACCTGGATCGTCGTGTTCGCCATCACCCGCGTCTCTTCCCTGTCCGCCCTGGTGGCGGCTACCCTGGCGCCGGTCTATGGTTACTACTTGCTGGGGCAGGGACCGGAGACGAAACTCCCGGTCGGCATCCTGGCCGTCCTGTCCCTGCTGGTGCTGGCGCGTCATCACAGCAACATCCGCAAGCTATTGTCCGGCGAAGAGAGCGCCTTCAAGAAACGCTGAATGTTCGAAAAAACCATCGACTACGCCCGCGAAAGCCTGATCGCCGCCTCCGAGGCGGCGGTGGACCGGGCCGGCGATCGCCTGGGCCAGGTGGTGGACAACGCCAGCCAGGCCATCGACGAGAAACTGGACAAGATTTCCCAGGAACTCCACAGCCAGCGCAGCATGACCAAGGACGACGTGCGCGATATGGTGGACTACGCCGCCGAGCGCCTGACCGTGGTGCTGGACGAGCGCATCGCCGTCATGCGCCGGGAAATCACCGGGCTGGTGGAGGAAAAGACCGAATACTTCAAGGCCGAAATCGACGCCTTCTTCATCAAGCGTCAACAGGACCTGGCCCGGGAACGCCGCCGACTGCTGCTCAATATCGTGCTGGCCACCTGCGCCGCCCTGGGCGTGGGGGCCGTCTCCCTGTTCTACAAGGGCATGCGGGAATGGGATCTGCTCACCGTGTTCCGGGTGGTGCTGGCGTCCCTGGCCGGCGGCTATGCCGTCTGGCTGGTGCTTTCCCTGCTGCGGGGATGGCTGCGCATGACCGAGCACAGGAAGGACATGGTGTTCCTGGCGGCCCGCTACTGGGGCTGGCTGCGCCCCGCCAGCATCTTCTCTTCCCTGGTGGTGCTGGCCATCCTGGCCATCCTGTCCCTGGCGCTGATGTTCCCCAACGAGGCGCTGGAGCTCATCGGCCAGCCCATCCTCAAGCCGGCGGGCTGACCCCGGACCGGCCGGGGTCGGCCCGCTCAAGTTCAGCCAACTCCCACCTGGGCCGGATACCGAAACGGCCGTCCGCGGCTGGCAGCCCCTGGCCGAGTCGCATGCCGCCGGCGAAGGCGATCATGGCGCCATTGTCCGTGCACAGGTCCAGGGGCGGATAGAACACGAGGCAATGCCGTTGCGCCATCTCGACGTCGAGGCGGGCGCGCAAGGCCCGGTTGGCGCCGACCCCGCCCGCCACCACCAGCCGCTTCAATCCCGTCTGTTTCAGCGCGGCCAGGCATTTGCCGGCCAGTACATCCACCACGGCGGCCTGGAACCCGGCGGCGATATCGGCCTTGTTCTCAAGTCCTTCCTTCTTCACCAGGGTCAGCACGGCGGTCTTCAGGCCGGAGAAGCTGAATTCCAGATCACCGGAATTCAACATGGGGCGGGGCAGCTTGAAACGGTAGGGATGCCCGCCATCGGCCAGCTTCGACAAGGCCGGTCCGCCGGGATAGCCCAGGCCCAGCAGTTGGGCGGTCTTGTCGAAGGCCTCGCCGGCGGCATCGTCCACGGTTTCGCCCAGCAGTTGGTAGCGGCCGACCCCGTCAACCCGCATGAGCTGGGTATGTCCGCCTGACACCAGCAGGGCGATGAAGGGAAATTCCGGACGGGGATCGGCCAGCAGGGGAGAGAGCAGATGGCCCTCCAGGTGATGGATGCCCAGGGCGGGAATGCCCAGGGCCGCCGCCAGGGCGTTGGCGAAACCGGCGCCCACCAGCAGGGCGCCGGCCAGTCCCGGCCCCCGGGTGTAGGCGATGGCGTTCAGGTCGGCCAGGCCCAACCCCGCCTGTTTCAGGACCGCCCGGGTCAGGGGGATCACCCGGCGGATATGATCCCGGGACGCCAGCTCCGGCACCACCCCGCCGTATTCGGCGTGCATGGCCACCTGGGAATGGACCCCGTGGGCCAGCAGGCCCGCCTCGGTATCGAACACGGCCAGGCCGGTTTCATCGCAGGAGGATTCAACGCCAAGGATTCTCATGGGCTTGCGATGGGCCTGTCCGGGCAGACTTTCGGATAAAGGACGAATTGTATTGATACGCGGACCGGTCCCGGTATAGAATCCGCCACCTTTTTTCAGTCCCACCCACTTTCACAGGTAGCAGGAACGAGACATGCCCAGCGTTCGAGTCAAGGAAAACGAGCCGTTTGAAGTCGCCATGCGTCGCTTCAAGCGCACCATCGAAAAAACCGGTCTGTTGACCGAACTGCGTGCTCGCGAGTTCTACGAGAAGCCCACCCAGGAACGCAAGCGCAAGCTGGCCGCCGCCGTGAAGCGCCATCACAAGCGCCTGCGCAGCCAGACCCTGCCGCCCAAGATGTACTGATCGGCGCTTTTGCCGGTTATGCCACGGGCCTGTTCGACAGGCCCGTTTGCATTTCAGCCGCTCATTCAGCCTCCCAACCCTTCTTCCGGAATAGTCATGACGCTCAAGGAACGCATCACCGAGGACATGAAGGCCGCCATGCGCGCCAGGGACGGCGCCCGCCTGTCCGCCATCCGCCTGCTGCTGGCCGCCATGAAGCAGAAGGAAGTGGACGAGCGCATCGAACTGGACGACGCGGCCGTCACCGCCATCATCGAAAAGCTGCTCAAGCAACGCAAGGATTCCGCCTCCCAGTACGAGGCCGCCAACCGGATCGACCTGGCCGACCAGGAAAAATTCGAGATCGGCGTGCTCATGGCCTACATGCCCCAGCCCTTCTCCGCCGAGGAAGTGGCCGCCCTGGTCAGGCAGGCCGTGACCGAGACCGGCGCCGCCGGGGCCAAGGACATGGGCAAGGTCATGGCCTGGCTGAAGCCGAAACTGGCCGGCCGGGCCGACATGACCAGCGTCTCGGGCCTGGTCAAGGCCGCGCTCAACTGATCGCGGACTAGAATCCTGGGCATGATCCCCCAGGATTTCATCCAGCAACTCCTCGACCGTACCGACATCGTCGCGGTCGTCGAGCGCTACGTCCCCCTGAAGAAGGCGGGCGCCAACTACCAGTCGCGCTGCCCGTTCCACAGCGAAAAAACCCCCTCCTTTTCGGTCAGCCCCACCAAGCAGTTCTATCACTGCTTCGGCTGCGGCGCCCACGGCACGGCCATCACCTTCCTGATGGAACACGCCGGCTACAGCTTCGTCGAGGCGGTGAAGGAACTGGCCGGCCAGGTGGGACTGCCGGTCCCCGACGACGGCGCCCAACGGGCCCCCGAGGAGGAAACCCGGCGCGACAAGCTATACGAGCGCATGGAAGTGGCCGGACGCCACTACCGCCAGGCCCTGAAAACCGCCGAGCCCGCCATCGCCTACCTGAAAAAACGTGGTGTCACCGGCGAGACCGCGGCCCGCTTCGCCCTGGGCTATGCCGCCGATGACTGGCAACCGCTTGCCGCCGCCTTCGCCGACTACCAGGACCCCCTGCTGGTGGAGGCCGGCCTGGTCATCGCCAACGAGGGCAAGCGCTACGACCGTTTCCGCGACCGCGTCATGTTCCCCATCCGCAACGAGCGGGGCCGGATCATCGCCTTCGGCGGCCGGGTCATGGCATCGGGCGAGCCGAAATACCTCAACTCGCCGGAGACCCCCCTGTTCCACAAGGGGCGCGAGCTCTACGGCCTGCACGAGCATCGCCGCGCCATCCAGGGCGAGAACCGGGTGCTGGTGGTGGAGGGCTACATGGACGTGGTGATGCTGGACCAGCACGGCGTCCAGAACGCCGTCGCCACATTGGGCACCGCCATCACGCCGGACCACGTCACCCGCCTGCTGCGTCTGGCGGACGAGGTGATCTTCGCCTTCGACGGCGACAACGCCGGCCGCAAGGCCGCCTGGCGCGCCCTGGAGAACAGCCTGCCCCAGGCCCGGGACGGCAAGCTGCTCTCCTTCCTGTTCCTGCCCGAAGGGGAGGACCCGGACAGTTTCGTCCAGGCTCAGGGCGCGGAGGCCTTCCGCAAGCTGTGCGATAAAGCCACACCCTTGTCGGACTTCCTGTTCGCGGAACTCTCCTCCCAGACCGACCTGTCCTCCCAGGAAGGCAAGGTGCGCCTGGCCACCCTGGCCAAGCCCCATCTCGCCAAGCTGACCCAGGCGCCCATGCTGGCGCGGGCCCTGCACCAGCGCCTGGGCGCCCTCACCGGACTGGAAGCGCCCCGATCCGCCCGCGACAGCCGGCAGCACACATCGAATTACCCATCGGACAAGCAAGCTGATTTCCAGGCGCGCCGCCCCCAGGGAAGAAGCGCGGTCCAGCCCTCGGCCTGGCGCGTCGTCCTGCAGGCCGTGCTGCACGACCCCGCCCGGGCGGGCACGCTGCCCGAACTGCCCGAAAGCGCCCAGCCCGAGGCGCAAACCCTGCACGCCCTGGTGAGCCTGGCCCGTGAGCATCCGGAAATGCGGGCGCGGGATATCGTCGAGCATTTTCGCGGCCGCCCCGAACAGGCCGTGCTGGAACCCGCCGCCGCCGAGTTGCTGAAACTGGGGGATGACTACGATGTGGAAGCGGATTTCCAGGGCGCCCTGGGAGCCCTCCTCGTCCAGGCCGGCCGCGCGGCCGTCAAGACCCTGTCCGACCGCCGCCCCAGCGAACTGACCCCGGAAGAAAAAGCCCGCCTGCTCGCCTCCCTGAAAACCCGGAAACCTAGTTAGGCCGGACCGGTCGAAGCAAGCAGACTTGCGCTTGGGGAAAGTAGGCAAGTTCATGTATAATATTGCGTTTTTCCGCAGTTATCTCACGGGGATATTCCAGTAATGGCGACCAAGACTCCACGGCAGACCGCCCCCGCCGAAAAGGAAGCGATCAAGTCTCCCGGCAGGCCGGCAGGCAAGAAAAAAGACGCGGCCACCAAGGCGGCGCTGCTCGCCCAGGCGGTCAATCAGCAGGACAGCAAGGCCGATGTGGAGGCCCGCCGCACCCGCCTGAAAAACCTGATCATGCTCGGCAAGGAGCGGGGTTACCTGACCTATGCCGAGGTGAACGACCATCTCCCGGACGAGATGCTGGACGCCGAGCAGATCGAAAGCGTCATCAGCATGATCAACGACATGGGCATCCAGGTCTTCGACCAGGCGCCCGCCGCCGAAGAACTGCTCATGTCCGAGACCCCCGCTCCGGTGGCCGACGAGGACGCCGCCGAGGAAGCCGAGGCCGCCCTGTCCAGCGTGGATGCCGAATTCGGCCGCACCACCGACCCGGTGCGCATGTACATGCGCGAAATGGGCACCAAGGATCTGCTCACCCGCGAGGGCGAGATCGAGATCGCCAAGCGCATCGAGGAAGGCCTGAAACACATGGTGCAGGCCATCTCCGCCTGCCCCCTCACCATCGTCCAGATCCTGGAACTGGTGGACAAGGTCGAGAAGGACGAACTCAAGATCGACGATCTGGTGGACGGCCTCATGGACAGTTCCGGCGAGGACATCGTCGTCGAGACCGCCACCGAGGAAGTGGAAGCCGCCGAGGAGGAGGAAGGTGACGACGAGGCCGCCAGCGCCGCCATCACCGCGGCCAATCTGGCCCAGCTCAGGATCGACGCGCTGGAGCGCTTCGCCGCCATCCGCAAGTGCCATGACAAGATGAAGCCCGCCCTGACGCGGCACGGCTTCGCCAGCAAGCAGTATCAGAAGCTGCTGGACGATGTCTCCGCCATGCTGCTCGGCATCCGCTTCACCGCCCGCCAGGTGGATGCCCTGTGCGAAACCGTGCGCTCCATCGTCGAGGAAGTCCGCAGCCACGAGCGCGCCATCATGGATATGGCCGTGAACAAGTCCGGCATGCCGCGCGCCCATTTCATCAAGACCTTCCCCGGCCTGGAAGGCAACCCGGAATGGCTCGCCCAGGAACTGGCCGCCAAGGCCGCCTATGCCGAGCCGCTGGCGCGCCACCAGTACACCATCATGGAGCGCCAGAGCAAGCTCAAGGCCCTGCAGGAGAAGGCCGGCATCCCGGTCAAGGAACTCAAGGACATCAACAAGAAGATGTCCACCGGCGAGGCCAAGGCGCGTCGCGCCAAGCGGGAAATGATCGAGGCCAACCTGCGCCTGGTGATCTCCATCGCCAAGAAGTACACCAACCGGGGCCTGCAATTCCTCGACCTGATCCAGGAAGGCAACATCGGCCTGATGAAGGCGGTGGACAAGTTCGAATACCGCCGCGGCTACAAGTTCTCGACCTACGCCACCTGGTGGATCCGCCAGGCCATCACCCGCTCCATCGCCGACCAGGCCCGCACCATCCGCATCCCGGTGCACATGATCGAGACCATCAACAAGATGAACCGGATCAGCCGCCAGATCCTGCAGGAAACCGGCCTGGAGCCCGATCCCGCCACCCTGGCGGAAAAGATGGAAATGCCCGAGGACAAGATCCGCAAGATCATGAAGATCTCCAAGGAGCCCATCTCCATGGAGACCCCCATCGGCGACGACGAGGACTCCCACCTGGGCGACTTCATCGAGGACCAGTCCACCCTGTCCCCGGCCGAATCCGCCCTGTATTCCAGCCTGCAGCTGGTCACCCAGGAGATCCTCGACAGCCTGACGCCGCGCGAGGCCAAGGTGCTGCGCATGCGCTTCGGCATCGAGATGAACACCGACCACACCCTGGAGGAAGTCGGCAAGCAGTTCGACGTCACCCGGGAACGCATCCGCCAGATCGAGGCCAAGGCGCTGCGCAAGCTGCGCCATCCGTCCCGTTCCGAGCGGCTGCGCAGCTTCCTGGACTAAGATGCCTTTACCCGGGGAGGCGAGCCCGCCCCGTCGGGCCTGTAGCTCAGCTGGTTAGAGCAGAGGACTCATAATCCTTTGGTCCAGGGTTCAAGTCCCTGCGGGCCCACCAACAACACTCGGAAAGCCATGCCGAAGACGCCGAAACCGCCAGCCACCAACCAGGAACTCTTCCCCGGCGAAGCCGAGCCCAAGGATTTCGAAAGCGCGATCCAGGAACTGGAGAAGCTGGTGGTGGAGATGGAGGAAGGCCGGCTTTCCCTGGAGGACTCCCTGGCCGCCTACAAGCGCGGTGTGTCGCTTTCCGCCTATTGCCAGCGCAGCCTGGATAACGCCGAAACGCAGATCAAGGCGCTGGAAAATGGCGTGCTCAAGGACTTCAAGCCTCAGGGACGCAATGGCGATGCCTGATTTCGCCGCCTGGTCCCGCGCCATCCAGGCGCGCATGGAAACCGCCCTGGATCGGGTATTGCCCGCGGAATCCCTGGCTCCCGCCCGACTCCACGCCGCCATGCGCTATGTGGTCCTGGGGGGTGGCAAGCGGGTGCGGCCCATGCTGGCCTTCGCCGCCGGCGAGGCGGTGGGCGCCGACCCCGAATTGGTCGAACGGGCCGCCTGCGCGGTGGAACTGATCCACGTTTACTCCCTGACCCACGACGACCTGCCCTGCATGGACGACGACGACCTGCGCCGGGGCAAGCCCACCTGCCACGTCCAGTTCGACGAGGCCACCGCCCTGCTGGTGGGCGATGCCCTGCAAAGCCTGGCCTTCGAGGCTCTCGCGACCCCGCGGGCCGGCCTGGATGGGGCGGTACAGGTGGAGATGCTGGGCCTGCTGGCCCGGGCCTCCGGTTCGCGGGGCATGGCCGGCGGCCAGGCGGTGGATCTCTACAGCACCGGCAAGAGCCTGGACCTGGCCGAACTGGAATTCATGCACATCCACAAGACCGGCGCCCTGATCCAGGCCGCCGTGCTGCTGGGCGGCCTTTCGCTCGGCGGCCTGAGCGCGACGGCACGCTCAGGCCTGGAGCATTACGCCCGCTGTGTCGGCCTGGCCTTCCAGGTCATGGACGACGTGCTGGACGCGGAAACCGATAGCGCCACCCTGGGCAAGACCGCCGGCAAGGATGCCGCCCAGGGCAAGGCCACCTACCTCACCCTGATGTCGGCCGGGGAGGCCCGCGATTACGCGGCGGACCTGATCGCCGACGCCGAACGGGCCATTTCCTCCTTCGGCCCGGCGAGCCGCCGCCTGGCCGAGATCGCCCGCTTCATACTCGAGCGCCGGTACTGACAAGAAATCCCGCCATGAGCCTTCTGGAAACCGTCAACGCCCCCGCCGACCTCAAGTCCCTCGCCCGGGCCGACCTGAAAACCCTGGCCGAGGAACTGCGCGCCTTCATCATCGACAGCGTCTCCCGCACCGGTGGTCATCTGGCTTCCAATCTGGGCGTGGTGGAGCTCACCGTGGCCCTGCACCACGTGTTCGACACGCCGGAGGACCGCATCGTCTGGGACGTGGGCCATCAGACCTACGTGCACAAGGTACTCACCGGCCGGCGCGAGCGCATGCCCGGCCTGCGCCAGACCGACGGCCTGTCGGGCTTTCCCAAGCGCGAGGAAAGCCCCTACGACGCCTTTGTCGCCGGCCATTCCAGCACTTCCATCTCCGCCGCCCTGGGCATGGCCGTCGCCGCCAAGCTCAAGGGCGAGGAGCGCCGCGTGGTCGCCGTGATCGGCGATGGCGCGATGACCGCCGGCATGGCCTTCGAGGCCCTCAACAACGCCGGCGCCATGGACGCCAACCTGCTGGTGATCCTCAACGACAACGACATGTCCATCAGCGCCAACGTGGGGGCCCTGAACGCCTATCTCACCCGGCTGATGTCCGGCCGCCTGTACAACAACCTGCGCAGCACCGGCGAGCGCCTGCTTTCCACCCTGCCGCCCATCCACCAACTGGCCCGGCGCGCCGAGGAACATCTCAAGGGCATGGTCACCCCCAGCACCCTGTTCGAGGAATTCGGGTTCAACTACCTGGGCCCCATCGACGGCCACGACCTGGACACCCTCATCCCCACCCTGGCCAACATCCGTCAGCTCAGGGGGCCCCAGTTCCTGCACGTCATCACCCAGAAGGGCCGGGGCTACAACCCCGCCGAGGCCAATCCCTGCCTGTATCACGGCGTCGGCAAGTTCAAGATCGAGGTGGGCGTGGAAGCCAAGGCGGGCAACAAGCCCACCTATACCGAGGTGTTCGGCCAGTGGCTGTCCGACATGGCGGCGGCCGACGACCGGCTGGTGGGCGTCACCCCGGCCATGTGCGAGGGTTCGGGCCTGAACGATTTCGCCAGGCGCTTCCCCGAGCGCTACTTCGACGTGGGCATCGCCGAGCAGCACGCCCTCACCTTCGCCGCCGGCCTGGCCTGCGAAGGCCGCAAACCCGTGGTGGCCATCTATTCCACCTTCCTGCAACGGGCCTATGACCAGCTGATCCACGACATCGCCCTGCAGGATCTGCCGGTCATGCTGGCCATCGACCGGGCCGGCCTGGTGGGCGCCGACGGCCCCACCCACGCCGGCGCCTTCGACCTCTCGTTCCTGCGCTGCATTCCCAACATGCTGATCGCCGCGCCTTCCGACGAGGACGAGTGCCGCAAGATGCTCACCACCGCCTTCCGCCATGACGGGCCCAGCGCCGTGCGCTACCCGCGCGGCACGGGACCTGGCGCGATCATCGACACGGGCCTGGAAACTCTCGCCGTCGGCAAGGGCGTGATCCGCCGCGATGGCCGGAGCACCGCCATTCTGGCGTTCGGCAGCATGGTGACGCCGGCCCTGATCGCGGCTGAACAACTGGACGCCACGGTGGCCGACATGCGCTTCGTCAAGCCCCTGGACCTGGATCTCGTCCGCCAGCTTGCCGAGACCCACGATCGACTGGTCACGGTGGAGGAAAACGTGGTCATGGGCGGCGCCGGCGCCGCCGTGGCCGAAGCCCTGGCCGGCATGGGGCTGAACAAGGCCATCCTGCATCTGGGCCTGCCCGACCGTTTCGTGGAACATGGGGATCCCGGGGTATTGCTGCGGCGTTGCGGTCTCGACGCCGCCGGCATCGAATCCGCGATCGGCGAATTTGCCCGGCATCCCCCCCGACAGGAATAAGGCAAGCCTCTTACCCGATCTATTTACTCAAGTATTACGGCGGTTTATACTTTGTCTAACGCCATTTAGGAATTCGCCATGAGCACCTGCGAAGCGGTCTGCGACACCGCCAACCCCTGCCCCGCCCAACCCATCGCGGACGTCCAGAACTATCCGGACTCCCGCCAGATCGCCATCGACAAGGTGGGTATCAGGGCCATCCGCCACCCCATCAAGGTGATGGACAAGAACAGCGGCGTGCAGCACACCATCGCCACCTTCGGCATGTACGTCTACCTGCCCCACCACTTCAAGGGGACCCACATGTCCCGCTTCATCGAGATCCTCAACGGCAACGAGCGGGAATTCTCGGTGGAATCCTTCGAACACGTGCTGCGCGTGATGGTGAAGAAGCTGGAAGCCGAGTCCGGCCACATCGAGATGAACTTCCCCTACTTCGTCAACAAGAAGGCGCCGGTGTCCGGGGTGGAAAGCCTGATGGACTACGACGTCACCTTCATCGGCGAAATCAAGGACGGCCAGTACCTGCAGACCATGAAGGTGCTGGTGCCCTGCACCAGCCTGTGCCCCTGCTCCAAGAAGATTTCCGAGTATGGCGCCCATAACCAGCGATCCCACGTCACCATCACCGTGCGCACCAACGCCTTCGTCTGGATCGAGGACATCATCAGGATCGCCGAGGACAACGCCTCCAGCCAACTCTACGGCCTGCTCAAGCGCCCCGACGAGAAATACGTCACCGAAAAGGCCTACGAGAACCCCAAGTTCGTGGAAGACCTGGTGCGGGACGTGGCCGCGGCGCTGAACCGGGATGAACGCATCGATGCCTACGTCGTGGAAGCCGAGAACTTCGAAAGCATCCACAACCACAGCGCCTATGCGCTGATCGAGAGCGACAAGACTTCGCGGGCCTGAACGCCGACTCGAAAGCACGCCTGCTCCGGGGTCGCATCCCCGCCGCGCGGGGCCCCTGCTCCGCCTTCCCCAGCCGGATTCCGGCTCGATCCACAAACCACTCGGTCCATGCGCGGATCGGTATTTGGGTGATATCGCGGGCATAATCTCGCGCAACACCACCCCTTTCTCACGCGCGCACCGTGAAACCCATCGCCATCTTCCGTCACGCTCCCGCCGAGGGCCCGGGTCATTTTTCCGATTTCCTCGAAGGCGGGAACCTGCCCTGGCGGCTGATCGCCATCGACGCCGGCGATCCGGTCCCGGCCTCGCCGGAAGCCTTTTCCGGACTGGTTTTCATGGGCGGGCCCATGAGCGTGAATGACCATCTGCCCTGGATCCCTCCCGTGCTCGAATTGATCCGGCAAGCGGTGGCGGCGGACATTCCGGTTCTCGGGCACTGCCTGGGTGGCCAGTTGATCGCCAAGGCCCTGGGGAGAAGTCGGCCCCAACCCGATCAAGGAGATCGGCTGGGGCGAGGTCGCGGTGGTGGACAGTCCCCAGGCGCGCCACTGGTTCGGCGACATCGGCGCCTTCCAGGCATTCCACTGGCATGGCGAGACCTTTTCCATCCCCCCCGGCGCCACGCGCATCCTCGGCAACGCCCACTGCGCCAACCAGGCTTACGCCCTGGGCAAACACCTGGGCATGCAATGCCATGTGGAAATGACGGCGGCCATGATCCGGGAATGGTGCGTGGCGGGCGCCGGAGAAATCGCCGCCGCCGGCGGCCCGGCCGTGCAAACCCCCGAACAGATGCTGGCGCTCGGCCAGGCCCATCTGCCCGCCCTGCGACGTTGCGCCGAGCGCCTCTATGGCCGGTGGCTGGAAGGCCTGCATCGGTGAACGATTCCGTCATCACCCTGCCGCACCTGCGCACCCTGATCGGGCTGCGGGTGCGTTATCGGGGCGAGATCTGCGTGGTGGTGGAAATCCTGGAATCCCCGCCCGCCCTGGTCCTGGAACTCCTCGCGCCGGCGACGCTCATGGCCGACCAGCACGGGCATCCCTGGGAGTACGGCATGGAAAATCGCGTGATCCGGATACTCAGCGATGATCGGACGGGCTTGAACGATGATCTGCTGGAATTGGACATCCTCGATTGACGCCAGGCCAACAGGCAAGCAGCATGCTTGCCAATCCATGGGCCAGGAGACCCGCGATGCCGGCAGACCCTCCGAACACGGGCTTGCGTGACCTTGATCACCTCCATTTCCCACCCCGCGCCTACTCCCGCGCCCATGTCTGACCTCCCGGCCTCAAGCTCCCGGCCTCTGGATCTCGTGTGAGAACCCCCTCCGCCCTGGTGCCGGTCGTCGCCGGTTTCGGCGTCATCCTTCTGTTGCTGCTGGCGGTCACGGCCATTGGCGTCACCCATATCCGCCATCTCAGCAACCAGCTCACCGCCATCGTTTCCGAGCGCAACCAGAAAGCCGAATTCGCCGCCACCATGCATGCGCTGCACCAGGCGCGCTACCAATCCCTCACCCTGGCATCCAGCCTCGACGATCCCTTCCTGCGGGATGAGGAAATGATGCGCTTCGCGCGCATGGCGGGGACCTTCATCCAGGTGCGCGATCGCTTCCTCGACCTGCCCCTGGATGCCGACGAGCTCGAGCTGTGGCACGAGATCCGCGGCGAGCTGCTCCGGGTGGAGGAACACGCCGGCCAGATATTCGATCTCCTGCGTCGTGACGCCGTCGACGCGGCGCGAGGCAAGATTCGCCACGAACTGCTTCCCCGCCAGAAACGCATGATGCAGGGGTGGAGCAGGTTGCTGGACATGCAGCGCGAAAAGAACCAGGCCGCCCAGCGGGATGCGCTGGCGGCGCGCGATCGCGCCCAGACCCTGGCCATGGCCCTGTCCGCCGCCGCCATGCTGGTCGGCGTCGGCATCGCGGTGTTCGTGGTGCGCCTCAGCCGGCGACTGGAAAAGGATCTGTTCGAGGAGAAGGAGCGCGCCCAGGTGACGCTCCAGGCCATCGCCGATGGCGTGGTCCGGTTCGACAAGGGGCTGGACACCGGCTACCTGAATCCGGCGGCGGAGCAACTGCTGGGATTGAGCGCGCGGGAAGCCATGGGCAGGCCCCTGGGCGACGTCCTGCGCCTGTTCGACCGCCAGACCCGGGGAGATCTCACCGCCGCCCTCACCGGGGATATCCGCAAAGGCGCGCCGCTCAATCTGCCCGGCAACGCCAGCCTGTTGTCCGCCCAGGGCATGGAATTCGAGGTGGAGGGCCGCTGTTCGCCCATCCATGACCAGGAGGGGCGCATCACCGGGGGCGTGCTGGTGATCCGCGACGTGACCGAAGAGCGGGAACTGAATCGCAAGCTGAGCTGGCAGGCGGACCACGACAGCCTCACCGGCCTGCACAACCGCCGCGCCTTCGAGGAACGGGTCGCCCGCGCCCTGGGCGGCAAGCGCGCCGGGGATATGCCCATGTCCCTGCTGTTCATCGACCTGGATTACTTCAAGCAGGTCAACGACAGCGCCGGGCATGCCGCCGGCGACGAACTGTTGCGGCAGTTGGCGGGACTGATGCTGTCCCGCATCCGCGACAGCGACCTCCTGGCCCGCCTGGGCGGCGACGAATTCGGCGTCATGCTCACGGCCTGCCCCCATGACGTGGCGGAAAGGATCGCGCTGGCGATCCGGGACGGCATCGCCAACTGGCATTTCACCTGGGAGGACTGTGGCCACCGGGTGGGGGCGAGCATCGGCGTGGTCCATGTCCCGCCCACCTGGGCCAGCCTGGACGAATGCCTGGCGGCGGCGGATGCCGCGTGCTACAAGGCCAAGCAGAATGGCCGCAACACTATCGTGATCCATCAGGACCGCGCCGGAGACTGAGCATGGAGAGAATCACCGAACGTCTCAACACCCTGCTGGGTGGCCTGGACATGGCCGGTTCCTGGCTCGCGCCCCTGGCCCTGAGACTGCTGCTGGCCAAGGAATTCTGGGATGCCGGGGTGGGTAAATTTCATGGACGGAACTGGTTCGGCGACATCCAGGACCGGTTTCCCTTTCCGTTCAACCTGCTGCCCGCGGACCTGAGCTGGCAGATCGCCACCTGGTTCGAACTGATCGGCCCCATCGCCCTGGTCCTGGGCCTGGGCACACGCTTCTTCTCGGTCTCCCTGTCCATCCTCACCCTGGTGGCCATCGCCGCCGTGCACGCCGGCCACGGCTATACCATCGCCGAGGGTGGCTGGAAGCTGCCCCTGATCTATCTGGTGATGTTCCTGCCGCTCATCCTGTCCGGCCCGGGCAAGCTCAGCCTGGATCACTGGTTGCGCGGCCACTATCTGAAGGCGGAACGGCGTCTGTGGTCATGAGGGTTCTGAGCGGCGATATCGGCGGCACCCATAGCCGCCTGGCCATCGCCCGGGTCGAAGGCCACCGCGTCGAACTGGAGCGGGTCGGCCGATATCGCAATGCGGAACATCCCGGCCTGGAAGCCATCCTGGCGGCATTTCTGGACGGGGAAGACCGTTGCGACGTCTGCTGCCTCGCCGTCGCCGGTCCCACGGACGGGCGCCGAGTCAGCTTCACCAACCTGGACTGGACGGTGGATGCCGAGGCCCTGGCGACCCGCTTCCGTTTTCCCTCGGCGCTGCTAATCAACGATTTCTCCGCCGTGGGCTGGGGCCTGGACAGCCTGACGCCGGACCTGCTCGCGCCGCTCCAGAAAGGCGAGGCATGCCCCGGGTCACCCCGGGTCGCCCTGGGCGCCGGCACCGGGCTGGGCGTCAGCCTGTGCGTCCGGCACGGCGACCATTACCGACCGCTGGCCTCGGAGGGCGGACACATCGGCTTCGCCCCCGTCAGCGCGGAACAGGATCGCCTGCTGGCGTTCCTGCGCGCCCGCCATGGCCGCGCCTCGGTGGAACGCATCCTGTCCGGACCGGGCCTGGTGGATATCTATCGTTTCCGCCTGGCGGAGGCGGGACTGGCCGACGGGGCCCTGCTAACCGCCGATCACCCGGCCGAAGCCATCAGCCAGGCCGGCCTGGCCGGCGCGGACGCCGCCGCCACGGGTTGCCTGCATCTGTTCGCGGCGATCTACGGCCAGACGGCGGGCGATCTGGCCCTGGCGGCGCGCGCGGCGGGCGGCATCTTCCTGGGGGGGGGCATCACGCCCAAGCTGCTGCCCCTGCTCGCGAGCGGCCTCTTCCTGGAGGGGTTCCGCGCCAAGGGCCGCTTCACCGACTGGATGCATACCGTGCCGGTACACGTCATCCTGGATCCGGACATCGGCCTCAAGGGCGCCGCCCTCGCCGGCCTGGACGCCGCTCACTCCCGCGACGGCTCCCGATAGATCGCCAGCCCGGCGATGCGCCGTTCGATTTCCGCCTCCATGCGCTGGTAGGCCGGCTGGCCGACCCCGCCGAAACGGCGCTGGAACTCGGCCTGGGCCATGAATTCCGGCAAGTCGCCGATGGCGGGAAAGAACCGGTCGGATTTGCCGATCCCGGCCAGGCGCGACTGGAAAGCCCCGGCCCAGGCCGGCGAGCGGGTGCACGCCTCGCCGAAGCGCGAACCGGCCCGATCCGCCGCCAGGTCGGTGAAGGAAAACCCGCTGCCGCCCTGGGCATCCTTGAGTTCCTTGTACAAACCCGCCAGGTCGGAAAGGCCTTCGCCACCGGTGGCGGCGAGCCAGGCGGAAAGGGCGAAGTGCTGGGCCAGATCCCCCCGGCCGCCAAGCCGCACCCCGGAGGTCCTGATCACCGGCGCGCCACCCCCCTCGCCCGGCAGGCGCCCGCCCATGACGGCTTCCGCCAGGGCCGCCAGGGCCGCCCGGTTTTCCGCCACCGGATCCCCGGCGCGCGAGCGGTCCTTCGCCAGGGCGAAGGCCTCGCCCACGAGGACGGCGAACTCCCGTCCTGCCACGGCATTCAGTCTTGCCCGGTAGGCCTCGCGCGCCGCGCCGTCCGCCCAGCCCCCGGCTTTCCCCGCCAGGACTCGCGCCATGGCGGCCTTGCGCCAGGTGAATCCGAGCACCAGGGTCTGCCCGGACAGGCGGGCGGAGCCCAGCAACTCCCGGGCGGCGGCCAGTTCCACGGAGAACGGCGAACGTCCAAGCACCCAGGCCAGGATGTCGTCCGCCAGGAAATCCGGCAGGCTCAGGCGGCCGATGCGCAAGCCGGCGGGCACCAGCAAGGCGCCGGCCGGCACCAGGTCCAGACGCAGGTTGAGCCATCGGCCCACGGCGGCCAGCGGCAAGCTGGCTTCCACGCGCAAGCGGCCGGAGCCGATGCGCGCGCTGGCGCCGCCCCGGGCCAGACGGGCGGCGAGCGCGTTCACCCCGCGATCCAGGTCGGCCTCAGCGAGCGCGACCTGTCGGGCCTCGCCTTCCCGCAGGCGATGCAGCCCCAGGGCATCGACGAGGGCCTTGCCCCGGTCCAGGTCGGCCATGCCGAGCCGGACGGGTCGTTTCAGGGCGGGTCCGGGGTCGGTCGCCAGGTAAAACAGCGCCGCCAGGGCCAGGCACAGGCCCAGCAGCCAGCGCATCAGTCCTCGCTCCTGTAATCCCGGAATTTCTCCAGCACCTCGGCCATTTCCGCGTCGCTCAGCAGCACCGGTTCGCCCGCCTGGAGACAGCACAGGTATTGGCCGCACAGGGCCTCCACCTCCACGGCCAGGGCCAGGGCGCCGGCCAGGCCGCGCCCCCAGGCCACCAGGCCGTGATTGGCCATCAGGCAGGCGCGGCGATCCCGCAACGCTTCCAGGATCGCGTCCGACAGGGCCTGGGTGCCGAAGGTGGCGTAGCGGGCGCAGCGGATGTCGACGCCGCCGGCCATGGCCACCATGTAGTGGAAGGCGGGAATGTCCCGGCGCAGGCAGGCCAGGGCCACGGCGAAGGGGGAATGGGCGTGGACGATGGCGCCGGCCTCGGGAAAGGCGGCGTAGATGTCCCGGTGGAAGCGCCATTCGCTGGAGGGCTTCAGGCCTTCCGGCGCCCGGCCTTCCATGTCCACCGGCGCCATGTCGACGGCGGCCAGTTCCGTCATGTCCCGTCCGGAGGGCGTGATCAGGAAGCCTTCGAGTGAGCGGGCGCTCACATTGCCGGAGGTGCCCCGGTTCAGGCCCAGGCTCACGCTACGCCGGGCGCATTCCGCCACCAGGCCGGGGAGTTCGGAGGGATTCGGCATCGTGTTCATGTTCGCTCCGGGAAAAGTTCGGCCAGGGCGGCCCGGTCGGCGGCGCACACGCCCCGCTCGGTGATCAGGCCGCTTACCAGGCGGGCCGGGGTGACGTCGAAAGCGGGATTGGCGCAGGCGCTGCCTTCCGGAACGAGGCGAACGCTCACCAGACTGCCATCCTCGGCCAGGCCCTGAATGCGGGCCACCTCGCCGGCATCGCGCTCCTCGATGGGAATGTCGCGCCCCTCGGCCAGGCGGAAATCGATGCTGGGGCCGGGCGCCGCCACGTAGAACGGCACGCCGCAGTCGTTGGCGGCCAGGGCCTTGAGATAGGTGCCGATCTTGTTGGCCACGTCGCCGTTGGCCGCCACCCGGTCGGTGCCGACGATGCACAGGTCCACCCGGCCGTGCTGCATCAGGTGGCCGCCGGCGTTGTCGGCGATGACGGTGTGGGGAATGCCGGCCTGGGCCAGCTCCCAGGCGGTCAGGCTGGCGCCCTGGTTGCGCGGCCGGGTCTCGTCCACCCAGACATGGACCGGCACGCCGGCCTCATGGGCGGCGAAGACGGGTGCCAGGGCGGTGCCCCAGTCCACGGTGGCGAGCCAGCCGGCGTTACAGTGGGTAAGGATGTTCACCGGCCGGCTCCGCGCTGCCTTTTTCCAGGCGGCCCGGATCAGATCCAGGCCATGGCGGCCGATGGCCCGGTTCTGTTCGACGTCTTCCTCGCACAGGGTTGCGGCCTCCGCCCAGGCCGCGGGTGAGCGCTCGCTCACGGGCAGGGGCAACAGGCGCCAGAGCATGCGTTCCACGCCCCAGCCCAGGTTGACGGCCGTGGGGCGGGTGGCGACAAGCCCCTCGCCCGCCTGCGCCATCCCCGCGTCCGAGGCGTCCCGGTCCGCCGCCAGGGCCATGCCGTAAGCCGCCGTGGCGCCGATCAGGGGCGCGCCGCGCACGCGCATGACGGCGATGGCTTCCATCGCGTCCTCCGGCGTGGCGAGCCGGCGCAGGATGAAGGCGTGGGGCAGGCGGGTCTGATCGATGATCTCGACCCAGGTTTTGCCACCTTCGACGACAGGCCGGATGGTGCGGGTGGGTGTGCCTTGAACGAGCATGGGATGGGGTTCCTGATCACTTGGATTCGGCCGGATTATCGGGCTTGCAATACAATCCGGCCATGCTCGCCCCATCACTGTTCACCCCCCCGCTCGCCGCCCTGAATGCCCTCCTGGCCACCCAGCCCTCGGCCAGGACGCGCCTGGCCGGCCACGCCGGCAAGGTGATCCGCCTGGCCTTGCCCGGCGCGGATCTGGATCTGGCCCTGGCGGAAGGCGGCGTCTTTACCGTGCCGGCGGGCGTGGACGCGGTGACGGAATATGACCACGAAACCCTGCCCGAACCCAACCTGATCCTCACGCCGGACCCCGCCGCCCTGCCCCTCTGGCTGGCCAGGGGCGAGATGAAGGACCTGTTCCGGATCCGGGGCGACGGCCTGCTGGCCGCCGACCTGTCCGGCGCCCTGGTGGATTTCGACTGGGTGCTGGCCCTGCGCCCCTGGCTCGGTGACATCGCCGCCAGCCGGGTAGACCGCTTCCTGCATGCCCTGGGCCCCTGGCGCGAGAAGGCCATGGAATCCGCCGGCCGCAACCTGGCGGAATATGCCGTGCACGAGCAGGCCATGCTGGCCGATCCCCATGCCGTGCAAGGCTTCATCGCCGAGGTGGATGCCCTGCGGGAAGCCGCGGACCGACTCGAAGCCCGCCTGAGACTTCTCGAAGCTCGAACGGAAGGCTCGGCCCCGGGGGGGAAAACGGCCGGGGGGGGGGGAACAACCCAGCCCCCGCCGCCGGGGAAGCCCCGCGGACCGGCCGCACAAAGGCCCCCCGGCGGGGGGTTTTGGGTCGGGGGGACACGCCCGGCGGCGGGGGGAGGGGGGGGGGGGGGGGGGGGACGGGGGGGGGCCCGGGGCCGGGGGGCCGGGGAGGCCCGGGCAAGAAGGAAGGAAGAAAAAAAAAAAACGGGCGAAAGAGCACGTTGGGCCCCCCCGGGGACCCCCCCCCGGCAAACCCGCGGCCCCCCCCCGCGCCGCCCGGGGCCAACCCCCCCCGGGCGCGGGGGGCGCCGCCGGGGGCGCCAGGAAGCCCCCCGGGGGGGGCGGGGGGGGGGTCGCGCCGCGGGGGGGCCAAGCGCCAAGCCTGATGTACCTCCTCCGCCTCCTGCGCATCTGCCTCACCGCCGCCCGCTTCGGCCTGGACGAGTTCTTCCTTGGCCACGAGCGGGTCAGGCTGGTGCGCGTCACGGTGCGCGCCCTGTTCTTCTGGCGCGACCTGTCCCGGCCCCGGGGCGAGCGCCTGCGCCTGGCCCTGGAATCCCTGGGGCCCATCTTCGTCAAGTTCGGCCAGATGCTGTCCACCCGGCGCGACATGATCCCGCCGGACATCGCCGACGAACTGACCAAGCTCCAGGACCGGGTCCCCCCCATCCCCGGCGACCAGGCCCTGGCGGTGATCAAGCAGGCCTATGGGCGGGACGCGGCGGAGGTGTTCGCCGAGTTCGACAACACGCCGGTGGCCTCCGCCTCGGTGGCCCAGGTGCACAAGGCCCGCCTGACCAGCGGCGAGGCCGTGGCGGTGAAGGTGCTGCGCCCCGGCATCCAGACCGTCATCGGCCACGATGTCCAGCTGCTGCATGCCCTGGCCGGCCTCATCGAGCGCCTGTGGTGGGACGGCAAGCGCCTCAAGCCCCGGGAGGTGGTGGCGGAATTCGCCAAGCACCTGGACGATGAACTGGATCTGGTGCGGGAAGCCGCCAACTGTTCGCAACTCCGCCGCAACTTCGCCGATTCGACCTTGCTGGCGGTGCCGGAGGTGTTCTGGGACTACTGCACCCCGGAAGTCATGGTGATGACCTGGATGGACGGCCGCCCCATTTCCCAACTGGAGGATTTGCGCCGGGCGGGGGTGGACGTGCCGCGCCTGGCCCGGGCCGGGGTGGAGATCTTCTTCACCCAGGTCTTCCGGGACGGCTTCTTCCACGCCGACATGCACCCGGGCAACGTGCTGGTCACCGACCAGGGCCAGTACATCGCCCTGGACTTCGGCATCATGGGCACCCTCAACGAGGGCGACAAGAACTACCTGGCCCGCAATTTCCTGGCCTTCTTCCAGCGCGACTACAAGCAGGTGGCCCAGGCCCACCTGGACGCGGGCTGGGTGCCGCCGGAAACCCGGGCCGACGAATTCGAGGCCGCCATCCGCGCCGTGTGCGAACCGGTGTTCGACCGGCCCCTGAAGGAAATCGCCTTCGGCAAGGTGCTGTTGCGCCTGTTCCAGACCTCCCGCCGCTTCGGCATGGAAATCCAGCCCCAGCTCGTCATGCTGCAGAAGACCCTGCTCAACATCGAGGGCCTGGGCCGGCAACTGGACCCGGAACTGGACCTCTGGTCCACCGCCAAGCCCTTCCTGGAGCGCTGGATGAGCGAGCAGCTCGGCTGGCGCGGCTGGTTGCGCACCTTCAAGGCGGAAACGCCCTACTGGGGCACCCTGCTGCCCCAGTTGCCGCGCCTGGCCCACCAGGCCCTGCGCGCCGACCGGCTGGAGAAACTGGAAGCCAGCCTGGCCGTCATGCTGGCCCAGCAGCAGGGCCGCAACCGCTGGCTGGGCGTCATCGCCGCGCTGCTGGCGGCGCTGGTGGTCGCGGGCCTGATCGGCCGCTGATCGGCCTTTCCCCGGCGGCCACCGCCCCCGGCTCCGGCCCATGACCGTGGACGCGGCGTTACCCCCTCGGGTCCGGCACGAACGGCCCCGGGAAGGGCCGGGGTTCCGGCCGGAACGGGCGCGGCGCCGGAATCACGCCCCGGGCCGCCAGGTTGTCGCGGCTGTCGTAGCGCAGGCTGACCACCTCGGCCGGCGCGCCACCCGCCCGCTCGAACCCGGTATGGCGGGTGGGCGCGTACTCCCGCTCGCCGTGGCCGGTACCCAGGCGTTCCGATTCGCGCGTGGCCTTGGCGGCGGGCGCGGCGGCCAGGCCGGCCGCATCGGCCGCCTCGGCGGAACGGGCCTCGTTGCCGGCGGAAGGCGCCGACTGGCTCAGGTAGGGCGCCGCCGGCCGCGGCCGCGCCTTCTCCCGGAACACCGCCGCGCCGATCACCCCCACGTTGTCCGGCCGGTCGGTGCGGGCGGCGTAGGAATCCGGCAGGGCGGTGAAATAGAACTGGGCGATCTCCTTCAGGCTCTTGCGCCAGCCGGCGATCTCGGCCCGCTCCCAGGGCTCCAGCACATAGCCGGACTGGTCGGGCGCCGCGGTCTCGCCGCTCACCGCGTTCACCCCGTCCACCGACAGCACCACCAGCACCCGCTGGCCGGTGCGATTCACAAGCCGCACCGCATAGCGCTCGCCGGGGTCGCCCGCTACCCAGTCCCGGCCCCGGTGGCGGTAGGCCTCCAGCGTCTGACCGGTGGCCCGGTCGACAATCTCCAGATCCAGCAGGCGGCCGGCCTGGACGGGCAGGCTGGCGGCGAGGAGGGCGAGGGCAAGCAATCGTTTCAGCATGATGAACTCCTTGAAGTTGGGGGAAGGACATCCGCGTAAACGACGACACAGAGGGAATGGGGTTATCGTTTTTCTGGAAAGCGCTGGCATGCACAATCTGGACGGCATGTCCCTCCCACCCCAACCCGCCAACCTTGGGGGTGCCGCTCACCGGCCGCGCGAAGCGATGCTTCGTGAAACCCCGCCCAAGCTCCCGCAAGCGGGAAGGGGGAAGGCTCCTTCCCCGCAAGCGGGGGAGGGAGGGAGGGAGGGGGAGGAACCTGGTTTCCCTCGCGCAAGGCTGGGCAAACCCATGTCAAGTCATTCCGTGCTATTGTTTTCTTACCAAGTAAGAAAAGGACACCCCCATGCAAACTGTTACCGTCTCGGACAAAGGTCAGGTCGTCATTCCCATTGAAATCCGCCGCCGGCTGGGGATCACCCCCGGCTGCCAGCTGGATTTCAGCCTGGAAGGCCAGGTCATCCGCGCCGAAATCAAGCGGCAAGTCGCTCCCACCAAGATCGAGGATGGCTTCGGCATGTTGGTCTGCAAGCGGCCCGGGGAAAGGCGGCTGGCCGATTTCGATGTCGCCGCCGCCATGCGGGAGAGCGACGATGATCGCCCTTGACACCAACATCCTGGCCCGGTTCTACGTGGACGACCCGGCCGATCCGGAAGCCTCCCGGCAACGCCCCATCGCTCGCCGCATCGTGGCCGAATCTCCCCGGCTGTTCGTACCCCTGACTGTCATGCTGGAACTGGAATGGGTACTGCGGGCCTTCTATGGCTTCGCCGCCGAGGACTTCGTCCGGGTGGTCAAGCATCTGCTCGGCCTACCCAACGTCAGCGTCGAGGAATGGCCCCGTGTCGCCGACGCCCTGGCTTGGCACGCCGATGGCCTGGATTTTGCCGATGCACTGCACCTGCTGGCCAGCAGCCATTGCGAGACGTTTCTGAGCTTTGATGACCGGCGTTTTGCCCGACGCGCCAAGAGGCTGGGCGTGACGCCCATGGTGGTCGTACCGCCTGTATAGAACCCGGCCGCCACCCTCAGCGCATGGCCCGCAAATCGTCCGGCAATGCGTAGTCCGGATACCGCCCGCGCAATTCCTCCAGCGCTTTCCGGGCCTCCTCGCCCCGTCCCTCGCGCACCAGTTGACGGATTTTCTCGGCCCATTGCTCCGGGCTCTCGGCTGCCGGGCTGGCGGCCTTGAACTTGCTCAAGCCCTGGCTGAAGGCAGGCGCGCCTTCCCGGGCCGGTGTGGCCGCGGGAGCGGCGCGCTCCAGCCGATCGGCCTGCCGGGAAGCGGAGTTGGCGGTTACGGGTGCCGGCAAGGCGGGGCGGGCCGCTTCGAGTTGCGGCGCCGAGGCCGCCGGGGCCGGGAAGGGACGGGGTTCGGCGGCGTCCCGGGGTGGGGCCGGGGCCTCCAGACTGGCGGCCGGCGCCGGGGTGGGGGTGGACGCGGAACGGGCTTCCACGGGCTGGCCGATCCCACGCGCCGCCCTGGGCAGGCTGGCGACATCGGTCGCCTTGGCGGCGGGCGCGGCTTCCCCGGCAAGGTCGGCCGGGGTGCCTGGTGACACCACGGGTGCCGATTCCCTCGGTAGCGCCGGCCGGGGAGCCTCGCCCAGGGCCTCGGGCGCTTCCCGCTGGATCTGAAAAAGCAGGGTGATGCCCAGCACCAGCACGGCGGTGGTGGACAGGGGCAGGGCCCAGGCCAACCAGGCTGGGCGCCGGCGGGACGGGGGCGCCACGGCCCGGCGGGCGGCGGCCAGGATGGGGACGTCCAGGGCCGACGGCGGCTCGGGCTGGGGGGCCGCCCGATAGGCCTCGCCGATCAGGCGATCGCCTGGTTCCATGTCCTCGTTCCTATGGTCCCGCATGCCGTTCACCTCCATGCCCCGAGTCGCCGGCGCAGCCGCTCCAGGGCGTAGCGCAGGCGGCTCTTGGCGGTCTCCCGCCCCACCCCGGTGGCCTGGGCGATTTCCTCCAGGGTCATGTCCGTCTCCTCCGCCAGCAGGAAGGCTTCCCGCTGGGGCGCCGGCAACTCGGCCAGGGCGTCGAGTATGCGCCGGGCGGCCTCCCGTCGCTCCAGCAGGGCCGGGGGGGAATCCGCCTCCGGCGCCGGCATTCGCTCGGCGGGATCGTCTTCCGGGTCGTCGTACAGGTCGACGATGGCCCGGCCCCGGGCGCGGTAATGATCCATCAGGCGGTTGTGGGCGATGCGGAACAGCCAGGTGGAAAACCTGGCCGTGACCTCGTAGCCCGCCCGGGCGCCCACCACCCTCAACCACACGTCCTGGAACAGCTCGTCCGCCCGATCCGCCGCCTGGTGGGCCAGGTAGCGGTACAGGCGTCCGCGCCAGCGGCCGTAGAGCGCCTCGAAAGCCGCCGCGTCGCCGTCGCGGTAGGCCAGCATGAGGGCCTCGTCGGTACGGGGGTCGTCCATGGGTATACGAATAAACGCGGGGCGCGGGCTAAAGGGGTTGGCGGATTCTAGCCGTTCGCGTCGGCGTCTTTGACCTATGCTCGCTCCCGGGGTCTCGCCCTGTCGTCCGGCATGGCGCGGTATGGCGCGATATGGCGTTATCCGCGTTGTTGGCCATACTGGAACCAGGCATCCGCATCGACCCGCGTGGATGGCAGGGAGACCATGGCGCTTCTCGAGATCATCGGCATCACCCGCCGCTTCGGCGACTTCGAGGCGGTGAAGAACGTCAGCTTCGCGGTGGAAAGCGGCGAGTTCTTCACCCTGCTGGGGCCGTCGGGTTGCGGCAAGACCACCATTCTGCGCATGGTCGCCGGCTTCGATCTCCCGGATGGGGGGCGTATCTTGCTGGACGAGCGGGACTTGGCCGCCACGCCGGCGGAAAAGCGACCCATCCACACCGTGTTCCAGAGTTACGCCCTGTTTCCCCATCTCACCGTGGGCCAGAACGTGGCCTTTCCCCTGCGCATGGCGAAGGTGGCGGAAGCGGAACTGAAGCGCCGAGTGGGCGAAACCCTGGAGCAGGTGCATCTGGCCGAGCTGGCCGAGCACTATCCCCACGAGATTTCCGGCGGCCAGAAACAGCGGGTTGCCCTGGCCCGGGGGCTGGTCAACAAACCGCGCCTGCTGCTGCTGGACGAGCCCCTGGGCGCCCTGGACCTGAAGCTGCGCGAGGAGATGCAGCTGGAACTGATCAAGTTGCAGCGGGAGGTGGGCGTCACCTTCATGTTCGTCACCCATGCCCAGCCCGAGGCCCTGGCCCTGTCCCACCGCATCGCGGTCATGAACCAGGGGCGCATCGAGCAACTGGACGTGCCTTCGAAGATCTACGGCTTCCCGACCAACCGCTTCGTCGCGGATTTCATCGGTAACTGCAATCTGCTGGAAGTCCGGGTGGTCGAGCGACGCGACGGCGAATTGCGCCTGGAAGCGGCGGGGCTGGGGAAGGTCGTCGCGCCCGCCTCGGAAGCCGTGGGCGACAGGGGCGTGCTGGCCCTGCGGCCGGAACAGGTACGCATCTTTGCCGCCCCACTTGAGGGGGGCTAAGGGAGAAGAGGCCAGGCTGACGTGGGTGAAATCCCCCTCGCTCCCCTTTATCCCAGAAGAGGGGCTTTAACAAAGGGGGAAGAAAACCGTTTTCCCGGCACGGTGCGCGATTTCCTCTACGTGGGTGACGTCACCACCTACCAGGTCGTCCTCGACAATGGCTTCGAACTCTCGGCCCTGCGGCCCAACGACACGCCCGGCCGGGCGAGGTTCTTCGAGATCGGCGACCGGGTGCGGGTGAGCTGGGACAGGGAGGCGGGGCACTATGTCCCGGACTAGGCCGCCCGGATTTTTACCCACCCTTGGCAAAGGGGGGCAGGGAGGATTCTGGCGGCATTCCGCTGGCGCAACCGTTGATACCTATCTTCTTGAAGGCAAAGCCCCCAGTCTGGACACCACGGCTCTCCCCACCCCAACCCTCCCCGCAAGCGGGGAGGGCGCGGTCTCCTCCCCCGCGGGCGGGGGAGGTTGGGAGGGGGAGCGCGGTGACTCTTCTTGTACAAGAATCAGTCAATCCCCCCCACCCCCCCTTTTCCAAAGGGGGGAGATATCGGCGAAATGGGCGATCACGGCGCCGCCCACCCTGTTCCTGCTGGTCTTCTTCCTGGCGCCGGCCCTGATCGTGGTGCTGGCCTCCTTCCAGTATCCCGGGGAATTCGGCGGGTTGGCGCCGCTGACGGACCCGGGCGACGGCGGCGAACACGGCCTCACCCTGGAGAACTACCTGTTCTTCGCCAGCGACTGGCTGTTCGCGGAAATCCTTCTGCGCTCCTTCGCCGTGGCGGCGGCCTCCACCCTGATCTGCCTGATCCTGGCTTATCCCGTCGCCTGGATGATCGCCCGCGGTCCGAAGAAGCACCGGAACCTGCTGGTACTGCTGGTGATCCTGCCCTTCGCCAGCAACTTCCTGATCCGGGTCTACGCCTGGATGATCATCCTGGGGCCCCAGGCGGCCTTCGCCCTGGCGGTGAACGGGCTGCTGGGCGCCTTCGGCCTGGGGCCGGTGAGCCTGTTGTTCTCCCCCTTCGCGGTGCTGGTGGGCATGGTCTACGTGCACCTGCCCTTCATGATCCTGCCCCTCTACACCAACCTGGAGAAGCACGACCCGGTGCTGCTGGACGCCGCCCAGGACCTGGGCGCCAATGCCTGGCAACGCTTCTGGCGGGTGACCTGGCCTTTATCCCTGCCCGGCATTTTTTCCGGATCGGCCCTGGTGTTCATTCCGGTGCTGGGCATGTTCGCCATACCCGACATCCTGGGCGGCACCCGCGACATGCTCATCGGCAACCTGATCAAGGACCAGTTCCTGGGGGTGCGCGACTGGCCCTTCGGGGCGACCCTGTCCATCGTCCTGACCCTGTGCGTGCTTGGCCTGGCGTGGCTGGCGGCCTGGGCCGGGAAGGCGAGGCGGGCCCATGCGTAGACTGCCCGTCTGGCTGAAGCTGGCCGCCGGCTTCACCTTCGCCTTCCTCTACCTGCCTCTGTTGGTGGTGGTGGTCTATTCCTTCAACGACTCCCGCCTCAACGCCGAATGGGTGGGCTTCACCCTGGACTGGTACCGGGCGCTGTTCGCCGATGAGGAAATGCAGCTGGCGGCGCGCAATTCCCTGTTCATCGCCCTGGTGTCCAGCCTGTGCGCCACCTTCCTGGGCACCCTGGCGGGGCTCGCCATCCATCGCTACAACCCGCGCTGGCTGCCGTTGCTGGTGATCACGCCGGTGGCCATGCCGGAAATCCTGCTGGGTGTGTCCCTGCTGGTGTTCTTCATCCAGGTCCTGCACCTCACCCTGGGGCTGCTGTCGGTGGTGCTGGCCCACATCAGCTTTTCCATCGGCTTCGTCGCCATCATCGTGCGCGCCCGCCTGGCCGGCATGGACGAGGGCATCTTCGAGGCGGCCCGGGACCTGGGCGCCTCCCCGTGGGCCACCTTCCGCCTGGTCACCTTCCCCCTCATCCTGCCGGCGGTGGTGGCGGGCTTCCTCATGGCCTTCACCCTGTCCATCGACGATTTCGTCATCACCTTCTTCACCGCCGGCGTGGGCGTTTCCACCCTGCCCCTGCAGATCTATTCCATGATCAAGATCGCGGTGACGCCGGAGGTGAACGCGGTGTCCACCCTGCTCATGCTGCTCACCCTGGTGCTGGTGATCGCGGCGTCGCGCATGGACAAAAGCTTCATGAAGGGAGGCGCCTGATGGGGTGGTGGGACTGGATGCGCCGCTCCCTCATCCCCGGCCCTTCCCCCGAGGGGGGAAGGGCGTTTCCATCCCTCTCCCTCCGGGAGAGGGGCAGGGGTGAGGGAGCAGCCTCCACACTGGTGAAGACGGTAGCCATGCTCCTGCTCACCCTCCCCGCCCAGGCCGCCGACACCCTCCACCTCTACAACTGGAACAACTACATCTCCGACCAGACCATCGCCCGCTTCGAGGCGGAATGCCGCTGCGAGGTGGCGCAGGACTATTACTCCGACAACGAGGAGATGCTGGCCAAGCTGGCGGCGGGGGCGTCCGGCTACGACCTGATCGTGCCCACCGGCAACGCCGTGGAGGCCCTGGTCCGCTCGAAGCAGTTGCGGTCCCTGGATAAAACCCGGCTCGCCCGCCTGGGCAATATCAAGCCGGCATTCATGAACGCCTTCTTCGACCCCGGCAACCGCTATTCCGTGCCCTACGCCTACACGGTGACCCTGCTCGGCTACAACGTGGAGAAGCTCCAGGCCCTGGGCCTGCCCACCGACACCTGGGCGCTGATCTTCGAGCCGCGTTACCTGGAAAAGCTGAAGGGCCGGGTCACGGTGCTGGATTCCCAGCGCGAGCTGATGGCCGCCGCCCTGCGCTACCTGGGCCACTCGGTGAACGACACCGACGAGGCGAAGTGGAAACAGGCGCGGGACCTGATCCTGCGCGCCAAGCCCTACTGGGCGGCGTTCAACGCCTCCAGCTACATCAAGGAACTGACGGTGGGCAACATCTGGCTGGCCCATGGCTATTCCAACGACATGTTCCAGGCCCGGGCCGACGCCGAGGGTGCCGGCCGGCCGTTCCGCATCGGCTATGCCATCCCCAGGGAAGGCGCGGTGCTGGCCCTGGATTCCATGGTGCTGCACAGGACCGGACGCCATCCCGAACTGGCGCAGTCGTTCATCGACTTCATGCTGGACGGGGAAAACTCGGCGGAACTGACCAACCTGATCGGCTCGGGCAACCCGAACCGGGCCGCCATGGCCTACATCCGGCCGGAAATCGCGCATAATCGCGCCGTTTTTCCCGACGCGGCCAGCATGAAACGGCTGGAGATGATGCGCGACCTGGACCGAAAAAGCCGGCGCATCCTCAACCGCATCTGGACGGAAATAAAACTGCGCTGACTCCCCATCCCCTCCCTCACCCGCTCGCGGGTGAGATCGGGAGGGGGAGGGATTGGAACCCTACATTCAGGAACCTGTCACCCAACATGCTGCTCGGCTTCGTCATCCTGTATCTGGTCATCTCCCTCGGCATCGGCATGTATGCCGCCACCAAGGTCCACAACGCCAAGGACTACATCGCCGCCGGCCGCAGCCTGCCCATCTACGTCGTCATGGCCATGGTGTTCGCCACCTGGTTCGGCGCGGAAACGGTGCTGGGCATACCCGCCACCTTCCTGGAGGAGGACCTGGGCGGGCTGATCTCCGACCCCTTCGGCGCCTCCCTGTGCCTGGTGCTGTTCGGCCTGTTCTTCGCCCGCAAGCTGTACCGCATGAACCTGCTCACCATCGGCGACTTCTACCGGGAACGCTACGGCCGCAACGTGGAGGTCATCACCGGCATCGCCATCGCCCTGTCCTACCTGGGCTGGGTGTCGGCCCAGGTCACCGCCCTGGGGCTGGTATTCAACGTGCTGTCCGACGGGAGCATCACCCAGGCCCAGGGCATCCTCATCGGCGCGGCGGTGGTGCTCATGTACACCCTCTACGGCGGCATGTGGTCGGTGGCGCTGACCACCTTCTTCCAGATGATCGTCATCGTTGTCGGCCTGTTTTATATCGCCTGGCTGGTCTCCGACTTGACCGGCGGCGTGGCGCCGGTCATCGAGCACGCCGCCGCTTACGAAAAATTCCGCTTCTGGCCCGAGCTGAACGCGGTGGCCATGGTGGCCTTCATCTCGGGCCTGCTTACCATGGGCTTCGGCTCCATCCCCCAGCAGGACGTGTTCCAGCGCGCCAACGCCTCCAGGAACGAGAACATCGCGGTGTGGGGCACGGTGCTGGGTGGCGTGGCCTATTTCCTGTTCGCCGCCGTGCCCCTGTTCCTGGCCTATTCCGCCAACCTCATCGACCCGGCCCTGACCGCCAGGTGGCTGGCCGAGGATAGCCAGAAGCTGTTGCCGGAACTGGTGAAGGGCCACCTGCCCCTGTTCGCCCAGGTCGTCTTCTACGGCGCCCTGCTGTCGGTGATCATGTCCACCGCCTCCGGCACCCTGCTGGCGCCCTCGGTCACCCTCTCGGAAAACGTGATCAAGGATTTCATCACCCGTCGCAAACACCTGCCCGAGAGAAAACTGCTGGCCCTGACCCGCTGGGTGGTGGCCGGTTTTTCGCTATGCGTCACGCTCTATGCCCTGTGGGCCCTGGATCAGGAAACCGGCATCCACCAGATGGTGGAGAACGCCTACAAGGTGACCCTGGTGCTGGCCTTCGTGCCGCTGGTGGCGGGCCTGTACTGGAAGCGCGCCAACACGGTCGGCGCCTACCTGGCCATCGGCCTGGGCCTGGCCACCTGGCTGCCCATGGAATTCCTCCTGCCCGAGGGCGAGGATCCCATTCCGCCCCAGTTCGCCGGCTTCCTGATGGCCTGCGCGGGCATGGTGGCGGGGTCCCTGCTGGGCGGGGCCGCGGCCCGACCGGGGCGGGCCTGATCCGGGGGGCGGGTATGGATATGGATTGTCGCTGCACCAGTCCTGGCTCCCTCCCCCTCCCTGCCTCCCCCGCTCGCGGGGGAGGTGGCCGTGGCCGCCACGGTTCGTGCCGTGGGGGGCGAGCCCATGGCAAACTCCCGCTGTCCTCGCACGGGTTGCATTACAATCCGCGCGGCTCCCGCCCGAATCTTCCGACACCCCGCCTGAAGCGCCGCCGTTATGTCGACCTCTTCCGACCCCAACAGTCTGACGCCCTTCGAGGACGAGGCGGCGCCGGCCATGGAAAACCGCCTCGGCCAGGCCGGCGCGGACAACGATGGTATTCGCTGCCCCCATTGCGGCAGCGACGAGGTGCGCGTGTCCCACAAGCATGCCGGCGAGTCCTCCCATGTCACCTATCGCTGCCGGGCCTGCAAACGCCACTTCCGCGTGGAATCGCCGCGCGCCCGCGGCAAGCTCACGATCGGCCTCGCCGTGGCCGCGGTATTGGTCATCGCGGTGGTCTTCGGAGTGCTGCAGGAGAATAACGCGAACGATCCGGACGCTTCGAATGACCACGCCGTCGCCGGCATCGACGACAGCGTGATACTGAAAAAGGCCCAGGCCGCCGCCAAGGGCGGCGATTCCCAGGCCCAATTCGATCTGGGCCATATCCATTGGCAGCGTGGCGAATATCTCCAGGCCCTGCCCTGGATCCAGGCCGCGGCAAGCCTCGGGTATCCGGAAGCCGAATACCTGCTGGGCATGGCCTACCTGCAAGGACGCGGCACCGTGCAGAACTACCGTTCCGCCCTGGAGCAGTACACCAAGGCCGCCGAGCACGGTCATCTGGATGCCCAGTACCAACTGGGTATCTTCTACCGGGACGGCATGGCGACAGCGAGCAGCAAGGAGTCCGCCTATCTCTGGCTGAACCTGGCCGCCGCCCGGGGCCATCCGGATGCCCTGATCCTGCGCGACAAGCTGGCGGCGGTGATGGCCACGGAGGAACTCATCCGCGCCCAGGAAGCCAGCGAGGCGGCCCTCCAGCGCTTCAACGGCGTGGTGGCGGCGGCCCCGGCGGCGGGGGAGGCAAGCGCGAAAACCACTACCACGGCGACGACGGGCATCGCACCAAAATAGGTGGGGCGTTTCCTGCCGCGCAGGCAGCGGACGGGCAATCAATCACTCCCCTCCCCAGCACTCCCCGCAAGCGGGGAGGGGGAAAATCCCGCCCCACCGCGCCGGGCAAACTTGAGCCGGCGCCGCCGGCATGCCAGCATGCCGACACCCCCGTCAAAGCCGGTTCCATGACAGACCGTTCCCCATCCCGCCAGGCTGACATTTTCCTGGGCCTGTACGCGCTGCTGATCGCCTTCGGCAGCCTGTATTCCGGTTCGGGCCTCCATGGCATGGGCCAGTGGTCGCTTTCATTCCTGTTCGACCCCCTGCCGCGCTACATCACCCGCACCGACATCTCCACCAACCTGCTGGCCTATGTCCCCTTCGGCTATCTGCTGGCCCTGCATCTCTCCCATCCCCACCGGCGCGGCCGCGCCATCGTCCTGACCGCGCTGGCGGGCTTCTGCTGCAGCGTGCTGCTGGAAAGCCTGCAAGCCCTGCTGTCGGACCGCATCGCCTCCAACCTGGACGTATTCCTGAACACCCTGGGCAGCCTCGCCGGCGCCCTGCTCACCCTGCACCACAATCGCTGGCGCCGGGCCGGCGCCGCCATCCGCCGCTGGCGGGCGGGCTGGTTCCGAGGCGAATGGTCGGCCAGTCTTGGCCTTTGGCTGCTGGTGCTGTGGGGCTTCGCCCAGTTTTCCCTGGTGCCGTTTCCCGGCGCCGGCTGGCTCGGCCTGCACCTGCGGCCCCTGGATATCCCACCGGAGGAAATCGGCCAGATCAACCTATACTGGCTCGGCGCGGTATTCCTGGAGATGGCCGCCCTGGGCGCCTTCGCCGCCTGCCTGCTGAAGCCCGGCCGCTATGTCTCGGCCATGCTGCTGCTGTTCCTCGCCGCCTTCGCCGTCAAGTTGCTGGCCGCGACCCTGCTCCTGAAGCTGCGGGCCGTGGGCGGCGTGCTCTCCCTGGAAAGCCTGGCCGCCTTCCTGCTGGCCTTCTGGTTCCTGCTGATTCCCGCGGTATCCAGACAGCGCCGCCCCATCGCCGCGCTGCTGCTCATCGCCGTCCTGACGCTCAGGGCCTTCCAGGCCGACTACCTGCTGTGGCCCATCGCCAGTGTCTTCAACATCGTCGGCCTGGCCAAGGCGGCGGCCTCATTCTGGCCCTGGCTGGCGCTGGGGGTGCTGGCGGCGGCGGAATTGGGGAAACGGCGCGTTCGCTGATCGGTGGCATCTCCCTTCAAGCCCCCCCGCTGGCGGGGAAGGCCGGGAAGGGGAGCGCGGCGGATTTCCTTCAGCCGTGGCGCCGACTTCGTCGCGGCGAATGGCCGGGTAAACGTCGATCGCGCCAGTCATAGCCCACCCCCAGCAACAGCAGCGCCACCAGCAAGGTGGCCAGGCGCGGGGCGTCCAGCAGGCTGTCGAACATCCCCACCGTGAGCAGGCCCGCCAGGGAGGCCAGCCAGGCCCAGGCCAGGCGGTGGCCGCGCCAGCCCTCCCGGGCCAGGCGCGCCACGGCTGCCAGGGTCAGGCCGGCGAAGGCCAGCAGGCCCAGCCAGCCCTGCTCGAACCAGACGTGGACCCAGACGTTCTTGATGTGCCAGGGCAGGTGGCTGTGGGTCTTGAAGAACCAGCAGTCGCCGCCGGCACGGAAATCGCCGTTGCACAGCGCGTCCTTGCCGTCCGGGCCCAACAGGCGGACGTTGTCCACGTCCACCACGCCCACCTTGCCGGGATGGTGGAAGAACAGTTCCACCGGCGGCCGGTTCAGCCAGTTCTCCTTGCCCACCCCGGCGCTGGAGAAGTCCCGGGCCAGCCGGTGCCATTGACCATCACCCGGCACATCGAAGCCGAGCCATTCGCACTGGCGCGAGTTGAGCATCTGCCTCTCGCAGACCGGCGCATCCAGGCGGGTATCGCCCTGTCGGGAACGGACTTCCAGTTCCAGTCGGTAGTTTTTTCCGGCTGAGAAGGGAATGCGCTGGGCATAATAGATCGTGTCGCCGGTGCCCAGGCGGAAATAGGTGTTGCCCTGCTCCGCGGCGAAGCCGAAGGTGGCCGGTTGCTTGTCCGCCGGCCCCCGTTCCAGGTATTTACGGGGGAAGCTGCCCAGCCCCGTGCCGAACAGATTCGCCCGCAAACCTTCATCCGCCAGGGCGACGGCCTGAGTCCAGTGGTCGACGCGGATGCCCCAATCCTTCGCGGTTTCGCCGAAGCGCTGCTGGAAATAGCCTCCCCCCGCCCCCACCGCAACCACCAGGGCCAACACCAGGAGGGCGACCACTGGGGCGAGGAAGCGGCCACCCTGGGCGCGACGGGCCAGCCTGGCGCTGGCCACGGCCAGGATAAGCGAGGCCACGGCCACCGCCAGCACGCCACCGCGGGCCACCGTGTACACCATGACGTAGGCGGTCAAGACCATGAGGGGTACGGTGACCAGCGCATCCCGCGCCCGGGTCGTGGCCAGCCAGAGAAACGGCAAGGCCGCCACCAGATAGGCCTCAATATGACCGCCACCGGTATGCATGCTGGAGAAGGTGCCGACGATGCGGTAGGTCTCCAGCCGATCGGCGAAGCCGACGAACAGGTGGTGCTCCCAGGCGCCCACCAGTCCCACCCCCAGCAGGCCCAGGGCCATGCCGAGGGACAGTTTGCGGCCCAACACCTGGCGCTCCAGGCCAGCCTGGCGAATCCACAGGTACAGCAGCGCTCCCCAGACGAAACCCTTGGCCACCCGCGGGGCGTTGTAGGGGCTCCAGTAACTGGCGAAGGCATTCGCGTCCACAGGCGCGAGGGGCAACAACCCGATCCCCAGGGCGGCCAACACCGACAGGCCAAACAAGCCCATCAACGCCAGGCGCGGCAGAGGCGGCTGTCGCCGCGTCTCGGCCGGGCGGCGCAACAGCAGCATGCCCAGGGTGACCCCCATGAGCAGATCGAACTCGTCCAGGAAGTAACGCCCGGTCCAGGGCGCAAGATCCAGCAGGGGCAGGGCCGCCGGGATGACCACCATCCAGGTCAGGGGACGGAACCAGAGCAGAACGACGTAGAGGGCCAGGCCCGCCCCCAGAAGCAGAGGCCAGCGCGGAAACTCCCACAGTCCGACGGCAACCCCAAGCAGCACGGCCAGCCCCGCCAGGAGACTGATCGGGCCGGCGCGGGAGGCCGGGGCCACGGCACCGGACACCGCCGCCTTATCGGGTGGCGAGGCCTCCACCTCCTCGACGCGCGCGGTGTCGGATACAGGCGTGGTCGCGCCGCCGGCCAGCGCGGGAACGTCCTTCCCACGCTGGCTGGTCGAAGTCTCCAACTCGACCCCGAGGGGCGTGGCCCGCCCCAGCCAAAGACCCAGGGCCAGGCCGGGCAGCGCGAACAGCAACTCCAGGCCGTCGCCGACACGCACGTCGGGCAAAAAAGGCAGACCCAGGGCAAGCAGAACGACGGCGGCAGGCGCCCAGCGCCGCAGGGCACGATCCCAGCCGGCCAGCGTGGCGAGAAAACCCAGCGGAACCCACAGCATGGCCGCCTTGATGCCCAGGTAAACCTGCTGGGCCACCACGCGCCCATAGCCGGCGGGCTCGAAGTCAAGCAGCCCCGGCGCGGCCAGAGGCGCGCGCGCATCCAGGGGCACGAGGGCGCCGGCCAGGGCGGCCAGCAACAGCGCATTCCAGAACGGCGACGCGCGCTCGGGAACGGAACTGATCGGGCGGGAGCGGCTGGAGGGCATGGATGGAAGCTGGACGGGAGCTCGCGACATGAGGGCGGGGCGCCAGTTTACCCCGCGCCGGGAGATGGGTCAGCGCGCCCCGCGCTCACTTTTCGCCAAGATCGCAAGGCGTGTCGGGGCCTTCCCCAAGGCACGCGCGACATAAGGGGGGGGGGAAGCTCAGATCCGGATCGTGCCTGTCTTCGTTGACACCAGGATTGGCGTCCACGCCTTTGGTGAGGATGCCGCGAAGTAGGCAAGAGCCGGGAAAACGCCTGGCGCAACCCGCTTGTGGCCCCCACCCGCCCCGTTTCGGCAGATTGATCCAGCACGACGCCCGGAGGGCAATCCGGATGACAGGATTTTTTACACTTCCCGCCAGACGCATACGATTTGCCAGCCGGAACCCGCCCACATAGCACGTAACTAGCTGTTTTATATAGCTTCCATCAACGTGTATCAGGAATTGGCACATATCATGCTTGTTGAAAGTACCGTCGCACCGTCGTGCAAGACCTTGTCAGGAACGACGCCTGCGAAGCCGATTCATCTTCTTACTATCTAGCGAGGCAGAAAATGCGCACATTCAAACTCTCCGCCATTCACCTGGGCCTGGGCGCCCTGATCTCCCTGTCCGCGCTGGCCGTCTCCGGCACCGCGGCCGCGGCTCCCCTGCCCGCCGGCTGGTCCTGCACCGGCAACTGCGGCACCATGGCCCCCAACGGCGACATCGTGGCCTCGCCCGAAGGCGGCGATTATGGCTATGTCTCTACCTCGGGCGGTGTAAGCGACGATGGTCTGAGCATCGGCTCCGAGACCAACGGCTCCCGCGCCCGTTCCTCCAAGTTCACCGCCGCCGCCGGCGACGACCTGGAGTTCAACTTCAACTACGTGACCTCCGATGGCCAGATTTACGTCGAATACGCCTGGGTGAAGCTGCTCAATGCCGACCTGTCCGACAAGGCCGTGTTGTTCACCGCGCGCACCACCACCGCTGGCAACACCGTGCCCGGCAACGGCTTGCCCGCCCTCGCTCCCGGCGTGGTGCTCGACCCCGCCGCCACCCCCATCATCGCCGGCGCGCCGGACTGGTCCGCCCTGGGCGGCAGTTCCGGCACCTGCTTCGGCGCTGGTTGCGGCTATACCGGCTGGGTCGAGATGACCTACGAGATCGCCGATGCCGGCGATTATTTCCTGGAGTTCGGCGTGGTGAACTGGATCGATACGGCCTACCAAACCGGCCTGGCCTTCGACGGCATCTTGGTGGCCGGCAAGCCCATCGATCCGGAGAACCCCATCCCCGAGCCCGCCACCCTGGCGTTGCTCGGCCTGGGCTTGCTCGGCCTGGGCAGCATGCGTCGCCGCAAGGCCGCCTGAAACACGGGCTTCCTTCCCGTCCCGTACAAGCCGACACGCAAGTGTCGGCTTTTTTTACACCTACGCCCCCCCCTTGACTCTCCCTTGCCGGCGGGGGAGGCCAATCCACCGCCTAACCCTTCATGGCCGAATGGCCGTTCATGGCCGAATGGCCGCTCCCGCCCATGAAGGCACACTTGCCGGCCATGAACAGCACCCTCACCCCCAACCTCTCCCGCCACGGGGAGAGGGAAGCGTCGTGAGTCGCTGACGCGGCTTTCACGGTAACCCGAGAGTCGCGGGGGAATGCACGGAACGTGATTGGGCCGAGGACAGGCCCTATCGATCTGCGACAGCCTCGCCGGCTGACCGGGGGCCCGCGCACATCCACACTTCTTCACGCAGACGTGAAACGATAGGGCTCGCGGGAAGGCAAATGGCACCGGCCAGTGCGGTGGAGGCGCTTCATCCAACAGGCCGCCCCCCCGTAACAGGAAGGCCAGCGCAAACCCCGAGGAGGCATCGCCGCCATGCATTCGGCCAAGACGTGGATGCGGCCGATCATGGGCAAGGCTCGAAAATCACCCGGAACCCATGGGCGGATGGCGGAACGGGGGGGTATGGAAAATCGCCACGGCACCCGTCAGCCTCGGGGCTGACGCGTTGCCCGATCGGCGATATATCCCGGACTGAAACCTGCTGAGAAGGGGGTCAGGCGGGGGTCAGGCGCGACGTCCAAGCCAACGCGCGACGCCCAATCCGAGGACACCCAGCAATACCAGGGCGAGGGTTTCCGGTTCGGGAATGGAATTGACGTTGACGGCGTGGTAGGTCAGCACGGCGATGCTGCTGTTATCGTTGCAGGAGGGGTTGTCGCATACCCTCGCGGTGCGCTGGGGTTCCGTGTCGTTGTAGGCGAACTTGATGGTATCGCTGGCGCTGGACAGACTGCCGGTGATGCCAAACACGCTGGGAACCGGTTGTTCCTTCTTGGACACCAGGGGCTTCAGGTGGATGGTCAAATCGCCGCTCAGCTTCAGGTTGCCCTCGGGCCAGGGCACGCTTACGGGAGGACGGCCGGTGATCTTGCTGAAACAGCCCGCATCGATGGTCACTTCGGCGGAAGAGGTTTTACCGCTGGTCTCGCCCGGTGCCAGGGCGGCCTTGTCGAAGACGAAGGCCCCGCGCGCGCATTCCAGGACAACGCCCCCCTTTTTGAGCATCAGGTTGTAGGTCGCGGGCTCGGCGAAGCTCTGGCCGCTGGCCAGCATGAGCAGGGCGAAAGCCGCCGCGTGGGGGCGGAAGCGCGTCAAGCGGGGGGGCATGGGATTCATGGTCTCGTCACCTCAAATGGCCGCAAACAGGCGCGGCGCCTACAGTGTATGCGCTATTTGTAAGCAAGCCTCATGCCGGAATAATTTTCCTCGTATAAACAGGGTGTTGCCGCATGAAGCCGGGCACTTGCCATGGGCATGTAAAAAAAATCGACAGGTCCGCGCGCAAGCTCGCCCGGGCCTCGACCGCGGGCGACGCTCTCCTCAGGCCTCGCGGGCGGCTGGATTCGATGGCGTGAAAGAGGTGGCCCGGGCGGCGAAGCCCCGCAGCAAAATGACGCTGGCCATCAGGAGATAAACCATCTGCCAGTAGGCGATACCGAGAAACGCGGCCCCCACCAGATAGGCCGCCAGGGAGGCGCGCAGCATCGCGGCGTGGTTCTCCAGCCAAGTCAGGCGCAGGCGTCCACCGCGCCAGACCAGCCAGGTCAGCGCCCCCATGTTGCCCAGCAGCAAGGCGCTCCAGAGCGCGAGCCCCATGAGGCCATGCTCGGCGGCCATCTCCACATAGGCGCTATGCCAGTCGACCAGGCCTCCGGTACGTTGGGAAAGATAGATCCAGCCCTGGAACCCGCCGCCGAACCAGGGCCGCTCGAGGGCATGGGCCCAGCCCAGCCGCCAAACGTCCAGGCGACTTTGCGCCGAGGCGTCCAGTTCGCCGCCACCCAGGGCGCCCATGCGCGCGAACCACGCCTCCGGCAGATTGACGAACATCAGCCCGATGCCCACGGCCAGCAGCGGCAAGGCCAGCCACTTTCTCCGGCTGTGCCAGACCAGCAGCAGGGCGACGACGCCCAGGCTGAGGAGGCCGCCGCGCGACCATGACGACAAGGCGGCGGCAAAGCTCAGGGCGATCATGCCCGCCAGGGCCAGACGCAAGGCGCGGGCCTGGGTTTCGCGGTACCAGAGCACCAGCAGGGGAATGGCCATGGCCGTGGCCACCGCGAATTCGTTGTTGTCGCCGTATTGGCTCCCGGGAGGGCCATAGACGCGATCCTGGAAACCCGTCATGACCGCCCAATACCCCCCCTTGAACACCACCACGGCGACCGCCAGGGCCATGGTCAGATTCAGCGCCAGCAACCTTTCGCGGCTGTCGATCAGCAGCAGGACCAGCACGAGGGAGGGCAGCAACTTGGCCACTTCCCAGAGCTTCGGCCAGGCCGCCCACGGATTGATGGCCTGACTGGTGCTCAGGGCGAACTGCCCCCAAAGCAGCAGGATCAGGATCAGGCTCCAGTCCACCGGCAGGCGGGGCCAGGCGCGCGCTCGCCGGTAATCGCGCGCCGCCGCGACGGCGACCACCGCGAACAAGGTCAGATAGACGGGAAAGGTCTTCATGAAGCCGCTGGCATAGGCTTGCGGATGCGTGCCCGCCAGGAAGGCCAGCCCGAGCACGCCGACCCAGGGACGCCACCAGGCCAGCGCAACCAAGCCGAAGAGAATCAGCAGAATGGCGACATCCCTCATGGTCTTTTCTCCCGTCCCGATGGATGCCGCCCGCCTTCGCCCCGACGCTGCCGCGGCACCGTCAGGCGCGCCCGTATCACCCGGAACAGGGCATAGCCCATGACGCCCCCCAGGCTCTCCAGGAACCAGTCGGTGGTGTCGGGATACTTGCCGGGCAGCAGCATCTGGCCCAGTTCGATGCCCAGGGCGGCGGCCGGGATGGCGAGGATCGACGCGGCGGCGGCCCAGCTCCGCCACAGCCAGGGCAGGCCGGCCACGAACCAGGCCAGCAGGGCGCCGAGGGGGGCGAAGAACAGGACCTTCTGGAATACCGAGGTGATGGCGCGGAATTCGGTGCCGTAGTAGTAGATCTCGAAGGGCACGCGCTCCAGGAAAGCCAGGCGTTCACGGATATAGGCGCCGTCGGTGCGGAAGTCGAAGGGATACCAGAACACCAGCATCAGGACGCACACCCAGCCCAGGGCCAGGCCCAGGGGCAGCAGGCGGCCCAGGGCCGTAACCCGCGTCGCGGCGCGCGTCGCCGGGGTGTGACGGCCGAGCCGGGCGCCCAGCAGGGCGCCGGCCCCGGCGCCCAGGGCGGCGGTGAACAGGTCGGTGACGTCGCTCACCCGGGAATAGACGAACAGTTGCAGCACCTCGAGCAGCAGGGCGGCGGCGAAGCCCAGCCACCAGGCCCGCGCCGTGGTCCTGCCACCGCGGTAGCGCAACAGGAAGGCCGGCGGCAGCCAGATCAGGGCGTCGGTGACCACCTCGTAGAGGGCATGGGCCGGATCCGCCGGCAACCCGGCGAAGGGGATGAGGACCAGCTTGCCTTCGCGCCATTTGTGGAAAATCTCCACGGCGCTGATGGTCAGGTCCAGGGGCAGGAGGTTGTAGGCGAACACGAAGGCGAGATAGCCCCAGGCGAGCCGTTCGGACAGGGCCGCCGGCTCCCGCACCCGCAGCCAGGATTCGTACCAGGCCAGGAAGCGGCCGCCCACCCCCCACCAGGCGGCGATGCCGAGCAGCGCGCCCAGGCTCTCCGCGGCGATGTCGTTCTGGGAAACCGTGCGCTGGGGGAAGAACAGCTGGGTGAATTCGATGCCCAGGCTCAGGCCGACGCCGGCGGCCAGCACCAGGATCGAAGCCAGCAGGCGCACGACGACGCCGCGCCCGTGGGACAGGGCGCCGGAGAAGATGAAGGCGAGGGGGATGAACAGCAGCAGGTTGGCCATCCAGTCGGCGCGGGAGCCGATGCCCAGGTCGAGCCAGGGGATCTGCCGGAAGGCGGCGATGGCCACCTCCGGGGACAGGGGCCGGAAATCCAGGGGCACCAGGCTGCCGTAGACCACGAAAACCAGGTAGCCCAGGCCGGCCAGCCAGAGATGGGTTCTTGCCGTGGCCGATCGGGTCATGGCGCGGCTCCGGCGGGGTGGTGGCATGGGGTGCCGGCTTTTGTGCGGGGAAAACCAGGGCGCTCCCCCTCCCACCCCCCCCCCCAGGCGGGGGAGGTTGGGAGGGGGAATTCCAGATGCATCCTGGCACTCATTGCGCGTTGATTGCGCCCGACCCGCCCGCGATCGGGCGAGGACAGGGGGAAGGACCATCGGGGGCGCAGGCGCCGGGAAACGGGGTCGCGCGGGGACGGCCATCGATATCGACCTGGCTGTCGGGATGCATGGCTCCGGCCTGGGGTGGGCGGCCGGCCATTTTCGGCAAACGGGCGCGGGGCGAAAGATCCAGCCCGGCAAGCTCGGCATGGGGTTTGGCCAGGTGGCGCTCGGCGGCATCCAGGCCGCCGGTGACGTTGTCCCCCTGTTCCCCGCCGAGGAGGGGGCGGGCGGCGAACACGATGTTGCCGACCACGCGCTGGCTGAACTCGGGCGCGCCCTCCCGCTGGCGCAGGGCGACGCCTTCCCCCCGGGCCAGGACGGTGTTGTGGAATACCTCCACCTGTCGGGGAATGTCGTTGTGGGGCTGGATGCGCACGGCGGGGCCGTGGCGGTTGACGAACACGTTGTTGTAGAGGGCGAGATTGCCTTCACCCTGGAACAGGGCCTCGCCGGGGTTCTGCCAGAACAGGTTGGCGTGGATCAGGTAGCGATCCTCGCTGCCCGGCCCAGCCACGGGGAAATGGCCCACCAGCACGTTCGGCCGGGCGTTGGTTTGCCCCCCGGGCGGCGTGGGCGTCCGGCTTTCCTTGGCGAAGACGTTGCGGCGGATGATCGTGTCATGGCGCGCCTCGGCTTCCGGCAGGTCCGCCGGACGTGACTTCTGGTGCTTGATCTGCAGGCTATAGCCCAGGGTGTCGCTGACGTGGTTGTTCTCGATCAGCCCGGCGACGAAGGGGTCCGAGCCGTCGGAATCGCCGAAATACATGCCGGTGCCCACCCGCTCGATGCGATTGCCGCGCACCACCCAGCCGAAGGCCGGACACTTGCTGGAAATGCCGACGCTCTGCTGGGAGGCGGCATGGTCGTGGATGTGCAGGTTTTCCAGGGTGACATGGTGGGCGTAGCGGGCGTGGCCCTCGGCCTTGACGGCGTCCACCGGCAGGTTGCGGCCATCAAGCTCGAGATGGCGCAGGATCACGTGCCGAACGTTGGCCAGGCTGACCGTGTTGGCGCCCGGGCGGGCGATGAAGCGGGCGCCCGGGCCGTCGCGGGGGCCTTCGATGACGATGGGCGCGTCGGCGCGCCCTTCCAGGTTTTGCAGGGGCAGACCGCGCCCATAGTCGCCGCCGCGAAGCAGCAGGCGATCCCCGGGCGCCAGCCGGGACAGATAGGCGCGGTAATCCTCGGGCCCGGCCTGAAAGTCGGCGGCCTGGACCGGGCAGGCCAGGCAAGCCCACAGGAAGCCGGCGAGCGGAAACGACCGCCACCCTCTCTCAAGCCTGGCGGCGGAGCCCCGATCGCGGGGCGGTTCGGGAACGTGGCGCTCCCCTCCCCGGCCCTCCCCGTAAACGGGGCGGGAGAAAGCCCCTCCCCCGCACGCGGGGGAGGTTGGGAGGGGGAGCGCGGTGCCTATCCACGCGAAAAACTCGCCGCGCCAGGGCAATGCGGCGAGGCCATCACCCGGCTCCCCGGCCATCCGTGAAGCGTAAGGCATATCCCGCCGGCTCACGGCGGCGCGGGCAGGGTGGCGCAGGGATCCCGCGCGCCCACCGAGGACAGATCCAGGCTGTTTTCCAGCCGGCGCACCAGGTGATGGGCGCTTTGCCGGCCGGATTCCAGCACCATGTCCGCCACCTGCATGTAGAGGGGATGGCGGATGGCGTAGAGCGCCTTCAGCTTGCCGAGAGGATCGTCGGTCTGCAGCAGGGGGCGGTTCTTGTCATGGCGGGTGCGCAGGTAGAGCTCCTGGGGCTGGCAGCGCAGGTAGACCACGGTGCCCCGGGCCTTGAGCCGGACCCGGTTTTCCTCCAGCAGGGTGGCGCCGCCGCCGGTGGCCAGGACGATGCCCCGCCGTTGCGAGAGTTCGTCGATCATGGCCGCCTCCCGCCGGCGGAAACCGGCCTCGCCCTCGATCTCGAAAATGGTGGGAATGGACACGCCGCAACGGGCGACGATTTCCTGGTCGGAATCGAGAAACTCCAGCCCGCGCTGCCTGGCCAGGAGCTTGCCGATGGTGGTCTTGCCGGCGCCCATGAGGCCGACCAGGAAAATATTGCAACTCGGGATCATGGCCGGATTGTAACCGGGGGAGCGGGGTCAGGCGGCGTGTCGCCGGGCCAGCAGCCGTTCCACGGCGTCCTTGAGTTCGCCGTCGGGGAGGGTGTTTTCCAGTTCCCGGAAGGCGCCGAGGGCGGCGGCGGGCAGGTCGTGTTTTTCCGGGCGCTCGGGCAGGGACCAGTCGGCGCGAACTTTCACCTTCACCGCGGCGACGGGCGTGTCCGCCTGGTCCAGGGCCCGGGCCACGCCCTTGGCCTGGGCCCGCACCCGGCTGGCGGCGGCGCCATTGGCGCAGAACACCAGGGCCACGTCGCCCTGGATGGCCGCCACCCGGCAGGCCTGGGCCACCGCCTTGGGCACCACGCCGGCGAAGCGCCGCTGCAGGGCCGCCAGCCGTTCGGCCTCGGGCAGCGCGACGGCCAGGCCGCGGTCCGCCCGCAGCAATCCGCTGACGCGGACTAGGGAAGAGGGTCGAAGAGCCATCGACGGTCGGGAAGGGCTGGAACCCGGGGTATGGTAGCATTGCCCGGATATTTACAAATCCCTCCTATCTCCTTCATTTTTCATGATTTCCAACCTACTCAAGAAAGTCTTCGGCAGCCGCAATGATCGTCTGCTGAAGACGTACCGGGGCGCCGTCGCCAAGGTCAACGCCCTCGAGTCCGCCTTCGAGCAGCTCAGCGACGAACAGCTGCGCGGCAAGACGGACGAATTCAAGGCCCGCCTGGAAAAGGGGGAAACCCTCGACGCCCTCATGCCCGAGGCCTTCGCCGCGGTGCGGGAGGCCGCCAAGCGGGTGCTGGGCATGCGCCACTACGACGTCCAGCTCATCGGCGCCATGGCCCTGCACCAGGGCAAGATTTCCGAGATGCGCACGGGCGAGGGCAAGACCCTGATGGCCACCCTGGCTGTGTACCTGAACGCCCTGCCCGGCAAGGGCGTGCACGTGGTGACGGTGAACGACTACCTGGCCAGCCGGGACGCGGAATGGATGGGCAAGGTTTACCGCTTCATGGGCATGACGGTGGGCGTCATCCTGTCCCAGCAGCCCGGCGAGGAGAAACAGGCCGCCTACGGCTCCGACATCACCTACGGCACCAACAACGAGTTCGGCTTCGACTACCTGCGCGACAACATGGTGTTCACACCCGAGCAACGGGTGCAGCGGGGCCTGAACTACGCCATCGTCGACGAGGTGGACTCCATCCTCATCGACGAGGCCCGCACGCCCCTGATCATCTCCGGCCAGGCCGACGACAACGTGGCCATGTACCAGATGATCAACCAGGTGCCGCCGCGCCTGATCCGCATGGAGCACGAGCCCAAGACCGACGAGCCGCCGCCCCCCGGCGACTATTCCGTGGACGAGAAGGCCCATCAGGTGCTGCTGTCCGAGGCCGGCCACGAGAAGGTGGAGGCCATCCTCACCGAGCTGGGCGTTCTGGCCCCCGGCACCAGCCTGTACGACGCCGCCAACATCTCCCTGATGCACCACATCTACGCCGCCCTGCGCGCCCACGTGCTGTATCACAAGGACCAGCACTACGTGGTGCAGAACGACGAGGTCATCATCGTCGACGAATTCACCGGCCGCCTGATGCAGGGCCGGCGCTGGTCCGACGGCCTGCACCAGGCCGTGGAAGCCAAGGAAGGCGTCAACATCCAGCGCGAGAACCAGACCCTGGCCTCCATCACCTTCCAGAACTTCTTCCGCATGTACAAGAAGCTGGCCGGCATGACCGGCACGGCGGACACGGAAGCCTACGAATTCCAGCAGATCTATGGCCTGGAGACGGTGATCATCCCCACCAACCGGCCCATGGTCCGCAAGGACATGAACGACCTGGTGTACCGCACCGCCGACGAGAAGTGGCAAGCGGTCATCAACGACATCCGCGACTGCCACCAGCGCGGCCAGCCGGTGCTGGTGGGCACCACCTCCATCGAGGTGAACGAGTTCCTGTCCGGACTGCTGACCCGGGAAAAACTGCCCCATCAGGTGCTGAACGCCAAGCAGCACGACCGGGAGGCGCAAGTGGTGGCCCAGGCCGGCATGTCCGGCGGCATCACCATCGCCACCAACATGGCCGGCCGCGGCACCGACATCGTGCTCGGCGGCAGCATCGGCAAGGAAATCGACGCCATCCAGCAGGACGCCGGCCTGACCACGGAAGAAAAGGCCGCCCGCGTCGCCGCCATGAAGGCGGACTGGGCGCCGCGCCACGCCGCCGTCATCGCCGCCGGCGGCCTGCACATCATCGGCACCGAGCGTCACGAATCCCGCCGGGTGGATAACCAGTTGCGCGGTCGCTCCGGCCGCCAGGGCGACCCGGGTTCCTCCCGCTTCTACCTGTCCCTGGACGACCCCCTGCTGCGCATCTTCGGCGGCGAACGCCTGAAGGCCATCATGGAGCGCCTGAAGATGCCGGAGGGCGAGGCCATCGAGCACGTCATGGTGAATCGTTCGCTGGAGTCCGCCCAGCGCAAGGTGGAACAACGCAACTTCGACATCCGCAAGCAATTGCTGGAATACGACGACGTGGCCAACGACCAGCGCAAGGTGATCTATTCCCAGCGCAACGAGTTGCTGGAGACCAACGACGTCAGCGCGGGCATCACCGGCATGCGCGCCCAGGTGCTCAACGACACCATCAACGAGCACATGGCCCCTGGCAGCATGGCCGAGCAATGGGACGTGGCCGGCCTGACCCAGGCCCTGGCCTCGGAATTCCTGCTGGACTGCCCGGTGCAACAATGGCTGGATGCGGACGAGCGCCTGGATGAACAGGGCGTGCGCGACCGCATCGAGGACACCGCCAACCAGTCCTACGCCGCCAAGGAAGTCCTGGCCGGTCAGGAAAACCTGCGCAACTTCGAACGCGCCATGCTGCTGCAAAGCCTGGACAACCACTGGCGCGAGCACCTAGCCGCCATGGACCACCTGCGCCAGGGCATCCACCTGCGCGGCTACGCCGCCAAGAACCCCAAGCAGGAATACAAGCGGGAAGCCTTCGAGCTGTTCGAGCGCATGCTGGGCACCATCGCCCGGGAAATCACCCAGGTGACACTGACCGTGCAGATCCGCGGCGAGGCCGACGTGGAGGCGGTGGAGCAGCAGGAAGCCCCGGTCAGCAACGTCCAGTACCACCACGCCGACTACGACGAGGTGCTGGCCACCGATGCCGACGAAACTCCGCCCGGCGGCCAGCAGCCCATCGAGCGCCAGCACGCCAAGGTGGGTCGCAACGATCCCTGCCCCTGCGGCTCCGGCAAGAAATACAAGCACTGCCATGGCAAGCTTGCCTGAGACCGGGTAATAGCCGACAATTTAAGTCAGCTATTACCCGGCGCACCCACCATGCCCTACTACATTTACAAGATCGGCCCCCTCAACATCCTGTCCAAGCAGGGGCAGGCCGAGAGCTTCAAGGAAGCCAAGGCGGTCGCCAACGAACTGCGCAAGCAACTCGACCCCAAAGCCGGCCAGGCCATCAAGATGATCTTCGCCGAGAACGAACTGGCCGCCGAGGACACCCTGTCCCAACCTCGCGAGCCGGACCCTTCCCTGGCCGGGGACGATTACTAAACCCTGCCCGACGCCATGAGCGGCTACAACGAGGACGCTTATCGGCAAGCGCGGGAAACCGCCATCGACTTGCCCTGCCCTTTCGAGCGGGCATTGCTGTCGCGCTGCGTGGCCTGCTTCAGGGCGCGCAAGCTGTTGCTGGCGGAGCGGGAGGCCATCACCTGCTCCGAGCGGGCAGCCAACGACCATTGCAAGGCGTATCACAAGGCCCTGCACCACAACGCCCGTTTCGCCCTGCATATGGACCCCAACCAGCCCTGGCCCTTCGGCAAGGAAATCCGCGCCCAGTGCGGCGGCGTGCTGGGACTGAAAAACGTTCTGGCCCATGGCGAGGAAGTCGAGGCCGATGTGGCGGAACTGGTCTCGGAGGGCATCGGGAAATTTGGCGCGGTGGAAGATTTTCCCTATTCGGAAATCATGCGCGCCGTGGTCCATTACGAGCCGCGCAAGCGGCGCGACAGGTAGCCCCCCGCGGGCTTCAGAGGGCGCCGCGCCGATCGCCGCGCCGGAATCCGGGCAGGTTTTCCGGAATGCCCCGGCCGAGGGCGATGGCCTTGAACAGTTCGCCCATTTCCGTCGGCTGCAACAACTTCTGGACCGCCGAGGCGGCGCGCAGGTAGTCGGGCGTCATGGGCTCCATTTCCAGCATGAGGTCGAGCAGGCCGGCATCCATGAGGAAATGGGCCTGGCTGGTATAGCCCAGCAATTCCAGCCCGGCCTCCGCGCCGGCCCGCGCCGTCGCGCTGAAATCCACATGGGCGGTGATGTCCGCGAGACCGGGCAGGAAGAAGGGATCGTCCAGGCTGTGGTGCCGGTAATGCACGCGCAGGGTGCCCATGTGGCGCTGGGGATGGTAGTACTCGGCGCGGGGGAAACCATAGTCGAGGAACAGCATCAACCCCTGTTCCAGGCATTCCGCCAGGCTGGCCACCAGGCCGGAGGCCGCCGGACAGATTTCGGACAGGTAGTCGCCCTCGACCGGCAAGGCCGAGGCGGTTCGCGCCAAACTCTCCGAGGCGGCCGTCCTGTCCTCCCAGGCGAAACCGCCTTCCCGCCACACCACGCCGCGCTCCATGGCCACGCCGTCGCGCCAATGCACCAGGTGAACCGGCAAGGCATCCAGCACCTCGTTGCCCAGGATCATGCCCGTGAAACCGGCGGGCAAGGCGTCCAGCCATTCGACCCGGGCAAGGAGATGCCCCCCCCGCTCCGCGATCAGCGCCTGCTGGCGCTGGCGCAGGTCGGGACTGACTTCGAGAATCCGGTAGCGCTCCGGCAAGCCGCCCGACCGTTCCAGTTCCAGCAGGATATCCAGGGCCAGGCGTCCGCTACCGGCGCCCAGTTCCAGCATGTCGCCCCCGGTTTCCCCCAGGACCGAAGCCGCCACCCGCGCCAGGGTCCTGCCGAAGAGGGGCGTCATTTCCGGCGCGGTGATGAAATCCCCGGCGGCGCCGAGCTTGGCCGCCCCGCCCGCGTAGTAACCCAGTCCCGGCGCATACAGGGCAAGTTCCATGTAGCGGCGAAAGGCTATCCAGCCGCCGGTCCGCTCGATCTCGTCCCGGATGCGGGAGACCAGGCGCCGGCTCTGGTCCAGGGCATCCGCGTCGGGGACGGGCAAGGCGGGCGCGGCGCGCGAGGAAACGGGTAGAGGGGACATGGCGGCTGTGCTAGTTTTGCCGGGCATGATAACGGACCCGCAGCCTCCTTCCCTGATCGTCGCCATCCTGGGCGCCGGCCCCGCCGGCATGTCCTGCGCCAATGCCTGCCTGTCCTTCGGGCTCACGCCGGTGGTCATCGAACGCGGGGATCACGCGGGCGGCGCCCAGCGCGCCAATTTCCACCCAAACCTGTGGATGCTCGGCGCCCCGGGCGAGTCCGGCGAAACCATGACCCGGCGCATGGCCGAGCACTACACCAGCCTGCCTGTGCAAACCCGTTACCGGACCGAGGTCGCGCATGTCGAAGGGAAGGGTGCAGGCTTCAATCTCACCTTCATGGCGCATGGGGGGTCACCCGACCCGCTGCATGCCCGCGCCATCGTCCTCGCAACGGGCATGCGCCCCCGCGCCACGCCCGAACTGGAACAACTGGCAGGCGCGAGCCGCGGGGTCATCATCGGCCCCCTCTCCGACACCATCCGGGACGGCATCCGCGACGCCCGGGTGCTGATCCTGGGGGGCGGCGACAACGCCCTGGACCACGCCCTGTTCCTGGCGGAGCGCGGCAACCGGGTGGTGGTCTGCGCGCGGCGGGCGTTCTCGGCCCGGGCGGGCTTCCTGGCCAGTTGCGCGCGACGTCCGGAGATCGAGTTGCGCGCCGGCAGCGCGCCGGTGGACATCTCGCTGATCGGTGAAACCCTCCGCGCCCGCTGGACCTCGGGCTTCGAGGATTTCGACTGGCTGCTGGTGATGTACGGCTATCGGCCCAACACGGATGTACTGGAGCGCTTCGCCCCCCAACTGCGCCCGGACATGACCGCCAGCGGCCACGTCCATGTGGACACCTGGCAGCGAACCTCCAGCCCGGGCATCTACGCGGCCGGGGACATCACCGACTCGCCCCAGCCCTCCGTCCCCACGGCCATCGCCCAAGGGCTTGCGGCGGCCAGGGCCATTGAACGGGACATGGGCACAACGTAGGGCTGCGTAGGGCGCGATAACCGAAGGGCATTGCGCCGAATTGGATTCGGTCGGTGCAATACGGCGGACGCCTATTGCCCTCCCTCCTGGGGGGGAAGGCCCGGCGGGAAGGAGCCGGCGCCGGGGGGGAGGCGGGCCCCGCCCGCCGGGGGGAAAAGGGGGGGGGCGCCGGGGGGGCCGCCCCCCCCCAGCCCGGGGGCGGGCGGGGGGCGAGCCCCAAGGGCCAGGGGGCCCGCCGGCCGCGGGGCGGGGGGAGGGGGGGGGGGGGGACTTTGGAGAGCATATCACCCTACTGCCTACGCGGCCGGCAGGTTGTGGTACTTGCGGTACCAGGCGGCCCAATTGGCGATGCCCACGGCCAGCTCTGTCTTCGGCTCGAAGCCCACATCCCGTTTCAGGTCGTCCACGTTGGCGTAGGTGGCCACCACGTCGCCGGGCTGCATGGGCAGGAAGTTCTTTTTCGCTTCCTGGCCCAGAGAGTCCTCGATGGTCTTGATGAAGGTCATCAGTTCCACCGGCTGGTGGTTGCCGATGTTGTAGACCCGGTAGGGGGCGTAGCTGGTGCCCGGGTCGGGCGCGTCGGTGGTGAAGGCGGGATTGGGAGTGGCGATGCGGTCCAGCACCCGCACGGTGCCTTCGGCGATGTCGTCCACGTAGGTGAAGTCGCGCTGCATCTTGCCCATGTTGAACACGTCGATGGCGCGGCCATCGAGGATGGCGCTGGTGAACAGCCAGGGCGACATGTCCGGCCGGCCCCAGGGGCCGTAGACGGTGAAGTAGCGCAGGCCGGTGGTGGGCAGGCCATAGAGGTGGCTGTAGGTGTGGGCCATCAGTTCGTTGGCCTTCTTGCTGGCGGCATACAGACTGACCGGGTGGTCCACGTTGTCGTGCACCGAGAACGGCATGTGGGTGTTGGCGCCGTAGACGCTGGAAGAGCTGGCGTAGACGAAATGCTCGACGCCGTTGTGGCGGCAGCCTTCCAGCAGGTTGCCGAAGCCCACCAGGTTGGTCTGGATGTAGGCGTAGGGGTTCTTGAGCGAATAACGCACGCCGGGCTGGGCGGCCAGGTTGATGACGCGGTTGAATTTCTCGGCGGCGAACAGGTCCTCCACCACCACCCGGTCGGCGATGTCGCCGCGCACGAACTTGAACTTGGGGTAGGGCTTGAGCTGTTCCAGGCGGGCGAGCTTCAGCTTCGGATCGTAGTAGTCGTTGAGGTTGTCGATGCCGACTACTTCGTCGCCGCGCTTGAGCAGAATCTGGGCGACATGCATGCCGATGAAACCGGCCGCGCCGGTGACGAGAACTTTCATATCGTTCATCCCTTGATGAGTTGGAAAACCCCCGCATTCTAGCGGGGACTGGCGGGCCCGCTAGAATGCGCCCATGCGAATGCTTTATTTCCTGGCCTGGGCGCTGGCCCTGCCCTTCTTCTTCCTTTACCTGCTGTGGCGGGCCTTGCGCCAACCCGAGTATTTGCGCCACTGGCGGGAACGCCTGGGCTGGGCTCCACCCTTGGAAAAACGCCCGCGCATCCTGATCCATGCCGTTTCCGTGGGCGAGACGCGGGCGGCGGATCCCCTGGTGAAGTCATTGCTGGCCCGTCATCCCGACCACGAAATCCTTTTGAGCCACATCACCCCGACGGGGCGCGCCACGGGCAGGGAACTGTTCGGCGACCGGGTGGGGCAAACGATCAGGCAAACCTACCTGCCCTACGACTTCCTCCCCCTGGTTCATCTTTTCCTGGCGCGGGCGCGCCCCAGCCTGTGCGTGATCATGGAGACGGAAATCTGGCCCAGCCTGTTCACGCTCTGCGCGCGTAGGGGCATTCCGATCCTCCTGGTCAATGCCCGCCTGTCCGAGCGCTCGGCCCGTGGGTACCGGCGCGTGGCGCGCCTGGTCCGCCCCGCCCTGGCGTCGCTGACCGCCATAGCCGCCCAATCCGCCGAGGACGGGGAGCGCCTTCGGGCGCTGGGCGGGCGGAGCATCCAGATTACCGGCAACCTGAAATTCGACGTCACGCCGCCCGCCACCGCGTCAGCCATCGCCGGGGACCTGCGCCACCGGTTCGCGGGGAAATTCGTTTTCCTGGCGGCCAGCACGCGGGATGGCGAGGAGCGCCTGTTGCTGGATGCCATGGACAGGTTCGGCGCGGAGGTGCTGCTGGTGCTGGTGCCGCGCCATCCCCAGCGCTTCCCGGAAGTGGGACGCCTGATCCAGGAACGGGGGCTGCCCTGGGCCCGGCGCGGCGAAACGGGCACGCCGGCGGGAGATATCCGCGTGTTCCTGGGCGACAGCATGGGGGAAATGGCGGCCTACTATGCCGCCGCCGACCTGGCCTACGTGGGCGGCAGCCTGCTGCCCTTCGGCGGCCAGAACCTGATCGAGGCCGCCGCCGCCGGCTGTCCGGCGCTGATCGGCCCCCACACCTGGAACTTCGTCGACGCCGCGGAACAGGCCGTCGCCGTGGGCTGCGCCCGTCGCGTCCAGGGCCTGGAAGGTCTGCTCGCCGCCGTGGAGGAACTCGGGCGGGCACCCGACAAGCGCGCCGCCATGGCGGCGGCGGGCCTCCGCTTCACGGCCGCGAACCGGGGCGCGACCGAACGGGTCATGGCCTTGATCGAGGCCTCGTTGCCGGAGGAAAAAGGGCGGACCTGAACCGGTGAAACGGACTTTTAGTCCCGCAGCAGCGCGTCCAGGGCTTTCAGGTCTTCCTCGCCCAGGGTTCCCGCCGCGGCCTTGAGTTGCAGGCCGGCCAGCAAGGTCTGGTAGCGCGCGGCGGACAGGTCCCGGCGGGTGGTGAACAGTTGCTGCTGGGCATTCAGCACATCCACCCGGGTGCGGACGCCCACCTCCAGGCCGAGCTTGGTGGATTTGAGCTGGGCCTCGCTTGAAACCAGCGCCTGCTCGAGGGCGCGTGTCTGGGCATCGCCGGACAACACCCCGAGGAAACCCTGGCGGGCATCCAGGCGCGACTGGCGACGCGCGTCCTCCAGGTCGTAACGGGTCTTTTCCTGGTTGGCCACGGCTTCGCGCACGCGGGAGTCCGTGGCGCCGCCCTCGAACAGGTTCCAGCCCAGCACCACGCCGATCTGGCTGGTCTGGGTATCCACGCCGGTACCGGCGAGGGTCGTGGAGGTATTGCGGTTGTCCGCGTAACTCGCCTGCAAATCCAGATTGGGCAGATAGCTGCCCCGTTGCCGCCGCACCTCCCTGCGCGCCAGCTCGAAGCCGGAGCGGGAGACGGCCACGCCCAGGCTGTCTTCCTCGGCCTGTTTCACCCAGGCCTCCATGTTGGCGGGTTCCGGCAACGGCATGGTCGCGCCTTCCGCCAGGCGCGCCAGAGAGGGGCTCTCCCGGCTGATGATCTTTTCCAGGGCGCGGCGCTTCACGTCGAGATCGTTCAGCGCGGCGATTTCCTGGGCGGTGGTGAGGTCGTAACGCGCCTGGGCCTCGTGGGTATCGGTGATGGTGGCCGCGCCCACCTCGAAGCTCTTGCGCGCCTGGGCCAGCTGTTCCGCGAAGGCCTGCTTCTGGGCCTGGGCCGTGGCCAGGACATCCTGGGCGCGCAGGACGTCGAAATAGGCGGTGGCGACGCGCAGCAGGAGTTCCTGCTCCGCCAGCTTGAGTTGCTGTTCGCTCAGCAGGGCCTGAATCTTGCCCTGCTCGTAAACCTCCAGGTTCTGCTGGCGAAACAGCGGCTGCACCAGCAACAACCTGTAGCCGTAAGGCTCGGTGTTGGTGGTGGGCAGGGCGCTGCTTTCCGTGCGGGTATCGAGATAGCTGGCCGACAGGGACACATTCGGCAGCAGCCCGGCGCGGCCCTGGGGCAGTTTTTCCTGTCCCGCCTTGTAGGCCTCCCGCGCCGCGGCGAGCTTGGCATCATTGCCTCTCGCCATTTGATAGATCTCGCCCAGATTCGCGCTCCAGGCGGGCGCGGAAAACTGGAACAGGGGCATGGCCAGGGCGGCGATAAGTACTCGTGGTCGCATCATGTCAGTAGATAGGCATTCTCGGATCGACTTCCTTGGCCCAGGCATCCACACCCCCGGTCAGGTTGATCACGTTCGTGAAGCCATTGTGTTCCAGAAAGCGCGCGACATGAAAACTTCGCACGCCATGATGACAAATCACCACCGTTTCCCGCTCCGGATCCAATTGGTTGAAGCGCGTTGGGACGCTCGCCATGGGCAGGAGTTCCGCGCCATCGATATGGCAACGCTCGAACTCCCAGATTTCACGAACGTCGAGAAGCAGCGGTTTTTCACGTTGCGGGTCTTCCAGCCAGTCCTTGAGTTCCCGGGCGTGAAGATGGCGCATGCTCAGAACGTGAAACGCGCCGGCTGCAAGGCGTTTTGCAGCGCCTTCGCCCGGGTTTCGAACAGGTTGTCGGCGCGAAAGACCCCGGCGGTAGTCGCGGTCACCAGACGCGCGGACATGATGACGCCCTCGCCCACCAGGGCAAACAGGCGTCCCCCGGGGTTCAATCGCTTGAGGAAGGCTTCCGGAAGCAAGGGCGTTGATCCGGTGAGCACGATGACATCGAAGGCGCCATCCTCGGTCCAATCCCGGGCGGCATCCCCCAGCCGGGTCTGGATATTGGTCAGACCATGGGCGCGGAATTTCTGCTCGGCCTGGTCCTTGAGATCGGCGTGCAACTCCACGCTCACCACCACGCCCGCCTGGCTCGCCAGCAGGGCCGTGAAATAGCCGCTGCCCGTGCCCACCTCCAGCACCCGTTCATGGGGCTTGACCTGGAGCGCCTGCAATGCCCTCGCCTCGATCTTCGGCTCCCACATGGCCTCGTCATGGCCCAGGGGAATCTCCATGTCCACGAAAGCCAGGGAGCGATAGACGGGCGGCACGTAATCCTCCCGCCGGACCTTGAAAAGAAGATCCAGAACTTTCGCATCCAGGACCTCCCAGGGCCGGACCTGCTGTTCCACCATGTTGAAGCGCGCCTGCTCGATATCCATTGCCACACCTTGAGAGAAATGAGCCCGTTGGAGAGGAAGATTGTCTTGGGGCACATTTTATCCCATCTCTCCCATACGCCCGCCTCGACTCCGGGGGATTCTCGCGGTCCGCCGGCGCGGCCCGGGCCCCGGGTTAGAATCCGCCCCCACCGCCCAACCGGCCACCGCGCCGACGACCGTTCTCCACGCTTTTCCAGCCACCCGTCCCGGACCCACGATGAGCTTCCTTTCCCGCCGGCGCCAGCCCGGCCATGCCACGGTCGAAATCAGCGAACGCAACGGCGTTCGCTACCTGCATCTGGGGGGCCCCGCGGTGCAAAGCGCCATGCGCATCAAGGATCCGTTCGCACTGGAACTGGAATACACCCGCGGCATGCTGGCCTTCCTGCTGTTCCAGCCGGATCCCCGCGATATCGCCCTGATCGGCCTGGGCGGCGGCTCCCTCGCCAAATACATCCATCGCCACTTGCCGGACAGCCGCCTCACCGCCCTGGAAATCAACGCGGAAGTGGTCGCCGCCGCCCGCAGTTACTTCCTGCTGCCCCAGGACGACGCGCGCCTCGGGGTGCTGACCGGGGACGGGGCCGCCTTCGTGCGCGAGCATCCGGAAAGCCAGGATGTGCTGCTGGTGGATGGCTATGACGCCAAACGCATCGTCGACGATCTGGCCAGCCCGGAGTTCTACCGGGCCTGCAAGGCCATGCTGCGGCCGGGTGGCGTCGCGGTGTTCAACCTCTGGGGCTCCGACGCGTATTACCCGCGCTATTACGATCGGCTGTCGCGCGCCTTCGGCGAACATGTCCTGCAACTCCCGGCCGAGAAGAAGGGGAACATCATCGTATTCGCGTTCCGCAAACCCCTGCCGGACGTGGAACTGCCCCTCCTCGCCCGCGAGGCGCATCGCCTGGAGGCGATGCTCGGCCTGGAATTCGAGGCCTTCGTCACCCGCATGCGCGACTGGAACCCCACCTCGGCCGACGCCTTCATCCTTTAGGCGCGTCTCCCCGCCTTCCGCCAGGCCGCTTTCCAAGGCACCGGAAGGATGGGAAAATTCCCATCGGTTATGTATTGAATCGAGGCGGCCATGGTCGACAAGGATGGTTACCGGCCGAACGTGGGCATCGTCATCTGCAACGCCCGGAACGAGGTGTTCTGGGGCAAGCGGGTTCGCCAGAACTCCTGGCAATTTCCCCAGGGCGGCATCAAGCATGGCGAAAGCCCGGAGCAGGCCATGTATCGGGAACTCATGGAAGAAGTCGGACTGGCCCAGGAACATGTGCGCATCCTGGGCCGCACCCGCGACTGGTTGCGCTACGACGTACCGCGCGACTGGGTGAAACGCGACTGGCGGGGCCATTATCGGGGCCAGAAGCAGATATGGTTCCTGTTGCGCTTGCTGGGCCAGGACTGCAGTGTCCGCCTGCGCGCCTCGGACCACCCCGAATTCGATGCCTGGCGCTGGAATGATTACTGGGCGCCGGCGGAAGCCGTGGTGGAATTCAAGCGGGAGGTTTACCGTTCCGCCCTGAGTGAACTGGAACGCTTTCTTGCCGTGGGCGCGCAGCACCACCGCGTCTGTCACCCCTACCTGCTGGCCTCCCGCGCCCATGGCGCCGGCCGGAGCTGACAACACCAACCGCGAGCCTCATCGTGAGCAGAACCTTCAATACCGTACCCTCCTCCCCCCTGCAGAAGGGCGTCACCTTCCACAAGCCCCGTCAGGTCCTGCCCGAGAAGGTCGGACTGGAAGACGCCGCCGCCCAGGTGATGACCGACTTCAAGATCGTTACCGCCTATACCATTTTCCCCCTGGAGACCATCGAGGCGGCCCGCGCCAAGATGATCCATCGCGGAGTGCGCATGCTCCTGGTGGTGGATGATCAGAACCACATCCTGGGCCTGATCACCACCTCCGACCTGAGCAGCGAAAAACCCATGCAGGTGGTTCAGACCCAGGGCGTCCGCCATTCCGACGTCATGGTGAAGGACATCATGACCCCCCGCGAAAAGCTGGAAGTTCTGTGCATGGAGGATTTGCAGAAAGCCTGTGTCGGCGACATCGTCCACACCCTGAAGAGCCATGGCCGTCAGCACGCCCTGGTGGTGGAGCGCGCGGAAGATCGCAGCCAGATCCTGCGCGGCATGTTCTCGGTGTCCCAGATCAGCCGCCAGTTGGGCGCCCCCCTGGAAACCGCCGGCGTGGCGCGCACCTTCGCCGAACTGGGTGTCGAGCTGGGCAGATAAACGGGGATGACGTGAACCTGGCCGCCCACTCCGCCTCGCCGCCCGGCGATATCGGGCGGTGGGAGCAAGGCGAGCCGCTCTGGAAGCTGGCGCCCAAGCGAGATGCCGAGGGTCGGCCCTATGTCGACTTCATGATGCTGGCGCCGGGATTGAATAAACGCCCCGCCCAGGACATCGAGTGCCTGGCCCTGATCATCCGCGAGGTTCTCGCCCGCTTCGAGACCTGGGTGGTATTCGCCGATTTCAACCTGAAACTCAACGTCCTCTGGGTTTCCCACCGCTATCGCCCCGGTCTCATGAGTGAAATTGTCGCGGCCCTACGCGCCAGGGCGCCCGAATTGAAACTGGTCGCCCACAACCCTGAACAACGGGGATGAACATGTCGAAAAAACGTATCCTTGCCCTGGCCGCGTGCGCCCTGGCGCCCATGACGGCCTGGCCGCAACAGGCCGTCTGGCCCGTCGTCCCGGTCTGGATGGCGCCAGCGCCCATGGCGGCTCCGCCCATCCCCGCGGCGCTGCCCTTCCCCACCCCGTTCTGGCTGTGGCCGATACCGCCCTGGGTCATGCCCCAGGCACCGGCGGTTCCGCCCGCGCCGGCGGTTCCGCCGGAAAAGCCGGCCCCGGTCCAGGTTACCGTACCGGCAAGCCCTCCCAAGGAAGCGATTTCTCCGCCCCCCTACAGCGAGCAAACCCCGGCGCCCGCCGCCGCGCCGATGCAAGGCGCCCCGGCCATGCCGGCCGCCCCGGTGTCCCCGGCGAAACCGGCGCCCCTGCCCGAACCGGCATCCTCGCCCCAGCCGGAACCTCCAACCAAGCCGACATCTCCACCCGAAGCGATGGCACCCCCGCCCACCGCGTCCGCCAGCCCGGCCGTGCCCGGCGTCGGCGTCACCACCGTCCCGGCGCCGCCCCCCGCGGTGGAAGTCGTCGCGTTGCCAGCAAGCCCATCCGCGCCATCCGCCGCCAGCGCGGCGCCGAAGCCTGTCCAGGCGGCAGGCAAACCGGCCAGGCCCGCCGCGAAAGCCAAGCCCGCCACCGCCACCGGCAAGAAACCCGCCCTGAAAGCCCGCAAGCTGTGCTGGAAGAACGGTCGCCTGGACGTGTGTCCCTGACCTCCGCCGCTACCCCATCCGGGTAATCCCGCCGACAGGGCATGCCCGAGTAAAATACTCGGGCATGCGACCGATCCCGCAGTCTTGAAATACGATCGAACGCCTTTATCTACCCTTCGCTTTTTCGCCCGCGCGGCGACAGATTTCCTTTTCTTTCATCCCTAGAGGTCAACCATGTCGGTTTCCGAACAACACGTGCAGTCCGCGCTCAAAGAACTCATCGATCCCAACACCCAGAAGGACTTCATGGCCACCAAGTCCGCCCGGAACATCAAGGTGGACGGCGGCAAGGTCACCCTGGACGTGGTGCTGCCCTACCCGGCCAAGATGGTGAGCGGCAAGATCAAGGCCATGGTCGAGGACAAGATCAGGACCGTCGCCGGCGTGGAAAGCGCGACCGCCAGCATCACCTGGAAGATCGTGGCCCACAGCGTGCAGAAGGGCGTGAAGCTGATCCCGGGCGTCAAGAACATCATCGCCGTGGCCTCCGGCAAGGGCGGCGTCGGCAAGTCCACCACCGCCGTCAACCTGGCCCTGGCCCTGGCCGCCGAGGGCGCCAACGTCGGCATGCTGGACGCCGACATCTACGGCCCCTCCCAGCCCACCATGCTGGGCATCCACGGCCGCCCCGAGTCCCCCGACGGCCAGAACCTGGAGCCCATGATCGGCCACGGCCTGCAGGCCATGTCCATCGGCTTCCTGATCGACGTGGAGACCCCCATGGTGTGGCGCGGCCCCATGGTCACCCAGGCCCTGGAGCAACTGCTCAACCAGACCAAGTGGAAGGACCTGGACTACCTGGTGGTGGACCTGCCCCCCGGCACCGGCGACATCCAGCTCACCCTGGCCCAGCGCGTGCCGGTCACCGGCGCGGTGATCGTCACCACGCCCCAGGACATCGCCCTGATCGACGCGCGTAAAGGCTTGAAGATGTTCGAGAAGGTGGGCGTGCCCATCCTCGGCGTGGTGGAGAACATGAGCCTGCACATCTGCTCCAACTGCGGCCACGAGGAGCGCATCTTCGGCGAGGGCGGCGGCGAGCGCATGTGCAAGGACTACGGCACCGAGTTCCTGGGTGGCCTGCCCCTGGACATCCGCATCCGCGAGGAAACCGATACCGGCAAGCCCACCGTGGTGGCGGAACCGGAATCCCGCATCGCCGAGATCTACCGCGCCATCGCCCGCCGCGTGGCGGTCAAGGTGGGCGACCTGGCCGTGGATCACTCCTCCAAGTTCCCGAGCATCGTGATTCAAAATACGTAAGTCGTCAGTAGGCAGTTTGCGGTCGGCAGATTAAGGCTTGTGCGGGGCACTCGCCCCGCGTTTAATTGCTGCCGACTGAAAACTGCCAACTGAAAACTGTCATGTCCATCAAATCCGACAAGTGGATCCGCCGCATGGCGGCCGACCACGCCATGATCGAGCCCTTCGAGCCGGGCCAGGTCAAATCCGCCAACGGCGGCAAGATCGTCTCCTACGGCACCTCCAGCTACGGCTACGACGTGCGCTGCTCCGACGAATTCAAGCTGTTCACCAACCTCAACAGCACCATCGTCGATCCGAAGCACTTCGATCCGAATTCCTTCGTCGAGGTGAAGGGTGATTTCTGCATCATCCCGCCCAACTCCTTCGCCCTGGCCCGCACCGTCGAGTACTTCCGCATCCCCCGCAACGTGCTGGTGGTCTGCCTGGGCAAGAGCACCTATGCCCGCTGCGGCATCATCGTCAACGTCACCCCCCTGGAACCCGAGTGGGAAGGCCACGTGACCCTGGAGTTCTCCAACACCACGCCCCTGCCGGCCCGCATCTACGCCAACGAGGGCGTCGCCCAGATGCTGTTCTTCGAATCCGACGAGGTGTGCGAGACCTCCTACCGGGACCGGGGCGGCAAGTACCAGGGCCAGACCGGCGTGACGTTGCCAAAGATATAACCGCCGAAAAATTAATTTCCGCCGGCGCGCTGAAATCGCACGGCGGGAACAACGCCTTCCTATAATCCGCGCGAGTTTTTACCCCATCCACGCCCCATTCCGAAGGAGAGGGTCATGCGCTTCCGCTTCCCCGTCGTCATCATCGACGAAGACTTCCGCTCCGAGAACGCTTCCGGTCTGGGCATCCGCGCCCTGGCCAAGGCCCTGGAGGAGGAGGGCATGGAAATCCTGGGGGTGACCAGCTACGGCGACCTGTCCTCCTTCGCCCAGCAGCAGAGCCGGGCATCCGGCTTCATCCTGTCGGTGGACGACGACGATTTCTCCTCCGACGAGGCGGACGAGACCATCGCCGAACTGCGCTCCTTCGTGCAGGAGATCCGCTTCCGCAACAGCGACATCCCCATCTTCCTGTATGGCGAGACTCGCACCAGCCGGCACATCCCCAACGACGTGCTGCGGGAATTGCACGGCTTCATCCACATGTTCGAGGACACGCCGGAGTTCGTCGCCCGCCTGATCGTGCGCGAGACCAAGGCCTACCTGGATTCCCTGGCGCCGCCGTTCTTCCGGGCGCTGACCCATTACGCGGCGGACGGCTCCTATTCCTGGCACTGCCCCGGCCACTCCGGCGGCGTCGCCTTCCTGAAGAGCCCGGTGGGCCAGATGTTCCACCAGTTCTTCGGCGAGAACATGCTGCGCGCCGACGTCTGCAACGCGGTGGACGAACTCGGCCAGCTGCTGGACCACACCGGCCCGGTGGCGGCCTCGGAACGCAACGCGGCGCGCATCTTCAAGTGCGACCACCTGTTCTTCGTCACCAACGGCACCTCCACCTCCAACAAGATCGTGTGGCATTCCACGGTGGCGCCCAACGACATCGTGGTGGTGGACCGCAACTGCCACAAATCCATCCTGCACGCCATCATCATGACCGGCGCCATCCCCGTGTTCCTGATGCCCACCCGCAACAACTACGGCATCATCGGGCCGATCCCGCGCTCGGAATTCAACTGGGAAAACATCCGTCGCAAGATCGCCGCCCACCCCTTCGCCCCGGACAAGAACGCCAAGCCGCGCGTGCTCACCATCACCCAGAGCACCTACGACGGCATCCTCTACAACGTGGAGGAGATCAAGGCGGAACTGGACGGCAAGATCGACACCCTGCATTTCGACGAGGCCTGGCTGCCCCACGCCACCTTCCACGGCTTCTATCGCGGCATGCACGCCATCGGCGTGGACCGGCCGCGCTGCCGGGAATCCATGGTGTTCTCCACCCAGTCCACCCACAAGCTGCTGGCGGGCCTGTCCCAGGCCTCCCAGATCCTGGTGCAGGAATCGGAGAGCCGAAAGCTGGACCGGGACGTGTTCAACGAAGCCTTCCTCATGCACACCTCCACCAGCCCCCAGTACGCCATCATCGCGTCCTGTGACGTGGCCGCGGCCATGATGGAGGAGCCCGGCGGCACCGCCCTGGTGGAGGAATCCATCGCCGAGGCCCTGGATTTCCGCCGCGCCATGCGCAAGGTGGGCGCGGAGATGGAAACCGACGCGGGCACCGACTGGTGGTTCAAGGTCTGGGGTCCGGTGGAACTGGCCGACGAGGGCATGGGCAACCGGGAAGACTGGATGCTGCGGGCCGGCGAGCACTGGCACGGCTTCGGCGACCTGGCGCCGGAATTCAACCTTCTGGACCCCATCAAGGCCACCATCATCACCCCCGGCCTGGACGTGGACGGCGACTTCGCCGACTGGGGCATCCCCGCCGCCATCCTCACCAAATACCTGGCCGAGCACGGCGTCATCGTGGAAAAGACCGGCCTCTACTCCTTCTTCATCATGTTCACCATCGGCATCACCAAGGGCCGCTGGAACACCATGGTGACCGAGCTGCAGCAGTTCAAGGACGACTACGACCGCAACCAGCCCCTGTGGCGGATCATGCCTGAGTTCGTCGCCAAGTTTCCCCAGTACGAGCGCATCGGCCTCAAGGAGCTGTGCACCCAGATCCACGAGGTCTACAAGGCCAACGACGTGGCCCGGCTGACCACCGAGATGTACCTGTCCGACATGGTGCCGGCCATGCGGCCTGCCGACGCCTTCGCCCGCATGGCCCACCGGGACATCGAACGGGTGGAGATCGACCACCTGGAAGGCCGCATCACCTCCATCCTGCTGACCCCCTACCCGCCAGGCATCCCCCTGCTGATCCCCGGCGAGCGCTTCAACGCCACCATCGTGCGCTACCTGAAGTTCACCCGCGAATTCAACGAGAAATTCCCCGGCTTCGAAACCGACGTGCATGGCCTGGTGAAGGACAAGACCAACGGCCACGTGCGCTATTTCGTGGATTGCGTGGCGTGACGGCCTGATCCCCCGGAGCGGGCGTTCCGGACGCCATGGCGAACACCCGCATCATTTCAGAAGATGCATCAGCAGGGCGCGCAGTTTTGCCGGCTGCAGCGGTTTGTACATCACCCTCAGGCCGGAGCGCGTGATCGCCTGGATGGCCTCCTCGCCCGTGTCGCCGGTAATCAGCACGCCGGGCAGTTCATCACCGTGGCGGGCGCGGAACCGCGCCACGACGCCGATGCCGTCGTGCTCGCCGGGCAGGCGGTAGTCGGACAGGATCAGGTCGGGCCGCCGGCCGCGGGCCTCCAGCGCTCGAAGCGCCGCATCCAGGCTGGGCGCGGCGATCAGATCGATGCCCCACTGCTCGAGCAGGGAACGCATGGCGGCCAGGATGACCTCGTCATCCTCCACCAGCGCCACCAGTTTCCCCTGCCCTGGCAGGGATGCCGGTCGCGCCCCCCGTTCGGCTCCTCGCCGTGGCTGCCTGGCCTCGCAGCGGGGCAGATCCAGACTGAATCGGCTGCCATGCCCCAGCCGCGAGCTCACCTCGATGCGGATGCCCAGCAGGGCGACCAGGCGCTTGACGATGCTCAGGCCCAGCCCCTGGCCCTTGTCCCGGTCACGCTCCGGGTTGTCGAGCTGGAAATACTCCTCGAAGATGTGCCCGAACATGGCCTCCGGGATGCCCCGTCCGGTATCGATGACCTCGATACGCAGCCCATCCTCGCCGCGCCGGCGCGCGCCGACCAGGATGCCGCCACGGGAGGTGTAGCGGATGGCATTGGTGATCAGATTGGCGAGGATGCGATCGAGCAGGACGGGGTCGGTTTCCACCGCCAGTCGGCAGGGCACGAAACGCAGGCGCAAACCCTTGTCCAGCGCCAGGGGCTGGAACCGGCTGTTCAGGTGGCCGAATGCCTCATCGACGGACACGCAGTCCGGCCGTGGCACGACCACGCCGGCTTCCAGGCGGGACAGATCGAGCAACTCGTTGAGCAGGCCGCCCATGTTGCGCGCGGAAGTGTCGATCAACCCCGCCAGTCGCCGCATCTCGGCGTGGCCGGCCCCACCGTCGCCGTCCAGGCGCTCGATCAGGGCGGAGACCAGCAGGCCCAGGGCATGCAGGGGCTGGCGCAGGTCGTGGCTGGCCGCGGCCAGGAAACGGGACTTGGCCTGGTTGGCCTCTTCCGCCGAGTGTTTCTGGGCAAGCAGTTGCGCTTCGGCCAGCTTGCGCGTGCTGATGTCTTCCACGATGGACCAGATGTAGGCCTGGCCATCCGCGCCGGTCACCAGGCGGCCGTTCAGGTTGATCGGCACCAGGCCGCCATCCTTGCGCCGGTATGCCTTCTCGTAGGGACCATAGCGCCCGGTCCGCCGCAGCGAGTCCAGTTGCCGATGCTCTTCCGCGAGGTAAGCGTCGGGCGTCAGCGCCCAGTAGTCCAGCCGCTTCAACTCGTCGGCGGAGTAACCGGTGATGGCCTGGAAAGCCGCGTTGAATTCGACGAACCGCCCCCCCATGTCGCATAGCGCGATGCCCAGCGGCGCCAGTTCGAACAGGCCGCGCAGCTTCTCCTCGCTGGCGCGAATCAGGGCCTCCGAGCGGGCGCGCGCGCGAATCTCGTCCTGCAGGGCGGTGTTGGCCATGGCCAGCTGGCTGGTCCGCTCATCGACCCGGTCCTCCAGGTCGCGCTGGTAGTCGAGCACCTCGTTCTTGCGCTTCTCGATCTCCGCCAGCATGGCATTGAAGCTGAGCACCAGCTCGGCGATTTCATCGTTGGCATCGCCCGCGTTCAGGCTGGAGGCGCGCAAGCCGAAGTCCTCGCTTTTCCTGACCTGGTGCGCCAGGCTGGCCAGGCCCCGCACGGGACCGACGATCCGGTCGATGAAGCCCATGCCCAGCCAGATGGCCAGCCCCAGTCCGCACAGGCTGGCCAGAATGGCGAGCATGGACTGTCGCAGGTAGCCGTCGCGGAACTGGCTCAGGTCGGCGCGAAGATAGATCCACCCCAGGGTGGCATCGTCGAGGCGGATGGGCAGGAACAGGGTCGTGGCTTCGGACAGGGGCGACAGATCCGGCCCATGTTCCCGGAGTTGCCGGGAGTCGGGGGGCAGCAGCGCGGCCTGGCCATGGATGGCGAGTCGCCCGCCGTCGTCGCGATAGACCGCGGCCGCCACGATTTCCTTCTGGGGCGCCAGGATGCGCAGGGCCTCGGCGGCGGCCTGGGCATCGCCAAAGGCGACCGCGGCGCTGACGGCGGTGGCGGTGCTGCGCGCCGTGGTCTCCAGGGATCGGGTCAGCTGTTCCTTCTGCAGGCCCCACTGGATCAACAGCGCGCTCAGCATGGAGATGGTCAGGGACAGGGCGACCGCGCCGACGACCAGGGCGAGCAACTGGAAGCGGAGCGAGTGCCTGGAGAACGCCTTACGCGACCATGTCTTCATGCGTCACTCCAGCACGCGGCGCGCCAGGCGCAGCAATTGTGGGTAAAGGCGGATGCCGGCCCGCCTGGCAGCGGCCAGGTTGATGTCGAAGCGGGCGCGCCCCTCCTGGAAGCCCACCTCCACGATGCCGCCATCGTCGACGAAGCCCGGGTAGAAGCCGACCGTGAGGGCCCGGGGCGCGCCCGCCCCCTCGCTCATGGCCTGCCAGCGCGCGCGCGAATCGATATAGATCGCGTCGCAGTGGAGGTCCGGTCCGAAGCCTTGCGCGTAAAGGGTCCGGCCCCGTATCCGGCGCTCCTGGAGCCGCTCCATGGCCGCGAGGAGTTCGGGATCGCGCGCGGCGACACAGATATGCAAGGCCTTCTGGTCGGCCCCGTTCCCCGGCAGGTCGGCGAAGCTGAGGAAGTTGTAGAGCAATACCGCGCGCACCGCGTTTTCCGAGGCCAACTCCAGATCGGCGGCGAGCGCCGGCCAGGCCGCCATCACGACCGCCAGGACGAAGAGGAGGGAACGCCGCGGGGGATGCATCGATACCGCGCCGGATCAGAAGGTGAAGCGCAATTCGGCGTAGAAAGTGCGCCCGGGCAACGGCAGGTTGTTGGGAAGATTCTTGCTGGAATAGTCCCAGGCATCCTCGTCCAGCAGGTTGCGGAGGGAGGCGGCGAATTCCCATTGCTTGTCGCGCCGATAGCGCAGCGTGCTGTCCACCAGGCTGTACGCGCCCAGTTCCCGGCGGGGATCGCCCGCCGGCAGCGGACGCTCGCCGTACCAGCCGGCCTGCAGGTTCCAGTTCCAGCGGGCCTGGAATGCCCAATCCAGGCGCAGATAAGCGGATTTCTCCGGGGCGTTCAGATCGCGGTAAGCGGAGTCGTCATCGTCGCGATAACTCAGATTGCCGGCCAGCCGCACGGTAGGGGAAGCCTGCCAGTAGGCTTCCAGCTCGGCGCCGCGCGCCGTGAAGCTGTCGAAATTCTGGAATTGCTTGGCCGCGTCGGCGCCGATCATGTCGGTGCGCTTGAAGCGATAAAGGTTGAGGGCCAGTCTCAGGTCCCTCGACGCCAGGTAATCGAAGGCGAGTTCCCAGGTCTTCGAACGCTCGGGGTCGAGGTCGGGATTCGGGGTGTTGGCCGCGGTCTTGTAATACAGTTCCTGATAGGACGGCGCCCGGAACGCCTCGCCATACATGAGCTTGGTGGTCAGCCGGTCGGTGCCTTGCCACACCAGGGCAAGGCGCGGCGTGGTGGCGCCGCCGAAGTCGCTGAAATCGTCGTGGCGCAGGCCAGCGGTGAGTTCCCAGTCCGCGCTGATGTGCCAGACGTTCTGGAGGTACAGAAAGAGATCGCGACGGCTTTGCTCCGGAATGGGGTTGGCCTTGGCCGGGTCGTGCCGGACATCGTAGATCTCGTTCCATGTCACGCCACCGCCGATGCGCAGGGCATGCCGGCTGATGCCGGTGTAGAGGCCGCTGACATCGATGCCGCCCTGGCGCTCGGAGGCATCCAGGTATTCCCGGGCATTGGGATCGAGCAGGGTTGGGGCAAGGAAGCCGTTGCCGGAGGAGTAGTCCAGATCGCGATAGCGCACCACCGCGTTCAGGCCCCAGTCGCGGGTGTACACCGGGTTGTCGTAGGCCAGCGCCAGGCTGTACTGGCTGTCGTCCGAGTCGTTGAGCGGGTCCAGCCTGCCGGCGCCGTTGAGGCCGGCGCCGAGATCGTCGTGGCGCATGAAGTCGGCCAGCAGCCGCCAGCTGCCCTTGGCCATGGAAAAGCGGATGTCCTGGTTGTCCCACTCGTAGTTGGCCCGACCGGTATCGCCGTTGGCGTCCGGCGAGATGCGGGGCTGATGGCCGTCGGTGGTGGAGACCTCGGCGGTCAGGCCGATGTCGAAGCCGTTCCAGCTGGCGCCGTGCCGCACCCAGCCGGCCTGGGTGTCGTCGCTGCCGGCGCGCAGCCCGGCCTCGGAATGCTGGATGGTCCCGGCGGTCTTGGTGATGACGTTGATCACGCCGGCCGAGGCGTCGGCGCCGAACAGGGCGGAGCCGGGACCGCGGATGATCTCGATGCGCTCGATGGCGCTCGCCGGCAGGCCTTTCCAGAACATGCCGTTGGACCAGACCAGGTCGCGCATGGGGGCGCCGTTCACCATGAGCAGGGTGTGGGTGCCGGGGGCGCCGCGCATGGTGATCAGGGGCCTGAACGCGAACAGGTTGTGCTTGACATAGACCCCCGGCACGCTTTGCAGGATCTCCATGAGGTTGGTGGTGCCCGTGGCCTTGATGTCTTCCGCCGTGATGACCGAAACCACCGAGGGCGCCTTGGACATCTGCTGCTTGCTGTGGGTGGAGATGGAGACATTCACCGCCAGCAGTTCATCCAGGCTCAGCGGCATCAACTGGTCGATCTCCGAGTCGCTGGGGGCGCTGGCCGCGTGGAGCGGCAGCAAGAACAGCGACAGCATGGCGATAATCTTGTTCATGAGACCCCGGGACGAGTTGCGAACCCATTTCAAAGCCGATCAAGATCGGCGGTGCCATCGAGTACTGCGAGAAGCCAGGAATTGCGGGCGCGAGGCTTCAACCAGAACACTCCCCCGGAACACTCCCGACAAAAGCATGGCATTTTCCGAATACATTCGCCAAGGGGCGAGCGAGGATTCCCGTGGGGGGCCCGATCCGCGCCAGTCCACGCCGGCCGCGCCGCGCATCCCCCATCACCTTGCTATCCGCCTGATTTAACAATAGAATTCCGCGCTTCCCCGAGCCCGCCCGGGAATAACCCGCCTGGCTCGGTTCATTCCGCCTTGCCGCACCCCGAGCGCACGGGGGCGGCCCCAGCCCAAAAGGAGTTTCAATGCGTCACTACGAGATCGTATTCATCGTGCACCCGGACCAGAGCGAGCAGGTGCCCGCCATGGTCGAGCGCTACAAGACCCTGATCGCCTCCAAGGGCGGCCACATCCATCGCCTGGAAGACTGGGGCCGCCTGCAACTGGCCTACACCATCCAGAAGATGCACAAGGCCCACTACATCCTCATGAACATCGAGATCGACCAGGAAACCCTGGACGAACTGGAGCATGGCTTCCGCTTCAACGACGCCATCCTGCGCCACCTGACCCTGGCGCGCGACGAGGCCGTCACCGCACCGTCGCCGATGATGAAGGGCGAGAAGGCGCGCAACCTGCTGGTGGCCCAGCCGAGCGAAACCGCCCCCGCGGAAGCCGCCGCCTGAACCGGTTCGAACTGTCGGGCAGCCTGATGGCGACATCGGGTCCGCGCCGCACCCCTTCGGGACTGGCCACCCTGCGCTTCCAGGTAAAACACACCTCGACGCAACAGGAAGCCGGCAAGACCCGGACGGTGGAAGTCGAAACCGAACTGGTGGCCTTCGGGCCGGTGGCGCAAGGCTTGGGCAACATCCAGCCCGGCGCCGGCCTCAAGCTCACCGGCTTCATCGACCGCAAGGGCGCGCGCGATCCCCGGCTCGAATTGCATGTAACTGAATTTGGAATGTTGGCTCCGGAATAACCGGACCCCTTAGATCAAGGAGCAAGAAAATGGCTTTCATCAAGCGCAAGCCCCGTCCCAAGAACCCCAACGGCGCGGCCCTGTTCCGCCGCCGCAAGTTCTGCCGCTTCACGGCCGAGAAGGTCAAGGAAGTGGATTACAAGGACATCGAGGTTCTCAAGGACTTCGTCAACGAGCTGGGCAAGATCATCCCCGCCCGCATCACCGGCACCAAGGCCAAGTACCAGCGCCAGCTGTCCGTCGCCATCGAGCGCGCCCGCTTCCTGGCCCTGCTGCCCTACACCGACAAGCACAACAGCTGATCAGGAGCACTCAAATGGAAATCATCCTGATGGATAAAGTCGTCAACCTGGGCAACCTGGGCGACGTGGTCAAGGTCAAGGACGGCTACGCCCGCAACTTCCTGATTCCCCAGGGCATGGCCAAGCGCGCCAACAAGGCCAACATCGCCGCCTTCGCCGAGCGCAAGGCCGAACTGGAAAAGCAATCCGCCGAAAAGCTGGCCGCCGCCCAGGCCCGCGCCGAAAAGCTGGCCGGCATCGCCATCACCATCGCCCAGAAGGCCGGTGTCGATGGCCGCCTGTTCGGTTCCATCAACAACGCGGACATCGCCAGCGCCCTGGCGACCCAGGGCATGGAAGTCGCCAAGGCGGAAGTTCGCCTGCCGGAAGGCCCGCTCAAGGCGGTGGGTGAATATCCCGTCACCCTGTCCCTGCATTCCGACGTGACCTGCGACATCACCGTGACCGTGGTCGCCGAGAGCTGACACTTTCACGGTAACGAAAAAAGGCCGCGCGAGCGGCCTTTTTTCATGGGCTGCCGCCTGGCGGATCGGAATGCCGGAGCATTCCGCCGCCAGGCCGGGAGGCCCGGCTCAGTTGCTGGCGCGGTCGACGCCGAAAGCGGCTTGCGAGGCCATGCTCGGCGGCACCCGGGCTTCCGTCTTGCCGGAGCGAGCCAGGGCGGCGTTCAGGGCATCGCGCAGGGGATCGACCTCGGCCTGGTTGGCGGGCAATGCCTGGGTGGACGGCATGTAGTTCATGTCGCGTTCGAAGCTGACCGACACGGCGTCCTCGACGTCGCGGGCGGAAGCCAGGGAGGGCAGCAGGGCGGTGGCGATCAGGGCGATAACGAGTTTGGCTGATTTCATGGGTAGGATTCCTCTGAGGGTTGCAAGATGGCTGTCTCGATGACGGAATAGAGTTAGCACGTGCCGTGCCAATTATATTTATTCAATAAATCAACAAGTTATTTCCATCCTGTAACGCATGTTCATATCTTGTGTTCAGTCTTGACGTTAATATTGCGTTCACTTTGAACGCCATCGGGACGCAGCGATGATTTCCCTGTCCGGTTTGACGCAATTCCTCGACAACCTGGAGGAAGGCATTCTTTTCCTCGATCGGCGGCGCCAGGTCGTGGCCATCAACAAGGCGGCCAGACGCATGCTGGGCCGGCGCGACGACGAAATCCTGAACCGGCTCTGCCCCGGCCTGTTCCAGGGTACGGCCTGCGCCCGGAATTGCGAGAAACAGGGCGGATGCGCGCTCATGGCGACGGTGCGCGGGGAAAAGCTGGTCCAGGATCTCGTCGTGCAGCGGCCGGACGGCGAGCTGATCCCGCTGCGCATGTGGGCCATGCAACTGCCTTCGGACACCGACCTGGCCTGCTACGCCGTGGTCCTGCGCGACCGCAGCCAGGAGCTCCGACTCGAGGAGGCGGCCAGCGAGCGACTACAGCTGGGCGGGCTGGTGGGGCACGGCGCGGCGATGCAGGAACTGTTCCGCCAGATCCTGCGCGCCGCGGCGAGCGAGGCGAGCGTGCTCGTCACCGGGGAGAGCGGCACAGGCAAGGAACTGGTCGCCCGCGCCCTGCACGACAACTCGAGCCGCGCCAGGGGGCCCTACCTGCGGGTGCATTGCGCGGCCTTTCCCGAGCAACTGCTGGAAGCCGAATTGTTCGGCCATGCCCGCGGCGCCTTCACTGGCGCGGCGACGGCGCGCGAGGGGCGCTTCGAGGCCGCCCATGGCGGCACCCTGCTGCTGGACGAGATCGGCGAGGTGCCGCTGAATGTCCAGGTGAAACTGTTGCGCGTGCTGCAGGAACGGGAAATCGAGCGGCTGGGCGAGAACCAGCCCCGCAAGGTGGATGTCCGCATCCTCGCGGCCACGCATCGGGATCTTCCCGCCATGGTGCGCCACGGGGCATTCCGGGCCGACCTGTACTACCGCCTGCGCGTGCTGCCCCTGCATGTGCCGGCCCTGCGCGAGCGGCGGGAGGACATCCCGCTGCTGGTGGATGCCCTGCTGGACAACCTGCGCGGCCGACATCAGGGGCGCGAAATTCAACTTTCCGCCGAGGCGCTCGACGCGCTGGGCGCCCACGACTGGCCGGGCAACGTCAGGGAGCTGGCGAATGCGCTGGAATACGCCCTGGTGCATGCGGAGGGCGCGACCGTGCTACCGCGCCATCTGCCGCCCGAGGTGCGGCAATCCGCCCGGGGCGCCGACGCGCCCGCCAAGGTCGACGACATGGCGTCCGCCGGCCTGGCGCAGTCCTACTATCGCCCACCCGCCGGACCGGCGGGCCGGGAACGGGAAATCCTGTCACGCGCGCTGAAAGAATGCGGCGGCAACCGAGCCGAGGCGGCAAGACGACTGGGCATGTCGCGCACGACGCTGTGGAAAAGGCTCAAACAGTATGGGCTCGACGAGGACGCCGGGCGATCCGCATGACAGGGTTTTCAGCGGCCCTGGCCGGAGGCGTCGGCCGGAATGCCGAGCCCGGCCACCTCGTGGGTGCGGCCGTCGCGGATCTGGTAGATGCGGCGGAAGGTGGGGATGATCTTCTCGTCGTGGGTGACGACGATGATGGCGGTGGCGAACTGAGCAGCCATGTCCTCCAGGATACGGATGACGGCCAGGGCCCGCTCGCTGTCCAGCGGCGCGGTGGGCTCGTCGGCCAGGATCACCGGCGGCCGGTTGACCAGGGCGCGGGCGATGGCCACGCGCTGCTGTTCGCCACCGGAGAGTTGCGAGGGCATGGCCCGCGCCCGGTGCCGCACGTCCAGGGCATCGAGCAGTTCCAGCGCCATGCTCCTCGCCTCGGCGTTGGGCCGCCCGGCCAGCATGGGCAGCAAGGCCACGTTGTCGGTCACGTCGAGGAAGGGAATGAGATAGGGCGCCTGGAACACGAAGCCGATCTTGTCCCGGCGCAGGGCGCGCAGGTCGGTGATCTTCCAGGCGTTGTCGTAGATGACGTGGTCGCCCAGGGTCATGCGCCCGGCGGTGGGTTCGATGATCGCGCCCAGGCACTTGAGCAGGGTGCTCTTGCCCGAGCCGGAAGGGCCGATGAGGCCCACCACCTCGCCGGGCGCCACCGCCATGTCCACCCCCTTGAGGGCGTCCACGGCGGTGTCCCCGCCGCCGTAACGCTTCTTCAGGCCCTCGATGCGGATGCCGGTACGGTGTGTTTTGTCGATCTGGTCCGTCTCAGCCACTGATCGCCTCCGCCGGGTCCACCTTGAGCGCCGCGCGGATGGCCAGGATGCTGGCCAGCACGCAGATCACCACCACGGCCACGAAGCCGCGCGCCGCGTCGCCCGGCTCCAGCAACACATGCTTGGGGAAGAACGGCGCCCAGAAGGTGGCCGCCACCTTGCCCACCGCGAAGCCGATCAACCCCAGGCCCACGGCCTGTTGCAGGATCATGCCGGCGATGGTGCGGTTCCTGGTGCCGATGAGCTTCAGCACCGCGATCTCGCGGATCTTGCCCATCGTCAGCGTGTAGATGATGAAGGCGACGATGGCCGCGCTGACGATGGCCAGGATCACCAGGAACATGCCGATCTGCTTGGCCGAGGTGGCGATCAGCTTGGCCACGAGGATTTCCTCCATCTGCGCCCGGGTATAGACGGTGAGGCGCTTCCAGCGGCGGATGGGTTCGGCCACCGCCTCCGGCTCGAAGCCCGGCTGCACCCGCACCAGCACGGCGTTGACGTAAGGGTTGACGCTCTGGGAGGCGAGCACCGCGTCCAGCACGCCCGGCGCGCCGGGCCGGTTGAGGGCGGATTGGCCTCGGTGCGGGCGCGCTGGCGGTGGATGGCGTCGTTGTCCTTGAGGAACTGGGCCTCCTGGGCATCCTTGAGGGGGATGAACACCATGGGGTCGCCGCCGGAGGAGACCATGCGCCGGGTCAGGCCCACCACGCGGTAGTCGTTGCGGCGGATGCGGATCACCTCGTCGAGCCGGAAGCCGGTGGCGATGTCGGCCACCGCCTCGTAATGGCCCCGGGTGAGATGCCGGCCGGCCACCAGATAGCCGGGCCAGCCGGGCTCGCCGGGGCCGCCGGGGGCCACGCCGACCACCATGGCGCGCACGTCGCGCGCGTCCTTCTTCACCTGCATGGTCAGGTAGGTGATGTTGGCCGCGCGCGCCACCCCCTTCATGCCCAGGAGGCCGCGATAGGTGTCGTCGTACAGGCTGGAGGATTCCGCGTAAGGCCCCAGGGTGTCCTGCTGCACCACCCAGAGATCGGCGCCACTGTTGTCGAGCAGGACCTTGGCGTCGTCCACCATGCCGCGATAGACCCCGGCCATGGTCAGCGTCACGCCGATCAGCAGGCCCAGGCCGACGCCGGTGAACACGAACTTGCCCCAGGCGTGCAGGATGTCGCGCCCGGCCAGGCTGATCACGGCGCGGCTCCTTTCGATACCCCCGGCAGGCTGTCCACCACCTTGAACCGGCTGTTGGCGGTGAGCGCCTTCTGGCTGTACAACACCACCCGCTCGCCCGCCTTCAGGCCGTCCAGCACCTGAGTCCGGCCGTCCAGGTCGGCCGCGCCCAGTTTCACCGGCGCGAAGCGCAGCGTGTCGTCCTCCACCACCCAGACGCCCAGCCGGCCATCCAGCCGCTGGATGCTGGCGTTGGCCAGCGCCGGCCGCGCCGGCTGGGCGGCCAGGGCCACGGTGACCTCGGCCAGTTCGCCGATGGGCGGCAGCGGATCGGGCAAGGTGTCGAACACCACCTTGGCCAGCGACTCCTCGGTCACCGCGTCGGCCAGCGGCTCCACCCGCGCCACCCGTCCCGGCAGGGTGCGGCCGGCCAGGCTGCGCGGCTCGATGCGCGCCGCCAGGCCGGCCACGAGCCCGGCGGCGCGGGACTGGTCGAAGCGCACGTTGATCCACACGCTGGCGGGGTCGATCACCTCCACCACCGCCTGGCCGGCCACCAGGGTGGTGCCGGGGTCGGCCAGACGGGCGCTGACCAGCCCCGCCACCGGCGCCACCAGGCGCAGGTTGGCGCGCTGCCGGAGCAGGCCGTCGCGCTCGGCGGCCAGTCGCGGCGGCTCCTGGCGCGCCGCGTCCAGGTTGGCGCGCGCGGCGCGCAGGCTCGCCTCGGCCACCTGGAGTTCCTGGCGCCGGGCCTCGACCGCCTCCTCGCTCACGGCCCGGGCCGCCAGGAGTTTTTCGTAGCGGCTGGTCTGGGATACGGCGTAGGCCTTGCGCGCCGTGACGTCCTGGATCTGGGCCTCGGCGGCCAGGGCGCCGGCCTCGGCGCGTTTCAGCGCCGCTTCCAGGGCGGCGACACGGTCATCCAGGTCGATGGGGTCCATCTCGGCCACCGACTGGCCCGCCGCGACCCGGTCGCCCACCTGCACGGCGACCGACCTGACGCGGCCGGCAACGGTGGGGCCGATCTTGAACGTGTAACGCGCCTCCACCGTGCCGATGCCGAACAGGGCGGGCGCCACCGCCTGGTTTTCCACCCGGGCCACGGTGACCGGCACCGGCGCCAGGGGCCCGGAGCGCAGGCCGACGTAAACGAACACGGCAAGCAGTGGCACCAGCACGCCGGCCAGGGCCAGCGCGCGGCGATGCGTTGACAGGAACTGCTTCATGGCTGGCCCCTTCATTTTCGGCTCGCGATGCCGCGTTGGTAGATGGCGAACACGCCGGGCGCCTCGGCGCGCATGCGCCCGATGTCGCCCGACAGCATGGACTGCATGACCAGGCCCTGGATGGTGCCGATGAACAGCGTGGCGGCGGCCTCCACATCCACCTCCGGCGCGATCTCGCCGCCGGCCTTGCCCCGCTCCAGCAGGGCGCGCAGACGATCCCCGTAGCGCCGGATCAGGGTCCGGGCCATGTCCTTGGCCGGGCTGGCCTCGGCGCGCTGCAACTCGCCGAACATCATCCTGGGCACGCCGGGGTGCTCGATGACGAATTCCACATGGCTCATGAACATGGCCCGCAGCGCGGCCACCGGCGAGTCGATGCCCTGGGCGGCGTGGTCGATCCGGCCCAGCAGGCGCTCCGCCATCCATTCCATCGCCGCCCGCCAGATCGCATCCTTGGACGGGAAGTGGCGAAACAGGGCGCCCTGGGTGACGTTCATGTGTTTGGCGATGGCCGCGGTGGTGATCTCGCTGGGGTTGACCGACCCGGCCAGTTCGACCACGGCCCCGATGGTCACGGCGCGGCGCTCGTCGGCGGGAAGGTGTTTGGGATGGGTGTCCATGAATACGGCGAAAGATAGTAAACGGTCACTATCTTCTACCGCGTTCGGGAATCCCGCAAGCGGGCATGCGGCTTCAAGCGTCGCTTGCCCGGCCTTCGAGGCGCCGGCGCCAATCCTCCACCCGGCCGCTTTCCAGGCGCTTCGCGGCGGTGTCGCGCCAGCCGGGCGCCAGTACCGCCAGCGTCGCGAGCGCGGCGAGGCCGTCGCGATCCAGGGTGTCGCGGTAAAAAATGCGCAGGACGCGGGCGAGTGGCCAGTCCGGATGCGGGCGTTCGAGCGGAAGCAGGCGGTCCTCGGGGCCGACCTCGCCCTCCTCCAGCACCCGGTAATACCAGCCGGCGCGCCCGTGTTCCTGGACGCGGCGCGCCATGTCGGGCACGGCGAAGCGCAGGTTCAGCTTCCAGCACGGCTGCCGGCCCTGGGACACCTGGATGGTGGCCGATCCCAGCCGGAAGATGTCGCCCAGGCAGACGTTTCCCTCGTCCAGGCCGAGGGTGGAAAGGTTCTCCCCGAAACCGCCCGGCTCGAACAAGGACGCCCGCTCGGGCAGCTCGTTGCGCCAGGCGGCGTAGTGCTGGGCCGGATAGTGATGCAGCGCCTTGTCCGGGCCGCCGTGATGGCGGCGGTCGGCCTGGTCATCGCCCGCCAGGCCGAGCCGGGTGAGCGACAAACGTCCGGCAACGGGCTGTTTCCCGATGGCGCTGGGGACAGCCCCGGGGCCGAGTGGCGCGATCCCGCCGACGCGCAGGGACAGCAGCCCGGTGCCGGCGGAATGGCTCACCACGCCAGCCGATCCAGCCAGTCCGCCAGCATGCGGGTTCCGGCCGCGCGCAGGCCGGGGCCGACTTCGTGGCTGCGCGCGCGCAGGGCCGGGATGTCGATGCCGGCGGCGGACAGTTCGCAGGTGTGGCCGATCAGCCATTGCTCGATGCGGCGGCTGTCGGCCTCGGCGTGGAACTGTAGCGCCAGGACGTTGCCGCCCACGGAGAAGGCCTGGTTCTCGTACACGTCGGTGCTGGCCAGCAATTGCGCGCCTGCCGGCAGGTCGAAGGTGTCGCCGTGCCAGTGCAGGACCGGCTGGTCCCCCAGGGCGGCGAGGCAGGAGCGGGCGCCGGCTTCGCTCAGGCGCAAGCCGCTCCAGCCGATTTCCTTGCGCCCGCCGGGGTAGACCCGCGCGCCCAGGGCCTGGGCGATGAGCTGGGCGCCCAGGCAGATGCCCAGGGTCGGCCGCCCCGCCGCCAGACGCTGTTCGAGGGCGGCGCGTTCCGCGTTCAGGAAGGGGTAGCGGTCGGTTTCATAGACGCCGATGGGGCCGCCCAGCACCACGGCGAGGTCGGCTTCCCGCAAGGCGGGCGCGAGATCGTCGATGCCGGCCTCCAGGGTGGCGACCGTCCAGCCCCGTTGCGTCAGCACTTCGCCGAAAATGCCCGTGTCCTCGAAGGCCATGTGGCGGATGACCGCCACATGGCGGGGTGTATGTGGATTGACCATTGTCTTTCTCCCGGTTTGAAAAAAATCCGCGCTGCGTGCTGAGCGGCGCGCGCCGCCGTTTCCCTCCGCCAGTCGGCGGGCTCTCGACCATCAATGCTCGGCCTGGGCGAATTCCTGGATCAGGCGGTGCAATTCGTCCTGGTGTTGCGATGCGGTTCTGGCCAGCAACGCCTCCCCCTTGGGGAGCAGATGCACCTCCACCACGCGGCGGTCGGTCTGGCCCGGGCTGCGTTTCACCAGTCCGAGCTTCTCGCAACGATCGATCAGGGCGACCACGCCGTGATGTTGGGCCTGGAGGCGCTCGGCCAGTTCGCCGATGCTGGCCCAGTCACGGCCAGGGAAGCCCTTCGCGTGCAGCAGCAACTGGTACTGCAAGGGGGTCAGACCCTGTTCCTTGCAGAATTCCTCGCTGATGCGCAGGAATCGCCGCAGCCGATAACGGAAGCGGGAAATCCTTTCGTAATCGTCCTTGCCCAGGGCATGGGGCGAGCCGGATTCGGTGCTTGACATGTTCATTCGATGGGCTAAACAAGATACATCACATCATGATATTAACATGGCGTGATGTATGCCAGATGTCCCATGTGGTTTCCATCGAGGAGGAGTGTCATGAACCTGATCTCTTTAGGCAAGTTGCCGGTATCCACCGCGGAAGGTTGGCCGGAACTGGAAAAGATACACCCCAGGCTGGTCAAGCTGTTCGCCTTTGTCGTTCTGCCGCTGTCGCTGTTGCCACCCGGCCTGCTCTACTACGCCGGCACCCACTATCCGGAGGCGTTCTTCGCGGGGGCCGCCGATAAGCAGTGGGGCGGGATCGCGGTGGCCTTCTTCCTGACCGAGATGGCCACCTTGTTGTTCATGGGCTGGCTCATCAAGCAGGTGGCCGAGACCGACGGGCTCAGGATCGATTACCACGATGCCTACATGCTGGCCGCGATCGCGCCGATACCACTCTGGCTCGCGTCCCTGGGGCTCCTGGTGCCCAGCCTGGCCTTCAACGCCGCGCTCTCCCTCGGCGCCCTGGTCCTGTCCTGCGGCATCATCTATCACGGCATCGAGGGCCTTTGCCATATGCGCGAGGACGTCACGGCGGCCTCCATCGTGCAGACCGTGATCGGCGCCGGCCTCATCGCCTGGGCCATGCTGCTGATGCTCGTGGTGATGATGTAGCGTCGTGATCAGTGGCTGTCTCCACCCGGGCGCGGAAGCGGCCACGGCGGGGTGCGCGGTGCGTCGATCCGGCCCGGACCCTTTTCAGTGGAGGGCATGGGCGTGCCTGAACCCCACGCGCGAGAACGCGATGTAGAACGCGGCCAGGTTCATCAGGGCCCAGACGGTATAGCCAAGCGCGTATCCGCCCAGGAAATGCTTGCTGGCGGCGAGGATGACCGTCATGGCGAAACCGCAGGCCGCGCCGGCGGCCTTGGCCAGTCCGCTGACCGCGCCCACATGCCTGAAGTAGGTCGGGATCAACTTGACGACCGCGGCGGCGGCGGCGCCGGAGAGCAGGGCCAACGAATAGATGGCGAACAACTGGCTGTGCAGTGAAACCTGCGAAATCATGAGCAGGGCCAGGAGGGTGGACGCGCCGAACATCCAGCCGAGCAGTTTCAGGGTATCGAAGCGATCGGACAGCCAGCCGCCGAGCGGCCGCGTGATGGCGACGCAGACCACCAGCAAGGGGGTGTAGACCATGGAAGCCTGGGTGGTGTCCACGTGCCACTGATCCACGAGATAGGTCGGCATGGTGGCGGCGAAGAACGTGAGGGTGCCGAACGCCGTCCAGTAGAGATAGGTCACCAGCCAGACCAGGGTGCCCGAGCGGTACACGGCGGCGATTTCACGCAAGGTGACATCCTTGTGCGGCCTGTGGGGCGAGTCGGAGGCGAAGAACCAGTAGACCAGCGCCATCAACAGGGTGGGAATGGCGAAGGCCGGGAACACCAGGCGCCAGCCGGAAAAGGGACCTAGCGTCAACCTGGCAGGCAACGCGCCGTCGCCCGCCGGCCCGCCCAGCACGTGCGTAATCAGGAAGGTGACGGCCACCATGCCGATACTGATGCCGATGTTGCCCAGGCCGAAGATCCCCAGGGCCGTGCCCTGCCTGGATTTGGGATACCAGGATGAAACATGGGCGTTGCCCACCACGAAGCTGGCGCCTCCCAGGCCGAGCAGCAAGCCGAGAAACAGAAAGGCGGGATAGCTTTCGGCGAACAGCCCGGCGAACAGCGGCAGGGCCAGGCTCAGGAGCAGGAGCGTGAACACCCGCCGGCCACCGTATCGGTCCGCCACGATGCCGAGGGGGATGCTGGCCAGGGTGGCGAAGAAAGGCGGCATGGCGGCGAGGATGAGCGCCTGGGTGGGCGTGAAGGCATACCACTTGATGAGAAAGGGGCCGAGCGCCGAAAACAGGCCCCAGACCGCGAAACCCATGGAAAATGCCAGGAGCGATAGCCAAAGCACCCGGGCATTACCGGCCGGGAGGGGGATCGCGTGGGAAGTGCCAACCGAACTCGTCATGGTTTCCATCTCATAAGATCGTCGTTCGTGCCGCGGGCGCCCGCTCGGACCGCCAGGGTCAGTGCTCGCCCTTGGTCTTGCGGATGCCGGCGACGCGGTTGCCCTGCTTCTGCGGGCCGCCCATGGGGAACATGTCGTGCAGGTGGCGGTTGTTGCCCCGCTCCGCCCCCCAGGTCTTGCTGAAGTGGCGGATCATGTCCCGCACCTGGGCCTGCACGCCGTGCTGTTCGTAGTATTCGCGGATGAAGCGGATGACTTCCCAGTGCGCTTCGGTGAGGACAAGTCCCTCCCGCTCGGCCTGGGCGCGGGCGAAGCCCTCGCTCCAGGCGTCCATGTCGAGGAGGTAGCCCTCGGGGTCGGTGAGGATTTCCTTGCCATCCACCAGCACGGATCGGGTGTAGATGGCATAGGGATTGGTGCTGTCCCTGGCCTCCTCGAGAAAATGGCTCTTGGGGGTTTGCAGCTTGGGTTTTTCGCAAGAAGGGGTTTGCGTCATGGTCATTTCGTCGCTCCTGGTTATGTCAGGGATCACGTGAAAAATGCATGACTTCAGGTTATTGCCGCCCCCATCCATCTGGCAAACGATATTAATTGAAGTCTAATATTCGATTTATCGATAGATAGGGCACAACATCCCATGGACATCGAATTCGCCCGGACTTTTCTCGCCGTGGCCGCCGCCGGTAATTTCGTCGGCGCCGCCCAGCGCCTGCACGTCACCCAGTCCACGGTCAGCACCCGCATCCAGGCCCTGGAGAGCCGGCTTGGCGCGGTGCTGTTCCAGCGCGGCCGGGGCGGCGCGCAACTCACGCCCGCCGGGCGGCGCTTCCTGCGCCACGCCAATACCCTGGTGCGCACCCTGGAACAGGCCCGGCACGAAGTGGGGCTGCCGGCGGGCTTCCGGGGCAGCCTTACCCTGCGCGGCCGCATCGCCCTGTGGGATGGCTTCCTGCCCCAGTGGGTGGCGCACATGCGCGCCCGCCACCCGGACATCTCCCTGCGCCTGGAGGTGGGCTTCGAGGAAGACATCATGCGGGAGCTGGTGCAGGGCACGGTGGATCTGGGCGTGCTCTACACCCCGGAGAGCCGGCCCGGCCTGGGCATCGAGCGCCTGTTCGAGGAACGCCTGGTGCTGGTGGCCTCGGACCCGGGCCGCCCCTGGCCGGACCCGGGCTACATCCACATGGACTGGGGCGCGGAATTCCACGCCCAATTCGGCACCGCCTTCCCGGATCAGGCCGCCCCGGCGATCACCGCCAACATCGGCTGGCTGGTGATGCAGCAGATCCTGCATTGCGGCGGCAGCGGCTATTTCCCCTGGCGCATCACCCGCGAACTGGTCGAACAGGGCCAGTTGTGGCCCATGCCAGGCCGCCCGGCCTTCACCTTGCCGGCCTACATGGTGTATTCCCTGGAACGGCGGGAGGACGCCCTGGCCGGCGCCCTGGACGCCTTGCGCGCCCTGGCTGCCCAGGAACGCGCGGCCGCCGGGGTGGCGGATACGGCGGCGCCACCGGAATCCGCGACGGGACCCGGACGCTGAGGCTGGCGCCACCAGGCCTGGTCATCACGCGCGAATTTTCGTGTTCCTTCTTGTGTTGACTGCCACACGGCGGGGCGTATGTGGATTGACCATTGTCTTTCTCCCGGTTCGAGAAATCGGGTAGCTTGCCCGACGCGGCGTGCGCCGCTCCGCCGTTCAAGCCGGGCCGGCCCGCCCGATCGCCGATGCAATCTGGAGTCATCACCGCAATGTCTGGCCGTACCGACCGCATGTCGCGCCTTGATCGCCTTGCCACGCCCCCCGCGACGGCGGGCGACTGGCTGCGCCTTGGCGCCAGCGCCCAACTCAAGCACGGCCCTCCCGTCCTTTTTCGCTGAAGCCCCTCGACCGCGCCGTATCGCGGTACGCATTCCATTCATTTCCAGGCGAAACAGGACCATGACCAGCCACACCCTCCAATTTGCCCCCGCCGCGGCGCGGGCTCCCGAATCCGATCCCGACCCCATCGTCGGCGGCCGCGTCGAGCTGCAACTGCTCACCACCCTCAAGTGCAACCTGAAATGCAGCTATTGCTCCCTGGGCGTGGGCGAAGTGCTCGGCTCCCAGACCGAGCTGAAATACGACATCGACCAGCTCGCCGCCTTCGTGGACAAGCACCTCGCCGGCAAGGAGGTCTACGTCACCTTCTACGGCGGCGAGCCGACCCTGAACCGGGACATGATGGACAAGGTGATGCGCCGTTTCCCGCAATTCCGCTACCAGTTGCAGACCAACGGCACCCTGCTGGACAGCCTGCCCGACTGGATGCTGCACCGGCTGTCCAACATCCTGGTTTCCATCGACGGCGGCGAGCGGACCACCGACGGCTATCGCGGACGGGGCGTGTGGCGCCAGGTACTGAAGAACGTGGCGCACGTGCGCGACCGCCTGGGCGGCAGCTTCACCGCGCGCGTGACCTGGGGCCATCCCGACACCTCCTTCGAGGAACTCGACGACCTCGCGGAATCCTTCGACTACCTGTACTGGCAGTTCGTCGCCGACGAGCAGTATTTCGCGGATTCCACGGACAAGCGCAAGGCGGTCCTGGTCCAGCTCATCGACAAGTTCTTCCGCCGCACCGACAAGCTCTATCCGCTGATCCCGATCATGGGCATGGTGCGCAACAAGGTGCTGCCCAACCGCGCCCTGGAACGCTACGACGGCCGCACCCAGTGCCGCGTCTCCACCCACCTCATCAACGTCATGCCGGACGGCAAGATCTTCCCCTGCCCGGACATGATGTACGCGCCGGCCATGCAGATGGGCGAGATCCAGGGCAACTGGCTCAGGAAGAGCCCGCTGCAACCGCATCCCGACATGCCGTGCGGCGGCTGCGAGGCCTATGCCTGGTGTCGCGGCAACTGCATGAAGAATCTCTACCTGGGCTATGTGAAGAAGGATGAACGCTACCGCGTCAACGTGGTCGAACCGATCTGCGAACTGGTCCGCTTCATGGGCCGCGAGATCGACCGCCACGACCCCCACGCCTGGTTCGCCGAGGCCGCCCTGCCGGTGCGCGGGCGCTTGGTGGACGCCGAGGTCTATGAATACGTGGAGATCATGCCGTAACGATGGCCAAGAAATTTCCCCTGAAACCCAAACACCCGGAGCGGATCTGCTGGGGCTGCGACAAGTATTGCCCGGCGGATTCGCTCATGTGCGGCAACGGCTCCGGCCGCACCGAACACCCGGCCGAGATGCTGGGCGAGGATTGGTACAAGGAAGAGGGCTGGGACATGGATCCGGAGGAAAAACCGGACAAGCCCGAGGCCCCATCCTGATCCGGTTCCCGAACAACGGTGGCTTGTCGCGTCGCGCGGCGTGAAATATTCGTGGCGGCCCGCCAGCGTGCCGATTCCGTCGCGGGGAATGCCCCAGCGCTACGGGTTGCCGCAGTGCAGCTTGCCCTTGGTGATCAGGCAGGCGCGGTCGCGGCCGGCATGTTTGGCGGCGTAAAGCGCCCGGTCGGCGGTGTTCACCATAGCCTCCGCATCGCCCATCTCCGCCTCCCTGGTGGCCACGCCCACGCTGATGCTCAGCGGTACGATCTTGCCGCCGGCCATGAAGTTCAGCGATTTGACGGCCTGGCGCAACCGACCCGCGAAAAGGAGGGCGGTCTTGAGATCGGCGCCCAGGCAAATCACCAGGAATTCCTCGCCGCCCACCCGGCAGATGTTGTCTTCCTTGCGCGCGGCGGCGCGCAGCGCGCCGGCCACCTCGCGCAAGGCCGCGTCGCCCACCGCGTGGCCATGTTCGTCGTTGATGCGCTTGAAGTGATCGATGTCGACCATCATGGTGGTCAGGGAGGCGCCGGCGCGGGTGGCGGCGCTCCAGGCCTGATCCAGCAGCGTCATGGCCGCCCGCCGATTGGGCAGGTCCGTGAGCGGGTCGGTCAGGGCGGCATGTTCCAGTTTCCGATTGGCGGTGGCCAGTTCCGCCGCGAATTGCTTGAGTTGCGCGCGATCTCGCGTCCAATCCTCCTGCAGTTTCGCGTATCGCCATGCGGCGCGCAGCCGGATGCGCAGGTCGCGGGTGCTCACCGGCTTGACGATATAACCGTCCACGCCGGCATCGAAGGCTTCGTTCAGATGGTTTTCCGCGACCACGCTGGTCAGGACAAGCACGTACACGGTTTTCCCCCACTCCGTGCTGCGCAGTGCCCGGCAAAACTCCAACCCGTCCATGACCGGCATGAGCCAGTCCGTGATGACCACCTGGGGCATGACTTCCAGGGCCAGGGCCATGGCTTCCTGGCCGTTGGCGGCCGAATACACCACGTAGCCGCATTCGCCGCTCAGCTTCTTTTCCAGGGGCAGCCGCGAAGCTGCGTGGCCGTCCACCAGCAGGATGCGCAAGGGCGGCTCGCCGGCCTTGTCGGCCTGAGCGGACGTGGAGAGGCCACGCATCGCCGGGAACGACGGCGTCACGGCGGAGGACAGCCTGAAAAGCGCGCTCCATTCCCGCCAATGAACCACAACCCGATTCACCAGAGCATCCAGGCACTCCGCATCGAGGCCGATCCTGCTCCCCAGCGGCATGAGTTCGGAGGCAAGGACTCCACGTTTCGATTCGGTCGCGAGCCCCAGGTCGGCCAAGCGGCTGGCGAGAAAGAGCAGATGGGCCAGCAGGTAAGGCCTTGAGCCAGGCGAGAAGCCGGACTCCTCCGGCAACTCGTGATGGAAAACTGGTTCCACCAGGGCATGGGGAATCCCCCAGTCGGACAGCATGGCGGCGCTCAATTCGTTGTGGTCAGTCTCCAGGTGCCGGCGCTCCCGCTCCGCCAGACAGGCCATGGCATCGGCGCCTTCCAGCAAGGCGGCATATTCATCCGGGTAGGCCGTCGCCAGCGCCAGGCAACCGATCCGGGCCATGAGCCCGCAGGCGAAGAGCTCGTCCGGCGAGCCGGCCCGGACGAGGCCGCCCAGTTCCTGCATGCCCACAGCCATGAGCAGGGAATGGGACCAGAAGCGCGAGTAATCGAAGCCCCGGCAGGTGCCGCTGGAATAGTTGTCCACCAACGAGAATCCCAGGGCCAGCTGGCGCACCGTGCCCAGGCCGATGTGCTGGATCGCCTCGGGGACGGAAGCCACCGGCCGACCGCCTCGGGCCGCGCGGTTGGCCTGCCGGATCAGGCGGCCGGAAAGGGCCGGGTCGGCCTGGGCCACGCGGGCCACCTCGTCCAGGCTGGCTTCGTCCCGGCGACAGGTGTCCAGAATGGCCAGGGCCACCCCTTTGGGGCTGGGTAGCGGGCCCCGGATATTGAGTTGTTCGAGGGTCTTCATTCTCGTCATGAACCTGAATCCTGCGGTTGGCGTCGCCAATCGCGGGCAAGCCCGCTACTACGGCAAACGCAAGGCTTCACCTGGAGGGCAAGTGCTTCATGCCAGCATCGCGCCCGGTACCTGAGCGGGGGCCCAGGATTTGATGGGCGTCCAACCGCGGTTTCCGGGATGAAGGCTGCCTGGCCCGAAGTCGGACGTCGGCGCCGGCCGGCCCGAAGGCGCCCGGCGCGTCACCGCTTACTGATCGCCCCGGAAGCTGTTCCCCACCAGGGTTCCCACTTCGGCCTGTGGCGCATGACACAGGGTGCAGACATAGCGTCGGTTGGCGACGGTCAGCTCATCATCCGCCGATTTCACATAGTGGGACTCGGGCATGGGCGTGGGCTTGCCCTTGGCCTTCTTGCCGATCTTTTCCGGTTCCTCGTGGCATTCCAGGCACTTGTTGGCCTTGGCGGTAATCGGCAGGAACTTGTCGAGACGATGCGGCACCTGCGGCGGCGCGTCTTCCCAGAAGCGCGGCAAGATGCCGGATTGCTTGGGGTCCAGCGACGAATAGGCGACTTCGGGCGGAGCCGGGTCGTCGAATACGCTGGTTTTGGACAGGCCGATGGCGTCGTCCATCAACGCCACCGGGTCGGCTTGCAGCCCGCCTCCCAGCAGGGTGGCCACGGCTGCAACGAATGCGATCTTGAATTTCATGGCTATTTCCTCGCTGGTTGGATTCAGGCCCGGTACACCTTGACCGCGCATTTCTTGTAGTCGTTTTCCTTGGATATCGGACAGTTGCTATCCAGGGTGACCCGGTTGATGAAGACGCCCTCATCGAAGAAAGGCACAAACACGTAGCCGCGCGGCATTTTGTTGCGGCCGCCGGTCTCGATGCGGACTCGCACCTTGCCGCGACGCGACTCCACCCAGACCAGATCGTTGCGCTTGAATCCGCGTTTTTCGGCATCAGCCGGATGCATCCATAGCACCGCGGCAGGCACGGCCCGGTGCAGTTCCGGAACGCGCCGAGTCATGGTGCCGGTATGCCAGTGTTCGATCACGCGGCCGGTGCAAAGCCACAGGTCGTAATTCGCATCCGGCCGTTCGACCGGCGCGGCGTAGGGGCGGAAGAAGATCTTTGCCTTGCCCGGCAAGCCTACCGGCTTGGCATCGGTGACGCCGTCCAGGTTGCCGCTGGGGATGGCCTTGGCGAAATCACCATAGAAATCAAAGCCGGCCCCCTGCTTGACGTAGGGGTCATATTTCTCGTTGAAACGCCACAGGGTTTCCACCCATTTGCCATCCTTCTCCACCACCGGCCATCTGAGACCGCGCACGTCCTCGTGGTGATAGATGTCGAAAGGCGCCAGATCGTGACCATGCCCGCTGCCGAAGGTGCGGTATTCCTCGAACATCGCCTTCTCGGGAAACCAGCCATCGCCAAGCAGGTCGGCCACATGGTTGCCGTGGCCGCCGGCGATGGGGTCTGGCCACTTGTATTTCCTGCTCGAGGCGTTGGCGAACAGCGCGTCGTACAGCGTGGTTTCCGGGCCGAGGCCGTGTTTGCCCGCCTCATTCAGCACGCTGGGCAGTTTTCCGTCCGCAAAGCCTTCGGCCTTGAGACCGGGCAGTTTCTGCTCGCCCCAGACATCCTTGAGGCGGATGCGCTTGGCGAAAGCCAGCATGTGCCAGATGTCCGCCCGCGCCTGACCCGGCGGCATCACCTGCTGGCGCCATTGCTGGGTGCGGCGTTCGGCATTGCCGTAGGCGCCCCACTTTTCGAAGATCATGGCGGCCGGCAATATCAGGTCGGCCACCTTGGCGGAGACGCTGGGATAGGCGTCGGAGACGATGATGAAGTTGTCGCCCTTGCGCGCCGCCGTCAGCGCGTGATTGGCGTTGGGATGATGCTGGAAGGGGTTGTTGACCAGGATCCAGCACCACTTCACCGCGCCATCTTCCAGACCCCGCATGATCTCGGTGATATGGGCGCCAACCTTGGGATTGAGGGTGTTGGCCGGCAAATGCCACAGGTGCTCGGTGTGCTCGCGGTGTTTCTTGTTGGCCACCAGCATGTCCGCCGGCAGGCGGTGGGAGAACACGCCCACCTCGCGCGCCGTGCCGCAGGCCGAGGGCTGGCCGGTGAGCGAGAAGGCGCCGTTGCCGGGCTGGGCGTGCTTTCCCAGCAGCAGGTGGTTCATGTAGCACTGCTCGTTGACCCAGGTACCGCGCTGGTGCTGGTTGAAGCCCATGGTCCAGAAGGAAATCACCTTGCGCTTGGCGTCGATGTAGAGATCCGCCAGTTGTTGCAGCTTGGCCTTGAAGGCCTCTGGCGTCTCGTCCGGATCGCCCTTCGCCACTTCGGCCACGTAGTCCAGGGTGTACGGCTCCAGCGCCGCCTTGAAATCCTCGAATCCGATCTTCCAGTGGCGGTCGGCGGTGGCGGCGTTCTTCTGCTCCACGGCCTCGCCCGCCTTGCGGCGCTGGCCGATGGCCTCGTGGGCGTCGAGCACATGCTGTTTTTCGTTTTTGACGACGTCCCGCTCGGCGGCGTAGGCGTACTTCTCGGCGTTGACCGGGCGGAAGCCATAGCCGATGTCGCTGGGACCGGCGGCGAAGATGGTGTGTTTGTTGACGAAATCCCAGTTCACCGCGCTGCGGGCGATGATTTCACGGGCCAGCCAGTTCTGGATGGCGAGATCGCCGTTGGGGCTCATGATGATTTCCAGATCAGCGAGCTCGGACGAGGCGTTGTGGTAGGTGGAGAGGTTGACGATGCGGCAGGGTTTGTGGGAAAGGCGCCGGTCGGTGATGCGCGACCACATGATGGGATGGCATTCGCCCATGTTGGCGCCCCACAGGACAATGGTGTCGGTATGCTCGACGTCGTCGTAATTGCCCGCCGGCTCGTCGATGCCGAAGGTCTGCATGAAGGCGGCCACGGCGGAGGCCATGCAGTTGCGGGCGTTGTTGTCCAGGTTGTTGGAGCGGAACCCCGCCTTCATCAGCTTGCTGGACACATAGCCTTCCATCACGGTCTGCTGGCCGGAGCCGATCATGGCGATACCGGCCGGTCCCATCTCGCCGTAGGCCTTGCGGAACTGGCGCTCCATCTCGTCCAGCGCCTGATCCCAGCTCACCGGCACGAACGGGCCGGACTTGTCGAACTTGCCGTCCTTCATGCGCAACAGCGGCTGGGTCAGCCGGTCCTGGCCGTACATGATCTTGCCGTTGAAGTAGCCCTTGATGCAGTTCAGCCCCTTGTTCACCGGCGCCTTGGGGTCGCCCTTGGTGGCGACGATGCGGCCTTCCTTGGTGGCCACCATGATGCCGCAGCCGACGCCGCAGAACCGGCACACCGCCTTGTCCCACTGCCAGTCCTTTTCGCCCGCCTTGACGGCGGCCTCGGCCTGTTCGGACAGGGGCATGCCGACCGTGGCCGCCGTGCTGGCCGCGATGCTGGATTTCAGGAATTCACGTCGATTGATGTTCATTGTCGGGATCTCCTCAGGCGAAGGCGTCGGCCATGATGTTCTTGAACCAGCCCACCACGTAGCGCGACTCCAGCTTGCGCTGCAGCTTGAGCTGGGCCTCGTCGGCCATGGTGATCGGGCTGATGCCGCCGGCTTCCTTGATGTACACCAGCTTGCCGCCCTCGACCCGGTAGATGTGCACCACGGAGAAGCCCCAGTCGTCGGCCACCGTGCTGTAGCAGGTGTTGACGAAGAAAGGTTCCGGCGCGGGCACGCCGTTGAGCTTGGCGATGATGGCAGCGGCGGCCACCTTGGCTTGGGTGTTGGCGATGTGGGCGGACTTGGGCGCGTCGTAGACCGGCAGGTCGCCGTGGATGCAGGCGTCGCCGATGACCCAGATATCCTTTTGCACCGCCGATTCCATGGTCAGCATATCCACCTCGCACCAGCCCTGGGCATTGGCCAGCCCGGCGTTCTTGGCGATGGCGCCGGCGTGGTGGGGCGGGATGATGTTGAGCACGTCGGCCTTGTATTCGCCGAAGTCGGTGAAGGCGGTGTTGCTCTTGGCGTCCATCTTGGTGACCTTGCCGCCTTCGGCGCCGGGCACCCACTGAATCATGCCGCCGTAGTGCATCTTCCAGGCCTGTTCGAACAGGCCTTTCTTGGAGAAGGAGTCGTTGGCGTCCAGGATCAGCACCTTGGATTTGTGCTTGCCGTGGTGCTTGAAGTAGCTGGCCACCAGGGAGGCGCGCTCGTAGGGGCCGGGGGGGCAGCGGAAGGGCTTGGGCGGCACGGAAAGCACGAAGACACCGCCGTCTGGGATGGCTTCGATCTGCTTTTTCAGGGCCAGGGTCTGGGGACCGGCTTTCCAGGCATGAGGATGGCTGGTATTGGCAAGGTGTTCGCTGTAGCCCTCGACGGCGCCGTAGTTGAAGTCGATGCCGGGTGAGAGGACCAGGGCGTCGTATTTCAGGGTGGTACCGCTCTTGAGCTTGACTGTCTTGGCGGCGGCATCAATACCGACGGCGTCGTCGAACATGACCTTGACGCCGCGCTTGGCGAGGCCGTCATAGCCGGCTTGCAGGTCTTCGATCTTGCCGTGGCCGGTGAGGATTTCATTCGACAGGGGGCAGGAGGTGTAGGTCTTCTGACGTTCCACCAGGGTGACGTCCAGGGCCGGGTCCATCTTTTTCAGGTACTTGGCGGCGGTGGCGCCGCCGAAGCCGCCGCCCACCACCACGACGCTGGCTTTCCGGCCGGCGTGGGCGTTGTTCGGGAGGGTGAGGAAGGCGCTGGCGGGGGCGGCGGCGATGGCGGCCTTGATGAATGCTCGTCGGTTGAACAGGTTCATGGATGTCTCCTTACTTGGGCTGGGCGGCGTAGTGCCGGGCCACGGGCTCGAGGTCCGCTTCGTCTAGCTTCTTGGTGTTGCCGCGCATCTTCCTGTGCGGCATCTTCACCGTATCGGTGCGGTACTTGAGCATTTCCAGGTGCATGTACTCGGCCCACTGGCCATTGATACGGGGTGTGTCGGCGTCGTCCGGCGCACCGCCGGTGGCGCCGTGGCAGGTCTCGCAGCGCTCGCTGGCTTCCTTGCCCCGGGCCAGGGTCTTGGCATCGGCGTTCTGCACCACGGGTACCCAGGGCAGTTGCGAGAAATACTTGGCGATCGCGTCCAGTTCCTGGTCGCTGTAGCCCTTGAAGTGCCGCCCCATGGTGGCAGAGTAGCGTTCGCCGTTCTTCCACTGCTGCATGACAGCATAGAGGTAGGACTCGGACAGCCCGCCGATGCTGGGCATGTTGGGGCCGACCGAGACACCATTCATGCCGTGGCAGGCATTGCAGGTGTTGGCGAGGCTTTCGGTCTTGGCGTCGGCGGCGTGCGTGCCGGCGGCTTGTATCGCGCCGGCGGCAATCAGTCCGATGGCGGCCAGCAGGGTTCGTTGCTTCATGGGAGGCTCCTCTCGCGGTGGGTTATTCGGCAGCAGGTTATTTGGCGGCGGGTTGCGCGCCGGGGATCGGCAGCATCTTCATGAGCGCGGCCGGATCAAGCGGGCTGGGCATCTGGGTGGCGGGCGCGGCGGCGGCCTGGGCGGGCGCGGTCATCATCTGCCCCAATGCGCCGTAGGTTTGTGGATTCATGCCGGCGCCCATCCAGTTCATGTACAGGTTGGGATTCATGGGCGCCATCATGGTGTTGACGGCCTGCGGGCTGACGGGGGCCGCCATCCAGTTGGCGTACAGGGCGGGATTCATCAACTGCATGCCCATGTTCATGGCCTGCGGGCTCAGGGGCGCGGCCATCCAGTTCAGATAGCTGGCCGGGTTCAGGCCCTGGGCCATCAGCGCCGTATAGAAGTTGGGGTTCATGCCGGCGGCCATCCACTTCATGGCCACCGCCGGATCGGTGAACTGCATGTAGTTCTGCATGGTGGCGGGGTTCATCATGCCGGCCAGCATCTTCGTGTAGGTGTTGGGATCCATGCCTTGTTGCGCCAGGGCCATGGAGGTGGCCGGATTCATCAAGGCGCCGGTCCACTGGGTAAAGGCGGCGGGGTCCTTGAATGCCGAGGCGTTTTGCGTCGGATCCAGCATCTTGCCGGCCACCGCCTGGGGGGTGTCGGCCGCCTGGGCGGATTGGGCGAGGCACAGGCCGATGCTGGCCAACAGCGAACAGGTACGCTTCATGGGAGTGCTCCTTCGTGGGTGGGGGGGTGCAGCGGGATCACAGGTCGCCGTTGGCGGCGGCCTGCATGATGTTGTCCATCTTGTCGCGGATGTCCTTGGCGTGCTTCGACAGCTCGGCGTCGATGCCCATCTTGCCGTTCACGGTGTCCAGCCAGGCCATCTCCCAGTCCAGGGTGATGACCCAGATCTGCTTGTTGGCGTCTTCCATAATGGCGATGCGGCAGGGCAGGTAGGCGATGGATTCCGGTGATGCCCTGAGCACCGCGCGACCGGCGGCGATGTCGCAGTAGTGGTAGACCTCCATGCGCGGCGCATCCATGTCGCCGAGCACCGCCTGGATGTCTTTCCACATCGGGCTTTCGCCGACCTTCTTGAAGTTGAGCGTGTTGGCGCGCAATTCCATCGACTGCTTGACGTCGTCGAAGGTCAGGCCGTCCTTGGCCTTGTATTTGGTGGACATGAAGCTCATGGCATCGCGGATGCCCATGCTGGGCATCATGGCCATCATGGCCTGCATGAGGGCGATCTTTTGCTCGCGCGGCAGCGAGGCCGCCATGGAATAGGGTTTTGCCGCCACGGAAGGCTTGAACGTGGCGATGGAACCAATCAGCCCGAGGTAGGCCGGGACATTCGGCAGGGAAATGTTGGGGACACTGACCAGGTAGGGGTTGGCGGGCGGCGCCGGCGGTGTCTGCGCCAGGGTGGATAACGGGACGAGCAGGGCGGCGGCGAGCAGGGTACGTGCGTGCTTGTACAAAAGAGTCTCCTTAGTGGGTGGTGATCACGTGGGTTTGCGGCGGGACCGTGCTCAGCCCCAGCATCTTCCAGTCCTGCATGCCGCCCCGGTACCACTTGAGCTTGTGGGCGGGGTAGCCCAGGGCCAGCAACTGCTTGATGTTGGTGGGGGCTTGCCCGCACCAGGGGCCGTTGCAATAGAACACCAGGGTCCTGGCGTTCTCGAAGTTCCACAGCCCCTCCTGGCGCGCCGCGCCGAAGCGCAAGGTGAGGAGTTCGGCTATTTTCTCGGCGCCGGCATGGGCCGGATGCAGTTCCTGCCAGGGCAGCGAAATCGCGCCCGGGATGAGGCCGGAACGCAGCGGCCAGTCGCCGTCGCGGGAGTCGATCACCAGCACGCCGGTATCGCGGCCGACGCGCTGGAGATAGCCGATCAGTTCCAGTTCGCCGAGGGTTTCCACGCCGGGCGCCAGCTGCATGGGCTGGATGCAGTAGGGCGGACAGGGGCGCGAAGTCAGGGAATAGTCCGGGTCGAGCATGTTTTCCGTGTCGGGATTGCGCTCGATGCGCGCCGGCTGGCCGTCGTGCAGCACGTCAACATGAGGCAGGTCGTGGGTCAGGTTGACGCCGTGGTCGGCCTGGGCCGCCAGCGGCACCAGCAATCCGGAAAGCAGCAGGGGAAGGAATCGGGCCAGTTTCATGGTCGTCTCCGTGGTGTCAGAACTGATACTGGCTGGCGGTCTGGATTTCCTCTTCGAGCAAGCCGATGGCTTCCAGCAGGGAGTGGGAAATACCCACGAGTTGCTCGGCAAGCGTCGCCGCCCGGGCCTGTTCGCCGTTGGCGCAGGCCTCGAAAACCATGTGGTAGACCGCGTGCAGCAACTCGTGGGAATACTCGACGTCCTGGTAAATCTGCCAATGGCCGAAGGCCTTGAACCCGTCGCTGTAAAACCAGTGGCCGAAATCACATTCCTTGTGGTGGACCGGGGCACGCTTCTCCTCGACCTCCAGGCCGGCCACCATGGCCTGCACGTAAGCGCGCCAGCGAATGTGGGACGATTTGGCATAGCGCACCTGGCGCAGCGCCTCTTGTTTGGTCATGAGGTTTCCTCCTGTGCTTTCTGCTTGCATACGGGTTGCCTGGATACGTGGAGAGTCACCAGGATTAGCAATAGGCGTGCCAACACGCTCAAAGGGCGCGCCACCAACTAATTCAATAGCTTATGGATTGATTCGCGGGGACGGCGGGGTGATGCCTGGTGTTGTCATGACTTCGCCAAGCGCCGAAGTCATGACCCGGGTCATGACCCGTCAGGCATCGGCAAGCGTTTTGAGCTTGCGATAAAGCGTGCGCTCGGTAATGCCGAGCTCCTCGGCGGCCAGGCGGCGATTGCCGCGATGCTTGGCCAGCACCTCCAGCACGTGGTCACCGTCCGAATGACCGTGGTCGACGCATGCGACGAAATCGTCCGCCGCGTGAACCGGATGGATTTCCGGCGCGAGCTCCTTGCGCACGACCTCCGCCGGCAGGTGCTGGACCTCCAGCTTGGCGCCCTTGGACAAGGCCATGGCCCGCTCCAGGATATTGCGCAATTCACGCATGTTTCCCGGGAACGGGTAGCCCAGCAAGGCCTCGTAGGCGGCCTCGCTGATGCCGGTGCGATGGCCGCCCCGCTCCAGGAAATAGTTGACCAGTTCGGGCAGATCGCCGCCGCGATGGCGCAGGGGCGGCAGTTCCACCTGCATGCAGTTGATGCGGTAATACAGGTCGGCGCGGAAGGCCCCCTGTTTCACCATGTCCTTGATGTCGCGATTGGTCGCGCACACCAGGCGAACGTCGGCGTGGCGTTCCCGCGTCTCGCCCAGCCTGCGGAAACTGCCGGTCTCCAGCGCGCGCAACAGCTTGGCCTGGATGGCTAACGACAGCTCGCCGATCTCGTCCAGGAACAGGGTGCCGCGATCGGCCAGTTCGAACAGGCCCATCTTGTTTTCCACCGCGCCGGTGAAGGCGCCGCGCAGATGGCCGAACAGTTCGCTGGCGAAGCGCTCCTCGGTGAATTGCGTGCAGTCGATGGCGACGAATTCCTTGTCGACGCGGCGCGACTTGCGGTGGATGAGTTGCGCCGCCATTTCCTTGCCGCTGCCGGTCTCGCCCAGGATCAGCACGGGGGCATCGGTTTCCGCCACCGAAACCAGGTTGTCCAGCACGCGCATGAAGGAAGGGCAGCAGCCGCTCACCATCCTTTCCGCGTCGAAGCAGAGATCCCGGCCGTGGCTGATGGAACTCATGCTCTCGCCGATGAGGACGACTTCATCGCGCGCATTGAAGATCGGGTTGGCGTGCACGACCACGTAATCCGGCTGATGGAATTGATCGTAATGCCGGTGTACGACCTGGTAAGGCTGGCCCATCTGGAATACCTGCCGCAAGGGGCAGTCTTCATGGACGTCGCAAGGGGTATCCGAATTGTGGGAGACCTGATGGCATTTCAGGCCCACCACCGCTTGTTTGTCCAGGCCCGAGTAGGTTTCGGAATAGCGCTGGTTCGCCGCCACGATCCGGTACTCCCTGTCCACCAGGCAGAAGGGTTCGGCGTGCGAATCCACCAGGCTTTGCAGGAAAGCCTGATCGGGAAGAAGAGGGTCTTGGTCCATGTCGGAAAAATCGGGGGTAAGACGTGCGCCGGGTTCGTGGCGCCCGACAGCCCCGCATGAGGCCATCGGGTTCGACGAACATCAGCCGATGCCAGCTTCGGCCGAGTTCTTGTCGCCGGTATTATCCACCCAATGGACGGCCACCTTGTCGCCGGCCTTGGCGCCCTTGACCTTGAACGCCAGGTAGGGGTTCTTGCTGATGCCGCCGCCCCACTGGGCGTCCAGCACCGGCTTGCCGTTCAGCGCGGCGGTGACGTTGGTGATGTGGTGGGCCGGTACCACGGCGCCGCTCTTGGCGTCCTTGCGCAGGCCAGTCTCCATCGGGTGGTTCATCAGGCACTTCACTTCGGCGGTGTCGCCAGCCAGCGAGGCGCGGATCTTCATGGGTTCTGCCATTTCATTGCTCCTTAATGGATTCAAACTTTGGGATTCCGTCGTGCGGCAAGCGTCGCGAGCGGGGGGCTGTCGATCCGAGAAGCGCAGCCGTACACGAGTACGGCGAGCATCGCAGGGACGGCAGGCGCGCGCGCAGCAGCTTGAGGCGCGGCGGAATTAGCCGCCGCAGCCGCCGATGGTGACCTTCACTTCCTTGCTGGCCTTGTAGACCTTGCCGCCGGCCTTGACGATGGCCGTGACGTTGGAGGTGGTGCCCATCTTGATGCGGGTGGAGACGAAGCCCTGGCCACCGTTCATCATGTTGAACACCGCGATCAGCGGCAAGGCATTCTTTTCGCCGACCAGGGCGATGGATTCCGTGCCGGAGATATTGGAAGTGACTTCCACCGGCACGACCGCGCCATTCTCGGCGATATCGGGCGCCTTGACGCTGATGTCGCCGGAAGCGGCGGCGCCACCCGCGCCGATGGAGCCCAGCGCGCCGCCCAGATCCTTGGACTCGAACCCGGCCTTGTTCCAGTCGGTGGCATAAACCGTGGTCGGTTTCAGGATTCCGGCGGCCACGGCCACGCTCACGGCACCCGCTCCGCCGACCCCTTTCAATACCGCCCTGCGCAATGTGTTCATACGATCTCCTGTTGATCTGATTGAAGAAACACCTACCATTCCCGCGCACCGCCCATGACCAGCCCGACGATGCCGGCAACAGGACCAGCAACATCCGTGCCAAATTAATATTCCGCTAATGCGTTGATTTTTAATGCAAGCCCCATCGAATCATCGCGACAGCACGCTGAACATCAACGGACAACCCGGATGCAGGTCATGACACGTCATGACTTCGCGTGAACCTGGAAAAAGCCTTTCATCCACGAACGAACACGAAAAACCCGCATGTGGTGGCCAAGGCGCCGATCAGCGCGAGTGTGTGTCGGCGGGCCTCCGACGAGGCCTTGTTTTATTCGTGTTCATTCGTGGAAAACCAGGGTTGCCAGGTTCACGGGACGAATGGCCCGGAGGGTCCGGTCGCCCTGGCCTGGGTCCGGGCTCGATCCGAATGGGCTATCCGGCCGAGCGCGGCCCGGGGTTGTGGTACCGCCCCGCCAGTTCGGTGGCGCCGGCCCAGTCGGGATCGGCGCGACACGTGCCGGGCAATGCCGATGCGCGGCCGGCGGCGCGGCACTCCTGAATGACCAGGCGGTCGGCGCCCATAGCCCGCAGTTCGTCGTCCAGCCGGGCCAGATCGGTGGAGGACAGCAGCCGGGGGGGCCAGGTGCAGCGCAACTCGTGCTCCACGCCGGCCGCCAGGATCAGGCTCAGGCTTTCAAATACCGCATCACCGGCGCACGGGGCGCCGGTGATGCGCGGGTAGGCGGCGCGCGGCGCCTTGATATCCAGGCCCACCCAGTCCACCAGCGGCAGCACGGCGGCGAGCCGCTCCGGGTACATGCCGGCGGTATGCAGTGCCACCTGGAAGCCCAGGGCGCGAACCTCCCGCATGGCCTCGGGCAGCGCGGCCTGCAGGGTGGGTTCGCCGCCGGAGAACACCACGCCATCGAGCAGCCCCCGACGGCGTTCCAGAAAGGCCAGCGCATCTTCCCAGGCCAGCGCCGGCGGCGCGTTGGCCGGGATCAGGTGCGGGTTGTGACAATAGACGCAGCGCCAAGGGCAACCCTGGAAGAACACCACGGCCGCGAGCCGGCCGGGAAAGTCGATGGTAGTCAGCGGCGCGAGGCCGCCAACCCGCGGGCCGGGCACGACTTCAGGCCGGCTGGCGGGACTCGGCGAAGAAGCGGCGCTCGGCGTGCTCTCCTTTCTTGCCGGTGTTGAAGCTGGCCACCGGCCGGTGGTAGCCCATCACCCGGGTCCAGACTTCGCAGGGCTGGCGCTCGTCCTGGCGCAGCCGTGGCTCTTCGTCCCGGAGTTCGACGGTGGTGATTCTGGTTTGCTCGGACAGGTTGGTCATGGCGGGTCTCCTTGGTTTGGCGCCCCTATCCCGCGAGCGCGGGGAAGGGGCTGGGGGTGGATTCAGGCGGCGAGCCGAGCGCGCTTGCGGGCCAGGATCTCCGCGTCGCATTTCGGGCAGTACGCGTGCTCGCCGGCGAGGTAGCCGTGCCTGGGGCAGATGGAGAAGGTGGGCGTGACGGTGAGGTAGGGCAGACGGAAGTTCTCCAGCGCCCGCCGCACCAGACGCTTACAGGCCTCGCCGGAGGACAGGCGTTCGCCCATGTAGAGGTGCAGCACCGTGCCGCCGGTGTACTTGGCTTGCAGGGCCTCCTGGCGTTCCAGCGCTTCGAAGGGATCGTCGGTAAATCCCACCGGCAGTTGCGAGGAGTTGGTGTAGTAGGGCTGTTCCGCCGTGCCCGCCTGGAGAATGCCCGGCCAGCGTTTCTTGTCCTCTTTCGCGAAGCGGTAGGTGGTGCCCTCCGCCGGGGTGGCCTCCAGGTTGTACAGGTGCCCGGTCTCCTCCTGGAAGGCGACCATGCGGGCGCGCACATGGTCCAGGAAGCGCAGGGCGAAGGCGTGGCCCCAGTCGCTGGTGATGTCGTGTTCGCCGCCGGTGAAGTTGCGGATCATCTCGTTGAGGCCGTTCACCCCCAGGGTGGAAAAGTGGTTGCGCAGTGTGCCGAGATAGCGCTTCGAATAGGGAAACAGGCCCTGGTCCATGAGGCCCTGGATGAGCTTGCGCTTGATTTCCAGGGTGTCGCGGCCAATGGCCAGGAGTTCATCCAGGCGCTTGAACAGGCCTATCTCGTCGCCCTGGCGCAGATAGCCCAGTCGGGCGCAGTTGACGGTGACCACGCCGATGCTGCCGGTCTGCTCGGCGCTGCCGAACAGTCCGTTGCCGCGCTTGAGCAGTTCGCGCAGGTCGAGCTGCAGGCGGCAGCACATGGATCGGACCATGTTGGGCTTGAGTTCCGAGTTCAGGAAGTTCTGGAAGTAGGGCAGGCCGTACTTGGCGGTCATAGCGAACAGGCGCCCGGCGTTCTCGCTCTCCCAGGGAAAGTCCGGGGTGATGTTGTAGGTGGGAATGGGGAAGGTGAACACCCTGCCCTTGGCGTCGCCCTCGGCCATGACCTCGATATAGGCGCGGTTGATCAGGTCCATCTCCGCTTGCAGGTCGCCATAGGTGAAGCTCATCTCCTCGCCGCCGATGACCGGGATCTGCCCGCGCAGGTCTTCCGGGCAGGTCCAGTCGAAGGTCAGGTTGGTGAACGGCGTCTGGGTGCCCCAGCGAGAGGGCACGTTGAGGTTGTAGATCAGCTCCTGGATGTGTTGCTTGACCTCCGGATAGGCCATGCGGTCCTTGCGCACGAAGGGCGCCATGTAGGTATCGAAGGAGGAAAAGGCCTGGGCGCCGGCCCATTCGTTCTGCATGGTGCCGAGGAAATTGACGATCTGGCCCACGGCGCTGGACATGTGTTTCGGCGGCGCCGCCTCCACCTTGCCGGGCACGCCGTTCAGGCCCTCGCGCAGCAGGGTGCGCAGGGACCAGCCGGCGCAGTAGCCGGACAGCATGTCCAGGTCGTGGATATGAAGGTCGCCCTGCCGGTGGGCCGCGCCGGCTTCCGGGGCGTAGACGTGGGACAGCCAGTAGTTGGCGGTGACCTTGCCGGCCACGTTGAGGATCAGGCCGCCCAGGGAATAGCCCTGGTTGGCGTTGGCGTTGACCCGCCAGTCCTGGCGGTTCAGGTATTCGTTGATGGAGGATTCCACGTCCACCAGGGTCTTGCGGTCGGCGCGCAGCTTGGCGTGCTGCTCGCGGTAGACGATGTAGGCGCGGGCGGTCTTGAGGTGGTTGGCGGCGATCAGGGTCTGCTCCACCACGTCCTGGATCTGTTCGATGGCCGGGGCCTGGCCTTGGAGGTGATGGCAAAACCGGTGGATCAGCACCTTGGTGACCTGGGCGGTGAGCAGGTCCGCCTCGTCCTCGCCGAACTCGCCGCTGGCGGCGCCGGCGCGAATAAGGGCGGAATGAATCTTGCCGGCATCGAAGGACACGCGACGACCGTCACGTTTGATGGCCTCGCGGGGCAGGGTAAGCACGGGCTGGGGGGCTGCAAGCTCAGTCATCTCGTCTCCTGTTTTTTCGTAAATACGCTATATGTAGTTTATTTATTGTTATAAGACAACATATTTAGTATCTAACCCCAGCACACGCCTCTTTTTCTCCGTCGTATACCTGACTGGATTTATCCAGTATTAGCGCTATGGTCAAGTTACCTACCCAACCACGACAGGAGTCAGACATGGCCGACCAAATCCAGATTGCCATCGACCGGGATGTTTACGAGCGGCTGCAACAACTCATGGTCCCGCCCATCAGCGACGCCAACGCGGTGATCCAATCCCTGCTGTTTCACGATGGGCGCGCCAGCCGCGCCAGCATCGCGCTGGAGGCGGACGAGCACCACTTCACCTATGCCCAGGAACTGGAACGGTCGAGCCAGGGCATCTACGAGTCGGGCGGGGGAACCTGAACCAGGACGCGGGCGGGAGGCGCCCGGCGCGAGTGCCTGGAATCAGCCCCCCTCCCCGCCCGAGCGGGCAAGCAGGTAATCCTTCAGTGCCACCGCCTGGTTGCATTCGGCGTCGCGGGCGGAAAACAGCAGCGTCACCCGGCCTTTCGCCGCCTCGGAGAGCAGCATCGCCACGGATGGCGGCTCGGCATCGAGCTCGGCGAAGTAGCGGCGCCTGAATTCCTCCCACCTCGTCCGATCATGGCCGAACCAGGTCCGCAGGGCCGCGCCGGGGGCGACCGCCTTCAGCCAGAGGTCGGCTTTGACCTGGGCCTTCGTCATCCCGCGCGGCCACACCCGATCCACCAGGACACGCAGGCCGTCGTCCGGCCCGGCCGGTTCGTAAACCCGCTTGCATCGAAACTCGGCCATGCCCCCCATGCCGCCCATGCCACCACTCCCAGCCTTGTCTTTCATGCATCCCTCGCCGGGGACAACTCGCAAGGCCAGCAGCGCAAACTGTTCGAGCCGGCCACGGGATCGAAATACTCGCCGTCGATCAGGCGGTTGGCGTCGCCGGCGCCGTCCGGGAATTGCCACCAGCCGTACTGGGCGCACACCACCTCGGGCGCGAGATGCCGGTCGAGTCTGGCGCGCGCCCGCATCGACGCCAGCGCCGTGGACACGGTCACCCAGTCGCCGTCGCGGATGCCCCGGGCCGCCGCCGTTTCCGGGTGGATTTCCACCAGGGGGTCGGGCATGCGGCGGCGCAGGGAGGGCAGGTTGCGCTGCTGGCTGTGACAGTACTGGGGCCATTTCGCCGTGGTCAGGGTCAGGGGGAAGCCCGGCGCCCGCGGCGCGGCCGGAGCCACGAAATCGGGCAGGGGGTCCTGGCCCGCCGCGCGCAAGCGCGCGCTGAAAAACTCCAGCCGCCCGCTGGGCGTGGCGAAGCCGTCCCGCCGGTATTTCCGGTAGCGCGTCTCCAGCGCCAGGGAGATGCCCCGGCGCTCGGCGCGCAGGGCCGCGACGCTCAGGCCGGCGGGGGCCAGCACATGGGCCAGCCCGGCCTCGGGATCGCCACCGAAGAAGGCGTCGGCCAGGTCGAGCCGTTTCGCCAGCTCGAACACGATCCAGGTATCGGAGCGGCTCTCCCCGCGCGGCGGCACGAAGGCCGGTCGCAGTTGCACGTGGGCCTCCGCCGCCCCGCCGACCTGGAAGCCCGCCTGCAGCCCTTCCCGCTCCCAGGCACTGCACACCGGCAGCAGCAGATCGGCATGGCGCGCGCTGGGGGTCTCGAACAGTTCGGCCAGCACGAAGAAGTCCAGTTGTCGCAGGGCTTCCTCCGCCAGGCGGGTATCGGGCTTGGACAGCAGGAAGTTGCTGCCGAAGGAGATGAAGCAGGACACCGGGTAGGGCTCGCCCCGGGCGATGGCGCGGAACAGATCGCGGGTGGTGATCCAGCCCTTCCCCGGCGGGCCCAGGGGCCGCTCGGCCAGGCCCAGGGTCAGGGCCCGCTCCCCGGGCGCGACCTGGTCGAAACCGGCGACGTCCGCCAGCGGCGGCCTGGCGAACCAGACGTTGCCGCCGGGGGCGTCCAGGCAGCCGCTCAGGGCATAGAGCGTGGCGATGGCGCGGCCGGTCTGGGTGGCGTTGGTGTGCTGGCAGGTGCCGGTCCAGGTGAAGAAGGACAGGGGCCCATGGCCGGCGATCAGGTCCGCCGCGGCCGCGAGTTGTTCGGCCGGCACGCCGGTGACCTCGGCCACCCGCGCGGCGGGCCAGGCGCGGCAACGCTCGGCGTAGAGCTCGAACACCGGCCGGCAGGCCACCGGGCCGCGCACGGTCATGACGCGGTAATTTCCGCGCAGGGCGAGCCGGGTGGCGTCGAGCCCATCGCCAGCGCCATTGGGCGGGCGCTGGGGCGCGGCCACGGCGGCATCTTTGGTCTCATCCCAGACGACGAACGATTCCGGGTCGCCGCCTTGTTCCAGATCGGCGCCGGTCAGCGCCCGGCCGTCGCGCTCCGATACCAGGAAGGGCGCGTCGCTCCAGGCCGCGACGAACTCGCGGTCGAAGCGCCCGGTTTCCAGCAGGAGATTGGCGAGTCCCATGGCCAGGGCGCCATCGCTGCCCGGCCGGGGCCGCAGCCATAGGTCGGCCGAGGCGGCCAGGCCGGCGCGGCGCGGGTCGATCACGATCAGTTTGGCGCCGCGCTTTTTCGCCTCCCGCGCGGCGGTGGCCTGGGCCAGCCAGGAGGTGGCCGGATTGAAGCCCCACAGCAGGATGCAGCCGGTGTTGTCGTAGTCGGGCATGCCGATGCCCGCGCCGAAAGTGAGGGCCGGCGAGAAATCCTTGTGCCAGTTGCAGTTCTCGGTGGCGAACACCAGGTTGGGGCTCTTGCAGGCATGGGCCAGGCGATGGATCCAGGCGAAGCTGTCGGCCACCGCCGTGCCGCTCGGGGTGGCCACGCCGAAGGCCAGGCCCCGGGGCCCGTGCCGCGCCCGGGCGGCGCGCGCCCGGTCGGCGATCAGATCGAGGGCCTCGTCCCAGGTGATGGCTTGCCAGCCCGGGTCCCCGCCGTCCTTCGGGCGCGTGCGGCGCAGCGGATGCAGGATGCGCTCCGGGTGGTAGACCGCCTCCGGCGCCGCCCTGGCCTTGACGCACAGGGCCTGGCCGGTGGGATGCGATGGGTCCGGGTCGACGCGCGTGAGCACGCCGTCCTCAACGGTGCCGACGCAGCCGCAGCGGGAAATGCACAGGGCGCAATAACCGCGCGGGCGTTCGGTGCTCAAGGCTCCGGCATCAACTCCGGCATCAGGCCCGAATCAGGCCCGCGCCAGGGCAACGCGCTTGTAGAGGGCGGCGATCACGTCGGACTGGGTCACCATGCCCACCACCTTGCGCGTGTCGTCCAGCACCGGGATGTGGTGCATGCCCTTGTCGGACAGGCTCAGCACCAGGTCGGAGATGGGGGTATCGACGCGGGCCGAATAGACGTTCGAGGTCATGATCTGGCCCACCACTTCGGCCTTCTCCGAGGTTTCGCCGGGCGTGCGCCGCAGCAGGCCCTGCAGGCGCACCGCCAGGCCGGCCGCCGTGGTGTCGTCCATCTGGCGCAGGTAGTCGGCCACGGTGAGGATGCCGATCAGCCGCCCGAAGCTGTCCACCACCGGCAACGCCTTGATCTTGTGGGCGCGCAACTGGTTCCAGGCGGTTTCCAGCTCGGTGCCGAACTGCACGGTGAGAATGTCCCGCGCCATGATGTCGCCGCAGGCCAGGCCGATGTGGCGGTTGAAGGCGTGATCCACCGCCAGGTTGTAGAGCCGCACCAGTTCGTTCTCCTGGATGTCCACGAAGGTATCCAGGGCGCGCACGGCCTGCTCCAGGTCCGCGTGGGAGAGGCCGATGCGCCCGGTGGGCAAGGCGTCGCCGGTGCGATGGGGGTTGCCGCCCGCCACGCCCAGGCCGATGGGATAGCGGCGCCCCAGGACAAAATTGTTGATCAGCACGGCGGCCAGCAGGATGGCGGCCATGTTCGCGAACACCAGTTCCAGGGTGAGCATCGCCCGCGCCGGGTCGTAGGGCCCGTCCAGCACGAGGAACAGGGCCAGCGCCCCGGCCGGGGGATGAAAACAATTGAGCCGGGCCATGAGCCAGACGCTGCCCGCCACCGCCAGCGCCGCCGCGAGTTGCGGGAAGGGGATCAGCATGGAACTGGCCAGGGACGCCAGGGTCGCCATCAGATAGCCGCCCACCACCGACCAGGGCTGGGCCAGGGGACTGTGGGACAGGGCGAACAGGATCACCGCGCTGGCGCCCACCGGGGCGATCAGCCAGTGGGATCCGATCGGCATGGCGTGCATCAGCAGCCCGCACACGCCCACGCCCAGCAAGGCGCCCAGGGCCGAGCGCCAGCGCTCCGCCGGCGACAGGGCGATGGTGTCGGCCAGCAGGAAGCGGCGGGCGAAGTCCCTGAGTTTCGCGATCATGGCGTCACGCCAGGCGACCCGTCCTCACTTCACCACGACCAGTTCCGGATCATCCCCATGCTCCACCAGGATGCGCCGCACCCGGTCCTGCCAGAGGCGGGCGAATTCGGCCCGTTCCCCGGGCTCGGCCACGCCCCCCGCCACGCGGGCCATGAGCGGGGGCATCTCCGGCGCCGGCGGCACCGTCTCCGGGTGGTAGTCCAGCAGCACGGAAGCGCCCGTGTCGAGCCGGGTCAGGCGCACCTCGGCCGGCAGGTCGACGCCGAACAGGAGCAGGTCGCGGCGCGCCTGCTTGCCGCCCAGGCCCTTGAAGCCCTCGTCGCCGGCCGCGCCGGTGATCAGGGACAGGACATTGCCCACCACGCCGGTGGTGCCCGCGTCACGGGCGGCCTTGAATTCGACGCGCAAGCCGCCCCGCGTCGGCACCTCGTCGCCGTACAGGGCGTTCAATCCCCGCCGCGCCATGAGCCAGGCGCCGGCGACGGTGGGGCAGGAATGGCCGGCCAGCTTCACGGCATCGGCGTAACGGTAGTCGATGAGCCCGCCCTCGGCCGCGCCCAGCAGGGCGGCCAGGGGATCGCGCAGGGTGAGGGGGGGAATGTCCTGGAAGAAGGCGGGGAAATGCATGGTCGAATCCTTTCTGATCGCAAGGCGATCGATTCAACCGCATTCGCCCGGAAGCCGCCTTGACCTAGCACAGGCCGCGGGCCCGATCGGGCGGTCCGGATTCGCCCCGAGCAGGGCATCCCATCCCGAATTACAATGCCGCTTCGCCGAAGGAATCCGCCCAAACCTCCAAGCTCCATGTCCGCCGTCTTCGATCCCGAACTGTCCGCCCTCAAGCTGCCGCCCCATTCCGTGGAGGCGGAGCAGTCGGTGCTGGGCGGCCTCATGCTGGAAAACACCGCCTGGGAGCGGGTGGCGGACCTGATCAACGAGCAGGATTTCTACCGCGCCGACCACAAGGCCATCTGGAAACAGATCGTCCGCCTCATCGACGACAACAAGCCCGCCGACGTGGTGACCGTGGCCGAGGCCCTGGAATCCCTGGACCAGCTCGACAACGCCGGCGGCCTGGCCTACCTGGCCGCCCTGGCCCAGAACACCCCTTCCGCCGCCAACATCCGCCGCTACGCGGAAATCGTGCGGGAACGCTCGGTGCTGCGCAAACTGGTGGAAGTGGGCGCCCAGATCAGCGATTCCGCCCTCTCCCCCGCCGGCCGCACCGCCGCCCAGATCCTGGACGAGGCGGAAGCCAGGGTGTTCGAGATCAAGGAAGCCGGCGCCAAGACCACCCAGGGCTTCCAGGCCGTGCAGCCCCTGCTCATGGAAGTGGTCACCCGCATCGACGAACTCTACAACCGGGACAACCCCAGCGAGGTCACCGGCGTGCCCACCGGCTTCACCGACCTGGACACCAAGACCTCGGGTTTGCAACCCGGCGACCTGATCATCGTGGCCGGCGCTCCGGCAGGCCAGCCTCTGACGAAGGGCGGTGGCGGCGATGGGCGACCTGAAGATCGGTGACGGCTGGCTTCCTGGTGGGCGGCCTCCATCGTCCAGGGCATCTATCCCAGGCGTCGCCAGATTTCGGGGCGTTTGCGGGGCTCGGCGGAATGCTGCGCCGAACATCTCTGGTGTTCACTACCGGTGGCCCGCGCGTGCTGCGCACCGTCAGGTCATGACCATCTGACGCGGGTGCGATCCGCGCCGTTTGGGGTCGACCCACACGGCGCGGGCTGACGAAGCCTTGCCCATCGACCCCTGGCTATTGGGCGCGTTGCTGGGCGATGGCTCCCTGTCCGGCACCGCCCTGCGCTTTTCCACCGCATCGGAGGAGATGCTGTATCGCGTCGGAAGCCGTATCGGCGAGGCGATGACGGTCACCCACGCCGGCAACTACGATTACCGCATCATCCGCAAGACGCTGGCCGAGCTGCCACGCGGCGACCGCCCCACCATCAACCCCCTCCGCCAGAACCTGGACGGATGGGGTTATGGGATATCGACAGCGCCCACAAATTCATCCCGCGTATCTGGAAGCGACGGGCCGCGGCTGATGGCGCGGGGCCTGCTGGATACCGATGGCTGGGTGGAAAAATGGGGCAGCATCCGTCTGTCCACCGCAAGCGGACGCCTGGCCGAGGATGTCGCCGAACTCGTGCGTTCATTGGGCGGCTGGTGTTCGATCTCCGAGAAGCAACCCCATTTCCGCGGCGCCCATGACACGGCACGCCGTCCTGGTCTGCCCGCCCATGTCTGCCATATCCACCACCCGGAACCGCGTTCCTTGCTGCTGCAATCGGAAAAGCTCGCGCGCCTGCCGGAAAGCTGGCAACGCCACAAGCGCCTGACCTTCTCCGCCATCACGCCCAGCCGCGAGGCCGAATGCCAATGCATCGCCGTCAGCCATCCCGCGCGCTTGTACATCACCGACCAGGACGTGGTGACCCATAACACGGCCTTCAGCCTGAACATCGCCGAGAACGTGGCCCTGGACGCCAACATGTCGGTGGCGGTGTTCAGCATGGAAATGGGCGCCAGCCAGCTGGTCATGCGCATGCTGGGTTCCGTCGGCCGCCTGGACCAGCACAAGCTGCGCACCGGCCGCATCGGCGAGGACGACTGGCCGCGCCTGACCCACGCCCTGGGCCGCCTGAACGAGACCCCCTTCTTCATCGACGAGTCGCCCGGCCTCACCGCCATGGAGGTGCGCGCCCGCGCCCGCCGCCTGGCCCGGCAATGCCAGGGCGACCGCCCCCTGGGCCTGATCGTCATCGACTACCTGCAACTGATGTCCGGCGCCGCGGGCCAGAGCGAGAACCGGGCCACGGAAATCTCCGAGATCTCCCGCTCCCTCAAGGGCCTGGCCAAGGAACTGCACGTGCCGGTGATCGCCCTGTCCCAGTTGAACCGCTCCCTGGAACAGCGCCCCAACAAGCGCCCGGTGATGTCCGACCTGCGGGAATCCGGCGCCATCGAACAGGACGCCGACGTGATCCTGTTCATCTACCGGGACGAGGTCTACAACCCGGACAGCCAGGACAAGGGCACCGCCGAGATCATCATCGGCAAGCAGCGCAACGGCCCCATCGGCATGGTGCGTCTCACCTTCCTGGGCGAGTACACACGATTCGAGAGCTTCGCCGGGGGGGGGGGCGGGTATGGCGAATGAGTTTCCCGCCGCCCCCCTTACTCGGGCATCCCCCCCTTTTGTAAAGCCCCCATGCGGGGATGAAGGGGGACAGGGGGGATTTAGCCCGGCCTGCGCGTGCCGCCACCGTCGAAATCCCCCCCAGCCCCCCTTTAAAAAAGGGGGGAGTGGTACCGGTTCCCTCCCTCGCAGCTTGATGTCCCGCCCCCTGATCGCCCGCGTCGACGGCGCCGCCCTGGCCCACAACCTGGCCGTGGCGCGCCGGGCCGCGCCTCATTCGAAGATCCTCGCGGTGATCAAGGCCAACGGCTATGGCCACGGTCTGGTCCGGGTGGCCCGGGCCCTGCGGGCGGCGGACGGCTTCGCCGTGCTGTCCATCGAGGAAGCGGCCCTGTTGCGCGGCGAGGGCTATACCCATCCCATCGTGTTGCTGGAGGGCTTCTTCCATCCCGACGAGTTGCCGGAGATCGCCCGCCTGCGCCTGCGCCCGGTGATCCATCGCCAGGATCAGGCGGAAATCCTGGCCAGGGCCCGGCTGGAACACAAGGTGGACGTGTTCCTGAAAGTGGATACCGGCATGCACCGCCTGGGCCTGGCGCCCAAGCGTTTGCCGGACGCCCTGGCCGCGCTGCGCGCTTCGCCCCACGTCGGCGGCATCACCCTGATGACCCACTTCGCCCGCGCCGACGAGGCGGGCATCGGCATCGATGAACCCCTGGCCTGCTTTCGGGAAGCGACGCAAGGCATGAAACTGCCCGTCAGCGTGGCCAACTCCGCCACCGTGCTGCGCCACCCCGCCGCCCACGGCGACTGGGTCCGCCCCGGCATCATGCTCTATGGCGCCTCCCCTTTCGCCGATCAGTCCGGCGCGGACCTGGGCCTGCTGCCGGCCATGACCCTGGAGAGCACACTCATCGCCACCCGCCTGGTTCGCAAAGGCGAAGGCGTCGGCTACGGCGCCGCCTTCGTCGCCGACCGGGACATGAAGGTGGGCGTGGTGGCCTGCGGCTACGCCGACGGCTACCCGCGCCACGCCGGCACCGGCACCCCCATCGTCGTCCAGGGCCAGCGCACCCGCACCCTGGGCCGCGTGTCCATGGACATGCTGTTCGCCGACCTGTCGAACGTGCCCACGGCCCACGTGGGCAGCCCGGTCACCCTCTGGGGCGCGGACCCGCCGGCCGAGCAGGTGGCCGCCGCCGCCGGCACCATCGCCTACGAACTGTTCACCGCCCTCGCCCCCCGGGTGCCGGTGGAAGAAACCTGACCCTCCTCACTCCTCACTCCTCAACATGTCCGACATCCTCGACAAGATCCTCGCCACCAAACGCGAAGAAGTGGCCGCCGCCAGGAAGGCCGAATCCCTGGAAGCCGTGCGCGAAGCCGCCGAGTGGATGCCGCCGGCGCGGGATTTCGTCGGCGCCATCCGGGCCAGGATCGCCAACCGCCAGCCCGCCGTCATCGCCGAGATCAAGAAGGCCAGCCCCAGCAAGGGCGTGATCCGGCCCGATTTCCGACCCGCCGAGATCGCCGCCAGCTACGCCGCGGGCGGCGCCGCCTGCCTGTCCGTGCTCACCGACCGGGACTACTTCCAGGGCGCGCCGGACTACCTGAAGGCGGCCCGGGACGCCTGCGACCTGCCGGTGCTGCGCAAGGATTTCATGATCGATCCCTACCAGGTCTACGAGGCCCGGGCCATGGGCGCCGACTGCATCCTGCTCATCGTCGCCGCCCTGGGCCTGGAGCAGATGCGGGAGCTGGAAGCCCTGGCCCATAGAACTGGGCATGGCCGTGCTGGTGGAAAGCCACGACGGCGAGGAACTGGAGTCCGCGCTCCGACTCACGACCCCCCTGATGGGCATCAACAACCGCAACCTGCGCACCTTCGAGACCAGGCTGTCCACCACCCTGGACCTGCTGCCCCGCATCCGTGCCGCCGATGGTGAAGACGGCGGCCGCATCCCGGTCACCGAAAGCGGCATCCTGGCGCCGGCGGACGTGGCCCTGATGCGGGAAAACCGGGTCGATACCTTCCTGGTGGGCGAAGCCTTCATGCGCGCCGCCGACCCGGGCGCGGAACTCGCCCGGCTGTTCCGGGGTCCCCCATCGGACTGACTTGCCGCCCGCCTCCATGTCCCGACGCCGAACCTGGTCCCTGATCGCCATTTTGCTTCTCGTTGCCGCGGGCATCCTCTACGCCTGGCAGCCCTGGAAGCAGACCGAATCCGGCCCCCGATACCGCTTGGCCAAGCTGGAGCGGGGCACCCTCTCGGCCGCCGTCACCGCCAGCGGTACCCTGAGCGCCCTGGTCACGGTCCAGGTGGGTTCCCAGGTTTCCGGCCTGATCAAGGAAATCAAGGCGGACTTCAACAGCGAGGTGAAGCGGGACCAGGTCATCGCCCGCCTGGACCCGGAGACCTTCGAATCCCGCGTCGCCCAGACGGAAGCCGACCTCGCGGCGGCCGAGAGCGCGGCGGAGGTGGCCCGGGGCAATCTCGCCGTGCGCCAGGCGGAAGCGGCCAAGGCGAAAATCGCCCTGGAGGACGCCAACCGCAACCTGGAGCGCAAGCGCGCCCTGGTGAAGCAGGAATTCATCTCCGCCGCCGAACTGGACACCGCCCAGGCCGCCGTGGACACCGCGCGGGAACAATGGAACCTGGCCCAGGCCGACGTGGGCGTGGCCCGGTCCCAGGTGGGCAGCGCCCGAGCCCTGGTGTCCCAGCGCCAGGCGGGCCTGAAGCAGGCCCGCCTGGACCTGGACCGCACCATCATCCGCTCGCCGGTGGACGGCGTGGTGATCAGCCGCAACGTGGACGTGGGCCAGACCGTGGCCGCCTCGTTCCAGGCGCCGGTGCTGTTCACCATCGCCCGGGACCTGCGCCAGATGGAAGTGAACGTGGCGGTGGACGAGGCCGACGTGGGCCGGGTGAAGACCGGCCAGAACATGCGCTTCACGGTGGACGCCTTCCCCGGCGAGCGCTTCAGCGGCCAGGTGACCCAGATCCGCAAGGCGCCCATCACCAGCAACAACGTGGTCACCTACAGCGTCATGGCGCGGGTGGACAACCCGGAGCTCAAGCTGCTGCCCGGCATGACCGCCAGCGCCCGCATCCTCACCGAGGAACGCCAGGACGTGCTCAAGCTGCCCAACGAAGCCCTGCGTTTCCGCCCGCTCCAGGCCGACGGCACGCCCATCAAGCTGGAGATGCGGGAAAGAGGGGAAGGCCCCGGCATCCCCGGCCGCATCTGGGTGTTGAAGGAAGGCGATCCGGCGCCGGTGAATGTGCGTCTCGGGGTCAGCGACGGCAAGGCCACGGAAATGCTCAAGGGCGATCTCCAGGCCAACCAGGAAATCATCCTGGGCATCGAGGCGGGCAGCCTGAACAAGGCCGCGCAGCCGGCCCGGCCGTTCGGGATGGGGATGTAGGGAGGGCGGGAAACGGGAAATGGGAAATGGGAAATGGGAAACGTGAGAATTACCCCCCGGGTTTTACGTTTCCCATTTCCCGTTTCCCGTTTCCCCCATCCGTAGCCAACCAACGCTCATGCCCCTCATCCAGACCACCGACCTCGCCCGCGACTACCGCATCGGTGAAATCACCGTGCCGGCCCTGCGCGGCGTCAGTCTCGCCATCGAGCGTGGCGAGTTCGTGGCGGTCATGGGGCCGTCCGGCTCGGGCAAGTCCACCTTCATGAACCTGCTGGGCTGCCTGGACGCGCCCAGCGGCGGCCGCTATATCCTGGACGGCGAGGAAATCACCGGGTTGGACCCGGACCGCCAGGCCCAGCTGCGCAACCAGCGCATGGGTTTCGTGTTCCAGAACTTCAACCTGCTGCCCCGCGCCACCGCCCAGGAGAACGTGGAACTGCCCCTGCTCTACGCCCGGGTGTCCGCCGCCGAACGGCACCGGCGCGCCCGGGAGAAACTGGCCCGGGTGGGCCTGGCGGAACGCGCCCATCACCGCCCCATGCAGCTCTCCGGCGGCCAGCAGCAGCGCGTCGCCATCGCCCGCGCCCTGGTGAACGACCCGCCCCTGATCCTGGCCGACGAGCCCACCGGCGCCCTGGACACCCAGACCAGCCTGGAACTGATGGCCCTGTTCCAGGAATTGAACGAAGCCGGCATCACCCTGGTGCTGGTGACCCACGAACCGGACATCGCCGCCTTCGCCAAGCGGGTGCTGGTGTTTCGCGACGGGCGGGTGGTGGAAGACCGGCGGGTGGACCAGCCCCACCGGGCGGCGGACATGCTGGCGGTGGCTTGATGGCCATGCTGGCGCACTCCACGATGGCGTCCCCCCCTTTCACAGGACAGGGGGGATTTAACGCCGCATGCAATCCCGAAGGTCGGCGAAATCCCCCCCAGCCCCCCCTTCACCCGCAAGGGGTAGGCCGTGGTTGTAAAGCCGCCAGTTTCCAGGCGGCAACAACCACGCTCACTAAACGGGGGAGAAAAACCATCCCCCGCCACCCATGAACCTCCTCGACACCGGCCGTTCCGCGCTGCGCAGCCTGCGCGCCAACAAGATGCGCAGCGCCCTGACCGCCCTGGGCATCATCATCGGCGTGGCCGCCGTCATCACCATGCTGGCGGTGGGCGAGGGCGCCCGGCGCACGGTGGCGGAAAAGCTCAAGAGCCTGGGCACCAACCTGATGATGGTGATGCCCGGCACGGTCACCAGCAGCGGCGTGCGCATCAGCGCCTATGGCCGCAACACGCTGACCGAGGCCGACGCCCGCGCCATCCAGGACGAGGTGCCCTTCGTCGTGGCCGCCGCCCCCGCCCTTAGGGGATCGGGACAGATCATCCATGGCAATCTGAACTGGCCCAGCCTGATCTTCGGCGTCACGCCGGAATTCCTGGCCGCCCGGGAATGGCGGATGACCAGCGGCCGCGCCCTGGACGAGAACGACCTGCGCTCTTCCGCCAAGATGGCGGTGGTGGGCCAGACCGTGGCGCAGATGTTGTTCGGCGGCACCGATCCGGTGGGACAAACCATCCGCGTCAAGTTCGTGCCCTTCACCATCGTCGGACTGCTGGATATCAAGGGGCGCAACGCCGAGGGCGTCGATCAGGACGACATCGTGCTCATCCCCTTGTCCACGGCCCGGGGCCGCATCCTGTGGCAGCCCCCCGGGCGCCTGCGCACGGTGGGCCAGGTCAGCGTCAAGATGGCGGATGGCGCGGACATGAAGCAGGCGGAATCCCAGGTGCGGGAACTGCTGCGCCAGCGCCACCGCCTGCAACCGGACCAGGACGACGACTTCAACATCCGCAACCTGTCGGAAGTGGTGGAAGCGGAACAGGCCGCCTCCCAGGCCCTGTCCGGCCTGCTCGCCGCCGTGGCCTCGGTGTCCCTGCTGGTGGGCGGCATCGGCATCATGAACATCATGCTGGTCTCGGTGACGGAACGGACCCGGGAAATCGGCATCCGCCTGGCGGTCGGCGCGCGACGCAAGGATATCCTCACCCAGTTCCTGGCCGAGGCGGTCATCCTGTCCCTGGTGGGCGCCCTGGCGGGCATCGCCCTGGGGGTCGGCGGCACCCTCGCCCTGGGGCAGCTCGCCGGCTGGAACGTCACCCTGCAGACCCACGCCATCCTTCTTTCGGTGGCTTCCGCCAGCGTGGTAGGCGTATTCTTCGGCTGGTATCCGGCGCGCAAGGCCTCCCGCATGGCGCCGATCGAAGCCCTGCGTTATGAGTGACCCTTGATGAAACATGCACGCTCCAGCCTTCCCGGGTTCCTGCTGGCCCTGGGCCTCGGGATGGCTGTCTTACCCCTCGCGTCGGCCGCCGACAACGGTTCGCCGGCCTCGCCCCCACCCGCCAACGGGGCGCCGCCCCAGGTCGCGACCCCGCCCGGCCCCAGCCTGTCGGACCTGGGGCGTTCCCTGCGCAGCTATTTCACCGAGGAGGAACTGGACCTGCTGTTCGAGTACATGCGCGACTCGGTCATCGCCGCCTTCAAGGGCGAGGAGGTGACCCTGCCCCCGGACCTGTCCTTCAAGCTGGAGATCCTGCTGGTGCGCATGAAGAAGGAAGGCGGCCACTACATGGACAACCTGATCAGGCAACTGGAAAAGGATCTGGAGCGCAACCTGAAGGAAAAGCTGAAGGAACAGATGGCGGGGCCCGACACCTCCGCCTCGGTCCAGGCACCGCCGCCGCCGCTGGCCATCGTGCCCTTCTTCCCGCCGCCGCCCCAGCAACCTCCGGCCTACCAACCTCCGGCCTACCAACCCCCGGTTTTTCAGCCACAGGACTTCCGCCCCCCGGCCTATCAGCCGCCCCAGTTCCCTTTTTTCAGTTTCCCTTTTTTCCAGCCGCCGGCGCCGCCGCCGGTCCAGACGGATCCCTGAGGACGCGGACGTCCAAACCGGCCTGATCGCCGGCGCTCCCCGCGCCGGCGCCGCGACCACAAGCTCAGGGGCTGGCGCTCTCCAGATCGAAGGCGATGGCCTTCAGCCCTTCCCGCGCGCAGGCCTCGTCCTGCTCGCCGGTGGAGCCGGACACGCCCACCGCGCCGACGATGTTGCCGGCCGCCTCGATGGGAATGCCGCCGGTGGTGAAAACCAATCCGTCAACGCTCCAAACAGGGAAAAGCCTCGTGATGTTGTTCTCGAGGGCGGAGAGCCTGGCATTGAAATTCACCGCCGTGTAGGCCTTCTGCCGGCTTAGCTCGATGGTGACCCGTGGCGCCAGGGTATCGCGCAGGAACACCATGGGATCGCCGCTGCGGTCCACCACGGTGACGCTGATCTGGACGCCCTCCTTGCGGCAGGCGGCGATGGTGGCCTGGGCCAGCTTCTCGGAAGCCTCCAGGGTCAGGCGCGGGATCTTGATGACGGCGGGCGCGTCGGCTTGCGCCAACAGGGGGGCGAACAGGACAGGCAACAGGGCGTACAGGCGTTTCATGTTCTCTCCTCGACTCGGGTGATGGTTCCGAAGATCCCTCAACCGTGGACGGGAGAGGAACCTACGCGGCTTTGGCCGCCCTTGCCCGCAACACCTTGATCTGGAACAGGGTATTGCGCTCGTCTTCCTCCAGGGCGGCGCGGATATGATGCACCGTGGCCTGGTAGCGGGGAATGATGTTGTACTTCAGGGCATTCACCCGCTTCTGGGTCTTGCGGCTGGCGGCCAGCAAGCGCCACAGGGCGTTTTCCGCCTCTCCAAGACGGGCCAGGGTGACGGTAAGTTCCCGCAGACGCAGGCGCGCCTCGTCGAAACTGACATCGGTCCACATCAGGCCCACGGGTTGCAGCGGCAGGGGATCGGCGCTGACGCTGGGATATTCCACGCCGACGCTGGAACGGGCCACGACCCGCAGAGCCACGGCCGGATTCAGGCCCACCGAGGCCTGGCGCAGCATCTGGCCGCCCATGCGCATCTGCACGATGCCCAGCCAGTGGTAGGTCTCGGCCAGTTCCTTGACGGTCTGGGCCCGCAGTTCCCGATACTGGGCCAGGCGCTCGTACACCAGCCGGGTGAGCAGGTCCCGCTTCTTCTCCAGCATCTGCCGGCCCTGTTCCAGGAACTTGACCTGGCGGCCGACCTGGAGGAGGGCACTTTTCGTCGGCGGCACCGACAATCGCTTTTTCATGATGTTTCCTGTGACATTCGCTCAGGAACAAGGAACAAGGGGCAAGGGGCAAGGGAAACCCGGCAGGCTCGCCTTTCCTTGTGCCTTGCTCCTTGAACCTTGCCGCTGGCGTTCATGCCGCCTCCGCCACCGCCTGCCACTTGTGGTACTTGGCCAGTTCCTCCTCGGACACCCGGATCAGGGCCTCCGGCGGCAGCATGGAGAGCAGGTCCCAGGCCAGGTTGAGGGTCTCGTAGACGCTGCGGTCCTCGTCCTCGCCCTGGCCGATGAAGCGGCGCTCGAAGTTCTCGGCGAATTCCAGGTAGCGGCGGTCGGCGTCGGACAGTTCCTCGGCGCCGATGATGGCGGCCAGGCCGCGAATCTCCAGGGCCTTGGCATAGCTGGCGAACAACTGGCTGGCGACGTGGGGGTGGTCTTCCCGGGTGAAGTTCTTGCCGATGCCGTCCTTCATCAGGCGCGACAGGGAGGGCAGCACGGTGACCGGGGGGTACACGCCCTGGTTGGAGAGTTCCCGGCCCAGCACGATCTGGCCCTCGGTGATGTAGCCGGTGAGGTCGGGGATGGGGTGGGTGATGTCGTCGGAAGGCATGGACAGCACCGGGATCATGGTGATGGAACCGCGCCGGTTCTTGATCCGCCCCGCCCGCTCGTAGATCTCGGCCAGGTCGGAATAGAGGTAGCCGGGATAGCCCTTCCGCGCCGGCACGTCGCCCCGCAGCACGGCCACTTCCCGCAGCGCTTCCGCGTAGGCGGTCATGTCGGTCATCACCACCAGCACGTGGTAGTCCAGGTCGTAGGCCAGGTATTCGGCGGCGGTCAGGGCCGCGCGCGGGGTGAGCAGGCGCTCGATCACCGGCTCGTCGGCCAGGTTGAGGAACATCACCACCTTGTTGAGCACGCCGCTTTCCTCGAAGCTTTCCTGGAAGAAGCGGGCGTCGGCGTGGGAGGCGCCGAAGGCGGCGAACACCACCACGAATTCCGAGGATTCCTCGCCCAGCAGCTTGGCCTGGCGCACGATCTGGGCGGCCACCCGGTTATGGGGCAGGCCGCCGCCGGAGAAGATGGGCAGCTTCTGGCCCCGGGTCAGGGAGTTCATGCCGTCGATGGCGGAAATGCCGGTCTGGATGAATTCCCGCGGATAGGCCCGGGCGGCCGGGTTCAGCGGCTCGCCGTTCACGTCGCGGCGGTCGGCGGAAATGATTGGGGGGCGGCCATCCCGGGGCAGGCCGGCGCCGTTGAACACGCGGCCGAGGATGTCCCGCGACACCGGCAGCTTGAAGGGCTCGTCCAGGAAGCGCACCCAGGTGCGTTCCAGGTCCAGGTCGTCGGTGCCCTCGAACACTTCCACCAGCACGGCGTCGTCGGCCGAGCGGATGACCAGGCCGTTGCGCAGGTTGCCGGCGTGGTCCTTGAGGGACACGCGGGAGCCGGCGGAAACGCCGGGCACGCCGCCCATGACGATGAGGCCGCCCTGGGCGGAGGTCGCGGTACGGAATTCGATGTTTTTCATGGCGTTACCTTATTCTCGGGCGGCTGGCGCGGCCTGCTCGTAATCCTGCGCGATCTGCTCGAATTCGGCCGGAATGCGGGCGATCTTTTCCTTCAGCACGGCGATTTCCTCGGACTTGTGCTGGCTCTTCCAGCGCCGGGCCTGGGCCAGCAAGGGCATCTGGATCAGACGCCGGGCGGGGGCGCCCAGCTTCACCAGCTTCATGCCCTGGCGATAGATTTCCAGCAGGGCGGACAACAGGGCGAACTGCTTTTCCGGGGAGGAGAAGCTGTCGATTTCATCCGTGGCGGATTGTTGCAGCAGGCCTTCCTTGATGAGGCCGGCGGCTTCCAGGGTCCAGCGCTGTTCGCTGGACAGGGCTTCCACCCCCACCAGGTTGACGATGCGTTGCAGTTCTTCCGAGGCGGCCAGCAGGTCCAGGGCCTCGCCCCGGGCGGCTTCCCAGCCCGCATCCACGTTTTCCGCCCACCATTTGGCGGCGGAGGGGACATAGCCGGAGAAGCTTTCCAGCCAGTCCACCGCCGGGTAATGGCGGGCGTCGGCCAGTTCCTTGGAGAGCCCCCAGAAGGTCTGGATGATTTCCTTGGTGTGGCTGGTGACCGGCTCGGAGAAGTCGCCGCCGGGGGGCGACACCGCGCCGATGAGAGTGACGGAGCCGTGGTCGCCGGAGAGGGTTTCCACGCGACCGGCCCGCTCGTAGAAAGCGGCCAGACGAGAGCCCAGATAGGCGGGATAGCCCTCCTCCACCGGCATCTGGCCGAGACGGCCGGCCACCTCCCGCAGGGCTTCGGCCCAGCGGCTGGTGGAGTCGGCCACCATGACCACGTCATAGCCCTGGTCGCGGAAGTATTCGGCCAGGGTGACGCCGACGTAGATGGAGGCTTCCCGCGCCACCACCGGCATGTTGGAGGTGTTGGCCACCAGCAGGGTGCGTTCCATCAGGGGCCGGCCGGTGTGGGGATCCTTCAGTTCGGGCATGAACTCCAGCACGTCGGTGAGCTCGTTGCCGCGCTCGCCGCAGCCCACGTAGATGACGATCTCGGCGTTGCACCAGCGGGCGATTTGCTGCTGCAGCATGGTCTTGCCGGCGCCGAAGGGGCCGGGGATGGCCGCCTTGCCGCCCTTCAGCAGGGGGTAGAAGGTATCCAGGATGCGTTGCCCGGTGAGCAGGGGCTTCACCGCGTGGTCGCGCCGCCTGAACGGCCGCGGGGTGCGCACCGGCCAGCGGTGGAACAGATGCAGCTTCTCGATGCGGCCCTCATTGACGTCACCCCGCAGTTTCACGCGGCCGATCACCTCCTCGATGGTGTAATCGCCTTCCGGCGCCAGTTCCATGAGTTCGCCGTGGAGCAGGGGCGGCACCAGGATGCGGTGCTGGATGGATTCGGTTTCCTGCACCGTGCCCAGCACGTCGCCGCCAGCCACGGCGGTTGTCGCGCGACGTTGGGGGTCGGGCACGAAATGCCAGCGTTGGTCCCGGGGCAGGGAAGGGACAGCGACACCCCGGGCGATGCGGTCGCCGCTCTGTTCCCAGACCGCGTTCAATGGCCGCTGCACGCCGTCGAAGATGGCATTGAGCAGACCCGGGCCGAGTTCCACCGACAGGGGCCAGCCCAGTCCTTCCGCCACTTCGCCGGGCCGCAGGCCCGCCGTGTCCTCGTAAAGCTGCGCCAGGGCGGTATCGCCGTCGCGGCCGATGACCTCGCCCACCAGGCCGATTTTCCCTACCCGCACCTGCTCGCCAAGCACGGCGTCAGCCAGTTGCAGCTTGACCAGGGGACCGTTGATTTCAAGAATTTTGCCCATTTAATTTCCTTTATCGGGAGTGGGTCGTCGATCGTGGATAGTGGGGAAACCCCGACTCACCACTGCCCATTTCCCACTTCCCAGCATCATCCATGCACCAGCGTGCCCAGATCCGGGGCGCTGGCGAACAGGCGTTCCATGGCCACCCGGGCCAGTTCGTCGGCCATCCGGGACTGGCGGGCCTCGAAGGTCTGGTCCAGCTGGGCTCGGTTGTCCGCGAGGCGCACCCGGATACCGCCCTCGCTGATCCGGCCGTGGGTGGCCAGTTCCACCTTTCTGCCGGGCGCGGCGCGGGCGACCATCTCGGCCCAGACCGGCGCGAGGCGATGCTGATCGGAGCCCCGCGCACTTCCGCCACCAGGTCGCCGTCGGGTAGCGCCCGCGCGGCGGCGGCCAGCCATTGTTCCAGCACCGCCAGGTAGCGGGCATCGTCATTCACCAACACCTGGAAGGCCAGCTTTACGCCGGCCAGCGTGGACTCGGTCAGCGCCCAGCGCAGCCTGTCCAGTTCGGCGGCGAGCCGGGTCTCCGCCGCCTGGGTGTGGCGACGCACGATCTTTTCCGCCTCCGCCTTGGCCGACAGCACCTCACGTTCTTCAGCCAGCCGGATCTTGTCCGTGGCTTCGTTCAGGATGCGCGCCTTGCCCGAATCGGCACGCTCGCGCTGTTCCCGCGCCAGGCTCTCGGCCTGGCGGATCAGTGCCTGTTCGAGTTGCAGTACTTGTGCATCTGCTTCCATGTTTCTCTCCAGGAGCTTCGCCTCCTCCCCCACCCGAGGGAGGAAAAGCCAAGCAACACCACGTCATGCCGCCCACTCATTTCAAGGCTTCCGGCCCCAGCACCGCCCGCACCACCTCATCGACGGCGGGGGCGTAATCGTGGGGGGCCGACAGGGACGGTAGTTCGGTCACCACGATGCGCCCGCCTTCGTTGCGCAGGCGGTTCAACCAATGGCCGCCGGCATGGGCCAGGCTGGATTCCAGCAGGACCAGGGCCTCGCTGCCATCCCTGACCAGTTGGCCAAGCACTTCCTCGACCTTGGCCGGATCGGCATCGGCATGCACCTCGGCGCCGATCAGGCTGAAGCCGTCGGTCAGCCCCGCGCTGCCCAGGACCACCAGACGACCGCCGGCCAGCGGTTTTTCCGCGTCGGCCTTCACGCTCGACTCCTCAAATCTTGCCCAGCAACAGGATGGACATGACCAGGCCGTAAATCGCGATACCTTCCGCCAGGCCCATGTAGATCAGGGTCCGGCCGAACATTTCGGGTTTTTCGGCGATCACGGCCAGGGCGGCGGAACCGACCGGGCCCAGGGCGATACCGGCGCCGATGGCGGCCAGCGCCGTCGGCAGGCCGATGCCGATCAAGGCCAGGCCCTTGCCCATGGAGATTTCCATTACCGCTCCGGCAATGGGCTCCGCCGCCATGACTTCCTGGACGCCCATGAGCAACGTGGCGGCCATGGCTACACCGAACAGGAGCACATTGGCCAGGACTCCGCCCTTCAGCCAATTCGGGGAGGGCAAACGGCGCGGCTTCATCTCCAGCCATACGCCCGCCGCGATGGTGGCGGCCACGGAAAGTCCCATCAATGCAATCAGCCAGCTCATTTTTTTCTCCTAAAAAACTCGAACAATCCAACTCACCAATTACTTCACGCCCGCCAGTTTCAGGGGCACGAATTCCGTTCCATCCCCGCTGAAGAAGCGGGAGAAGCCTTCGTAATACATGAGACGCAGGGCCTGGATGGCGACGATGCCGCCCTCCAGCACGATGATGACCACGTTGCCGAGGGTGATGGTGATCCAGTGGCCAGCGGTATCGAGCCCGTTCGCGAGGGTGAACACGGCCAAAGCCAGGGCGACGTGGTTCAGGCTGAAGGCGGCCACCCGCATGAAGGACAAGGTGTTGGCGAACAGGTTGATACCGGTTTCCAGGGACTCGATGGCGGTTACCAGGATGCGCTCGCCCAATCCCGCCCGGGTTTCGATCCACTTGTAGAGGGCGACGATGGTGATGCCGATGCCGGCCAGCATCCATGACGGTGTCGCCAGGTCGGCGCCGCCGGCCATGCTGACCACGCCGCCCACCGCGCCCAGGTAGAACAGCAGGCCCGCCAGGCCGGTGGAGTCGAACAGGGCCTCCTCCACGTGGCCGGCCGTGTACTTGTTGCGGGTGTTCACCAGCAGGGTCAGCACGATGAAACCAACGCCGAAACCCACCGCCACGGTCAGGACATGGATGGGATTGTGCAGGGGCGAGAGCCAGACCGGTTCGATGACGTCCTCGTAGCCGAAGATGCTGCCATAGAGCAGGCCGAACAGCATCGAAACGGCCCCGGCGGCGACGCCGATCCATGCCATCCTGCCCAGTTTCCTGAACAGGGCGGCGGCCAGCACCAGGATGATCGCGCCATGGCCGATGTCGCCGAACATGGCGCCGAACAGGAGCAGGTAGGTAAAGGCGAAGGGCAGGGTCGGGTCGAACTCGCCATAGCGCGGCACGCCATAGCTCTTCACCAAGGGCACGAAGGGCTTGAGCCAGCCCGGATAGCTCACCAGGGAGGGCACCTGACCAGCCTCCTCGCGTGTCGGGATCTTCACATCCAGCCAGTAGCGCCCGTGGAAACGGGCCTCCAGGGCGGCCTTCAGTTCCTCGACGCGACGCCGGGGGATCCAGCCGGACAGGCCGGCCAGGCCGCCGCGTCCGCGCACCCCGGCCACGGCGGCTTCCGCCAGGGGGCGGCCGAGGGTGACGCGCAGGCGCGCCTCATCGAGGCCGGAACGATACTGGCCGCGCAGGGTGTCCATGGCGGCGCAGCCCGCCACGTTGAGCTCCTCGACGCGCTTGCGTTCTTCCGCCAGCCAGGCCCGGGCGGCCTGGGGATGGGTGCGCAGCTCCTGGGGCACCGGCAATTCCCGCCAGCCGGCCTGGGACAGCACACCCCGGACTTCTTCCTGGCGGTCGCGGGGACCGGCGATGACCGCGTAGGCCTGATCGCCAACCTGGTCGAAGGTGGAGACCAGGGAACCCGTCATGGTCAGGGCCTCCCCCACCCGTCTGACGTTCTGGGCCGGCAGGCTGCCGATGTTCACCGCCAGCAAGCCATCCTCCCGCAGCAAATGGGCCAGGTCCACATTGAGGCGCTCCAGTTTGCCCAGGGTTTCCTCCAGGGCATCCAGGTGGCGGACTTCCTCCTGGATGCGGGCCTCGCCTTCATGGGCGGAGAGGCAGGTATTCCAGACCCCCTTGAGCCATTTGTTGAGTTCCTCCAGATCAGCCAGGGTGGGGGCGGCGGCACCTTCCGGAATTACCATCTCGCCCATGTTCCCGCATCGCTCCAGCAGCTTGGAAACACGAGATTCAGCCTCCAGCCAGGCTTCCCGATAGGCCTCGGCCGGGCTTTCGGTCAAGGCTTCGGACGCATACTGGGCTGGGCTGAAGATACCGAAGCGGGCCAGTTCCAGGGCGGCGTCGGGCGCCTCGGAAGCCAGCATGTGCAAGCGGATTCGGACCAGAGGTTCGGCGCGGAACATCACGCATTCCCTTCTTCGGATGACCGATACATGGCGAGGCGGATGTCGGCCACGGGCAGTTTCAGGTGTCGCCCGCGCAGTATGGCCCTCACCGCGCGCAGATCCCGTTCCCGCAGAATCAGGTAGGCGAAGGCGCGGGCAATGGCGGGGGCGCCGGAATGCAGCACCTTGGCGGCGACCTCGGCGGCGGCGATCTCCATGCGCGAAAAGATGCCGGGAATGTCCGGGGCGCCACGCAGGCTTGCGCGCAGGGGCTCGGGCAGGGCATCCAGGATCGCCTCGGGGCTGCCCAGGGCCGCCAGTTCCCGCAGACGCGACGACGGCAGGCTGTAGCGGGAAGCCACCAGCAGGAAGTAAACCTGGGCCGGCGGCAGGTTGTAGTTGAAACGGTAGCGCAACAACCAGACCAGGTTGATGCGGTCGATCAAGGCCCCCATCAGCCGTCGGAACGAGTCGCCGGCCTCGTTTTCCAGGGGTTGGGCGCGATGGGCCAGGCCCTCGTAGTAACCCCGGTCCAGGGCGGCATCGAGAATGAACGGGTCGTGGCTATCCTCGAAGGCGCGCCGGGCATGGCGCACGATGCCGGCATAGGGACCGGCTTCCAGACGGCGCAGCAGTTCGCTCACGTCCTCGGCATGGGCCAGGTCCTGGATATCCAGGCTGCCGAAGGACCCCATGGGCGTGAGCCGGTTGATCAAGGTGGCGGGACGTTCCCCGGTCATCTTGCCGCGCAGCAGGGTCTTGACGTTGGTGATCTCGATGCGTCCGGTCCAGTAAATGAGAAAACCGCGGGCGGCGCCGGTGAGAGGGCGGATCAGCACCTTGGTTTCTTCCAGCACCTCGGCGATCAGGCGCTGTTCAAGGGAGCGGTTATCCTGGCTATCGAAGCTGTAGCCGGCGGCGAGTTGATCCAGGCCCCGGCTGCTGAGCGCGGCGGCCATTTCCTCATCGGGAGTCTTGAGGACGGCATCGAAGTCCGCCGGCTGCCAGAGGCGACCGGAATAGAGGCTGACGCGGGTGTTCAGATAGGCTGACACGACATTACCCTTCAAATAACCACATCAAAGGGTCGGGTCGAGCAGCAGATTCAGCGCGGCGTCGACCGCCTCCTGTTCATGCCGTGAGGACATGTCGCGCAGGTTGCGCTGACGCTCCTCGTATTTGCGGGCCAACTCGGCCACGGCCTGGTCGGCCCGGCTGTTGGCCTCTTTCAAGAAGGGGGCGCGCAACTCGGCGCGTCCCGCCTCGAAACGGACCTCGGCCTCGCGCGCGGCGGCCAGCGCTTCGTCCAGGAGGCGTTGGCGTTCCATGCTGGCCGCGTCGATGATGCCTTGCGCGCGGGCTTCGGCTTCCAATAAGCGTTTGAGCGGATCGTCCATGTTCTTCTCGACCCGTCAGTGGGTCAGGTTGGGTAGGGTTTGATCGGGAGAAATCCCGTATTTGCGGTGGCGCGCGCGGCCCCAGGGACAACCACCCAGGGTCAGGGCCAGTTCGGCCTTCTGGACGGCGACGGCCCACGGCACTCCCCGTCTCGCGCGGGTGCAGATCGGGCAGCCGTATTCACAGTACTCGGGGTCGTTGGGGTGGAAGATGGGCATCTTCCACCCGCCCCAACCGTAGGTCTTGCCTACCGCGTGTGGTGTTGCAACAGCTTGTTTTCGTTCGACTCTCATATCACACCTCCCTTCACGTCCCCTTCCGGGGAGGAAGGGGCGCCTTACTTCACTTTCACCTGAACCAGTTCCTCGCCTTCCGGATCGGTCACGTGCACGGCACAGGCCAGGCAGGGATCGTAGCTGTGGATGGTGCGCAGGATCTCCAGGGGCTGCTTGGGATCGGCCAGCACGTGGTTGTGCTGCAGCGACGCCTCGTAGGGTCCGGACTGGCCGGCGGTATCGCGGGGACCGGCGTTCCAGGTGCTGGGCACGATGGCCTGGTAGTTGTCGATCTTGCCGTCCTCGATGACGATCCAGTGGGACAGACCGCCCCGGGGCGCTTCCATGAGGCCGACACCATGCATGGACTTCGGCCAGCTGGAGGGATCCCAGTACTGATCGTTGAAGGTCCGCACGTCGCCGCCCTTGATGTTGGCCAGCAGCTTGTCGAACATGCCCTGCATGGCGTCGGCCAGGACCTTGCTTTCCAGGCCGCGCGCCGCGGTGCGGCCGAGGGTGGAGAACAGGGCGGTGACCGGCACATCCAGGGTCTTGAGGGTGTAGTCCACCAGTTCCTTCATCTGCTTGTTGCCGGTGGCGTACATGATGAGCGCCCGGGCCAGCGGGCCCACTTCCATGGGCTTGCCCTTCCAGCGCGGGGACTTGAGCCAGGAGTATTTCTGGTCCACGTCCAGGTGCTCATAGGGGGGCTTGGGTCCGGTGTAGTTGAACTCGGTCTCGCCCTTCCAGGGATGCAGGCCCTTGTCGTCGCCGGCCTGGTACTTGTACCAGGCGTGATTGACGAATTCCTGGATTTCGCTGTCGTCGTCCAGGTTGATGGGGTGCACCTTGCTGATGTCGCCGCCCAGGATGACGCCGCGCGGGATGAGGAAGGATTCCGGCGTCCATATGTCCTTCTCGGGCATGTCGCCAAAGGACAGGTAGTTGCCGCCCGAGTCGCCGATGGCGCCCCAGTCCTTGTAGAAGGAGGCGATGGCCAGCAGGTCGGGGATGTAAACCTGGTCCACGAAGTCCCGCATCTGCTTGATGACGGTCTGCACGGTCTGCAGGCCCAACATGTTGACCGCCGTGGCGTCCTGGCCACCCCGGTGCATGGGACCCTTGCCCTGACCGCCGGTGGTGTGCACGGAAATGGCCGCCGGCGTGCCGCCCACCACGAAGTTGGGATGGGGGTTCTTGCCGCCGAAGATGGCGTGCAGCTTGACCACGTCCCGTTGCCAGGCCAGGGCTTCCAGATAGTGGGCCACGGCCATCAGGTTGGCTTCGGGCGGCAGCTTGTAGGCCGGGTGGCCCCAGTAACCATTGGCGAAGATGCCCAACTGGCCCTGCTCGACGAAGGTCTTGACCCGTTTCTGCACGTCGGCGAAGTAGCCCGGCGAGGATTTCGGGTAGCTGCTGATGCTCTGGGCCAGGGTCGAGGTGGCCTTGGGATCGGCGGACAGGGCCGACACCACGTCCACCCAGTCCAGGGCATGCAGGTGGTAGAAGTGCATGACATGGTCGTGCACGTACTGGGCCGCAACCATGAGGTTGCGGATGATCTCCGCGTTGGCCGGGATGCTGTAGCTCGGGATGGCGCGGTGGATCGCGTCTTCCACCGAGCGGATGGACGCCAGGCCGTGCACCAGGGTGCAGACGCCGCAGATGCGCTGGGCGAAGGCCCAGGCGTCGCGCGGGTCGCGGCCGCGCAGGATGATCTCGATGCCGCGCACCATGGTGCCGGCGGAGGACGCCCGGATGATCTTGCCGGTTTCGTCCGTTTCCGCCTCGATGCGCAGGTGGCCCTCGATGCGGGTGATGGGGTCAACGACGATGCGTTGTGCTGTTGTCATGGCCGTTTTTCCTTACTGATTCAAGAATGCTTCGAGGATGCGGTACTGCTCCTCGGCTTCGCGGTTCTCGGTGCCCTCGCCGGTGGCGACGGTCTGGCAGGTGCGCGCCATGCGCGCCTGCATGGCCGCGTCCCAGGCCAGGTTGCTGCCGGGCGCGGGCGCGCCGACGCAGGCCACGGCCGCCTTGGCGACGAAGAGACCGGCCTGGGCGCCCCAGTCGGTTTCCTTGCCGCACTGGGTGAAGCTTTCCACCCGGGCGGTGTTGGCGGCCTGGGAGACCACGGTCAGTTCCGCGTCGGAGATATCGGCGCGTCCGGCCACTTCCAGGGCGGCCTTGACGCGTACATCCTTGCTGAGGTCGAACACCCGCTGAACAAAGCGGGCGGCCACCTGGCGCTGTCTGGCGACGGGCAGTCCGGCCAGGGTCGCCTTGAAGTCCTTGTCATTGCTGATTGCCATGGCTCAGGCTCCTTTTTCCGGAATGTGCTCGGCGATCATCTCGGTGAGGCCGACCACGGGGATGTCCATCTGGTAGTGCTCCAGGCCTTCCTCCAGCACGATGCGGCAGTTGGCGCAGGCGGTGACCAGGCGATCCGGCTTGACCGCGTCCAGTTGGGACTTCTTCTTCTTGAAGGCCTCGATGCGCAGTTCCTCGCCCTCCTCGATGGCGGACGCGCCGCCACCACCACCGCAACACCAGTTCATGAAGCCGGCGTCGGGCATCTCGACGAAGTTCTTCGCCACCTGGTTCATCAGGTTGCGCTGCTGCTTGATGACGCCGCCACGACGGGCCAGCTGGCAGGGATCGTGGAAGGTCAGGCGGTCGGTCTCGAAACCCTCGGTCTTGAGCAGGCCCTGTTCCTGGAACTCGCCCAGCACCTCGATGATGTGCTTGACCTGGAAGGTGAAGGGCCGGCCGATCAGGTTGGCGCCTTCCCAGCGCAGCGCGGTGTAGGCGTGGCCGCATTCCGGGCTGATCACGGTCTTGACCTTGAGCCGCTCGGCGCCGTCGACGATGCGAGACACCAGCAACTTGGCGAGATCCGAGTTGCCGATCTGCATGCCGGCGTTGGTGGCTTCGAAGGCGGTGGAACACAGGGTCCAGGTCTTGCCGGCCTGATTCATGATCTTGGCGATGGCGCCCAGGTATTCGGGGAAGTTGATGATTTCCATGGAGGACAGCATGACCATGTACTCGGCGCCTTCCGCGTCCATGGGGATGGGCAGGCCATAGTCTTCTTCCACGTGCTTCATCTGGGCCTTCACGGCGGGCAACTTGACGCCCATGGGGCTGCCGATGGTGACGGTGCGGTTGACCGCGCCCTTGATGCCGACCGGCGCGTTGCCGGAGGCGGACATGCCCTCGCGGAACTTGCGCACCATGTAGACGATGTCGTTGCCCACCGGGCAGACCGCGAGCAGCGTCCGCACAGGGTGCAGGAGTTGTAGACCAGTTCCTGCCATTCGCCCAGTTCGGCGTCGGTCACCGGCTTGGACAGGCCCACCATCTTCTTGAGACGGCCCAGCAGGGTGTATTCCTGCTCGTAGACCCGGCGCAGGGGTTCCAGCTTGTGAATGGGGGTGTACTTGGGATCGCCGGTTTCCGTATAGAACAGGCAGGCCTCGGCGCAGATGCCGCAGTGCACGCAACTGTTGAAATAGCTGGCGATGGGGGCGTCGATGATCTCCTTGAGGACCCGGACGCCTTTATCCATTGTGGCGCTCATACCGCGACTCCTTTATGACCGTTGACCTGACCGTTGTACCAGCGCGAACCCCACAGGGTGAAGGCATGGAACAGCTTGGTGAACGGCAGGACGATGAGCAGGATTTCCACGCTCAGGATGTGCAGGGCCAGCATGGTGGTGTAGGGCAACAGCAGATGCTGCACCGCCATCCAGCCGGTCAGCACCGGCAGGAAGGTCACCAGCCAGGTGAACCAGTCCTCGAAGGTGGAGAGGTAACGCTTGACCGGCTTGTTGATGCGGTCCACCAGCACCACCACCATGGCCGCGATGGTCACCACCGCCACCAGGTCGATGAACTGGGACGGCAATCCGGGCCAGGAGATGCCCAGCAGACTCTCGAAGAACTTGATGTGGGGCGCGAACAGGAACAAGACGACGAAGAGGCCCAGGTGGAAGATGTAACCGCCGATGTAGCTGACGGGGGACTTCTTCAACATGCCTTCCGGGGGAACGGAACGCCGGAACATGGTGTTCCAGCCGGAAGCACCCGACACATTGCGCGGCGCCGACAGATCCTTCTTGCGGCCGAGACCGTAGATCTCGATCAGGCGCCAGATAACACCCAGCAGGAAGATGCCCAGCGCGATGTTGAGGCCCGTGCCTCTTACCCAGGTAAGGAATTGCATTTCATTCATGATCATTTCTCCAGATCTGCCAGGGTCGTGGTCTCATGACCCGCCTTGGCGGCGCTCTTCTTGGCCCGGTTGGCGAAGCTGACCGCCACCCCCGCCGCGGCGCCCACGGCGGCCGCCGCGGAAACCATTTTCAAAGGGTCCGCCGGCATCGAGAGGGCCTTGTAGAAGCCCCCCGCATCCCAGAAGTCGGGTTCGGAACAGCCCAGGCAGCCATGCCCGGATTCCACCGGCCAAGACGTGCCGCCGTTCCACTTGACCGTGGCGCAGGCGTTGTAGGTCACCGGACCCTTGCAGCCCAGCTCGAACAAACACCAGCCCTTGCGCGCGCCCTCGTCATCGAAGGTCTTGGCGAACTTGCCCTGGTCGTAGAACGGGCGGCGATAGCAACGGTCGTGGATGGTTTCGCCGTAGAAGGCCTTGGGCCGTCCCTTGCTGTCCATTTCAGGCAGGCTGCCAAAGGTCAGGAAGTGGGCCAGCACACCGGTCATGACCACGGGAATCGGCGGGCAACCAGGGATGTTGATGATGGGCTTGTCCTTGATCACATCGGACACGGAGACCGCGCCGGTGGGATTGGGGTTGGCCTTGGGGATGCCGCCGAAAGCGGCGCAAGAGCCCATGGCGACGATGGCCGCGGCCCCCTTCGCGACTTCTTTCAGGGTTTCCAGGTTGGATTTGCCGGCGATGCAGGAATAGGCGCCATCCAAGCCAAGCGGAATGGAGCCGTCAACGATCAGCAGATATTTGCCTTCGTTGTCCTTCATGGCCTTGTGGAGAGCTTCCTCGGCCTGATGCCCGGCCGCCGCCATCAGCGTTTCCTGATAGTCCAGGGAGATGGCGTCGAAGATCAGGCCTTCGATGGTGGGCGAATGGGAGCGGGTGATGGACTCGGTACAGCCCGTGCACTCCTGGAACGGCAGCCAGATCACCGACGGTCGCTTGACGGCGGCCGGTGACGCCGCCATCGCCTCCGCCATGGCCCGGCCCGCGGACGGGGGCAAGGCCATCAGGGATGCCAGCGTGGCACAGTATTTGAAGAATGTGCGGCGGGTCACGCCTTGCCGCGCGAGGGTGTCAATCAATGGACCTTGCATGCTTAGCCTCCTGGCTTCGAACACTCACGTGAACTCTCAAAATCAGCTTAGACCAGAAATCAGTAAATCAAGATGTTCTAATCCGATTTTTATATCTTCCGGATGGGCCTTCACCAACTCGGGGACGAAAGCGACCTCGAGAAAGCGCGATACCACCGCGCCATGCTCGTTGTGATGGGTCACCCACCAGACGCCGGGACAGGCGGTCTCGTTCAGGGTGGAGTCCCCATCGGATTCCAGCGTGATGGCGATTTCGCCCGTTCCCAGGGTTTCCTGGAGCCAGTCCAGATCGGCAGGGGTGAGGGGCAGGGCGTTCAGGTCGATGGCGCTGGATTCGCCGGTGGCGAGCAAGCGATTCACGTGCTCGGCGATTTCCCGCAACAGCACCGGCGCGTTGCCGGACAAGCCATCCAGGGGGGCTGGGCCGACGGCCGCGCCCGCGGATACGGTCACGATGGGGATGTTTTCAAGTGGCATGGCGCCAGGACTCGATCAATTCGCGGATGGCCGCGCAAACGGGGGGGATGGCACCGGCCACGGCGGGGGTGGGGAACTCGCCCCAATCGACCATCTCCGGCTGGATCGCCAGCATCGCCCGCTTCTCTGGCCAATGCCCGGCCAGCAAGGCGATGGCGCGCAGGTCGGTGAGCCCCACTTCGTGCACGGAGGATTTGCGGTTGCCGAGCAGGAAGCTGTCCATGGACTCGCCTTCGAACAGGCGCCAGGTTCCGGGGGCCGACTTGATGTTGGCGGCGTCCACCACGATCAGGGCATCCGCCTCCTCGATGGGCCCCGCCAGGGTGAAGGACAGTGTGCCGCCATCCATCAATTCGACATCCTCGGGCAGGGGACCCTCGGCGGAGAGGGCCTGCAGGACATGGATGCCTATCCCCTCGTCGCTGAGCAACGTGTTGCCGATACCTAGAACCAGGGTCTTCATGGCGGCAAAGAATACTTCGCACCTGCAGCATTTACAATATACTGATTTACTCAAGATATTGATATTGCTCAATATTTCTGCAATATTTCGGACTTACCCATCTGCATTCAATGACTTATACTCTCCATTAATTTTATTAATTGACTTTGAAATGTGCCTCGCCATTCCCATGCAAATCACCGCCGTCGACGGTCTTTCCGCCCGCTGCGAAGCCCGCGGCATCGAGCGCGAGATATCCCTGTTCATGCTGCAGGACGAGCCGCCCGCCATCGGTGACTACGTGATGGTCAGCGTCGGCCAGGCGGTGCGCAAGGTCAGCGAGGAAGACGCCCGCCTGTCCTGGGAACTCTACGACCTGATCCTGGCGGAAACGCCCAACCAGTAAGGCTTGCGGGGGAGAACATGAACGACCAACTCGTGGTGCTGGACCAGGCGAAAAGCACCTTGCTCGACCTGGCCATCCGCTTCGGCCCCAAGCTGGTGGTGGCCCTGCTGATCCTGGTGGTCGGCTATTTCGTCGGCCGCTGGCTGGGCAAGCTGACCGAGCGCATGCTCGGCAAGCTCGGCATCGACGCGCCGGTGCGGCAATTGCTGGTGCGCGTCGTCCGCATCCTGGTGCTGGGCCTGTTCCTCATCATGGCGTTGCAGAACCTGGGCGTGGAACTACTGCCGCTGATCGCCGGCCTGGGCGTGGCGGGCGCCGGTATCGCCCTGGCCATGCAGGGTGTGCTGGGCAACGTGGTGGCCGGCCTGACCATCATCTTCACCCGGCCGTTCCGCATCGGCGAATACATCGCCATCGTCGGCGAGCAAGGCACGGTGGAGGACATCAGCCTGTTCAGCACGGTGCTGAGCCATACGGACCGCTCCCGGGTGGTGATTCCGAACCGCAAGATCGTCGGCGAGATCCTGCACAACCACGGCGACCTGCGCCAACTGGATATCGTGGTGAGCGTGGCCTACGACACCGACCTGAAGCAGGCGCTGGCATCGATCCGGGAGGTGCTGGCGGCGAACCCGCGGGTACTCGTGGAACCGGAACCCGTGATTCTGGTGCTGGCGCTGGCGGACTCCAGCGTCGAAATCGGCGTGAAACCCTGGGTCAAGGTTGTCGATTTCATCGATGCCTCCGGAGAGGTCAATCAGGCGATCCTGGAAACCTTCCGCGCCCGCGGCATCGTCATCCCGTTCCCGCAACGGGAAGTCAGGCTGATCGGCGCCGCCTGATTCGTGCAGGCCTAGTTCGAACGGGATTCTTCCCGCTGAGCGTCGGCGTCGAACTCGGCCCGCACGGCGTCCAGGGCGTCCTTCAGGCTTTCCTCGCTCAGGTCGTTGAGGCTTTCGGCGAGCAGCTCGGCGGCATCGATGGTGTCCTGGTCCTGGGGCAGGGTCTCCGAGTCCAGGTTGGCCACCAGCACGGCGGCGGCGCCCACCACTTGCAACAGCTTCTGACGCTCCACCATCAGCAGTTCGAGTTCTTCCCGCAGAAGGCGGATTTCCTGGTCGTTCAGGGGCATGGACGGTCATGTAGGTGCTCCCACGGAATGGCACGATGGATCATACTCCCCGCCATCCCTTACCCAGAAGCCCGCATTTGTGCTGCGTCCCGCCCAAATCGATGTTGCCCTGATCGGCCAGCCCCTGCCGTGGGACCTGTTCACCGAATCCGGCGTGCTGGTGGCCGGCGCTGGCCTGGTCATCGCCGACGAAGCCCACTACCTGAACCTGATCGGCCGGCCCCTTTACCGGAAATGCAATGCGGGCGCGGAGGCGGGATACTGGCTGGAGCGGCTGGAAGCGCTGGGGCATCGGGCGGACGTGTTGCTGTCCGGCCCGAGGGAAGGGCTGGAGATGGACGCGCTGCCGCGATTGTGCCGGGACCTCGCCGCCGTGTTCCAGGCCGATGCCGATGCCTGCCTGGGCTATCCCAGGCTCGTCCCCCTGGCTCGTCCCAGCGTGGCCCACTGCCTGCAGGTCATGTTCTATTGCCTGCTCCTGGCCGATCAGCTGGAATTGAGCGAGCGGGAACGACTGAGTCTCGCCGGCGCCGCCCTGACCATGAACATGGCGGACCTGGATTTTCATGATTGGCTGGCCTGGCAGGCCGGACCAGGCACCGAGGAGGAAAGGACGCGCCTGCGGGCCCATCCCGACCATGCCGTCGAATTGCTGCGATCCCTGGGAATCGACGATCCCCTCTGGCTCGACACCGTGCGACAGCATCACGAGAACATGGATGGCAGCGGCTATCCCGATGGCATCGAGGGCGCGCGCATCGTCCTGACCGCCCGCATCCTGCGGGTGGCCGACCTCTATTGCGCGAGAACCTCGGCCCGGCATTACCGCCCGCCCAGATCAGGCCGCTACGCGCTGCGGGAACTGTTCGGACGACAACGCGGCCAGTTGGACAGCCAGGTGGCGGTCCAGTTGTTGCGCCGCGTCGGCTGGTATCCCCCGGGCACCCTGATTCGGCTCGCCAGCCGGGAGCACGCCTGCGTCACCCGCCGCAACCGCAACGGCTTCATCCGCTTCGCGGTCAGTTTCCTGGATGGTCGCGGTCGCCCCTTCGACCCGCCCCGGGAACGCGACCTGACCACCCGAACCCACCGCTCGCGCGGCGTGCTGGAACTGGATCCCGCCTGGCCGAAGATCGAGTGGAAACAGCTCTGGGGGTATTGACCTTGTCCGAACGCCTTTCGCCCCACGTATTCGACGCCAGTCAGGAAAACTTCGACCGCCTGGTCCTCGGCAATTCCGCCAGGGGGCTGGTGCTGGCCCACTTCTGGTCCCCCAGGGCCGGCCCCTGCCTGGTGCTCATGCCCCGCCTGGTGCAACTGGCGACGGAATTCGGCGGCCGTTTCCTGCTGGTCATGGTCAACACCGACGACCTGGGCCAGCTTGCCCGCAAGCTGGGCGTGACCAGCGTGCCCACCGTGAAATTCTTCCTGGGGGGAGAAGTCGTGCACACCATCCACGGCGCCGAACCGGACAGCACCTTCCGCGGCGCCCTCGCCCGCTACCTGGCGAGCGAGCAGGATCGGGCCCGCATGGATGCCCTCGCCCCGCACCAGGCCGGCGACACCGAGGCCGCGATCGCCAGGCTGGCGCGCATCGCCGTCGACGCGCCGGAGGACCTGGCCGTGGCGGCCGATCTGGCGAAGCTGCTTACCCTCGCGGGCCGTCCCGACGAGGCGCTGGCCCTGCTCGCCGCCCTGCCCCGGGCCGCGCGCGCCACGCCGGGCATCGCCCCCCTGCTGGTCCACCTGGAATTGATCCGGGCCGCCGGGGACGATTCGGATGGCGCGCCGGGAACGCCGGAGGCCGACACGCCGGATCGCCGGCTCACCCTGGCCGCCCGCGCCCTGTTCGAGGACGAGACGGAAACCGCCCTCGGGCATTTGCTGGAACTCGCCCGCCGGGCGCCGGAATTCCGCGACGACATCGGCCGCCGGGCCATGCTCGCCCTGTTCGGCATGCTGGGCCCCGAACACGCCCTCACCCGCCGCTTCCGACCCCGCCTGGCGGAACTCAATTCGTGAGCGACGCCTGGCGCGCGGATTTCGCCGCGGCGCCCCCGTTCGCGCACCTGGACCCATGGGCCCGGGAACTGGCGGGTTCCGGCTGGCCCGACCCGGCCCGGCTCAACCGCCTGGCGGCGAGCGCTCGCCTGGTCAATGCATCGGGCCTGCCGGTGCGCTTTCAGGCTCAGACGCGGCGATGCGGACAACGGGATTACGAGGCCGGCATCCTGGCCACGGGCGAAGTTCCCACCCGGGAAGGCAATTGGCATGACCTTCTCAATGCCCTGACCTGGCTGGCCTTCCCCCAGGCCAAGGCGGCCCTGAACGCCCTGCAGTGCCGGCAACTGGAAACCGGGTCCCGGCGCGGCCCCGTCTCGGACGCGGCCACCCTGTTCGACGAAAGCGGACTGGTGCTGGTCGGCGGGGATGACGGCCTGGCGGGATTGCTGGCCGGGCGCGACTGGAAGGCCGCTTTCGTCACCCGGCGGAATGCCTGGTCGGGGGTGCGGCCCTACGTCATCGGCCACGCCGTGCTGGAAAAACTGCTCGCCCCCTGGCCGGGCATCACCGCCAAGTGCCTGTTCCTGCCCGTGGCCGAATTGCCCCGGGCGGGCCCGCCGCCGGCCTGGCTGGACCGGGCCATCGCCGAAGCCTGGCGGCGCGGCGGCATCACCCGTCCGGCCGAGCTTTTTCCCGTGCCCGTTCTGGGGATTCCGGGCTGGTGGCCGGACAACGAGGACGCGGCGTTCTACGACAACCGGGAGGTATTCCGGCCCGCCCGCGGCTGATCAGGCGTGCACGCTGACCGGCGGGGTATTGCAGGCCTCGCCGGCGGAGGCGGGCACGTCGTGGACGGCGAAGGAAAGCGCGGCCAGGTCGGCCAGCACGTAGGTGGGTTCCTTGCCGACCCCGCCCACGGTGCCGGGATTGACCAGCCAGGTGGTGCCGCCCCTGATGTTGGCGATCGCCCGCACGCTGACCCGGTGGTCGTGGCCGCAGCAGACCAGGTCGTAGTCCCCGGTCAGGGCCATGCCCAGGGCATAGTGGGGGTAATGCACCATGAACAGGCTGCGCCCCCCCAGATGCACCACCGCATCCTGGCCGTGATAGCGCAGCAGGCTGTCCGGCTCATGGGCCAACTGGTTCATGGCGTAGAGATCGCCGATATTGTTGCCGTGGATGGCATGCACCGGCAGGTCGAATTTCTTCAGCACCCGCAGGGTGGTGGGCGCCACCACATCCCCGCAATGCAGGATGGCCCCCGCGCCCCGCGCCTTGGCGTCCGCCGCCGCGTATTCCAGCAGGCGGCGGTTGTCGTGGCTGTCGGAGACGATGCAGATCTTCAAGGCTGACGGGGCCGGAGGTCAGGCACGGCGCACGCCCATGTCGGGGCTTGATGTGAATCGACGCGTTCCGATTGCCGGTCTCGCTCAGAACATCGGCTTTTCGGGCGCCGCGTTGTACATGGCGATGCTGGCAAGGATTTCCTGCTTGGCCGCCTCGACACCCTCCCAGCCGCCCACCCGCACCCATTTGCCCTCGTCCAGATCCTTGTAGTGCTCGAAGAAATGGGCAACGCGCTGCAGCAGTTCCTCGGGCATGTCCTCGGGCCCCTTGGCCGCGGCCCAGCGCTTGGTCAGCTTGTTCACGGGCACCGCCAGCACCTTGGCATCATCGCCGGATTCATCGGTCATGCGCAGCAGGGCCACCGGCCGGCAACGGATCACCGAGCCGGAAATCAGGGGGATGGGCGTCACCACCAGCACGTCGCAGGGGTCGCCGTCGTTGGAGAGGGTATGGGGGATATAGCCGTAATTGCAGGGATAGTACATGGCGGTGGTCATGAAACGGTCCACGAACAGCGCTCCCGTTTCATGGTCCACCTCGTATTTCACCGGGTCCGAGTGGGCGGGTATCTCGATGATGACATTGATTTCTTCCGGCGCCTTGGCGCCCGGGCTAACGCGATCCAAGTTCATACCGACCTCCAGAAATGGGCGAACGCATTATAACGGGCCGCTTTCGACCTTTTGCTACAATGCAGCAAATTTCGGCCACAGGGTGTCCCATGAGCGCAGCCGACAGTGATCATTTCCTGGGCGAGATCGTGATTCGCGGCGTCACCGGCGCGGGGCGCACCTTCCGCCCCAGCGATTGGGCCGAGCGGCTGGCCAGCGTGGCCTCCCACATGGGCGCCGACAACCGGCTGAACTACTCGCCCAACGTGCGCCCGGCCTCGCGGGACGGCATTCGCTGCGTCGTGATCAACCGCGCCCTGGAACAGGAAGAGGCCCGCCTGTTCAGATTCCTTCTGGACTTCGCCAGGCAGAACGACCTGGTCATCGTCGACGGGCGTCAATCCCCGCGTAACTGAGCCATGGGCGTCCCCACGAAGCCGCGATACCCCGACACAAAAACAAAACCGCCCGGCTTGGCCGGGCGGTTTGCGTTGAATCTCCGGGAACGATCAGGCCATGGCCTTGATGGCGCCGGACAGGCGGCTCTTGTGCCGGGAGGCCTTGTTCTTGTGCACGATCCGCTTGTCGGCCAGGCTGTCGATGACGGCCATGTTTTCGTTGAGGGCGGCCTGGGCGGCGGTCTTGTCGCCCGCCTCGATCGCCTTGCGAACCTTCTTCACCGCGGTCCGGTAGGCCGAGCGCTGGGCCATGTTTTGCAGCCGCTGCGCGGCGGCCTGACGGGCGCGCTTCTTAGCCTGTGCGCTGTTAGCCATACAGGAACTCCTTGATCTGGATGCTTCGAGAAAACGCGCATCATACCGACCGACCCGGTCCCAGGCAAGTGCCTGAATCGTTTTGCTATCCCCGTTCCCGGCCATTCGCTACCATGCCGGGTCTTTCCCGCCACGCCACCGCCACCCGATGAACCTCCTGCGCGCCCTCGCCGCGGTCAGCTCCATGACCCTGCTGTCCCGCATCCTGGGCTTCGCGCGCGACGCCATCATCGCCCGGGTGTTCGGCGCGGGGGCGGCCACGGATGCCTTCGTGGTGGCGTTCAAGCTCCCCAACCTGCTGCGCCGCCTGTTCGCCGAGGGGGCTTTCTCCCAGGCCTTCGTGCCCATCCTGGCGGAGTATCGCAACCAGCGGGGAGACGTGGAAACCCATGTGCTCATCAACCGGGTAGCCACCGTGCTGTTCGCGGTGCTCATGGTGGTGGCCGCCCTGGGGGTGCTGGGGGCGCCCCTGGTCATCCTGGTGGTGGCCCCCGGCTTTTCCGCCACGCCGGACAAGTTCGCCCTCACCGTGGACCTGATGCGCATCGTCTTCCCCTACATCGTGTTCATGTCTCTGGTGGCCCTGGCGGCGGGGGTGCTCAACACCTGGAGTCGCTTCATGCTGCCGGCCTTCACGCCGGCCTTGCTCAACGTGGCCATGATCCTGGCCGCCGTGTTCGCCGCGCCCTGGTTCGACCCGCCCATCATCGCCCTGGCCTGGGGCGCGTTCCTGGGGGGCACGCTGCAACTGGCCCTGCAGTGGCACGGCCTCAAGCGCCTGGGCATGCTGCCCCGCTGGGACTGGGCCCCCAAGGATCCCGGCGTCCGGCGCATCCTCAAGCTGATGGGCCCCGCCGCCCTGGGCGTGTCGGTCGCCCAGATCTCCCTCATCCTCAATACGGTGTTCGCTTCCTTCCTGGGCACGGGCAGCGTGTCCTGGCTGTACTACGCCGACCGGCTGATGGAATTCCCCACCGGCCTGCTCGGCGTGGCCCTGGGCACCATCCTGCTGCCATCCCTGGCCAGGCATTACGCCGACAACGACACCAGCCAGTACTCCAAGCTGCTCGACTGGGGCCTGCGCATGACCCTGATGCTAGCCGCCCCCGCCGCCCTGGCCCTGGGCATCCTGGCCGTGCCCCTCATCGCCACCCTGTTCTTCTATGGCGAATTCACCGCCCACGACGTGGAAATGACCCGCTGGGCCCTGGTGGCCTACAGCGTCGGCCTGCTCGGCCTGATCCTGGTGAAGGTACTGGCGCCCGGCTTCTACGCGCGCCAGAACATCAAGACGCCGGTGAAGATCGCCATCCTCACCCTGGTCGCCACCCAGGCCATGAACCTGATGTTCATCTGGCACCTGAAGCATGCCGGCCTGGCCCTGTCCATCGGCCTGGGCGCCTGCCTGAACGCGGGCATCCTGCTGTACAAGCTGCGCCGGCATGCCATCTACCAGCCCCAGCCCGGCTGGTACGCGTTCATGGCGAAAATGGGCCTGGCCCTGGCCGCCATGGGCACCTTCCTCTGGTTCGCCATGGCCGGCGAGGCGCGCTGGCTGAGCTACCATTTCGCCGAACGCGCCCTGCATATGAGCGGCCTTGTAGCGGGCGGCGTGCTGATCTATTTCGCCACCCTGGGTCTGCTCGGATTCCGTCCTGCCGACTTCAAACGCCGCGCCGCCGAATAGACTCGCCCCCTGGCCGGCCGCTAAAATCCACGTTTTTTCAACGAGATACTTACATCATGCGGATGACCCACGGCTGGTTTGATACACAGCACCAAGCCACCCGCCCCAATGCCGTCACCATCGGCAATTTCGACGGCGTGCACCTGGGCCACCAGGCCATGCTGGCCCGGCTCACGGCGCGCGCCGCCTCGGTGGGCGCGGCGCCCGCCGTGCTGACCTTCGAGCCGCATCCGCGTGAAATCTTCACTCCGGAATCCGCCCCCACGCGCCTGACCTCCCTGCGCGAGAAGCTGGAAATCCTGCGCGCCCTGGGCGTCGCCCACGTCCACGTGTGCCGCTTCACCAGGCCTTTCGCCGCCCTGCCCGCCGAAGATTTCGTGCGCCGCATCCTGGTGGACGGCCTCCAGGCCCGCTACGTGCTGGTGGGCGACGACTTCCGTTTCGGCGCGAAGCGGGCCGGTAATTTCGCCCTGCTCAGGCAACTCGGCGAGAAGTACGGCTTCGAGGCGGAATCCCTGCATACCGTGGAAGCCGCCGGCCAGCGCGCCTCCAGCACCGCCGTGCGCGATGCCCTGGCCGCCGGCGACATGGCCACCGCGGCCCAGATGCTGGGCCGGCCCTATTCCATTTCCGGCCGAGTGGTGGGCGGCGACCAGTTGGGCCGCAAGATCGGCTATCCCACCGCCAACATCCAGCTCAAGCACAACCGCCCGCCGCTCACCGGCATCTTCGCCGTGCGCGTCCAGGGCCTGGAGCAGCCGGACTGGCCCGGCGTGGCCAGCCTGGGCACCCGGCCCACGGTACACGCCAACGGCCGGCCCACCCTGGAAGTGCATCTGTTCAATTTCGATCAATCCATTTATCGGCGGCATTTGCGGGTGGAGTTCCTGCACAAGCTGCGGGACGAGGCGAAGTTTCCGAGCCTGGAGGCGCTGATCGCGCAGATCGATGAGGATGCGCGGCAGGCGCGGGAGATGTTGAATGTTTAGGTTCCCGCCGCTTGGCGCCATATCGCCCCGCGAGCGCCAGCCCGGGCGTTCCCCCCTTTTTCAAAGGGGGGGTAGGGGGAATTTGGCGACCTGCGATTTGCCAAATGACCACGAAAGATGGGGGTGTTTGGCCGGGGGTTGCCCGGCGGCAAGTTACTTTTCTTGTGTGGCCAAGAAAAGTAACCAAAAGAAGGCCACCCCGCTTCCGCCGAAATCCCCGCGTCTCACCCATTCCCACGGGCGGCTCGCAAACTCGCCCTTCGGGCTCAGACATCGCTCGCCGACTTCCCCCGTGGGAATGGGCGAGACGCGGCGGCGGCAGAGGGGAAAAGGCGTCACCACGCGACGGTTTGCCCCCCCTCTGACGGAGCCGAGGATTTCGGCCTTGGCCGGGGAAGCCGAAGGCCGGCGAAAGCTGTTTGAGCGAAGCGAGTTCTTTCGCCGCCCGGGCAAGGTCGGAATCCTCGGGGTTTCGACGGAAGCGGGGCGTGCTTTCTTTGGTTACTTTCTTTGCACGAGCAAAGAAAGTAACGCGCCGCCGGGCGCCCCCGGCCTACCCCGGCATACTCACGAACAACGCTAATTCCAGGCAGCAAACCCAAAATGCCCGACTACAAAGACACCCTCAACCTCCCCGACACCCCCTTCCCCATGCGCGGCGACCTCGCCAAGCGGGAACCGGCCTGGGTCAAGTCCTGGCGGGAGAAGAAGCTGTACGAAAAGCTGCGCGCCAACGCCAAGGGCCGCCCCATCTGGGTGCTGCATGACGGCCCGCCCTACGCCAACGGCGACATCCACATCGGCCACGCGGTGAACAAGATCCTCAAGGACATCATCGTCAAGACCAAGACCCTGGAGGGCTTCGACGCGCCCTATGTGCCGGGCTGGGACTGCCACGGCCTGCCCATCGAATTGCAGGTGGAAAAGACCCACGGCAAGGACACGCCGCCGGCCCGCTTCCGGGAACTGTGCCGGGAATACGCCGCCAGCCAGGTGGAACGCCAGAAGGCCGATTTCATCCGCCTGGGCGTGCTGGGCGACTGGGACCATCCCTACCTGACCATGGACTACCGCTTCGAGGCGGACATCATCCGGGAACTGGGGAAGATCCAGGCCAACGGCCACCTGTATCTCGGCGCCAAGCCGGTGCACTGGTGCGTGGACTGCGGCTCGGCCCTGGCGGAAGCCGAGGTGGAGTACGAGGACAAGACCTCGCCCGCCATCGACGTGGCCTTCCCGGTGGCGGACTGCGCCGACCTGGCGAAGCGCCTGGGCATGCCCGCCGATGGCGACTGCCCGGCCTACGCGGTGATCTGGACCACCACGCCCTGGACTCTGCCGGCGAACCAGGCGGTGGCGGTGCATCCCGACTTCGTCTACCACCTGATCCGCACCCCCAAGGGCATGCTGATCCTGGCCCGGGACCTGGCCGAGGCGGCGATCAAGCGCTATGGCTTCGAGACCGTGGAGACCATCGCCCAGATCAAGGGCGCGGACCTGGAAGGCCTGAAGCTGCGACATCCCTTCTACGACCGGGAAGTGCCCGTGATCCTGGCCGATTTCGTCACCCTGGAAGCCGGCGTCGGCCTGGTCCACATCGCCCCCGGCCACGGCCATGACGACTACATCGCCGGCCAGAAGTACGGACTTGCGGTTGCCAACCCGGTGGGCGACGACGGCAAGTTCTACGCCGACACCCCGCTGCTGGGCGGCCTGTCGGTGTGGGCCGGCAACAAGAAGGTGCTGGAGGTACTCACCGAGAACGGCCGCCTGCTGGCCCAGGCCCCGCTCAAGCACAGCTACCCCCACTGCTGGCGCCACAAGACCCCGATCATCTTCCGCGCCACCCGCCAGTGGTTCATCGGCATGGATCGCAAACTCCCCGCCCCTCCCCCGGGGGGGGAGGGGAACACCCTGCGCGCCCTGGCCATGCGCGCGGTCGAGGAGACCGAATTCTTCCCCGCCTGGGGCCGCGCCCGCCTGGAAGCCATGATGAAGTCCCGCCCGGACTGGTGCGTCTCGCGCCAGCGCAACTGGGGCGTGCCCATGCCCTTCTTCGTGCACAAGACCTCGGGCGAGCCGCATCCGCGTACCCCGGAGTTGCTGGAGACCGTGGCGAAGAAGGTCGAGCAGGCCGGCATCGAGGCCTGGTTCAGCCTGGACCCGAAGGAACTGCTCGGCGACGACGCGGAAAACTACGTGAAGAACCGGGACACCCTGGACGTCTGGTTCGATTCCGGCGTCACCCACGCCTGCCTGCTGAAGGAACGGGAAGGCCTCAAGCACCCGGCCGACCTCTATCTGGAAGGCTCGGACCAGCATCGCGGCTGGTTCCAGTCCAGCCTGCTCACCGGCTGCGCCACCGACGGCCACGCCCCTTATGAAGCCCTGCTCACCCACGGCTTCGTGGTGGACGGCAAGGGCATGAAGATGTCCAAGTCCAAGGGCAACGTCATCGCCCCGCAAAAGGTCATGGACACCTACGGCGCCGACATCCTGCGCCTGTGGGTGGCCAGCACCGACTATTCCGGCGAACTCACCATCTCCGACGAAATCCTCAAGCGCGCCGTGGACGGCTACCGCCGCATCCGCAATACCCTGCGCTTCCTGCTCGCCAACACCGCCGACTTCGATCCGGCCAACCTGCTGCCCCCCGAGCAATGGCTGGAGATCGACCGCTACGCCCTGGCCCTGACCCGGGACATGCAGGACGCCACCCTGGCCGACTACCGGGTGTACAGCTTCCACACCGCCGTGCAGCGCCTGCACAACTTCTGCTCCGAGGACCTGGGCGCCTTCTACCTGGACATTCTCAAGGACCGGCTCTACACCACGGCCAAGGATGGACAGCCCCGCCGCGCCGCGCAAAGCGCCCTGTGGCACATCCTGCAGGCCCTGACCCGGCTCATGGCCCCCATCCTGTCCTTCACCGCCGAGGAAATCTGGGCCCTGGAGTGCAAGTCGGACAGCGTGTTCCTGGGCCTCTGGCATGAGCTTCCCAAGCTTTCCGGCGAGGAGGCGCTGATCGCCCGCTGGACCCGGTTGCGGGAACTGCGCGGCCTGGCCCAGAAACGCATCGAGGAACTGCGCGTGGCGGGCCAGGTGGGCTCGTCCCTGCAAGCGGAGGCCGTATTCCTGGCCGATGGTACCGATTACGACCTGCTGGTTGCCCTGGGCGACGACCTGCGCTTCGTGCTGATCACTTCCGCCGCGCGGGTGGAAAAGGCCGCGAGCGAGACCCGTGTCGAAGTGGCCGCCCTGGCCCACGAGAAATGCGAGCGCTGCTGGCACGTGCGCGCCGATGTGAACGCCGATCCGACCCATCCCGGCCTGTGCGGGCGTTGCGTGAGCAATCTGCATGGCGAAGGCGAGCCGCGTGAGCACGCCTGAGCCCCCCTCCCCTCCCCCGAGAGGGGAGGGGAAGAACGGCCTGCCCTGGCTCTGGCTGGCCGCCCTGGTGCTCGTCCTGGACCAGCTCACCAAGCTGGCGGTGATGGCGAAGCTCGCCCCCTACCAGGACGTGATCCCCCTCACCAGCTTCTTCAACCTGGTCCACGTCCACAACACCGGCGCCGCCTTCTCCCTGTTCGCCGACCAGCCCGGCTGGCAGCGGGGCTTCTTCATGGTGGTGGGCCTGGTGGCCTCCGGCCTGATGATTTATCTGCTGCGCAAGACCCGGGGTCGGCCCGTATTCTGCCTGGCCCTGGCCCTCATCCTGGGCGGCGCCCTCGGCAACGTCATCGACCGGGCCCTCTACGGCCACGTCATCGACTTCCTGGATTTCCACCTGGCCGGCTGGCACTGGCCCGCCTTCAACGTGGCGGACTCGGGCATCACGGTGGGCGCGATATTGCTGGTGCTGGACAGCTTCAGGAAACCCGGGAAACCATGAGCGGCGCGTGCATCCGTCCGGGCGACCGGGTCACCCTGCATTACCGGCTGGCATGTCTTGGCGAGGAGATCGCCAACACGTTCACGGACAACGAGCCGGAAACCTTCCGCCTGGGCCAGGGCGAAATCGACGCCCGCCTGGAAGCGTTGCTGCTGGGATTGGCGCCGGGGGACCAGCGCACCTGGCAACTCGACCCCGGCGACGCTTTCGGCCTGCCGGATCCGGCCCTGATGCACACCCTGCCCCGGGCCGACTTCCCCCCCGAAACGGAATGGATCGAAGACCGTCAGATGGCTTTCGAACTGCCCAACGGCCAGTCCATGAACGGCGTCATCCGGGAGATCGGCCCGGAAAATGTGCGGGTGGATTTCAACCACCCCCTGGCCGGCTTGCCGGTGGAATTCGAAGTCCGCATCCTTGCCGTGGAGTAGCCCCATGCCCGATATCATCCTCCTCGCCAACCCGCGCGGCTTCTGCGCCGGCGTGGACCGCGCCATCGCCATCGTCGAACAGGCCCTGAAGAAATTCGGCGCCCCCATCTACGTGCGCCACGAGGTGGTCCACAACAAGTTCGTGGTCAACGACCTGAAAGCCAAGGGCGCCGTGTTTATTGAGGAGATGGACGAGGTGCCCCAGGGCGCCACCCTCATCTACAGCGCCCACGGCGTCCCCCTGTCCGTCCGCAAGGAAGCCGAGGCCCGGGGCCTGCGGGTATTCGACGCCACCTGTCCCCTGGTCACCAAGGTCCACGTGGAAGTGAAGAAGATGCGGGAAGCCGGCCTGGAGATCATCATGATCGGCCACAAGGGCCATCCGGAAGTGGAAGGCACCATGGGCCAGTCCGACACCGGCATGTATCTGGTGGACGGCGTCGAGGACGTGGCCAAATTGCAGGTCACCGACCCGGACAAGCTGGCCTACGTCACCCAGACCACCCTGTCCGTGGACGACGCGGCGCGCATGGTGGACGCCCTGAAGGCCCGCTTCCCCAGCATCCGCGGACCCAAGAAGGACGACATCTGCTACGCCACCCAGAACCGCCAGGACGCGGTGAAGAAGCTGGCCGCCGATTGCGACCTGGTCATCGTGGTGGGCTCGCCCAACTCGTCCAACTCCAACCGCCTGCGGGAAGTCGCCCGCAACATGGGCTTGCCGGCCTACATGGTGGACAACGCCGGGCAGTTGCGGGCGGAATGGTTTGAGGGCAAAGCCCGCGTCGGCGTCACGGCCGGGGCTTCGGCGCCGGAAGTGCTGGTGGAAGGGGTGATCGCACGGCTGAAGGAACTGGGCGCCGACACCGTGATGCCGCTGGCGGGCATCGAGGAAAACGTGAATTTCCCGTTGCCGAAGGCGCTGGTGGATTGAGGTTGTTTTCTCCCCCCTTTAGAAAAGGGGGGTAGGGGGGATTTAGCAACGCTCCGGTTCGCGTGTACGTTGATTCAGGCTTGCCACGTAGCCCACGGTATTTGGCCGGGGGCGCCCGGCGGCGCATTACTTTCTTTGCTTGTGCAAAGAAAGTAATCAAAGAAAGCACACCCTGCTTCCGCCGACATCCCCGGCTGGCGCCCAAATCCACGGGCGGCTCGCAAACTCGCCCTGCGGGCTCAGACACGCTCGCCGACTTCCCCCGCGGATTTGGACACCAGCCGGCGGCGTCAGAAGGGGTAAAAGCGTCAGTACGCGACGGTTTGTCCCCCTCTGAGCCGCCTCGACTGGGCGAAAGCTTCGGGGGAAGTCGGCGAGTATGTCTGAGCCCCGTAGGGGCGAGTTACGCAGCCGCCCGAAGCTTTCGATCAGGCGAGGGAACCCGAAGGGCGGCGAAGCGGGGTGGCCTTCTTTTGGTTACTTTTCTTGGCCAAGCAAGAAAAGTAACTCGCCGCCGGGCGACTCCCGGCCAAGACCCTCAGGCTTACGTGGGAAGCCTGAATCCGACCAACCGCATACCCAACCCGTGCCAAATCCCCCCTAACCCCCCTTTACAAAGGGGGGAATAAAACTCAAAGCAATGCCAGGTTGTCCCGATGGATCAGCTCCGGCTCATCCACATACCCCAGGATGGCCTCGATTTCAGAACTGGTCTTGCGCGCGATGCGGCGGGCCTCGTCCGAGTTGTAATTGGCCAGCCCCCGGGCGATATCGCGCCCGGTTTCATCCAGACAGGCCACCACCGCCCCCCGCTGGAATTCCCCCCGCACCTCCAGCACACCGATGGGCAGCAGGCTCTTGCCCTGCTTCAACAGGGCGTGGGCGGCGCCGGCATCCAGCACCAGCTTGCCATCCACTTGCAGATGATCCGCCAGCCACTGGCGCCGGGCGGCCAGAGGCGCCTGCCTGGTGATGAGCTGGGTTCCCAGGGGCTCGCCCCGGGCGAGACGGGCCAGCACATCCGGTTCCCGGCCGCTGACGATGACGGTGTGGGCGCCGCTGCGGGCGGCACGCTTGGCGGCCAGGATCTTGGTGATCATGCCGCCGGTGCCCACGTTGGAACCGGCGCCGCCGGCCATCTCCTCCAGGGCGGGATCGCCCGCCACGGCTTCATGGACGAACCGGGCGTCGGGATTCTTGCGCGGATCGGCGGTGTAGAGGCCGGGCTGGTCGGTGAGGATGATGAGGGCGTCGGCTTCGATCAGGTTGGCCACCAGGGCGCCCAGGGTGTCGTTGTCGCCCACCTTGATCTCGTCGGTGGTGACCGTGTCGTTCTCGTTGATGATGGGGATGACCTTCAGCTCCAGCAGCTTGAGCAGGGTGGAGCGGGCGTTGAGATAACGCTCCCGGTCGGCCAGGTCGGCATGGGTGAGCAGGATCTGGGCGGTGTGGAGCTTGTGGGCGCGAAAACTCCGTTCATACGCCTCGATCAGGCCCATCTGGCCCACGGCGGCGGCGGCCTGGAGTTCGTTCAGGGCCTTGGGGCGCTTCTTCCAGCCCAGGCGCTTGATGCCCTCGGCGATGGCGCCGCTGCTGACCAGGACGACTTCCCTGCCCGTTTCCGTGAGGGCCGATATCTGGGCCGACCACAGGGCCAGGCGGCCGTGGTCCAGGCCCCGGCCCTCGTTGGTGACCAGGCTGCTGCCCACCTTCACGACCAGGCGATGGGCGCCGGCGATGACCGAGGGATTCATGCTTCCGCCTCCGGTGCTTCGGGCTCCTCGCTGGTGGCTTCGGCCCGGGTCTGTTGCAGGTACTCCATGATGGCGAACACCAGGGGCTGGCAGCCCTCCCCCGAGATCGCGGAGATGGCGAACACGGGGCTCGTTGGCGTGTCCTCCCAGCCGTAATCGCGGATGAAGTCGGCGATGCGGCCGGCCCGTTCTTCCTCGGGCACCAGGTCGGTCTTGTTCAGCACCAGCCAGCGGGGCTTGCGATAGAGGGCTTCGTCGTACTTGCGCAATTCCTCGACGATGGCGCGCGCCTCGTGCACCGGGTCGGTTTCCGGATCGAAGGGGGCAAGGTCCACGATATGGAGCAGCAGCCTTGTGCGGGCCAGGTGGCGCAGGAACTGGTGGCCCAGGCCGGCGCCCTCGGCGGCGCCCTCGATCAGGCCGGGAATGTCGGCCACCACGAAGCTGCGGTCCTGGTCCACGCGCACCACGCCCAGGTTGGGGTGCAGGGTGGTGAAGGGATAGTCGGCCACCTTGGGCTTGGCGGCGGATACCGAACGGATGAAGGTGGACTTGCCGGCGTTGGGCATGCCCAGGAGGCCCACGTCCGCCAGCACCTTCAGCTCCATGCGCAGGCGCCGCTCCTCGCCGGGCTCGCCGGAGGTGGACTGGCGCGGCGCCCGGTTGGTGCTGGACTTGAAATGCAGGTTGCCCAGGCCACCCTTGCCGCCCTTGGCGACCAGGGCCTTCTGGCCATCGGCGGCCAGATCGGCCAGTTCCTCGTCGGTTTCTTCGTCCCGGATCACGGTGCCCACCGGCACCCGCAGGACCAGGTCGTCGGCGCCCTTGCCGTAGCAGTCGCTGCCGCGTCCCTGCTCCCCGTTCCGGGCCTTGAACGAGCGGGTGTAGCGGTACTCCACCAGGGTGTTGATGTTGCGGTCGGCCAGCGCCCAGATGCTGCCGCCCTTGCCGCCGTCGCCGCCGTCCGGGCCGCCCATGGGGATGAATTTCTCCCGGCGGAAGGACACGGCGCCGTTGCCACCGCTGCCGGCGGCGACGTCGATCAGGACTTCATCGATGAATTTCATGGCTGGGGCTGTTGTCCATTGGGTTGACCCGAGGTTGGCGCCGCAAACAAAAAAGCCCTATCCGGGGATAGGGCTCCTTGCGCGCTCGGCGAAGCTCAGGCCGCGACGGGCACCACGCTGACGGTACGGCGCTTGTGGGGGCCCTTGACGGTAAATTCCACCACGCCGTCGATCTTGGCGAACAGGGTGAAGTCCTTGCCCACGCCCACGTTCAGTCCGGGATGGAACTGGGTGCCGCGCTGACGCACCAGGATGTTGCCGGCGGGCACGAACTGGCCGCCGTAACGCTTCACGCCCAGGCGCTTGGATTCGGATTCGCGGCCGTTGCGGGAACTACCGCCTGCTTTTTTGTGTGCCATGGTTGGTTGTCCCTATCAAGCAACGGAAATGCCGTCGATGCGGATTTCCGTGAAGTTCTGACGATGTCCCTGGGTCTTGCGATAGTGCTTGCGGCGACGCATCTTGAAAATCATGACCTTCTCGCCACGGCCATGGGCCAGGACGGTGGCCTTGACGGAAGCGCCGGCCAGCATGGGAGTGCCCACCTTGATGTCGGCGCCGTCGGCCACCATCAGGACATCCTTGATTTCCACCTCGCCGCCCACATCCACGGGAAGGCTTTCCACTTTAAGTTTGCCGCCAGCGGCCACCTTGTATTGCTTGCCACCGGTCTTGATCACCGCGTACATGCCACTCTCCAAAACTGGGTCGATCCGGAAAACGCGGCATGTTATCGGAATCTTTTCCCCAGTGCAAATCAACGGGGCATCCCGGGCGTCTTTTCGCCACGGCATGCGTTATAGTGCCGACGCTCAAATTCAGGATACTCGCGTGGCTTCCTCCCGGGAAATCGACGCCTTCCTCGCCAGCGTCGAACGACGCGCCTTCAAGCACGCGGCTTTCGCCGTGCGGGATCATCATTCCGCCCTGGACATCGTGCAGAACGCCATGCTCCGGCTGGTGGAACGTTACCGCGAAAAACCCGCCGAGGAACTTCCCCTGTTGTTCCAGCGCATCCTCCAGAACGCCATACACGACCACTTTCGCCGGGCAAAAGTCCGCGATTTCTGGGTTCGCCTGGTATCGCCCTTGCGCGACAAGGACGACGAAAACGGCGAAACCCTGGAATCCGTCGCCGTCCACTCCATCGCACCCCGCCAGCCGGGGCCGGAGGACGAGATCGCGGAGCGGCAAAGCATCGCTGCCATCGAGCAAGCCTTGTCGGAATTGCCCCCTCGTCAACGGGAAGCCTTCCTGCTACGTTACTGGGAAGAGTTGGACGTGGCGGAAACGGCCCAGGTAATGGGTTGCAGTGAAGGCAGCGTCAAGACCCACTGCTTCCGGGCGACCAACGCGCTGGCGGAAAAACTCAAGAAGAAGGGCATTCGAGCGTGAACGAGCGCGATATCGTCAACGATATCAGGCAGGTTTTGGACAACAGCCTGGAACGGATGGACGCGGATATCCGCGCGCGGCTTCACGCGGCGCGGCGCGGCGTCCTCAACCCGGCTCGGCCCAGGGAGGAGCGGGGAGGCGTGCTGGCCCTGGCGCGCCATCATCATCGCCTCGCCCTGCTGCTGCTCGCCGGTGGGCTGCTCCTGGCCGCCTGGCTCGCGTCGCGCCCACAACCGGCGGCCAACGACGTGGAACTGGACATCATGCTGCTGACCGATGACATCCCACCCCAGATTTACGCCGACTGGCGGCTCGTCCGTCGCGAGGATGTCGGACCCCTATGCCTTACCGTCAATTGATCCTGTGGGCCTTGCTGGCCCTGGTCGCCGGTTCTTCCCACGCCTCCGACGCCCGCGCGTGGACAAGGCTCTCGCCCCAGGAACGCGATGCCCTCGCGCCGCTCGCATCCCGGTGGGATGCCATGCCGATGCAGCAAAGGGAAAAGCTTCTCGTGGTGGCGCGGGACTACCCCAAACTTACCCCCCAGCAGCAGCAGCGGCTTCATTCCCGACTGCGATCCTGGTCGCAAATGACCCCCGAGGAACGCCAGATCGCCCGTGACAACTACAAGAAAATCCAGGCCATGCCCAAGCCGGACCAGTCCAGCATCCGACAGCAATGGCTCGATTCGCTATGCAAGGAATTCGGCAGTCCGGTCATTGAATCCTCGACGCCGGGGCGTTGAGCCCCATGGCCGTGGCGCCCACCCTGGCAAGACGCCTGGCCTGCGTCGCCTACGATGCTCTCCTGCTGGCCGCCGTGCTGCTGATCGCGGCCTTTCCATTCGTGCCGATGGCGCGGATCCTGGCGCCGTCCATCGCCAGGGAAGCGCTGCAGATCTACCTGCTGCTGATCGCCGGGGGATACTTCACCGTGTTCTGGCGCAAAGGCCAGACCCTGGCCATGAAAACCTGGGGAATACGCATCGAATCGACCCGGAGCGGTCCCCCTGACTGGAAACAGGCCTGGCTGCGCTACCTCCTGGCCTGCCTCAACCTGGCCCTGCTGGGTTTTGGATGGTGGAGCGCCTGGTTCCTGTCCGACCGGCAGTTCCTGCAGGATCGCCTGGCGGGCACCCGGCTGATCAGGGCGTGACCATCAACCCGCGATCACCCTTCATCGCCGCTCCACCCACCACAAGGCCACGATGGCGGCCAGGCTGAAGGTAATAATGGGGGTAAGCGCGGCGGCGGGCGCCGGCCAACCCTGCAATTGCGCGACCTGGGCGCCAAGGCGGTTGAGAAGGTGGAATCCCAGTCCCAGCAGCATGCCGATCAGCAAACGCCCGCCGGCGCCCCCCACCCTGGGGGGATGAAAGGCGAAGGCCAGGGCCAGCAACAACATCGCCGGCGCCGCCACCGGGTAGGCCAGTTTTCCCCAGAGGGCGATGCGATAGCGCTCGGCATCCTGCTTGTTTTCCTCCAGGTGGTTCACATAGGCATGCAATGCGCTCATGGACATCTTCTGCGGCACCACCATCAGTACCGCCAGCAAGTCCGGGGTGACGGCGGACGTCCATCGCTGATCGGGTTCCCGGGTGGACCGGGTGCCGCCCTCGCCGATGAAGGTCTGGGTCACCCGCTGCAGCATCCAGTATCCGCCCCCCCAATTGGCGCGCTCCGCATGGCGCATGGCGCGCAGGCGGAAATTCTCATCGAATTCATACAATCGCACATCCACCAGGGTGGTATCGGGCAACAACTCCCGGATGTTGATGAAAGTCCGGCCGTCCTTGGCCCACAAGCCGGTCTTGAATTCCTGCGCCACCACGCCGCTGGTGGAGCGCACCTTCAACTGTTGGGCGGCCCTTTCGCTGTGGGGCGTGACGTACTCGCCGAACAACATGGTCGCCGCGCCCACGACCAGCCCCAGCAGCAGCATCCACACCGCCAGCCGGGATGTGGCCAGCCCGGCGGTCCGCATGACGGTGAATTCGGAAGCCAGCGCCAGCCTGTTCCAGGCGAACAGCCCGCCCACCAGCAAGGCCACCGGAACGAGTTCATAAAACCGGCCGGGAATGTTCAGGGCGACGAACAGGCTGGCCATGAGCGGACTGTAGGTTTCCGTATGGGCGTCCTTCAGTTCGGCGATGAAATCGAAAAAGGTGAACAGGGCCGTCAGGGCCAGCAGCGCCAGCAGCGCCGAGCCCAGGATTTCGCGCGTCACGTGGCGGAACAGGATGCTCATTTCGCCCAGGGCCCCCGGAAGCGTTGCCAGAAAAAGGCCACCATCAAGGCCAGCATGGCGCCGTGCACCAGCAATACGCTCTGCCCGGCGCCCATCATCGAGCGCGACACCCAACCTTGGGACAATCCGACCAGGTTGTTGTAGGCGGCATAGATCATGATGGCGAACACCACGTTGAGGGAACGCCCCGCCCGGGGATTGACATAGCTGAGGGGTATCGCGAGCAGGCACAGGATCAGGGCGGTCAGCGGGTAGCCCAGCCGCGAGACCCATTCGCCCATGTTGCGCGGCACGGGATTCTGGAGGAGCTGGCTGACAGGCAGCATGCGGGAACTGGGTCCGCGCTCCAGCACGGCCTGGGGCGGAATGCGCACCGCATAGCGGTCATAGGTCGCCATCCGGAATTCCGCGTCTCCCGGCACGCCTTCATAACGCTTGCCCTTTTCCAGGAACAGGAAGGTGTCGCCGTTCTCCATCGCCCTGACATCGCCCCGGGTGGCGACGGTGACACCCATGCGGCCGCGCTCGCGCGAATGGATGAAGACATTGCTGACATTCCGCCTGTTCTCGTCCAGCGTCTCCACGAACACCACCCGCTGGCCCTGCCGATCCTCGGCAAACACGCCGGGGGTGAGGGTGGACACCTGATCCCGCGACTCGATGGTCTGTTCGAATTCCGCCTGCTTGCGCGCCGACCAGGGAACGCCTTCCATGCTCACCAGGGCGATGATCGCGGCCACGGGCAGGGAGAATCGCAGCACGAGCCGGGCCCAGGCCAGGGGTCCGACGCCCCCGTTCATCCAGATCACCGCCTCGCTATCCCGCCAGAGGCGGGACAAACTCATGAAAACGCCGATGAACAGGGCCAGGGACAGCAAAACCGGCAAAAAGCGCAAAAAACCGAACCCCAGCAACGGGATCACCGCCTCGCCGCCGATATCCCCGACGGCCGCCCTGCCCATGATCCGCACCAGCAGCACCACGACGAAAATGGACGCCAGGGCGACGAACGCCATGCTGGCGCTGGAAACCATTTCCCGGGTGATGGCGCGTTCGAATCGGCGCATGGCTTTGACTAGTCCGAGGCGGCCCGCGGATAATCCGGGCAAAGCCTGATCAAGTCTGTTTTCTCGATTTTTTCAGGCGCGGGCACATTTTCAGGAGCGAACATGGAAATCGGCATAAAAAGCGGCAGTCCGGAAAAGCAGCGCAGCGCATGCGTGGTGGTTGGGGTATTCGACCATCGCAAGCTGAGTTTCGCGGCGGAAATTCTCGACCATGCGGCGGGCGGCTATCTGTCCGACATTCTCCGGCGCGGCGACATGGACGGCAAGCCGGGCAGCAGCCTGCTGCTGCACAACGTCCCCGGGGTGCTGTGCGAGCGGATTCTCCTGGTCGGCCTCGGCAAGGAACGGGAGTTCCGCGACCGGCAATATCGCGAGGCGGTGCAACTTTCCATCAGGCAAGTGGCGGATATCGGCATCGGCGAGATCACCCTCTATCTGTCCGAGATCGCCGTCAAGAAGCGGGATCTGGCCTGGAAGGTGGAACAGGCCATCCTCGCCGCGGAAGAAACGCTGTACCGCTTCGACCAGATGAAGAGCAAGCCGGACGAGGCCAGGAAAGCCCCGCGCAAGCTGACCCTGGCGGTACCGCGACGCAGCGAACTGGCCCTGGGCGAAACCGCCGCCGCGCGCGGCAAGGCCATCGCGGCCGGCGTCAGACTGGCCAAGGATCTGGGCAACCTGCCGGGCAATGTCTGCACCCCCACTTATCTGGCCGAACAGGCCGGGGTCCTGGCCAAGGAACATGGCCTGGGCATCCAGGTGCTGGAGCGAAGCGAAATCGAACGACTCGGCATGGGGTCGTTCCTGTCGGTGGCCAAGGGCAGCGACGAGCCGCCCCGTTTCATCGTTCTCGAATACCCGGGCGGCGACAGGAAACAGAAACCCGTGGTCCTGGTGGGCAAGGGCATCACCTTCGATTCCGGCGGCATCTCCATCAAGCCGGCGCCGGACATGGACGAGATGAAATACGACATGTGCGGCGCCGCCTCGGTCCTCGGCGCGCTGCGCGCCGTGGCCGAACTGAAGCTGGCCATCAACATCGTCGGCCTGATTCCCACCTGCGAGAACATGCCCAACGGCCGCGCCAACAAGCCGGGCGACGTGGTGACCTCCATGTCCGGCCAGACCATCGAGGTGCTCAACACCGACGCGGAAGGCCGCCTCATCCTGTGCGACGCCCTCACCTACGCGGAACGGCTGGATCCGGCCTGCGTGGTGGACATCGCCACCCTCACCGGCGCCTGCGTCATCGCCCTGGGCCATGTGGCCACCGGCCTGCTGGCCAACGACGACGGGCTGGCCAGGGAACTCCTGCACGCCGGCGACGAGGCCTACGACCGCTGCTGGCAGCTGCCCTTGTGGGATGACTACGCCGAACAACTCAAGAGCAACTTCGCCGACATGGCCAATATCGGCGGTCGGCCGGGCGGCACCATCACCGCCGCCGCCTTCCTCGGCAAGTTCGCCAGGAAATACGACTGGGCCCACCTGGACATCGCCGGCACCGCGTGGAAATCCGGCAAGGACAAGGGCGGCACCGGCCGGCCGGTACCGCTGCTGGTGCATTTCCTGGCGAAAAGAGCGGAAAACCCCTGACGACAGGGCGGAAGCTCGCCGCTAAAGCCCCTCAGGGCTCCAGCACCGTGCTTGCCGCCTCGGCCAGGAGATCCGGGTAATTGCGCGAGAAGTGCAAGCCCCGGCTTTCGCGGCGTTCCCTGGCGCAACGCACGATCAGGTCGGCGGTCAGCACCAGATTGCGCAGTTCGATCAGGTCGTTGCTCACGCGGAAATTGCTGTAGTACTCGAAGATTTCGTCATTGAGCAGGCGCAGCCGGTGGGCGGCCCGCTCCAGGCGCTTGGTGGTGCGCACGATGCCCACGTAGTCCCACATGAAGCGGCGCAGTTCGTGCCAGTTGTGGGCGATGACGATCTCCTCGTCGGCATCCGTCACCCGGCTTTCGTCCCAATCCGGCAAGCTTTCCGCCGCGCGGGATTCCAGGCCGGCGATATGGGCCGCCGCCGCGCGGCCGTATACCAGGCACTCCAGCAGGGAATTGCTGGCCAGGCGGTTGGCGCCATGCAAACCCGTGCAGGCGGCCTCGCCCACCACATAAAGCCTGTGCGCGTCGGCCTGGCCGTTCCGGTCCACCAGCACGCCGCCGCAGGTGTAGTGGGCGGCGGGCGCCACCGGAATCCATTCCCGCGTGATGTCGATGCCCAGTTCCAGGCAGCGGGCGTGGATGGTGGGGAAATGGCCGACGATGAAGCGGGCCGGCTTGTGGGTGATGTCCAGATAGACGCAATCCAGGCCCCGCTTCTTCATCTCGAAGTCGATGGCCCGGGCCACCACGTCCCGGGGCGCCAGTTCGGCCCGCTCGTCGTGCTCCGGCATGAAGCGGCTGCCGTCGGGCAGGCGCAGCACCGCGCCCTCGCCGCGCATGGCCTCGGTGATCAGGAAGGACTTGGCGTGGGGGTGGTAGAGGCAGGTGGGGTGGAACTGGATGAACTCCAGGTTGGCCACCCGGCAACCCGCGCGCCAGGCCATGGCGATGCCGTCGCCGGTGGCCGTGTCCGGGTTGGTGGTATAGAGGAAGGCCTTGCCGGCGCCGCCGGTGGCGAGGACCGTGGCGCCCGCCTGGAAGGTCCGCACCCGCCCGCTGGCGTTGTCCAGCACGTAGGCGCCGTACACGGAATGCCCGTCGCGCCCCAGGCGGCGATCGGTGATCAGGTCCACGGCGATATGCTGGCTCAGCAGGGTGATGTTGGGCCGCGCGGCCAGCCGGGCCAGGAGCGTTTGCTGCACGGCGCGTCCCGTGGCATCCGCCGCGTGCAGCACGCGCCGGCGCGAATGGCCGCCTTCCCGCGCCAGGTGATAGGCCCCTCCCTCCAGGTCGAAGGGCGCGCCCTGATCGATGAGCCAGCGCACCGCGTCGGGCGCAGCCTCCACCACCCGGCGCACGGCGGCTTCGTCGCACAGCCCGGCGCCGGCCATCAGGGTATCGCGCACATGATCGTCGAAGCTGTCGTCCGCGCCCATCACCGCCGCGATGCCACCCTGGGCCCAGAAACTGGAACTGTCCTCGGGCGCCTTCTTGGTGACCAGGACCACCTTCATGGACGCGGGCAGGGACAGGGCCAGGGTCGCGGCGGCAAGGCCGGACCCGATGATGAGGACGTCGTGTTGAGGCATGGGCTGTCCGTCGGCGAGGAACTTAAGCGTGTCGACCCCGGTCATTGAGCCGGTGGTCAAGGGTCGGGAAGTTATACTCGCCCCGGTAAGCGATGCATAGCCGGGAAAGAATGATCCAGTGACCAGACATCAGGGAAGAGGATGAGCGACCGGGAAATCGACCTCCTGTTGGTCGAGCGGGTGCGCGAAGGGGACAAGCAGGCGTTCGGGCTGCTGGTGGAAAAGTATCGCCGCAAGCTGCTCCGGCTGTTGTCACGCATGGTGCGCGACCAGGACGAAATTGAAGACATCGCCCAGGAGACCTTCATCAAGGCCTACCGGGCCTTGCCCCAATTCCGGGGCGATGCGGCTTTTTATACCTGGCTGTACCGCATCGGCGTGAACACGGCCAAGAATTACCTGGCCACCCGGGGCAGGGCCATGCCCACGGTATCGGACCAGGCGATGAACGACGAGGACGAGCCGGATGAACGGCTGGTGGCCAAGGACATCGGAACCCCGGAATCGGAACTGTTATCGAAGCAAATGGTCATGGCGGTCAATGAAGCGGTGGAGGCCTTGCCGGAGGAATTGCGGCAGGCCATCACCCTGCGCGAGATCGAAGGCATGAGTTACGAGGAAATCGCTGAAACCATGGAATGTCCCATCGGCACCGTGCGTTCCCGCATCTTTCGGGCGCGCGAAGCCATCGCCACGAAATTGCGGCCGATCCTGGACACCCCGGAAGACAGAAGGTGGTAGAGATGAAATCCATGATGACAAACCCCATGCGCGACCCGGCGCAATCGAACCAGGCGGATGAAAGCGAGAGCGCCCTGTCCGCCCTGCTGGACGGCGAACTCGGCGACCAGGCCGCCCGCCCGATCCTGAAGCGCCTGTCCCGTGATGGCGCGGAGCTCAGCCAATTTCGGGAGTATTGCGCCATCGGCGACGCGTTGCGCGGTCTGGACCGCGACATGCCGGGCCTGACCAGCCGCGTCATGGCCGCCCTGGAAGATGAACCCACGGTGCTAGCCCCCATGCGCAAGGCTTCCGGCCGGCGCCCGGTCCTTTGGCTCGCGGCGGCCACCGTCGCCGCCATCACCTGGGGCCTGTGGAACACCGGCCCGCGTGAAGCGGTCCTCGTGCCCTTGGCGGCGACGCAGCGCGCCAATCCAGCCGGCACCGAATCCGGCAATGCCATGCCCTACCTGGCCGCCCATCAGGACTTCACCCAGGCCGTGGTTTCCCCCCCGGAAATGCACTTTACCAAGGTCACCCTGGCGGGAGCCGAACGGTGAAGTCGGCCTTGCTGCTGTGCCTGGCCGCCTTCGGCGCCCAGGCCGCCGACCCGCTCTCCCCCGCCGACGCCGCCGCCTGGCTGCAACGCATGTCCGACGCCTCCCGACACCTGGCGTACGAGGGTGTATTCATTTTCCAGCATGGCAATGCCGCCATGCAGTCCCTCCAGATCGCCAACCGTCCCGCCGCATCCGGCAAGGACAGCCGCCTGACGGCCATGGACGGCATCCAGCGGGAAGTCCGCTGTACCCGGAACATCTCCATGAACCTGATGACCGAGGGGGGCCATGTCAGGGTGGAACGACGCCTGAACAATCGGCACTTCCCCGATCTCCTGCCCGCCAACGCCGGCGCCCTGGCCAACTGGTACTCGGTCAGACTCGGCGAGCCGAGCCGTGTCGCCGGACTGGACTGCCAGCAGGTGGAACTGGCGCCCAGGGATGCCTTCCGCTGGGGCTATGTGTTGTGCGCCGAAAAGGACACCGCGCTGCCCCTCAAGGCGGTCATGATCGACGAAGCGGGCCGGGCCTTGATGCACTACACCTTCGCCGAGATCCGGCTCGGGGCCGTGCCCAGGAGCGCCTCCGCCCCCATGCCCGACATGCCGGCCATCGCCCGGCCCGTGGCCACCGAGCGCGTTGGCGTGAAAAGCCTGCCGCCGGGCTTCACCCGCATCACCGCCGTCAAGCGCAAGCTCCCGAACAAGAGCGGCGAAGTGGAACATTGGGTATTCAGCGATGGCCTGACCCATATTTCCCTGTTTCTCGAGCCCGCGTCCCATCCTGTCGAAACCATGCGCGGCCAGAGCAAGCTGGGCATGATCAACATGCTCACCCGCCAGGTGGGCCCCATGCAGGCCACCGTCCTGGGTGATGCGCCCTGGCCGGCGGTGGAAGCCATCGCCATGAACCTGGAAGCGCGCCAACCCGTCGGAGCCCCGCGTTGACCGAGACGCCCGCCCTGGTCACCCGCGTCGAGGACGGGACCGCCTGGGTCGCCAGCAAGGCGCCCTCGTCCTGCGGCGCCTGCGGCGGCAAGGGCTGCGGCTCTTCCCTCTTCAGCCGTTTCTGGCACCCCGACGAGCCCGAGTACCGGGTGGCCAATCCCATCGGCGCCGGGGTGGGCGACACGGTGGTGGTGGGCGTGCCCGACGGCGCCCTGCTGCGCGCCGCCCTGGCCAGCTATGGCATGCCGCTGTTGTTGCTGCTGGGCGGCGCGGGCCTGGGAAATTTCCTGTTCGGGGAACCCGGCGCCATCTGGGGCGGTCTGTGCGGACTCGGACTGGCCGGTGTCTGGCTCAAGCTGCATCGGGGGCCGGACTCCACGCCCGTCATCCTCAGGCGGGACGCGGACTCCAGCTTGCGCGTCTGCGGCACGCGGACCGGCTGATCCAGGTTATCGAACCCATTCGTTTCACTTATCGAGGTGTGACATGAAGAAATGGCTGACCCTGTTGGGCATGACCCTCGGCTTCGTGGCGGCGAGCGCCGCGGCCCAGCTGCCCGATTTCACCGAACTGGCGGAGAAACAGTCCCACGCCGTCGTCAACATCACCACCACCCAGGACGCCAAGCAGATCCGGCGCGGCCACAAGATGCCGGATCCGGACGAGATGATGGAGTTCTTCCGCAAGTTCATGCCACCGGAAGGCGAGCGCTTCATGCCGCCGCGGCGGGGCAACGGCTCCGGTTTCCTGATTTCGGCGGACGGCTACATCCTGACCAACGCCCATGTGGTGGACGACGTGGACGAACTGGTGGTCAAGCTCAACGACAAGCGGGAGTTCCGCGCCAAGGTCGTCGGCACTGATGCCCGCACCGACGTGGCCCTGATCAAGATCAACGCCGACAACCTGCCCCGCGTCACCATCGGCGACCCGAACCGGCTCAAGGTCGGGGAATGGGTACTGGCCATCGGCGCCCCCTTCGGCTTCGAGAATTCCGTGACCGCCGGCATCGTTTCCGCCAAGGGCCGCAGCCTGCCCCAGGAAAACTACGTGCCCTTCATCCAGACCGACGCGGCGGTGAATCCCGGCAATTCCGGCGGGCCCCTGTTCAACCTGCGCGGCGAAGTCGTGGGCATGAACTCCCAGATCATCTCCCGCAGCGGCGGCAACATGGGCCTGGCCTTCGCCATTCCCATCGACGTGGCCATGGACGTGGCCGACCAGCTCAAGTCCCGGGGCAAGGTGAGCCGTGGCCGGCTGGGCATCGTCATCCAGGAAGTGACCGCCGACCTGGCCGACTCCTTCGGCCTCAAGGAGCCCCGCGGCGCCCTGGTTTCCGACGTGGAGCCGGGCAGCCCGGCGGAAAAGGCGGGGGTGCAGGTCTCCGACATCATCCTCAAGTTCGACGGCAAGACCATCAACACCTCCATCGACCTGCCCCGCCTGGTGGGCGCCACCAAGCCCGGCGTCCGCTCCACCCTGACCATCTGGCGCAAGGGCACCCAGAAGGAATTGACGGTCATGGTGGGCGAACTCTCCGATGACAAGGTTGCCGCCGCCAAGGCGCCGGAGGCGAAGAAAGCCAACCGCGCCGGCCTGGCGGTCACCGAGCTGACCAAGGAGCAGAAGGGCATCCTGAAGATCAGCAGCGGCGTCCTGGTCGAGGAGACCACCGGCGCCGCCGCCCGGGCCGGCATCCAGACCGGCGACGTGATCGTGGCGGTGAACAACCAGGAAGTGAACAGCGCAGAGGAACTGGCTCGCCTGCTCGACGATCCGTCCCGCAAAAGCGCCGCCCTGCTGGTGAAACGGGGCGAGAACGCCCACTACGTCTCCCTACGCCTGGACAAGTGAAGGAACTGATCCTCTACGGCCGCCCCGGATGTCACCTGTGCGATGACATGCGGGCGGCTCTGTAGGCGTTCCAGCAACAGCTCGGTTTCAGTCTGAGGGAGATCGACATCGGCTCGGATGTCACCCTGGCGGAGCGCTACGGCAAGCTGATTCCGCTGCTTGCGGACTCGACCGGAGAAATCTGCCATTACTTCCTTGACCCGGACGCCCTGACGCAAGCATTGACCAGGTCTTCGGGAAACGTCTAAGCCCCTGTCCTTTCAGGTAAAATCCGACCCAATCCGTCACCGAGAGGCACGTTTGCGTGCCTCAAGTTTTTTTATGCGCAACACCCTGATCCGCAACTTCTCCATCATCGCCCACATCGACCACGGCAAATCCACCCTGGCGGATCGCATCATCCATAGCTGTGGCGGCCTCGCCGACCGGGAGATGGAGGCCCAGGTCCTGGATTCCATGGACCTGGAGCGGGAGCGTGGCATCACCATCAAGGCCCAGACCGCCGCCCTGCTCTACAAGGCCCGGGACGGCCGGGAATACCAGCTCAACCTGATCGACACCCCCGGCCACGTGGACTTCTCCTACGAGGTGTCCCGTTCCCTGTCCGCCTGCGAGGGCGCCCTGCTGGTGGTGGACGCCTCCCAGGGGGTCGAGGCCCAGACCGTGGCCAACTGCTACACCGCCGTAGAGCTGGGCGTGGAAGTGTTCCCGGTGCTGAACAAGATCGACCTGCCATCCGCCGACCCGGAGCGGGTCATCCAGGAAATCGAGGATATCGTCGGCATCCCCGCCGACCACGCCGTGCACTGCTCCGCCAAGACCGGCCTGGGCGTGGAGGACGTGCTGGAAGCCGTCGTCAAGTACGTGCCGCCGCCCAGCGGCGACCCGGATGCCCCGCTCAAGGCGCTGATCATCGACTCCTGGTTCGACAACTACGTGGGCGTGGTGATGCTGGTGCGGGTGGTGGACGGCGTATTGAAAGTGAAGGACAAGATCCGCCTGATGGCCACCGGCGCCGATTACCTGGCCGAGACCGTGGGCGTGTTCACGCCCAAGTCCCTGGCGCGGCCCCAATTGTCCGCCGGCGAGGTGGGCTTCCTCACCGCCGGCATCAAGGATCTGAAGCACGCCAAGGTGGGCGACACCATCACCCTGGCCACCCGCCCCGCCGCCGAGGCCCTGCCCGGCTTCAAGGAAATCAAGCCCCAGGTGTTCGCCGGCCTGTACCCGGTGGAATCCCACGAATACGACAGCCTGCGCGACGCGCTGACCAAGTTGCAGTTGAACGACGCCGCCCTGCGCTTCGAGCCGGAAACCTCCCAGGCCCTGGGCTTCGGCTTCCGCTGCGGCTTCCTCGGCCTGCTGCACATGGACATCGTCCAGGAACGCCTGGAGCGGGAATACAACCAGAGCCTGATCACCACCGCGCCCTCGGTGGAATACCAGGTACTCATGAAGGACGGCAGCCAGATCGAGGTGGAAAACCCCTCGCGCCTGCCCGACCTGTCCAAGATCGAGGAAATCCGCGAGCCCATCATCACCGCCACCATCCTGGTGCCGGAGGAGTTCCTGGGCAACGTCATGACCCTGTGCAACCTGAAGCGGGGCGCCCAGGTGGACATGAAATACCTGGGCCGCCAGGTGATGATCAAGTACGACCTGCCCCTCAACGAGGTGGTGCTGGACTTCTTCGACCGGCTGAAATCCACCTCCCGGGGCTACGCTTCCCTGGACTACGAGTTCAAGGAATTTCGCGCCGACGACCTGATCAAGCTGGACGTTCTGGTCAACGGCGAGAAGGTGGATGCCCTGGCGTTGATCGTGCACCGCTCCACCTCCGTGTACCGGGGCCGCGAGCTTGTGTCCAAGATGCGCGAACTGATCCCGCGCCAGATGTTCGATGTGGCGGTGCAGGCCGCCATAGGCTCCCACATCATCGCCCGGGAAACCGTGAAGGCCCTCAGGAAGAACGTGCTGGCCAAGTGCTACGGCGGCGACATCACCCGCAAGAAGAAGCTGCTGGAGAAACAGAAGGAAGGCAAGAAGCGCATGAAGCAGGTGGGCAACGTGGAAATCCCCCAGGAAGCCTTCCTCGCCATCCTCCAGGTCAGCGACAAGTGACCTCCTCACCCCTCACTCCTCACTCCTCTCCATAAAATGAATTTCGCCCTCATCCTGTTCATCGCCCTGGTCATCACCGGCAGCATCTGGCTGATCGATCGACTGGTCACCGGCAAGGGGCGCGCCGCCGACGCCAAGCTGCCCATGCTGGTGGATTACTCCAAGAGCTTCTTCCCGGTCATCCTCATCGTCTTCCTGCTGCGCTCCTTCCTGGTGGAGCCCTTCAAGATTCCCTCCGGCTCCATGCTGCCCACCCTGTTGATCGGCGACTTCATCCTGGTCAACAAATACGAGTACGGCATCCGCCTGCCGGTGATCAACAGGAAGGTGATCGAACTGGGTAGCCCCCGGCGCGGAGACGTCATGGTGTTCCGCTTCCCCAGCGATCCGTCCCTGGACTACATCAAGCGGGTGGTGGGCGTGCCCGGCGACGTGGTGGAGTACGTGGACAAACGCCTGATCATCAACGGCCAGCCCGTCAGCTACAGCCGGGAAGGCAAATACGAGTATGCCGCCCAGGGGCTGAACTACGTCCAGGGCGAAACCTGGCGCGAAAAACTGGGCGAGCATGCCCATATCGCCATGGTCCAGGCCGACATGCCACCGGTCATCGTGCACCAGGTGGAAGGCAACTTCCCCCACCGGGACAATTGCGGCTACAACGAATCCGGTTTCAAATGCATGGTGCCTGCCGGGCATTACTTCATGCTGGGCGATAACCGGGATGCCTCCAACGACTCCCGCTACTGGGGCTTCGTGCCGGACGAAAACATTGTCGGCCGGGCATTTTTCATCTGGTGGAATTTCGATGATTTCCTGAACATGCTGAAATCCTTTTCCAAACCGGCCCGCATCGGGTCATCCATCGAGTGAGGCAAACCATGAAGCGTCAGCGCGGCGTCACCCTGGGCGGTGTTTTCTTCCTCATGATGCTGCTCGGCTTCGGCGCCTACGCGGCCGCCCGGATCCTGCCGGCCTACATGGACTACTGGGTGGTGAAGAAGATCATGCGCAACGTGGTGGACCAGCCCAATCTCCAGGACCTCAAGGAAAGCGACCTGCGCCTCAAGTTCGCCAAGGAACTCAACCTGAACAACGTGAAGGTGGTCACACAAGATGACCTGGTGATCGAACAGGTTCCGGGCGGCGTGCGGCTGTCCACCAGCTTTTCCGTCAAGGAACACTTCATGGGCCCGGTGAATCTGTGCATGGATTTCCAGGCCGAGGCGGGCACGAACTAGACATGCCGTCCGACTCCAGGCACTTGGAGGCCAGACTGGGCCACACCTGGGGGAACCGGGATCTGTTGCTCCAGGCCCTGACCCACCGCAGCTTCAGCCCCCGCAATTACGAACGGCTGGAATTCCTGGGCGACGGCGTCCTGAATTGCGTGGTGGGCCTCATGCTCTACCGCCAGTTCCCCGACCAGCCGGAAGGTCGGCTGTCCCGCTTGCGCGCCAACCTGGTCAATCAGGATTCCCTGCATGAAATCGCCCAGGATCTCGACCTGGGACCTCACCTGCGCCTGGGCGAGGGGGAATTGAAAAGCGGCGGCGCCCAGCGCCCCTCCATCCTGGCCGACGCGCTGGAATCCCTGCTGGGCTCCGCCCTGCTGGATGCGGGCTTCGAGGTTGCCCAGGCCATGGTCGAGCGGCTCTTCGGCGCCAGGATCGACGCCATCAACCCGAATCTGCAAGGCAAGGACGCCAAGACCCGCCTGCAGGAGTGGCTGCAACCCCGCCGGCTGGGACTGCCCACCTACAACCTGCTGGATACGGCCGGCCAGGCCCACGCCCAGACCTTCCACGTGGAGTGCCGCATCGATGCCCGCGCCCTGGCCACCCATGGCCAGGGCGCGAGCCGCAAGGCCGCCGAACAGATGGCGGCCGAGGCGGCGTTGGCGGCCCTGGAGGGTCAAGGCGCCAGGAAGCAGGGGAAACCGTGACCGACAAACCCGGCTCCGGCGCGGGCTTCCGTACCGGCGTGATCGCGGTGGTGGGACGCCCCAACGTGGGCAAGTCCACCCTGGTCAACGCCCTGGTCGGCGCCAAGGTCAGCATCGTCTCCAACAAACCCCAGACCACCCGACACCGGATCCTGGGGGTGCGCACCGAGGCCGACGCCCAGTTCATGTTCGCCGACACCCCCGGCTTCCAGACCCAGTACAAGAACGCCCTCAACCAGGCCATGAACCGGGCGGTGACCCAGGCCCTGGCGGATGTGGATCTGGTGCTGTGGCTGGTGGAGGCGCGGAAATTCACCCCCGGCGACGCCCGCATCCTGCCCCTGCTGCCCCGGGACAAGCCGGTGGTCCTGGTGGTGAACAAGGTGGATACGGTAGCCGACAAGACCGAACTGCTGCCCTACCTGCAATCGGTTTCCGGCCAGTTTCCCTTCGCCGAGATCGTGCCCCTGTGCGCGGAGAACGAAAAGGACGCCCTGCGCCTGCCGGCCATCCTCAAACCCCACTTGCCCATGGGGGAAGCCTGGTTCGCCGAGGACGACGTCACCGATCGCAGTTCCCGCTTCCTGGCCGCCGAGATCGTGCGGGAAAAGGTGTTCCGCCTCACCGGCGACGAAATTCCCTACGCCGTGGCGGTGACCATCGAAAGCTTCGAGGAGGACGGCCGCATGTTCCGCATCGGCGCGGTGATCTGGGTGGATCGGGACACCCACAAGCCCATCGTCCTGGGCAAGGGCGGCGAACACATCAAGCGCATCGCCAGCGAGGCGCGGCAGGACATGGAAAAGCTGTTCGACCGCAAGGTCTTCCTCAACCTGTGGGTCAAGGTGAAGGGGGGCTGGGCCGATGACGCCCGGCTGATCAAGCAGTTCGGATACGAGTAAACCCCGATGAGTGAGCGGATCGACAACGAAGCCGCCTTCGTCCTGCACAGCCGACCCTGGCGCGAAACCAGCCTGATCGTCGATGTCATCTCCCGCCACCACGGCCGCCAGGGCCTGGTGGCCCGGGGCGCCCGGCGCCAGACCTCCGGGCTGAAGGCCCGCCTGATCCCGTTCCAGCCCCTGGCCCTGTCCTGGTTCGGCAAGGGCCAGCTGCGCACCCTCCACGCCGCCGAGTGGCAGGGCGGCGGCCTCATGCTGCGGGGCCACGCCCTCATGTGCGGCTTCTACCTCAACGAACTGCTGCTGCGCCTGCTGCCCGAGGGCGACGCCCACGAGACCCTGTTCGACCTTTACGTCCACACCCTGGACGCCCTGAACCACCGGGAGGACGTCGAGCCCGTCCTGCGCCGCTTCGAACTCGACCTGCTGTCGGAACTGGGCTACGCCCAGCCCCTGGGCCACCTGGCCGAAGGAGGGGACCTGGAGCCCCAGCGCCGCTACGGCTACCGGATCGGCGAAGGCGTGGCGCCCCTGGCCCGGGACGGGATGGGCCAAACCGGCGGCTATCTCGGCAAGACCCTGCTGGACCTGGCCCGGGGCGATTTGTCCGACCCGGCCACCCTGGCGGAAGGTAAACTTCTCATGCGCGGGCTATTGGCCCATTATCTCGGCGACAAGCCCCTCGCCACCCGGCAACTCCTCATCGACCTGCAAAAACTATGATCCGACTCGGCGTCAACATCGACCACGTGGCCACCCTGCGCCAGGCGCGCGGCACCCAATATCCCAGCCCGGTCCAGGCGGCGCTGATGGCGGAAAACGCCGGGGCGGATTCCATCACCCTGCATTTGCGCGAGGATCGCCGCCACATCCAGGATGCCGACGTGTACATCCTGCGGCATATCCTGCAAACCAGGATGAACCTGGAAATGGCCATCACCGACGAGATGCTGGACATCGCCCGGGAACTGGCGCCCCAGGATGCCTGCCTGGTGCCCGAGCGGCGCGAGGAACTCACCACCGAGGGCGGCCTGGACGTGGCCGGGCAGTTCGAGAAAGCCCGGGCCGCCTGCGACATCCTGGCCGAGGCCGGCGTGCGCGTCTCCCTGTTCATCGACCCGGAGATCCATCAACTGGAGGCCGCGAAATCCGCGGGCGCGCCGGTGGTGGAAATCCACACCGGCCGCTTCGCCGACGCCGAGGACGAGACGCAAGCGGCCCGGGAACTGGCGCGCATCCGGGCGGCGGTGGAGAAGGGCCGCGCCCTCGGACTCGCCGTCAACGCGGGCCATGGCCTGCATTACCACAACGTCCAGGCCGTCGCCGCCCTCCCCGGCGTGGAAGAGCTCAACATCGGCCACGCCATCGTCGCCCGCGCCCTCTTTTCCGGCTGGGAGAACGCGGTGCGGGAAATGAAGCAACTGATGCTCGACGCCGCCGGATAAACCCGGCCGGACGACGGCGATGGCTCAGAGCATTTCCTGCCAGAGGATGAAACACACCTCGCCATCATTGTTGCGGGACAGTTCCAGGCCATAACCCAGCCCCCTGGCCTGCTTCGCGGCCTGGTACAGGCCGATGCCCAGGCCGTCGTGGGTGGAGACCGGGGCGTGGAACAACTTTTCCATGACTTCGGGCGGCGCGGCGGGCCCCGTGTCGCACACGATCAGGCTGGGCACGGGCAAGGTTCGCAGTTCCACCCGGATCGCCACATCCGGTTGGCCGACCCGCTTGCGCAGGGCATTCTGGATCAGGTTGTCGGCCACGCTCTCGAACAATTCCTGGGGCAGCCACAGCAGCGTATCGGCATCGTCGATCTCGAAATTCAGGTTGTCCCGGGCATAGCGGTTCTTGAGGTTGCGCCACCATTCCCGCGCCAGGATCTCCCTGCGGTCGGCGGCCTTTTCCGGCGATTTCAGCTTGTCCAGGGTGATCTCCAGGCGCTTGGCGATTTGCGGCAACTGGCGCTGCATGAGCATCTGCAGGGACATGGCCTGCTCGGGCCGGCTGTGTTCCGCCGCCGAGCACAGCGTCTTCAGGGACTGGAGCAGATTCTTGACGTCGTGGGTCAGCCGGGAGCCGGTTTCATAGATCGCCTGGGTATAGGCGTTGGCCTGCATGGCCCGTTCCCGCGTCTTGGCGGCGTGGAAATAGCCGATGATCTCGGTCAACAGGCGCAAATGCAGGGCAAAGGCCGGGTTGACCGGGGCATCGGTATAAAAAGTCACTTCCACGCCTTCATGGGCGAACGCCACGGCGTGACGGCTGGGCGTGCCCAGGTCGCCGCGGGCATATTCGGTGCGCCAGGTCACGCCGGTGGACCAGGGCAGGTGGGTGAAGCCCGCCATGGCCGAGCGCAGGAAGACATCCGGGTCCGGCTCCCGCTCGGCCGAATCGGACAATTCCTTCAACCACTCCTCCAGGGGCAGCCCCAGCGACAGCACATAGCGGGAAAACAGGTGGCGCAGGCCGGAGGCCTCGCCCCTGGGCTGCCACAGCCAGGCGATGATCAGCAGGGAAACCATCAGCGTGCCCAGGCTGATGAGGACACCATGGGCATAATCGGTATGGGTGAGCTGCATGGCGGTGTAACTGCCCAGGGCCAGCACGCCGATCACCAGCACGAACAGCAGGGTGTAAAGCAGATCGAGCACGCCGGCGCTGCGGGCCAACCGGGGCGCGGGGAACAGGGCCAGGGTCAGCGGCAGCAGCAGCAGGCCATCGCGCAGAAACGCGGGCTGCCCCCCGTCCAGGACGGGCAGACCGAAGCCGAGGGGCAGCATCCACGTGAACAGCAGCAAAAGGAGATAGAGCACCGCCAGCCAGAGGCCGACGCGTTCCCTGAACGGCTTGACGCCGACCGCCACGCCGCCCAGCAGGCCCGCCAGCAACACCGCCCACAGGGCGGCCGTCCAGATGTTTTCCAGGAAAGCCAGGGCCACGCCCACGGCCAGGACACCGAGCGCCCGCAACCAGGGCAGGTTCTGCTGGCCGCTGAAAAAGGGCTGCCAGAGCAGGAACAATCCGTAGTGGGCCAGCACCACGGCCTGGCCCCAGGCCTGGCCCTGGCCCCACACGATGGCCGCATGCAGGAACGCCAGCATGAGTCCCAGGACTCGGTTGCCATGGCTTTGCAGGCGCAGGTAACGTCCGAAAGCGGCGACGAAGGGCTCCCGTCGGATCGGCGATGCGGAGGGAAGTGTGCTGGCGCGCGGCTCGGGCATGGGTGGAATATCGGCGGTGGCGGGCCAAAATTGAATGCCGGCTCGGCTACACTTGGTGGCAACTGTGTTTGCCGTTTCGTCGATATCGTCATTATTTCGCCAATCACGAACCGTGTCCCGCCCAACGATCCATTTTTCCGCAGCCTCGCCGAGGCCCGTTTATTGCTTGCCTTTCCCACCATGACCGAAGCGCCACGTGGTTTTACCCTGATCGAGCTCGCCATCGTTCTGGTCGTGATCGGCCTGTTGCTGGGCGGCATCCTCAAGGGCCAGGAATTGATCGAAAGCGCCCGGGCCCGCAACCTGATTTCCCAGATGGACAGCATCAGGGCGGCCTATTACGCCTTCCAGGACAAATACCGGGCCGTACCGGGCGATTACCCGGGCCCCCTGGCCCAGGCCAACCTTGCCGGCATCGCCAACGACCAGGTCGGAGGCAATGGCGATGGTGTGATCAGGGACACCCCCATGGCCCGGGAAAGCCTGCTGGTATGGGTGCATCTCTCCCACGCCAACCTCATTTCCGGCAATTACCAGGCCAGCGGCGGCCAGCCCGATCCCCTCGCGGAATGGCCCCGCAATCCATACGGCGCGACCCTGCAGCTGCAGTACGACGCCCTGTTCACGGGGTCGGGGGGCACTCCCCGCCTCAACCTGAAGACCGGCAATCAGGTGCCCGCCAAAATCCTGGCCGAGATCGACCGCAAGATCGACGATGGCCGCGCCAACACCGGGCAGTTCCGTTTCAGCGCCTTCGACGGCGGCGGCGGACCGCCCGGCGAAAGCCGCTGCTACGACGCACGCACCGGGCTCTGGCGCGCCGCCGAGAACGAGGCCAACTGCGGAGCCAGCGCCTTGTTCTGAATGTCCGCCGGACTCAGCCCTCTCCCAGCATGATTTCCACGGCCGCCAGGGCATCCGGCTCGCCGCGCAGGAGAAGGATGTCGCCGGATCGCAGGCGGGTCTCTGGACCATGGTCGAAATGCCCTCCTCCCGGCCGCCGCACATCCACCAGCGTCACGTTCATGCCCTCAAGTCCCAGATCCTCGACACGCTGGCCCACCGCCCCGTGGCGTGGCGCCAGCACGATGGAAATGAGGCGCTCGCCGCCGGTTTCGTCCTCGCTCTCGTCCGTCAGGCCGCGAAAAAAACCCCGCATGGCGCCGTAGCGGGCTTCCCGGGTCTGGCGGATGCGCTTGAGCACCCGGGCCAGGGGAACGCCCGCCATCAGCATGGTCTGGGAACCCAGCATCAGGGCGCCTTCCATGACTTCCGGCACCACCTCGCTGGCGCCGGCATCGCGCAAGCGGTCGAGATCGTTGTCGTCCACCGTGCGCACGATCACCGGCGCGTCCGGCTTCAGGCGCTGCACGGCGGCGATGATCTTGAGGGCGGCGGCGGTATTGGCGAAGCTCACCACCACCGCCCGGGCGCGGTGGACACCCGCCGCCATCAGCACCTCGTCCCGGGTCGAATCCCCGAACACCACCGCGTCGCCGGCCTGGGAAGCCGCGCGCACCCGTAGCGGGTCATGGTCCAGGGCGATGAAGGAAATGTGCTCGGATTCCAGCAAGCGGGCCAGGCTCTGGCCGCTGCGGCCGTAACCGCAAAGAATGACGTGCTTCTGGATGCCGAAGGCGCGCGTGGCGATTTCATGCACGCCGCGCGCCTGCTGCATCCAGGCCCCGCCTTCAAGCAGGCGGGAAGCGCGCATGCCGGCCATGAACAACAGGGGCGACGCCAGCATGGACAGCACCATGGCGGCCAGCAGCGTCTGGTATTGCTCGCCGCCCAGCAGGTTGTTGCCCAGGGCCAGGGCCAGCAGGACAAAACCGAACTCGCCCGCCTGGGCGAGCCCGGCGCCGACCCGCGTCACCACCGCCCAGGATTGGGTGAACAGGCCGGCCAGCAGGGCGATGACCAGGAACTTGCCGAGCACGAGGGCCACCAGGATGGCCAGCACCTGGCCCCAGTTGGCGGCCACCACGCCCAGGTCCAGCATGAAACCGACGGAAACGAAGAACAGCCCCATGAGCACATCCCGGAACGGCCGGATGTCGGCTTCCACCTGATAGCGGTACTCGGTCTCGGCGATCAGCACGCCCGCGAGGAAAGCGCCCAGCGCCAGCGACAGGCCGGCCTGATCCGTCAGGTAGGCCAGGCCCAGGGTCACCAGCAGCACGTTCAGCATGAACAGTTCCCCGGACTTGGCGCGGGCGGCCAGATGGAACCAGGGGCGCATGAGTTTCTGGCCCAGGGCCAGGATCAGGATCAGGGCCAGGACCGCCTTCAGGCTGGCCAGCAGCAGCGCCTGGCCCAGGCCGGCGCTCTGGGCCAGGGCGGGCACGAAGATGATCAGGGGGGCGACCGCCAGGTCCTGGAACAGCAGAATGCCCAGGATCAGCTTGCCATGCTCGCTGTCCAGTTCGCCGCGCTCGGACAGCAGCTTGCTGACGATGGCGGTGGAGGACATGGCCAGGGCCCCGCCCATGGCCAGGCCGGACTCCCAGGGAAACTCCAGCATCAGGCCCAGGATCATGACGATGAACATGGAGATCGCCACTTGCAGGCCACCCAGGCCGAATACCGCCTGGCGCATGGATTTCAGGCGGGCGAGGGAAAACTCCAGGCCGATGGAGAACATCAGGAACACCACGCCGAACTCCGCCAGGTGGCTGGTGGGTGATTCCGCATCGATACCCGGAAGGAGGGGACCGAGGCCGACGCCGATCAGCACGTACCCCAGCAGCCCGGGCAATCCCGCCGCTCTCAGCGCGGCCACCGAGAACACGCCGGCGGCAAGCAGGATCAGGGTCAGTTCCAGGGTCGTGGGCATCATGCGGTCAGGCGGTCGTCAACCGGCGGCGGGGAGTCACCCCCGATCCGATGACTGCCAACCGCCAACTTGTTCTAAACTCTCGGCCCATTATGACATCCCCGCCCCCGTCCTCCGCCGATATCCTGGCCATGGCGCGCCGCACCCTGGAAATCGAGGCGTCGGCCATCACCAGCCTGGTCGGCCGCATCGACGACGCCTTCCTCGACGCGGTGAACATCCTCCTGGCCTGCAAGGGTCGGGTGGTGGTTTCCGGCATGGGCAAATCCGGTCACGTCGGCGGCAAGATCGCCGCCACCCTGGCCAGCACCGGCACCCCGTCGTTTTTCATGCACCCGGCCGAGGCCAGCCATGGCGACCTGGGCATGATCACCGGCCAGGACGTGGTGATCGCCCTGTCCAACTCCGGCGAGAGCCCGGAAATCGCCGGCATCGTCCCCCTGATCAAGCGGCGCGGCGCCAAGCTCATCAGCGTGACCGGCAACCCGGCATCCACCCTGGGCCGGGAAGCGGACATCCACCTCAACGCCGGCGTCTCCCAGGAAGCCTGCCCCCTCAACCTGGCCCCCACGGCCAGCACCACGGCCGCGCTGGCGCTGGGCGACGCCCTGGCGGTCGCCACCTTGTTCGCGCGCGGCTTCACCGCCGAGGATTTCGCCCGCACCCATCCCGGCGGCACCCTGGGCCGCCGCCTGCTCATCCATGTGCGGGATCTCATGCACGGCGGCGCGGCCCTGCCGGTGGTGGGCCAAAGCGCCTCCCTCAAGGAGGCTCTCCTGGAAATGACCCGGAAGGGCCTGGGCATGACCGCGGTAATCGATTCCGACCATCGCCTCGTGGGCATCTTCACCGACGGCGACCTGCGCCGCCTGCTCGACCGCGACGTGGACGTGCGCAGCGCCCGGATCGACGAGGTCATGAAACGCGGTCCCCGCACGGTATCCCAGGACGCCCTCGCGATCGAAGCGGTGCGCATCATGGAAGAAGCCAAGGTCAACGGACTCCTGGCCGTGGACGGCGAGGGTCGCCTCCACGGCGCCCTCAACATGCACGATCTGCTGAAAGCGGGCGTGGTATGACGACCTCGCGCGCCCCGGATACCGCCGTCGACGTCGCGGAGCGCGCCCGCGCCGTGCGCGTGATGGTATTCGACGTGGATGGCGTGCTGACCGATGGCGGCCTGTTCTACGGCGACCATGGCGAGGAATACAAGGCCTTCAATTCCCGCGACGGACACGGCATCAAGATGCTGCGCGCCACGGGCGTCGCCACCGCCATCATCACCGGCCGCACCTCCCAGGTGGTGCTCCACCGCGCCCGCAACCTGGGCATCGCCCACATTTTCCAGGGCGTCGAGGACAAGCTGGAGGCCTTCGCCAAGCTCCTGGCCGCCACGGGAGTGGAAGCCCGGGAAACCGCCTACATGGGCGACGATCTGGTGGACCTGCCGGTCATCAACCGTTGCGGCCTGGCCATCACCGTGCCCGACGCCCCCGGGGAAGTGAAGGCGCGCTGCCATCTCGTCACCCAGGCCGGCGCCGGACGGGGCGCGGCCCGGGAAGCCTGCGAATTCATCATGCGCGCCCAGGGCACCTGGGCGGGACAACTCGCCCTGTACGACCGATGACCGGGGTCGGACATCACGTCAACTGGATGCCGCTGGGCTTGGCATTGCTGCTGGCCATGCTGGGCTTCTGGCTCAATCATGTCGGCGAACGCGTCGAAACCGTGGACAATGCCGGCTTCACCCATGATCCCGACTATTTCGTGGAAAACTTCGACGCCCTGGCCTTCGACACCGACGGCAAGCCTTATCAAAGGCTGGCCGCGGCCCGCATGATGCATTACATGGACGACGACACCACGGTCCTGGACAAGCCCAGGCTGCGCATTCTCGACCCGCTGACCCCGGTATCGGTCACCGCCGGGCGCGCCTTGCTGTCGTCGGACGGCAATCAGGTCTATTTCCTCGATCAGGTCCATGTCGAGCGCCTGGCCGGCAACGGCACCCCGCCGTTCACCCTGGACACGGAATACCTGCACGTGTCGACCGACGCGCGCACCCTGCGCAGCAACAAACCGGTGACCATCCGACGGGGGCGTTCATACATCACGGGCAACGGGCTGGTGGCCGATGATCGCGTCAGGCAACTGGCGATGGAGGGCAACGTCCGGGGAGTTTACGAACATGCGCGCTGAAGTCATCCTGATCGGCCTGCTGGCCATCTCCCCGCCCGCCTGGTCGGAAAAGGCCGACCGGGACAAACCCGTCAATATCGAGGCCGACAGCCTCAAGGTCGATGATGTGCGCAAGATCGCCGTCTATGAGGGGCACGTGGTGCTGACCCAGGGCACGCTGAAGATCACCGCCGACCGGGTAGAGGTGCGCCAGGACGACCAGGGTTTCACCACCGGCGACGCCCTCGGCAAGCCCGCCTATTTCCGCCAGAGGATGGACGCCAAGGCGGGCGGCAAGCCCGATGCCGGCGGCGAGTACGCCGAAGGCTGGGCCGAGCGCATCGAATACGACAGCCGCGGCGACAAGGTCAGGCTGGTCGGCCAGGCCCGCCTCAAGCGCGGCGAGGAAGAGCTGCGCGGCAACCTGATCACCTACGACGGCCCCAGCGGCTACTACCAGGCCCAGGGCAGCATCGACGGCACCCCGGGCCGCGTCCGGGCGGTGATTCGCCCGAAGAACAACGCGCCGGCAAAACCGTGAGTCTGCTTTCCGCGGATCGGCTGGCCAAGCGCTACAAATCCCGCCAGGTCGTGGCGGAGGCATCCCTCCAGGTCAACAGCGGCGAAGTCGTGGGCCTGCTGGGGCCCAACGGCGCCGGCAAAACCACCTGTTTCTACATGATGGTGGGCCTGATCCGGGCCGACGGCGGCCAGATCCGCCTGGACGACGTGGACATCACGCGCATGCCGGTCCACAAGCGGGCGCGCCTGGGCCTGTCCTACCTGCCCCAGGAGACTTCCATCTTCCGCCGCCTGAGCGTCGCCGAAAACATCGCCGCCATGCTGGAGCTGAAGGGCTATGACGAGGCGGAGGTGGAAACCCGCCTGGAAAGCCTGCTGGAGGACCTGCACATCACCCACCTGCGCGACACGCCCGCGGTCGGCCTGTCGGGTGGCGAGCGGCGCCGGGTGGAGATCGCCCGCGCCCTGGCCACCTCGCCCCGTTTCGTCCTGCTGGACGAACCCTTCGCCGGCATCGACCCGATCTCGGTCATCGATATCCAGAAGATCGTGCGCTTCCTCACCGAACGCGACATCGGCGTGCTCATCACCGACCACAACGTGCGCGAAACCCTCGGCATCTGCAACCGGGCCTACATCCTCAACGCGGGACAGGTCATGGCCGCCGGGACGCCGGACGAAATTATTTATAATGAAACCGTCCGCAAGGTTTACCTCGGTGAGCACTTCAAGCTCTGAATTCAATCGCACCGCCAAACTGCCGATAAGCTTCGCATGAAGCAGAGCCTCCAGCTCAAGCTGCACCAGCAGCTCACCCTCACCCCCCAGTTGCAGCAATCCATCCGGCTGTTGCAGCTTTCCACATTGGAGTTGAGCCAGGAGATTTCCCAGATGCTCCAGGACAATCCGCTCCTGGAACGGCTCGATGGGGAAGACCGCTTCGACGCCCCGGCCGGGGAGTCCCCCGCCGAGGAATCCCGCTCCGAGCGGGACGAGGTCTACGAGGAAATGGCCTGGGGCGATCGCGCCGTGACGCCGTCCCACGGCACCGGCAGCGACGACGACGAGGAACACGACTACCAGCAGGCCGATGCCAGCCAGACCAACCTGCACCAGCACCTGTGCAACCAGCTTTCCCTGACCCCCCTGGGCGCTCGCGACCGGCAACTGGTCGGCCTGCTCATCGAGGCCCTGGACGAGGATGGCTACCTCAGCGCCAGCCTGGAGGAACTCGTCGAACTGTTTCCGGCGGAGATGGAGGTCGATCTCCCGGAGCTCGGCACCGCGTTGAAACTGCTGCAAAGCTTCGACCCCGCCGGCATCGGCGCCCGGGAACTGGGGGAATGCCTGTGGTTGCAGCTCAACACCCTGCCGGACGACCTCCCCCACCTGGCCGTCGCCAAAACCATGGTGCGCGACCATCTCGGCCTCCTGGCGGAGCGGGAGTACGGCAAGCTGAAGAAACTGTTCGATCTGAGCGATACCGAATTCATCCATCTGCGCCAGCTCATCACCTCCCTCAATCCCCGGCCGGGTTCCGATTACGCGCCCCTGGACACCCGCTATGTGACCCCGGACGTATTCGTCAAGAAGATCAAGGGGCTCTGGATGGTCAGCCTCAACGCGGAAGCCGTGCCCAAGCTGCGCATCAACGAGATGTACGCCAACATCCTGCGCGGCAACAAGGAGGGGGGCGTCTCCCTCGGCGCCCAACTGCAGGAAGCCCGCTGGCTGATCAAGAATGTGCAGCAGCGATTCGAGACTATCCTGAAAGTGTCCCAGGCCATCGTCGATCGGCAGCGCATGTTTTTCGAACATGGGGACGTGGCCATGCGGCCCCTGACCCTCAAGGAAATCGCCGAAGCCGTGGAATTGCACGAATCCACCATCTCCCGCGTCACCACCCAGAAGTACATGATGACGCCCCGAGGCCTGTTCGAATTCAAGTACTTCTTCGGCAGTTCCCTGGCCACCGAGGAGGGCGGCGCCACCTCCAGCACCGCCATCCGCGCCCTCATCAAGCAATTCATCGACGCCGAGACCCGCAGCAAGCCCCTGTCGGACAACAGCATCGCCGACCTGCTCGGCAAGCAGGGTTTCGTCGTCGCCCGGCGCACCGTCGCCAAATATCGGGAGCTGATGAACATTCCTCCCGCCAACCAGCGCAAGTCGATCTGACCGGCGCACACCACAAGGAGCGTTGTATGAACCTCACCATCACCGGCCACCACCTGGAAATCACCCCCGCGATCCGTGGCTATGTGGAAGACAAGATGGCCCGGGTCACCCGGCATTTCGATCAGGTTATCGACGTTTCCGTGATCCTCGCCGTGGAAAAACTCAAGCACAAGGCCGAGGTCAACCTGCATCTGAGCGGCAAGGACATCTTCGTGGAAGCCATCGACGCCGACATGTATGCCGCCATCGACTCCCTGGCCGACAAGCTCGACCGCCAGGTCCTCAAGCACAAGGAAAAGACCGGCGACGTGCATCGCGAATCCGGCGGCGTGAAACGGCAGAGCGCCGATCTCGGCTGACATTCCCGGCGCCGCCCGCCAGGCGGGCGGCGCCTTCCAGGCAAGCATCCATGAATCTCATTACCCCGCTGCTCAAGCCCGCCAACGTCCTGGCGGATTTCGAAACCACCAGCAAGAAACGCCTGTTCGAGCAGGCCGGCCAGTTGTTCCAGGCCAGCCATGGCGTTTCCGGCACGGAAGTCTTCGACAGCCTGTTTTCCCGGGAAAAGCTGGGGTCCACCGCCCTGGGTTATGGCATCGCCATTCCCCATGGCCGCATCAAGCACCTGAGCGAGACCGCCTGCGCCTTCCTGCGCCTGAAGTCCCCCGCCGAATTCGACGCGCCGGACCGCCAGCCGGTGGACCTGGTGTTCATCCTGCTCGCCCCCGCCGCCGCCACCGATGTGCATCTGCAAATCCTCGGGGAACTGGCGGCCATGTTCTCGGATGACGGCTTCCGCGGAAAATTGCGCGTCGCCGCCGACGCCGCCGAACTCCATCGCCTGATCACGGAATGGACGCCCTGAACCTGGCGACCGAGGGCGAGGACGCCACCCCCGCCCACCACATCACGCCCTACCACATCTCGGTGGCGGAACTGTTCCGCCAGGCGGGCGAGCGGCTGCAACTGTGCTGGATCGCCGGACACGCCGGCGGCGAGCGGCGGCTCAACTCGGACACGGTGCAGAAACCCACCCTGGCCCTGGTCGGCCACCTGAATTTCGTCCACCCCAACCGTGTTCAGGTGCTGGGCTGCGCCGAGATGGACTACCTGGGCAAGCTGTCCGAGGAGGGGCTGGGCCAGGCCATCGACAACCTGTTTTCCACGGAAATCGCCGCCGTGGTGGTCGCCAACGGCGAAAAGGCGCCGGAGACCCTGATCGCCGCCGCCGAGCGCACGGCCACGCCCCTGTTCACCTCCCCCCAGCAGAGCCCCTTGCTGATGCGGGTACTGTCCCACATGATGACCCAGGCCCTGGCGCCCTCCACCATCCTGCACGGCGTCTTTCTCGAGGTTTCGGGCCTGGGCGTGCTGGTCACCGGCGACCCGTCCGCCGGCAAGAGCGAACTGGCCCTGGAACTGATCACCCGGGGACATAGGCTGGTGGCCGACGATGCCCTGGAAGTCTTCGCCGTGTCTCCCGACACCCTGGAAGGCCGCTGTCCGACCCTGCTCCAGGACTTCATGGAAGTGCGGGGACTCGGCGTGCTCAACATTCGCAGGCTGTTCGGCGAAACCGCCGTCAAGAGCAAGAAGAACCTGAAGCTCATCATCCACCTCACCCCGGCCGACGGCTGGCAATCCCTGGATCGCCTGGACATGCGCGCCAGCAACCGCTCCATCCTGGGCATCGAGGTGCCCGAAGTCCGCATCCCGGTGGCCGTGGGCCGCAACCTGGCGGTCCTGGTGGAAGTGGCGGTGCGCAACCACATCCTGAGGCTGCGCGGCTTCAACTCCGCCGAGGAGTTCGCCGAGCGCCAGCGCGTCGCCATCGCCGCCGCCGATCCGCGGGAAGGCCAGTGATGCGCCTGGTCCTCATCAGCGGGCTGTCCGGTTCCGGCAAGAGCGTGGCCCTCAAGGCCATGGAGGACGCCGGCTTCTACTGCATCGACAATCTCCCCGCCGCCCTGCTGCCAGAGGCCGTCGAATACCTGCGCCTGACCCATGTCCAGGATGCCGCCGTCAGCATCGACGCCCGCAGCGGCGCCGGCGTCGCCAACCTGCCGGAAGAACTGGAAAAACTGAAGCGGCGCCTGGACCTGCGCGTCCTGTTCCTGACCGCCAAGGACGAGACCCTGGTCAAGCGTTTCTCCGAGACCCGCCGCCACCACCCCCTGGCCACCGGCGAGCGTTCCCTGGAAGAATGCATCCGCGAGGAACGGGAGGTGCTGTCCCGCATTTCCGCCATCAGCCACCAGATGGACACCAGCGACCAGTCCGCCAACAGCCTGCGGGCCTGGATCAAGGATTTCCTCAATCTGGACAGCGCCGCCTTCACCCTGGTGTTCCAGTCCTTCGGCTTCAAGCACGGCATTCCCATGGACGCCGACCTGGTATTCGACGTGCGCTGCCTGCCCAACCCCCACTACGACCCCATGTTGCGGCCCCTGACCGGCCGCGACGCCCCGGTCATCGCCTTCCTGCAGGGCCACGAGCCCGTGCTGGCCATGCTGGAGGACATCCGCGCCTACGTGGCGAAATGGCTGCCGGCCTACATCAAGGACAACCGCGGCTACTTCACCGTGGGCCTGGGCTGCACCGGCGGCCAGCACCGCTCGGTCTACTTCGCCGAAACCCTGGCCGACCACTTCCGCGACACCCGGCAGGTCCTGGTCAGGCACCGGGAACTGTCCTGAAACCCGGCATGGCCGGCGTCCGGATCCGGCCGGGGGACTGGCTCATCCTCGGTCTCGGCCTGGCCCTGCTGGCCGCCCTGTGGGCCCGCCAGGCCGGCAGCCTGGAAGGCCGGGTCATCATCCGCCTGGACGGCCAGGTATTCACGGAAGCCAGCCTGCGGCTGAACCGGATCATCGAGGTACCCGGCCCCCTCGGCCCCAGCCGGGTCGAAATCCGCGACGGCCGGGTCCGCGTCGCCGCCGACCCCGGCCCGCGCCAACTGTGCGTGCGCCAGGGCTGGATTCCGCCCGGGAGCGCGGTGGTCTGCCTGCCCAACCGGGTGGCGGTGGAAAACGCCGCCGCCGGCTATGACACCCTCAACTACTGAACGCACCCCGAGGCGATCAGGCAACACGCGGGCCTCCCGCGCGTTTCCCGGGAGCGCGCCGCATCCCGGGAAGCCAGCCGACGCGCCGGCGATGGGTGCTCCGCCGCGAATTTCTTCTTGATGTCCGTCAAAAAAAACGACGAAGGCTCTCCCGCCCCTGGGACCCTTCTTTAAGATTGCCCCTCATCGGAAAGGGGTGTGCTCGCCAGCCTTCGTGGCCCGAAAACAGGCGCGACGCCCCGCCCCAGCATCACAAGCCCACCGGGCGAGTGTTCAGTCCGGCCGGGCCCTCGGCCGGATATTTCAGTACCGGCAACGAGGAGAAAACATGTCGAAGAAATCCCCCTTGGCGGTGGCCATGCTGGCCTTCCTGCCCCTGGCCAGTCACGCGTTCGGCGCGGACCCGCATATCAGGCTCATCGCCTCCACCTGCCTCAACTGCCACGGGCCGGGAGGCAAGAGCCTGGGCGCCGTGCCCGGCCTGGCCGGACAGGACCAGGCCTATCTGCTCACCGCCATGAAAGAACAAAAGTCGGGCACGCGGGAAACCACGGTGATGCGCCGCTACATGAACGGCTACACCGAGGACGAGATGACCAAGCTGGCCGAATACTTCTCCAGCCTGAAATAAGCCCGAGCACGCCTAGAGGAATCCAAATGAGTCCGAACCGCAGACAATTCCTGAAATCTTCCGCCGCCTCCCTGGCCCTCGCCGCCGCCTCCGGCGGCGCCCTCGCCAAGCCCGACAAGGCCCAACCCCACGTGGTGGTGGTGGGCGCCGGCTGGGGCGGCGCCACCTGCGCCAAGTACTTGCGCCTGTGGGACCCGGACATCCGGGTCACCCTGATCGAGCCCAACCCGCATTTCACCTCCTGCCCCATGTCCAACTGGGTGGTGGGCGGTTTCCAGTCCTTCGATTACCTGGTGAAAAGCTACGACAACCTGCCCAAGTACGGCATCAAGATGGTCAAGGACCTGGTCACCGGCGTGGATGGCGAAAAGCAGGTGGTGCATACCAAGGCCGGCAAGAAAATCCACTACGACCGCCTGGTGCTGGCGCCGGGCATGGAGTTCATGACCGAGACCGTGGCCGGCTACGACGAGGGCGCCAAGGCCCAGAAGGTCATGCACGCCTTCAAGGCCGGCCCGGAAACCTTGCTGCTGCGCAAGCAACTGGAGGCCATGCCCGACGGCGGCGTGTTCGTCATCGCCTCGCCGCCGCCCCCCGGCCGCTGCGTCTCCGGACCCTACGAGCGCGCCTGCGCCGCCGCCCACTACTTCAAGCAGCACAAGCCCAGGTCCAAGATCATCATGCTCGACGGCCACATCGACGTGGTCTCCAAGGGCCCCATGTTCAAGGCCGCCTGGAAGGAGTTCTACCCCGGCATGATCGAGCACCGGCCCAACAACCTGGCGGTGGGCTTCGACCACAAGACCATGACCGTCACCACGGAGTTCGAGGACGTGAAGGGCGACGTGGTGAACATCATCCCCCTGCAGCGGGCGCCGAAGCTGTGCAAGGACGCCGGCGTGCGCAACGACGCCCTGGACCGCTGGTGCAACATCGACTACGTCACCTACGAATCCACCTCGGTGCCCAAGGTGCACGTGATCGGCGATCCGGTCATGTCCAACATGCCCAAGTCGGCCCACGTTTCCAACAACCAGGCCAAGATCTGCGCCGCCGCCATCATCGAGCTGCTGCATGGCCGCCAGCCCGTTCCCGCGCCGGTCATCGGCAGCACCAGCTATTCCGTGACCTCGGACCATACCTCCGGCTCCATCGCCGTGGTCATGCGTTACGACCCGGCGAAGAAGGTGTACCAGCGCCAACCGGAAGGCGGCGCCAACACCAAGCACAGCGAACTCGACTTCGCCTACGGCCTGGCCTGGCACGAGAACATGTGGGCCGACACCCTGGGCTGACCTGTCAAACCCCACCGAAACGGGGCCCATGCCCCGTTTTTTTTGCCCGCGTATCATCGCGGCATGCAGATTGAACTCCACGCCAGCGAGGAGGACCGCCGCGTCGCCGTCCTGGCCGCCGCCGCCATCGGCCTGACCCTGGCGGAAGCCGCCATCCCCCTGCCCATCCCCGGCGTCAAGCCCGGCCTGGCCAACATCGTCACCCTGGTGGTGCTGTACCGCCACGGCTGGCGCATGGCCGCCTGGGTCGCGGGCCTGCGCATCGTCGCCGGGGCGCTGGCCCTGGGCCAGTTTCTGACCCCCGCCTTCGTGCTCAGCCTGAGTGGCGGCGTCATGAGCCTGCTCGTCCTGGCCTGGGCGATCCACCTCCCGACCCGCTGGTTCGGGCCGGTGGGCCTGTCGGTGCTGGCCGCCTTCGCCCACATCGGCGCCCAACTGCTGGTGGTGGATGCCTGGCTCATGCCCGGCGCCAGCCTGCTTGCCCTCATGCCCCTGTTCCTCGCCGCCGCCTGGATCACCGGCCTGGGCAATGGCCTCGCCGCCGCCCAACTGCTCAAATCAACATCTCGCCCCAACCCGGAGGTTTCACCATGAAACGCATCACCCTCGCCCTCACCGGCGCTTCCGGCATGGGCTACGGCATCCGCCTGCTGGAATGCCTGCTGCGGGCCGGTTGCCAGGTGGACCTGCTGGTCTCCTCCACCGCCCGCATCGTGGCGCGCCAGGAACTGGACCTGGCCCTGCCCGCCGACAGCGGCGAACTCGCCGCCTTCTTCGACACCCGCTTTGCCGGCCACACCGGCAAACTCACCGCCTACGGCAAGGAGGAATGGTTCGCCCCCGCCGCCTCCGGCTCCAACCCGGCCGATGCCATGGTGGTCTGCCCCTGCACCATGGGGGCGCTTGCCGCCATCGCCCACGGCATGGCCGACAACCTCATCGAGCGCGCCGCCGACGTCATGCTCAAGGAAAGGCGGCCCCTCATCCTGGTGCCCCGGGAAACCCCCTTGTCCCTCATCCACCTGCGCAACATGACCCAACTGGCCGAAGCCGGCGCCACCATCCTGCCCGCCAACCCCGGCTTCTACCACCGCCCGCAAGGCGTGGACCAGGTGGTGGACTTCATCGTCGCCCGCGTCCTGGATCAACTGGCCGTGCCCCACCGGCTCATGGCGCGCTGGGGCGCGTAGTGGACACTTGATGGACATCCCCCTGTTCCCGCTGCACACGGTGTTGTTCCCCGGCGGCAGCCTGCGCCTCAAGGTGTTCGAGGCCCGCTACCTGGATATGGTGAGCGAGCGCATGCGGGCGGAACGCCCCTTCGGCATCTGCCTCATCAAGTCCGGCCCGGAAGTGGGCGGCGGCGCCGAACCGGAGACCGTCGGCACCCTGGCGAATATCGTCGAGGCCGACATGGATACCCCCGGCATCCTCATGCTGCGTGTGGAAGGCGGCGAGCGCTTCGTCATCGAACACACCCGGATCGGGGCCGACCAGCTCCTCACCGGCACGGTCCGCGCCAAGGGCGAGGAAGCCGCCCTCCCCGTCCCGGAACACTGCCTGCCCAGCCTGGAAGTCCTGACCGTGATCGCGCAACGGGCCCCGGAGGCCATCGCCGGCCCCCCACGCGACGACGCCACCTGGGTCGGCTTCCGCCTGGCGGAAATCCTGCCCCTCAAAGCCGCCGCCCGTCAGGCCATGCTGGAAATGAACGACCCCGTCGCCCGCCTGGAAATCCTCATGGCCTTCCTGCGCAAGAACCAGTTGATCTGACCCCATGGCCAAGTTCTTCGACACCCTACTCCCCGAGCACACCGTCTTCATCGCCAGGCAGAAGGTCTTCTTCGTCGCCACCCAGGCCCCGGGCGGGCGCATCAACCTCTCCCCCAAGGGCCTGGACAGCCTGCGCGTGCTGGACGACCACACCGTGGCCTACCTGGATCTCACCGGCAGCGGCGCGGAAACCGCCGCCCACCTGCGCGTGGACCCGCGCCTGACCCTCATGCTGTGCGGCTTCGGCGTCGAAGCCCTGATCCTGCGGCTTTACGGCAAGGGCGAATCGGTGCGTCCCGGCGACGCCCGCTGGGCGCAACTCGTCCCCCTGTTCCCCGAATACCCCGGCACCCGCCAGTTCGTGGTGCTGCATGTGGAATCCGTGCAGACCTCCTGCGGCGCCGGCCTGCCCCTCATGGGCTATGCCGGCGAGCGGGGCACCCTCACGGAGTGGGCGAAGAAGAAGGGGGAGGACGGGATTGCCGAGTACCGGCGGGCAAGGAATGCCCGCAGTATCGATGGTTTGCCGACCGGATTTGGTGAGTGATCAAGTGCTGATCTTGCGCCGCGCCCTGCCATCCCACCCCTGGGCATACCCCGCCAGCCCCATCACGCCCCGCACCAGTCCGTAGGCGAGCCAGGAGGCGAAGCGGGCGTACCAGGGGATGCGGCGCCAGGCGCGGCGGTGGATGCGGTGGGCGCCCTTTTCCATGGCCGTCTCCAGGCTGGCTTTCAGTTCGCCGGCAAAGCTGGCGTCATGGGCCACCAGGTTGGCTTCCCGGGCCAGGAGCAGGCTCAGGGGGTCGATGTTGCTGGAGCCCACCGTGGCCCAGACGCCGTCGATGACGGCGGCCTTGGCGTGCAATTCCGTGGCATGGTACTCGTGGACTTCCAGGCCGTTTTCCAGGAAGTACCGGTATAGGGCGCGGGTGGCGAGTTGATAGAAGGGATGGTCGCTGCGCCCCTGCATGAGCAGCACCACGCGCACACCCCGGCGGGCGGCGTCGATGAGGGCATGGCGGAAGCGCAGGCCGGGCATGAAGTAGGCGTTGGCGATGAGGATTTCCCGCTTGGCCCGGTGGATGGCGTGCAGGTAGGCGACCTCGATGGCGCGGCGGCGGCGCAGGTTGTCCCGGGTGAGGAATTCGGCGCGCTGCTCGCCCGCCGGTTCGGCATGGGGCTTGAGCCAGACGTCCTCGCCCCGGTTCAGGCCCAGGCGGCTCCAGGTGACCCGCCGCCAGAGGCGATTGGCGGCGGCGTGCATGTCGGCCACCAGGGGGCCCTCCACCCGGGCGGCGTAGTCCTGGCGCGGGGCGGCCAGGTTGCGGCCGTTGAAGTCATCGACGATGTTGATGCCGCCCACGAAGCCGACCCGGGCGTCCACCACGGCCAGTTTGCGGTGCATGCGGCGCAGGCGGCTACGGCGCAGGCGCGGGCCGATCTCCGGGCGGAAATGCAGTACCTCCACCCCGGCGCCGCGGATATCCGCCAGCAGTTGCGGCAACAGGGTCCGGCTGCCGAAGCCATCCAGCAGGAGCCGGGTGACCACGCCGCGCCGGGCGGCGCGCATGAGGGCGGCGGCCACTTCCCGGCCGGTGGCGTCGGCCTCGAAGATGTAGCTTTCCAGGTGGATTTCCCGCCGGGCGGCGTCGCAGGCGGCGATGAGTTCCGGGAAGTAGCCGGCGCCGTTTTCCAGCAGGGTCAGGCGGTTGCCGCCTTGGATCATCGCGGCGATCAGGCCAGGGGCTTGAGCTGGGCGGTGAGGGCCGCGTGGTCGGAGAGGCGGCGCCAGCGCTGGCCGTGCAGGACGTGGGCGGAAGTGATGCCGAAGCCACGCACGTAGATGCGGTCCAGGGTGAACAGGGGCAGGGCGGCGGGGAAGCTGCGGGCGGGGCGGCCGTGGGCGGTCTCGAACACCTCCTTGAGTCCCAGTTCCTCGGCCAGGTAGTGGCCGGTGCGCTGGCGCCAGTCGTTGAAGTCGCCGGCGATGATGAGGGGGGCGTCGTCCGGCACCATGCGGCGGATGCGCTCGCACAACTGGTGGATCTGCTTGCGCCGGCCGGCTTCGTTCAGGGCCAGGTGCAGACAGATGGCGTGCAGGGGCTGGCTCAGGCCGGGGGCGTCCAGCTCGCAATGGAGCAGACCGCGGCTTTCGAAGGCGTGGGCGGAGATATCCACGTTTTCCCAGCTCAGGATCGGGTAATGGGACAGGATGGCGTTGCCGTGGTGGCCGTGGTCGTAGACCGCGTTCTTGCCGTAGGCGAACTCGCTCCAGATCCCCCCGGCCAGGAACTCGTGCTGGGGTTTGGCGGGCCAGGCCTCGAAGCGGCCGGCCCGGTGGGCGTGGTGTCCCTGCACCTCCTGCAGGAAGACGATGTCGGCGTTGAGGCCCATGAGGCTGTCGCGCACGTCGTGCAGCACGACGCGACGGTTGAAGAAGGACAGTCCCTTGTGGATGTTGTAGGAGGCGATGCGCAGGGCGGGTTTCATGGGGCTGGTGGGACGAAGGGTCAACCCGGATCAATGGGCTTTGGCTGTGGCCGCGGCTTTGGGTTCAGCTTTGGCGTCGCCCTTCTTCTCGTCCTTTTTCTCATCCTTGTTCTCGGCGGGCTTATCGCCCTCCGCGCCCTTGCCCCCGTGCGCCGCCTCTTCGGCCTTGCCCTTCTTGCCGTGATCGATGCCGACGGGACCGATGCTGGGTTCCACCGCCTGCATGTCGTTCTTGAGCATGTATTCGTTCATTTCCTTCCAGCCCGCGAACACGGCGGACTTGGAGGCCCCCTTGTTGAGCCGGTAGCAGTCCTCCAGGCCGCGCCCGGCGTGGCGGCAAGCGCCGCCGATGGCCTTGCCATCGGCCTCCACCTTGGCCGGATCGGGAAAGCCGGCCCGCTCGGATAGCTGATCGCAGCCCGCCAGCAAGACGGACATCAGAATCATCCAGATGTGTCGCTTCATGGGTTTAATTCCTGAGTCCGAATTCGTCCAGCCATGGCGCCGTTGCGCTGGGAACGGACGGCGCTCAATAAGGGGAATAGGGGGAACGGGGAACCTTCATGCGTCGCTCGGCTTCGCGGCCCACCGCCTCGAAGCGGGTCTTCACCTCGTCCTCGACGAAATAGCTGGATACCAGGGGCGGCACGGGCGTCATGGGCACGATGTGGGCACGGTAGGTCAGCGTCACCGGCGCCCTGTCGCCCTGGATGCGCCATTCCCCGCTCATGGCCGCCACCTTGCCGGCCACGGAGCGGAAGCGGATATGACTGAGGGGCGTTTCCTCCATGAGCAGGACCACATGGTCGGGCATGACGAAGGCGAACAGGCCGGCGTCGGCGATCTGCTCCACCCGCTTGGGCGCTCCCGGCGGCGAGACCAGGCGGCTGGACACCATGTCCGGGATGAAAGCCGCCAGCCGGTTGTAGTCGGTCAAGGTCTGCCAGACGGTCTGGGCGTCCGCGTTGAGCCTCTGGCTCGCCTCCACCCGAATTCCGGTCAGGCCCGTGCTGGCGTTGACCTTGGCGCCGGCGGCCGTGGCGCTGGCGATGCCGGCCACAAGGAAAACCACGCCCATCCACAGGAAGCGTTTCATGCCTATTTCGCCTTTCTTCGTTCCATTTCCCGTCCGAAGACCTCCACCCAGGTTCTCACCTGCTGCTCGGCGATGGCCGGCGCGAGGGGGGGCGGGAAGGGTGTTTTCATCAGGTCCATGTCCATACGATACGTCAATTTTAGGGGACGCCCCGGCTGCATGTTCCATTCTCCGCGCGCGTCCTTGAAGGGGCCGGAAAGAAACAGGATTTCCAGGCCTTCCCCGGCATGTTCCTCCACTCGCATCTGTCCTGTATAGGGCATGCGAAACTGGCCGGAAATCACCTCGCCGCGCTGTTCGATGATCTTGCCGCCGTTGCGGCTCTCCAGCACCTGGTTGGCGTGGATGCCGGGCACGAATTCGGGAAAGCGGACGTAATCGGTCAGCACCGTCCAGGCCGTGGCGGGGGACACCGAGGTCTTCAACCAGCCTTCCACGATAAGGCGCATGCCTTCCTGGCGTACCGTGATCCCGGTCTCCGCCGCCACGGCGGAAGCGAGGCCGAGCCAGATGGACAGCAAGGATTGGATTACCATCTTCATGACAGCGAGTATATCCACCCCCACGCATGCCGCCCATTCTGCATTCCCATCGCCTGGCCGACCTGGTTCTCGTTGTCGTGCTGTTGCTCGGCGCCTGGTCCTATTTCGCCATGCCCCGGGCCCAGTATCCGGAGGTGGAACTCAACTGGGTGGCGGTGGCGGTGGTCTGGCCCGGGGCCGGCGCCCGGGACGTGGAGCGGGACATCGCCATCCCCCTGGAAACCGCGGTGCGACGGGTGCCGGACATCAGCCTGGTGACCACCACCTCCCGCGACCATGTGGCTACCCTGCTGGTGCGCTTCAAGGATCTGCCCCATGCCCGCTTCGAGCGTCGCCTGGCGGCCCTGGACCGGGAAATCCGCCAGGCCGCCGCCGCCTTTCCCAAGGAGGCGCGCTCGCCCCAGGTCATCGAGCTGACCTCCTCCAACTTCTTCCCCACCGCCATGGTGGTGGTGAGCGGCGAGGCGGCGGACGGCCGCGTGTGCCGTCTGGCCGAAACCACCAGGCAGGCCCTGGAACACCTGCCCGGCGTCGGCCGGGTCTGGGCCTACGGCCTGCGCAACCGGGAGCTGGCGGTCAGCTTCGACCCCAAGGCCCTGGAGCGGGAAAACGTCTCCCTGGAAGCCCTGACCCGGGCCGTGGCGGAACAGACCCGGGGCCTGCCCGCCGGCATGGCGGACATCGGCGGGCGGCGCTACGCGATGCGGGTCGAGGGCCTGCCCACCAACCCGGATTTCCTGGGCGAACTGCCCATCGCCGACGCCCGGGGCCGCATGGTGCCCCTGTCCAGCCTGGCGAACATCGGTATCGGCGTGTCTCCCCCCCGGGAACTGGTGCGCCTGGATGGCAAGGCCGCCGTGCTGCTGTCGGTGACCAAGAGCGAGAACGTCAACACCCTGGCGCTCACCCGGGCCATCCGGGACCTGGTGGCGGAAAGGAACAAGACCTTCGGCGCACCCGTGCTCACCCTCCTTGACGACCAGAGCGCCGTTACCCGCGAGGCCATCGGCGTCATGGAGAAAAACGCCCTGTTCGGCATGGCCGTGGTGCTGATGGTCACCTGGTTCTTCCTGGGCAAGCGCATGGCCCTGCTCACCAGCCTGGGCGTGCCCTTCGCCCTGGCCGGCATGTTCCTCGCCCTGCACCTGCTGGGGCACACCCTCAACGTGTCCGTCCTGCTGGGGGTGGCCATCGTCCTGGGCATACCCCTGGACGACGCGGTGGTGGTGGCCGACGCCATCCGCCGCCGGCTGACGGCCGGGATGGACCGGCTCGCGGCGGTCTCGCAAGCCCTGCGGGAAGTCGCCCGGCCGGTGACCGCGTCGGTGTTCGCCACCTGCCTGGCCTTCCTGCCCCTGTTGTTCCTGCCGGGCCTGATGGGCCGCTTCATGTTCGTCACGCCCCTGGCGGTCATCGTCACCCTGCTCATGAGCCTGGCCGCCTCCCTGTGGTTGCTGCCCCGGCACGCCTCGGCCTGGGGCGGCACCAGCAAGGAGGAAGGCTGGCGCGACACCATGGCGCGCCACATGCGGCGGGTCTATGGCCGCGCCCTGGCCGGGGCCTTCCGCCGCCCGGCCCCGGTCATCGTCCTGTTCGGCGGTGTTTTCCTGGTGGCGGGCGCGGCTATCGGCCTGGAATGGGTGAAACCCCGCTGGTTCGCCTCGGACCCCCTGCGGGTGTTCAACATCAACGTCCAGATGCCCCCCGCCACCCCCCTGGAACAGACCCTCGGGGCCGCCCGGGAACTGGAACTGGCCGCCCGCGCCCAGGCCCGTCCCGGCGAGCTCAACGCCACCCTGGCCACGGCGGGCCTCCAGTTCACCCCCAGCGAACTGGCCATGGGCGAGCACCTGGGCCAGGTCACCGTGAGCCTGGCGCCGGAATCGGCGGGCGGGCGCGACGTTCCCGACTTCGTCGCCGCCCTGCGGCCGGCGCTCAAGGCGCAAGGCGCGGAAAACATCGACGTGCAGGTGCTGTCGGCGGATCTGCCCATGCTGTCCAATCTCTCCCTGCGCCTGTCCGGCGCGCCCATGGAACGCCTGGCCGCCGCCGCCGCGGACCTGCACCGGGCCCTGGAGAAGCAGCCGGGATTCAGCGATATCCGGGAAGACGCCAGCGCCAGCCAGCCCAGCATGAACCTGCGCGTGGACGCCCCGACGGCGGCCCGGGCCGGCCTCGACCCGTTCAAGCTGGCGGCCATGATCCGCCTGCATTTCGAGGGCGTGGCGGTGGGCAAGTTGGCCGACGGCGAGGAATCCCTGGAGGTGGTGGTGCGCGGCCAGCCCATGAGCGCCGCCGCCCTGCAGGCCTGGCTGGCCAGTCCCTGGAAACTGCCCGACGGCCGCCTGGTGAACCCCTCCGAGCTGTTCACCCCGCAAATGGAATCCGTCCCCAACGAGCTGCGCCGGGTGAACGGGGAACGCACCGTCACCCTGCGCGCCGCCTTCGACCAGGACCAGCTCACCGCCAACAAGGCCCTGGACGTGGTGAACGCCGCCTGGGACGGCCTGAAAACCCGCCATGCCGGCGTGACCCTGGCCCAGGGTGGCGAAATGGACGACGTGAAGGCCAGCCTGAACAATCTTCTGGGCCTGCTGGCCCTCGGTTTCGCGCTGATGTACGGCCTGCTGGCGGCCCAGTTCGGCCGGCTGGTGCTGCCCCTGGTCATCCTGGCCACCGCGCCCCTGGCCCTGGCCGGCGTGGCCATCGGCCTGCTCGCCACCGGCCAGTCCCTCACCCTCTACACCCTGTATGGCTGCGTGGCGCTCTCGGGCGTGGCGGTCAACGCCTCCATCGTGCTGGTGTCGGCGGGCGAGGACCGCCTGGCCCGGGGCCTCTCCCCCATGGCCGCCGCCTTCAGCGCCGCCCGGCGGCGTCTGCTGCCCATCATCATCACCACCCTGACGGTCATCGGCGGCCTGATTTCCCTGGCCTTCGGCTGGGGCGGCAATTCCCTGCTGTGGGGTCCGGTGGCCTCCAGCATCGTCTGGGGCCTGGCGGTGGCCACGCCCCTGACCCTGTTCGCCACGCCCCTGATGCACGGCTGGCTGATGCGGAAGCGGCTGGCGAGGGAAGGCTGACCGGGTTCAGGCCGCCTCAGGCCAGTTCCTCGATGTCGAAAATGCGCCGGTGTTCGCGGATGGCGAAGCGGTCGGTCATGCCGGCGATGTAATCGCACACCGCGCGATGCGGGTCGGCGTCGGCGCGAACGCGATGTTCGGGCGGCAGCAGACGCGGTTCCGCGGTGAAGGCCTGGAACAGTTCGCGGATCAGCCGGCTCGCCTTCTCGCTCATGCGCGCCACGCGGTAGTGCCGGTACAGGTTCTGGAACAGGAAGCGCTTCAGCTCCAGGGCCTCCTGACGGATGGCCGGACTGAAGGCGGCCAGGGGCGGGCAGGCGCGCACGTCGTCCAGGCTTTCCGGCTTGTGGGCGGCGATGTTGCGCCGGGTTTCCTCTAGCAGGTCCACCACCAGGGTGTTGATCATGCGCCGCACGGTTTCGTGGATCAGGCGGCGATCGTTCAGGTCCGGATAGAGGCCGCGCACGGTGTCCAGGTGGCGGGCGAAGATTTCCACCTCTTCCAGTTGCTCCAGGGTGATGAGGCCGGAACGCAGGCCGTCGTCCACGTCGTGGTTGTTGTAGGCGATCTCGTCGGCCAGGTTGGTGATCTGGGCCTCCAGGCTGGGTTGCCCGCCCTCCAGGAAGCGGCGCCCCACCTCCCCCAGTTTTTCCGCGTTCTTCTTCGAACAATGCTTGAGCAGGCCTTCCCGGGATTCGAAGGTGAGGTTGAGCCCCTCGAATTCGGCGTATTTCTGCTCCAGCTTGTCCACCACCCGAAGGGATTGCAGGTTGTGCTCGAAGCCGCCGTGCTCCGCCATGCATTCGTTGAGGGCGTCCTGGCCCACGTGGCCGAAGGGCGTGTGGCCCAGGTCGTGGGCCAGGGCCACGGTTTCCGTCAGGTCCTCGTCGAGGCCCAGCATGCGCGCCAGGGTGCGGCCGATCTGGGCCACCTCCAGGCTGTGGGTGAGGCGGGTACGGAACAGGTCGCCCTCGTGGTTGATGAACACCTGGGTCTTGTATTCCAGGCGGCGGAAGGCGGTGGAATGCACGATGCGGTCCCGGTCGCGCTGGAATTCGGAGCGCGGCGCGGCGGCGGGTTCCGGATGGCGGCGGCCTTTGGTCGCGGCGGAATGGGCGGCGAATGTTGATAACTGAGGTGACAACTGAGCCGTCAACTGAGTCGCCAACCGAGTGGCCGACCGCGGGGCGGAATCGGGCATGTCTATCCGTCCTTCGAACACTCTTGCTTCCATGGCCAACCGTCCTCGTCGAAGACCCGGGCCACGCGGCTCATCAACTGGTGAAGACCGGGGGCGCCAGCGGGCAAAGGCGGCGGGGCGATGCCGGGGTTGAGCAGGCGCAACACGTGCCGGTTCAGGTGGTGGGCGGGAAACCGGGTACAGAGCGGGACCTCGAATTCGCGGTGCACCCACCAGGCGACGGCGGCCGAGCGCGAGATGCCGGCATTGCAATGGACCAGCAGACCGCGCGCGCGGTCCTCCTCCCGGATCCGCGTCACCCAGGCGCGCAGGCGGGCGGCCTGCTCCGGCGTGAACTTGTCGGCCAGGGCGTCGCGGCCATCGCGATCATCGTCGTGGTCATCGAACTCCAGCGTCAACACGTCGGCGAATCCGACCCGCAGGGCGGGGCTGAAATGCCGGTCGTGGATGGATATCACGGCGGTATCGCTCCGGCCGGCCAGCTTACGCGCCTGATAGACGGAGACGAAGGCGACACGTTGCAGCATGGCGGCTCATGCCCGGCATGGCGAATCAGGCGCGGGCCCGCTTGCGCTGGTCAGCGTCTGTCGCAGCGCATCGGCCGGCGCATCCGCCGTGACATAGCACTCGCCCAGTCGACGGAACAGCACGAAACGCATCCTGCCGCCCTCCACCTTCTTGTCCACGCCCATGTAGTTCATGTAGGCCTCGACGCCGAGCTTGGGCGCCAGGGTGGGCAGGTTGGCGCGCCTGAACAGCGCCTCGACTCGGTCCACGTCGGCCTGGGCGAGGTTGCCCAGGCGCCGGGACAGGTCCGCCGCCAGCATGGTGCCGGCGGACACGCCCTCGCCATGCAGCCAGTTGCCGTAGCCCATGCCCGCCTCGATGGCATGGCCGAAGGTGTGGCCCAGGTTGAGCAGGGCGCGCTGGCCGGACTCCCGCTCGTCCGCCGCCACCACTTCCGCCTTGTTCTCGCAGGAACGGTGGATGGCGTAGGTGAGGGCCGCCGTGTCCCGCGCCACGAGTTCTTCCATGTGGGCTTCCAGCCATTCCAGGAAGAGCGGGTCGCGGATAAGTCCGTACTTGATGACTTCCGCCAGGCCGGCGGAGAGTTCCCGCTCCGGCAGGGTGTCGAGGGTTTCGGTATCCGCCAGCACCAGTTGGGGCTGGTGGAAGGCGCCGATCATGTTCTTGCCCAGGGGATGGTTGATGCCGGTCTTGCCGCCCACGGAGGAATCCACCTGGGCGAGCAGGGTGGTGGGCACCTGGATGAAGGGCACGCCGCGCTGGTAGCAGGCCGCCGCGAAGCCGGTGATATCGCCGATGACGCCGCCGCCCAGGGCGATCAGGGTGGTCTTGCGCTCGGCGCGCTGTGTCAGCAGCTCGTCGAAGATCAGGTTCAGCGTTTCCCAATTCTTGTAGGTCTCGCCGTCGGGCAGGATCACCGCCTCCGCCGCCACGCCGGCGTCCGCCAGGGTCTGGCGCAGGCGGGCCAGGTACAGCGGACCGACGGTGGTGTTGGTGACGATGACCACCCGCTTTTGCGGGAGGTGGGGCAACACCAGATCCGCCCGATCGAGCAGGCCGGGGCCGATGTGGATGGGATAGGCGCGGTCGCCCAAGTCGACTGTGAGGGTTTGCATCGTGCTCGAGTCAGGTCGGCGGAAAGTGGGTAATAGTAATCCGAGAGCGTGTGTTTAACCGCCACCGAGCGGGGCAATCCTCACCGTTCCTTGCCTGACTGTTTTACTCGGTATATGAAGAAACATGGCCCGTGTATCGGCCTGGCTCAAGGCGGACATCCGGCGACCGCCATTTCTATCCAACAACCTCCTATCCCGCGATGCCGGGCGGCACGGCGCGATGGATGCCTTCCCCGATACTTCGGGGAAGGCCGGAGGAGAGGAGAAAACCATGAACCCCAGGCGTTCAATCCTGCCGCGCGTCGCGGTGCTGATCGCGGGCATGCTCGCTCTCGCCGCGGTTGCCATCGCCCATGCCCGTCACCTGCCCGTTACATTAAAGGCCCTCGATGAAAACTATCTCGTGGCCGAGCAGGGCGGCGGCGGAATCGTCAACGCCAATCGCCGGCAGGCTCGAGAGTGGGAGTCGTTCATGCTGCTGGATCTCAAGGACGGCGAACTGAGGCACGGGGATGCGGTCGCCATCCGGAGCAAGACCGGGCACTTCATCTCCGCCGTCAATGGCGGAGGCGATAAAGTATTGGCCGACAAGACGGCCCCCCTGGAATGGGAAACCTTCACCATCGAAAAAACCGGCGTGCGGCCCGGTCAGGAAACCATCCGCGTCGGCGACCACGTCTATTTCAGAACCGTGAAGAATTTCTATCTCGTGGCGGAAAACGGCAAGGTGCATGCCAAGTCGACTTCCACCTCCTACAACGCGCGCTTCAGACTTGGCCCCGCGCCCCTGCCCTTGGACATGCGCTTGTCCGGCCCCTTCACCGCGCCCCGGATGATTCTGCGCGTCGTGGTGGGCACCGATGACCTGGCCCGCGCCAGCGGCGATATCAAGCATTGCAAGAACGGCTTCTTCGGCGAGAACTTCCCGAATTGTTACCGCGGACACGAGGGAACGGATTTCGGCCTGGTCGGCCACGGCCTCGCCCAGATGGCGGGAAGCATCGATATCCACACGGTCGCCCCGGGCAAGGTGGTGGCCGTGGCGGACGGCAATCCCGACTACTGCTATTTCAAGCTTCCGCCCCCACCGCCCGACTCGAAGGCCGAGGATTTCGTGTTCTGCTTCAATGATCCCGGCGGCGCCAGGACCGCCAATTTCGTGGCCGTGCTACAGGACGACGGCGTACTCGCCTATTACTACCACCTCAAGCGGGACAGCGTGCTCGTGCGCCCGGGGAATCGGGTGGCTTGCGGCCAGCCCATCGCCAAGCTGGGCAGTTCCGGCATTTCCTCCGTCCCGCATCTGCACGTGACCTTGCAGAAGATCAAGGCGGGCGCGACTTTCCCATCGGATCCGGAAGGCTTCAAATCGGCCGGCGGGAAGCGGGATGTGGCGGACATCATCAACCCCTATTTCCCCGTGAGTTGGATCAAGCTGAACGGAAACATCCCCATCAAGACCTGCGGCGAGAATCGGGGAGCCGGCGAGGAAGGCGCGGCCTGCGGTGATCCGACCCATTGCAAGCTTGGGCTGGTTTGCCAGAACGGCGCCTGCAAGAAACCCGGCGTTTCCATCCCGATCAGGCCGCCCTGGTAACCCCCCTGGCGGCAGCCGCCATGACATGACCGAGCATGGCGGCCAGACCGACTTTCCCCCTATAGTGCCCAGCCTGATCCAGCCTCGCCGCCGAATGCGGCCCCCTTCCTCATGAAACTCGCCACCTGGAACGTCAACTCCCTCAAGGTCCGCCTGCCCCATCTGCTGGAGTGGCTGCCCGTGGCCCAGCCGGACGTGGTCTGCCTGCAGGAAACCAAGCTGGAAGACGCCAAGTTTCCCCGCGCCGAGATCGAGGCGGCGGGCTACCAGGTGGCCTTCTCCGGCCAGAAAACCTACAACGGCGTCGCCCTGCTGAGCCGCGCGCCGCTAATGGAGGTGCAGGCCGGCATTCCCGGCTTCGAGGACGAACAGAAGCGGGTATTGGCGGCGACCATCGAAAATACCCGGGTGGTGTGCGTCTACATCCCCAACGGCCAGTCGCTGGATTCCGACAAATACCCGTACAAGCTGCGCTGGCTGGACGCCCTGATCGCCTGGCTGAAGGACGAGCTGAGCCGCCATCCACGCCTGGCCCTGCTGGGGGATTACAACATCGCCCCGGAGGATGCCGACGTGCACGATCCGGCCGCCTGGGCGGGCAACGTGCTGGTGTCCGAACCCGAGCGCGCCCGCTTCCAGGCTTTGGCGGACCTGGGCCTGAAGGACGCCTTCCGCCTGTTCCCCCAGGAAGAGAAAAGCTATAGCTGGTGGGATTACCGCCAGGGAGCTTTTCGCCGCAACCTGGGTCTGAGAATCGACCACATCCTGCTTTCCCCCGAGCTGGCGGCCGGTTGTTCCGCCTGCGTCATCGACAAAACGCCCCGGCGATGGGAACGCCCCTCGGATCACACCCCGGTGATCGCCACCGTGGACTGAATCCAGGGCTTTTCCAGGGTCTTTCCCGTGCTGCGGAGCACAACAAAAATATTCTTCGCAAACGCTGGATATAGTGTTTAATAAACCATCTCGACCCTATATCTAGTTAACGAGCGCCCACCCAAACCGGCGCCAAAAAAGGAGACTGACCATGCAGGAAGCCCTGTTCCAGGAACTCGCCGATCAAGCCATTTCCACCGAAGTCCTGCTGGAGAAATACGCCAAGGGCGACGAGCAGAACGTCACCGACGTGCGCCTGCGGGTGGCCCGGGCCCTGGCGGCGGCGGAGCGGAAAAACGAGCGCGCCCATTGGGAGCGCATGTTCTTCCAGGCCATGGAAGAAGGCTTCATCCCGGCCGGGCGCATCAACTCCGCCGCCGGCACCGAATTGCAGGCCACCCTCATCAACTGCTTCGTGCAGCCGGTGGGCGACGCCATCTCCGGGGAAAGCGAAGGCAAGCCCGGCATCTACGTGGCCCTGGAAGAGGCCGCCGAGACCATGCGCCGGGGTGGCGGCGTGGGCTACGACTTCTCCACCATCCGGCCCAAGGGCTCCCTGGTGAAGGGCACCCAGTCCCGCGCCAGCGGCCCCGTGTCCTACATGCGCGTGTTCGACCGCTCCTGCGAGACCGTGGAATCCGCCGGCTCCCGCCGCGGCGCCCAGATGGGCGTGCTGCGCTGCGACCACCCGGACATCGAGGCCTTCATCCACGCCAAGGACAGCGGCGACCTGAAGAACTTCAACATCTCCGTGGGCGTCACCGACACCTTCATGCAGGCCGTGGAAGCCGACGGCGACGTGGAACTCACCCACAAGTCCGCCCCCGGCGCCGAGCAGATGGCCGACGGCGCCTATCAGCGCGGCGACGGCATCTGGGTCTACCGCAAGCTCAAGGCGCGGGAGCTGTGGGGCCAGATCATGCATTCCACCTACGACCACGCCGAGCCGGGGGTGCTGTTCCTGGACCGCATGAACCGGGACAACAACCTGTCCTATTGCGAGACCATCGAGGCCACCAACCCCTGCGGCGAGCAGCCCCTGCCGCCCTACGGCTGCTGCTGCCTGGGTTCCATCAACCTCACCCGCTACGTGCGCTCCGCCTTCACCCCCGAGGCCGAGTTCGACTTCGCCGGCTTCGCCAAGGTGGTCGCCGTGGCCGTGCGCGCCCTGGACAACGTCCTCGACCTGACCGCCTGGCCCCTGGAGAAGCAGCACCTGGAAGCCCAGTCCAAGCGCCGCGTCGGCCTGGGCTTCACCGGCCTGGGCGACGCCCTGGTCATGCTGGGCCTTCGCTACGACAGCGAGGAAGCCCTGGCCTTCTCCGGCAAGGCGGCCGAATTCATGCGCGACGAGGCCTACAAGGCCTCGGTGGAACTGGCCAAGGAACGGGACGCCTTCCCCCTGTTCAACGCCGACCTGTACCTGTCCGGCAGCAATTTCGCCTCGCGCCTGCCGGCCGAGATCAAGGCCGAGATCCGCGAGCACGGCATCCGCAACTCCCACCTGTTGTCCATCGCCCCCACCGGCACCATTTCGCTGGCCTTCGCCGACAACGCCAGCAACGGCATCGAGCCGCCCTTCTCCTGGTACTACACGCGCAAGAAGCGCATGGCCGATGGCGGCCACAAGGACTACCAGGTCGAGGACCACGCCTACCGGCTCTATCGCGAGCAGGGAGGCGACATGGAACACCTGCCGGCGAGCTTCGTCACCGCCCTGGAAATCTCCGCCCTGGCCCACATGAACATGGTGGCCGTGGTGGCCCCCTTCGTGGATTCCGCCATCTCCAAGACCGTCAACGTGCCGGAGAACTACCCCTTCGGCGACTTCCAGGAGCTCTACACCGCCGCCTGGAAAGCCGGTCTCAAGGGCATCACCACCTACCGGCCCAACGCCGTGCTCGGCAGCGTGCTGTCCGTGGAACCCGAGAAGGCCGCGCCCCAGGACTTCGCCACCACCGACGTCAACCGCCGCATCGAGATCAAGACCCTGCCCGCCCCGGTGCTGGAAAGCCTCAAGTGGCCCGGCCGCCCGCGCCTGCCCGGCGGCAACCCGGCCTGGAGCTACATGATCGAATATCCCCAGGGCAGCTTCGCCCTGTTCATCGGCCACGTGGAGAACGAGGGCCGCGCCTTCCCCTTCGAGGTCTGGGTCAACGGCGCCGAGCAGCCGCGCGGCATCGGCGCCCTGGCCAAGAGCCTGTCCATGGACATGCGCGCCAACGACCGGGCCTGGCTCAAGCACAAGCTCGACAGCCTGGCCAAGACCCGGGGCGACGACGCCTGCGCCATCCCCTTCCCCCCCGATGGCGAACCCCGCCAGGTCCCCAGCGTGGTCTCGGCCGTGGCCCAGATCGTGCGCTGGCGCCTGGAGCAACTCCACGCCCTCGATGTGGACGGCCCCAGCCCCTTGCTGGACGCCCTGTTCAGCCCGAAGGAACCCAAGACCGGTACCGATGGCACCCTGTCCTGGACGGTGGACGTGCTCAACCCCTCCTCCGGCGACGACTTCGTCCTGGGCCTGAAGGAAATCACCCTCCCCGACGGGGTCACCCGCCCCTACTCCGTCTGGCTCTCTGGCGAATACCCCCGCGCCCTGGACGGCCTGTGCAAGATGCTCTCCCTCGACATGCGCGTCATGGATCCGGCCTGGATCGGCATGAAGCTGCGCAAACTCATGGATTACCCGGAACCCCTGGGCGACTTCATGGCCAAGATTCCCGGCTCCGAGAAGAGCCAGACCTGGCCCTCGACGGTCGCCTACGTCGCCCGCCTCATCATCCACCGCTTCGCCATGCTCGGCCTGCTCACCGAAGACGGCCAGGCCATCGTCCAGATGGGCATGCTGCAGGACCCCGCCCCGAGCGCGGGCCAACCCGCCGCCGCCCTGCCGGCGATGAAAGGCAAGCGCTGCAAGGAATGCGGCAACGACACGGTGATCCGCAAGGATGGGTGTGATTTCTGCACGGCGTGCGGGGCGGTGGGGGCGTGCGGCTGATTAACTGGCTAACTGGCGCTTCCCCCCTTTCATAAAGGGGGCCAGGGGGGATTTAGCGCTGGATGACTTGTGCGTGGTGCGTTGATTCGAAGGTTCGACGCAAGCAGGATGCGGTTGGCCGGGGGTTGCCCAGCGGCAAGTTACTTTTCTTGCTTGGCCAAGAAAAGTAACCAAAAGAAGGCCACCCCGCTTCGCCGCCCTTCGGGTTCCCTCGCCTGAACGAAAGCATCGGGCGGCTGCGTAACTCGCCCCTACGGGGCTCAGACATACTCGCCGAATACCCCCGAAGCTTTCGTACAGTCGAGGCGGCTCAGACGGGGGATAGGCAAGCCACAACAGCACTGATCGCGCCAGCAAGCTCCCGACCCGCGTCTGGGAACTGCAACACAAGCTCCTCTGTCCCGTGGTCGGCACCTGCCTGTCCATGGACGAGGTGGGAAAACTGGCCCGCAAGCATGGCGTGATCCATCCGGACGCTTCGGATTACGAGGCCCACGTCACCGTGGTGTCCTATTGCCAGGGCCGCAACCCGGTCTCGGAAGCCGTCCAGCAAACCCTGGACCGGCGCCACGCCCTCTGGGTGAGCGCTTCGCCAAGGCCGGGACCGAGGCGGCGGTAGCCGACCTGTGGCGGACCGCCGTCGACCGGGGCGAAACCCTGCGTCAGGCCGATGCGGTGATCTGCCCGGCCGATTGCGTTGGCCATCCCGCCTACTACCAGCTCAAGCGCCACTTCAAGCAGGCCGGCAAACCCTGCGTCATGCCGCGGGGCTCCGGCCTGGCCAGCTTCGCCGACGGCCTCAACCGTCTGGCGACAGGCCGCCTGGATTTCGGCGCCGCGACCTCTATTCCCGTGGTCGATGTACCCGCGCGGCGCAACCCGTCATGAAGGGAAACACCATCAAATCCCTTGCCACGCCCAAACCGGACGAGCACGGTGGGGCGGAATAACCGAAGGGCATTGCGCCGAATGTTTTTCATCCGGTGCAATACGGCTGACGCCTATTGCACCCTACCCGATGCGCACTGTCCCCCTTCAACCTGACACCGCTCATCCCGGCACTCGTTGATTTCCACCGTCAGGTGATCCAGTCCCTCGACCCCCGCCAATAGCCGCCGGTAGTGTTCCGCCGTGAAGGGCGTGTGGGTCACCAGGGAAAGGATGCAGGCGCGACTGGCCGGACCCACGCGCCACAAGTGCAGGTCGGCCACCTCGTGGTCCGGCAGGGCCTCGATGAGGCGCCGGACTTCCGCCGCCGTCCGGCCATGGTCCTCCGCGTCCAGCAGGACCGCCGCGCTGTCCCGGGCCAGGCCCCAGGCCCAGCGACTCACCAGGGCGGCACCCACCAGGCCCATGAGGGGATCCAGGAAACTCCAGCCATAGAGCAGGCCGCCGCCCAGGGCGACGATGGCCAGCACCGAGGTGAGGGCGTCGGCCAGGACGTGGAGGTAGGCGGCCCGGAGGTTGTGGTCCACGTGTTCGTGGTGATGATCGTGGTGGTCATCGTCATCGTCGTGATGGTGGTGATCGTGGTCGTGGTCCAGCAGCCAGGCGCTGGCCAGGTTGACCGCCAGGCCCAGGGTCGCCACGACCATGGCCTCGGCATAGTGGATGGGCACCGGCTGGAACAGGCGCCGCGCCGATTCCCACACCATCCAGAACGCCACCGCCACCAGCAGCAGGGCGCTGGTGTAGCCGGCCAGGGCGGTGACCTTGCCGGTGCCGAAGGTGAAGCGGGAATCGCCGGCATGCTGCCGGGAGAAGCGGTAGGCGAAGGCGGCCAGGCCCAGGGCGCCCACGTGGCTCGCCATGTGCCAGGCGTCGGCCATCAGGGCCATGGAGCCGGTGAGCCAGCCCGCCGCCAGTTCCACCAGCATGGTGAGGAAGGTCAGGCTCACCACCCAGCGGGTGCGGCGCTCGGCACTGCGCTGGGCCTCGGTACCGAAATCGTGGGCGTGTTGCCAGAGGCGGAGGTCGTGGGCGGGCATGGGGCTCACCTGGATGTATGGGGTCGATGCTTCATTGTATGAGCCCTGGAGCGGGCTTTGACCGGTCCGGTTGTGCGAGTTTCCCCCTGGAAAAAGGAGGCCGGAGGGATGGAAGGGCCTGCGCCGAAAAGCGGGCCCCACTTCCCCATGGCGGAATGGCTACCCCCCCACCCACTCGTACAACTCCACCGAATTCGGGTCGCATTTGTGGCAGCCGTTACAGGCCGTGCCGGCGGGCAGGCGGCGCACCCGGCCCTTGCGCTCCAGGATGGCCAGCATGCCCTTGAGGGCGTCGGGCGCGGCGTCCAGGCCGTGGGCCAGGTCCAGCACGCTGGCGCGCCGGTGTTGCTTCATGTAATCGCTGACACGGGACAGGATCATGGCTTGGTCTCCTCAGGCGTTCTGGGGTACGGGCAGGGGCTGCCCGGTGTCGCGCCGGCCCATCCAGCGCAGAGTCAGGATGGCCGCCGCGAAGCCCGTCAGCACCACGCCGATCCAGGCCAGGGCCGTGGCCGGGTCGCGGGCGTAGTTGGCGGCCTGGTAATACAGGGTGGAAAGTCCGTAGGCCAGGCCGGTGGTCCACAGGGCCACGAAGGCGGTCCAGCGAGGGCCGGATTCCTGGTACACGGCGGCGATGGCGGCGGTGCAGGGGAAGTACAGCAGGATGAACAGCAGGTAGGCGAAGGCCCCGGCGGCGCCGTCGAAACGGCTGGCCATGGCGCCGAAGGTGCCGGTGGAGACTTCCTGTTCCTCAGCCACGGCGGCCTGGTCGCTGACGTCGCCCACATCCAGCCCGAGCGGATCGGTCCAGGTACCCAGGGCGTCGCCCAGGTTGGCGGGGATGGTGGCGAAGGCGCCGGCGACGGCATCGCCCAGGTTGAAGGCTTCCTCATCTTCGGGTGCTTTGCCGGCGGCCACCGCATCGCTTTCCGCCAGGGCCGTGTAGGCCGCGTCCAGGGTGCCCACCACCGCTTCCTTGGCCAGCACGCCGGTGAAGATGCCCACGGCGGCGGGCCAGTTCTCGGCGTTCAGGCCCATGGGCGAGAAGGCGGGGGCGATGGCGCGGCCCACCTCGGCCAGCATGGACTTGTCGCTGTCCTCGTTGCCGAAACTGCCGTCGGTGCCCACGGCGTTGAGGAAGTTGAGCACCAGCACCATGGGCACGATGACCCGGCCGGCGCGGAACATGAAACTCCTCAGGCGATCCCAGGTGTGGATCAGGATGCCCTTGACGGTGGGCAGGTGGTAGGGCGGCAGTTCCATGATGAAGGGCGTGGCCTCGCCTTTCAGGATGGAGTTCTTCAGGATCAGGCCGGTGAGCACGGCCACGACGATGCCGATCAGGTACAGCCCGAACACCACGTTCTGTGCCCCTTGCGGGAAGAAAGCGGCGGCGAACAGCACGTACACCGGAAGCCGGGCGCCACAGGACATGAAGGGCGCCATGGCGATGGTCATGAGGCGGTCGCGGCGATGTTCCAGGGTGCGGGTGGCCATGATGGCCGGCACGTTGCAGCCGAAGCCGACGATGAGCGGCACGAAGGACTTGCCCGGCAGCCCCACCCAGCGCATGAAGCGATCCATGACGAAGGCGGCCCGGGCCATGTAGCCGGAATCCTCCAGCACCGACAGGAACAGGTAGAGGAAGCCGATCACCGGGATGAAGGTGGCCACGGTCTGCAGGCCGCCGCCGATGCCCTTGGCCAGCATGACCTGGACCCATTCCGGCGCGCCCAGGCCGGCCAGGGCGGCGGCGAAGCCGTCCACGAAGACCGCGCCGGCGAACTGGTCGAAGAAGTCGATGAAGGCGCCGCCGATGTTGATGGTGAACATGAACATCAGGTACATCATCACCAGGAAGATGGGGATGCCCAGGGTGCGGTTGAGCACGATGTGGTCGATGCGGTCGGTGAGGTCGCGGCCCACCTGGCCGCTAACTTTCACCGCCTGCCTGGAGATGTGGTGGGCCAGGCCGTAACGGGCGTCGGCCACCAGGATGTCCAGGTCGTCGCCCAGGGACTCGGCGCGCTGCCTGGCGTCGTGGGCCAGGTCCGGGCCCGCCACCTGCCGGGCCAGGTCGTCGCCTTCCAGCAGGCGCACCGCCAGCCAGCGGGCGGAGGTTGTCAAACCCGTACCACTGGCTTTTGCGGCTTCTTCCAGGCGCGGCGCCAGGCCGGCGATGGCGTGGTCCAGGGCGGCCTGGTATTCCACCTGGGCGGTGGCGCGGGGCTGCTCGGCCACGGCGGTCTTGATGGCGGCCTTCAGGGTGTCGATGCCGATGCCTTCCGAAGCCACCACGGGCACCACCGGGCAGCCCAGTTGCCGCGACAGGGCCTCGGCATCCACCCGCATGCCTTTGCCTTCCGCCACGTCCACCATGTTCAGCACCACCAGCAGGGGTACGCGCATCTCGGCCAACTGGCTGGTGAGGTAGAGGTTGCGCTCCAGGTTGGAGGCATCGACGATGTTGATGATCAGGTCGGCCTCGTTGGCGTGCACGTAGTCCCGCGCCACCTTCTCGTCCAGGGAGACCTCCCGGTCCACCACGTCCAGGGAATAGGTGCCGGGCAGGTCCACCACCTCGAAGCGGCTCATTTGCGTACCCTCGGACAGGCGGTATTCGCCGCTCTTCTTCTCCACGGTGACGCCGGGCCAGTTGCCCACCCGCTGCCTGGAGCCGGTCAGGGCGTTGAACAGGGTGGTCTTGCCGCAGTTGGGGTTGCCCACCAGGCCGATGGTGTAGGCGCTTTTCGTCGCGTTGCTCATCACTGTTTCTCCACCGAAAGGGTTGCCGCCTCGTCGCGGCGCACGGACAGGGCGAAGCCGCGCACGCGGATCTCCACCGGGTCGCCCATGGGCGCCACCCGGGTCACGCTGATCTCCGCCCCCGGGGTCAGCCCCATGGACAGCAGCTTGCGGCGGTACGAGTTGCCACCGGCACCGCCGCTTTCGAGAAAACCGGCCACCTTGGCGCGGTCGCCGACTTGCAGGTCCTTGAGGGTCATGTCTTTGCTCCTGGGAGTGGATAGTGGGAAGTGGGGAGTGGGAAAACCGCCGTTGTCCCCGCCCCACTTCCCACTGCCTACTTCCTACTTCCTATTTCCCACTCCCCATCAACTCCACCATCACCTTGTGGGCCATGCCGCCGCCCAGGGCAAAGCGGGTCTCGCCCCGGGACACCACCAGGCCGCCGCCGCCCTGGCGCTGGCGCACGGTGAGTTCGCCGCCCACGTTGAGGCCCATCTCGGTCATGCGCTTGTCCAGCCCGGCGCCGCCGCGCAGGGCGACGATGCGCACGCGGGCGCCTTCAGTGGCCATGCCGAGAGGAAAGGGTACCGGGCTGGCCATGGTGATCAGGGCTGGGCGCCGGTCAGGCGGGTGGTGGCGCGTTTCGCCGCGACGTCCACCAAGGCCTTGCCGAAGGTGGCGGCGTGGGGGTGGCCGGGCAGGTGGCGCACGATGGGGAGGAAAGGAAGGAAACGGCCAGGCAAAGCGAGCATCTGCACATCCAGCGGTAGAGCGGTTGATCCGACTGGCTGGCTGGCTTGCCCGTGAGGGGCAGAGCTGGCTGGCTGGCAATTTATCCGGGACGACAGGCCACGGATGAAAGATTGACTGCATCGAGGCATGGGAACGAGGTCACGGCGGGTGCATTTCCCGAGATCCCTTTCGGATCATGTCCGCGCCGTGCCACTTCCCCCCGGTGTTTCCGGGCCGCCCTCCCGTGAACCCGCTTTCCCGGTATCCGGTGCATAGGGCGAATTACTTGTTGAGAATTGTTATCAATAATTATTGGGCTGTCAACGGCTATTCGCATCCGGAACAAGTGACAAGGCGGCCGCCCTCTCAGGGCATGCTGAAACCCGCGCAGGGATCCTCGCGTATCGCCGGGGCGGTGAACCACACGAAATCATAGGCGCCGCCAATATGGGCCGCGTCGGGGCGGTCGCCCGGCTCGGCTTCCATGAAGCCGATGCTGACCACCCGGGCGCCGGGCGCCTGGCCTGCCAGCAGGACGGGCACGCCGTAGTCGCGCCGGACATGGCCGTTTCCCGCCAGCAGGACCACCGGGCCGTCGCGGGATTCCAGCAGCGTCCGCGCCAGGGCGGCATCGCGGGCGCGCTGGGCCAGGCGCATGTTGGGCAGGCGGGCGGCCGGGAGATGGCCGCAGTGGCCGCTACTCAGGCTCTCGTCCAGCCGTTCTCGCGCCGTGTCGGACAAGGGCGAATGTTGCAGCAGGCGGGCCTGGTCCGCGTCCAGGGCCGACTCACCCTCCATCGCCACCCGCCGTCCATCCTTGCGGCCGAGATTGCCACCCAGCAGGTTTGCGCCGATGTCCCGGGCCGCGACGAACACGGGCTGGTGCAGGGGCCAGCCCCAGGCCTTGCGGTCGAACCCCGCCCGCTCCAGGGCGTCATCCAGGGGCAGTGCCGGGTCCAGCCGCCTTCCCCGCTCGAGTTGTTCCAGCACCACGGTCTTCACGCCGGGCGGCAGGCCGCGCATCAGTTCCGCCCGGGCCTGGTGGTGCCGGGGGTTGTCGTGGGTTTCCCCCAGCAGGATGAAATCGGCGGCGGCCAGGTCGGCCAGCACTTCCGCCCGGGTGGCGGGATGGCCGCTGTCGCCGTGGACAATGGTGTCCGCCAAGGCGGGCCAGGCCAGCAGGCCGAGCAGGGCCAGGGCCCTCAGTCGAAGGAAAGGGCGAGTCCGGATGCGAGGGTTCATCGGTTTGACTTCCAGGGTCGGTACCGTCTGGAGCGGCCCGCGCGATGTTTGGTTCAACAAGCCGCCCAATGTAAAACGCCTCTCCCGGCGGGAGAGGCGGATAGCACCGGGCGATTGGCCCGGATATCAGGCCGGCGCCGAACTCCGGATCAGGTAGTCGAAGGCCCCCAGGCTGGCCTTGGCCCCGTCGCCCATGGCGATGATGATCTGCTTGTAGGGCACGGTGGTGCAGTCCCCCGCCGCGAACACGCCGGGCACGCTGGTCTGGCCCTTGGCGTCCACCTCGATCTCGCCGAAGCGGGACAGGTTCACCACCCCCTTGAGCCAGTCCGTGTTGGGCAGCAGGCCAATCTGCACGAACACCCCTTCCAGGGCGACGTGCTGGCTCTGGCCCGTGGTGCGGTCGGTATAGGTCAGGCCGTTGACCTTGCCGCCGGCGCCGGTCACTTCCGTGGTCTGGGCGCTCTTGATCACCGTGACGTTGGGCAGGCTGTAAAGCTTGTTCTGCAGCACCGCGTCGGCGCGCAGGGCATCGCCGAACTCCAGCAGGGTGACGTGGCCGACGATGCCGGCCAGGTCGATGGCGGCTTCCACGCCGGAGTTGCCGCCGCCCACCACGGCCACGTGCTTGCCCTTGAACAGGGGGCCGTCGCAGTGGGGGCAGTAGGCCACGCCCTTGCCCCGGTATTCCTGCTCGCCGGGCACGTTGAGCTCGCGCCAGCGGGCGCCGGTGGCCAGGATCAGGGCGCGGGCCTTGAGCACGGCGCCGTTGGCCAGGCGCACTTCGTGGTAGCCACCCGCCTCGCCCGGAATCAGCGCCTCGGCCTTCTGCAGGTTCATGATGTCCACTTCGTATTCCTTCACGTGCTCCTCCAGGGCACGGCCCAGCTTGGGTCCGTCGGTGTGGGGCACGGAGATGAGGTTCTCGATGGCCAGGGTGTCCATGACCTGGCCGCCGAAGCGCTCGCTCAGGACGCCGGTACGGATGCCCTTCCGCGCCGCGTACACCGCCGCCGCCGCGCCGGCCGGTCCGCCGCCCACCACCAGCACGTCGAAGGGCGCCTGCTCAGCCAATTTGGCTGCGTCCCGCGCGGAAGCGCCGGTATCGAGTTTGGCGATGACCTCCTCGATGCTCATGCGGCCGTTGGCGAAGGGCTCGCCGTTCAGGTAGACGCTGGGCACGGCCATGATCTGGCGCGCGTTCACCTCGTCCTGGAACAGGGCGCCGTCGATCATCACGTTATGGATGTTCGGGTTGATGGCCGCCATGGCGTTCAAGGCCTGCACCACGTCCGGGCAGTTGTGGCAGGACAGGGAGATGTAGGTCTCGAAACGGAAGTTGCCGGTGATGCCGCGAATCTGCTCGATCACGTCGGCTTCCAGCTTGGGCGCGTAGCCGCTGGCCTGGAGCAGGGCCAGGATCAGGGAGGTGAACTCGTGGCCCATGGGCAGGCCGGCGAAGCGGATGCGGGCGCCTTTTTCACCCTCGCCCACCTTGCCGATGGTGAAGGAGGGGCGGCGGGCGTCGTTGCCATTTTCGAGTAAGGACACCTTGTCCGAAAGGCTGGCGATGTCTTCCAGCAAACCGCGCATCTCGGCGGACTTGGCGCTGTCGTCCAGGGAGGCCACCAGCTCGATGGGGTCCACAAGCTTTTCCAGGTAGGCCTTGAGTTGGGTCTTGATGTTGGCGTCCAGCATGGTGGTTCTCCTGAGGCAAAGGGCAATACGAAACCGCCGGGGTTCTCCTTCCCCCTGGATGGGGGAAGGCCGGGATGGGGGTGAAGGGCGGCTGGCTTGGCGGGCCTTCCACCCCCACCCCAACCCTCCCCCATCAAGGGGGAGGGAGTGGCGAGACGGCTTGGTGTTGCGCTCTTGTGGTTTGGCCGTCATTCCGGCGCAGGCCGGAATCCAGGAGGTTGAGTTCCTGGACCCCGGCTTCCGCCGGGGTGACGGTTATGGGTTGGTGCTCAGATCTTGCCGACCAGGTCCAGGCTCGGCGCCAGGGTGGCTTCGCCTTCCTTCCACTTGGCGGGGCAGACCTCGCCCGGGTGAGCGGCCACGTACTGGGCGGCCTTGATCTTGCGCAGCAACTCGGAAGCGTCGCGGCCGATGCCGCCGGCATTGATCTCGATGATCTGGATCTTGCCCTGGGGGTCGATCACGAAGGTGCCGCGCTCGGCCAGGCCGGCTTCCTCGATCATCACGCCGAAGTTGCGGGTGATGGCGCCGGTGGGATCGCCGATCATCGGGAACCGGATCTTGCCGATCGTCTCGCTGGTGTCGTGCCAGGCCTTGTGGGTGAAGTGGGTGTCGGTGGACACGGCGTAGATTTCCACGCCCATCTTCTGGAACTCGGCGTAGTTGTCGGCCAGATCGCCCAGTTCGGTGGGGCAGACGAAGGTGAAGTCGGCCGGGTAGAAGAACACCACGGACCACTTGCCCTTCAGGTCCTCGTCGGAAATGTGCTCGAACTTGCCGTTCTGGAAAGCCTGGGCCTTGAAGGGTTTGATTTCGGTGTTGATCAGGGTTTGCATGGTTGCGATCTCCAGTTGGTTGTTACAGGGGGTTGAAAGTCATGAGCTGGGAGGCAGTGTAGGGGAGTCGTATTAATCAATCCAATTGATTAATACGAATGATGCAATCAATTCCGTGAATTGCCTCGGCTGGTGCTTTTTCGGGCTCAGTCCACCACCACGATGTCGGCGACCGCCAGCACGGGCGCGCCGGTCAGGGTTGCAACCAGCAGAGATCCCTCGAAGCCCGAGCCGTCGGGGTCGTAGTAGAGGTTGCCGCTGGCGGTGTCATAGAGTACGTAATCGTCACTATCCTGGGCTGTGACGTTCGCGCCGACCCGGAAATAGGCGAGGCCGAGGGCACCCGGGGCTCCGATGCCGACGAAGACATCGTCGTCCAGCACCAGCTTGTCCTGGCCCTTGACGAAGTCGGTGATCCAGTCGGCGTTGCCGCCGATCCCGGGGTCGGTGTCGAACACGAAGCGGTCGTTGCCCGCGCCGCCCATGAGCAGATCGGTGCCCAGGCCGCCGTAAATTTCGTCGTTGCCGGTGCCGCCCTTGAGCACGTCGTCGCCGTTCAGGCCCCAAAGGAAGTCGTTGCCGCCGCCGCCGTCCAGGGTGTTCATGCCGTCGTTGCCGGAGAGGATGTTGTTCAGGGCGTTGCCGGTGCCATCCAGGTTGCCCGCGCCGTCGACGAGGGTGAGGTTTTCCAGGTTGAGGCCCAGGGCGTAGCTGACCAGGGCCTGAACTTCGTCGATTCCGGCGTTGGCGGCCTCGGTCAGCACGTCGCCCATCTGGTCCACGAGGTAGGTGTCGTCGCCAGTGCCGCCGGCCAGCTTGTCCCAGCCGCGGCCGCCGTCGAGAACGTTGGCCCCGGCGTTGCCGGTGAGGATGTTGTCGCCCTGCTGGCCGGTGAGGTCGATGTCGCCATTGCCGATCAATATCAGGGATTCGACGTGATCCGGGACGGGGATGCCGAGGCTGGTGTAGACGGTGTCGAAGCCTTCGCCGGCGGACTCGGTGATCACGTCGCCGGGATCGTCGACGTTATAGGCATCGTCACCCAGGCCACCCGCCAGGGTGTCGGCGCCCGGGCCACCGTCCAGGGTATCTTTGCCGGCACCTCCGATCAGGGTATCCATCCCGGCTCCACCCTGGAGCGTGTTGTTGCCGGCGTTGCCGGTCAGCGCGTTGTCGAGGGCGTTGCCCGTGCCATTCAGATGGGCGGCGCCGGTCAGGGTCAGTGCTTCCAGGTTCGCCGCGAGTGTGAAGGTGACACTGCTGATGACGCCGTCATACCCGGCGTCCGCATTTTCGCTGACGGTATCGCCGACGTTGTCGACCAGGTAGGTGTCGTCGCCACCGTTCCCCGCCAGGGCGTCGCTGCCGGCTCCCCCGTTCAGGACGTTGTTGCCGGCGTTGCCGGTGATGCTGTTGTTGACGGCGTTGCCGGTGCCGTTCAGGTCGGCGTCGCCCAGCAACACCAGGTTTTCCAGATTTATGCCCAGCGTCCAGGACAGCCAGGCCTTGACGGTGTCCGCGCCTTCGTTGGGGTTCTCGGTGATGCTGTCAGCCGCGTTGTCGACCACGTAGGCGTCGTGGCCGGCGCCGCCCGCCAGGGTGTCGGCCCCGGCGCCGCCGTCCAGGGTGTCGTTGCCGGCCAGGCCGTAAAGCGCATCGTTGCCCGTGTCGCCAGTGATCCGGTTGTCGGCGGTGTTGCCGAACATCGACATCCCAAGATGCCAGTCCAGTTCCAGATTCTCCAGGTTGGCGCCGAGGGTGTAGCCGTAGGCGTAGCCCACGATCACCCGCACGGTGTCGTTGCCCTCGCCGGCCAGTTCGTTGATCGTCTCACCGCTGCTGATCACATAGGTGTCGTCCCCTGGTCCGCCGACGAGGGTGTCGGCGCCACCTCCGCTTTCCAGCGTGTCGTTGCCCAGGAGTCCGGTCAGCACGTTGACGTAGCCGTTGCCGACCAGGCGGTTGTCCAGCTCGTTGCCGGTGCCGTCCAGGTTGGTGAAGCCGCCGAGTTCCAGGCTCTCGAAGTCCGACCCCAGGGTCCAGGTGACGGCACCGCGCACGGTGTCGGCACCCTCGCCCGGCGCCTCGACGAGGGTTTCCTGGCCGTCGTTGACGATGTAGAGGTCGTCGCCCGGCCCGCCGATCAGGGTGTCGACGCCACCCCAGCCATTGCCCCAGCCGTCGAGCCGGTCATTGCCGGCGCCGCCGCTCAGGACGTTGTCGCCGGCGTTGCCGTCCAGCCGGTTGTCCAACTCGTTGCCGGTGGCGGCCAGATTGGCGCCGCCCAGCAGGGCCAGGTTCTCCACGTTGGCGTCCAGGGCCCAGTCCAGCCAGGCCTGCACCTTGTCCAGGCCCTCGCCGGCGTTCTCGACCACGCTGTCGCCGAGTTCGTCCACCTCGTAGATGTCGTCGCCCGGGCCGCCCGCCATCACGTCCTGGCCGACGTTGCCGATGAGCGTGTCGTTGCCACCCTGGCCCAGCAGGGTGTCGTTGCCCAGGCCGCCATCCAGCTGGTTGTTGCCGGCGGAGCCGGTGATCTGGTTGTCCCCGGCGTTGCCGACGCCGTTGTAGCCGTCCCCGCCCTCCAGCTCCAGGTTCTCCACGTTGGCGTCGAGGAAGGTCGTGCCGTAGACCGTGCTGCGGACCGTGTCGATGCCCTCGCCGGGCTGCTCGACGACCTGGTTTCCGGTAGACCACAGCCAGAAGAAGTCATCGCCCAGGCCGCCGGTCATGACGTCGCCGCCGGTGCCGTGGAGGATGTCGTCGCCGGCGCCGCCGTCCAGATGATTGGCGACGGGGTTGCCGAAGATCTCGTTGTCCAGGCCGTTGCCGGTGCCGTCGATGTTGGCGTAGCCGGTCAGGTAGAGATTCTCGAAATCCTCGTCCAGCGCCCAGGTCACCGAGGACTCGACGCGGTCGATCCCTTCCCCGGGGTTTTCGCTGACGCTGTCGCCGGCACCGTCCACCACGTAGCGGTCGTTGCCGGTGCCGCCAATCAGCGTGTCCGCCCCGGCGCCGCCATCGAGAAGATCGTCGCCGTCCAGCCCGGAAAGAGCGTTGGCGCCGGCATTGCCGAACAGCCAGTTGTCGGCGGCATTGCCGGTGCCGCTCCAGTCGCCCACGCCCAGCAGGGTCAGCTTTTCCAGGTCGTCGGCGAGGACGTAGTCGAACTCCGCGCGCACGCCGTCGAGGCCTTCGCCGGGCAGTTCGACGAGGGTGTCCGCGGCATCCACGGTGTAGGTGTCGTCGCCGGGGCCGCCGATCAGGCTGTCGGCGCCGCCACCGCCTTCCAGCTGGTCGTTGCCGGCCAGGCCAGCGAGCACGTTGTCCCCCACGTTGCCCACCAAGGTGTTGGCCAGGTCGTTACCGGTGCCGTCCACGTTGCCGGCGCCCAGCAGCGTCAGCTTTTCCAGGTCGTCGCCCAGGACATGGCTGAAGTCGGCCTTCACCGTGTCGGTACCGCCGAGGGGCGATTCCTCCACCAGGTCGCCCGGGTCGATCAGGTAGGTATCGTCACCGGCGCCGCCGCGCAGGATGTCGGCCCCGGCGCCGCCGTCCAGCGTGTTGTTGCCGAGGTTGCCGGTCAGGATGTTGTCGAGGCCGTTGCCGGTGGCGTTGATCCAACCCCAACCGGTCAGGGTGAGGTGCTCCAGGTCGGCCGCCAGGGTCCGGCTGACGGATGCCTCCACGGTGTCCGTGCCTTCGCCCGGGTTCTCGACAATCACGTCGCCCGCGCTGTCGACCCCGTAGACGTCGTCGCCCACGCCGCCCGTCAGGGTGTCGTTCCCGCCGCCGCCGTCCAGGCGGTCGTTGCCGGCGTGGCCGGTGAGGGCGTTGGCGCCGGCGTTGCCGATGAGGGTGTTGTCGGCGGCGTTGCCCTCGCCGCTGAAGTCGCCCGCGCCCAGCAGGGTCAGGTTCTCCAGCACGGCCGGCAGGACGAAGCTGAAGCCGGCCCTGACCGTGTCCGCGCCTTCGCCAGGCAGTTCGGTGATGGCGTCGCCGGGGTCGTCCAGGGTGTAGGTGTCGTCTCCGCTGCCACCGACCAGGCTGTCGGCGCCGGCGCCGCCGTCGAGTTGGTCGTCGCCGGCCAGGCCGGTAAGCACGTTGACGCCGGCGTTGCCGATGAGCACGTTGTTCAGGGCGTTGCCGGTGCCGTCCGCATCCTGGGCGCCGGTGAGTTCCAGGTTTTCGACGTTGTCGGCGAGGACGTGGCTGAAGGGCGCGCGCACGCCGTCGGTCCCCTCGCCTGGATTCTCCTGGACGACATCGCCGGGATCGTCCAGCAGGTAAGTGTCGTCGCCGGCGCCGCCCGCCAGGGTGTCCGCCCCGGCGCCGCCGTCCAGCAGGTTGTTTCCGGCGTTGCCGGTGATGCGGTTGTCCAGGTCGTTGCCGGTGCCGTCCAGGTCCAGGTCGCCGGCCAGTTCCAGGTTCTCCAGGGTGGCGGGCAGGGTGTAGTCGAAGCCGGCCCGTATCGTGTCCGAACCCTCGCCGGGCTGTTCGATCACGATGTCCGTGTTGCTGCGCAGGACATAGGTGTCGTCGCCCTTGCCGCCCGCCAGTTCCTCCGCGCCTTCCCACCAGGAGTGCCCGCCCGAGTCGAGCACGTTGTTGGCGTCGTTGCCGTGGATGAAGTCCCGGTAGGGCGTGCCGACGACGTTTTCCAGGGTGACGTTGTAGGCGATGGCCAGGTAGCAGGCATCCCAGGGATCCAGGCCGTCATCGGCGAACACCCCGCCGCTGCCCCCCTCCAGGCGGACACTCCTGCCCTGGGACAGGCCGGACAGGTCCAGGGTGTCGATGCCGCCCGCGTCCCAGATGGTGCGCAGGGGGGCGTTGGCGGTCAGGACGTAGGTGTCGTCGCCGGTGTGGTAGCCCAGGTTGGCGCCATAGATGCGCTGGATGGCGAGGATGTCCAGGGGCATGGGCGTGGCTTCCTGGCCGGTGGTGTTGTAGCTCATCACCGTCCAGCGGCCATCGTCGTAGTCGTTCAGACCGAGCTGGGCGTAGGTCGGACGATAATTGCCGCCATCGTCGAAGGGGTGCTTCAGGCCCAGGACATGGCCCAACTCGTGCAGGATGGTCTCGAAGCCCTCCCAGCCCGGGTCCAGGTCCTGGAAGACGTAGTAGCTGTCGTCGAAGTAGGCGTCGCCTTCCGGCCTGGGATAGGTTTCACGGGTCCGCTCCAGGTAGCCGAGCACCTCATCGCCGGTGGGCGGGTCGGGGAAGATGCCCATCGCCATGGCGCCGAAGTTGGACGCCAGATAGCTGCCGGTGAGGCTGATGGAGAGGTCGGCGTTGCTCTGGTAAACGGAACCGCGGGACGGGATCTGGGTGATGGAGAGGTCGGCCACCGCCGTCCAGGCCGCCATGGCCTGGGCGACCGCGTCACTCCACTCGGCGGTCCACGGACCGCCATAGCCGGAACTGTCGAGGGAGTAGGTGAGCTGGTGGACGCCGCTGAACTGCCAGACGCTGCCCTGAACCAGGCCATTGATGGCCTTGTTCTCGAAGCTCGTGCCCGGAAGCTGCGCTACCGCATTGTGGACCGGTGTGGCCACTTCACCTCCTGCACCCCGTTACCAGACAATTACTTTATAGGATTTATCTGTCCACTAATCCGGTTCAGGGCACCAATGGCCCGGTCGCAAATCCTGTCGAACTCAATCCACCACGAGGATATCCGCCGCCGTGATCGCAGGCATGCCGGCCAGGCTGGCGACCAGGACGGCGGCATCGAAGCCGGAACCATCGGCGTCGTAGTAGAGGTTGCCGCTGCTCGTGTCGTAGAGCACGTGGTCGTCCCCGTCCTGGGCCGTGACATGGGCACCGGCCCGGAAGTGGGTGGCGTCCAGGGTGACGGCCCCGCCGATGCCGGCGAAGACGTCGAGGTCCAGCACCAGTTTGTCCCCCTTGGCGAAGTCGTTGATCCAGTCGGCGTTGCCGCCGATCCCGGGGTCGGTGTCGAACACGAAGCGGTCGTTGCCGGCGCCGCCCGTGAGCAGGTCGGCACCCAGGCCGCCGGAGAGTTCGTCGTTGCCGGTGCCGCCCTTGAGCACGTCGTCGCCGGCCATGCCCCAGAGGAAGTCGTTGCCGTCGCCGCCGTCCAGGGTGTTCATGCCGCCGTTGCCGGTAAGCGCGTTGGCCAGGGCGTTGCCGGTGCCGTCCAGGTTGCCGCCGCCGTCGCCCAGGGCGAGGTTTTCCAGGTTGAGGCCCAGGGCGTAGCTGACCAGGGCCTGGACTTCGTCGATGCCGGCGTTGGCGCCTTCGGTCAGCAGGTCGCCCATCTGGTCCACGAGGTAGGTGTCGTCGCCGGTGCCACCCGCCAGCTTGTCCCAGCCCCGGCCGCCGTCCAGGAGGTTGTCGCCGGCGTTGCCGGTGAGGGCGTTGTCGCCCTGCTGGCCGGTGAGGTCGATGTCGCCGTTGCCGGTGAGGACCAGGACTTCGACGTGATCCGGCAGCGTGATGCCGACGCTGGCGTAGACGGTGTCGAAGCCTTCGCCGGCGGACTCGGTGATCACGTCGCCGGCGTCGTCCACGTGGTAGGTATCGTCGCCCGGGCCACCCGCCAGGGTGTCGTTGCCGTTCCCGCCCCAGAGCGCGTCGTTGCCACCATGGCCGGACAGGGTGTCGTTGCCGTCATTGCCGAAGAGGAAGTCATTGCCGGCGCCGCCGTTCAGCGTGTCGTCCCCGTCGCCGCCGATGGGATCGATCCCCTCGCCAAAGCGCGTTGCGGTGCCCGCGTACTCCGCGTCCTTATAAGTCAGCGTATTGCCCTTGATCTGTACGGTGACATTGCCTGCAGGATGCGAAAGCCCCCATTCACCGTTGTTGTCCACCAGGGTGATCACATCGAAGGCCCCGGTCGCGGCGTTCCAGGTATAGGTGCCGCTCTCCATGCCGTCCTGCCCCCAGGGCGGATCGTCCTCGCCATCCTCGGCATGCATGTAGGTGCCATCGGCACCGAAGCTGACCACGGCCGTACCGCCCGATTCCGGGTCGGTCAAATACCAGTTGCCGACGATGGGGCCGCCAAAGGAACTGAAGGAAAAATCGTCCAGCGTGGCGGCAAGGTTGACGGGGACGGTCCAGTTCTGGGTGGTGAAGCCGATGCCGATCCGGAAGGTGTCGCTGTCCGTCATGTTCCAGTCGGTCACGCCGGCGGCATCGATGTCGATGCTCCACCAGTCACCCTGGCTGTTGTAGGCGGTCAGGACCTTGGTGGCGGCGTCAAAGCGGATGCCCAGCAGGCCGCTGACATCCGCGGTGCCCTGCATTCCCTCATCTTCCAGATACTCTATCCAGTCATCCTCGGTCGAGTAGGCATACTCGGCGTTGTAGATGCGCTCAAGGCCCGAGGCCGGGTGCTGCAGTTCCATGAAGGCATTGAACGTCAGCATTGCGCCGTTGGGCCTGGGTATGAACACCACCAGTCCCGCCCCCACGTAAGTTTCGTCTGATGGGCCGTCCGATGTGGCGGACAAACCCTGGGGCAGGGTGGCCGTGATCTCGGCCGACCAGGACTGGTCGTAGCGGGGCAGGGTCGCCTTTGACAGGTACCCTTCGCTGACGTCATCGGGGGCGATCAAATCGCCCTGGGTATGGAAGCGCAGGACGCCGTTGCTTTGTTCGGCCGTGCTGGGTGGGTCGTCATCGAACCAGACATTGAAATAACTCGATAGCGTGCCGGAGAAGTCGTAGCTGGTGCTCATGGCATTACCTCCTGTTTGAATGGTCTCGCCGAGCAAGCGGGTTTGCGATTGATCGGCCGCCTCCGCGCCCCGCCGGGGCGCGCTTCGTCATGCTCGATGCCCCCCTTTGATGTCCGCGAGACCGATCCGTGGATGCGTGCCGATCGGAATCGACGTCCGCCACGCCATCAGGGGCCTGGATGGGTGTGGAAGAGGGATGTGGAGGGCCGGGGCATCCATGCCGGAGCAGCGTTCGCTCCGTCCCGCGACAGCTAGACAATCCAGCGCGGGTTGAAAGTTCAGGTTGACGAACCAGTCGTCAAGGATGCGCCCCATGATGCCCCCCTTTGCCTTGACATCAGGCTGATGTCAGCGGACTTCAGGATGACTTCATCCTATTACCAACGCCGGCGGACTGAAATATGTCGGAAGTTATAGCCGCGACCGGAAAGGGTGCCCGCCCGGCAAGATAAGGCGGCTATGCGCGTCATGCGTCCCCTCAGGTCTCCCGCATGGAACGCCGCAGCACATTGGTGACCGGTTCCAGCAGATAGTCCAGGGGGGAGCGGGCCCGGGTGCGGATGAAGGCCTCGGCGGGCATGCCCGGGTAGAGGCGGATGGCGGGGTCCGGGCTGGGCTTGATGTGGATCCGGGCCGTGTAGTAGGGCGCCCGGGTGGCCTCGTCCAGCAGGCGATCCGCCGAGACATAGCGCACCGCGCCTTCGAGCAGGGGGGTGGAACGGGTGTTGTAGGCGCTCAGGCGCACGTCCGCCAGGCTCCCGGGGGCCACCTCGTCGATATCCTGGGGATGGACGCGCACCTCCAGGATCAATTCCTGCTGGTCGGGGACGATCTCCATGAGGGCTTCGCCCGCCCGGACCACGCCGCCCGGGGTATGCACGGCCAGGTTGACGATGCGGCCCGACACCGGCGCCAGCACGGCCTGGCGCGATGCTGGGCGTCCTGGGAGGGGCGCAGGCGCTCGCGCAGGTCCATGACCTTGCGGTTGACGGCGTCCAGTTCGGTGGCGGCCCGCTGCACCATGTCGGCGCGCAACTGGACGATGCGCAGGTTCAGGTCGCCGATGCGCTGCTGGGTGCGGGCCAGGTTGGCCAGGTGTTCGGCCCGCTCCGCCTCGCGTATCCCCAGGGCGCTCTTGTACTCCAGCAGGCGGGTCTTCTGGATGAACTGCTGTTCCACCAGGCGCTCGTTGGCTTCCAGCTGTTCCCGCAGGGCGGCGACGGCGCGGGTTTCCGCCGCCAGTTGTTCCTGGACGCCGGCCATTTCCCGCTCGGCCTCCACGATCTGGGCGCGCAGCAACTCGGTCTGTTGCCGGAAAGTGTCACGCCGGACCGTGAACAGATGCAGTTCGCTGTCCAGGATGGTCCGGTAGGCCGGGGGCAGGGCCGGCCCACGCAGGTCCTCGGCCAGGCGAGGCTGTGGCCATTCGTTCTTCTCCGCCTCCAGCCGGGCCGCCGTCACCCGCTCGGCAAACAGTTGGCCGCGCAGCAGGTCCACCGTGGCGCCCACGCCTTCGTCGGCCAGGGTCGCCAGGACCTGCCCCGCCCGCACCACGTCGCCGTCGCGCACGCGGATCTCGCTGACGATGCCGCCCTCCAGATGCTGCACCCGCTTGCGCTCGTTTTCCACCTTGATGACGCCGGGGGCGATGACCGCGCCGGACACCGGGGCCAGCGCCCCCCACAGGGCGAAGGCCGTCGCGCCCAGGGCCAGCACCAGATAGCCCCAGCGGGCGACGCGGCCCGCATCCAGGGCGGGGGGCGAAACCAGCGTCGGCTCAGCCATGACCGCCCTTTCTGGGTACCGCGACGGGTCCGGCCGGAACGGGCCCCACCGCCGCCTGCGCCGGCCGGGTCACCCGGGCGAGCACCTCGGCGCGCGGGCCGAACATCTCCACCCGGCCCTCCCGCAGCACCAGCAGCTTGTCCACCGCCGCCAGCAGGCTGGGGCGATGGCTGATGACGATGAGGGTCACCCCGTCGGCCACGAGCCGGTTCATGGTCTGGACCAGGGCCTCCTCGCCCTCGCTGTCCAGATTGGCGTTGGGCTCGTCCAGCACCACCAGGCGGGGGTCGCCGCACAGGGCGCGGGCCAGGCCCACCCGCTGGCGCTGGCCGGCGGAGAGGTTGACGCCGTTTTCCCCCACCTGGGTGTCGTAGCCCCGGTTCAGGCGCAGGATCATGTCGTGGGCGCCGGCGCGGCGGGCCGCCGCCACCACCGCCTCGTCGTCGTACTCGGTGGCCATGCGGGCGATGTTCTCGGCCACCGTGCCGGGAAACAGCTCCACGTCCTGGGGCAGGTAGCCCACCGCCGCCGCCAGGGTGTCGGGGCCGTAGTCCGCCAGGCTGGCGCCGTCCAGGCGCACCGCGCCGGCCGAAGGCGGCCAGATGCCGGTCAGCACCCGCGCCAGGGTGGACTTGCCGGCGGCGCTGGGTCCGATCAGGCCCAGGCTCTCCCCGGCCGCCAGGCTGAAGTTGATGCCCTGCAGGATGGGGCGTTCGCCGCCGGGCAGGGCGAAGCCCAGGTTCCGCGCCTCCAGGACGCCCGACGGCGGCGGCAGGTCCAGGGTGGACACCCGGCGCGGATACGTCCGCAGCAACTCGTTGAGGCGGGCATAGGCGCCCCGGGCGTCGATGAAGCCCTTCCAGGTATTGATGGCCGCCTCCACCGGCCCCAGGGCCCGGGCCAGCACCAGGGTGCAGGCCATCATGGCGCCGGAGGACAGTTCCTCGCGCACCACCAGCCAGGCGCCCACCCCGATCATCACCACCTGGATGTAGAGCCGGGTGAAGCGGGTGAGGCCGGTGAGCCAGCCGGTGCGCCGGTTCAGGTTGGTCTGGGCGCCGATCACCGCGTCGTTGAGGGCGGTCCAGCGGCGGGTGAGGGCATCGCCCATGCCCAGGGCCTTGGCCGCCTCGGCGTTGCGCACCGCCGCGTCGATGAAGCGGGCGGCGTCGCGGGCCTGGGCCTGCATGGCTTCCTGGGGGCGCCGGGTGAGACGCTCGTTGAACCAGGCCAGCAGGAACAGCAGGGCCGCGCCGCCGGCGGCGAAGAAGCCCAGGAGCGGGTGAAAGAAGAAGATCAGCAGGGTGAACAGGGGGGCCCAGGGCGCGTCGAACAGGGAGATCACCCCCGGCCCGGCCAGGAAGTTGCGCAGGGCGGCCACATCGCGCATGCCCTGGGGCGACCCGCTCCCGCCCCCCTTCGCCGCCGCCGCGAACAGTCCGCGGATCACCTCGGGACCCAGGCTCCGGTCCAGGGTGGCGCCGGCGGCCTGCAACAGGCGCCCCCGCACCAGGTCCAGGCCCATCATGGCCAGCAGCGCCAGGGTGGCGGCGATGCTGAGCATGAGCAGGGTTTCCAGGCTGCGGCTGGAGAACACCCGGTCGAACACCTCCAGGGTATAGAGGGGCACCGCCAGGATGAGCACGTTGACGAACAGGCTGAACAGGCCGGTGTGCAGGAAGTGCTGGCGGCAGGCACGAAGAAAATCAGCCATGGGTTCCCTTGAGATGGCGTGGCGAGGCCGGGTTATTGCAACGCTGCAAGAAGGCTATTCTGCGCGAAAACCGGGTGACTTCGCCGCCTCCTGTTTCTCCCCCTCCCGACCTCCCCCGCTCGCGGGGGAGGCGACTGGGCGCCTGCGGGCCTGGGCTCGGTTCATTCCCTCCCCGCAAGCGGGAAGGGTCAGGGTGGGGAGTCCGGCCCGCTCTCCGGCACGCGGCCATCCGCCGCATCCGTTCCCCCGCGTCCGGCGGGCGCGGGGGAAACGCGCCCTGTCAGCCCAGCACCATGATGTCGCCGGCGGTCAGGTTATCTCCCGCGTCGGCGAAGGTGATGCTGGCGATCAGCGCCTTGGCGCCGGCGCCGCTGCCGTCGGCGTCGTAATACAGGTCGCCGTTGGCGCTGTCCCAGACCAGGTAGTCGTCGGCATCCGCGGCATCGCCGCCTTCGACGAAGAAGTCCGGGTTGAGGGCGGCGCTGGCACCGGGGGTGACGAAGCCGAAGGCGCCGCCGAAGGAGAAGGCGGAAAGCGCCAGGCCGATCATGTCTCCACCCGCCGAGACGCCGCCTGCTGTGTCGTTGTCGTAGTCGGTGATGCTATCGGCGTTGCCGGCGCCGGAGTGCTCGAAGAAGAACAGGTCGTTGCCGGCGCCGCCGGTCAGGTTATCGTTGCCGCCGCCACCGGCCAGGCGGTCGTTGCCGACTTGAAGATTGCCATCGCCCACCAGGGTGTCGTTGTCGGCGCCGCCGCGCAGGTCGTCGTGGCCCACGGCGCCGATGAGGAGGTCATCTCCGTCGTTGCCCACCAGCAAGTCGTCGCCCAGCCGCCCGTCGAGGGTATCTCCGCCGGAACCGCCGAAGTACTGGTCGCGGCCGCTGCCCCCCGTGAACAACAGGTCATTGACCGCGTCCGTGGCGAGAATCCTGGAGGTATTGCTCAAATCCTCCGCGTTGAGGTCCTGCCGCACGTCGAACAGGCGCACGCTCTGGTTGCCCTTCAACACCAGGGAAGTCGCGGCATCCACGCCATCCAGGTAAACCATGCTGGAGCCGCCGCTGCCGGTGGTGTCGAGAGTGAGGGTGGTCAAGTTGGAATCGACCTCCTCCAGGAGGACCACGGCGTTATCCAGCTTGACGATCAGGGCGTCGGCCACTCCGTCCATCTCCAGATTGGCTGCCAGCAGGGCGTCCTGAAAGTCCACGGTCTGGCTGCCGTCGAGCTCCCTCAGGAAGAGATCCGTGCCAAGATCACCACCACCGGTGGTGAACTGGAGGTGGCTGGCCCCGAACACGCCGGCCACATCCAGCAGGCTCTCTCCCCCCTGCTCGGTGAGGGTGAACTTGAGGGTTTTCACGTCGCTGATGGCGAGGTTCATCCAGGTATCGTTGTCCTCATCACCCACGTCGCCCAGCAGGAACTCCTGCACATCAGTGTCGTCGGTGTCATCCTCCCAGTCCAGGGTGACGTTCTGGCTGGCGGACAGGGCGATCCCGGACAGGCCGATCTGGATGCCGCTGTCCAGGTTGTCGAGGGTGATGTCGGCATTGCCGGACAGGTCGATGCGCTGGGTGACGTCGTCGTCCAAGACCGTCCAGCCCACGTTTAGGGTACTGGCGACGCCGGTGGTCTCGAAGCGGAAGGTTTCGATGCCCTCAACCTGCAAGCCGGTATTGAGGCCGTCGATGGTGGCCTCAAGCACGTCGTTGCCGCCTTCACCATCGATGACGTCATTGCCATCAAGGCTGTTGACCCCGAAATTGCGGAACTCCATGAGGTCGTTGCCCGCGCCGGCATCGAGGGTCAGGTCGCCGGTATGGTCGATAGTGAACGCATTGTTGCCCGCGGTGCCGATGAGGCTGTTGGCAAGGGCGCCCTGGATCGTCAGGTTCTCCACATTGCCGCCGCCCCACTTGGCCAGGGTCATGGTGATGTCGACGCCGAAGCTGTTGATGGTATCGGTACCGCCGTTGGCCAGTTCGGTGACCTTGTCGCCGACGTCCGCCACGTCGTAGGTGTCGTTGCCGGCCCCGCCCTGCATGTCGTCGTCGCCGTCGCCGCCCACCAGGTAGTCGTTGCCGATGCCGCCCTTGAGAGTGTCGTTGCCTTCCCAGCCCATGATTTCGTCGTTGCCGTCGAGACCGTCCAGGATGTTGTTGCCGCTGTTGCCGTCGAGGTAGTTGGCGGCGGCGTTGCCGGTGCCGTTGATGTTGGCGTTGCCCTTCAGGACCAGGATTTCCAGATTGAGGCCCAGGGTGTAGGTGTAGTTGGCCGTCGCGATGGACACCGACACGTCATCCATGCCCTCGTTGGCGTTCTCCGTGATCTTGTCGCCGACGTTGTCCACCTCGTAGGTGTCGTCGCCCTTGCCGCCCGACATGGTGTCGGCGCCGCCCTCGCCTTGCAGGCGGTTGTCGCCGTCGTTGCCGATGAGGATGTTGTTGAGGGCGTTGCCGGTGGCGTCGACGTCGTCGCTGCCCAGCAGGGTCAGGTTCTCGTAGTTGTCGCCCAGGGTGTGTTCGACGGAACTCTTCACCAGGTCGATGCCGCCGCCCACGGCTTCCACGCCCAGGGTATCGCCGGCATCGTCGAGGAGGTAGGTGTCGTTGCCCAGGCCGCCATCCATGGCGTCGGCGCCCGCGCCGCCGTCCAGCAGGTCGTTGCCCGCGCCACCGGTCAGAGTGTCGTCGTCCGCGCCACCGGCCAGGGTATCGTCGCCGATGCCGCCGTCCAGGGTGTCATCACCGTCGCCGCCCTCCAGCACATCCTTGCCGTCGCCGCCGCCGAGGTTGTCGGCGCCGGCCAGGCCGTAGAGCTTGTCGTCGCCGGCATTGCCCGCGAGGATGTTGGCGCCGGAATTGCCGGTGAGGGTGTTGGCGAGGGCGTTGCCGGTGACGTCCAGGTCGTTGCCGCCCAGCAGGGTGACGTTGTCCACCTGGGTGTGGTTGTCGTCGGCGGTGGCTGCCGTGGTCAGGTCGAAGTCGACCTGACTGAACACCGTGTCGATGCCGCCGCCGGCCAGTTCGTGCACCTTGTCGCCGGCGTTGTCCACGTAATAGACATCATTGCCGGCGCCGCCGGCCATGGCATCGATACCCATGCCGCCGTCCAGGATGTCGTTGCCGACATCGCCGGCCAGCACGTCGTCGCCGGCATGGCCGTAGAGCCTGTCGTTGCCGGCTCCGCCCACGAGCACGTTGGTGCCGGTGTTGCCGGCGATGAGGTTGTCCAGGGCGTTGCCGGTGCCGTTGATGTTGCCGCCGGCGTTGTCCAACTGGAGATTCTCAAGGTTGAGGCCCAGGGTGTGAGTAATGGCGCTGACCACCGTGTCGGTGCCCTCGTTGGCGTTCTCGACCAGGGTGTCCGCCATGGAGCCGTAGAGGAGGTAGGTGTCATTGCCCTTGCCGCCCCGCAGGGTATCCACGGTGGCGCTGTCCCGGCCGCCGTTCAACTGGTTGTTGCCGTCGTTGCCGACAAGGACGTTGGCCAGGCCGTTGCCGGTGAGGTTGAGGTTGCCCGTGCCGGTGAGGGTGGCGTTCTCCACGTTGTTGTCCAGGTTGCCGATGTTCACCGAGCTGAGCACGGTGTCGGTGCCCTCGTTCTTGAGCTCGATGGCCATGTCGCCGCTGTCGTCGAACACGTAGGTGTCGTTGCCTGTGCCGCCCATGAGGAAGTCGGCGCCGGCGCCGCCGTCCAGGGTGTCGTTGCCGGCGCGGCCGTTCAGGATATCGTCCCCGGCATTGCCGATCATGATGTTGTTCAGGGCGTTGCCGACGCCGTCGTTGTCAACGGCGGGATCGGTGAAACGCAGGTTTTCCACACCCGTCCAACCGGGCGCGCCGAGGTCGATGTCGTCGATCTGGGCATAGACCCAGTCGGTGCCCTCGTTGGCGTTTTCCGTGACCGAGTCGTTCTCGTCGTCCACCACGTAGACGTCGTTGCCCAGGCCCCCCGCCATGGAGTCGGCGCCCGCGCCACCATGCAGCGTGTCGTTGCCGGCCAGGCCGATGAGGGTGTCGTCGCCCGCGTCGCCTTCCAGGTAGTTGTCCAGGGCGTTGCCGGTGGCGGTGAAGGACGCGGCGCCGAACAGGTAAAGGTTTTCCACGTTGTCGGGCAGGACATAGGCGCTGGTGCCGGCGTTGGTGAGGATATCCACATCCATGCCGACCGAGTCGGCGCCCTGGCCGGCGGCCTCCACCACCTTGTCGCCGGCATGGTCCACCCAGTAGGTGTCGTTGCCGGCGCCGCCGGTCATGCTGTCGGCGGTCTCGTCCTCGTCCCCGAACTCGTCGTCGCCGAGGCCACCCAGCAGGGTGTCGTTGCCAGCGCCGCCGTCCAGTTCGTCGTTGCCGGCGCCGCCGTCCAGGCTGTCGATGCCTGCCCCGCCATCGAGCTCATCGTCGCCCACCCCGCCCAGCAGGGTGTCGTCGCCGTCGCCACCGTCCAGTTCGTCATTGCCGTCGCCGCCGTCCAGCTTGTCGTTGCCGGCCTGGCCATTAAGCTCGTCATCCCCCTTGCCGCCCTTGATGTCGTCGTTGCCCAGGCCGCCGTTCAGGGTGTCGTTGCCGTCACCGCCATCCAGGATGTTGTTGCCGGCATTGCCGGTGAGGGTGTTGTCCAGGGTATTGCCGGTACCCTTGAGGTTACCGGTGCCGCCGAGCAGCAGGTTTTCCAGGTTCAAGCCCAGGGTGTAGTCGATGAGGCTGTTCACCTGGTCGGTGCCTTCGGCGAGATTCTCCGTGACCCTGTCGCCGACGTTGTCCACCACGTAGACGTCGTTGCCCAGGCCACCGCGCATGTCGTCGGCCTCGGCGCCCCCGCTCAGGTTGTTGTTGCCGGCATCACCGATGAGCACGTTCTTGAGGGCGTTGCCGTAGCCGGTGGTGGTGCCGTCCAGGGTCAGGTTTTCCACGTTGTCCGGCAGGGTGTAGCTGGCCAGGCCCGTGGCGGTCACGGTGTCCGTGCCCGCGGCGGCGTCCTCCACCACCTTGTCGTCATCATCCACAAAATAGAAGTCGTCGCCGGCCAGGCCGAACATCTCGACGGATTCGGCGAGTCCCCACAACTCATCGCTGCCGAGGGTGCCAACCATGGTCTTGAAGCCTTTGGAGAGGGAGGGGTCGGGCGTTGCCATGTTGATCTCCTTGAATCAGTGCGAATAAGCGAATGGCGGGTGCGGACGCAACCATGCCACAGGATAGGTTGCACAATTCTGCGCCAATTTCCGAACCTAGGGGATATCACTAAAGATATGGTCCGATGACCGCGGCGGGTCGAGAGCTTCTAGGCGCCATCCCGGGAATCCGACACCCTCCCCTGGAAGCCGGGCCCGAGTGAGATCAACGAGCGGCACGGGGGCCTGGCGTCGAACAATTTCCCCGCTCTTCCCCTGCGGGAGGCAAGCTCCGCCGATACCTTCGCGCGGGTCAACGCGACAGGCCGCGATCGCTTGGCCGAACCGGCCGCCCACCGGATTTCATGCGGTGAGAATCAGCTTGTTGGCGCTGGTGATGCGCAGCCAGTATTCCCGTTCCCCGTGGATGATCAGCACCACCTTGCCGCCCTGGAACAAGGTCTCGCTCGGATAGGTCGGTGGCGGCGTTTCCACGGGTTTGGCCGGTGGCGTGGGCGGGGTTCCTGGTTTCATGGCTGGGCTATCCGGGGCGGGACATGGGCTTCAGCAGGACACTCAGTAGGCCATCTTGGCGCGCAGGCCCCAGATAGTGACGTCCCCGGCGGTCTTGTCGCCGCCGGGATCACCGATCCATTGCAGGTTGGGACTGAGCTGCAGGTGCTCGTTGACCTGCCAGGCGTAGTAGAGCTCCACGGGCGTCTCGTTGTCGTCCATGCCGGATTCGCTGCTGGCCTCCAGGCGACCCACGGCCAGGCCGATGCGGTCGTTGTCGCGGCCCCACATGCCCCCGTCGAACTGGGCGCCCAGGGTGTAGGCACGGTCGAAGTTGACGTGGCCCTTTGTGGAGAATCCAAGGCGCGAGAACAGGGTCACGTACTTGGCGACCTGCTGGTCCAGGGAAATGCCCCAGCCGCTGTGGGTCTCTTCATTGGCGGGCGTGGCAAGATCGTCCGCGCTGTTGTTGGTCCAGCCATAGAGACGGTAGGCGCCGGACAGGCCGCCGAAGGTCTTGCCGGCGTATTCCAGCTGGCCCATGAGCAGGCGGTTGGAGAAGGAATCGCTGAAATCGCCCCCCTCGCCCGCGCCGAAATACCCCAGCGACGCGGTGATGTGGTCGGACCCGTTCACGTCGCTGATATAGGACAGGCGCAGGCCCGGACTGGCCCCGTCGTCGCCCACGCCGATGTCGCCGCCGGCATCCAGCAGGGGGTTGTGGATGAAGGCCAGGTTGAGGAATTGCTCGGATTCGTCGTCGGCGATGGCGTTGCCGTCGAAGAAGCCGAAGGGATCGATCTTGCCCACGGTCACCTCGAACCGACCCGGGTCGCCGCTGGCCACGCCCACGGGAATGTCCAGCTGGTACCAGGCCTGCATCAGGTCCATGCGGGATTCGTCGCCGAAGGCGGCGGCGTTGACCGGCGCGAAGCCGCCGGTGTCCACGCCGCCGCCGTCACCGGCGCGGAAGTGGGCGAACAGCTTGCCCTCGGCCGCGCCGATGGTGCCCATGGGCAGCTCCACCTCCACGTCGGCCCGGGCGGTGAGTTGACCGTCGTCCACCACGCCACGGTTGGCATGCTGCCCCACCAGGGTCAGGCTGGCGCCCACGCTGACGCCCTCGAAGCGCGCCATGGGGTCGGGTTTCTTGGACAAGGCCACCACCTCGTTTTCCAGTTCCTCGACACGCGCGGCGAGCTTGGCGCTCTCCGGGGCCGCTGGCCGGGATTCCGCCAGACGCTTTTCCAGCTCGGCGTTGCGGTTTTCCAGGCGGGTGAGCCGTTCCTGCAACGGTTGCACCACGCTGGCCAGATCGGCGGGCTCGGCGGCGTAGGCGGCCTGGCTCGCCAGGAGGATGAGGACGGGCAGGGCCCGCGGGGAGGACGGGATGCGCCGGGATGGCGCAGGGGTGAAACGCATGGACTTCTCCGTTCAGTAACAAAACAGTCATCGCTGGCTGGCTACCGGGGCGGAGAAGCCCTTTTGCTTGCTTGCATCAAAGCGCGCGAGGCGCGGAAATCACTTCGTCAGGATCAGCTTGCCGTTGCGGGTCAGCCGGAGCAGGTAACGCTCCCCGGCATGCTCGATCACCAACATGCGCCGGTCCCGCAGCAGATCCTCGGCCCGAATGGGGCCGGCCGGCGCCGGCCGGATCGAGGCTTCGGGGAGGACGGGTTGCTTGGTCGGCGAAATCATGGCCGCGATATTAATGAGAATGGTTATCAGATGCAAGGTGCTTCATGCGGATACGGAAATCCTTTTTCACGTCGTGGCCTGTTCACCCGACGCCGAGGCTGGGGCACACTTGCGGACTTCCCCTCCATGGCATGCTCCTTCGATGAAATTCACGCCCGAATCCTTCCGCGCCTGGGAGCGCAAGAAGATCACCCTGCTGGGCATGTCCGGCGTGGGCAAGACCTACATCTCCGGCCTGCTGCGCCGCCACGACTGGTTCCATTTCTCCGGCGACTACCGCATCGGCACCCGCTACCTGGACGAGCCCATCCTGGACCTGATCAAGCAGCAGGCCATGCGCGTGCCCTTCCTGAAGGAGCTGCTGCGCAACGACTGGATCGACGTGCGCAACAACATCAAGATCGAGGATCTGGGGCCGGTGCTGTCCTTCGTCGGCAAGCTGGGCAACCCGGATTTCGACGGTTTGTCCCTGCCGGAATTCAGCCGCCGCCAGGCCCTGTACCGGGAGGCGGAGATCGCCGCCATGCGGGACGTGCCCGAGTTCATCCGCAAGGCCCAGGAAATCTACGGCTACGACCATTTCGTCAACGACGTGGGCGGCAGCCTGTGCGAACTGGAGGACGACTCGGTCATCGAACTGCTGGCCGAGCACACCCTCATCCTTTACATCCAGGTGACCACCCGGGATGAAGAGGACACCCTGATCCGCCGCGCCCAGTCCGATCCCAAGCCGCTCTATTACCGGCCCGCCTTCCTGGCCGAGCACCTGCCCGTGTACATGGCGGACAGGGGCCTGGAATTCGTCGCCCAGGTGGAGCCCAACGACTTCACCCGCTGGGTGTTCCCGCGCCTGTTCCATTCCCGCGTGCCGCGCTACGAGGCCATCGCCGGCCCCCACGGCTACACGGTGACATCGCGGGAAGTGGCACAGGTGAAAAACCAGGCGGATTTCCTGGCCCTGGTGGAAGCGGCCATCGCGCGCAAGAGTTGAACGTTTCGGGGAGACCAGACCATGCCCATCGTCGCCCACAACGACCTGCCCGCCCTGCAAAGATTGAAGGAATCGGGTACCACCATCGTGCTGCCCGCCGAGCGGGCGGCCCACCAGGATATCCGCGAGCTGCACATCGGCCTGCTCAACATGATGCCGGACGCCGCCCTGGAGGCCACCGAGCGCCAGTTCTTCCGCCTGGTGGGGGAGAGCAATCCCATCGCCCAGTTCTACGTGCATCCCTTCACCCTGGACGCCCTGCCCCGGGGCGACAAGGCGCGGGAACACATCGCCCGCTACTACGAGCCCTTCGACAAGATCCGCGCCGAGGGACTGGACGCCCTCATCATCACCGGCGCCAACGTCAGCGGCGAGGACCTGTCGAAGGAGCCCTTCTGGGAGCCCCTGGGCGAGGTCATCGACTGGGCCTGGGCGAACGTCACCACCACCCTGCTGTCCTGCCTGGCCACCCACGCCGTCCTGCACTTCCGTTATGGCCAGCCGCGCGTGAAGCAGCCGGCCAAGCGCTGGGGCGTGTTCTCCCACCGGGTGCTGGACAAGCGCCACCCCCTGGTGGCGGACGTGAACACCCGCTTCGATGTGCCCCACTCGCGCTGGAACGATGTCTCCCGCGCCCAGTTCGAGGCCGCCGGCCTGCGCGTGCTGGTGGAAAGCGAGGACGTGGGCGTGCACCTGGCCACCAGCCACGACGGCATCCGCATGGTGTTCTTCCAGGGCCATCCCGAGTACGACACCATTTCCCTGCTCAAGGAATACAAGCGCGACGCACTGCTCGCCGCGAGGGGCTTGCTGGCCGCCTTTCCGCCTTTCCCGGACAACTACCTGCGCCTCCACGAGCAAGCCATCCTGCTGGAATGGCGCGACCGGCTGCTGGCCGCCGCCGCGGCGGGCGACCCGGCGCCGGAATTCCCGGAGGCCCTGGTGGCCGCCAACCTGGACAACACCTGGCACGATACCGGCGAAGCCGTCATCGGCAACTGGATGGGCTGCATGTATCAACTCACCCACCGGGAACGCGACAAGCCCTTCATGGACGGCATCGACCCTGAGGATCCTTTCGGGCTCTATGGGGCATGATCCATACTGAAACAGGCTCCGAATACGAGCCGCTTGGCCTGGCGCGGGAACATGGCATAATCCGCCGCTAAATTTTCCCGCGCAGTCATTCATACGGAGGGCTCGATCGTGGCAACAGCAGCCAAAAAGCAGGCCAGCAAACCCGCGACGAAAAGCGCCAAGAAACCCGTCGCCAAGGCCAAGCCCGCAGTGAAGGCGACGGCGGCGACCAAGACGCCGGCAAAGAAATCCGCCGCCGCGGTACCCGTAAAGGCCAAGCCCACGCCCGCCAAGGCGGCGCCCGTCAAAGCCGCGGTGGCCAAACTCAAGGCGGCTCCGGCAGGCAAAGCGACGACCGCGAAACCCGTAGCACCCGCGAAGACCAAGTCCGCCCCAACCAAGGCGGCACCCGCGAAAGCCAAACCCGCCCCGGCCAAGGTGGCGACCACGAAGTCCAAGCCCGCTCCCGCCAAGGTGGCGACCGGGAAAGCCAAGTCCACAGCCAAGCCGGCACCGGTCAAGCCTGCTCCGGCGGGCAAGGCCACGACCGGAAAAGCCAAGGCTGCACCGGCGGCCCCCGCTAAAGCAAACGCAAAACCCGCCGTTAAGAAACCCATCCAGACCAAGGCGCCGGCCAAACCGATTCCGGTAGCCAAACCGGCGGCGGCAACCCCCCCCGTGAAATCCATGAAAACCGCAGACACCAAACCTTCCGCCAGCAAGCCCGTCAAGACCATCAAGAAATCCCTCGGCGCCCCCCTCACCGACGCCGACATCCTGGCCATGCCGGACAAGGACTACATGAACGAAGCCCAGCTCGCCTTCTTCAAGGCCAAGCTGGAAGCCATGCGTGACGAAATCCTGGAAAACGCCCGGGAAACCGGCGAGCACCTCAAGGAGAACGAAGTTTTCGCCGACCCCAACGACCGGGCCACGGTGGAAGAGGAAAACCTGCTGGAGCAACGGGTGCGCGACCGGGAGCGCAAGCTGCTGAAGAAAATCAACGCTTCCCTGGCCCGCATCGAGGAAGGCGCCTACGGCTACTGCCTGGAAACCGGGGACCCCATCGGCATCCCCCGCCTGCTGGCCCGGCCCACGGCGGAACTGTCCATTGAGGCCCAGGAGAAGCACGAGCGGCTGGAAAAGCTTTACGCCGACTGAAGCTTCCAGTCTCCGGAAAAATGGCCGCCCGAGCGGCCATTTTCATGCTATTGGCTCGGGCCATGTTCAACAGGCGCGCGGCAAGAAAAGCCACGGCGGCCTCCAGGGCGGTGGCCGCGCCGGGGCTCAGTCCCTCGCCCAGTTCGAACGCGCGCGCCCTGATCGCCAATACATGACAGGGCGGCGGCGGCCGCCGGTAATGCCGCTCATAGGCCGCCAACAGCGCCGGGGGAAAGGGCGTGGGAAGAATAGCTGACGTCCGCTTCGGGTCGCACGGGGAGGAAAGCGTATGCCTCCACCCGATCGTCCACGCTGGCGTCGATGAAGACCACCTCTTCCCGGCCCTCCATATCCAGCAGATATTCCACCTGCAACTGGAAGTCGGTGAGGAGCTCCACGTCGGGCAGCTTCAGGGCATCCAGGCGCTCGACGGCCAGGGGACCGACGGCGTCGTCACCCCGGCTGGGATTGCCGATGCCGATGACCAGGCGGCGTGCCCGGCTTGCGCCCGCGCTCAACAGAAGCCCTGCAGGTCCCGGGTGACGGCGTCCAGGCGGCTCCCTTCCGCATCCAGCAATTCCACTTCCAGGGGCATCTTGCCCAGGGCGTGGGTGGCGCAGGACAGGCAGGGGTCGAAGGCGCGCACGGCGACCTCGATGTGGTTGAGCAGGCCCTCGGTGAGCTTGCGGCCGTCCAGGTGCTGGCGCGCCACCTGGCGAATGGCCTCGTTCATGGCCTGGTTGTTGTGGGTGGTGGAGACGATGAGGTTGGCGGTCATCACCAGGTCGTCGTCGTCCACCTGATAGTCGTGGATGAGGGTGCCGCGTGGCGCCTCGATCACACCGATGCCCCGTTCCCGGCGCTCGCCGGTGACCACCAGGTCGGCGCCCAGCAGGTCGTCGTCATGGAGCAGTTCCTTGATCAACTCGGCGGCATGCAGCATTTCGATCATGCGCGCCCAGTGGTAGCCCAGGGTGGCGCCGGCGGCGCCGCCATCGGGTTTGCCACGCTCGAAGGCCAGGAAATCCCGGCGCTCATGATCGGCGAAGGGGGTGGGAATGAAATCGCACTGGGTCACGCGGGCAAGCGGCCCCACCCGGTACCAGCCCGTGTCCGGTCCCATGTCCCGGAAGAAGGGAAACTTCATGTAGGACCAGCTCTTTACCTGCTCACCCAGATGATCCCGGTAATGGCCGTAGTCCACATGGTCGAACAGGGTCCGGCCGTCCATGTCCCGGGCGCGCAGGCCGCCATGATAGAGGTCCATGGCGCCGTCGGCGCGGATGAGGGAAAGGCTGTGGGCGCGGAAGCGGCCGAAGCTGTTGTACAGGTCCAGGTTCTGCTGGAACAGGCGGGCCGCCAGATGCACCGCGTCCCGGCTCCAGCCGATGATTTGGTAGATGTCCTTGAGCAGGAAATCCCGCTCTTCCTTGGAAATATTCTTGTTCACGCCGCCGGGGATGGCGCTGGTGCCGTGCACCCGCTTGCCGGCGGTGATACGGATGACTTCCTGGCCGAACTTGCGCAGCAGCACGCCCTGCCTGGCGATATCCGGGTATTCGGCGGCGACGCCGACGATGTTGCGCTTGGCCACATCGGAGTCGAAGCCGAACAGCAGGTCCGGCGAGGACAGGTGGAAGAAATGCAGGGCGTGGGATTGCAGGATCTGGCCGTAGTGCATGAGCCGGCGCAGCTTCTCCGCCGTCGGTGTCAGGTGGTCCACGCCAACGATCTGGTCCATGGCCTTGGACGCGGCCAGGTGGTGGGACACTGGGCAGATGCCGCACAGGCGCTGCACCATGACCGGGATTTCCCAGAATGGCCGGCCCTGGACGAATTTCTCGAAGCCGCGGAATTCGACGATGTGCAGGCGCGCCTGCCGGACATGGTCGTCCTCGTCCAGCAGCAGGGTGACCTTGCCGTGACCCTCCACGCGGGAAATGGGTTCGATGGCGACCCGGCGCAGGGTTTCCGGGTGGGGGGCGGTTTCGAGTTGGGAGATCATGGTTGGAGTTCCAGGGAAGGAGCGTTGGGAATTCGAGGCGTGGTCCTCCCCCTGCCCCCTTTACGAAGGGGGAGGAGACCCAGATAGCCTTCCCCTTTGCAGGGGGCTAGGGATTCTCTACCTTGTGCCAGACACATTCCATGCAAGGCGCACCTCATTAATCGTACTTGATCAGCCCGTGCCCCAGCTTGGGCGTGCGCCCGGCGATGAGGTCGGTGAGGAATTTCCAGATGGCGTCCGCCGAGGGCGGGCAGCCGGGGATGAAGTAATCCACCTTCACCACCTCGTGCAGGGGGTGCACCTTGTCCAGGGGCAAGGGCAGCTCCGGGTCGTTGGGGATGAGGCCGTTCTCCAGGCCCGGCTCGGTGAGATAGACCTCCGACAGGCAATCGCCCAGGTCCAGATGGTTGCGCTGGGCCGGCAGGCCGCCGGTGACCGCGCAGGCGCCGATGGCGATGAGGATCTTGCAGTTGTTGCGGAACTCCCGCAGCACGTGGACGTTTTCCGCGTTGCAGATGCCGCCCTCGACGATGCCGATGTCGCAGGGGCCGCAGTGCTTGATGTCGGTCAGCGGCGAGCGGTCGAACTCGATCAGGCCCAGCAGGGGAAACAGGCGCTCGTCGATGTCCAGGATGGACATGTGGCAGCCGAAGCAGCCGGCCAGGGAGGTGGTGGCGACGCGCAGCTTCTTCTTGGCTTCCACGGGGGCGTTCATTCTTCCACCTCGCAGGCGGCGCAGTGGCCCGCGCCGGCGGGTGGCCGGGGCGCGTCGCGCAGGGCCTGGGCGCTGATGGGCTCCGGGTCGTAGCGGCGCTGGCCGATGGGCTGGGCGAAGCCCACCCGCTTCTTCAGGATCACGCCCACCGGGCAGACTTCCATGGCCTTGTCGGTGAGGGCGATATCGGTATCCGCCAGCAGGCCGGATTCCGCGTTGACCACCAGGTGCTTGCCGAGTCCGCGCCCGGAAAGGGCGAACACGCACTTGTCGTCCACCTCGCAGGAGGCGCGCACGCACAACTCGCACAGGATGCAGCGGTTGAAGTCCAGCAGGATGTCCGGATGGGAGGCGTCCACCGGTCGGTCCGGGAAGAAGTGGCGGAAGCCGGCGGTCATCACCCCCAGGTCGTAGCCCAGGGCCTGCAGGGTGCAATTGCCGCTCTTCTCGCAGGACGGGCAGAAGTGGTTGCCCTCGGCGAACAGCATCTGCACCAGGGTGCGGCGCAGGTCATTGATCTCGTCGGTGTCACTTTCCACCTCCAGGCCGGCCTGGGCCGGCAGGGTACAGGAGGCGGCGGTGCGGCCGTTGACCTTAACGGTGCACACCTTGCAGCTGCCGTGGGGCTTGAACTCCGGGTGGTAGCACAGGTGGGGGATGTAGCCGCCCGCCGCCAGGGCGGCCTGGATCACGGTCTGGCCGGGCTGGAAGGGGATTTCCTCGCCGTCGAGGAGAAAGGTGTTGTCAGTCATGGTCAGCTGTATTTCTCCCCCCTTTGCAAAGGGGGGTTGGGGGGGATTTAACGACGCTGGCGTATTTGGCCGGGGCTAAATACCCGCAAGGGGCAGGCCGTGTTTGTAAAGCCGCTAAAGCGGCAACAACCACGCTCTCCCCCCTGCCCTCCTTTACGAAAGGGGGGAACAGCCAATACCCAACCGCCCTCACGGCTCCATCTCCAGATGCGCCCCCGCGTCGTCCCGCCCGGTCATGCGCCGGGCGGTGGCCAGGGCGCCGTCCAGGTCGAAGGCGGGTTCGAAGTCCAGGGACTTGAGGCGGCGCTCGTACATGGGCCGGAAGCGCTTGAGGGTATCCAGGGTGGGATTGCAGGCGGTGTGGCCGAGTCCGCAATGGGCGCTCATGTGCAGCACCTTGTCCAGTTCCTGGATTTCCGCCAGGTCGTGGGCGGTGCCGTGGCCGTCGGCAATCTTGTCCATGGTGTCGCGCAGCATGGCGGTGCCCACCCGGCAGGGGGTGCAGAAACCACAACTTTCATGGGCGAAGAAGTGGGCGTAGTTGCGCGCCACCTCGAACATGTCCCGGCTCGTGTCGAACACGGTGAAGGCGCCGGCGGTGGGCAGATCCTCGAAGGCGATGCGGCGCTCGAACTCGGAGGCGTCGATGCACACGCCGGAGGGGCCGCTGATCTGCACCGCGAGCGTAGAGTGTTTGCCAGCTCCCGCGCCACAGTCCTCCAGCACCTGGCGCACCGGGGTACCGAAGGGATATTCGTAGATGCCCGGGCGGGCGCAGTCGCCGGCGACCGACAGGAGCTTGGTGCCGGCGGACTTGGCGGTGCCGATGGCGCGATACCAGTCGCCGCCATGCTTGGCGATGAGGGCCGCGGCGCAGAAGGTCTCCACGTTGTTCACCGTGGTGGGTTTCTGCAGATAGCCGTGGGTGACGGGATAGGGCGGCCGGTTGCGGGGCACGCCGCGCTTGCCTTCCAGGGATTCGATCAGGGCCGATTCCTCGCCGCAGACATAGGCGCCGGCGCCCAGGTGGATGTCGATGTCGAAGTCGAAACCGGCCTGGCCCAGGATGTCCTTGCCCAGCAGATTGGCCGCCCGGCGCCGGGCGAGGATTTCGTTGAGGGGTTCCAGCAGGAAGCGGTATTCGCCGCGCAGATAGAGGAAGCCCTGGTGTGCGCCGATGGCGTAGGCGCACACCGTCATGCCCTCGAACACCAGGTCCGCATGGGCGCGCAGCAACACCCGATCCTTGAAGGTGCCCGGCTCGCCCTCGTCGGCGTTGCACACCACGTAGCGCTCCTTGCCCGGCGCGTTGCGGCAGGCTTCCCACTTCATGCCGGTGGTGAAGCCGGCGCCGCCGCGGCCACGCAGGTTGGATCGCTTGATTTCCTCCAGGGTGGAGAGGGGCGCGCATAGCGCCGCGCCGGGAATGCCCTCGCGCCAGGAACGTTCGTTGGCGGCGGCTTCCACTTCGCTGCCTGGAACGCATACCCGGGCGACGGCGACCCGCAGGGCATCGCCGGGCTGGAAATCGTCGTTCAGCAGGATATCGCGGCGCCGGACGTTGTCCTCGATGGCGAACAGCTCGGCGGGCCAGGCGTCCATCGGCGTTTGCGCCAGGATCAGTTCGGCGATCCGCTCCAGTCGCTCCGGCGTCACCCGGGGAATGGCCCGGCCGTTCACCAGGATGGCCGGCCCCTGGTCGCACAGGCCGGTACAGGAGGTGGTGTCGACGGAAACCAGGCCGTCCTCGGACAGGCGACCCTGCTCCACCCACAATTTCTCGCACAGGGTCGCGAGCAATTCCATGTTGCCCAGCATGCGGTCGGTAATGTTGTCGGAAAACAGCACCCGGTAACGGCCCCGGGTTTGCTCGCCGAGGAAGGCGTAGAAACCGACGACGCCCCGCACCCGGGCCAGGGGCACGCCCAGGGCATCGGCCACCCGGCCGACCGCCTGGGGGGAAACGCATTGAAAGGCTTCCTGGATCTCGCGCAGCGCCTGCAACACATGGTGGGGCTTGCCAAGGTGGCGTTCCAGAATGAGGGTCAGGCCCGGCTCCAGCGCCGGGTCTCCTTGTGGGCGAGTCATGTTTGTCTTCTGCGTTATGGCAAACCGGGCCTCAGTCTAATAGGACTTGGCCTGGACGCCTGTTAAGTTTTTTTATGGCGCTGGGCTTAAACCGGATGTTTCATGAATCCTCACGCGCCCTCGCTTGCCCTTTGTCCGCACAGGAAATCCCGCTCAGTCGGGCGTATGAATCACTACGCCGCTCCTTCCCGGAATGCCCTGTGCGAACAAGGTCCTGCGCGATCATCACGTGAATTCATGAAACATCCGGGTTAATAATCCACCGGATCCACGTCCAGGCTCCAGCGCACGCCAGCGCCCGGCAGTTCCCGCAGCAAGGCCACCCAGGGCGCGAGGAAATCCTGGAGTCGCGCCCGGGCGCCGCATTGCGCCAGCAACTGGGCCCGGTGCCGGTTGGCCACCCTGGCCATGAGGGCGGAGACAGGGTCGAACAGGGTGACGCCCTTTCCCAGGTCCAGCCCCTCCTGCCGGGCCGCCTGCAGAAAGGCCATGACCGCCTCCTCGGAGCCGGCTTCGGCCCGCAACAGGGCCTGGCTGACATAGGGTGGCGCGTCGGCGCCGCGCCGCTCCTTCAAGGCCGCCTCGGCGAAACCCGGGTAGTCGTGGCGGGCCAGGCACTGGTAGAGGGGGTGGCGCGGATAGGCGGTCTGGATCAGCACTTCGCCGGCGCGCTCGGCCCGGCCGGCGCGTCCGGCCACCTGCATGAGCTGGGCGAACAGGCGTTCCGTGGCGCGGAAATCGGGGGAGATGAGGGCGTGGTCGGCGCCGATGACGCCCACCAGGGTGAGGTGGGGGAAATCGTGGCCCTTGGCGACGATCTGGGTGCCCACCAGGATGTCCACCTCCCGGGCTTCCACCTGGTCGCGCATGACGGCGAAGGAACCCTTGCGCGAAGTCGTGTCCCGGTCGACGCGCAGGATGCGGGCCTCCGGGAAACGCTCGGCCAGGGTTTCCTCCACCCTTTGCGTGCCCTGGCCGGCGGCGCGCAGATCCAGGCCGCCGCATTCCGGGCAGGCTTCCGGCGGTCTGGCGGTGAGGCCGCAGTGGTGGCAGACCAGGCGGTAGCCGGCCTTGTTGCGATGCAGGACCAGATGGGCGGAACAGCGCGGGCAGGGAAACACGTGGCCGCAACCGTTGCACAGCATGGTGGGCGCGTAGCCGCGCCGGTTGATGAACACCAGGCTCTGCTCGCCCCGCTCCAGGCGTTCGCCCAGGCCAGCCAGCAGGGCGGCGGTGAAGCCCTGGCGGGGCCGGTCGGTGCGGCTGTCCACCAGGCGGACGGCGGGCAGCGCCGCCTTCTCGTTGGCGCGCCGGGTCAGGCTGAGCAGCCGGTAGCGCCCGGCCCGGGCGTTGCGCCAGGATTCCAGGGCCGGGGTGGCGGAGCCGAGCACCACCGGCACGTCGCGCTGACGGCCGCGCCAGACCGCCACGTCCCGGGCGGAATAGCGCATGCCTTCCATCTGCTTGTAGGCGCCGTCGTGTTCCTCGTCCACCACGATGAGCCCCAGCCGGGGCAGGGGCGTGAACACCGCCAGGCGGGTGCCGAGCACGATGTCGGCGCGGCCTTCCAGGGCGTCCAGCCAGGCGGCGCGCCGTTCCCCGTCGGCCAGGCCGCTGTGCAGGCCGATCAGCTTGTATCCCGGGAAACGCCGGACGAAGCGTTCCATGAGCTGGGGGGTGAGGTGGATTTCCGGCACCAGCACCAGGGCCTGCCGCTCACGCGCCAGGACGTCCGCCACCAGTCGCAGATAGACCTCGGTCTTGCCGCTGCCGGTGACGCCGTGCAGCAACCAGGCCGCGAAGCCCGGCGGCGCGGATCCCAGGGCGTCCAGCGCGCGGGCCTGTTCCCCGGTCAGTTCCGGGCCGGCAACCACCCGGCCCGCGCCCGCCATCTGGGCGGCCGGGGCGACGGCCGCCACCCACCCCCGCCGCAGCCAGTCGCGCACCAGGGCCTTTTCCCGATCCGGCAGATCGGCCCTGTGCACGATCCCCCTCCCCAGCCGCTCCATCAGGGCGATCCGGGCCGTGGCGCGGGCGGGCAGGCTCGCCGCCTGGGCCTGTCCGGCCTCCGTCAGCCGATAGGCCGGGGTCGCCTCCGGCCGCCGGGCCGCCGAGGCGCGGCGCAGGGCCGGCGGCAGCAAGGTGGCCAGCACCGCGCCCACGGGATGATGGTAGTAATCGGCGACGAAGCGGGCCAGCGCCAGCAGATCCGTCGGCAGGGGCGGCGTGTGTCGGTCGATCGCGCCCAGGGGCTTGAGGCTTGCCGGGGGCAGATCGGATCCCTCCGCCAGTTCCAGCAGCACGCCAATCCGGTGGCGAGGCCCGAACGGCACCTCGACGCGCCGGCCGATGTCGGCCTCGGTGGCATCCCGGGCCAGGTAGTCGAACAGCCTGTCCAGCGGCGTATCCAGGGCGATCCGGGCGATCCGCTCCGGTGGTGAGTCTGGGCTTTGGGGCACTTCGGCTGTTAGCGGGTGAAGTTAAAGTGGTTTGAAAGGAGTACCAACGAACTAGATGGCCTGTATGCGGGTTTTCCGGTTGTCCACGAAACCTGTGGATAACTGTGTGGAAAACGTGTCATCAAACTGCCAAAAAGCCTTATGGAACGGCAGTTTATCGTCCAGGCCCAAAAAATGGGCAGCTAAATATTGCTTGTAGATCAGTGACTTGCAATACACCCGAGAATAGGGGTCGGCTAACTGCTGGACCGACCGGTGTCAAGCGCCCGGATGTGTATAAGTTAATACTGAAATACCCCTTCAGCGGACGAATTGTCCTGGGCCGCGGTCGGGTTCGCGGGCATGGCCATCGCCCATTCCAGCAGGGCATTCTGGGCCTTCCCGGCGGCGGCGGCATTGCCGTGATTGACCAGCATGACCAGGATGCGTCGACGGCCGTCGGGGGCGAGGACGTAACCGGCCAGACCGCGGGTGCCGTTGAGGCTGCCGCTCTTGAGCCAGGACTGGCCCACCAGCGGCGAGCCATTGAGCCGGCCCTTCTGGGTGCCTTCCAGGCCGAGGGCCGGCAAGCTGGCGGCGAATTCGTAATAGGCCGGCCGGTTGGCGGCATAGGCCAGCAAGCGGGCCAGGGTCGCGGCCGAAATGCGCTCGATGCGGGAGAGGCCCGAGCCGTTTTCCAGCACGATCTCTTCCGACATCAGATCCTTCTCCGTCAGCCACGACCGCAGCGCCCGGATGCCCTTGTTCCAGGTGGCGGGAGCGCCGTATCGGGCGGCGCCGAGATTGAGGAACAGCATCTTGGCCATGACGTTGTTGCTGTGCTTGTTGATGTCCCGGACCAGGGAGGACAGGGGCGGGGAATCGAACTCCAGCAGCAGGCGGGCATCCGGGCCGGGCGCGCAGGGTCGGATGCGACCCGTGTGCCGGCCGCCGGTCTCCCTCCACAGGGTGCGGAACAGCACGGCGGCGGTGGCCTCCGGCGACAGCAGGTTGAGGGGATGGACCTGTTCGCCGCACGCCTTGGGGTAACGTCCCGCCAGGACCAGCCGGCCTTCTTCCATCGTCACGCCGAGTTGCTCGCGCCAACCGTTGCAAGGCGCGTCGGTGGCCTCCAGGCGATTATCCAGGGGCAGGGCATCGTCGGCTTCGATCCGGGCCTGGACGCTATCCTCCATGGCCCCGAGGCGCAGATTCAGCGTGTTGAAATTGGCCAGCAGCGCGGCCGGCGGCGCGTTGTAGGGGCGCAGGGGCGCCTGGTCGAAGGCGGCCGGGTCGACGGATTCCAGTTCGTGGAAACTGTTGTCGAGAATCACGTCGCCATGAATCTCGCCGATGCCCCGGGCGCGAATCTCCCGCAACAGCAGCCAGAACCGCTCCTGGGTCAGGCCGGGATCGCCGCCCCCTTGCAGGATCAGGTTGCCGGTAAGGACGCCATCCTTGATGTCCCCCTCCACCCAGACCCGGGTCTTGAAACCATGGGCCGGCCCGAGCATGTCCAGGGCGGCCAGGGTGGTCACCACCTTCATCACCGAGGCGGGGTTGAGGGAGCGGTTTTCGCCGTGGGCCAGCAGAGGTTCGGGATTGTCGATGTCCCGCACCAGGATGCCCACGTGGGTATCGGGAATGCCGGCCTGGACGAGGGCCTGGGCGACGGCGGGGGGCAGTTCGGCATGGGCAGGCAGGGCGAGGAGGAGAGCGACCAGGAAGGCGGCCTTCACCCCCCCCTTTTTGCAAAGGGGGGTTGGGGGGGATTTGACCCGGCCAGCAGCCACCGAACGGCCCCTGAATCCCCCCAGCCCCCCTTTACAAAAGGGGGGAAAGGGCAGGATGCCGTTCAGCGTGGCCGTCTCAGCCTTCCCCACGCCGGCTCAGGTCGTTCACGTACCAGTCCATGGCCTCCACCAGGCCCTCGCGGATGCGATGGCTGGGCGCGTAGCCGAGCAGGGTCTTGGCCTTGGAAATGTCGGCCAGGGAATGGCGCACGTCGCCGGCGCGGAAGTCCCGGTAGCTGGGCTTGAAGCCCTTGAGATGGGGGAAGCGGGGCTCCAGGGTGGCGCGGATGGCCTCGAACAGGTCGTTCAGGGTGGTGCGGTCGCCCACCGCCACGTTGTAGACCTGGTTGGCGGCGTCGGGATGCTCGGCGGTGGCCGCCAGCAGGTTGGCCTGGACCGTGTTGGCGATGTAGCAGAAGTCGCGGCTGGTCTCGCCGTCGCCGTTGATGAACACCGGTTCGTTGTGGATCATGGCCGAGGTCCACTTGGGCACCACGGCGGCATAGGCGCCCTCCGGGTCCTGGTGGGCGCCAAAGATGTTGAAGTAGCGCAGGCCTATTGTTTTGAAGCCGTACGCGCGGGCGAACACGTCGGCGTACTGCTCGTTGACCAGCTTGGTCACGGCGTAGGGCGACAGGGGCTTGCCGATGACGTCCTCCACCTTGGGCAGGCCCGGGTGGTCGCCGTAGGTGGAACTGGAGGCGGCATAGACGAAGCGGACCACCCTGGCGTCCCGCGCCGCCACCAGCATGTTGAGGAAGCCGTCGATGTTGGCCGTGTTGGTGGTGATGGGGTCTTCCAGGGAGCGGGGCACGGAGCCCAGGGCGGCCTGGTGCAGGACGTAGTCCACCCCGGCGCAGGCCGCATTGCAGTCGTCCAGCTTGCGGATGTCGCCTTCGATGAACTGGAAGCGCGCCCATTGTTCCGGCGTCACCGCTTCCTGGATCTGCTTCAGGTTGTGGCGATGGCCGGTGGCGAAGTTGTCCAGGCCCACCACCTTCTGATCCAGCTTGAGCATGGTCTCCAGCAGGTTGCAGCCGATGAAGCCGGCCACGCCGGTGATCAGCCAGGTTTTCGGGGTGGCGGGGAGACGGACGAGAAGGTCGGAGTAGGCGGTCATTTCAAGGGGGGGGGGGGGGGGGGGGGGGGGGGGGGGGGGGGGGGGGGGGGGGGGGGGGGGGGGGGGGGGGGGGGGGGGGGGGGGGGGGGGGGGGGGGGGGGGGGGGGGGGGGGGGGGGGGGGGGGGGGGGGGGGGGGGGGGGGGGGGGGGGGGGGGGGGGGGGGGGGGGGGGGGGGGGGGGGGGGGGGGGTCCTCTTTGCCGATTCCAGGCACCGAGGGGCCCGAGTGAAACGGCCATGGAAAGGTTGCCTTGCCCCTTGATCCTGTTTACAGACGCCAGAGCGAACAGCCCGCCGCCTTGATGGCCGCCGGGTCGTAGGCGGACTTCACATCGGTGAACACCCCGCCCTTTTTCAGTTTGCCCAGGATGTCGGAGAGGGGCATGGCCTTGTACTGCTTGTGGGACACCGCGGCGACGATGGCGTCGGCCTGGCCGGGCAGCTGGTCCCAGGGCGTCAGGCTGATGCCGTATTCGTGTTCGGCCTCGTGGTTCTCGGCGATGGGGTCGTGCACGGCCACGTCGCAGCCGAAGGATTGCAGTTCCTTCACCAGGTCGGCCACCTTGGAGTTGCGCAGGTCGGGGCAGTCTTCCTTGAAGGTGAGGCCCAGGACGATGACCTTGGCGCCCTTCACCGAACTACCGTTGTTGATCATGCCCTTGACGGTCTGCTGGGCCACCCAGGCGGCCATGCCGTCGTTGATGCGGCGGCCGGCGAGGATGACCTGGGGGTGGTAGCCCAGGGCCTCGGCCTTGTGGGTGAGGTAGTAGGGGTCGACGCCGATGCAGTGGCCGCCCACCAGGCCGGGGCGGAAGGGCAGGAAGTTCCACTTGGTGCCGGCGGCCTGGAGCACTTCCAGGGTGTCGATGCCGATCTTGTCGAAGATCAGGGCCAGTTCGTTCATGAGGGCGATGTTGAGGTCGCGCTGGGTGTTCTCGATGACCTTGGCGGCTTCCGCCACCTTGATGCTGCTGGCCCGGTGCACGCCGGCGACGATGACCGAGGCGTACAGGTCGCCGACCGTCTTCAGGGTGGCATCGTCGTCGCCGGACACCACCTTGACGATGCGGGTGATGGTGCGTTCCTTGTCGCCCGGGTTGACCCGCTCGGGGGAGTAGCCGACGTGGAAGTCGCGCATCCATTGCATGCCGGAGTGCTTCTCCAGCAGGGGAATGCAGACTTCCTCGGTGGCGCCGGGATAGACCGTGGATTCATAGACCACGATGGCGCCCTTCTTCATGTGCTTGCCGACGGTGGTGCTGGAACCCACCAGGGGGGAGAAGTCGGGGATGTGGGCTTCGTCCACCGGGGTGGGCACGGCGACGATGATGACGTCGGCCTTGCCGATGTCGCTGGGGTCGGTGCTCACCGTGAGGCGGGTGGCCGCCTTGAGGTCTTCGGTCGAAACCTCGCCGGTGGGGTCGCAGTAGTTCTTGTAGTGGGCGATCTTGGCTTCCGACAGGTCGTAGCCGATGGTTTCAAACTTCTTGCCGAATTCGACGGCGAGGGGCAGGCCCACGTAGCCCAGGCCCACGACTGCAACGATGGTCATGATGACTCCCTAGAAAAAAGCGCAGACATTCTAACGAGGAAAGCCCGTGGCATGATGCGGGAAACAGGAGAGCGCCATGGACACGAAACTTTCTACCGGGTTGATATCGGCCGGCCTTTGTCTTTCATTGAGTGTTATTTCCGCCCGGGCGGACATCGTCGAGCTGCTGCCCCGGATCAAGCCCGCCGTCGTCGGCGTCGGCAGCCTGCATCCCCTGCAAAGCCCGCGCATCAAACTCATGGGTACCGGCTTCGTGGTGGCCGACGGGCGCCATGTGGTCACCAACGCCCATGTGCCGCCCACCCTCGTCGAAAGCGAGAAGGGCGAGTCCGTCGCGGTGTTCCTGCGTGGACCCGGCGGGGTCACGGTGCGCAAGGCGGAAAAGATCGCCAGCGATCCCGAGCGCGATCTGGCCCTGCTCAGGATCGAAGGCGAAGCCTTGCCGACCCTGAAGATCGGCAACGACGGACGGGCGCGGGAAGGCCAGCTCTACTACTTCACCGGCTACCCCATCGGCGCCGTCCTGGGCCTGCATCCCGCCACCCATCGCGCCGGCCTGGCCGCCATCGCGCCGGTCTTCAGCCAGCCCGCTTCCATCAAGGGCCTGACCCCCAAGCTCATCAAACAGGCGGGGGATCCCTTCACCATCTTCCAGCTTGACGCCACCGCCTATCCCGGCAACAGCGGCAGCCCCCTCTACGACGGCGAAACCGGCGAGGTCATCGGCGTCATCAACTCGGTGTTCGTGAAAGGCGCCAAGGAAAACGCCCTGCGGGATCCCAGCGGCATCACCTACGCGATTCCGGCGCGCTACGTGAACGCCTTGCTGGAAAAAGCGGGGTTGGCCGCCGGCGCCAACAGGAAGTAGGCGTGGAAGGCATGTTTCCGCTGCCCCTCGGCGTCACGGTCAAGCCGTCGCGGCGCTTGCGCCTGGGCATCGCCGCCCTCCACCTCCTCGCGGCTGCCGCGCTCTGGCTGGCCGCGCTCCCCATCACCGCCCAGCTCGCCGGATCCGCCCTGCTCGTCCTGGACCTGATCCTGGGCACCAGACCGACGCCGGAAACCACCCTGCGCGGCAAAGCCGATGGCACCCTGGAAATCCGTCAAGACGACACCTGGCAAGAGATCGGCCCGGTTTCCCCCAGCCTTGTCCTGCCCTTCATCACGATCCTGCCGTTGCGACGCCAGGACAGACCCCGCCACCTCGTCATCCTGGGGGACAGCCTGCCGCCGGAAGACTTCCGGCGACTGCGGGTGTGGCTCGTATGGTTGGGGAAGCGACCGAAGGCGCCCCGGTCCTCCGGGATTTTCCGACCGGAATCAGCGGATCCTGGCCTGAAATCGTGACCGGGAAAAAGACGGAAAAGGACGGGCCAACGGACAGGCCAACCGGACAGCCAACGGCACAAAGCAAACGGGGGCGCAATAAACGGCGTCAGGCACGATTCCCCGAAATCCCCGTTCAGCCCAATCGGGCTATCGCGCCAGCAGGCTCAGCTCCGCGTCCGGTGTCTGGCCAACAGGAGCAGGGCGAAGGCGATGAGGATGGCCGGCGTATTGCCCAGGCTCAGATAGGGTGTCGAGCCTGTCCGTCCCCGGGCCTGGCCGGTCAGGGCGCCGGTGGCGAAGGGTTCCAGCCGGGCGCGTACCCGGCCCTTGTCGTCCAGGATGGCGGTGATGCCGGTATTGTTGGCGCGAAGTTGCCAGCGGCCGGTTTCCAGCGAGCGCATGGCGCCGATCTGAAGGTGTTGCCAGGGGGCCAGGCTGGCCCCGAACCAGGCGTCGTTGCTGACGTTGACCAGTAGCGTGGCCTCCCGGGCGGCGGCGATGCGCTCCTCGCCGAACACATCCTCGTAGCAGACGTTCACGGCGAGTTTCTCGCCGGCGGCGACGAGGGGGGGCTGGTCGGGTTCGCCCCGGCCGAAGTCGCCCAGGGGGATGGACATCAGGTCCACCGCCCAGCGGAAGCCGAAGGGCACGAACTCGCCGAAGGGCACCAGGTGGACCTTGCGATACATGCCTTCGGGGGAGCCGCCCAGGGTCATGACGCTGTTGTAGTAGCGTTCCGGGCCGTCGTCCTCGGGGATGCCGAGCACCACGTCGCCGTTGCGGGCCCGGGCGTGGTCGCGCAGGAGGTCCAGGTAGTCGCGCGGCACCGAGGAGCGGAACAGGGGCAGGGCGGTTTCCGGCAGGACGATGAGGCGGGATTCGCTGGCCAGCACGGCGCGGGCGTAGTGGCGCAGGGTGGCGTCCAGCTTTTCCGGACGGAATTTCATGTCCTGGGGGATGTTGCCCTGGAGCAGGGTGACGCTGACGGGCGCGGGGGTGGGGCGGGTCCAGTCCACGTGTTGCAGAGCCCATGCGGAAAGCCAGATCGTGGCCAGGGCGGTGAGGCCCGGGAACCTGGCTTTTCCCTCTCCCCCGCTCCCCCTGCCGCCCGCGGGAGGGAGGAGCAAGAGCGTCAGCAGGCCGGCGCTGAGGGCGGCCAGCAGGCTCACGCCATATACCCCAAGCACTGGCGCATACCCGGCCAGGGGGCTGTCCGGTACCTGGGAATAACCCAGGGCCAGCCAGGGAAAGCCGGTGAATATCCAGCCCCGCGTCCATTCCCCCAGGACCCAGGCGGCGGGCAGGGCCAGGGCGCTCCGGCGACAGCCGGGCCCGGAGAGGCGCGCGCCCGATCCCAGGGCCAGGGCGGGGAACAGGGCGACGAAGGCGCAGAACAGCAGGGTGGCCAGGGCGGCGATGGGGGCGGGCATGCCGCCATAGGTGGAAATGCTGACGTAGACCCAGGACACGCCGGCCAGGAACAGGCCCAGGCCGTAGGCCCAGCCCAGGCGGAAAGCGCGTTTCGGGGCGGCGTCCGCGGCAAGCCAGAACAGGCCGGCCAGACCGAGGATGGGCAGGGGGAACCAGCCCAGGGGGGCGAAACCGGGCACGGCCAGGACACCCAGGAGGGCGGCGAGGGCGTAAGACGGTGCGGGTAAAAATCGCTTGAGTGACAACATGGATTCCCGAGGTGCCCGTTCATTCCCTCCCCCGCCGACGGAGGGGCGGGGGAGGGTGGCCGCGCTGGTTCAACCGCGTTCGTTTCCCTCACCCCGACCCTCTCCCGGCGGGAGAGGGAGAAAAGCGTTCAACTCATGCTGAAAGCCACGAAGGCGATCTCGTCGCCACCCTTGATGGGGGTGTCGAACTCGGCGAACTGCTTGTTCACGGTGATTTTCATGCTCGCGCGCGGCTTCTCGAACACCAGGGTCCAGTTGTCGCCGCGCCGGGTCAGGTGGGTCATCAGATCCTGGATGGTCTTGAGGGTGAGGGGCAGGAACATGATCTCGCTCTCCCGGCCAAGCAGTTCCGCCAGGTGGCCGAAATAGAGGAGGGTGATCTGTTGACTCATGGGGCGTGCCTCGATACTGGAAGTGGGCGGCATTTTACGCTGCCCGCCGGCCCGCTTTTCCCCTTTGCCAAAGAGGGGTTGCGGGACCGGGGGAACGCGCGACAGGTCCGGCTCGGGAATCGGGGATAATCCAGGCCATGTCCACGCCCTCATCCACACCCTCCTCCGCGTTGCTCGCCGCCCTCAATCCCGACCAACTGGCCGCCGTCACCGCCCCCGGCTCCGCCCTGGTGCTGGCCGGCGCCGGTTCCGGCAAGACCCGGGTGCTGACCACCCGCATCGCCTGGCTGATCCAGACCGGCCAGGTCTCGCCCATGGGCCTCATGGCGGTGACCTTCACCAACAAGGCGGCGAAGGAGATGCTCACCCGGCTCACGGCCATGCTGCCCATCAACACGCGCGGCATGTGGGTGGGCACCTTCCACGGCCTGTGCAACCGGCTGCTGCGCACCCATCACCGGGAGGCGGGCCTGCCCCAGTTGTTCACCATCCTGGATTCCTCCGACCAGCTTTCGGCGGTGAAGCGCACCCTGCGGGCGCTCAACGTGGACACCGACAGGTACGACCCGCGCAAGGTGCAGAGCTTCATCAACCAGAACAAGGAAGCCGGCCTGCGCGCCGACAAGGTGGAGGCCTGGGATCCGTACAGCAAGCGCCTGGCCGAGTACTTCGCCGAATACGACGCCCAGTGCCAGCGGGAAGGGGCGGTGGATTTCGCCGAACTGCTGCTGCGCGCCCACGAACTCCTGACGAAGAACGCCCTGCTGCGGGAGCATTACCAGCAACGTTTCCGCCACATCCTGGTGGACGAATTCCAGGACACCAGCCGCCTGCAATACCTCTGGCTCAAGCTCTTGAAAGGCCCCGATAGCGCCCTCTTCGCCGTGGGCGACGACGACCAGTCCATCTATGCCTTCCGCGGCGCCAACGTGGGCAACATGGCCCTGTTCCTGCAAGAGATGGAGATTGCCGCGCCCATCAAGCTGACGCGCAACTACCGTTCCATTTCCACCATCCTGGATGCCGCCAACGCGGTGATCGCCCACAACAAGGACCGCCTGGGCAAGGATTTGTGGACCGACGCGGGCCAGGGTGAGCAGATCCGCCACTTCCAGGCCAACGACGACGGCGAGGAAGCCCGCTTCGTGGTGGAGGAAATCCAGGGCCTCAAGCGCGAGGGCGAGGCCTATGTGGACATGGCCGTGCTGTACCGCTCCAACGCCCAGTCGCGCAGCCTGGAACACGCCCTGTTCTCCGCCGGCATTCCCTACCGGGTCTATGGCGGCCTGCGCTTCTTCGAGCGGGCCGAGATCAAGCACGCCCTGGCCTACCTGCGCCTGGCCGCCAACCCGGAGGACGACAACGCCTTCCTGCGCGTGGTGAACTTCCCGGCCCGTGGCATCGGCGCCCGATCCCTGGAAAGTCTGGACGCCGAGGCCCGGGCCGCCGGCACCAGCCTGTGGGCGGCGGCGTGCAAGGCGGGAAAGAAATTCGAGCCGTTCGTGCGGCTGGTGGATGAATTGGGCCGTCTTCCGGGCCATCCCGGACTCCCCAGCCTCCCCGCAAGCGGGGAGGCACCTCCCGTGGCGGGGAGGGATGACGCGGCGCGGGGCCTGCCCCTGGCGGAACTGGTGGAGCACGTCGTCGCCCGCTCCGGCCTGGTGGAGCACTACAAGAACGAGAAGGACGGCGAGGACCGGGTGGAGAACCTGGGCGAACTGGCCAACGCCGCCGCCGCCTTCTCAACCGACAGCGATGACCAGAGCCTGGAAGCCTTCCTCGGCCACGCCGCCCTGGAGGCCGGCGAGCACGAGGCCGCCCAGGGCCAGGACGCGGTGCAGTTGATGAGCGTCCACGCCGCCAAGGGCCTGGAGTTCCACACGGTGTTCATCACCGGCCTGGAGGAAGGCCTGTTCCCCCACGAGAACAGCCTCAACGAAAGCGGCGGCCTGGAGGAAGAGCGGCGCCTCATGTACGTCGCCATCACCCGGGCCCGGCGCCGGCTCTACCTCACCCACGCCCAGATGCGCATGCTGCACGGCCAGATGCGCTACGGACTGGCTTCCCGCTTCCTGGAGGAAATCCCGGAAGGCCTGGTGCGCTCCCTGTCGATCCGGGTCGCCCGGCCCCAGGTCGCCGCCCGGGAGCCGGTGGCCCTCTATCATCCCCGCCCGCCTTCCCAGCGGGAAGCCAGCCTGCCCTACAAGGTGGGCAGCCGGGTCAGCCACCCCAAGTACGGGGAGGGCGTGGTATCCGGTTACCAGGGCCAGGGGCCGGACACCGAGATCAGCGTCAATTTCCCCAAGCTGGGGCCGAAGGTTTTCATCCTCGACTACGCCCGCCTGCAGGCGGTCTGACACCGGGCCCCGGGGGGCGGCGCGCGGGAAGCCCGGCGGCTTCGCCGGCGCCTGTCTTGAGGGCGGCCGGGCCGCCTCAAGTAATCACCCTGGCGGCCGATACAGGCCGAGTCCCCAATCCGCCATGTCTGGCATGAATCCTTGCCGCCGCCGCCTCCTCGGTTTGCCCCTCCTGTTGCCCGCATCGGCCTTGCTCTCGGCCTGCGGCAGGGAGACGCCCGTGGCGATGCCGGAGTACGTTGCCAGGGCGAGGCCCGAGACGGAGCATGTCTTCCGTTTCGGCGTGCACCTGGGACATCATCCCCGCAAGCTGGACCAGGCCTTCTCGCCCCTGATGCGCTTCCTGAGCCGGCGCATTCCGGAGGCCAGGTTCGAGCTGGAGGGCTCCCGCGGTTTTGCCCATTTCGAGGGCAAGCTGCGCACGCGGCAACTGGATTTCGCCATGCCCAACCCCTACCAGACCGTGCTGGCCCAGGACTGGGGCTACCGGGTCATCGCCGAGGCGGGCGACAGCGGGGACTTCAGGGGGATCTTCATCGTGCGGGCGGACAGCGGCATCCGCGAACCCGCCGACCTGAAGGGCAAGGCGGTGGCCTACCCCGCGCCCACCGCCCTGGCGGCGGGCATGATGCCCCAGCTCTGGCTGGCCAAGAATGGCCTGAACGTGAGGAAGGACATTGATAACCGCTATGTGGAATCCCAGGAATCCGCCATCCTGAACGCCTACATGGGGGAGTCGGCGGCGGGGGCCACCTGGCCGCCGCCCTGGCGGGCGTTCCAGAAGGCCCATCCCAGGGAGGCCGCGCAACTGCGGGTGATCTGGGAAACCCCGCCCCTGATCAACAACGCGGTCATGGCCCGCGACGACCTGCCGGCGGAACTGGTGGAGCGGGTCCGCCTCGCCCTCATCCACCTGCATGAGGATGGGGATGGGCAGCGTGCCCTCGCCGCCATGGAAACCGCGCGCATCCACGCCGCCACCGATGCCAGCTACCAGGTGGTGCGCCGCTTCATCGCGGAATACGAAAGCTGGGTGGGGCCCCGGCCGTGAGCCCGCGCGCTTTCCTGTTCGGCAGCCTGCGCCGCCAGCTGGTGTTTGGCGTGGCGGCCGTGCACGCGGTCATGATGAGCCTGTTCGTCTGGGACCTGTCGGTGCGCCAGCAGGAATTCCTGCTGGCCCGCCAGGCCGACCAGAGCCAGACCCTGGCCGATACCCTGGCGGTGTCCGCCGCCACCGGCATGCTGTCCCGGGACAGCGCCGGCCTGCAGGAACTGGTGGATGCCCAGGGCAAGTATCCGGGCATCGTGTTCGTCATGCTGGTGGACAACGGCGGCCGGATCCTGGCCCACAACGAGGCCGGCAAGCGCGGACTGTATCTGTCCGACGCCAACAGCCGGCGCCTGCTGGCGTCGGAACGCGCCATGGTCCTGGCCCGGGGCGCCGCCCTGGTGGACAGCGCGGTGCCGGTGACCCTGAATGGCAGGCGCCTGGGCTGGGCCCGGGTGGGCCTTTCGGCGGGCCCGACCCAGGCCCGGCTGGATGCCGTGGCCCGGGATGGCCTGCTTTATACCGGCGCGGCCATCCTGATCGGCGCCTTGCTGGCCCTGTGGATGGGGCGCCGGCTGACCCGCAAGCTCCACGTCATCCGCGATGCCGCCGAGGCGGTGCGGGCCGGCGATCACGCCGCCCGGGCAAGGCTGACCGGCGAGGACGAGGCGGCCGTGGTGGCCATGGGGTTCAACGCCATGCTCGACACCCTGGTGGAGCGCGAACGGGACCTGAAGACCGCCCAGGAGCGCCTGGCGGCCAGCGAGGAACGCCTGGATCTGGCCCTGCGCGGCGCCAACGACGGCATCTGGGACTGGGATATCGATGGCGGCAAGGTGTTCTTCTCGCCCCGCTGGAAGAGCATGCTGGGCCATGCCGAAAGCGAAGTCGGCGACAGCGTCGACGAGTGGGAACGCCGGGTGCACCCGGACGACATGGCCGCCGCGTCGGCCGACCTGCGCGCCCATCTGGAGGGCCGCGCCGCCACGTACCAGAACATCCACCGCATGCGCCACAAGGACGGCCACTGGGTCTGGATCCTGGACCGGGGCGCCTGCCATCGGGACGCCGGGGGCAAGCCCTACCGCATGGTGGGCACCCATACCGACATCAGCGAGCGCATCCACCTGGAACGGGCACTGTTCGAGGAAAAGGAGCTGGCTCAGGTCACCCTGGCCTCCATCGGCGACGGCGTGCTGACCACCGATCGGGAAGGCCGGGTCACCTTCCTCAATCCGGTGGCGGAGCGCCTCACCGGCTGGAGCAACGCCGAGGCCGGCGGGCGGCCCATCGGCGAGGTCATGACCCTCGTTTGCGAGGACACGGGCGAAGCCGCGGCCAATCCGGTGGATCGCTGCCGCGAGGAAGGCCGGGTGGTGGGCATGGCCAATCACACCATCCTCGTCAATCGCGACGGGACGGAACTGGCCATCGAGGATTCCGCCGCCCCCATCCGCGATCGGGATGGCAAGCTGGCCGGGGTGGTCATGGTGTTCCACGACGTCACCGACAAGCGCAGCATGACCCGGGAAATGGCCTGGCAACTGGCCCACGACGGGCTGACCGGGCTGTTCAACCGGCGTGAATTCGAGCGCCGTCTGGGAGATTTGCTGGAGCAGGCCGAGGTGGAGGCGCCGGGCCAGGAACACGCCATGCTTTACCTGGACCTGGACCAGTTCAAGATCGTCAACGATACCTGCGGCCACCTCGCCGGCGACGAGCTGCTCAAGCGCCTGGCCCAGTTGATGCAGAACCACGCGCGCAACGGCGATACCCTGGCTCGCCTGGGCGGGGACGAATTCGGCCTGCTGCTGCGCGGCTGCCCCCTGGCCAAGGCCAAGGAGATCGCCGAGAAGTTGCGCGGCCTGGTGCGGGACTTCCGCTTCGCCTGGGAAAACCGCGAGTTCGAAATCGGCGTGTCCATCGGCCTGGCCCCCATCCGCGGCGCCGGCCAGACCCTGGTGGACGTGCTGGCCGCCGCCGACATGGCCTGCTACGCGGCCAAGGAAAAGGGCCGCAACCGCATCCACACCCATCATCCGGACGACGAGGATCTCAACCGCCGGCGCGAGGAACTGCACGCGGCCAGCCGCATCCGCGCCGCCCTGGCGGCCAACCGCTTCCAGCTCCACGCCCAGGAGATCCGACCCCTGCATGGCGGCAAGCGGGGGCATTACGAAGTGCTGCTGCGCATGCGGGACGAGGCAGGCAAGCTGGTGGCTCCCGGCCTGTTCATCCCCGCCGCCGAGCGCTACGGCCTCATGGGGGAAGTGGACCGCTGGGTGGTGCGGGAAAGCTTCCGCTATCTTGCCGAGATCCCCGACATCGACCTGGCCATCAACCTGTCCGGACTGTCGCTGCAGGACGACGGCTTCGCCGCCTTCGTGCAGCGGGAAACCCGGGCCCGCGCCATCGACCCCACCCGGGTCTGCTTCGAGATCACGGAAACCGCCGCCATTTCCAATCTGGGGCGCGCCCTGTCCTTCATGGGGGAAATGAAGGACAAGGGCTTCCGTTTCGCCCTGGACGACTTTGGCGCCGGCATGTCCTCCTTCTCCTACCTGAAGAACCTGCCGGTGGATTACCTGAAGATCGACGGCGCCTTCGTGCGCGACATCGTCACCGACCCCATCGACCGCGCCTTCGTGGAGGCCATCAACCGCATCGGCCAGGTCATGGGCAAGGAGACCATCGCCGAGTTCGTGGAGAACGACGCCATCCTGCGGGAACTCAACTACATCGGCGTCAACTATGCCCAGGGCTACGGCATCGCCCCGCCGGTGCCCCTCGATGGGTTGCGGCCCGCCGCGCCGCGGCTCATTTCCGCCAGAACGCGGGCGTGAGTACCACCAGCAGGGTGAACAGTTCCAGCCGGCCCAGCAGCATGGCGAAGGTGCATACCCAGGTCTGGAAATCGGTCAGCACGGCGTAGGTGGTGGAGGGGCCCACCTGGCCCAGGCCGGGGCCGGTATTGTTGATGCAGGCGACGATGGCCGAGAAGGCGGTGAGCACGTCCAGGCCGGACAGGGACAGCAGGAAGCTCAGCGCCACGATGGAAGCCACATAGACGAAGAAGAACGCCAGCACGGCGTAGATCACCTTCTCCGGCACCACCTGTTCCCCCAGGCGGACGTTGACTTGGGCATGGGGATGTAGCACCCGCAGCAGTTCCCGATAGACCTGCTTGTACAACAGCACCGCCCGCAGCATCTTGATACCGCCGCCGGTGGAGCCGGCGCTGGTGGTGAAGCTGCACAGGAAAAGCAGCCACAGGCCGGCGAAATAGGGCCAGGCGCCGAAGTCGGCGGTGGACAGACCCAGGGTCGTGGACATGGAAATCACGCTGAAGCTGGCGTCGCGCAGGGCGCTGGGGAAGTCGTGGTAGACGCCGCGCGACCAGAGCAGCAGGCCCAGCATCAGGCAACTGCCCAGCACATAGGCGAAGAACCAGCGGATCTCCGGGTCCAGGCGGTAAGGGCTCAGGGTGCGGCCCCGCAGGGCCATGAAATGCATGGCGAAGTTGAGCCCGGCGATCAGGGCGAAGATTTCCGTGATCAGTTCCAGGGGCAGGGATTTGAAGAAGCCGAAGCTGGCATCGTGGGAGGAAAACCCTCCCAGCCCCATGACCGAGAAGGCGTGGACGAGGGCATCGCCGGGCGTCATGCCGAACAGCCAGTACAAGCCCATGCAGATCAAGGTGAGCAGGATGTAGACCTTCCACAGGCCCTTGGCGGTCTCGGCCATGCGCGGCGTCAGCTTGTCGTCCTTCATGGGGCCCGGCGTCTCCGCCTTGAACATCTGGCGCCCCCCCACGCCCAGCAACGGCAACACCGCCACCACCAGCACGATCACGCCCAGCCCGCCCAGCCAGTGCAGTTGGGCTCGCCATATGTTGATGGAGGACGGCAGCTTGTCCAGGCTTGAGAGCACCGTGGCGCCGGTGGTGGTAAGGCCGGACATGGTCTCGAAATAGGCGTCGGTGAAGCTGAGGGAGGGCAGGAAGATGAGCAGGGGCAGGGCCGCGAACAGGGGGGTCAGCAGCCAGGTCACCACCACCAGCAGGATGCCGTCGCGGGCTTTCAGCTCCCGTTTCCAGCGCCGCCCGGTCAGCCAGAGGAAAACGCCACAGGCCAGGGTGATGAGCACGGCCTCGTCATAGGCATGTTGGGCGCCGTCGGCGGAGAGTTGGGATACGACCAGGGGCAACAGCATGGACAGGCCGAACACGCCGATGATCATGCCCAGCACATGCAGGATGGGCAGTACGCCATGGGCGCGCACGCGCGCCACCGTGAATGCCTTCATCGCCGCCAGAACGCCGGGGTCAGCACCACCAGCAGGGTGAACAGTTCCAGCCGGCCCAGCAGCATGGCGAAGGAACACACCGAGGTCTGGAAGTCGGTCAGGACCGCATAGGTGGTGGCCGGCCCCACCTGGCCCAGGCCGGGACCGGTATTGTTGATGCAGGCCACCACGGCGGAGAAGGCGGTGAGCACATCCAGGCCGGTGAAGGACAGGACGAAGCTCAGGGACACGATGGTGGCCACGTAGATGAACAGGAAGGCCAGCACCGCGTAGACGATCTTGTTGGGCACGATGTCCTCCCCCAGGCGCAGGGGGATCTGGGCGTTGGGGTGGATCAGCTTGTTCAGTTCCCGGTACACCTGCTTGTAGAGCAGCACCGCCCGCATCATCTTGATGCCGCCCCCGGTGGAGCCGGCGCTGGTGGAAAAACTGCACAGGAACAGCAGCCACAGGCCGGCGAAGAACGGCCAGTGGCCGTAGTCGGTGGTGGCGAAGCCCAGGGTGGTGGCGACGGAAATGGTATTGAACACGGCGTAGCGCAGGGCGCTGGGAAAATCCAGGAACACGTCCCGCTGCCACAGCAGCAGGGCCAGCGCGACGCCGCTGATCAGGACGAAGCCGAGGAACCAGCGGATTTCCGGGTCATGCCGATAGACCCTCAGGCTGCGGCCGCGCAGCACGGCGAAATGGGTGGCGAAGTTGATGCCGGCGATGAGGGCGAAGGTGCCCACGGCGATTTCCAGGGGCAGGGAGTCGAAGTAGCCCAGGCTGGTGTCGTGGGACGAGAACCCGCCCAGGCCCATGATGGAAAAGGCGTGCACCACGGCATCGAAGAAGGACATGCCCAGGGCCCACAACACCAGGACGCAGACGGCGGTCAGGATGACGTAGACCAGCCACAGGCCCTTGGCCGTTTCCGCCATGCGCGGCGTCAGCTTCTGGTCCTTCATGGGTGTGGGCATCTCCGCCTTGAACATCTGCCGGCCGCCCACGCCCAGCAACGGCAGCACCGCCGCCACCAGCACGATGACCCCCAGGCCGCCGATCCAGTGCAGCTGGGCGCGCCACAGGTTGATGGAGTCGGGCAGGTCGTCCAGGCCGGAGAGCACCGTGGCCCCCGTCGCCGTGAGGCCGGACATGGCCTCGAAATAAGCGTCGGCCAGGGACAGGCCGGGCATGAAGATGATCAGGGGCAGGGCGGCGAAGGCGGGCAGCAGGCCCCAGGTCAGCACCACCAGCAGGATGCCGTCGCGCATCTTCAACTCGCGCCGCCAGTGATGGCCCGTCAACCACATCGCCAGGCCGGCGCCGATGGTGATGAGCACGGCCTCGTCGTAGGCGCGTTCGGCCCCGTCCCGGGTCAACTCCGAGAGCAGCAGGGGCGCCAGCATGGACAGGCCGAACACCAGGACGATCATGCCCAGCACATGCAGGATGGGAAAAATGCGGCGCAACACGGGATTTGCGCTTCAGAAGAAGCCCAGGCCGACCTGGAACAGTTTCTCCACCTTGGGGATCATGCGCTTGTTGGGCACGAACAGGATCAGGTGGTCTTCCGGTTCGACGACCGTGTCGTGGTGGGCGATGGTGACCTGGGTGCCCCTCAGGACGGCGCCGATGGACACCCCCTCCGGCAGTTCCACCTCCTCGATGCGCTTGCCCACCAGCTTGGAGGACCGGGTATCGCCGTGCACCACCGCCTCCAGGGCTTCGGCGGCGCCCCGGCGCAGGGAATGCACCACCGCCATGTCGCCGCGCCGGATGTGGGTGAGCAGGGGGCCGATGGTGGCCTGGGCCGGCGACAGGGCGATGTCGATCTCGCCGCCCTGGAGCAGGTCCACGTAGGTGGAGCGGTTGATCAGGGCGATCACCTTCTTGGCGCCCAGGCGCTTCGCCAGCAGCGACGACATGATGTTGTCCTCGTCGTCGTTGGTGAGGGCGCAGAACACGTCCATGTCCTCGATGTTCTCCTGCAGCAGCAGGTCCTCGTCGGTGGCGTCGCCGGTCAGTACCAGGGTATTTTTCAGGGCGCTGGCCAGGCGCTCGGTATTCTTCTTGTTGCGGTCGATCAGCTTCACTTCATAGTCGGATTCCAGGCTCCGGGCCAGGCGCTGGCCGATGTTGCCGCCGCCGGCGATCATGACCCGGCGCACACTCTTGTCGCCCCGGCGCATTTCCTTCATGACCGCGCGGATGTTCTCGGTGGCGGCGATGAAGAAGATCTCGTCGCTGTCCTGGATCACCGTGCGGCCCTCCGGCACGATGGTGCGGTCGCGCCGGAAGATGGCCGCCACCCGGGCGTCCAGTCCGGGCAGGTGCTTCTGCAGGTCCCGCAGTTCGTGGCCCACCAGGGGCCCGCCGGCGCGGGCCTTCATGGCCACCAGCCGGGCGCGTCCCTTGCCGAAGTCCACCACCTGCAGCGCCTCCGGGTAATCGATCAGCTTGCGCAGGTAGTCGGTGATCTCCTGCTCCGGCGCGATGACGTGGTCCACGCCGAAATGGTCCGCGTCGAACAGCTGGGGGTGCTTCATGTAGTCCAGGGCGCGGATGCGGGCGATCTTGGTGGGGATGTTGAACAGGGTGCCGGCCAGCTTGCAGGCGACGATGTTGGTCTCGTCGTTCAGCGTGACCGCCACCAGCATGTCGGCGTCGTCGGCGCCGGCCTGCTTGAGGATGGAGGGGTGGGAGGCCTGGCCGCAAATCGTGCGCAGGTCGAAACGGTCCTGCAGGTCGGCCAGCTTCTCCGCGTCCAGATCCACCACGGTCAGGTCGTTGCCTTCGCGAACCAGATGTTCGGCCAGGTTGGAACCCACCTGGCCGGCGCCGAGGATGATGATTTTCATGGCCGGACGACTCGGGAAACGGGAAACGGGAAACGGGAAAAGCCGTGTGGGCAAGCGGGTTGTCGCGTATCCCTTTTCCCGCTTCTCTTATCCCCCATCATTTTTCCTTCCCCGGCGCTTCGATGCCCAACTGCTTCACCTTGCGATACAGGTTGGTCCGGTCCAGGCCGGCGCGGTCGGCGGCGCGGCTCATGCCCCAGTCGCACTCCGCCAGCAGGGCTTCCAGGTAGGCTTTCTCGAAGGCGTCGCGGGCTTCCTTGAGGGGCAGGTGCAGCATGAGTTCGATGCCCGCCGGCCCGGTGGGCTTGGCGGGCTTGCCCAGGATCGCCTCCACGGCGGCGGCCTCCACGGGGGCCTCGCCGTCCTCCAGGGCCAGTCGCCCGGCCAGGGCGTCCAGCTCCGCCAGGTTGCCTGGCCAGTCGTAGGCGCCGAGCAGCGCCAGGGCGGGCTCGGTGAACCGGCGCGGCGGGATCAGCAGGCGGACACAGGCGTCCTCCAGCATGCGCGCGGCCAGGATGGGGATGTCCTCGCGACGGACGCGCAGGGGCGGCAATTCGACCACGGCATGGGCGAACTGGTCATGCAATTCCCGCAGCAGTTTGCCTTCCGCCATCATTTGCGCGGGCGGGCATTGGCAGGCGGCCACCACCCGGGTGGCGAACTCGGCCCGGCGGGCGATGAGCAGGGCCAGGCCCTTTTGCTGCATGGAGGACAGGGCGGACAGGTCGGGGATGAACACCAGCCCGCCCTTGGCGCGCACCAGGAGATCGGCGGGCCGGTCGGCCAGGATGACGGGCTCGTCCACCTGGATGAAGGCGCCGTCGGGTGGCGTCAGGAAGTGGGCGACGGCATCCTCGCCGGCGCCGGGCTCGGTCAGCAGCAGCACCGGCAGTCCGGCGCTGGCGGCCAGGCCCAGGCGCTGGGTAAGCCGCTTGATGGCTTCGCCCTGACCCAGGGATTCCAGGCTGCCGGAGGTGATGGGCTTGGAGGAGCGGGTTTCCATGGCCTTGCGCACGGTCGCCAGCAACTGCTTGTAGGCCACCGGCTTTTCCAGGTAGTCGAAGGCGCCCAGGCGGGTGGCTTCCACCGCCGTGTGCACCGTGCCGTGGCCGGACATCATGACCACCGGCATGGTCAGGCGCCCCTGGGTCTTCCACTCCTTGAGCAGGGTGACGCCATCCACGTCCGGCATCCAGATGTCCAGCAGCACCAGGTCGGGCACCTTGGCGTCCAGGGCCGCCCGGGCCGCCCCGCCGTTCTCCGCCGCGCGCACCTCGTAGCCTTCCTCCTCGAGGATTTCCCGCATCAGTTCCCGAATACCGGGCTCGTCATCCACCACCAGAATTTCAGGCATTGCCTATCCTTTCTCGTCCGCCAGGACCGGCAGGCGCACGCAGATGCGGGCGCCGCCGCCTTCCAGATTACGCACCTCGATCTCGCCGTGGTGCTCCTCAACGATCTTTTTTACCACCGGCAGGCCCAGACCGGTACCTCGGGGCTTGGTGGTGGCATAGGGTTCGAACATCCGGCTCTTCAATTCCTCCGGGAAACCGGGGCCATTGTCCTCCACACCGAGGGCGATGCGCTCCCCCTCCAGGGAGGTATCCACGCGGATGCGCGGCGCCTCCCGGTCGTGCAGGGCTTCCTGGGCGTTCTTCATCAGGTTCACCAGGACCTGGCGCAGCAAGGCGGGATCGCCCGCCACGGGGGGCAGGGCCTCCGCCAGCTCGATGTGGATGGGGATGCCGCCCTCGTACAAATGCAGGACTTCCCGCGTCAGGGCGTTCAGGTCCACCCGCTCGATGCGCGGCGAAGGCAGGCGGGCATACTGGGCGAAGGCATCCACCAGGCCCTTCATGGCGGCCACCTGGCCGACGATGGTGGCGGTGGCGCGGGTGAGGGTCTCCCGGGCGGCGGGTTCCAGCCGATCCGCCAGCTTGGCCTCCAGACGCTCGGCGGACAGCTGGATGGGGGTGAGGGGATTCTTGATTTCGTGGGCCATGCGTCGGGCCGCCTCGCCCCAGGCGGCGTCTCGCTGGGCCTGGATGAGCTGGGTCACGTCGTCCAGGACCAGGATGTAGTCCGGTGCCTCGCCGGGGGACAGGGGGGTGCCGCGGGCCAGCAGGAGGCGGTTGCCCAGGGGGGTGGCCAGTTCCACCTGCTCCCGCCAGGGCCGGGTGGGGCTTTCCCGGAAGTGGCGCACCATGGCGACGGCGAAATGTTGCAGGCCCTCCCGGGCCAGGTGGATGGTCTCGCCGGTGGCGTCGGGCCGGGGCTGGCCCCAATCGGCCAGGGGGCAGTTTTCCAGTTCCGTCCGGCTCGCCCCCAGGATGTCCGCCGCCATGGGATTGGCGAGGCGCACGGTCAGGTCGGGTTCCAGGGTGATCACTCCGGCGGTCACGCTGGACAGCACCCCCTCCAGATAGGCGTTGGCTTCCAGCAGCTTGTCGTGGCTTTCCTCGGCGGTGGAGCGGGCATCCGCCAGCTGGCGGGTCATGCGGTTGAAGGATTGGGTGAGCATGCCCAGTTCGTCCCGGCTGGCCACGGTCTGCACCTGGGTGAAGTCGCCCCGCGCCACCGCCCGGGTGCCCCGGGCCAGGGCGCGCAGGGGGGCGGCCATGCGTTCCGACAGCAGGAAGGCCAGGCTGAGGGCGGAGAACAGGGCCAGGGTCAGGGCCATGGTCAGGGAGATGCCGTACAGGCGCTTGAGGCCGAGGCGGGAAATCAGCAGCTCCTGATAGCCCTGGCGGGCGGTTTCCACCTGCTGGGCATCCAGGGCCAGCTGTTCGGGTACCGGCTGCACCACCTGCAGGATGCGCAGGCGCTCCCGCAGCGCCACCAGGCTGACCGGCGCCACCACGCGCACGTCGATGCCGCCATCCTCCCTGGCGTGAAGCCGCGACCAGGGCTGCAGCAGTCGGGCCTGCCAGAGGGCACCCTGGTCCACCGGCGGCGGGATGAGATTGCCGCGGTTGGCGGAGGAAAACCCCAGCAGCCTGCCCTGCTCGTCCAGCAGGCTGGCCTCCTGCAAGCCCGCTTCCTCGCGCAGTTCGTCGAGGCGGGCGGCGTGCAGCACCGGTGGCAACTCGGCCAACCGGCGGGCCAGGCTCTCGGTTTTCGCCACCACTTCCCGCTGCACGTGCTCCAGGGCGGAGCGGCCCAGGGCCAGGCCGCCCTCCAGGGCGCGCTCCATGCGCACATCGAACCAGGACTCGATGGAGCGGGCCAGGAATTGCACCGAAACGCCGTACACCACCATGCCGGGCACCAGGGCCATGAGGCTGATGATGAGGAAGAAGCGGGCGGTGAGCTTGGCGCCGAATACGCCGGCGCGGATGCGCCGCACCAGGACATAGGCCTGGTAGCTGATGAGGATGATGAGGCCGACGGCGGCGACGGCGGTGGCGCCCAGCAGGAGCGGAAGGTTTTCCGCGAAGAAGGCGGTGTTGTCCGCCGCCGTCACCAGCAGCGCGATCAGGGCGGAGCCCAGCAGCAGACTGGCGGCGACCAGGTAGATCATGCCGGGCTCGAATTCAGTATTTGAACGTGCGTTCCTGCCAGCCCGAGTCCAGCTGCCAGCGGGCGGAGGAAGCCAGGGCGTTGACCTGGAGCGGCTTGGGCAGCTGGGCGATGTCCAGGTACATGCGAATGTAGGCCAGGTTGGTGGACTTCTTTTTGGTCTGCCTGACGTTCAGCACCACCCAGTCGCGCAGGTCGCCCACGGCGCGCAGGGCGTCCTCCAGGCTTTCGTGGGAGGAATAGACGCCCTGCAGGGTGACGTAGTACTGCCGCAGCAGGGCGTTGTAGGACAGGCGCACGCTGCGCTGCAGATCGATCAGGTCCTCGGCCAGCCAGTAATCCCGCTCCCGCTGGGCCTCGAAGGCCTGCACGAAGGTGAGCTGCACGCCCCGCATGAGGGCCTTTTCCAGGGTCGGGGAGAGATCGATGTCGAAATGGCCCGAGAGCTGGAACTGCTCGCCTTTCAGGGTGATATCCGCCTGGGCGAGCACGATGCCTTCCGCCCGGACCACGGACGTGGCCGCGAAGGCGGCCAGGCCGGCCGCGGCGCGCAGAAGGAAATCACGTCTTGTGCAGGCGGGCATAAAAGAATCCATCCGTATCCGGGCCGGGGAGCAACTGGCCCTCCCGCGCGCCGGGCGGATCATACGTCTCGCGACGGGCGTCCGGGTGGCGTTGGAGAAAGGCGGTCACCTGCCCGTTGTTTTCCATGCCGAACAGACTGCATGTGGCGTAGACCATTTTGCCACCCGGTTTGAGCAGGGGCCATAAAGCCTCCAGCAGGCGGGCCTGTTCCTCGCCCAGGTGTTGCATATCCTCGGCGCGCTTCAGCCATTTGCCGTCCGGATGGCGCCGCGCCACGCCCGAGGCGGTGCAGGGCGCGTCCAGCAGGATGCGGTCGAAGGGTTTGCCGTCCCACCAGGCCCCGGGGTCGGCCGCGTCGGCGGCGAGCAGGGTGGCATCCAGGCCCAGGCGGTCCAGGTTTTCCCGGACCCGTTCCAGCCGCCCGGCGTCGCTGTCCAGGGCCACCAGGTCCAGGGCCGCCAGTTCCAGGAGATGGCCGGTCTTGCCGCCCGGGGCGGCGCAAGCATCCAGTACCCGCATGCCGTCGCCGACCTCCAGCAGGAGCGCGGCCCATTGGGCACCCAGATCCTGGACGGAAACCTGGCCGGCGGCGAAGCCGGGCAGTTCCGCGATCGGCAGCGGTCGTTCCAGGGTGATGGCCCAGGGCCCGGAGCGCCGGGCCGGGATGCCCGCCGCGTCGAGGCCGGCAAGCGTGTCCTCCGGGGTCGTCCGGCGCCGGTTGACCCGCAGCGTCATGGGGGGATGGCTATTCTGGATGGTGACGATGGCTTCCCAGTCCCGGGGATATTCGCCTTGCAGGCGTTTCAGCCACCAGGCGGGAAAATTCCAGCGCGCTTCCGGATCGGCCCGGGCGTCCGCCCGCAGGGCCTTCTGGCGGCGCTGAAAATTGCGCAGCACGGCGTTGACGAAGTTGCGGGCCCGGGGATGCCGGCGCGCGGCGAGATCGACGGTTTCATGAACCACGGCGTAGGCGGGCGTGTCGCCGGCATCCAGCTCGTAAAGCCCCACCAGCAGGGTGCCGAGCAGGTCGCCGGGTTCCAGTGGCCGGCCCACCAGGCGGGACAGGTAATAGCGCAAGGTGCCGGCCTGGCGCAGGGTGCCATAGGCCAGACCCTGGGCGGCGGCGCGCGCGTCCGGGGTCCGCGCTTGGGCGCCGGCGCGATCTTCGGCCAGGGCCTGGGTCAGACTGCGCTTGTCCAGCAGGACACGATTGACCAGGCTGGCCGCGACAGAGCGAGGGTTGGACATGGGGCCGATTGTCCCCCGGCGGGGGGCGTGAAAGCGGTCAGGAGGCGATCTTGATGGCGTTGCGGCCGCCGTTCTTGGCGACATACAGGGCTTCATCGGCCCGGCGCAACAGGGCGTGGCCGTTTTCGTCGTCCCGCAGGGTGGCGATTCCGGCGCTGAACGTGGTGTTGATCTCCAAGCCCTCGAAGATCAGGGGGCTCTTGCTCATGAGTTGCTGCAGTCGGGCCAGGACGAAATGGGCGCCGCGGCCGTCGGTCTCGGGCAGGATCAGGGTGAATTCCTCGCCGCCGTAGCGCACCAGGGCATCGGATTTCCGCAGCACGGATTTGATCAGGCTGGCGAAGTGGACCAGCAACTGGTCCCCCGCCTCGTGGCCATGCTCGTCGTTGACCTTCTTGAAGAAATCCAGGTCCACCATGGCCAGGCTCAGTTTGCTGCTCAGGCGCTGGGCGCGGGCGATTTCGCGCATCAGGGTCTGGTCCAGGCCGCGCCGGTTGAGGGCGCCGGTCAGGGCGTCCTCGTTGAGCAGCTGGCGGGTCTCCGCCAGTTCCTCCTGCATGCTGGTGAGGGCATGGCGGGTTTCCAGGAGATCCTTGTGGCTGGCTTCCACGGTGTTCTGGATGCCACCGGCCTGCATGACCACGGTGGAGAGCAGGCGCAGGATCTCGTTCTTGTCCCGGCTGCTTTTCAGGTTGGTGACGTTGCCCGACAGATCCTTGTTCTTCTCGCCGATGTCCTTGGCCAGGGTGGCCGTCTTGTCGGTCACTTCCTGCAGCATCTGCCGCAGCATGCCCATCATCTCGGCGCAGAACGCGGCGCCCGGCGGCGCGTGCTGTTCGACGGCCGGCACGGCGGCGGGTTCGGCGACGTCGACCGGATCGGCGGCGACGGCTTTCTCCGGGCGGGGCAGGCCGGAAATCTCGTAGTAGTAGCGCTCATAGTTTTCCGGCGTGGCGGGCTCGCCGGTCTCCTTCAGGCGCTGCATCACGGTTATGCCAATGACGTTGGGGGTCTGGGCCATTTCCGGCGGGGGGATGTTTGGGGAATCGGGAAGCCATTATCGGCGAAGTGGCGGCAATCTTTAAGCCATCGGATAATCGCCCGGGTCAATTTCACGTCTTCCTTCATGCACATCCACATTCTCGGCATTTGCGGCACCTTCATGGGCGGCATCGCGGCGATCGCGCGGCAGGCCGGCCACACCGTCACCGGTTGCGACGCCAATGTCTACCCGCCCATGTCCACCCAGCTGGAAGCCCAGGGCATCCGGTTGATCGAGGGCTTCGGCGTCGAGCAACTGGATCTGAAGCCGGATATCTGGGTGGTGGGCAACGTGGTGAGCCGGGGCCGGCAGCCCCTCATGGAGGAGATCCTCAACCGTGGCCTGCCCTATATCTCCGGGCCCCAGTGGCTGGCCGAGAATGTGCTGCGTGGCGCGGGCGCCGTCCCGGATCGCGGACCGGCTGCGGAGGAAGGCCACCACGCTCGCAAGAACGGCCCCGCGGCGGACAAGTGGGTGCTGGCCGTGGCGGGCACCCACGGCAAGACCACGACGGCTTCCATGCTGGCCTGGATCCTGGAGGACTGCGGCCTTAATCCGGGTTATCTGATCGGTGGCGTGCCCATGAATTTCGGCGTCTCCGCCCGGCTAACCGACAGCCCGTTCTTCGTCATCGAGGCGGACGAATACGACACCGCCTTCTTCGACAAGCGTTCCAAGTTCGTGCATTACCGGCCGCGCACCGCCGTGCTCAACAACCTGGAGTACGACCACGCCGACATCTTTCCCGATCTGGGCGCCATCGAGACCCAGTTCCATCATCTGGTGCGCACCGTGCCCGGCAACGGTCGGATCGTCGTCAATGGCGGCGACGAAAATATCCTGCGGGTGCTGGGCCGGGGCTGCTGGAGCGAGGTGGACTACTTCGGCGGCCCGGGTTTCGGCTGGAAGGCGGAGGCCGCCGACGCCCATGCCTTCCGGGTCACCCTGGACGACCAGCCCGTCGGCATCGTCAACTGGCCCCTGCTCGGCGAGCACAACCGCCTGAATGCCCTGGCGGCCATCGCCGCCGCCCGGCACGCCGGCGTGCCGGCCCGGGACGCCATCGACGCCCTGTCCCGCTTCGTCAACGTGAAGCGGCGCATGGAACTGCGCGGCGAGGTCGCGGGCATCAAGGTCTATGACGATTTCGCCCACCACCCCACCGCCATCGCCACCACGTTGGCTGGCTTGCGCGGCCGTCTCGGCGGCGACGGAAAGCCGGGGCGCATCCTGGCCGTGCTGGAGCCCCGCTCCAACACCATGAAGCTGGGCGTGATGAAGGACGCCCTGCCCGCCAGCCTGGACGCGGCGGACCGGGTGTTCTGCTACACCGGCGGCCTGGACTGGGACGCGGCGGCGGCGTTGCGGCCCCTGGGCGCAAGGCTTCCACCCATGCCGACCTGGGGCAACTGGTGGAGGCCATCGCTGCGGAATGCCGGGCGGGCGACCAGGTGCTGGTGATGTCCAACGGCGGCTTCGGCGGCATCCACGACAGGTTGCTGGCGCGCCTGGGCGCCACGGGCGGGTAGGGGCGGGCATGGACGAGCCCGGCCTCGATCATGGCTTGAGCGAAGCGGGCTGCGAACTCAGGCTGCGGGGCGCCTGGTGCATCGATCACCTGGAGCGGGTGGACCGGATGATGGCCGAGCTTCGGGTTCCCCACGACCGGGCGGTGCGGGTCGACGCCGCCGGGCTGACCCGGCTGGACAGCGCCGGCGTCATGATGCTGGTGAACCGCCTGCGCGCCCTGGGCGTGGTCTGGTCCAACGTCAGCCTGCATCATTTCAAACCCGCCCAGCTCACCCTGATCCATCTGGTGGCCGACCGTCTCGATGCCCGCGCCGGACCGCGGCGCCGGCGTCGCACCCCGCTCGCCGTCCTGGGCCGGTCGATGGCCGGCGCGACGGCCAGCCTGGCCGGGCAGTTCGTTTTCCTGGGGCGCATCACCGAAGCCTTGTGGGACCTGGCGAGGCATCCCGCCCGGCTGCGCCACCGGGAGCTCACCGTGCAGTTGCAGTCCGTGGGATTGGGCGCCCTGCCCATCATCATGCTGATGACCTTCCTGGTCGGCGTGGTGTTCGCCTATCTGCTCGGCGTCCAGGTGCAGAAGTTCGGCGCCAACATCTTCGTCGTCGATGGCATCGCCCTGGCGGTGGCCCGGGAGCTTTCGCCCATGCTGACGGCCATCCTCATCGCCGGCCGCTCGGGCGCGGCCTTCACCGCCCAGCTCGGCGCCATGAAGGTGACCGAGGAAATCGACGCCATCTCCACCCTGGGACTGTCGCCCGTCCAGGTCCTGGTGCTGCCGCGCCTGATCGCCATCGTCATCGCCCTGCCCCTGCTCACCTTCGTCGGCGACGTGATGGGCATCCTGGGGGGGGCGGTGGTGGCGGCGAGCCAGCTGGATGTCACCTACTACACCTTCTTCGAGCGCCTGAAGGCGGTGCTGCCCCTGGAGACCGTGCTGTTCGGCATGTACAAGGCGCCGGCGTTCGCCGCCGCCATCGCCTTCATCGCGTGCCGCAACGGCTTCGCGGTGACCCGGGACGCCCGCAGCGTCGGCGCCTACACCACCACCACCGTGGTGCAGGGCCTGGTGGCGGTGATCCTGATCAACGCCGTGTTCGCGGTGCTGCATCCGGAAATCCCGCGATGAGCGAACCCATCCGCGCGCCCATCCTGGAAGTCGACCGCATCCGCACTCGTCTCGGCGGCGAGTGGCTGCACCGGGACGTGTCGTTCTCCATCCCGCGCGGCCAGGTGGTGGGCCTGATCGGCGCCAGCGGTACCGGCAAGAGCGTGCTGCTGCGGGAATGCATCGGCCTGCAGCGGCCCGATGGCGGCCAGCTGCGCCTGTTCGGCGAGGATATCTGGACGCTGCCGCTGGAACGCCTCAACCAGGTACGCCGCCGTTTCGGCGTGCTGTTCCAGGAGGGCGCGTTGTTTTCCTCCCTGACGGTGGCCGAGAACGTGGCCGTGCCCCTCAAGGAACACACCGCTCTTCCCGGCCGCCTGCGCGACGAACTGGTGACCATGAAGATCCGCCTGGCCGGCTTGCCCATGGAGGCGGCGGACAAGCGTCCGAGCGAGCTGTCCGGCGGCATGAAGAAGCGCGCCGCCCTGGCCCGCGCCCTGGTCATGGAACCGGAACTGCTGTTCCTGGACGAACCCACTTCCGGCCTGGATCCCATCAGCGCGCGGGAATTCGACCATCTGCTGCGGGTGTTGTGCGACAGCCTGGGCCTGACCGCCCTGATCGCCACCCATGACCTGGACAGCCTGTGGGGCATGGTGGACCGGATCATCGTGCTATACCGGGGGCGGGTCATCGCCGATGGCCCGGTGGCGCGGGTGGCGGCCACCGATCACGAATGGATACGATCCTATTTCGCCGCCCGCGCGAACGAGGAAGGGTGAGGGCTTATGGAATCCGATGCGAGATATGCCTGGGTGGGTGCCGCGATGCTGGCCCTGCTGCTGCTGCTGGCCGGCGGCATCTACTGGCTGGAGGGAGACGCGGGGCCGGCGGTGCGGCGCTATCTGGTCTATTTCCAGAACCAGTCCCTGGAGGGGCTCCAGATCAACAGCGATGTGCGCATGCAGGGCATCAAGGTGGGCAAGGTGGTGGATTACGTGATCCTGTCCAACCAGGCCAAGACCGTGCGGGTGCTGATTGAAGTGGACGCCCGCGCCCCCGTCCTGGAGGGCGTCGAGGCGGTGGTGGCGCGCAATCTGGTGACCGGCCTGGCGGCCGTGAGCCTGAACAACGTCTGGAAGGGCGGCGCGCCCTTGCTCGACATCCCCGGCAACGAGGAATACCCGGTGATCGAGGAGGGCGTCCCCGACATGGCGCGCTTCGCGAAAAACCTGGAGGGCCTGGGCACCGCCGGACAGGACGCCCTGGCGCGCGTCAACCGGCTGCTGTCCGACGACAACCAGCGCGCGTTCTCCACCACCCTGAACCATGTCGCCGGCCTCGCCGGCGAGGCGCGTCGCGAGCTGGGCGTCCTGGGGCCGGAACTGGCCGCCACCCTGAAAACCACCCGCCAGGCGGCGGTGAAGCTGGAAGGCCTGGGAGAAGAATTGGCGCCGGCCATCCGCGATGGCGGCCAGGCCATCAGGCAGGCCGGCCAGCGCCTGGACGGTCTGGCGAACGAGGCGGAAGCCACGCTGAAAACCACCCGCGCCACCCTGGAAAACCTCGATGCCGGTTTGCGCGACATGCGGGTCCAACTCCGCATCAGCTCCGACCTGGGCTTGCAGGAAATCCAGAACACCGCCCAGGCCATGCGCTCGGCGAGCGAGGCCCTGCAAACCACCAGCCGGGATTTCGCCGATCCCACCCGCCTGTTGTTCGGGCCGAACAAGGGCGAACTGGGACCCGGTGAACAATAGGGAAAGGGAACGAACATGCATGCGCGGTCGATAGCCATCCCCCTGTTGTTCGCCATCGCCTGCCTGGCCGGCTGTGGCCAGGTGGGTCGCCCCCATCCGGTCAGCCATCACGTGCTGCGGGTCGCGGATGCCGGCGTTGCGGCCGCCCCGGCGAACGCCGCCGCCCGCCAGGGCGTGCTGCTGGTGCGCGACACCGAGACGCCGGGCGTTTTCCAGAGCGTTCGCCTGGTCTACAGCCGGACGCCGGACACCCTGTCCTATTACCAATATGCGCGCTGGAGCGAGGCGCCGGCCCGCAGCCTCAATGCCCATCTGCGCCAGCGACTCAACGCGGCGGGGCCGTTCGAGGCCGTGGTGCCCCTGGGAACGGGGGTCCAGGCGGAATATCAGCTGAATACCCGGCTGCGGGATTTCTACCATGACGCGGCCCAGTCCCCGGGCATCGCCAGGGTCACCCTGGAAGCCGAGCTGGTGCGTCGGCGGGACGCCCGCCTGATCGCCCGCCAGGTGTTCGCCGCCGAGGCGCCGGCCCCCAGCCATGACGCCGCCGGGGCGGCGGCGTCCCTGGGTCTGGCCAGCGACCGTCTCCTGGATGATCTGGTGACGTGGTTGGCACGGGTACGGCCGGCGGATGACCGGTAAAATGCTTCATTCGCTCCAACACCGCGCCTTCCATGCTGATCTATATCCATGGCTTCAACAGTTCCTCCCAGTCGGGCAAGGCCAGGGAAATGGCCGCCTGGATGGCTGAGCGGGGCCTGGCCGAAGCCTTCGCCTGCCCGGACCTGCCCCATCGCCCCGCCGCCGCCATCCGCCAACTGGAGGACCTGATCGCCGCCAGCCGGGGGCCGGCCAAGCTGCTGGGCAGTTCCCTGGGGGGGTTCTACGCCACCTGGCTGGCGGAAAGACACGGTCTCAAGGCGGTGCTGGTCAATCCCTGCGTGGCCTGCCACGACAAGCTCGCGGCCTATGTGGGCCAGATCCAGAAGAACTGGCACAGTGGCGAGGAATACCGCTTCGCCGCGGAACACGCGGCCGAGCTGGATGCCCTGCGGGTGCCGGCCATCACCCGGCCCGAACGCTACCTGCTGCTGGCGGAAACCGGCGATGAAGTCCTGGATTACCGGGAGGCCGTGGCCTATTACGCCGGCGCCCGCCAGGAGGTGCTGGCGGGGGGCGATCACGGCTTCACCCGCTTCGCGGAATTCCTGCCGTCCATCCTGGCTTTTTGAGATCGCTACCGGTACCCATCCCATGTTCGTTCTGTATGAAGAAGACGGCGATATCAAGGCCGGCACCATCCTGGCCGACAACGACGCCTCGTTGCAGGTGGAGTCCCAGCACGGCAAGCGGGCCAAGGTGAAGTCGGCCCACGTGCTGCTGCGCTACGCCGCGCCGTCCCCGTCCCAGGTCATGGACCAGGCGCGGGCGGGGAAGGCGGCGCTGGACCTGGATTTCCTCTGGGAGGTCGCGGGGGAGGCGGAGTTTTCCTTCGAGGACCTGGCCCGGGAATATCACGGCCACGCTCCCGCCGCGCCCGAGTCCGCGGCCATCCTGCTGGCCCTGCACGGCGCCCCCATCTACTTCCACAAGAAAGGCAAGGGGCGCTATCGCGCCGCGCCGGCGGAGGTGCTGGCCGCCGCCAAGGCGGCGGTGGAGCGCAAGGCGCGGGAAACCGCCCTGCGCGCCGAATGGGCGGCCGCGCTGGCGGCCGGCCGATTGCCGGAGCCGTTGCGCGACAAGGTGTTCGAACTGGCCCACAAGCCGGACAAGAACAGCCTGGAATACAAGGCCCTGGCGGATGCCTGCGCGGAAACGGGGCTGTCGGCGGCGCGCCTGCTGGACAAGTGCGGCGCCATCCCCTCCAGCCACGAGTTCCATCTGCAGGCCTTCCTGCTCACCCATTTCCCGCGCGGGGCGGGGTTTTCCGGCATCGCGCCGCCGCTGCCGCCCCCCGCCTTGCCGCCGGGCGACGCCCCGGCCTTCAGCATCGACGACGCCGCCACCACGGAGATCGACGATGCCTTCTCGGTCATCTTCCGGCCGGACGGTTCGACGCGGGTGGGCATCCATATCGCCGCCCCCGCCCTGGGCATCACCCCCGGCTCCGACCTGGACCGGGTGGCGGCCACCCGCCTGTCCACGGTGTACATGCCCGGCGACAAGATCACCATGCTGCCGGAGGACCTCATCGCCCAGTACACCCTGGCGGAAAACCGGGATTGCCCGGCCCTCTCGCTGTACGTGGAAGTGGCGCCTGACCATTCCATCCTGAGCCTGACCACCCAGGCCGACGTGGTGCGCATCGCCGCCAACCTGCGGCATGAGACCCTGGAGCCCCTGTTCAACGAGGCCACCATCGGCGGCGATGGTCCGGAGTACCCGTTCCGGCGGGAACTCGAATGGCTGTTCGGCTTCGCCCGTCAACTGGAGGCGGCCCGGGGCAAGGCCGACCAGGCGCAGCGCAACGATTTCGTGTTCAAGGTGGCAGGCGAACGGGTGGAGATCCTGACCCGGGTGCGCGGCAATCCCATCGACAAGCTGGTGTCCGAGCTCATGATCCTGGCCAACAGCCGCTGGGGGGAGATGCTGGCGGACAAGGGCGTGGCCGGCGTCTACCGGGCCCAGACCGGCGGCAAGGTGCGCATGACCCTGAAGCCGGCGCCCCACGAGGGGCTGGGCGTGTCCCACTACGCCTGGAGCACCTCGCCCCTGCGCCGCTACGTGGACCTGCTCAACCAGCGCCAGATCCTGGCCGCCGCCCGGGGCGAGGCGCCGCCCCACGCCGGCAACGATGCCATGCTGTTCGCCGCCGTGCGCGATTTCGAGCTGGCCTACGACGCCTACGCCGAATTCCAGCGCGGCATGGAGCGCTACTGGTGCCTGCGCTGGCTGCTGCAGGAGAGCATCCGCGAGATCGACGCCACCCTCTGGCGGGAGAACCTCATCCGCCTGGACGGCCTGCCCTTCGTCGCCAAGGTCACCGGGGCGCCCACCCTCAACCCGGGTGACCGCATGCGCGTGGCGGTGGAAAACATCGACCTGCTCGACATCGACCTGACATGTCGTTACCTGGCCCCCTTGACCGCCTGAGGGAGGCCTTTTTGCCGTCCCTCTACGCGCCGCTGACCTCGGCGGACTGGGACGATCGTTTCACCAAGGCCGTCCTGGTCTCGGCCATCCTCCACGTGCTGGTCATCTTCGGCATGCATTTCCAGGCGGCCAACCCCAAGTTGTTCGAGAACGCCGGCCCCCCCCTGGATGTGGTGCTGGTCAACGCCATGACCAAGGACAAGCCCATCAAGGCCGACGTGCTGGCCCAGCACAACCTGGACGGCGGCGGCAACGTGGACGAGGATCGGCAGGCGACATCGCCGCTGCCGGCCTCGGACCGGGAACAGGCCATGAGCGCCGAGGCGGAGTTCAACGCGCGCATGCAGGCCCTGGAGCAGCAGACCCAGGCCATGATGAAGCAGATCAAGTCGGACTACGCCCTGCCGGAACAGAAGCCGGCGGCCACCCCCGAATCCCGCCCGCCTTCGCCGACTCCCGCCCCCGTCGATCTGGCCGCCCGCAGTCTGGAGATGGCCAAGCTGCAAGCCCGCATCGACCAGAACATGGACGAATACCAGAAGCGCCCCCGGCGCTTGTTCGTCGGCGCCCGCGCCCAGGAATTCACCTTCGCCCAGTACGTGGAGGACTGGCGCATCAAGGTGGAGCGGGTGGGCAACCTGAACTACCCGGAAGCCGCCAAACGCAACCGGCTCTATGGCACCCTGGTGCTGACCGTCAGCATCCACGAGGACGGCAGCATCGAATCGGTCCAGATCGAGCGTTCCTCCGGCTCCAGGATCCTCGATCAGGCTGCCATCAACATCGTGGAAATGGCCGGGCCCTTCGCCCGCTTTCCGGAAGCCATGCGCAAGAAGGTGGATATCCTGGGCATCACCCGCAGCTGGTCCTTCACCCGATCCGATCAGTTGACCAGCCAGTAATCCTGCTTATGCTCGGATAAATCCACCTAATGGATTAGAATCAGCGTTTTCTAATATTCACCGAGAGGACGCGCCATGCACACCGGCACCACGCTCACCCAGTTCATCATCGAGGAGCAACGCCACATCGCCGGCGCCACCGGCGATTTCACCGCCCTGCTCAACGACCTGGTCACCGCCATCAAGGTCATTTCCAACACGGTCAACAAGGGTGCCCTGGTGGGTGTCATGGGCGCCCTGGACAGCCAGAACGTGCAGGGCGAGACCCAGAAGAAGCTGGACGTGATCACCAACGACATCATGCTCCGCACCAACGAATGGGCCGGCCACCTGGCCGGCATGGCTTCCGAGGAGATGGACGAGGTCTACCCCATTCCCCCCAGCGCTATCCCCTGGGCAAGTACCTGCTGGTGTTCGATCCCCTGGACGGTTCCAGCAACGTGGACATCAACATCTCCGTGGGCACCATCTTCTCCATCCTGCGGGCGCCGGTGCCCAACCGCGCCGCCGCCGAGGCCGATTTCCTGCAGCCCGGGGTCAAGCAGGTGTGCGCCGGCTACGCCCTGTACGGTTCATCCACCATGCTGGTGCTGACCACGGGCCACGGCGTCAATGGCTTCACCCTGGACCGGGAAGTGGGCGAGTTTCTCCTTACCCATCCGGACATGAAGATTCCCGCCGACACCCGGGAATTCGCCATCAACGCTTCCAACCAGCGCTTCTGGGAACCCCCGGTCCAGCGTTACGTCGAGGAGTGCCTGCGAGGCAAGGAAGGCCCGCGCGGCCGCGACTTCAACATGCGCTGGGTGGCCTCCATGGTTGCCGAGGTGCACCGCATCCTCACCCGCGGCGGCATCTTCATGTACCCGCGCGACACCAAGGACCCGGGCAAGCCCGGCAAGTTGCGCCTGATGTACGAGGCCAACCCCATGAGCTTCATCGTCGAGCAGGCCGGCGGCGCCTCATCGACGGGCTACGAGCGGATTATGGATATCGCCCCGGAAGGGCTGCACCAAAGGGTGCCGGTGATCCTGGGCTCGAAGAACGAGGTGGAGGTGGTGGTGGGGTACCACCGGACCTGAGACGAGGGTTTTGTTCCCGGAATGCAAAAGGGCGCCACGGGCGCCCTTTTGCTTGCATGGCTCGGTGGTCGAGGGCTACTGATAAAGCGACTGGAAGTAAGCCAGAACCTGCCCCGCGTTCCAGTTCACGCCGGTCGGGTCGTAGGTGCCACCGCCGATCGTGGCGTTGAACATGGCCACCACCTGGGCGCCCGTCAACGGGAAGTCCGGGGCGAATTCGATGGCGTTGAAGTAGGAGGCGACCGCGGCGCGCCCGAGATCGATATTGGCTGGCGGATTGGAGGGTTGTACGTCGTTCGCGAGCACCTGTTGCAAGGTGGCCTTCACGTCGGGCGCCTCGCCGGGCGGAATCAGCTTGTTGCTGCCATTCTTCGCCCAGTAGGTGTCGGTGAAGCCGACAGCGGCGAACTCCGCATTCTTGCGGATCAGGTTGCTTTCCTTGTCCACCCAGGTGGCCGGGGGCACGCCCAGGGTGGAGCAAACGCCTTGCTGATGGGTCGACACGTTGCCCGACAGCTGGCCGGAAATGGTGCAGTTATGAGGCGCGGCACCCAGCACCGGACGGCTCAAAAGGGTGCCGACGACGATGGGCGCGGCCAAGCCGCCCTTGGCCAGGCGGCGGCGTTGTTCGTTGACCTGCGGCTGAGCTTCGCGGGCGAGAGGTTCATTGGGTGTGTTCATGGCGTGATTTCCTTCACGTGATTGCCCATATTTCTAGCAATTTATGTGCCACGGCAGGTGTTTCCTGAGGAAACAACAGGTTAACACCGTCCTCGAAAGGCAAGTGTAAATAAATCCGACGCCTCCCCTCAATCCTGCTGTCGATCCCGTGTCGTGGCCTGGTGCAGCAGGTGGGGCAACAGCAGGCGCCAGGGCATGCGCAGGTAGTGGCCGCGCACGAACAGCAGGAACAGGGCCGGGCCCGACCAGGGCTTGCGGCAGGTGGCATGGGCGGAGGCCAGGCCGGCATCGAACAGCCAGCGCATCAGCGGGCGCTGCCAGGCCGGCGGTTGCGCGGGGCAGTCCGCTATGATGGCGTCCGGTATGGGCGTCCGCAGCCAGCGGCGGCAGCAATCCAGGGCGTAATACAGCGGGCGCCCAAGGTTCAGCGCCGCCGCCCGGGCCAGCAGGCCCGACCAGAAGCTCGGTTCGGCCGGAAAGGCGCGCAGCATGGCGTCCAGGTCCACCAGATCGCGCAGTCCGTGGCCCCATTCCCCCTCGTGGAACAGATGGCAGGCGGAGTGCAGCACCAGATCGGTATCGCGGGGAATGAACAGGCCGGGAAACCCCGGCAGCGGCCGGGCGTCGGCCAGGAGGGGTTCGGCACGGGTGCGGATGCGGGCGGTTTCCGGCAGCAGGTTGTGATGCACGTCCAGCACCGTGCCGCGGCGCAGGTGGATCATGGGCGGCAGTTCATGCATCCAGCGTCGATAGTAGCGCTGGTCATACTCGCTCTTGCCGCCGGCATGCCAGCCGGCCAGCATCAGGTCGCCCTCGACCCGGCCGAGCTGGGCCCTGGGCGCCAGCAGGTCGATGTCGCCGAACAGGCGGCCGGCAGCCGGCGGCAGGTCCGCCAGGGCATAGGCGGCGCCCTTCAGCAGCAGGATGGGGCCTTCGACGCCGGCCAGGGCCCGGGCCACGCGGCGGGTTTCCCAGCGCACGGCCTGACGCTGCTTGGTGGCGACGGTGCGGGCGGCGGTCAGATGGGGACGGACCGGGTCGGGCAGAGCGGCATCCAGGCCCAGGGCTTCAGCCTGGACCGCGATTCTCGACAGCAGGCCGGCGGCGCCGGCCTGGCGCAGCAGACGGTCCCAGGCGCCCAGATCGAGGGCGGCCATGCGCGCGGGGTCGCGCAGCACGTCGAGCAGCGGTTGGCAGCGGGTGTGCGCGGTCATGACGCCGCCAACTCCGCGAACACCCGCATGGCGTCGTCCAGCCGCGAATACTCGAAATCGTGGCATTCGCAGGCATCCATCAGCGCCGCGTTGAGCTCGAAGCCGAGGCTGCCCAACAAGCTGTAGTTGAAGGCGTGGTTGGCGGTATGCAGGAAGGCGTCGGCGCGGGAATGAGGGCTCAACCTGGCCTCGGCGCCCTCGCGCCAGCGCGGGAAGATCACCCAGGCGGCGCGCGCCTTGTCGCCGACCCGGGCGATGCTGTCCGGGGTCGCGCGCAGATGGGCCACGGTGCCCTTGTGGGTGTCGTGGGCGGGCGCGCCGATGATGGCGTCCGGGAAGGCGTGGCGGATGACGTCGATGGAGGCGTTTTTCAGGCTGACCGGTCGCGCCAGGCCCACGATCAGGCCGTCGTCACGATCGATCAGGGTGATTTCATCCGACAGCAGTCGCCAGCCGGAGAGCATGAGCGCGGCGGTGAGGGTGCTCTTGCCGGCGCCGGGATCCCCCGGCAACACCACGGCGCGACCGTTTTTTTCCAGCACGGCGGCATGCAGCATCAGGTAGTGGTGGGCATGGCCGGCGACGCACCAGTTCAAACCCCATTCCAGCAGGGCGAAGGCATGGTTGGCGGGCAGGGGCTTGAAGGGCGAGTGGCCATCGTGCCAGAAATTGATCTGGGGCTTCAGCCAACGCCGGATTCCGGTGGGCGGGCCGACGCGGACGTGAAAGTCGCAGAAATCGCCGTCATCCAGCGGGAAATCAGGGTAAAGCCGCAGGAGTCCGTCGGCGATGCCGGGCATGGGGCTGTGGATGCGGGTGGCGAAGGGACCGGTGCGCAGCACCAGGGTGTTCCCCGCCAGGAGGTCGCGCAGGTCTCGCGGTGACAGGTCGCCCAGCTTCATGGGGCGGGCTCCGCGTATTCCAGGCGCGCGAGTTCGTCGAGGATGCCGGCCAGGGCGTCGCCCGCTTCGTCGGTGTCACAGGCGGCGGCCCGGGCCAGTTCGTCCGCCAGGGTCGCCTCGTCGGCCGGGGCCCGCGACAAGCGCAGCAGAATGATGGCCGCGGCGGCGGACAGGCGATGGGTGTCACCGGCGCCACCGTGGAAAAAGACATCCTCGCCGTCCCAGGCGCGGTGGCGCAGGTCGGCCTCCGGCGGGACGCGCCAGGTACGTGATGGAGCGGCGGTCATGGGTGGTGCTGGGAAGGCAACGAGCGCAAGTGTATCAGCCCGTTCCCGGTGGCCGGCGGCCCAGGCTAATCCGCTCCAGGCCGGCGAGATCGCGCAGGGTCCGAATGTGCCCGAAGCCGTGCCGGGCCAGCAGGGCGGCGACTTGCACCCCCTGGTCGAAGCCGTGTTCCAGCAGCAGCCAGCCACCGGGTTCCAGATGGGCGGCGGCGCCCGAGAGGATGGCGCGGATGGCATCCAGGCCATCCGTCCCGGCGGCCAGCGCGGAATTCGGCTCGAAGCGCAGGTCTCCCCGGTGGAGATGGGGATCGCCGGCGGCGATATACGGCGGGTTGCTGACGATCATGTCGAATTTCTTTACACCTAATCCCGCATACCAGTCGCTCCGGATGAACTCGACATTGGCGGCGCCCAGCCGGCGGGCATTGTTCCGGGCGATGGCCAGGGCCGCGGGGGAGCGGTCCACGGCGACGACCCGGGCCAGGGGCTGTTCCAGGGCCAGGGTGATGGCCACGCAGCCGCTGCCGGTGCCCAGGTCGAGAACATGGAGCGGTTGCTCCTTCGGCAGGCGCGCCAGGGCGGCCTCCACCAGCAGCTCGGTTTCCGGTCGGGGAATCAGGACATCCGGCGTGACCTGGAAGAGCCGGCCGTAGAACTCCTTTTCGCCCAGGAGGTGAGCCACCGGTTCGCCTTGTTCGCGGCGGGCGATCAAGGCCTGGATGGCGGCCGCCTGATGGGCTGCAAGGGCATCACGATCATGGGCGATGAGCCAGGCGCGGTCCACGCCGAGGGCATGGGCCACGAGGATCCGGGCTTCCAGGCGGGCCTCGCCACGGTCCAGGCCGAGGGCCTGTTGCAGGCGGGAAGCGGCGATGCGGAGGGTGTCGGCCACACTTCCCTCCCCCTCCGGGGGAGGGTGCCCCGCGGGGGCGGGTGAGGGAGCAACCGTGGCGTGCGCGGATGTTGCTCCCTCTCCCGCGACTTCGCTCCCCACCCCTCACTCCTCCCCGGACAGCGCGGAGAGCAACTCCGCCTGGTGTTCGGCGGTGAGGGCGTTGATCAACTCGTCCAGCTCGCCTTCCATGACGAAGTTCAGCTTGTACAGGGTCAGGTTGATGCGGTGGTCGGTGACCCGGCCCTGGGGGAAGTTGTAGGTGCGGATGCGGTCGGAGCGGTCGCCGGTGCCGATGAGGCTCTTGCGGGTGCTGGCCTCTTTCGCCTGCTGTTCCCGATCGCGCTGGTCCTTCAGGCGTGCGGCCAGCACCGACAGGGCCTGGGCCTTGTTGCGGTGCTGGGAGCGGTCGTCCTGGCATTCCACCACCAGGCCGCTGGGCAGGTGGGTGATGCGCACCGCCGAGTCGGTCTTGTTGATGTGCTGACCGCCGGCGCCGGAGGCGCGGAAAGTGTCGATGCGCAGGTCGGCGGGGTTGATGTCGATCTCGCCGGCATCAATCGCTTCCGGCATCACGGCCACGGTGCAGGCGGAAGTATGGATGCGGCCCTGGGTCTCGGTTTCCGGCACCCGCTGCACCCGGTGGCCGCCGGATTCGAACTTGAGCCTGGAATAGGCGCCCTGGCCCACGACGCGGGCGATTATTTCCTTGTAGCCACCTACCTCGCCCTCGCTTGCCGACACAACTTCCACCTTCCAGCGCTGGCGCTCGGCATAGCGGGTGTACATGCGGAACAGGTCCCCGGCGAACAGGGCGGATTCGTTGCCGCCGGTGCCGGCGCGGATTTCCAGGAAGATGTTGCGCTCGTCGTTGGGATCCCTGGGCAGCAGCAGGATTTGCAGTTGGCCGTCCAGGTCGGCGATGCGGGCCTTGGCGGCCTCGACCTCTTCCTGGGCGAAGTCCTTCATGTCCGGGTCGGAGAGCAGGCTTTCGGCGGTGGCCAGGTCGGATTGGGCGAGTTTCCATGTCCGGAAATGCTCCACCACCGGCGTGATGTCGGAATGTTCCTGGTTGAGCCTGCGGTACTGGGCCAGGTCCGCCGTTGCCCGCTCGTCGGCCAGCAGACGGTCGAGCTCCTCCAGGCGCAGGGCGAGCTGTTCGAGCTTGGCTTGCAGACTGGGTTTCATGGGGATGAGGGGGTGGTTGGGTTGGCGGCCTTGTCGCGTAACCCGACACTGCCTTGCTCATGTCGGGTTACGGCGCTTCGCGCCTAACCCAACCTACTCTCCGTGCAGGTTGTAGAGCCGGGAGACCAGCCGGGCCAGTTCTTCCCGCTCCGACTCGCCGGCCGAGTTGAGGGCGTGGCTGGGGTCGTGCAGCAGCTTGTTCATCAGGCCCCGGCTCAGGGCTTCCAGCACCGCTTGCGGATCGTCCCCCTTGAGCAGGGCCTTGTGAGCCTTTTCCAGTTCGTGGCGGCGCAGGCGTTCGCCGTGGTCGCGCAGGGATCGAATCACCGGCACGGCCTGGCGCGTATCCATCCAGTGCATGAATTCGTTGACGCGGGCGGCGATGATCGCCTCGGCCTGGGTCACGGCCGACTGGCGGCTGTCCTGGCCGGCGCGCACCACTTCGCCCAGGTCGTCCACGGTGTAGAGGAAGACGTCGTCCAGCTCGCCCACCTCGGTTTCGATGTCGCGCGGGACCGCCAGGTCCACCATGAACATGGGGCGGTGCTTGCGCAGCTTGACGGCCCGTTCCACCAGCCCCAGGCCGACGATGGGCAGGGGACTGGCGGTGGAGGTCACGAGGATGTCGAACTCCGGCAATATCTCCGGCAGATTGGTCAGCGCCGCGGCTTCGCCGCCGAACTTGTTGGCCAGGTCGCGCGCGCGCTCGATGGTGCGGTTCACAACCATGAGCCGGCGCGGCTTGCGGGCGGCGAAATGGGTGGCCACCAGCTCCACCATCTCGCCGGCGCCGATGAACAGCACGGCCTGGTCGGAGATCGAGGGGAAGATGCGTTCCGCCAGGGTGACGGCGGCGGCGGACATGGACACCGTGCTGGAGCCGATCTCGGTGGCGGTGCGGACTTCCTTGGCCACCGAGAAGGTGCGCTGGAACAGCTTGTTGAGCAGCAGGCCCAGGGTGCCGGCATCGTGGGCCTTCTCCGCCGCCAGCTTCATCTGGCCCAGGATCTGGGTCTCGCCCAGGACCATGGAATCCAGCCCGGAGGCGACCCGGAAGGCGTGGTTGGCGGCCTGGTTCTGGGGCAGCAGATAAAGGTAGGGCTTCACGTCCCGGGGCGGCAGGCCGTGGAAATTGGCCAGCCATTCCGCCACCCCTTCCGGCTCCTGGGTGTTGCAGTAGATCTCGGTGCGATTGCAGGTGGACAGGATCGCCGCTTCCCGCGCGATGCGCCGCGCGCCAGTCACGTCGGACAGGGCCTTGGGCAGGATGTCGGGCGGAAAGGCCACCCGCTCCCGGATGGCGACGGGAGCGGTGTGGTGGTTCACGCCGCAGGCGAAAAGCTGCATTCGCTGTTAAATCAAAGGACTAGAAGGGCGCGCATTGTAACGCGAAGCCGGATTGAAAGACTTGCCGTGTTCAGCGGCAAGAACGCTCCCCTCCCCAGCCCTCTCCGTAAGCGGGGAGGGAGAGAGCCACTCCCCCGCGAGCGGGGGAGGTTGGGAGGGGGAGAACACCGGAAACCCGGTGACTACCTGGTTCATGGCGCCTTCCCGGACGGTCAATCCGCTCACGCGTCCACCACCACGCTGTATTCCACGCTCATCCGGTGACTTTCGCCGGCCGCCACGGTCACCACATTCTCCAGGGCGTTGGCCGATTCCACGCACACCATGCGGCGCCAGCCATCCGGGCCGAAATCGCCCATCTTGTCGGCCTTCTCGTTCCAGGGGGTCCAGACCACGGTGGAGCGGGAGCCGGACTTGGCGACGACGATGCGGCGCTTCAAGCGGGCATCGACGATCTCGCAGGTGGCCTCGGTATCCACGTAGACCCGGTCCACCTCGCCGTTGAAGGTGATGGCGCCGTCCTGGGTGTGGCGGGTGGAGCCGGCCACCTTGTCCAGATAGGTCGTGTTTTCCAGCCCGGTGACCCGGACTTCGCCGATGTCGCCGATATGGAAATAGGTGTGCAGGGCCTCGCCGATGACCACAGCTTCCGTGTCCAGGTTGGTGGTGACCAGGTCCATGCGCAGGCTGGCGCCGACGGTTACCGTCAATTCCAGGCGGGTGGCGCGGGGCCACTGGGCGCGGGTCTGCTCGTTGGGCATGAGCATGAGGGTGATGCGCGTCTCGCCGCTGTCCAGGGCGGCGCTGGCGGTGACCTGCCACATCACCGTGCGGGCGAAGCCGTGACCGGGGAAACCGCTTTCCGTGGCGTGGGGCCCGAACCAGGGCCAGCACACCGGCGCGCCGCCGCGAATGGATTTGCCGGTTGCGAACTTGGCGTAATCGGACAGCCAGACCACCGGCTCGGCCTGGTCCTTGGGGCGGAAGGTGGTGAGGTGGGCGCCTTGCAGGCACAGATACGCGGTGCCCAGGGCGTTGTCGATCTCGGCGAAGGCGAGGCCGCCGGGGCCCTCGATGAATTTCAGTTGGTCGGCGATGCCAAAACGGCTGTTGAGGTCGGCGAGGGTCATGCCGGGTCTCCTGAGTGGGTTGTGGATTTTGCGGAAGTCAGCACACGGCTCTCCCCCTCCCAACCTCCCCCGCACGCGGGGGAGGCGTCCGCTACCTCGCGGTTCACGGGGAGCCCCCGACTCGCGAGGATGAAGGTCGGGGTGGGGAGAACCGGGCGTGATAAACCAGTCATGCGGCGAAAAAGGCGATCCAGTTGGCGGCGATCATTGCCAGGCAGATGACGGCATACAGCGCGCCATGTCCACCGGTTTTCGACAGCTTGACCATGAGCACGAAATACAGCGCCGAGGCGATGACGTTGAAGGGCAACCAGGACAGCGCCTTGAACCAGCCCCGGACCTCGGGGTCGGAGGCGCCGGCGAACATGCCGTAGACGAACAGGGCGTTGAGCGCGATGGCGGCGGCCAGGAAGCCGGGCCAATTGCGGAAGCGCGCCAGCGGGTCCGGTTCCCGGGGTTCCTGATCGGAAGCCCCCTGTTCGGGGGTATCGAGATTTTTCACGGGAGACGAGCGCCCGCTTTACCCGCGACGTTCCACCTGGCTCACATCGCGCACCGCGCCGTAGGCCGCGCTGGTGGTCATGGCGGCATAGGCGCGCAGGGCGGGGGAAACGCTCCGGTCGCGGCCGACGGGCTTCCAGGCCTGGGCGCCCCGGGCCTCCATGGCGGCCCGGCGTCTGGACAATTCGGCGTCTTCCACCGCCACGCGGATGGCGCGGTTGGGGATGTCGATCTCGATGCGGTCGCCTTCCTCCACCAGGCCGATGGCGCCGCCTTCCGCCGCTTCCGGCGAGACGTGGCCGATACTGAGCCCGGAGGTGCCGCCGGAGAAGCGGCCATCGGTAATCAGGGCGCAGGCCTTGCCCAGGTCCTTGGACTTGAGATAGCTGGTGGGATAGAGCATCTCCTGCATGCCCGGGCCGCCGCGCGGGCCCTCGTAGCGGATCACCAGCACGTCGCCTTCCCTGATCCGGTCGGCCAGGATGGCCTCCACGGCCGCCTCCTGGCTTTCGAAGATGCGCGCAGGGCCGGTGAACTTGAGGATGCTGGCGTCGACGCCAGCGGTCTTGACGATGCAGCCGTCCAGGGCCAGGTTGCCGTAGAGCACGGCCAGGCCGCCGTCCTGGGAATAGGCGTGGGCCTTGTCGCGAAGACAGCCGTTGGTGCGATCCATATCCAGTTCGTTGTATCGGCGGTTTTGCGAGAACGCGACCTGGGTGGGCACGCCGCCGGGCGCGGCCTTGTAGAACTCGAACACCGACAGGTCGTGGGCCTGCATCACGTCCCAGACCGAAAGGGCGCCGCCCAGGGTCTTGCTGTGCACGGTGTGGCAGTCGCGATGGATCAGGCCGGCCCGGTCCAGTTCGCCCAGGATGGCCAGCACGCCGCCGGCCCGGTGCACGTCTTCCATGTGGTAGAGCTGGGTGGAGGGCGCCACCTTGGCCAGGTTGGGAACCTTGCGCGACAGGCGGTCGATGTCCTTCATGGTGAAGTTGACGCCCGCCTCCTGGGCCGCCGCCAGCAGGTGCAACACGGTGTTGGTGGAGCCGCCCATGGCGATGTCCAGGCACATGGCGTTCTCGAAGGCCTCGAAGCTGGCGACGGAACGCGGCAGGACCGTGGCGTCGTCCTTCTCGTAATAGCGCTTGGCCAGGTCCACGATCAGCCGGCCGGCGCGCAGGAACAATTCCTTGCGGTCGGCATGGGTGGCCAGCAAGGAACCGTTGCCGGGCAGGCTCAGGCCCAGGGCCTCGGTCAGGCAGTTCATGGAGTTGGCGGTGAACATGCCGGAGCAGGAACCGCAGGTGGGGCAGGCGGATCGCTCGACGGCATCCACCTCCGCGTCGGAACACTTGGCATCGGCCGCCTGCACCATGGCATCCACCAGGTCCAGCATGATGGTCTTGTTGTCCCACACCACCTTGCCGGCTTCCATGGGCCCGCCGGACACGAACACCGTGGGTATGTTCAGGCGCAGGGACGCCATGAGCATGCCGGGGGTGATCTTGTCGCAGTTGGAGATGCACACCAGGGCGTCGGCGCAGTGGGCGTTACACATGTATTCCACCGAATCGGCGATCAGGTCCCGGCTGGGCAGGGAATACAGCATGCCGCCGTGGCCCATGGCGATGCCGTCATCCACGGCGATGGTGTTGAATTCCTTGGCCACGCCGCCCGCCGCCTCGATCTCGCGCGCCACCAGCTGGCCCATGTCCTTCAGGTGCACGTGGCCGGGCACGAACTGGGTGAAGGAATTGGCGATGGCGATGATGGGCTTGTCGAAGTCCGCGTCCTTCATGCCGGTGGCCCGCCACAGGGCGCGGGCGCCGGCCATGTTGCGGCCGTGGGTGGTGGTGCGGGAACGGTATTGGGGCATGGTCGGCTCCGTGGATCGGCTGGGTCACCCCGAGTGGGGCGGAAACGGGCATTCTACCAAGCGCCGCGCCTCAGCACCGCGCGCAAGGCTCCACCGGCAGGCCACGCCGGACCCAGCCCGGTCCGGCGCCGCTGCCGGCCATGCCTTCACCGATATGGTAGACGTTGGTGAACCCCTGATTCTTCAGGACCGCCTGCATCTGGCTGGTGCGGTTGCCGGTGCGGCAGATCAGGGCGATGGGCGCGTTCCTGTCGCCGCCCACCCGCGCCAGCACCGTGTCGGCGAACGCCGGATGGCGCATGTCGATGCGCGCGGCCCCCTCCGCCACGCCGGTCTGGCGCCATTCCTCGGGGCGGCGGATATCCACGATGGTCAGGTTGCCGGCCCGGGCCCGTTCCAGGGCTTCGGGCGCGCTCAGGCTGGGCACGCTGTCGCGAGCACAGGCGGTGGCAAGGGGCAGGGCAACGAGCAAAGCCCAGGGTAAATGGCGGGAAAAACGGTTGGGCATGCGCGGGGCTCCTGTTGTCGAGGTTCGGAATAGGGCATGGACAGCCACTACAATAGCCAGGTTTCCCTGCCCGCGCGGGCATCCACGAATTTCTTCGCCGCCATGCTCATCCACCCCCAGTTCGACCCCATCGCCGTCGCCATCGGCCCCCTCGCCGTGCGCTGGTACGGGCTGATGTACGTGCTGGCCTTCACCGCCTTCATCCTGCTGGGCCGCTGGCGCATTCGCGCCCACCCGCAAACCCGCTGGAGCAAGGCCGAACTGGACGACCTGCTGTTCTGGGGCGTCCTCGGCGTGGTGCTGGGCGGACGCCTGGGCCAGGTGCTGTTCTACGAACCCGGCTATTACTTCAGCCACCCGGAAGACATCCTGGCGGTGTGGAAAGGCGGCATGTCCTTCCACGGCGGCCTCATCGGCGTGCTGCTGGCCCTGGCCCGGCACGCCAGCAAGACCGGCCGGCGCTTCCTGGAAGTGGGCGATTTCGTCGCGCCCCTGGTGCCCCTGGGCCTCATGTTCGGCCGCATCGGCAACTTCATCAACGGCGAACTCTGGGGCCGCCCGGCCGACCCCGCCCTGCCCTGGGCCATGATCTTCCCCCAGGCCGGCGACGACATCCCGCGCCACCCGTCCCAGCTCTACCAGGCCGGCCTGGAAGGCCTGGCCCTGTTCGTCATCCTCTGGCTCTACACCGCCCGTCCGCGCCCGGTCGGCGCCGCCTCCGGCCTGTTCCTGATCGGCTACGGGGTGTTCCGCTTCATCGCCGAGTACTTCCGCACCCCGGACGACGGCATCCTCGGCTACATGACCTTCAACACCAGCATGGGCCAGTGGCTGTCCCTGCCCATGATCCTGATCGGCCTGTGGATGTTCGTGAACGCGAAGGCGAGGGCGGCCGGCTAGGAGGCCCCCCAGCTTTTCGCTATACTGCGCGCCGAAATTCTTCAGGGCCGATAGCTCAGCTGGGAGAGCGCCGCGTTCGCAATGCGGAGGTCGGGAGTTCGATCCTCCTTCGGTCCACCACTTCACCATCCGATAACATCCGAAGCAGTCCACTAAACCCGCCTAAGTGCGGGTTTTTTATTGCTTATTCGTCGCGCTGGATGATCGCGAGGCCAAACTCCTTGTAACGGATCGAACGTTAAATTGGGCCTGATATCTTGCAATTGGTTATTGAGTGCGCCTTTTAGTTAAAATGTATTTGTATTAATAGTTATCTGCTGTTATTTTTTCTTCATGAGAGTGTCTAAAGAAGAACTTGTCGCCGTCTTGTCCCAGTTCAACCCCTGGTGGCGGGACGAGGCGATTTCCGACTTGCCCGGATGGCGACGCGCCGCCTTCAGGGAGTTGTACGCCTGGGCAACCAATCCGCCCGCCCCCCGGGCTGTTCTGCTTTCTGGCGCTCGCCAGATTGGCAAGACCACGCTGATGTTGCAGGCCGCCGATGCCCTGTTACGGGAAGGCGTACCGCCCGCCAACATCCTCTACGTTACTTTCGACCACCCCATCCTGAAACTCGCCGGCATTGACGCCGTGCTTGAAGCTTGGCGCGAGCGGGAGCCCAGAGTGGATGGCCCGGAATACCTGTTCCTCGACGAGGCCCAGTTCATTCGCGACTGGGGCACCTGGGTCAAACATCAAGTGGATTTCGCCAAACATCGGCGCATCGTCTTTACCGGTTCGGCGATGCCCCTGGTGGAGGCCGGGCAGGAATCGGGTGTCGGCCGCTGGCACACGATCCGGCTGACCACGCTCTCGTTCTACGAATACCTGCAGATCAAGAACCTGTCCCTGCCGGCACTGCCGCGCATCAAATCGCTGCGCGATCTGTTTGACTGGCCTCAGTCGGATTTTTACCGCGTCACCGAAGCAGCCGCCCCCTATGTCGGGCATTTCCACGAATACCTGGTGCGCGGCGGATTTCCTCAGACCGCGCAAGTCGAAAGCATCACCCAAGCACAGCGCCTGCTGCGCGAGGACATCATCGACAAGGTGCTGAAGCGCGACATGACCGCGTTGTTCGGCGTGAGACGGGTTCTGGATCTGGAACACACTTTCCTCTATCTGTGCATGCACGATGGCGGGCTGCTGGATATGGTCGATCTCTGCGCCAATCTGGAGGTCAAGCGGCCCACGGCGCAGAACTTCATCGAATTGCTGGAAGCGACGCATCTGATCTACCGCCTGCCGCCATTCGGCTATGGCAAGGATGTGCTGCGGGCGCGCTTCAAGATTTACCTGGCCGATGCCGCCATCGCGCCGGCGGTCATGCTCAAGGGCAAGGCGGTCCTCGAAGACCCGGCGGCGCTGGGTGTGGCGACCGAGACCGCCGTGTTCAAGCATCTGTTCGCCCGCTACTACGCACAGAATGTGCGTTTCACCTACTGGCGCGGCAAGAAAGATCGGGAAGTCGACCTGGTTGCCGAGGTCGGCGGGCAGATCATTCCCTTCGAGGTGAAATATCGCGCCCAGCACACCGGCCCACGCGAATTGAAAGGCTTGCTCGAACTCTGCCAGCAGAAATCCATCGACCGTGGCTACGTGGTCACCAAATCTCTGGACGACTTCGGCACGCTCGACATCCATTCGGCCGACCTGCCCGATTCCAATACCCGGATTCTGCGCATCCCGGCACCACTGCTTTGTTACTGGATGGGCGAGTCGGAACTGGGTTCCACGGACCAATTCGGTGACGCTACCAATATGCTTCCTATCGGGGCGGCCACCTGACGACCGGTAACCAAGAAGAAAAGCTGACACTGGCAACAGGATCTGGAAAACAACCGTGCCCCTCGACTACACCACCCTCGACACCCTGCGCCGCAGCCACCCGGCCTGGCGCTTGCTGGATTCGCCCCATGCGCCGCTGGTGGCCAGCTTTCTACACCAGGCGTTCGTGGTGCCCAACGAACGGGTGATGGCCCAGGCCGATCTGGTGGAGAAGCTGGAGGACGTGTTGTTCGGGCTGCGACTTTCCCTGGGCGAGGACGCGTTTCCGCGCAGCGCCCAGCACTATCTGGACGACTGGGCCGCCAATGACAAGGGTTGGCTGCGCAAGTTCTATCCGCCAGGTTCCGACGATGCGCATTTCGATCTGACACCCGCCACCGAGAAAGCCCTGGCCTGGCTGGAGAGCCTGACCCAGCGCGCCTTTGTCGGCACCGAGTCGCGGCTGATGACGGTGTTCGAGTTGTTGCGGCAGATGGTGGAAGGCAGCGAGACCGATCCGGAAGTGCGCATCCGCGAACTGGAAAAGCGCCGCACCGAGATCGATGCCGAGATGGAACGGGTACGGGCGGGGGACATGGCCGTCCTGGACGATACGGCGGTGAAAGACCGCTTCCAGCAGGTTGCCGCCACCGCGCGTGAACTGTTGTCGGACTTTCGCGAGGTGGAACAGAATTTCCGCAACCTGGACCGCAGCGTGCGCGAGCGCATCGCGCTGTGGGATGGGGGCAAAGGCGCCCTGCTGGAGACCATCTTCGGTGAGCGCGATGCCATCGCCGATTCCGACCAGGGCAAGAGCTTTCGCGCCTTCTGGGATTTCCTCATGTCGCCGACGCGGCAGGAGGAGTTGTCCGCCCTGCTGGATTCCGTGTTCGGCCTCTCGGCGGTGCAATCCCTGGCTCCGGATGGGCGCTTGAAGCGGGTGCACTACGACTGGCTGGAGGCGGGCGAACACACCCAGCGCACGGTGGCCCTGCTGTCGCGGGAGTTGCGCCGCTTTCTCGACGATCAGACCTGGCTAGAAAACCGCCGCATCATGGAAATCCTCCACGGCATCCGCGCGCATGCCCTGGCCGTGCGCGAGGCGGCTCCCGGCGGCGAGTTCATGGCGATCGGCGCGGCTTCCCCGGACATCGAATTGCCCCTGGAACGGCCCCTCCACACCCCGCCCATCCGCCCAGAGCTGAATGCGGAGGCCTTGCTGGATGGCGGCCAGGATATCGACACCGCCGCCCTATTCGATCAGGTGATGGTTGATCGGGCCCGCTTGGCGGGCTGGATACGCCAAGCACTCCAGGACAAGGCCCAGGTCACCCTGGCTGAACTGGTGGAACGCCACCCCCTGGAACAAGGCCTGGCGGAACTGGTCGCCTGGCTGTCCCTGGCCGACGGCAACACCGTCTTCGAAGAGGAAGCGAAGGCATCCATTGCCTGGCTGGACGAGCAGGGCTTTGCGCGGCGGGCCACCCTGCCTCGGGTGATCTACGCGAGATGAGCCCCATGGAAGACCTGTCCGCGCAAGGAATAACGCTCTCCCGCGTGTTGATCGCCCTGATGAAAGGCGTGCTCTACCGGGAAGACAACGCGTCCCTGTGGCAAGACCTGCTCAACCTGCAGGCGCGCGTGCGCGATTACGTGGTGGTGCTGGGCCTGGAACTGCTGTTGGATGAAGCCGAAGGCCATGCCTTCTTGCGCACCCGCCCACCCCGCGAGGGCGAACCGGAACTTCCCCGTCTGGTGCAGCGCCGGCCGCTGTCCTTCCAGGTCAGCCTGCTGCTCGCCCTCCTGCGGGAGAAATTGGTGGAAACCGACGCTGGTGGCGGCGAGGCAGGCAGCCGGCTGATCCTGACCCGCGACGAGGTGGCTGAACTCCTGCGCGTGTTCCTGCCCCCCGGCAGCAACGAGGCGAAGGCCATTGACCAAGTGGAGGCTACCCTCAACAAGATCCGCGACCTGGGTTTCGTGCGGCCGTTGAAATCCGCTGCCGGCGAACCGGCCTGGGAAGTGCGGCGCATCCTCAAGGCCTTCGTCGATGCCCAATGGCTGGCGGAGTTCGATCAGCGGCTGGCGGCCTATCGGGCCCAGTTGGCGGGCGGGGAAACGGAGTCGGTGGAATGATGCCGTCCGTGGAACTCGACTTCTCCACAGGTGAAGCCCAGGCCGGTTTCCGGCTGCACCGGCTGGAGGTCTACAACTGGGGCACCTTCCACGAGCGGGTCTGGACCTTGGCGCCCAACGGCGAGAATGCCCTACTCACCGGCGACATCGGTTCCGGCAAATCCACTTTGGTGGATGCGCTGACCACCCTTCTCGTGCCAGCCCAGCGCATCGCCTACAACAAGGCGGCCGGGGCGGAGGCGCGAGAACGCTCCTTGCGTTCCTACGTACTGGGGCATTTCAAGTCCGAGCGGGCCGAAGCGGGCATGACCGCCAAGCCGGTGGCCCTGCGCGAACCCAACGCCTATGCGGTGATCCTCGGCGTATTCCGCAATCCCGGTTTCGACCAGAGTGTGACCCTGGCCCAGGTTTTCTGGTTCAAGGAGGCCCAGGGCCAGCCGGCGCGTTTCTATCTGACGGCGGACCAGGCCCTATCCATCACCGGGGACTTCTCCGGAGTGGCCGACATCGGCGAGCTGAAGAAGCGCTTGCGCGCACGTCGCGGCATCGAGGTGTATGACAGCTTCCCGCCCTATGGCGCCTGGTTCCGCCGCCGCTTCGGCATCGACAACGAGCAGGCGATGGAATTGTTCCACCAGACGGTGTCGATGAAATCGGTGGGCAATCTTACCGACTTCGTACGCGAGCACATGCTGGAGGCATTCGACGCGGACGCACGAATCGCCGCGCTGATCCAGCATTTCGACGACCTGAGCCGCGCCCACAACGCCGTGCTTAAGGCCAAGGACCAGCTGGCGCGCCTGCGGCCCCTGGTGGCGGATGGCGACCGTCATGCCGAGTTGGCTGCGGGGGTGGACGAACTGCGTGCCGCCCGCGACGCCCTGCGGGCCTATTTCGCCCGCCTGAAGGGGGGGCTGCTGGAGAAGCGCCTCACCACCCTTGTGGCGGAGCAGCAGCGCGGTGAGGCGCGCATCCGGACCTTGACCGAAACGAAACAGGACCAGGGCCGGCGGCGCGATGAGTTGAAGCGGGCCATCGACGAAAACGGCGGCCAGCGCCTGGCCACCATCACCACGGAAATCGAGGCCAAGGAGGGCGAAAAACAACGGCGTCGGCAGCGCTCCGAGCGCTACCGCGAACTCGCCGAAAAGCTCAAGCTGTTGCCGGTCAACGGGCCTGAACGTTTCGTCAGCAACCGGGGCGTGTGCGAGACCCTGGCGGCCAGTTTTTCCGAAAAGGAGGCGGACACCCAGAACCGGCTGAACGAGGCCGGCGTGGACTTCGCTGCCGGCAAACGCGACCACGATGCACTGGCCATCGAGATCGCCGGCCTGCGGGCACGGCGCAGCAACATCGACGAGGCCCAGGTTGCCATGCGGGTGGCCTTGTGCGCGGCGCTGCGCATCGACGTGGCGGACCTGGCGTTCGCCGGCGAACTGATCCAGGTGCGGCCGGAGGAAAAGGCCTGGGAGGGGGCGGCGGAACGGTTGTTGCGCAATTTCGGCCTCTCCCTGCTAGTACCGGATCACCACTATGCGGCGGTATCGGACTGGGTGGACCGCTCCCAGCTCAAGGGCCGGCTGGTGTATTACCGGGTCCGGGCCGGCGCCGCCGTGGCCGCCGCCACCGGGCCGGAGTCCCTGGCGAGGAAGCTGGCGATCAAGCCGGATTCGCCCTTCTATACCTGGCTGGAACAGGAGTTGGCGAAACGCTTCGATTACGCCTGCTGCGAGACCCTGGAACAGTTCCGTCGGGAACGTCAGGCCATCACCCGCTCCGGCCAGATCAAGGCCGGCAACGAACGCCACGAGAAGGACGACCGCCACCGCCTGGATGACCGCGGTCGCTACGTGCTTGGTTGGAGCAACGAGGCCAAGATCGCCGCCCTGGAAAAGCGCATGCGCGAGCTGGAAAAGGCCATGCATGCCTTGGCGGCGCGCGTCACTAAGGCACAGGATGAACTCAAAAGCATTCAGGGCCAGATGCAGGCGCTGGAGGCCCTCAACAATTTCCAAGAATACCAAGACATCGACTGGCAACCCTTGGCCCTGGCCATCGCACGTCTGGAGGAAGAAAGACAAGCGCTGGAAGCGGCCTCCGACCTGTTGCAGACCCTGAACGGGCAGCTCGCCGAGCTGGAACGGGAAATGAGCAACACCGAGGCCGACCTGGCCGTGTGCAATCGTGATCTGGCTCAGACCGGACTACGCCAGGAACAGGCCCGCCAGTTGCTGGCGGAATGCACCGAGAACTTCCAGGCCCTGTCTGAAGCCGAGCAGCAATGGCGCTTTCCTCGGCTCGAAGCCCTGCGCGCCGAAGCCCTGGGCGAACACAGCCTTACGGTGGAATCCTGCGACAACCGGGAACGGGATCTGCGCGTGTGGATCACCGAGCGCATCGATGCCGAGGACAAGAAGCTCGCCCGCCTGCGGGAAAAGATCATCAAGGCGATGACGGAATACCGGGAGAAATATCCCCTGGAAACCCAGGACGTGGATGTGAGCATCGAGGCCGTGGCTGAATACCGCACCCTGCTGGATGGCCTGCAGAGCGACGGCCTACCCAGCTTCGAGGCCCGCTTCAAGGATCTGCTCAACGAGAACACCATCCGCGAAGTGGCCCACTTCCAGGCGCAACTGGCCATGTGGCGGCAGACCATCAAGGAGCGCATCGAACGCATCAACCAGTCGTTGCGCCAGATCGACTACAACCCCGGCCGTTACATCGAACTGGAGGCCCAGGCCAGCCCCGACCCGGAAATCCGCGACTTCCAGGCCGATCTGCGCGCCTGCGTCGAAGGCGGCCTGACCGGTTCCGAGGACAGCCAGTATTCCGAGGCCAAGTTTCTCCAGGTGAAGGCCATAATCGAACGCTTCCGTGGCCGCGATGGTTTGACCGACCTGGACCGGCGCTGGACCCGCAAGGTCAGCGATGTGCGCAATGGCTATGTGTTCGCCGCCGCCGAACGTTGGCGCGAGGACGGCAAGGAATATGAGCACTACACCGATTCCGGCGGCAAGTCCGGCGGCCAGAAGGAGAAACTGGCCTACACGGTGCTGGCTGCCAGCCTGGCCTATCAATTTGGCCTGGAGGCGGATGTGAAAGCGGGCGCGGTGAGTTCCCGCACCTTCCGCTTCGTGGCCATCGACGAGGCCTTCGGGCGCGGCTCCGACGAATCCGCCCGCTTCGGGCTGGAACTGTTCAAGCGCTTGAACCTGCAACTCCTGATCGTCACGCCCTTGCAGAAGATCCACATCATCGAGCCCTATGTGTCCAGCGTCGGCTTCGTGCACAACGAGGACGGCCGGGAATCTCGCCTGCGTAACCTGACGATCGAGGAATACCGGGCGGAAAAGGTTGCCCATCTCCCCTCCTCCGAAGGGAGAACGGGGGGTGCCGGATGAATTCCTGGACTACCCCGGCCGACCTGCGCGCCAAAGTGCTGAGGGAATGGGAGCGCGGCCACCTTCTGGCCGATGTCATGACCGGCGCGGCTCGCTATCCCTGGCGCATACCCCTGAAAGTTCCCACCGCCGCCGAGTTGTCCGCCCACTTCGACGAGGCAAGGCGGTGGCTGCGTGTCTTGGCCGAGGGCGGCGGCTATCGCCTGGAATACCAGGAAATCAATCATCGCCAGCTCGGTCGAAATCGGTTGCCGGTGGCCGCCTGGCTGGACAGCGAACCAGACGCACTGGCCCTGATCGGCAAGCGCCGCGAGGTGGCGCGCTTCCGCCAACTGGCCGATGCTATCGTGCAGTCCTTCCCGGCGCTGGCCGGCTGGATCGCCCGCCGGCCCTTGCGGGTCCTGGAGCACAGCGATGACTGGCCGGGCCTTTTGGACGTGCTGGGTTGGTTCGCGACCCACCCTTACGCGAACGTGTATTTGCGCCAGATCGATGTGCCCGGCGTGCACAGCAAGTTCATCGAACGCCACCGCGCATTGATCGGCGAACTGCTCGACCAGGTGTTGCCGCCTGACGCCATCAACAGATCCGCACCCGGCGGGGTGGCGGGTTTCGAGCGGCGCTATGGCCTGCGCGGCAAACCGGCACTGGTCCGCTTCCGTCTGCTCGATGGCGACCTTTTGGGATTGACCGACCTCAGCGTACCCGCCGACGAGTTTGCACGCCTCTCTCTGCCAGCCCGGCGGGTATTCATCACGGAAAACGAAATCAACTTCCTTGCCTTTCCATGTGTGCCCGACAGCCTGGTGATCTTCGGCGCTGGCTACGGCTTCGACCCCCTGGCCGAGGCGGGATGGCTTGCTGATCGGGACATCTACTACTGGGGCGACATCGACACCCACGGCTTTGCCATCCTCGACCAGTTGCGCGGCCACTTTCCGCAGGCCCACTCCCTGTTGATGGACCGGCCCACGCTGATGGCGCATCGCCCACTATGGGGGCGGGAAGACACGCCGACCCAGCGGGATTTGAACCGGCTGCATCCTGATGAAGCCAGTTTGTACGACGATCTACGCCACGATCGGATCGCACCGGCACTGCGACTGGAGCAGGAACGCATCAGTTATGCCTGGGTTCAGGCAGGCCTGGCTGGGTATGAAGCCAGGAAACCGCAAGGAGGCTGAACCGTGGCAAATATCTCCCACCTGGGGTGACGTCCTAGCCAGATTGACCGAATGCGACCACGCGGCCCTGTTGGGACTGGTCCAGTCCCTGTATGGCGCCAGCAAGGAGAACCAGACCTTCCTTCATACCCGTCTTGGCCTGGGAGGGGATGTGCACGAGCCATACAAAAACGTCATTTCACGCTGGATCAATACGAAGGATCCGCGTAAGCCCCAGGCCTTGCGCGAACTCGCCTTGATCGAGGGCGCCGTATCGAGCAACCGTATCGAGGGGGTGTCGGTTGATCCGGCGCGGATAACGAATCACATGGAACTTTTGTGGCCTCCCCGCAACCAATAAAATCCCCCTGTGGGACCACTCACTGGCCCAGAAAGCGAGGAGTTCGGGAGTAAACCCAACACCACCAGATATCCCAAAAGGCCAGACAGCGCGCTGGCCTTTTGCATTCCATCCATTGCTCTCCGTCATCCTCGCCGGCCCTTGTGGCGGCGGCGCCTGGTTGCCGGCGCCGCCACGAAAACAGCTATGCTGCGATTCAGGCAAGTTTCCACCCCCCCAACCAGGAGTCAGTCATGAGTGACGCCCTCAACTATCTGGTCGCCGTGCGCGGCGACGCCCTCGGCCATTACTTCAAGTTTCTCAAGGACACCGGCAAGCATCTGGATCCCAAGACGCGGGACCTGATCTCGGTGATCACCAAGGTGCATTCCCAGACCGAGGGGGGCTTCAAGCAATACCTGCTGCGCGCCCTGCGCGATGGCTGCACGCCCATGGAAATCATCGACGCCCTGCTCATGGCCTTTCCCGCCCTCGGTTTGGCCAAGATCGTCTGGGCGGCCGAGATCCTGCTGGAAATGGACTTGCCGGAGTTCAAGCCGGAGCTTATCAACAGCCTGCCCCAGTGGCGTGACGTGATGGCCGTGGCGGACATCGCCGATGGTGGGGTGAGCCGGGTGGATTGCGGCGCCCGCACGGTGTTCGTTTACCGGGAGGGGGAGGGCTACAAGGTCTATGACTCCCATTGTCCCCACCAGGTGACCAACATCCCTCATCTGGCCCTGGAAGGCAAAACCCTGACCTGCCCGAAGCACCACTGGAAGTTCGACATCACCACCGGCCAGTGCATCGAGATCGGCAAGCACCCGCTTA
>JADJYY010000002.1 GCA_016719465.1 Hydrogenophilales bacterium
GGCGGTGCCGTGCTGGTCGTCGTGGAACACGGGGATGTCCAGGCGCGCCTTGAGGGCTTCCTCGATCTCGAAGCAGTGGGGCGCGGCGATATCTTCCAGGTTGATGCCGCCGAAGGTGGGGGAGATGTTCACCACGGTTTCGATGAAGCTGGCGACGCTGGGGGCGTTGACCTCGATGTCAAAGACGTCGATGCCGGCGAAGCGCTTGAACAGGATGCCCTTGCCTTCCATGACCGGCTTGCTGGCCAGGGGGCCCAGGTTGCCCAGGCCGAGGATGGCGGTGCCGTCGGTGATGACCGCGACCAGGTTGCCCTTGTTGGTGTAGCGGTAGGCGTTGGCCGGGTCCTTGGCGATCTGGCGCACCGGCTCGGCGACGCCGGGGGTGTAGGCCAGGGACAGCTCGTACTGGGTGGCGCAGGGCTTGGAGGATTCCACCGAGATTTTTCCGGGACGGGGGAACTCGTGGTAATCCAGGGCTTGCTGGTTCAGGTCGCTCATGTCTTCCTCTCGATGGCGGATCGTTGCTGGCACCGCCCTTTATAGGCCATCGGAAGGGCGGACGTGGCCGGAGTTTATATTGCTGCAACGCAAAAAAACAGGCGGTGGCAGCAAGGCAAAACTCTGGATTGCCGCGTCGGCTTCGCCTCCTCCTCACCCGTCATCGCGAGCCCGAAGGGCGTGGCGATCCAGGGCAGGTGGGCGGCGTGGCCGGGCGCGAAGTCAACCCCCCTGGATTGCCGCGTCGCTCCGCTCCTCGCAATGACGGGTAAGGTGACGTCATCGCGAGCCCGCCCCCTCCTCCGTCATCGCGAGCCCGAAGGGCGTGGCGATCCAGGGCAGGTGGGCGGCGTGGCCAGGCGCGAGGTCAAACCCCCTGGATTGCCGCGTCGCTCCGCTCCTCGCAATGACGGGTGGAGGGCTGCCGCTTCCCCTCGCCTCCTCGCAATGACGGGTAAGGTGACGTCATCGCGAGCCCGCCTCCTCCGCCGTCATCGCGAGCCCGAAGGGCGTGGCGATCAGGGCAGGCAGGCGGCATGGCCGGGCGCGAGTCACCCCCCTGGATTGCCACGTCGCTCCGCTCCTCCAGACGGGGGGGTTGCCCTGGCCCCTCCCTTCGCTCCTCGCAATGACGGCGTGGAGGGCTGCCGCTTCCCTTCGCCTCCGCGCAATGACAGCGTCGCGGGGCTTTCCCTGGTTGGGTAAAATCCCGCATCTTTCATCCACACACAGCCACCGCCATGCACAGCCTCTTCGATTCCCGCCAGACCTTCGACGCCGGCAACGGCAAGACCGGCACCTACTATTCCCTGCCCCAACTGGAAAAGGCCGGCATCGGCGCCATCTCCCGCCTGCCCGTGTCCATCCGCGTGGTGCTGGAGTCCGTGCTGCGCAACTACGACGGCAAGAAGATCACCGAGCAGCACGTGCGGGAACTGGCCGGCTGGCAGCCCAACGCGAATCGCAGCGAGGAGATTCCCTTCGTGGTGGCGCGCATCCTGTTGCAGGACTTCACCGGCGTGCCGCTGCTGGCCGACCTGGCGGCCATGCGTTCCTTCGCCGCCCGCGCCGGCAAGGACCCGAAGAAGGTGGAGCCCTTGGCGCCGGTGGAACTGGTGGTGGACCACTCGGTGCAGGTGGACGTGTTCGGCAACGCCGATGCCTTGCAGCGGAACATGGAAATCGAGTTCCAGCGCAACCGGGAGCGCTACCAGTTCATGAAGTGGGGCATGCAGGCCTTCGACACCTTCAAGGTGGTGCCGCCCGGCGTCGGCATCGTGCACCAGGTGAACATGGAATACCTGGCCCGGGGCGTGATGGAGAAGGACGGGGTCTATTACCCGGACACCCTGGTGGGCACCGATTCCCACACCACCATGATCAACGGCCTGGGCGTGGTGGGCTGGGGCGTGGGCGGCATCGAGGCGGAAGCCGGCATGCTGGGCCAGCCGGTCTATTTCCTGACCCCGGACGTGGTGGGCGTGGAGCTCACCGGCAGCATCCCGGCCGGCATCACCGCCACCGACATCGTGCTGACCATCACCGAGATGCTGCGGCGCGCCAAGGTGGTGGGCAAGTTCGTGGAATTCTTCGGCGAGGGCGCCGAGGCCCTGCCGGTGACCGACCGGGCCACCATCGCCAACATGGCGCCGGAATACGGCGCCACCATGGGCTTCTTCCCGGTGGACGAGGCCACCTGCCAGTACTACCTGGCCACCGGCCGCGACCCCGCCAAGGTGGACGCCCAGCGCAACTACTACAAGGCCCAGGGCCTGTTCGGCATTCCCAAAGCCGGCCAGTGCGACTACAGCCAGACCCTGCGCCTGGATCTCTCCAGCGTGAAGCCCTCCGTGGCCGGCCCCAAGCGGCCCCAGGACCGGATCAACCTGTATGCGCTGAAGGAAAGCTTCGAGACGCTGCTGGAACTGCCGAAGGATCAGGAGGGCATGGCGGCCTCCCCTCCGCCCAGCAAGCGGGGGCCCCCGCCGAGGCGGGAAGGGAGCTTGCGTCACGGCGACGTGGTCATCGCGGCCATCACCTCCTGCACCAACACCTCCAACCCGGGCGTCATGATCGCCGCCGGCCTGCTGGCCAAGAAGGCGGCGGCCAAGGGACTGAAGACGCCTTCCCACGTGAAGACCTCACTCGGCCCGGGCTCCCGCGCCGTCACCGAATACCTGAAGGCCGCCGGCCTGCTGGAACCCCTGGCCCAGGTGGGCTTCAACGTGGTGGGCTACGGCTGCACCACCTGCATCGGCAACTCCGGTCCCCTGCCGGAAGCGGTGGAGAAGGAAGTCCTGGACAAGGACCTGGTGGCCTGCTCGGTGCTGTCCGGCAACCGCAACTTCGAGGCCCGCGTGCACCAGAACGTGAAGGCCAACTTCCTGATGAGCCCGCCCCTGGTGGTGGCCTTCGCCCTGGCCGGCCGGGTGGACATCGACATGGCCAACGAGCCCATCGGCATGGGCACGGACGGCCCGGTGTTCCTCAAGGACATCTGGCCCAACGCCGCCGAGGTGGCCGCCCTGCTCACCCACGCCGCCAACGCCGACACCTACCGGGCCATCTACGCCGACGTGGGCGCCAACAATCCCCTGTGGGACGCGGTGCCCGCGCCCGCAGGGCAAGCCTACGCATGGGATTCCGCCTCCACCTACATCCAGGAGCCGCCCTTCTTCGCCAATGCCGCCGACCCCGCCGCCAAGCCCAACCCGGCCATCCGCGGCGCCCGAGCCCTGGCCATCTTCGGCGACTCGGTGACCACCGACCACATCAGCCCGGCCGGCAACATCAAGGCCGCCGCCCCCGCCGGCAAGTACCTGGTGGAACACGGCGTGGCCCAGGCCGACTTCAACTCCTACGGCGCCCGGCGCGGCAACCACGAGGTGATGATGCGCGGCACCTTCGCCAACGTGCGCATCAAGAACCTGATGATCCCCGGCTCCGAGGGCGGCGTGACCCTGCATTTTGGTAACGCCGGCAACGAGCAGATGTCCATCTACGACGCCTCCATGAAGTACCAGGCCGAGGGTGTGCCCCTCATGGTGTTCGCCGGGGAGGAATACGGCACCGGCTCCAGCCGTGACTGGGCCGCCAAGGGCACCCAGTTGCTGGGCGTGAAGGCGGTCATCGCCAAGAGCTTCGAGCGCATCCACCGCTCCAACCTGGCCGGCATGGGCGTGCTGCCCATCCAGTTCAAGGACGGCATGGGCGCATCCGACCTGGGTCTCAAGGGCGACGAGAGTTTCGACCTGCTGGGCCTGGAAAACGGCATCGTCCCGCAACAGGATTTGACCCTGGTCATCAAGCGCGGCGACGGTTCCAGTCAGAATGTGCCGGTGAAGCTGCGCCTGGATACGCCCATCGAAATCGAGTATTACCAGGCCGGCGGCATCCTGCCCTACGTGCTGAACCAGCTGCTGGCCTGAGAGCGGCTGCTCCCCCTCCCCTCCTCCCCCGCCCGCGGGGGAGGTGTTTTCTCCCTCCCCGCTGGCGGGGAGGGTCGGGGTGGGGAGTGAGCGAATCAGTCCCCGAACACACCCAACCGTCAAGGAGACAAGATGAACAAACTGCTGCAATCCCTGCCGACCCTTCTCGCCCTCGCGCTGCCCGGTGCGGCTTTCGCCCAGTACGCGCCGAGCCAGCCTCCCGCGCAAAGCACGCCGGCCGCGCCCCAGATGGTCAATCCCTTCCTGCAATTCATGCCGGGAACGGGTATGGCGCCCGTGGCCGTCCCGGTCCCGACGTTGCCGGGATTGCCCGCCCTGCCCGCGCTTCCCCTCCCCAACCTGGGCTACAACCCCCTGACCCTGTTCGCCCCCGGCCCCCAGGGGCCGGTGAAGCCCTACACCATGCGTCAGACCATTCCGCCGGAAGCCAAGCGGCAGATGATGCAGCTCATGATGCCGATCATGACCAACGTCATGCGCATGTCCATGCCCGACGCCATGTCCTGGATGTCCCACAAGTACAAGGTCAAGCCGGGCCTGTCCTTCGACGACGTGCTGGAATCCATGAACCTGCGCGCCAACAAGCTCAACTTCAAGTACGTGGGCTCCAACCTGATGTGGAAGGATTTCAAGGCCGTGCTGAACGACCAGGAAGCCCCCCGCGTCGAGGTGCACAGCTATTGCGACATCGCCGTGGGCCGCGACCTGCTCAAGATCAGCCCGGAGTTCCTGGTGTTCCTGCCCTGCCGCATCGGCATCATGGAGGACGCCAACAAGGAGATCTGGGTGATGATGCTGGACTGGAACCTGGACTGGGTGAGGGGCTACGAGGGTTCCATGGGCGTCACCCCGGAACTGGCCAAGGGCGCCATCGAAATCCGCGACAAGATGGACGAGATCATGCGGGCGGGGGCCAACGGGGATTTGTAAGGCTCGAAACATGCGGGTCGGACCGTAGGTCGGATTTCAGTCCGATACTCCCGCCCAGCCGTTTCCGCCGTCGGGCTGAAGCCCGACCTACTGATCCTTGCGAAAGTAAAGCAACTACACTCCCCCTCCCGGCCTCCCCCGCATGCGGGGGAGGTGCAGCAGTTCCACCGCCTCGACGTTCTGGGATGCCCTGCCTCCCCCGCATGGGGGGGGGAGGTGCTGGTGGCTCCCTCCCCGTTCACGGGGAGGGCTGGGGTGGGGAGAGCTTTACCGCTTTTGGTACGGATGGGATGACTTTCATCGTCCGCTGTCATACCCCGGCGCGGCGGCGGGCGCCGGCGCTTCGCCGCCGAAGTCCACCTTGGGCGGCGCGGCCAGGGCCTTTTCGTTTTCCACCGTGAAGTTGGCCTTGGTCTGGTGGCCGAACAGCATGGCGGTGAGGTTGCTGGGGAAGGAGCGCACCGTCACGTTGTAGTCCTGGACCGTCTTGATGTAGCGGTTGCGGGCCACGGTGATGCGGTTCTCGGTACCCTCCAGCTGGGCCTGGAGGTCGCGGAAGCCGGCGTCGGCCTTGAGCTGGGGGTAGTTCTCCGCCACCACCAGGAGGCGGGACAGGGCGCCGGTCAGTTCGCCCTGGGCGGCCTGGAATTTCTCCAGGGCGGCGGGATCGTTGACCAGTTCCGGGGTGGCGGCGATCTGGCCGACCCTGGCGCGGGCGGCGGTCACCTCGGTGAGCACCTTGGCCTCGTGGGCGGCGTAGCCCTTCACCGTGTTCACCAGGTTGGGCACCAGGTCGGCCCGGCGCTGGTACTGGTTGAGCACCTCCGACCAGCCGGCCTTGATGGCCTCGTCCTGGGATTGCAGGGTGTTGTAGCCGCAGCCGGACAGGCCGAGGGCGGTGGTCAGGATCAGGGCGGCGAGCAGGGATTTGCGCATGGTTTCCTCCTGGGGTAAGGCATGATCAATCGAGCATCGTCATTGCGAACGAAGTGAAGCAATCCAGTCCTTTCCATGCCATGAAGGCCTGGATCGCCAGTCTCTCCGCGCCTCGCGATGACGGCATTGTTCGGTGCATTTCCCGGCTATTCAAGCCGAAACATCAGGATGCGGCGCCGCTTTTCAAGCCGGCCATGGTCTGCCGGGCCAGCACCAGGTCTTCCCAGGCCTTGGCCTTGTCCGCCGGATTGCGCAGCAGATAGGCGGGATGGTAGGTCACCACCATGGGCACGCCCCGGTATTGGTGGACATGGCCGCGCAGCTTGCCGATGGGGGTGTCGCTGACCAGCAGGGTCTGGGCGGCGATGCGGCCGAGCACGACGATGAGCTTGGGGCGGATCAGGTCGATCTGGCGTTCCAGGTAGGGCAGGCAGGCTGCCACTTCCTCCGGTTTGGGATCGCGATTGCCGGGCGGGCGCGACTTGAGGATGTTGGCGATGTACACGTTGCGGCCGCGTTGCAGGCCAATGCCGGCCATCATGGCGTCCAGCAGCTTGCCGGCCTGGCCGACGAAGGGCTCGCCCAGGCGGTCCTCGTCGGCGCCGGGGGCCTCGCCGATGAACAGCCACTCGGCCTTGGGGTCGCCCACCCCGGGCACGCCCCGGGTGCGGGTCCGGGCCAGGGGGCAGCGGCCGCAGGATTCCACGGCGGCCCCCAGGGCATCCAGGTCCAGGCCCGAGACCGGGGATGGCGGGGTGGCCGGGGCCGGCGGCGAGGCGGTCGGTTCCCTGACGGCGGACGGCGGATCCTCCGGCGGCGCGGCCTCCGGCTCCGCCATGGCCGCGCCGCGCAGACGCCAGACCGGCCACAGGCCGAGCGCCTTGAGCCGATCCTGGCGATCCATGTTCATAGATCTCGCTTCATGACGATGGCATCCTCCTGGCCCTGGTCGGCCGGGTAATACCCCTTGCGCGTGCCGATGACCTCGAAGCCGAGCCGCTTGTAGAGCCCCAGGGCGGCGGCGTTGGAAGGCCGCACCTCCAGGAACAGGAATTCGGTCCTGTGGTCCCGGGCGACCTGGATCAGGTGCTCCATCATCAGTCGCCCGAAACCCCGCCGCTGCCAGGCGGGCGCCACGCAGCAGTTGAGGATGTGGCCCTCGCCCACGGCCATCATCATGATCCAGTAGCCCGCGAGTTGTCCGTCGATTTCCCCCACCCAGCAGGAATAGCCCGAATGCAGGCAGTCGTGGAAATTGCCCAGGGTCCAGGGATAAGGGTAGGCCGCCCGCTCGATGCGGACCAGATCGTCCAGATCGGTCGCGGCCATGGGGCGGAAATCCAGGTACAGGGGCTTGAGGACGGCGCTCATGGCTGGAGGAGGGCCCGCTCGGCGATCTTGAGGGCGACCTTATCGCGGATGTAGAGGGGTTCGGCGGCTTCCGCCGGCAAGCCCTCCCCCCGGGCGAAGCGGGGCGCCGCCAGGCGGGCGACGGCTCGGGCGTGGGGAATGACGGCGGCATCGACGCGGACCAGCCGGCCGGCGTAACGCTCGGCCAGGGCGGGATAGGCGGAGAAGCCGGAGCCCGCGCCCACGTAGCCGTCGGTTCCGGGCAGCGGTGCTCCGGCGGGGGGGCAGACCAGGGGGCCGGCCAGGGTGAGCCAGCCTTCGTCCCGGCGCTCGTAGAGGCCGGCGTACACCTCGTTCATGCGGGCATCGAGACAGGCCGCCACCCGCTCCGCGCCGCTTTCCTCCGCCAGGGCTTCCAGGGTGGATACCCCCAGCACCGGCAGATCGGCCCCCAGGGCCAATCCCTGGGCCACGCCGCAGGCGATGCGCAGGCCGGTGAAGGAACCCGGCCCCATGCCATAGGCCAGCCCGTCCAGGTCGCCCAGGGCCAGCCCCGCCTCCGCCAGCAGTTCCATGACCATGGGCACCAGGAGATCGGAATGCCGTTGCCCGGCGTGGACTTCGCGGAACGCGAGGGTCCCGTCCTGCCAGAGGGCCGCGGTACACCACTCGGTGGCGGTATCGAAGGCGATGAATTTCAAGTTGGGAAGCCGCGGTGGGGATGGCCGATTCTACCGGAGCCGCCCCATCCTGGCGCCCGATGGCACGCAGAGGGTGCTCAAGGGGAGTTCAAGGGATCCCAATGGCCCTCAAGGGCTCGCGGATTCCAGCACGTAAATTTCCATGATGACCCGTTTCCACGGATCCCGGCTGTTCTGGAGGTGGAGGATGCGGGCTTCCACCGCCGTCCCCCGGTCCATCAGGCGCGCCAGATCCACGTTGTCCGCCCGTGGCGCGTAGCCGATCTGGGCGCCGCGCCACTCCACCCTAACCGCCTTGTCGTCGTGGGGATTGGCGGGCTCGCGCAACAGACGCAGGGCATCGCCCACCGCCATCAGCGGAAACAGCGCGCGTCCCGCGTAATGCTGGAAACCGGCCAGGGGGGAGGTTTGCAGGATCAGCCGCTGCTGGGTCTGCGCCGCGCCGGCCAGGCCGCTCGCGGCCAGCAACAGCCAAGCTCCCCAGCGCCGGATGCTCATGCCGTCAACGGACGAGGGCATCGCGCACGGCATCCACCCGCCGCGCCGGGCACCGCGTGGCACCACGGCGGGAAGGCGCGTCCTCGGGCGGTTCCGGGGGCGGTTCCGGGCCGAACAGAAGCTCATCCAGACTGGAGACATGCTCGCCCTCGGACTCCGCCGGGTGGAAGTGCTCCAGCAGTCCGGGCGCGGCGCTCGGAAAGGCCACGCCGCTCACATCGGGGCCCGCCTCCCGCTTCGTGCCACGACAGCCCTTGGCGCCAATCCAGCAACTCAGCCTGATCATGACATCCTCCTGAAATATCTCTCGCAAGTTCATGAATACACAAGAGACCCACTTCCAGAATAGACCCTTTTTCGGGTTTCAGGCGCTGGCCCGGATGTTTCATGAATTCACGTGATGATCGCGCAGGACCTTGTTCGTACAGGGTATTCCGGGAAGGAGCGGCGTAGTGATTCATACGCCCGACTGAGCGGGATTTCCTGTACGGACAAGGGACAAGCGAGGGCGCGTGAGGATTCATGAAACATCCGGGCTAGCCTGGGAGCCCGCCGGGCTTGCAGGCAAATCGGCCGCGAATCCACCCGGCCGGCCCAGGAATGCCGTCGCCTCCACCCTGACCCGGCTGCGCCGCATGGGCGGCAGGGCCTGCCAGATGCGGCGGCCGTAGGGTTTCTCCACCAGCCTGGGGTCGCAGATCATCAGCACGCCGTGATCCGTCTCGCGCCGGATCAGCCGACCGGCACCCTGCTTCAGGCTGATGACGGCATGGGGCAGCTGGTAGTCGTGGAACGGGTTCTTGCCGGCCCGCTTGAGGGCATCGACCCGGGCGGCCAGGACGGGATCGTCGGGGGGCTGGAACGGCAGGCGGTCGATGACCACCAGGGAAAGAGCCTCCCCGGCCACGTCCACGCCTTCCCAGAAGCTCTGGCTGCCGAGCAGGATCGCGTTGCCCAGGGCGCGGAATTCGTCGAGCAATTCGCTGCGGCTCCTTTCTCCCTGGAGCAGGATCGGGTAGCGAATACCGCTTTCCGCCATGCGCGCGGTGAGGATGCGGTGGGCCTCGTTCATGGCCCGCAGGGAGGTGAACAACAGGAAGGCGCGGCCGCCGCTGGCTTCCAGCAGGGGCCAGGCGGCCTCCACCACGGCCCCGGTGTAGCCCGGCGTGTTGGGGTCGGGCATGGCCTCCGGCACGTAAAGCATGGCCTGCTCGGGATAGTCGAAGGGGCTGTCCCAGACGGCGGTGGCGGCCCCCTCCTCCAGCCCGGACAGACCGATCTCGTGCAGGTAATGGGAAAAATCCCCCCGCACCGAGAGGGTGGCCGAGGTGAAGATCCAGGCGCGCGGGTCGCCCGCGATCTGGCGCGCGAACAGTTCCCCGGCATTCAGCGGCGTGGCGTGGAACAGGACCGAGTGGGTGGCGGCTTCCAGCCAGCGCACGATGCCGGTGGCGGCATACTCGGGCATGGGCGTGAGCCATTTCTCCAGGCGGTCGGCGGCCTCGCGGCAACGGCCGTGCAACTTGGCCAGTTCGTCGGAACGTTCGGCCTGGCTTTCCAGCAGCGCATCCAGCCTGGCCAGCCGCGCCGTCATGGCCTCCACGGCGGCCAGGAACTCGCGCCGCTCCAGCGCCCGGGCGGCGGGCAGGCGCAGCGGGTTGAGGCCCAGGCCCAGGCGGACCTCACGGGCGGCGGTTTCCAGCTCGCCGGCCGCCTTGGGCAGGTCGGGGAAGTCAGGCGCGGACACCGAGGCTTCCACCCGGGTGTCCCGGCACAGGTCCACCAGCATGCCGGTGGTGATGGTCTCGCCGAAGAACAGGCTGGCGGTGGCCGGCAACTGGTGGGCCTCGTCGAAGATCACCGCGTTGCTGGCCGGCAGCAGTTCGCCGGCACCCTCGTCCTTGAGCCAGACGTCGGCAAAGAAGAGATGGTGGTTGACCACCACCAGGTCCGCCTCCAGGGCCTTCTTGCGCGCCTTGAGCACGAAGCAGGCCTTGTGGTGGGGACAGTCGCCGCCCAGGCAGTTGTCCCGGGTGGAGGTGGCCCAGGACCAGGCCGGGGAATCCTCCGGCGCGTCACCGCAGGCCATGCGGTCGCCCGAATCGGTGCGGGCGGCGAAGCGGGCGATGGCCTGGAGATGCAGGGCCTCCTCCCGGCTGCGCAGGCGGGCGTCGGACAGGTTGCGCTCCAGGTGATAGGGGCAGACGTAGTTGGCGCGCCCCTTGAGCAGGGCGACGGTCACCGGCCGGGCCAGGGCCTCGCGCACGGCGGGGATATCCCGGTGGAACAGCTGATCCTGCAGGGTCTTGGTGCCGGTGGAGATGATGACCTTGCCGCCGAACAGCATGGCCGGCACCAGGTAGGCCAGGGTCTTGCCGGTGCCCGTGCCCGCCTCCGCCACCAGCCGTTCCCGGTTTTCCAGGGCCCGGGCGATGGTCCGGGTCATCTCGATTTGCTGGGCCCGGGGCCGATACCCGGGAATGACGCGGCCCAGGGGGCCCGCCCCCGAAAAAATGTCTTCCAGATCCATGGGGCGAGTCTAGTGCAGTGGAACAGTCTTGGGCGGGCTTGTGCGAACCCCGGCGCGGGTCGGGCTTCAGCCCGGCTTGTCGCCCTTAAGGGCGACCCACGGGGGTGTTCCAGCGCTCGCATCAGCCTGCCGGGCTTCAGCCCGGCGCCATCAATCACCCCAGATAACTGAACAGGGACAGGCTGGAGGTCATGGCATAGGCCCGTTCCGCGGCTTCCAGGCTGGTCTGTCGCGTCTTCAACCGCATGATGGCGGCGGCCTGGTCCAGTTGCTGGAGGTCGCCGAGGGCGTTGCTTTCCAGGGTCATCAGGCTGTTGGTGGTGGCGGTCAGGTCGGCCAGTTCGGTCTGGGCGCCGGCGATGCGGTACTGGATACCGGCCAGGGCATTGATGGCGTCGTCCAGGGTCTGGATGTAGCCGTCCAGGGTGGCCTGGTCCGGAATGGCGCCCGGCGGGTTGCTCAAGGGCAGGCGCACGATGGCCTCGTCCAGGGTCTGCAGCAGGTCGACGCCAGCGCCGTCACCCGCCCGGTAGACCGTATCCAGGTTGTCGCTGACCTGGAGCCTGCGTCCCGTGTCCACCTCCACCTCGCGGGTGCTGGCGGAGCCGACATAGCCGGTCACCACGCCCGCGGGCGGGTTGCCGCCGTCGCCGCCGCCGGCATTGGCGAAGGGCTGGGTGGTGGTCTTGTCGCCGGCGAAGATGTAGTTGCCCGACGGGTCCTGGGTATTGGCCAGGCTGAGCAGATGCTCGAAAACGCCGCGCAATTGCTGGGCATGGGCATCCCGGGCCTGGGCGTCGAAAGCCGGGCTGGTGCCGACGAGCAGGGCGCGGGCCTTGTTCAGGGCGCTTTCCACCTCGTTGAGCACGGTGCTTTCGTATTCCAGCGCCAGATCGGCCTTGGTCTGGTTGGCCGCGTACTGGGTACGGGCGGCGAGCCGGTTGCCGAGGTCCAGGACTTTCTGGGTGGCCAGGGGATCGTCCTTGGGCGCCAGGAAATTCTGTCCCGTGGCGATCTGCTCGTTGAGACGGGCCATGGCGGACTGGTTGTCCCGTATGCCGACGAGACCGCTGGTGAAAAAGGTGACAGAGTCGATGCGCATGATTCAGGCTCCCGCTGATCCCGGATTGCCAGGATTATCGAACCACATTCAACAATTCCTCGAACAGGCTGGAGGCGATCTGCATGGTACGCGCCGCCGCCTGGTAGGCCTGCTGGTAGCGCACCAGGTTCACCGCCTCCTCGTCCAGGTTGACGCCCACCTGGCTCTGCCGGGCATCCACGGCGGACTGTACCAGGCTATCGAAGGCGTCCCGGTTGAAGTCGTCCTGGGCCGCCAGGCTGGCGGTGCGGTTGACGGACCTGTTGTAGGCGGCGCCCAGGGAATCGGTGAAGGCGCCGCCGCTGAAATTGAGCAGGGCGGCGGTTTGCAGGGCGCCCAGGGCCAGGGCGTTCTGGTTGTCGCCGGGACCGCCGGCGCCCGCGCCGGCGGCTGCGATCTGGCTGGTGTCGGTGATCGCCATGCCCATCCCCCGGGCCTGGTTGCCGATGCTCCAGCTCTCGCCCGCCACCGGCGCCGGCACGCCGGCGGCCAGGGTGAAGCCGAGGCCGGCGCCGTTGAGGGCGGCCAGGTTGGCGTAGTTGGTGACCGTGCCGGTGGACAGCTCGGTCACGCTATAGCCCCCGCCCCCCAGGGTGATGTCGTAGCCCACGGGATCCAGCAGGGAATCGTCGGTGACGGTCAGGTTCAGTTCGCCCAGGGTCGCGCCCTGGGGCACCACCGGGTTGCTGAAGAAATCGCCGCCCGCGGCGAGGTTGTAATCCAGGCCGCCGCGGTGGACGTTGTTGACCGCGCTAGCCGTGACCAGGGCGATGCGGTTGAGGTCCCGCAGGGCGGGCAGCAGCACGCCATCGCGAAACGCCAGCACGCCGCCCAGTTCCCCACCCGACACCTGGCCCGCCAGGCTGGAGGCGCCGGCGGCCACCAGCCGGGAGGTGGGATCGGCGATGACGCTGGTATAGCGCTGGGATTGCTGGCTGATGGCCGGGTCGTGGACGGCGGGGTCGCTGGCGCTCTGCACCATGTCGAGCTTGTAGACCGACAAGCCCAGAACCAGGGTCTTGCCGCCGCCGATGAAGATGTCGGCGGTGCCGTCCGCCTGGTCCAGGCGGGTGACATCGACCAGCTTGCTCAGTTCCTCCACCAGCTGGTCGCGGGCATCCACCAGGTCGTTGGCGGGCTGGCCGTTGGCCGCACGGCTCTGGGCGATGGTGGCGTTGGCCTGGGCGATCTGCCCCGCCAGCACGTTGATGCGGGTGGTCAGGGCCTGGACGTCGTTGTTGGTCGCCGCGCGCTGTTCCAGGAGTTGGCCGGCCAGGGTATTGAAACGTCCGGCCAGGTTCTGGCCCGCCGACAGCAGGTTCTGGCGGGTCGCGCTGTTGGCGGGATCGTTGGCCACCTCCTGCGCGGCGGCGAAGAACCGGTTCAGGCTGGTGTTCAGGCCGGTGTTCTCGCCGCCCAGCAGTTTGTCCACCAGGGCCGAGCGGGTCGAGGCCGCCGCGTAGCGGGAATACTGGGACTGGTTGAGCAGCACCTCGCCGTCCAGGAACTGGCTGTACTGGTGCCGCACCTGGTCGACGGCGACGCCGTTGCCGACGTAGCCGTAGCCCGTGAACTGGGGCAACAGCGACGACTGCGTGATCTCCTGGCGGCGATAGCCCGCGGTGTTGACGTTGGCGATATTCTGCTGCGTGGTGCGTATGCCCGCCTGGGCCGCGTTCAGGCCCGAGGCGGCGATACCCAGAATTCCGGTTCCCATGGCAAGCTCCTGTTGCGCTGATTACCGCCCCGGGAAGGGCGAAGAAACGCTTGGGGCATCCCGGCGCATTTCCTGAATGACGACTTCTGTCATCACACTCCCGCCATCGCCACGCTGGCGATGACGGCCTTCAATTTGCCGGCGTAGGCCGGGTCCGTGGCATAGCCGCCTTCCGCCAGCCCCAGCGCGAATGCGCCGGCATCGTCTCCCGCCCGCAAGGCCTCGCCGTAACGGTTCCTGAGCAGGTTGGCGTAATCGGTGAAGGCGGCGCCGTAGTCGGCATAGGCGCGGAAGCTCCGGGTCTGCTTCATGGCCAGGCCCTGGCGGTATTCGGTGGTGGTGGCCTCCACCGATTCGCCGGCCCAGCCCCGCCCCGCCTTGATGCCGAACAGGTTGAAACTGGACTGGCCCTCGGCGCCCTTGATTTCCCGCGCGCCCCAGCCGGATTCCAGTGCCGCCTGGGCCAGGATGAAGCGGGCCGGGACGCCGGTGGCGGCTTCCGCCGCCTCGGCATGAGGCAGCATGGATTCCAGGAAGGCTTGCTTGCGGCCGGCGGCGGATGCCGGCGCGGTGTTGCCCCGGGTGTCCTGGACCGGGGGCTGCGACGCGTCCTCCCGGCCTCCCGCGCGCGCGGGGGCGGTGGACGTCGCACCCTCCCCGCCGGCGGGGAGCACCCTATCGGGCATGAAGGCCGGGGTGGGCAGCGGCTTGCCGCCGTTGACCGCTTCCGCCGGCATTCCGGCCTGCCGTTCCAGGTGCTTGATCATCATGTCCGCGAATCCCAGGCCGCGCCCATTGGCCATCCTGGCGGCCCACTGCTGGTCCAGCAGGTCACGGTAGAGCTTGTAGCCCTCGCCGCTGGTCATGGGATCGTCCTCTTCGCTGAAGCGGGTCTCGCGCAGAGTCTTGAGCATCTGGGTCACCATGAGGGACTCGAACTGCCTGGCCGCGGCCCGCAGCGCTTCCTTGTCGCCGCCGGCGGCGCGGGCTTTCAGCGCCCGGGCATCGGCGACATCGACGGCGAGGGTCTCGGCGGCGGCCAGCATCAAATCACTTCCAGGTCGGCCTTGAGGGCGCCGGAAGCCTTCATGGCCTGCAGGATGGCCAGCAGGTCCTGGGGCGTGGCGCCGATGGCGTTGAGCGCCTTGACCACGTCATTGAGGGAGGCGGAGGACGGCACCGCCACCAGTTCGCCCTTTTCGTTCTTGATCTGCACGTCGGCCTGCTGGGTCACCACCGTGCGGCCGTCGGCGAAGGCGTTGGGCTGGGAAATCACGGGCTCGGCGGTGATGGTGACCGACAGGTTGCCGTGGGCGATGGCGCATTGGTCCACGGTGACCAGCTGGTTCATGACGACCGAGCCGGTGCGCGGGTTGATGACGACGCGCGGCGCGGGGGTGCCGGGATTCAGGCTGAGGTTCTCCAGCCTGGCCAGGAAGGCCACCCGCTGGCCCGCGTTGGTGGGCGCCCTGACCTGGATGAGCCGGCCGTCCTGCGCCATGGCCACGCCCTTGCCGAAACCGCGTTCGATGGCGTCGATCACCCGGCTCGCCGTGGTGAAGTCCGCTTCCTTGAGTTCCAGGTTGATGAAGTCGCCCTCGCCGACCCGGGTGTTGACCGCCCGTTCCACCGTGGCGCCGGAGGGAATGCGGCCGGCGGAGAGGTGGTTGATCTGGGTGGAGGAACCGCCGGCGGAAGCCCCGGCGCCGCCCACCATCAGGCTGCCCTGGGCGATGGCGTAGATCTGGCCGTCCGCGCCCTTCAGGGGCGTCATCATGAGGGTGCCGCCGCGCAGGCTCTTGGCCCCGCTCAGCGCGGAAACGGTGACGTCCACGCTCTGGCCCGGCTTGGAAAAGGCCGGCAGGGTGGCGGTCACCATCACCGAGGCGACGTTCTTCTTGCTGCTGTACAGGCTCTTGCCGGGGTAGGGGTTCACGCCCAGATTGCCCATCAGGTTGGCCAGTCCCTGGAAGGTCAGGTCCGAGGTGTCGCCGGTGTCGTCGAGGCCGGCCACGATGCCGTAGCCGACCAGCTGGTTGGGCCGGATGCCGTCGATGTTGGCGATGTCCTTGATGCGCTCCGCCCAGGCCGGCTGTGCGAGCAGGGCGGAGACGAGAAGGAGGAACAGGCGTGTCATGTCGCGCCTCTCAGAAAGGCAGGATGGTCAGGAAGAAGCGGGCCAGCATGCCGCCCGCCTGGGAGGGGTCCAGGCTCTGGGAGTTCTTGGATTCGATCTGCACGTTGGCCAGCTGGTTGGAATTCACCGTGTTGTTCAGGGTGATCTGGTTGGGGTTCACGACGCCGGCCAGGCGGATGTACTCGGTGTCGTTGTTGATCGCCACCTGCTTCTCGCCGGCCACCACCAGATGGCCGTTGGCCAGCACCTCCACGACGGTGACGGTGATGGAACCGCTGACGCTGTTGGAATTGGTCTCGTTGTCCTTGAACTCCTGCTTGCTGGACGCGGAGGGGTCCCAGCTGGTGGCGCCGAACACCGGTCCGTGGCCCAGCACGTAGGGGCTCGGAATGTCATAGCTGGCATTGGCCTTGCGCTCGTCGGTGGTTTCCGACTTGCGCTTGGCCTCGGTCTTTTCCACCAGGTTGACGATGAGGGTGTCGCCCACCATGCGGGCCTTGCGGTCCTCGAACATGGCCAGGGCCGGCCGGGGCCGGCTGTCGGTGTGGAAGATCGCGCCATTGCTCGTATAGGTGGCGACCGGCTGGGGACGGACCGAGAGCGGCTCCTTGATGGCGGTGCTGGGCGGCGGCGTGGCGCAGCCGGCAAGGGCGGCGGCGGCGATGCAGAGGCTGACCCGGAAGCGGTTCATGGCTGGCTCCTCACGTCTCGCGCCTCACGCCTGGTCATATCTGGGTCAGACGCTGGAGCATCTGATCGGAGGTGGTGATGGCGCGGGAATTCAGTTCGTAGGCGCGCTGGGTGATGATCATGTTGACCAGTTCCTCGGCGACGTTGACGTTGGAGGTCTCGAGGAAGCTCTGGTTGAGCACGCCCAGGCCGTTGGTGCCCGGGTTGTTGACCTGGGGCGAGCCGGAGGCGGCGGTCTCGATGAACAGGTTCTCGCCCTGACTCTGCAGGCCGGCGGGGTTGACGAAGGTGGCCAGCTGGATCTGGCCGAGTTGCGAGATGATGTTCGGGTTGCCCGGCTGGGTGACGCTCACCACGCCGTCCTTGGCGATGGTCACCACCAGGGCGTCCGGCGGGATCTGCATGCTGGGCAGCACCACGTAGCCGCTGGCGGTGACCAGGGTGCCCTGGCTGTCCACCTGGAAGGAACCGTCCCGGGTGTAGGCGGTGCTGCCGTCCGGCATCTGGACCTGGAACAGGCCGCGCCGCTGATGGCCACGTCCAGGGAGTTGCCGGTCTGGTTCAGGCTGCCCTGGGTGAAGAGGCGCTCCGTCGCCACCACCCGGGCGCCGACGCCGAGCTGGAAGCCCGACGGCAACTGGGTCTGGTCGGAGGACTGGGCCCCGGGCTGGCGGATGATCTGGTACAGCAGGTCCTCGAACACCGCCCGCCCCCGCTTGAAGCCGGTGGTGGAGACGTTGGCCAGGTTGTTGGAGATCACGTCCAGGCTGGTCTGCTGGACGTCGAGGCCGGTGCGGGAGATGTGCAGGGAACGGAGCATGGCGGGATCCAGGGTTAGGCGGTGAGGGTCAACATCTTGTCGGCGCTGCGGTGGTTTTCCTGGGCGGCGCTCAGCACTTTCATCTGCATCTCGAACTGGCGGGCCAGGCTGACCATGTTCACCAGCGCCTCGGCCGGGTTGACGTTGCCGCTCTCCAGGGCGCCGGAAATCAGTTCGACGTTCGCGTCGGTCTCGGCGGGCCGTCCGCTGGCGAGGCGGAACAGGCCGTCCTCGCCGCGCACGAGATCCCGCTCCGGAGGGTTGACCCGCTTGATGCGGCCGGCGATGGCAACGCTGGCCAGGTCCTGGCCGATGGGCACGGTGGAAACCGTGCCGTCCTTGGCGATCAGGACGTCCTGGTCCGGCGGCAACGCCAGCGGGCCGGCGTCGCCCACCAGGCCGAGGCCGTTGACGGTTTGCAGGATGCCGTTCTGGCTGACGTGGAGGTTGCCCATGCGGGTGTAGGCCTCCTGGCCGGCGGCGTCCCGCACCGCGATCCAGCCCGCGCCCTTGACGGCCACATCGAGGGGTCGGCCGGTGACCTGGATCGCGCCCTGGCTGAAGTCCGTGCGCGGGGTGGTTTCCACCACGAAGGCGCGGGTTCTGGCGCCCTCCCCCACCACCGGCAGGGCGCGGAACACGTTGAGTTCCTGGCGGAAACCGGAGGTGGAGACGTTGGCCAGGTTGTGGGAAACCGCCGCCTGCTGGCGGGTGATTTCCCGCGCCCCGGTCATGGCGATGTAGATGACGCGGTCCATGGTCAGGCGGGAATGGGGAATGGGGAATGGGGAATGGGGTAAACCAGCGTGCCAAGACGGCCCCACGCGGTTCCCCTGTGTTCAAACACCGGCCAACGCATCTTTTCGCCTTTTCCCATCACTCATTCCTCATCACTCATCCCCCATCACGCCTTACCGCAAATTCACCAGCGTCTGCAGGATCTGGTCCTGGGCGCGGATGGTCTGGGCGTTGGCCTGGTACATGCGCTGGGCGACAATCAGGTTGACCAGTTCGGCGGTGAGGTCCACGTTGGATTCCTCGATGGCGCCCGACTGGACGTAGCCCAGGACGCCGCTGCCCGGCGCGCCGGCGGTGGGCTGGCCGGACTCGGAGGTCTCGAAGTACTGGTTGTTGCCCAGGGGCTGCAGGCCCCGGGGGTTGAGGAAGCTGTAGAGCTGGACCTGGCCCAGGGTGCGGGTCTGGCCGTTGGTGTAGCGGCCCTGGATCACGCCCTCCCGATCCACCGAGACGCCGGCGATGCGGCCGGAGGAATAGCCGTCCTGGGTCAGGAAGGAAACGCCGAAGCTGCTGCCGTACTGGGTGAAACTGGTGAGATCCAGGTCGTAGGCCAGGTCGCCGGCGCCGGAGGCCAGCACGGCGGCGGGGATGGTGATGGCGGCCGGCGCCGCGGCGGCGCCGTTGATCTGGTCGATGGTGCCGTCGGGGTTGTAGGCCATGGTCATCGAGGAGCCGGCGCCGCCACCGTTCATGTCGATCTGGGCGCCGTTGACGTAGCCGTCCACGTTCCAGGTGTTGGCCGCGCTTTTCTGGAAGTAGAGCACGAAGCCGTGGGCGTTGCCGGCCTCGTCGTAAACGGTGAAGGAGGTGGAGTGGTTGTAGGTGGTGGCGTCCGCCGGGGTAATGGCGCCGGCGATGGCCGCCTGCTGGGAATCCAGGTTGGCCACCAGATCCACCTCGGTGGTGACGTTGGGCGGCGAGGGAGCCAGGGACAGCTGGATGTCCACCGGGTTGCCGCCGATGATGTTGCCCTGGGCATCCGCGATGAAGCCGGTCAGGCGCTGGCTGGAGGCGTTGATCACGTAGCCGTCCTTGTCCAGGTTGAACTGGCCGTTGCGGGTGTAGGTGACGACCCCGTCCTGGTTCATGCGGAAGAAGCCCTCGCCGCTGATGGCGATATCCAGGGGATTGCTGGTGACGCTGATGTTGCCCTGGCTGAATTGCTGGGCCACATCCGCCACCTTGCTGCCGATGCCGATGGTCAGGCCGCCCGATCCGTACAGGGACGTGGCATAGACGTCGGCGAACTGGGCGACACCCGACTTGAAGCCCGCCGTGGTGGTATTGGCGATGTTGTTGCCGATCACGTCCAGATTCTTGGCCGCGCCATTGAGACCGCTCAAACCCTGTTGGAAACCCATCTCGCCCGCTCCTTAGTAGATCTGCCTGATTTGCTCGAAGGCGCGCACGCCCAGCCCGGAAACCTCCGCCTCCATGCCGCTGTCGTTCAGCGACACGCTTTGCACGCTGCCCAGCCCGTAGGGCGTGAAGGCCACCTTCTCGCCGGCGGCGGCGGCTTCCACCGCGAAACTGTATTGGCCGATGGCCAGGGCGTTGCCGCCGGCGTCCTTGCCGTCCCAGACGAAGCGCACCAGACCGGCTTCCTGGGCGCCCAAGTCGAGAACGCGCGCCGTGGCGCCGCCGGCATCCAGCACCTTGATCCTGACGCTGTCGGCCTTGCCGGCCAACTCGACGCCGCCCACGGCGCCCGCCGCGCCCAGGGTGAGGACATCGCCCTCGGCCAGGACCTGGCGACCCACCAGGGCGGCGCCCTGGATCACCTGGCTGGAGCGGAACATCCCGGACAGGCTGTCCATGCTGTCGTTCAGCTTGGTGATGCCCTCCACGGTGGACATCTGCGCCAGTTGCGAAGTCAGTTCCGCGTTCTCCATGGGATTCATGGGGTCCTGGTTCTTGAGTTGGGTGACCAGGAGCTTGAGGAAGCGGTCGCTCATCTCCTGGGCGGAAGCGGTGGTGGTCGCGCCACCGCTGGTCCCCTGGTTGAGGGACGCGACCAGGGATGCGTTATCGGTGGACACGGCGGAGATGGACATGCCTTAGCTCCTTCAGGATTGGGCGAGGGCCAGGGTCCGCTGCAGCAGACTCTTGGTGGTGGCCATCACTTCGGCGTTGGTCTGGTAGGACCGGGAGGCGGAAATCATGTTGACCATTTCCTCCACCGGATCCACGTTGGGGTAGGCGACATACCCACGGGCGTCGGCCAGGGGGTGCTTGGGGTCGTGCACCAGCCGGGGCGGGGCCGGGTCCTCCAGCACCGTCTTCATGCGCACGCCCTGGGCCCAGGGCGCGGATGGGCTCATGGCCACGGCCTGGAACAGCACCTGCTTGGCCTTGTAGCCCTCGCCGGTGGAGGCGTGGGCGGAATCGGCGTTGGCCAGGTTGGAGGCCACCGCGTTCAGGCGCATGGACTGGGCGGTCAGGGCCGAGGCGGCGATGTGGAACACGTTGCTCATGGACATGGCGTGGCGCCCCCGTTAACGCGACGACTCGATCGCCCGCCCCAGGGTGCGGAAGCCGCTGGCGGCGCGTTCCAGCAGGAACTGGTAATGCAGGGCGTTGTCGGTGAAATGGGCGCGCTCCACATCGGCGTCGACGGTGTTGCCGTCCAGGCTGGGCTGGATGGCGCCCCGGTATTTGATATGGCCGGATCCGGCGCCGGCCCCGGAGCCGGCGGCATCCAGGTGGCGCGCCGCGGTTTTCGCCAGGGCCAGGGCGCCACCGTCGGTGCCCATGGCCTGCTTGAGGGCGGCGGCGAAATCCATATCCCGCGCCTTGTAATTCGGGGTGTCCGAATTGGCGATGTTGGCGGCCAGGATTTCCTGGCGCCGCGCTCTCAGATCGAGGGCGGACTGGACGAAGGCGAGTTCTTTGTCGATCTTGCTCAGCATGGCGGACTCCACGGCGCCCGCCGGATTGGCGGGACGCTGGGTTTAGCCTGAGCAAGGGCTATGCCAATTCAATAATCACGCGTAAATGCTTGTATTTGAACAATCCAGAGGCTTGATGCCCATTCCCCGGGCAAGCGCGACGGCAAGCATGGCCACCGCCGGCAAGAATTGCCACCACGCCTCAACCCCGTTCCACCCGGTTCCTGCCGTGGGATTTGGCCGCGTACATGGCCTGGTCCGCCCGCGCCAGCAGTTCGGCCTCGGCCTCGCCGTCCCGGCGCTGGGCGACGCCGGCGCTGAAGGTGATCAGCACCCGCTCGTTGTCGTGCATGAAGAATTGCCGGGTCAGTTCCCGCTGGATGCGTTGCAGGATGCGCTCCGCCTCGGTGATGTCGGTATTGGGCAGCAGGATGAGGAATTCCTCGCCGCCGTAGCGGGCCAGGGTGTCGGTGGGGCGCAGCAGGTTGCGGACCACCCGGGCCAGGTGGCGCAAGGCCGCGTCGCCGGCCTGGTGGCCGAGGCCGTCGTTGAGCTTCTTGAAATGGTCGATGTCCAGGAGGCCGATGGACAGGGGTTCGCCCAGCCGGTCGGCGCGGGCCAGTTCCCGGGAGAAGGCCTCGTCCATGCCGCGGCGGTTCAGGGCGCCGGTCAACTGGTCCTCCCGCACCAGGCTGGAGACCTGGGCCAGTTCCTGTTCCAGCGCGCGGATGCGCTGTTCCGCCTGTTCCGCCTGGCCGCGGGCGGCCAGGAGTTCGCCGTGGTTCTGGCGCAGGGCGTCGCGCAGGCCGCCGACGTCGGCGGTCAAGCCCCCCATCAGGTCACCCAGTTCGGCGATGTCCCGGGCCTGGCCGATCTTCTCCGAGTATTCGCCGATGCGGACCTGGTAGCCGTCGGCGCTCTGGCTCATCTCGCCGACCCGGTCGATGAAGGTGGTGATCAGGGTCTTGAGCCTGGACCGGGCCTCGTCCAGGCTGCCCTTGAGCACGCCCTGCTTGAAGGCCAGTTCCCGCAAGCCCCGCTCCGCCTGGAGCAGGGCCTCGGGCTGGAGATCGCCCGCCATGAGATTCTCCATGGCGGCGAATTGACCGGACAACCAGGCCTCGTCCCCGACCAGCTCGCCGATGTTGAGGAACAGCAGGCCCATGAGGCGCTTGAGGCCGGCGGAAAGCGCGTGATCGTCCTCCGCGTGGACCAGCAGTTCCCGCCAGAGGGAGGACCAGGTTTCGTAATGGGTGGTTTCCAGGCGCGGGGCGCCGCCGATGGCGTGGGAGAGATCCGCGGCGCGCCGGGCCAGTTCCGGCCATCTCGGCTCGCAGCCGTCGGCGAGGAGGCCCAGGTTGTCGGCCAGGGCCCGCATGAGCGAACGGTACTCGCCCGGGTCGCCGGCTTGCCCTTGCCCGGCGGTGGCATCGGGTTTCTTCTGGCCGGCGTCCCCGGCTTCCTCGGCGATGACGCCTTCCGACCAGCTTCGCGCCAGGGCGGCGAGCTTTTCCCGCAATTGCCGGGAATCATTGCCGAAATTGATCATCACCCGTTCCAGCATTTCCCGCTTCCTGGACTGGGTCAGCCCGCTCTGATGCGCATCCCATTGTTTGATCAGGGGGCGCAGCACGTCGGGCCAATGGAGTTCCGGGTGAATTTCCTCGCCCGATACATCGGCGTAGGCCTGGCGGAAGTTCTCGGGCGTCGGCGGCAAACGGCGGGACGTCAGCCGGCGGAAGGCTTCTCGGGCGATCTCGGCGGGAAGTTTGGGGGGTTCCATGACGGACTCTTTGAACTCGGGGAGAATGGACGGGTCTGCGATATAACGGTTCGGCGATATGACGCATCGACGATACTAAGCTTTGCGAAAGTAAAACCACATTCCTCCCCCTCCCAACCTCCCCCGCATGCGGGGGAGGAGTTGGCCCCCTCCCCGCTGGCGGGGAGGGTTGGGGTGGGGAGAAGAGTGCCAGCAAGACGGCATATGGCATTACTTTCGAGAAAATCAGTATGTTTGCATTTCCGGGCACGATACGACCAGCGATGAACATGCGCAAAGCGACGCCATTGCCATACAGATGCTCCACCTTCCCGTTTCACTTCTCACCCGCGCGATGAACATCGTTTTTTCCGTCCTGCTGCTGGCTTTGCTGGCCTCGCCCTGGCCCGCCGCGGCGGGCAACGCCCGCCAGGATTTCCAGGCGCTGCGGGCCCAGGCGGCCGCCTGGCTGGAACAGCAGGCCGCGCAAGCCTTTCCCGGCACCCAGGCCCAGGCCCGGATGGGCGGGGTGGATGAACGCCTGCGGTTCCCGGCATGCCCGGAGCCGCAATTCTTCCTCCCCGCCGGCGCCCGCCTCTGGGGCAACGGCAGCCTGGGCGTCCGCTGCCAGGGCGAGGCCCCATGGAGCCTGTATCTGAGCTACGAGAACCGTCTGCGCGGCCCCGCGCTGGTGACCGCCCGGCCATTGCCGGCCCGCCATGCGCCGGTCATCGGCGATGTGGCCCTCCAGGTCGTGGATTACCGGCAATCACCCGACACCTACCCCCGGGAACTGCCGCCCGCGGCGCGGCTGTCCCGGCCCCTCGCCGCCGGGCAGCCCATCCTGATCGACATGCTGATCCTGCCCAACGTGATCCAGGCCGGGAGGAAGATCCAGGTCAGGTACGCCGGTTCCGGGTTCGACGTCAGCCAGGAAGGCCTTGCCCTGAACAGCGCCGCCCCGGGGGAGGCGGTCAAGGCCCGCATGCCATCCGGGCGCATCGTGCACGGGACCGCCACCCGGGAAGGCCAGGTGGCGGTCTCGCAGTGACCGCCCCCCGCCGGCTCCGGCGCGGGGCGCGATCCCCGCGAAATAGACTCTAAAGGCTTCGGGACAGTTGCCGTTATAACGTCATCCTGACTGAGGAGTACGTCGTGAAAATCGACACCACGATCAAGGCCGTGACCGCGCCCCGGAGCAAGGACGCGAAGTCGACCAAGGGCCAGATGCTCGCCTCCGCCGCCGACCCGGCATCGGTCAGCGACGACGTCCGCCTGACCAGCACCTCGGGGAAACTGCGTCAGTTCGAAACCGAGCTCGCCGACGTGGACGTGGCCGATAGCGGCAAGGTCGAGGCGGTGCGCCAGGCCATCGCCGACGGCAGTTTCTCGGTGGACGAGGAAGTCGTGGCGGAAGGCCTGATCCAGGAATCCGTCGACAACATCACCCAACAGGCCCGACGATGAGCCCGTTGGACCACAACCTGGCCGGCCTCACGCGGGAACTGGAAGCCTTCCTCGCCTTGCTGGAGGAGGAGGCGATCGCCCTGGCCGCCGGCAATTCCGATCGCCTGTCCGAACTGGTGAGCCAGCGTCAGGGCGCCAGCCTGCGCCTGGCCGGACACTGGAAGGACCTGGCCGACCTGTTGCAATTGCCGCCCCAGGCCGGTTTCGCCGCCCTGCGCGACAAGGCCATGGCGGGGGCCGCGCCCTCCCCACCCTGGCGATTGCTGGAGTCCCTGACCCGGGAGGCTGCCCGCCTCAACCAGGTCAACGGCCGCCTGATCGAGGAACAGATGCGCCGCAACCAGGCCGCCATGCGGGTGCTGCAAAGCGCGGTCGCCAGCCGCGGGCTGTATGGCGCGGATGGCCGCGTCAGCGATTTACCCAACCTGAAGAGAAGCATCGATAGCGCATGAATACCCTGACCCTGACCGTTACCGGCATGAGCTGCATGGGCTGTGTGAACAGCGTGAAAAACCTGGTCTCGGCGCTGCCGGGCGTCGCCAGCGTGGCGGTGGACCTGGCCTCCGGCCGGGTGGATGTCAGCCATGACGCCGCCCTGGTGGATGCCCGGGCCATCCGGCAGGCCATCGAAGGGGGCGGCTACCAAGTCTCGGACGCTTAGGAGGCCTTGGGCCGCCACCCTGGCGGCGAAGGCGTCAGCCCCCCTCACCACACCGGCGCTTCGCCGCACTCCCGGGCCAGGTCGGCCAGATAGGCGGCATGATCCGCCTGTTCGCGCTCGCTGGCCCGGATCACCTTGAGGGGACCGCGCCGGGCCGATGCCACACCCGCGGCTCGGGGCGGCGGGCTCACCTCGATGCCGAGAGTTTCCTGGCCCCGGGTCATGGCCAGGTAGACCTCGGCCAGCAACTGGGCGTCCAGCAGGGCGCCGTGGAAGGATCGCCCCGAGTTGTCCACGGCATAGCGTTTGCACAGGGCGTCCAGGTTGTTCTTCTGGCCCGGGTGCAATTGCTTGGCCATCTTGAGGGTATCCACCACGCCGCAGTAGCGGCTGACCGGTCCTTCCTGGAGCTTGGTCAGTTCGGCGTTGAGGAAACCCACGTCGAAGGGCGCGTTGTGGATGACCAGTTCCGCGTCCCGCACGAACTCCAGGAACTCCGCCGCCACATCGCCGAAGCGGGGCTTGTCGGCGAGGAATTCCCGGGTCAGCCCGTGCACCTGCACGGCGCCGGCGTCGATGTCCCGTTCCGGATTCAGATACACGTGATAGGTGGCGCCGCTGATGCGCCGGTTGAGGATTTCCAGGCAGCCGATCTCGATCACCCGATGGCCCTGGGCCGGGTCCAGGCCGGTGGTCTCCGTATCCAGGACGATCTGCCGCATCAGCTTTTCCCCTCCCGCGCCAGGCGCACGCCTTCGTTGGCCAGGACGTCCGCCCGTTCGTTTTCCGGGTGGCCGGCATGGCCCTTCACCCAGAACCACTCGACCTGGTGGCGTGCCGCCTGCTCGGCCAGTTCGCGCCACAGGTCCTGGTTCTTCACCGCGCCGCCGCCGGCGGTCTTCCAGCCGCGCCGCACCCAGTTGGGCAGCCATTCGGAAATCCCCTTCTGCACATACTGGGAGTCGGTATGCACCCGCACCCGGCAGGGCCGGTTCAGGGCCTTGAGACCCTGGATCACGGCGTTCAGCTCCATGCGGTTGTTGGTGGTCTCCGCCGCGCCGCCGCACAGGGTCTTTTCCACCTCGCCGAAGCGCATCAGCACGCCCCAGCCGCCCCAGCCCGGATTGCCCTTGCAGGCGCCATCGGTATAGAGATCGACGATTTTTTCCGTGTTGTGATCGGTGCCGTTATCGCTGCTGTTTCTGTTCATCGGGAAAGATTCCGTTGCGAGGAGGTTCGTGTGGACTGGGCCCAGGCCGGGCGGGCGCGCCATTTGCCCTCCCACTTGGGCGCGATCAGGCGCATGCCCTGCACCCGCTTCACCGCGTGGATCAGGTAAACCCCGCCGCCCAGGGCCCACCAGCGATCGCCAGCCGCCTCCAGGAAGCCGAAGCCGGATAGCCAGCGGCTCCGGTTCAGCGGCGGGGCGTAACAGGCCATGCGGCCGCCGGCCAGTTCGAAACCGAGCAGGGCCAGCCAGTCCTTGAGTCGTGCCAGATGGATGAAACGGCCGTGCCAGGGACCGATCGCCCCGGGATCCCCCACCACCCGGCGCAGGCCCCACAGGCTCAGGGGATTGAAGCCGGCGATCAACAGACGTCCCTCCGGACGCAGTATCCGCTCCGCCTCGCGCAGGACCTGGTGGGGATTGGCGGAAAACTCCAGGACATGGGGCAGCACGACCAGATCCAGTCCCTGGGAGATGAACGGCAACTGTTCCGGCAGGCAGCGCGGGCATCCCGCCTCCACCCCCGCGCAATAGCGCTGGGGCATGCGGTTGGCGCGCAGGAAATCGATGCCGCACTCCTCGACCTGCAGGGCATGGAAGCCGAACAGGTCGCTGGTCACCGCGTCGAACCAGTCCAGTTCCCGCGCGAGCACGTATCGGCCGAGATCGCTTTCGTACCAACCCTGCATAATGAGTCTTTGCGACCAACCTCGAGAGAATGCGCGAATGACGATTGTGGAAGCCATCCCCATCCTGCGGGACAACTACGCCTGGGCCATCCATGACGGGAAAAGCGCCGCGCTGGTGGACCCGGGGGAAAGCGCGCCCATTCTAACTTGGCTGGCCGGGCGGGGGATCACCCTCGCCGCCATCCTGGTCACCCACCACCATGCCGACCATATCGGCGGCATCCCGGACCTGGTGTCCCGATACACCGTGCCCGTGTTCGGCCCGACCCGGGGCGCCTCGCCCTCCCGTCCGGTCGCGGACGGCGAGATCGTGGAACTGCCCGGCCTGGGCTGGCGCCTGGCCGTCATGGACACCCCGGGCCACACCCGGGATCACGTCTGCTATGTGGGCCACGGCCATCTGTTCTGCGGCGACACCCTGTTCTCCTGCGGCTGCGGACGCCTGTTCGAGGGCGCGCCGGCGGAAATGCACGCCTCCCTCTCCAGGCTGGCCGCCCTGCCCGGCGAAACCCTGGTCCATTGCGCCCACGAATACACCCTGGCCAACATCGCCTTCGCCCTGGAAGTGGAGCCCGACAACCCGGCCCTGGGGGCCCGTCACGACGAGGCGCTGAGGCTGCGCAAGGCCGGCAGGCCCACCTTGCCCGTCAGCCTGGCCACGGAACGGGAGACCAATCCCTTCCTGCGCTGCGACCGGGAAAACCTGGGTGTCGCGGCATCGCGACATGGCGGACACCGCGTCCGCCCCGGCGTGGAGACCTTCGCCGCCATCCGGGCGTGGAAAGACGAGTACTGAATCCGGAGATCGGAAACCAGCGGGCCGCCGGGCTTGATTATCGCCCCCTTTGTCGGGTAGAATTCGCAATCACATCAATAAGTTGCGAGGGGTTCTCAGCCCCGAGGCCCCTACCAGCATGCGTTTGATCCAATCACCTGTACGCGTGGCCCTGTTCATCCTGACCACGATTCTGGGCGCCGCCTTGCTGCCCTTCGCCGCCCACGGCGAGACCCCGGAACTCAAGATCAGCTACTCCCTGGCCACCCTGTCCGCAAGCCAGGGCCACGAGGAAGACCAGGGCGATCTGTGGGCCCGCATCCGGGCCGGCTTCAAGCTGCCCGAATCCGATCCGCGCCTGACCCGGGTCCACGAACAGGCCTTCGTCAACCGGCCCGCCTACCTGGAGCGCGCCGTCCAGCGCAGCCGCCTCTACCTGTTCCATATCGTGGAAGAGGTGGAAAAACGCGGCATGCCCATGGAAATCGCCCTGCTGCCCATGATCGAGTCGGCCTTCAATCCCCAGGCCCTGTCGCCCATGAAGGCTTCCGGCCTGTGGCAGTTCATTCCCTCCACCGGCAAGATCTACGGCCTGGAACAGAACGCCTGGTACGACGGCCGCCGGGATGTGCTGCAAGCCACCCGCGCCGCGCTGGATTACCTGCAGAACCTCCACGGGATGTTCGGCGACTGGGAACTGGCCCTGGCCGCCTACAACTGCGGCGAAGGCTGCGTCGCCCGCGCCCAGGGCCGCGCCCGGGGAACCGATTACGTCAGCATCAAGCTGCCCGGCGAAACGCGTAATTACGTGCCCAAGCTGGTGGCGGTGCGCAACATCATCCGGGACCCGGAACGCTTCGGCCTCAAGCTGGACCCGATCGCCGACGAGGCGTATTTCATGCAGGTGAATCTGAGCCGGCCCATGGAAGCCCGCCAGGCCGCCAAGCTGGCGGAAATGAACCTGGATGAATTCCTGTCCCTCAATCCCGCCTTCCAGCGCCGGGTGATCTACGCCGATGCCCGCGGCAGCCTGCTGCTACCAGCGGACCGGGTGGAAACCTTCCAGTTCAACCTGAACCGCCAGGGCGCCGACAAGCAATTGCAGACCTACGCCGCCCGCCAGGGCGAAAGCGCCCATGGCATCGCCTCCCGGTTCGGGGTGAGCCTGGACTGGCTCAAGGAATACAACCCCCTCAACCTGCACAAGGGCAAGGTCGCCAAGCCGCAAACCCTGGTGGTTCCGATGGCCGGGGCCACGAATGTTCCCATCTCCAGCCCCGTCGCCGTCACCCGGGCGCCCGCGCGCATCAAGACCGCCAAGGTGGAGAAATCCGTCACGCGCACCCATACCGTGCGCAAGGGCGACACCCTTTCCCGGGTGGCCAAGCTCTACAACGTGAAGGTGGCCGACATCCGCCGCTGGAACGACAACGCCGAGCCGCTGATGCCCGGCTCCAAGCTCATCATCGAGAGCTGAGCCGGGGCTCGATCTCCAGCGCGCGCCGAATCCTCAGGCGCGCTTGCCCGGCACCGAGTCCAGCAGCAGCCGGGTGTAGTCGTCGCCGGGTCGGGTGAGCACCTGTTCCGCGGCACCGGTTTCCACGATCCTGCCCGCCCGCATCACCGCCACCCGATCCGCCAGATAGCTCACCACCGACAGGTTGTGGGTGATGAACAGGTAGGCCAGGCCATGTTCCCGGCGCAGGTCCGCCAGCAGGTTGAGGATTTGCGCCTGGACCGAGACGTCCAGGGCGCTGGTGGGTTCGTCCAGGATCAGCAGTTTCGGCCGCACCGCCAGGGCCCGGGCGATGGCGATGCGCTGGCGCTGGCCGCCGGAAAATTCGTGGGGATAGCGCCGGGCGGCGTCTTCCGGCAGGCCCACCTGATCCAGCAGTTCCAGCCCGCGCCTGGCCCGTCCCGGCCCATCCAGTTCCGGCAGCAGGGCCGCCATGCCCTCCTCCAGGATCTCGCCCACCCGCATGCGCGGATTGAGGGAAGAGAACGGGTCCTGGAACACGATCTGCATCTCCGCCCGCTTGCGCCGCAGGGCGTCCCCCGCCAGCCCGGCCAGGGGTTCGCCCAATAAGCGAACTTCACCGGCCGTGGGTTCGATCAGGCGCAGCACCGCCCGCGCCAGGGTGGTCTTGCCGCAACCGGATTCGCCCACCAGGGCCAGGGTCTCGCCGGCCGCCACGTCCAGGCTGACGCCGTCCACCGCCTTGACCTGGCCGACGGCGCGCTTGAGGAGGCCCTTGCGGATGGGGAAGTGCACGGCGAGGTCGCGCACGGCAAGCACCGGATTGCTACTCCCCCCTTTCACAAAGGGGGGTTGGGGGGGATTTTCAGCGGCATCCCCCTCGCTACGGCATGAAATCCTCCCTAGCCCCCCTTTTCCAAAGGGGGGAATAGTGTCGGCCACGGCCAGATGGCAGCGCACGAAATGGCCCGGCGCGGCCTCGTGGAAGGCGGATTCCTCGACCCGGCAACGCCCGAACACCGCCGGGCAGCGATCGGCGAAACGGCAGCCGACGAAGGCCGAGTCCGCCCCGGGCACCCGGCCCGGCAGGCTGTCCAGGCGCTCGCCGCGCCGGTCCAGGCGGGGCAGCACGGCGAAGAGTTTTTGCGTGTAGGGATGGCGCGGCTCGCCGTAAAGCGCGTCCCGAGAGGCCCACTCCACGATCTGCCCCGCGTACATCACCGCCACCCGGTCGGCCATGTCACGGGCCACGTCCAGGTCGTGGGTGATGAGCAGCAGGCCCATGCCCCGCCGCGTCCGCAAATCCTTGAGCAGGCGCAGGATCTGGGCCTGGATGGTCACGTCCAGGGCCGTGGTGGGTTCGTCGGCGATCAGGACTTTCGGATCGCCGGCCAGCATCATGGCGATCAGGGCCCGCTGGCGCTGGCCGCCGGAAAGCTGGAAGGGATAGCTATCCAGCCGGTCCGTCGCCAGCCCCACCGCCTCCAGCAGGCGGCCGGCCTCGGCCCGCGCCGCCGCGCCGGCCAGATCGCGATGGGCGGCCAGGGCCTCGCCGATCTGCTCGGCGACGGTCATCACCGGATTCAGGCTGGTCTGGGGCTCCTGGAAGATCATGGCCAGCCGGCGGCCGCGCACCTCGCCCATGGCCGCTTCGGTCAGGGCGAACAGATCGTCTTCCTTCAGTCGCGCGTCACCCGCCGCCACCCGCCCGCCTTCCGGCAACAGGCGCATCAGGGCCAGGGCGGTCATGGACTTGCCGCAGCCGGATTCCCCCAGCAGGGCGACGCACTCGTCGGCGCCGATGCCGAAGCTGACGCCATCCACCGGCACCAGGGTGCGGCCGCCGGCGGCGATTTCCACGCGCAGGTTCTCGACCCTCAGGCCATTCATGGATGTGCTCACCGATGCCCCTTCGATTTCGGGTCCAGGGCGTCCCGCACCTGGTCGGCGAACAGGTTGGCCGCCAGCACCAGCACGAACATGAACAGGAAGGCGGCGGCCAGCTGCCACCACACCACTGGTTCCCGGGCCAGTTCCAGGCGCGCGCCGTTGATCATGTTGCCGAAGCTGATCATGGCCGGATCGACGCCAACCCCCACGTAGGACAGCACCGCTTCCGCCAGCACCAGGCCGGAGAAGTCGATGACCACGGTGATCAGCACCAGGTGCATGACGTTGGGCAGCAGGTGGCGCAGCAGGATGCGGCCATGGGTGACGCCGAAGGCCCGGGCCGCCTGGACGAACTCCAGTTCCCGCAACTTCAGCGCCTCGGCCCGCAACAGCCGGGCCAGCCCGGTCCAGCCGGTCACCCCCAGGATGACGCACAGGGCCAGCAGACGGACATCGCTACGGGCGGCGGCGGTCTCGAACAACTCGGGATGGGCCTCGATCTGTACCTGAACCACCAGCACCGAGGCGGCGATGAGCAGCACCCCCGGGATGGAGTTGAGGGTGGTGTAGAGATACTGGATGAGATCGTCGATGCGCCCGCCAAAATAGCCGGCGGCGATACCCAGGCCCAGGGCGAAGGGCAGCATGACCAGGGTGGTCAGGGTGCCGATGAGCAGGCCGGTGCGCACGGATTTCAGGGCCAGGTAGAGCACGTCCTGGCCCACCTTGTCGGTACCGAGGATGTGGTAGTGGGGGGCCAGGGCGACGAGCAGGCCGGCGGTCAGGCAGATCGACAGCAGCGTCCAGGACAGCACGCGGCGCGCGCCTCTCCCGCGCCCTGCTTCCCCCCTTTCATAAAGGGGGGTTAGGGGGGATTTTGCGACGCTGGCCGATGGAATGGGCTTTAAATCCCCCTCAATCCCCCTTTGCAAAAGGGGGAAGACAAGCAGCGCCCAGCACACGATCCCGCCCAGCAAGCCCAATCCACCCCGCGTCAACACATCCGGCCAGAATTCCTTTTCCGGGTCGCCCAGATGGGCGCCGCCATGCTTCAGCCTGGGAAAGTCGCGCACTTCTTTTCCATCCGGCCCCGTCATCGTCTCCTTGGCATAGAGATGGGTGGCGAAGGGCGCCGAATAGGTCTTTTCCACCTTCTCCCGCAAGGGTGTCAGCAGCGCGTCCAACGCGGAACGCACCTCGCCGCTGTACTGGGCTTCCTTGCCCGGCACATCCGGCAGGCGCTCCACGTAATGCAGCGAATCCAGCAAGCCGATGCCGGCATAGATCGCCAGGATCAGCGCCGTGGAAGCCCCCATCGGGTTGGCCCAGACCTGGCGCAGGGGCCCGCGGAAAGTTTCGTTGTGGCGCACCAGCCAGACGCCGACCAGCACCAGCGCCAGCAACAGCAGGATGAGGGCGTCGGACCAGAGCAGGATGGGTTTGAAGCTCATTCCAGCCTCACCCTCGGGTCCACCAGCGTGTAGGAGATGTCCGTCAGCACCAGGCCGACGATGTACAGCAGCGAACCCAGGAACACCATGGAACGGACGATGGCGAAGTCCTGGGCCTGGATGGCGTCGATGGTGTAGCCCCAGGCCGGGGATGCCGAAGAAGGATTCGATGATCAGGCTGCCCAGGAACAGGCGCGGCAGCACCACCACCACGCCGGTGAGGATGGGGATCATGGCGTTGCCCAGCACGTGGCGGAACAGCACGCGCAATTCCGACAGGCCCTTGGCGCGGGCGGTGCGCACGTAGTCCTTGCCGATCTCCTCGATGAACAGGGCGCGGTAGAAGCGGGAGGAATCGCCGATGCCCGCCACCAGGCTCACCAGCACCGGCATGAGCAGGAATTTCCAGGCGTCCAGCCCCGACTGGTAACCGGAAATGGGGAACCAGTGCCACAGCTTGCCCATGAGGTACTGGCCGCCGATGACGTAGAACAGGCCGGAAATCGACATGAGGGCCACGCACAGCACCACCCCGGCGGTGTCCAGGGGCGTGCCGCGGAAGAACACCAGCAGCAGGGCGAAGCTGATGTAGGCCAGCAGGCCCACCAGGAAGGTGGGCAGGGCGATGGCGAGGCTGGGCCACATGCGTGTCTTGATCTCCCGGGCGATGTCGCGGCCGTCGTCGGCGGCGCCGAAGTCCAGTACGAACAGCTTGAGGGACTTCTCCACGAACAGGGTATCCGCGGCCTTGTCCACGCCCGCCGCGCCGTCGTTGAAGAACAGGGGCTTGTCGTAGCCATGCTCGCTCTTCCAGCGGGCGATGGACTCCGGGGTGACGTGCTTGGCGCCCAGGTGGATGCGGGCCATGTCGTCCGGCGTGTTGACCATGAAGAACAGGGCGAAGGTGAGCAGGTTCACCCCCAGCAGGATGGGGATGGCATAGAGCAGGCGGCGGATGACGTAATTAAGCATTCGCCGTCGCTTTCTGCCGACGCCTGTAGGCCGCCACCGCCGGCCAGACCAGGGCCGCCAGCAGCGCCAGGGTGACCACGACGGGCCACAGCACCGGCCGGTTCCATGCCGCCTGGTAGGCGGCCCGCGCCGCCGGGTCCACGCGCCGGTACTTGAGCAGGTTGTGGGCCATCAGGTTGGGCTTGGCGTTCTTCACCCAGCCGTGGCGCAGGCCGAAGCTCTTGGGATGGAAGGCATAGATCCAGGGCGCGTCCTCGCGGGCCAGCCTGACCATCTCGTCGATCACGGCCTGGCGTTCCGGGCCGTTGTCCATGTCCTTCATCTTTTCGAACAGGCGATCGAAGGCGGGGTTCTGGTAGTTGGCGGCGTTCTCGCCGCCCACCCCCACCTTCCGGTTGGGGCCGTAGAGCAGGAACAGGAAGTTCTCCGGGTCCGGGTAGTCCGCGTTCCAGCCCCACTCGAAGATCTGGGCGCTGCCCTTGCCCATCTTGTCCTGGAAGCGGTTGTAGTCGGTGGCGCGAATGACCAGCTGGATATCCAGCCTGGCGAACTGCTTGCGGAACCAGTCCATGCGGGATTTCGCCTCGGGCCCGCTGGCCATGGTGTCGAAATAGAGGGTGAGGGGCTGGCCGGTCCTGGCATCGCGGCCGTCGGGATAGCCGGCTTCGACCAGGAGTTGCTTCGCCTCTTCCAGCGGGCGCCGCTTGAACCTGGCGCAGTCTCCCCTTTGTGAAAGGGGGGCGGGGGGGGAATTTGATGCGTCAGGCACGCGAGCCTGGTTTGAGCCCGAATGTTGCGCTCTAGAAGTCACTGCGCTCCCCCTCCCAACCTCCCCCGCACGCGGGGGAGGAGACGGCTCCCTCCCCGCTTGCGGGGAGGGGTGGGGTGGGGAGGTCGGCGTCATTCCGCAATCCGCTCGAAACACCACCGGATTGATCCCCGCCAACCCCTCCCGATGCCCGAAGATCCCCGGCGGGATCGGCCCCTGGCCCGGCAGGCCGCGGCCGTTGAGGAAGATGGAGATGAACTCGTCGTAGTCGATGGCGATGGACAGGGCCTGGCGCAGTTTCCGCGATCGCTCGGACAGCCCACCCACCACCGGGTCCAGCATGTTGAAGCCCATGTAGTTGAGGCTGGGCCGGGCGGCGGTGGCAAGCAGGATGCCCCGCTCGCGCATGTCCGGCGTCAGGTCCGGCTCGCCGTCGGCGTTCATGCGGATGGCCTGGTCGAAACTGTCGGAACTCACCCCGGAGGCGTCGTAATAGCCCTGCAGGAATTTGTTCCAGTAGGGCACGTCCTCCTTCTCCAGGGAGTAGATCACCGTGTCCACCATGGGCAGGCGCTTGCCCGCGTCCGCCAGCAGGCCCGCCTCCCGGTCGCCGGGGTCGCCCTCGGCCGGATAGAAATCCTCGCGGTAATGGGGGTTGCGTTCCAGGCGCATGACCCTATTGGGGTCGTTCTCGGCCAGGTAATAGGCGCCGGTGCCCACCGGCTGCCAGTCCAGGCTGAAGTTCTTCTCCGCCATGCCCGGCTGGCGGTAGAAGCGTTCCGCCTCCTCCGGCACCGGCGCGAAGAAGGGCATGGCCAGCCAGTAGACAAACTGGGGGTACTTGCCCTGGATGCGCACCCGGTAGGTATGGCGGTCCACCGCGTAGGCGCCCTTGAAATCGAATTTCGTGATATCGAGATAGGTGTCCCTGGGCCGTTCCCTGGCCGCCTCGCCCAGGGCCTTGGCCAGATCCTTGAGGCCGACGATGTGATCCGCCATCAGGCCCAGGATGGGGGACTGAACCCGGGGATGGGCCAGGCGGCGAATCTGGTAGACGTAATCCTCGGCGGTCAGCTCCCGGCTGCCCGTCTCGATGAAATCCTGGAAGGTATCGATGCCCGCCAGTTCCTCCGGATCGATGGGCACATAGCGCGGCTTGCCCTCCTTGTTCCGGGCGAAGCAGGGATGGGGCTGGTAACGGGTTCCCGGCTTGAGGCGGATTTCATACTCGGAAAACGCGATCCTCCCGGCCTCGGCATCGGCGGGAAGCGCCCTCCCCGCCGCGTCGAAATAGCGCACCGTGGGCATGGCGGCGGCGGTCTGGGGCTCCAGTTGATAGGGCCGCTTCAGGTAGTGATATTGCAGCGGCGGCTCGTAGATGTTGCCCAGGTAGACGTACTCGTTCTCGCTGTAGGAACGGGCCGGGTCGAGATGCTTGGGGCGTTCCTCGAAGGCGGAATAGAGGACGGATTTGCCGGCGTCGGAAGTGGGATAGGGGCTGTTGACCGGCTGGGAACAGGCTGAAAGAACACCCGCAACAAAGAGGGCAAACGCGGCCCTCCGCGGCTTGCCCACAATGAACCACAGGCCTTCACCCATTCCCATATCGGATCGGCCCCGCGATGGGAAAAGCGTTCCTCACGCCGCCGCTTCCAGCGCCGGGTTATGGTCGATGCGGTTGCGGTACAGATCCATCACCGGGAAACACAACTCGTAGTCGCCCCAGAGCAGTTCACCATGCTCGACGCGGAACCGCGAAAAACGCTCCGGCGATGACCAGGCGCGGATGTCAGGGTGAAGCGAAGCGGTCAGGAAAGGTTTGAACTCGATGGTCTGCTCGGTGCCGTCGTCGAAGCGAACACGCAGCTTGAGTTCTCCGACAAGCTCGGCGGCGACCACATTGATGACGGCTGGCATCACTTCAGTCTCCTTGTGATGTGCTCCGGCCGCACGGTCTTGTGCAGCACGAAGAAATCGATCCACTTGGCCACGATCTCGTTGGCCCGGGCAGAAACCAGTTCCTCGAAGTAACGCATCTCCTGGGCTGAAAGAGACGGCCGGCCTGGCGTGGCGCCGTATCGTACTTCCACCACTTCGCCGTTCACCACCACCAGTTCCGCCCTTGCCTCCCGCCCCTGGCACTTGCCGTGCACGTGTACCGGCTCGTGCTCGTTGGCGTAGAACATGACGATCAGGCCGAAGTATTCGTAGAGCTTGGGCATCCCATACTCCGGCCTGATTGAGGCTTAATCGAACGGATGCCGCCGCACGATGGTCTCCGCCCGGTCCGGGCCGGTGGAGATGATGTCGGCGGGCACGCCGCACAGTTCTTCCATGCGCTTCAGGTAGGTCTGGGCGTTGGCGGGCAGCTGCTCGAAGGTCTTCACACCCACGGTGCTGTCCTTCCAGCCGGGATGGTCTTCGTAGATCGGCTCGCAGTCGGCCAGCATTTCCGAGCCCACGGGCAGGATGTCGCAGACTTCGCCGCCCAGCTTGTAGCCGGTGCAGATGCGGATGGTGTCCATGCCGTCCAGCACGTCCAGCTTGGTGACGCACATGCCGGTGAGGCCGTTGATCTGGATGGAGCGCTTCAGGGCGGCGGCGTCGAACCAGCCGCAGCGGCGCGGGCGGCCGGTGGTGGCGCCGAACTCGTGGCCCTTCTCCGCCAGCCACTTGCCGTTGTCGTCGAACAGTTCGGTGGGGAACGGGCCGGAACCGACGCGGGTGGTGTAGGCCTTGGTGATGCCCAGGATGTAGTGCATGGAGGACGGGCCCATGCCGGAACCGGTGGAGGCGCCGCCGGCCGTGCAGTTGCTGGAGGTGACGAAGGGATAGGTGCCGTGGTCGATGTCCAGCAGGGTGCCCTGGGCGCCCTCGAACAGCAGGTTCTCGCCGCGCTTGTTGGCTTCGTAGAGGGCGCGCGGCACGTCGCCGATCATGGGCTTGATCTTCTCGGCCAGTTCCATGGCCTGGTCCAGGGTCTGGTTGAAGTCCACCGTGTCCCACTTGAAGTAATGCTTGAGCACATAGTTGTGGTAGTCCAGCACCTCGCCCAGCTTGGCGGCGAAACGCTCCCGGTGCAGCAGGTCCTGCATGCGGATGGCGCGGCGCGCGATCTTGTCCTCGTAGGCCGGGCCGATGCCGCGGCCGGTGGTGCCGATCTTGCCGGCGCCCTTGGCGGCTTCCCGGGCATGGTCCAGGGCCACGTGGTGGGGCAGGATCAGGGGGCAGGCCTCGGAGATGGTCATGCGGCTGGCCACGTCGATGCCGCCTTGCTCCAGCATGTCCACTTCTTCCATCAGCGCCTCGGGGGAGACCACCACGCCGTTGCCGATGTAGCAGCGCACGCCGGTGCGCAGGATGCCGGAGGGGATCAGGTGCAGGACGGTCTTCTTGCCCTCGATCACCAGGGTGTGGCCGGCGTTGTGGCCGCCCTGGAAGCGCACCACGCCCTGGGCGCGGTCGGTCAGCCAGTCGACGATCTTGCCCTTGCCCTCGTCACCCCACTGGGTGCCGATCACGACTACGTTCTTGCTCATGGTCTATCCCTTGTCGAAAAGCCCGGACGCGAACAGCCGGGCGGAGAACTCAAAGTCTTTGCGGCACCCAATGCTGTCCCTGCCGGACCAGGATGCGATCGCAACCCAGTTCGGCGCGCTGGCCTTCATGGCCGGGCAATTCCATCACGACCCGCTCTCCGGCCAGACGGAGGGCGGAAACCGCGGCGGCGAGGGCCTCGTCCTCCGAGCGCGGCGCGAGGATGCCGGCGCGGGGCTCGGGATCCGGCAGGCAGTCGAGGATCTGGCGCAGATCCAGGGAGAAGCCGGTGGCCGCGCGGCTGCGGCCGAACACGGCGCCGGCGCCGTCGTAGCGTCCGCCCAGGGCCACGGCCCGGGACTGGCCGCCGGCGTAGGCGGCGAACATGACGCCGTTGTGGTAGCCGTCGCCGCGCAAGTCGGCCAGATCCACGGCCAGGTCGGCGCCCCGCCCCGCCGCCAGCAGGCGTTCCAGGTCATCCAGGGCGCGGCGGACGGCGGGAAGGTCGGGCAAGGCGGCGCGGGCGGCGGCCAGGGCTTCCTGGCCGCCGTACAGGTTGGGCAAGGCGCGGAAGGCGTCGCGCCAGGGCGCGGCGAGGCCGTCGGTGAGCCCGTCGACCTCCGGCACATCCTTGTCGCGCAGGGCCGAGAAGATCGCGGCGGATTGATCGATGGACAGGCCGGCGCCATCCGCCAGGGCGCGGAACAGTCCGGCATGGCCCAGGCTGAGTCGCGATTCGGGCACGCCGGCGGCCTGGAGCGCGGCCAGCAGCAGCGCCTGGATTTCCAGGTCGGCCTCGATGCCGGCATGGCCGAACAATTCGGCGCCGATCTGGAACGGCTCCCGGCTGCCCCGCATGCCCGACGGCCGGGTGCGCAGGACCGGGCCGGCGTAGCACAGCCGGGTCGGGCCCTGATGATTGATGAGGTGGGCGTCGACGCGGGCCGCCTGGGGCGTCATGTCGGCGCGCACGCCCAGCATGCGGCCGGACAGGCCGTCCACCACCTTGAAGGTTTTCAGGTCCAGGTCCCGGGCCGCCCCGGTCAGCAGGGATTCCAGGTATTCCACCAGGGGCGGGCTGACCAGGTCGTAGCCGTGGGCGTCGAACAAATCGAGCAGGCGCCGCCGCAAGCGCTCGGCCGCCCGGGCGTAATGGGGCAGGATGTCTTCGACGTACTCGGGGAGGAGCCAGGCGGGGGTCATGATTGGGTCATCAACAAAAGCAGCAGGCCGGCGAGCATGGAAAACAGGCCCATGAAACGCAACTGGCCGTCGCTGAATCGGGTCATGCGGACAAAGGCCTCGCGCCAGGCGGTGGGGGCCAGGAAGGGCAGAACGCCTTCCATGACCAGCATCAGGGCCAGCGCGGGCACGAAAACATCCCCCAGATTCATCGCCGGCCCGGGAAAAACTACTTGCCGCCGCCCTTCGAGGACTTCATGTAGCGGAAGAACTCGGAATTGGGTTGCACGACCATCAGGTCGTTCTTGTTGCGGAAGCTGTTGCGGTAGGACTCCATGCTGCGATAGAAGGCATAGAACTCGGGATTGCGGCCGTAGGCCTCGCCATAGATGGCGGATGCCTTGCCGTCGCCCTCGCCCTTGGTGCGCTGGGCATCGCGATAGGCCTCGGCGATGATGACCTCGCGCTGGCGGTCGGCGTCGGCGCGGATCTTCTCGGCCTCGGCGGAACCGGTGGAGCGCAGTTCGTTGGCCACCCGCTTGCGCTCCGCGTCCATGCGGCGATAGACCGACTCGCTCACCTCGCTGGGCAGATCGACCCGCTTGATGCGCACATCCAGCACCTGCACGCCGTAGCGGCGGGCATCGGCATCGGCCTTCTGGCGCAGGGAGTCCATCACGTCATCGCGCTCGCCGGACACCACGTCATGCACGGTGCGTTTGCCGAACTCGGCGCGCATGCCGTCGTTGACGGTCTGGGCCAGGCGGTTGGCGCCCCGGCGCTCGTCGCCGCTGAAGCTGACGTAGAACTTCTCCACGTCGAACACGCGCCATTTGACGAAGTAGTCCACCAGGACGTTCTTCTTCTCGGAGGTGATGAAGCGCTCGGGGTCCACCGCGTCCAGGGTCAGCACGCGGGTGTCGAAATAGCGCACGTTCTGGACGAAGGGCACCTTCAGGTACAGGCCGGGCTCCTTGTTGATCCTGACGATCTCGCCAAGCTGGAAAACCATGGCCGCCTGGCGCTGATCCACGGTGTAGAGCGAGAGCGAAATCAACAGCAGGCCCACGACCAGGGCGATGGCGATGCCGGTGGCGTTCTTCATCATGGCCGCTCCTCCCGTTCACGATTGCGGAAGGCGTCCCGTGAACGGAACAAGCCATCCTGGGATGTGGTCTGGGCGGGTTGTTCCACCGGGCGGGAGGCCTGGGAATCCGGCGTGGGCTGAGCGGATTGGGTGCCGGTCTGGGTCAACTGCATGAGCTTGTCGAGGGGCAGATAGAGCAGGTTGCCGCCCTGCTTGTCATCGACGAGCACCTTGGTGGTGCTGGCCATGACCTGCTGCATGGTGTCCTGATACAGACGTTCCCGGGTAACCTGGGGCGCCTTGGTGTATTCCACCAGGATCTGCTTGAAGCGGGAGGCATCGCCCTCGGCCTGGGATACCACGCGCTGCTTGTGGCCGTTGGCTTCCTCGATCAGGCGGGCGGCGACACCGCGCGCCTTGGGAATCACGTCGTTGGCGTAGGCCTGGCCTTCGTTCTTGAGGCGTTCCCGGTCCTGGCCGGCCTTCACGGCGTCGTCGAAGGCCGCCTGCACCTGCTCGGGGGGCTGGGCGTTCTGCATGTTGAGCTTGCTCACACTGATGCCGGTCTTGTAGCGATCCAGGATTTCCTGCATCAGCTTGGTGGCGCGCACGGCGATATCGGCGCGTCCCTCGTAGAGCACGTAGTCCATCTTGCTCTTGCCGACGATCTCGCGCATGGCGGTCTCGGCGGCCTGCTTGACCGCCTCGTCCGGGTCCCGGTTGGCGAACAGGTAGTCTTCCGGATCCTTGAGGGTGTATTGCACGGAGAACTGCAGGTCGATGATGTTCTCGTCGTCGGTGAGCATCAGCGCCTCGGACAGCACCTTGGTCTTGACGCTGTTCTTGAAGCCCACTTCCACGGTACGGACCTGTTCCACGTTGACCACTTCCACGGCTTCCACCGGATAGGGCAGATGCCAGCGCGGGCCGGGCATGGTGGACTCGGCGTATTTGCCGAAGCGCAGCACGACGCCGCGCTCGCCGGCATCGACGATATAGAAACCGGAGGCCAGCCAGACCAGCACGGCCAGCCCGACGAGCAGGCCGGCGCCGCCGGGGATGTTGAACTCGCGGCCGCCACCGATGCGCGGCGGCGGCTCGTCGCCGCCTCCGCCCTTGCGCCCGAACAACTCGTTCAGGCGGCGATTGAAGTTCTTCCAGAGTTCATCGAGATCCGGCGGGCCGCCACTATTCTTCTTGCCACCGTTCTGGTTACCCCATTGGGGGTCGTTCCAGGCCATCGAGATCGGTTTCCATGAAAGTTGGGAGGGGTTCGGCCGGCTTGGCCGCCGTTTCGCGAATGTCCCGCGCAAGTTCCGCCAAAGCCCCCCGAAGCAACTCGATACCCGCGCCAGTCCTCGCGGAGAGCCAAACGGCCGCAATCTTACCATACTCATCCCGCGCCACATGGGGCTCGGCCTCGGTCAAATCAATCTTGTTCATGACCCGGAACTGGGGGACTTGTTCCGCGCCGATCTCCTTCAGCACCTTTTCCACTTCCTCGATCTGCCGCTCCCGGTTCGGGCTGGCGGAATCGACCACGTGGATGAGCAGGTCGGCGTGGGCGGTCTCCTCCAGGGTGGCGTGGAAGGCGGCCACCAGGGTATGGGGCAGGCGGGTGATGAAGCCGACGGTATCGGACAGCACGACCTCCCTGCCTGCCGCCGGGCCACCCCAAGGCGGGCATGCCCCCTCGGTGGGCGGCGAACGCGAGGGAGCGTGGGGGTCGTTCCCTCCCGCCTCCGGCACCCAGAGCTTGCGCGAGGTGGTATCCAGGGTGGCGAACAACTGGTCGGCGGCAAAGGCGCCGGCCCGGGTGAGGGTGTTGAACAGGGTGGACTTGCCGGCGTTGGTGTAGCCCACCAGGGACACCGAGAGCACGCCGCCGCGCTGGCGGCTGCGCCGCTGCAGGGCGCGGGTGCGGGCCAGCTTGTCCAGCCGGGACTCGATGGTCTTGATGCGCTGGGAAATGATGCGCCGGTCCAGTTCCAGCTGGGTCTCGCCGGGGCCGCCGCGCATGCCGATGCCGCCCTTCTGCCGCTCCAGGTGGGTCCAGCCCCGCACCAGGCGGGTGGCGTAATGGCGCAACTGGGCCAGTTCCACCTGCAGCTTGCCCTCGTTGCTGCGGGCGCGCAGGGCGAAGATATCCAGGATCAGGGCGGTGCGGTCCAGCACCCGGCATTGCAGCCGGCGTTCCAGGTTGCGCTCCTGCACCGGCGACAGCTCGTGGTTGAAGATGACCAGGGAAGCGTCCGCGGCCCGGGCCGCGTCGCCGATCTCGTCAGCCTTGCCGGAGCCCGCGAACAGGGCCGGGTCCGGCCTGGCGCGCTTGCCTTCCACCACCGCGGCGATCTCGAGGCCCGCGCTGGCGGCCAGCAGTTTCAGTTCGTTGAGGCTCTCGGAGTAATCGGGATCTCCGAAATCGAGGGAGGCCAGAACTACCGCCCCGCCCCGATCCGGGCGTTCAAACATGGGGGGAGGCGGCCATCGGCGCGGAAACGCGAGGAATCAGGCGTCGTCCCCGCCGGCGCGCTGCAGCATCACCGGGCGCGCGGGCACCACGGTGGAGATGGCGTGCTTGTAGACCATCTGGGTGACGGCGTTCTTCAACAGCACCACGTACTGGTCGAAGCTTTCGATATGCCCCTGGAGCTTGATGCCGTTCACCAGATACACGGACACCTGCACCTGTTCCTGACGCAGGGCGTTCAGGAACGGGTCTTGTAGTTGCAGCCCTTTGGTCATGATGTTTTCCTTTATGCGAATACCTTTGGGGGACGCGAATTCTAACCTTGATAACCGGGATTGGCGCCTGAGCATGGGGTCATAACTGATTTTCCTCAAGTTCCGGGCGGCCAAAATGCCACCCCTGCCCCAGGTGGACACCCATTTCCCGCAGGACGCGGGCGGTTTCCCCATCCTCGATGCACTCCGCCACGGTAATGATGCCTTCGCGCCGGGCGAATCCCGCCAGGCTTTCGACGATGGCCGCGATCTTCCGCTCTTTCCTCATGTTGGCCACCATCCATCCTTCGATCTTCAGGAAACTGATGGGCAGGCGGGCCAGGTAGAGAAAAGAGGAATAGCCGCTGCCGAAGTCGTCCAGGGCGAGACGAAAACCGAAATCCAGCAGGGGCTTCAAATCCGCTTCCAGGGTATCCAGATTGCTCAGGAACTGGCGCTCGGTGATCTCGAAAACGATGGGCTTGACCGGCCCCAGGGTGATGCCGCAGGTCTCGCAGTAGTTCTGGGCATTGGTCAGCATCTCCTCCACCAGATCCCGGCGGGCGAGAAACTGGGGGGAGAGATTGACGAAGTGGGCGAAATCCGGCCCCGCCACGCCATTGCCCAGGGCGGTGGTGCAGCGCGCCATGGCCTGGCGGGTGATGTAGCGATCGATCTCGGGCATCAGGCCGAGCCCCTCCGCCGCCTCGACGAACTCCCCCGCCGCCACCAGCGTGCCGTCGGGGAGCACGACCCGGGCCAGGGCCTCGTCCGCGACCACCTGGCCGCTTTCCAGGTCGACGATGGCCTGGCTGGCCATGCGCAGGCGGTTGTCGCGCAGGGCCCGCTTGATGATCTGGGCGGGCCAGAACACGGCGTTGCCGTCGCGGATTTCCACGCGATCCCTGCCGCCGCTCTTGGCCTGGTACAGACAGGAATCCGCCAGTTCTACCGCGGCGTGGTAATCGGCATCCTCCCTGGCCGGCAGGCCGATGCCGGCGGAGAGGGTGATGGCGATGCTCCCCGCCTCGGTGGAAATCGGCTGGGCCTTGACATGCCCCATCAGCCGCTGCATGACATAGGCGGATTCCTGCTGATCGGCGCCGCGCAGGAACAGCAGGAACTCCTCCCCGCCCCAGCGCGCCAGCCAGTCGTCCTCGCGCAGGCCGGATTCCAGCCGGCGGGCGACCACCTTCAGAACCTGGTCGCCGATGGCGTGGCCATAGCGATCGTTCACGCGCTTGAAATGGTCGATGTCCACCAGGGCCACGGCGAAGCCCTCGTTGTGGCGGCGGGCGCGGGCCAGTTCCTCCTGCAGGCGGGCCTCGGCCGCCCGCCGGTTGAGCAGGCCGGTGAGGGCATCGGTCAGGGCGTGGCGCTCCAGCTGGATCCTCTGGCGGGCCTGGTAAAGGTGATGGCCGAGCCAGCCGGCCACCAGCTCCATGTAGGCGATATCGGCCTGCTCGAAGCCATCCGGGGTCGGCGCCCGCCGCAGGAAGGCCAGCACGCCCTCCACCTCCTCGCCGGTCCATACCGGGATGCCGGCATAGGTCCGCATGGCCTCGTTCAGCACCAGCGGGTGTCCGGCGAAGTCCCCGTGCTTTTCCAGGTCGGTGATGAAGAGGGGCGCGCGGGTCTGGTGGACGATCTGGCAAATCGCCTCCTGGGCGCGCAACACGGTCCCTTCCGGCAGGATGCCCAGGGGATCGTGCACCAGCCGCGCCTTGTAGCTGCCGTTGAATTCGCCCAGCACCGCCAGGTCCATGTCCAGCGCCAGGGCCGCCTCCCTCAGGATGGCCCGGGAACGGGCCTCGTCGCTCAGATCATGGCGGGTCACCTGCTTCCATAACGCATTCAGGCGGTCCGACTGGCGGCTGAGTTCGGACAGGCTGGGCCGACTCCCCGGTGCCTCCGGTTCGATGCCCGGAAGCGGGCTCACAGGTTCGCTCGACATATCTCGTTTCTTCTCTTTGGTGTTCGGATTGTTCGGATGCTTGGTTAGCCGTGCCCCCGGCCCGGACAAGGCGCCCGAGCCGCGGCCCGCGGGGGCCGGGCCGCTCCCGGGACGGTTCCGCGGACGACTCGCGAGGCGGCATCGGTCCGCCGCGAACATTCGCGGCCCGGCGTGACCGAACCCCGGCCGCCCAAGGCGCTACTCCGTGCCCCAGTAGGGCGTGGCGATCGCCTCGCCCAGGTCCGCCCGCACCAGGCGACGGCGCGCTTCCAGCAGCTTCTCGATCAGGGCCGGCTCGACCCGGCCGTAGGCCTCCGCGTCCGGTGCGCGTTTCACCACCACGCCCAGGAGCTCGGTGATGGCGTTGCCGATGGAGTTCTGGCTGATGGTGACGATGAGCTTGCCGGCGTCGTTGCGATAGATGAGCTGCTTGAAGGCCGGCTGCCAGCGGATGGAGTTGGCGTACTTGGCGTCCTTGATGCAACGGTCGCGCACCATCTTGGCGGTCTTGAGCAGGTCGTTGTTGAACTGGAGCTTGTTTTCGACCAGGTCGGGGAAGTAGATGTCCCGCGGCAATGGCGCGTTGCGGGTGGAGACCTGGCCGAAGAAGGTGCGGTAGAAGTCGATGAAACCCTTCAGGATGGTGTCGTACTCCTTCCAGAAGCGGATTTCCTTCAGCGACTCGACGCCGCCGGTCACCTCCCAGCTGGGCAGGCCCTGGGGATAGCCGGTGAGGGCGATGCGGCAGGAGCCGGACTGGCAGGGCTTCAGGATGCGCAGATCGAGTTCGTCGAAGAAGGCGCGGTAGACGTCGCGCATGTGGGCCTGGAACAGGGAATGCTGGCCGCCGTCGGTGAGGTTGGGATTGCTGGCGTCGGCGATGGGCGCGTCGCGCAGCTCGGCCTTGCTGAAGACGATGAAGTGGTTGTGCAGCATGCGGATGCTGGGCACCCCGGGGGAAGTCAGGGGCCAGGTGGCGTCCAGGCTCGCCTCGCCGGCCAGCACCAGGGTCTCGTCCGGGTCGGGATACTGCTCCAGCATGTAGGAAAGGATGACCTCGTTCATCCGGTTCCAGACGTTCTTCACCTGCTCGGGCACCTGGGTACGGCGCACCGGCCGGCCCAGGGGGTCCAGGATGGCGCGGGAGGTGTTGTAGATGATGGAGGTATCGAACTCGTTGCTGTGGCCCAGGGCCTTGCGGTAGAGCAGCAGTCCTTCCGGGTTCTGCAGCAGGCCGTTGTTGTGGACCAGGTCGTTGAGGTTCTCCGTGCTGTTGAAGAACTCGTTGGGCTTCATGCCCTCGGGCACTTCCAGGGGAATCTGGCGGAAGGGGGTGACAATCTCTCTGGGGCCGGACTGCATGGGTGATACCTCGGAATTCCGTATGTTCGTCTTGTATGTTCGTCTTGTGGAAACGGCGTTCGCCGTCAGCCGGGAATCATAGTCGAACAGCCGGCACTGGCAAGCCGGGCAATGCATGCGGGGATACCACGCAATCGTTCCGGCCGGCCGCGCACAACAAAAAGGCCGGGCAAGCGCCCGGCCCCGGGTCGGAAATCGGCCAGGCCTACTTCTTCCCCACCTTCCTGTCCTTGGCATGCTTCTCGCGCAGGTCCGCCGCCATGTCCTTGATCTCGGCGGCGTCGCGCAGCATCTCGCTCCAGCCGTACCACAGGGCATAGTCCGGGTTGGCGTGGAAGGTGCCCTGGAAGGTGCGCATGCGGTGCTTCAGGTGCATCACGAAAAGCTTGTGCTCGATGGGCGTCGCCGCGTCGTGGAAGGCCAGCAGATCGGGGAAGTCGTAGGCGTAGTGCGCCGGCTTCTTGAGCACGCCGTCCTGGTACAGGCCGGTGATGACGCGGATCGCCTCGGCCAGCAGGTGATCGGCCTCGCGGATGATCTCGTCGCCCTTCTCCAGTTCGCCGCGCGCGAATTTCTCGGCGTGGCACTGGGTACAGGTCTTGATCATCTTGTTGCGTTCCTTGTCGAAGGAGGCCTGATCGAGACGCGCCACGTCGGCGGCCTTGACGGCGTCGAGGCGCGCGGTCGGGTTGCCCTTCGGGTCGAGCACGCCCAGGGCCTGCAGGATGGTGACCTGGTCGGCCTTCCACTGCGGGTCGTTGGGCAGCGGCAGGCGCACGGCCAGGAAGCCCCAGGCGGTGCGCACCTCATGATCGCCGTCCTGCATGTGGCAGGTCTGGCAGGTGGGCGCGGCGGCGGTTTGCGGCAGGATGCCGGCCTGCTTCAGCAGGTAGCGCGTGCCGTGCTTGGACGTGGAGTACATCTCCCACTGGGGATGGTCGAAGCCCATGTGGCAGGTCTGGCAGGCCTGGGGCTGCTGGGCTTCCTTCTTGCTGAAGGTATGGCGGGTATGACAGGCATCGCAGGAGGCGTTGCCGTAGGGCTGGCCCTCGGCCTTCAGCTTGGTGATCTCCTCCTTGGACTTGGTGCCCATCTTGTGGCAGCCGCCGCAGCCCTTCATGCCGGCGGCCAGTTGCAGGGGCAGCATGTGCGTCGTCGGCATCGCCTTCATGGCCGTCCAGGCATGGTTGTGCTTGCCCTTCCTGAACTGGGCCTCCTGCTTGTCGTGGCAGGTGCCGCAGGTCTCCGCCGTCGGCATCTTGGCCATGTGGGCGTCGTCCTTGTTCATGTGCGCCTTGCCGTGGCAGGTGGCGCAGGTGGCGCGATCCTTGGGCGCGGTGGAATGCCTGCTGGCCTCCCAGTCCGCGACGATGCCGGGCGAGGTCTTCTTGTGACAGTCGACGCAATCGTCGGCCCAGGCCTGGCCGAAGGCCAGGAGCGAAAACAGCAGCATGATGATATTGCGCGACATATCCACCTCCGACCCGGCCTTGATGAAGCTAGGGTTTTACGTCGCCCGCATCGGCAAAAAAATGATGGCAATCAACAAGATCGCACTGGCTGGCGTTATTTTCCGGACGTGCCTCTCAGGTTGGCGCGCGATCCTGGCGGTCCAGCCAGGCCATGACGACCCGGGTCGCTTCCGGCACCGCGCGGACCACCGGCTCGCTGAGCGTCTCCCCGAACTCGAACTCCGGCGCCGCTTCGATGCCCACCACGCGGATTTCCGCCGGCAGATCGAGGCCCAGCTCCCGGCCCATGGCCAGGGCCGAGGCAAGGCTCAGGTCGTGGACCGAGGCGGTGTGCTGGACGCCGAGCTCGCCCCTGTCGGGCGCATCCAGCCAATGCAGGGTGCCGGCCGGCGCGCCCGTGGCCATCGCGTCGACGATCATCACCCGCCGATAGCCCACCAGATGTTCCATCAGGGCCAGGCCGCCCAGGGACAGGCAGAGCACCGCCACGTCCGGATCGTCCAGGCGGCCAAGCACCCGCTCCGCCACCCGCCAGCCGACGCCGTCGTCCCCCAGGATGGGGTTGCCCAGGCCGACGACCAGGGTGGTGGCGGTCATCCGCGCACCACCTCGATCACCGCGCCGCTGGCATCGTGGATGCTGACTTCCAGCGGAATCTTGCCCGGCAGGGAATGGGTGGCGCAGCCCAGGCAGGGGTCGTAGGCCCGGTAGGCCATCTCGATGCGGTTGAGCAGGCCCTCGGTCACCATCGTGCCGGCCTTGATCACGCTTTTCGCCGCCTTGTTGATGGACAGGCTCATGGCGGCGTTGTTGTTGGTGGTGCCGACCACCAGATTGACCATGGTGAGCAGGCCCCGCTGGTCGGTGCGGTAGTGGTGGGTCAGCGTGCCGCGCGGCGCCTCGACAATGCCGACACCTTCGGTCGGCAACTCAGTTGGCAACACTCGCACGTCCGGCGAGGTAATTTCCGGATCGGTGGCCAGTTCCACCCAGCGTTCGGCGGCGTAGAGCAGTTCGATGAGCCGCGCCCAGTGGATGGCCAGGCGGCTGTGGGCCGGCTTGCCCAGGGTGGCGACGAACTTCTCGTACTCGGCCTGAGCCAGGGGCGTGGCCATGCCATCCGAGACATTCAAGCGGGAGAGCGGCGTTGCCATGTAAACGCCGGAATCGGCGCCGTCGGTGAAGCCCTTCCAGCCCACTTTCTTCAGATACGGGAATTTCAGGTAGCTCCAGGGCTCCACCCGTTCCGCAATCCAGTCGGTGTAGTCGTTGGCGGCATACATGCCGTGCAGGCTGCCGTCCGGGCCGACGATGCGCACCTTGCCGTCGTAGAAATTCACCTTGTTGTCGGCGTCCACCAGGCCCATGTAGTAAGTCTTGTGGGTGTAGGCATCGCCCAGGATGAGATCGAGATATTCCTTGTTGCCCAGCACCATGTCGTGGAACACCTGGAGGGCGAACTGGCCGAATTCCACCGCCCAGCGGCCCATCTTCTCGATTTCCTTGCGCTCCTCTTCCGAGATGGCCTTGGTCATGCCGCCGGGCACGGCGGTGCAGGGATGCACCTTGCGGCCGCCGATGATTTCCACCGTGGTGTGGCCATACTTGCGCGCCTGGATCACCTTGCCGCCGATCTCCAGGCCAACCTTCCTGATGACGCCCAGGATGTTGCGTTCGGCCACCGGGGTGTCCGGCCCCATGATGAAATCCGGCCCGCCCAGGATGAAGAAGTGGGTGGTGTGGTCGGCGAAGAAGAAGGCGGAATAGAGCAGTTCCCGCAGCTTGCGCCCGGCCGGCGGCGGCGTGACGCCGTACACCGCGTCGGCGGCCTTGGCGGCGGCCATGTGGTGGGCCTCCGGGCAGACGCCGCAGATGCGGTTGGTCAGCACCGGCATCTCCTCCACCGGGCGGCCGACGCAGAAGCGCTCGAAGCCGCGCAGCTCCGGCACCTGCAGGTAGGCGTTGGCGACGTCGCCGGCCTCGTCCAGGAAGATTTCGATCTTGCCGTGGCCTTCCAGCCGGGTCAGGGGATCGATGGTGATGCGTTGCATGTTGGCTCCTTCGGAGCGGTGGGAATGGTGGGTTACGGCCGGTGTCCTAACCCACCCTACGGTTTCTCGGCCAGGGCGGCCCGATTTGCCCTGAGCAGCGAATGGGCCAGGCTGAAGCGGTAGAAGCTGCCGGCCGGGTCGGGGATGCCGTCCAGCACCCGGTCGATGGCGTCCGGCTCGTTCGCGTCCACCACCGAGGCGATGGCGGTCATCAGCCGGGCGCCCTGGTCCAGCACGCCGGGGGCGGCGCCATAGCAGCCGATGCAGGGCGCGCCCACGTTGGGGCAGCGGGAATCGCAGCCGCTGCGGGTGGCCGGGCCGGCGCACATGAGGCCCTGCTCCAGCAGACAGACATCGGTGGCCAGGGGCGGCAGTTCCTGGATGCGGGAGATTTTGCCGATCTGCTTCACGTCGCGCTTGCGGGCGCATTCGTCGCACACGGTGGAATTGCCGGCGCCCAGCACCGCGCCCTTGGGCGGCAGTTCGGCCTCGCCCTTCACCACGGCGATCAGCGCGTCCAGCACGGCGGCGATCTGACGGGACTCGGGCGGACAGCCGGGCACGTGGTAATCCACCTCCACCACCTGATCCAGGGTGCGGATCACGGCTTGCAGGGGCGGCAGGGTCAGGGTGCCTTCAGGCACCTGGCTGGAAGCCTGGGGCCGCAGGTTGTTCGGGTTTTCGGTGCTGGGGCTGGTCGCATTGGCCTGATAAACCCGCTCGAAGAGGCTCTCGCGGCTGGACAGGTTGGCCAGGCCGGGAATGCAGCCCTCGTTGGCGCAGGAGCCGAAGGCCACCAGGATCCGTGATTTGCGCCGCAGCAGCCTGGCCATGTGCTCGTTCTCGTCGGTGCGGATGCTGCCGTTGAACAGGGTGACCAGGATGGAGGCGTCTTCCATCGCCTCCACGTCCTTGTACTTCACGTCCATGGCCGCCGGCCAGAAGGCCACCTCGAAGTTGGCGTCCAGGTCCAGCACCTTCTCGTCGATGTTGAGCACCGCGATCTCGCAGCCGCCGCAGGCGGCGGCCCAGTACATGGCGAATTTGGGTTTGCTCATGGGGAGTCCTTGTCTAGCGGTGGCGGGATTGTGGAGCGGGGTCAAATCCCCCCCTGCCCCCCTTTACGAAAGGGGGGAGTGCCGTTGTCGCCAGGCTGGGCGTTCCCCCCTTTGCAAAGGGGGGACAGGGGGGATTTCGACGGACATTCATGCTCCCACCTCGCTCAACACGGGAATCTCGGCGGGCACCGAGCCCACCGGTACCGGCCGCGCCGGCCAGTTCAGCGGCCCCAGCTGCTTCACCTCGTCCACCATCGTGGCGATCTCCTGGGCGAACAAGGCGCCCTCGGCGGCGCTGGCCCAGGTCAGGCGCACCCGCGCGGGTTCGATGCCGAACTGGGCCAGGGTTTTCTGCAACAGACGATGCCGCCGCAGGGCCTTGTAGTTCTGTTCCAGGTAGTGGCACTCGCCCGGATGGCAGCCGGCGATCATCACGCCGTCGGCGCCGTCGGACAGGGCCTTGAGCACGAAGGTGGGATCGATGCGGCCGCTGCACATGACCCGGATCAGGCGCACGTTGGGCGGGTACTTGATGCGGGAGGTGCCGGCCAGGTCGGCGGCGCGGTAGGAACACCAGTTGCAGGTGAAGCCGATGATGACGGGCTCGAAGGTGTTGGTGTTATCCAATGCACTCATACGACCTCCGGTTCATGGCTGCGATTCACATCCCGCAGCAAGCCCTCGATCTGGGCGAACAACTGCTCGTTGCTGAAGCCGGTGCCCTGGATGGCGCCGGCGGGACACGCGGCGACGCAGGTGCCGCAGCCCTGGCACAGGGCGGCGTTGATCTCGGTGACCTTGCGTTCCTCGATGAAGGAGATGGCGTTGAAGGGGCACAGGCCGTTGCAGATGCGGCAACCGGAGCACCGTTCCTCCAGCACGCTGGCGCGCACCGGTTCCAGGGCCAGTTCGCCCTGGCGGATGTAGTTCAGCACCCGCGCCGCCGCCGCCGAGCCCTGGGAGACGCTGGCGGGAATGTCCTTGGGCCCGCCGGCGCAGCCGGCGACGAAGACGCCCTCGGTCATGGTGGCGATGGGGTCCATCTTGGCGTGCTTCTCGATGAACCAGCCGTTGCTGGAACAGGCGATGCCGAAGGTCTTGCCCACTTCCGAGCTGTCCCGGCGCGGCTCCAGGCCGGCCGCGAGCACCACCATGTCCACCGGGATGCGCCGCTGCATGCCGGCCAGGGTGTCTTCCACCTGGATGTAGAGCGTTCCGGCGCCGTTGCGACTGGCCTCGGCCGGGTCGAAGGGGATGTCGCTGATCTCGGCCACCTTGCCGCGCACGAAGTGGACGCCGTCGTCCAGCACCCGCTGGTAGAACTCGTCGTACTCCTTGCCGGGCGTGCGGATGTCGATGTAGAAGTTGTAGACCTCGGCGCCGGTGCGCTCCTTCACCAGGTGCGCCGTCTTCAGGCTCTGCATGCAGCAGATGGCGGAGCAGTGGCGGTTGTAGTTGCGGTCGCGGCTGCCGACGCAGTGGACGATGCCGACGCGTTTTGGTGCTGTCTGGCCGTCGCGCAGCACCACCTTGCCGCCCGTGGGGCCGGCGGCGTTGCACATGCGTTCCAGCTCCAGGTTGGTGAACACGTTGGCCAGTCGCCCGTAACCGTACTGTGGGATGCGTCGGGCGTTGAACAGGTCCCAGCCGGTGGCCAGGATGATGTTGCCCACCTTCAGGGTCACCCGTTCCTCCTTCTGGTCGAACTTGATGGAGTTGGGCACCGTCGGGCAGAACTTCTCGCAGGCCCGGCAACCGCCCTTGCCGCCGATGTAGTAGGTGCAGGTTTCCGTATCCAGCACCGGCAGGTTGGGCACCGCCTGGGCGAAGGGCCAGTAGATGGCCTTGCGGTAGCCGATGCCCGCCTCGAACTTGTCGTCCACCACCAGCACCGGGCACTTCTCCACGCAGATGCCGCAGCCGGTGCAGATGTCCTCGTCCACGTAGCGGGGCTTCTTCTTCACCGTCACCGTGTAGTTGCCGACGAAGCCTTCCACCTTCTCCACCTCGCTCCAGGTGAACAGGTGGACCTTCGGGTGGGCGCCGGCCGACGCCATCTTCGGCGTCAGGATGCAGGCGGCGCAGTCCAGGGTGGGGAAGGTCTTGTCGAACTGGGCCATGTGGCCGCCCAGTGAGGCTTCCCGCTCGATGAGGTACACGTCGTAGCCGGCTTCCGCCACTTCCAGGGCCGCCTGGATGCCGGCGATGCCGCCGCCCACCACCAGGGTCTGGGCGTCGATGGGCACCCGGATCGCCTCCAGGGGATCGTTCTTCAGCACCCGTTCCACCGTGCCGCTGACGATGGCCTTGGCCTTGGCGGTGGCGGCGACCTTGTCGGTATGTACCCAGGCCACGTGCTCGCGGATGGAGGCCATCTCGGACAGGTAGGGGTTCATGCCGGAGCGCTCGCACACGCCGCGGAAGGTCTTCTCGTGCAGGTGGGGCGAGCAGGCGGCCACCACGACGCGGGTCAATTGCTGTTCGTGGATGTCCTGCTCGATGAGCTCCTGGCCGGCCACGGAGCACAAGAATGGATGCGGTCATGGCTCACTCCATCCCCGGCATGGGCAGCGCATCCCCCGGCTTGGGCCGGCGCTTGCGCTTGGCTTCCGCCACCTTGGGCGCCTCGGCCTGGATCTTGGCCAGGGCCGGCGCGGCGTCCACGAATTCCTTGCCGATGCCCAGATCCTTGGGCTTTTTGCCGAAGGCCAGGCCCATCAACTGGGTGAAATACAGCACCGGCACCTGGTAGTCGGTATGGAAATGCTTGTTCATCTCCACCTGGTAGGCATCCAGGTTCAACTGGCACATGGGGCACAGGGTCACCACCAGGTCGGCGCCCGCCTCCTGGGCGCCGTGGATCAGGCGCCGGATCAACCCGAAAGCCACATCCGGGCCGATCACCGACATGTGGCCGCCGCAGCACTGGGTCTTCAGCGACCACTCCACCGGCTCGGCGCCCAGGGCGGCGAGCAGCTTGTCCATGGCGGTGGGATGTTCGTGGCTGTCCCAGCGGCTGTCGTAATCCGGGCGCACCACCTGGCAGCCGTAGTAGGCCGCCACCTTCAGGCCGTGCAGGGGTTTCACCACCCTGGCCTTGACCGCGTCATAGCCGATGTCGTGGCAGACCAGGTCCAGCAGGTGGCGCACCTTCATGGCCCCGGGTTCGTACTCCAGGCCGCCGGCCGCCAGGGCCTGGTTGACGGTGTCCTTGAGTCCGGCGTCCTCCCGCATCTGGGCGTCGGTCTTGGCCAGGTTAAGGTAGCAGGCGCTGCATCCGGCGGTGAGGAGGTCGGTATCCCGCGCCTGGTCCCTGGCCAGGGCCAGGTTGCGCCCCACCAGGGCATGGGCGGCGACCCGGTGCACCGACATGTATTCGGTGGCGCCGCAGCAGTTCCAGTCCTCGATTTCCTGCAACTCCAGATCGATGTCCTCCCTGATCGCCAGCAGGGAATCCAGGTAGGGTCGGGCGTTCCGCTGCATGGAACATCCTGGATAGAAAAGCGCTTTCATTGCAGCCCTCCTTCCAGAGCCTTGGCCTTGTCCAGGATGGCCGTGAGCTGGGCCATGCCGTCGATGCGATGGGGCGTGAGGTCCATGCGCCCACGCTTCAACATGCCCAGGCCCAGGGGCGCCATGCCCGCGAGGCTCAGGGGGTGGTGGCGCAGGTTGAAGCGGGTGGCCAGGCCCAGTTCGAAGCTGCGCCCGTATTTCTCCACGTAGTCCACGAAGGTCTCGGAGAAACCAGGCAGAGCCGCGTCGTGGAAAAGCCCGGCCTTGATGGCCATGCTTTTCAGCGTGTACATCACGTCGGTGATGTGGATTTCCTGGGGACAGCGCACCGTGCAGTAGTAGCAGGACACGCAATACCAGGGGGCGTTGCTGCGCAACACCGCCTCCCGGGCATCGGCCCGGATCAGGGCGAACAGGCGGCGGGGGGTGTGGTCCATCTCCGCTCCCGACGGACAGGAACCGCCGCAGGAACCGCACTGGATGCACAGGTTGAGCCGGTTGTCCCCCGGCGTGGCGGACATGACTTCATCGAGGAAGCCGGGTCGGCCCGGGATGGATTTCGAAGCGGGTGCCGCACTCACGATCAGACCCTCCAGCAAGAGGCATTGCGCGGCCACCGGAACAGTCGCGGCAGCGTCGGGAGTCGTGAAAACCGGCGGCGGAAACCTATAACTGGACGTTAGTATCCACTTATATTCTTGTCAAAGCCGAAAGGCCCTGCTTGGTTCAATAGTGAGTATTGTCTTGCGCCTGGCGGGTGGCCAAGTCCGGGCGTGGATTTCGCCCCATCCCGGATCGGGATGGGGCGAAGAAGGCTGTCCATACCTAGTCGAATACCGCGCCACCGCCACCGCCCTCGCCCGCCGGAATGCCCGGCGTGTCGTAGAGCAGGTCCACCAGCCAGAGGGAGACTTCCGGCACGTAGGTGATGAGCATCAGATAAAGGATCATCACCCCGACGAAGGGCAGCGCCGCCTTGGACACGTCGGTCAGGCCCATGTGGGACAGGTGGCTGGCCACGTAGAGGTTGAGGCCCACCGGCGGCGTCAGCATGCCGATCTCCATGTTCACGGTCATGATCACGCCCAGGTGGATGGGGTCTATCCCCAGGGCCTTGGCGATGGGCAGGAACAGGGGGGCCAGGATCAGGATGATGGAACTGGGTTCCATGAACTGGCCCGCCAGCAGCAGGGTGATGTTGACGATCACCAGGAACTGCCAGGGCTCCAGGTTCATGTGGGTGACCCACTCGGCCAGGGCCTGGGGAATCTGCTCCGAGGTGAGCAGGAAGTTGAACAGGATGGCGTTGGTGATGATGTACAGCAGCATGGCCGAGGTGTTGGCGCCATGCAGCAGCACCTTGGGCACGTCGCGCAGCTTCAGGGTGCGGTAGATGACGGTGGCGCACAGGAAGGCGTACACCGCCGATACCGCCGCCGCCTCGGTGGGCGTGAACACGCCGCCGTAGATGCCGCCCATGACGATGACCACCAGCATCAGGCCCCAGAAGGCGTCCAGGAAGGACTTCCAGACTTCCTTGAAACTGGCCCGGGGGATGGTGGGGAAGTTGTGCTTCTTGGCGTAGAGGAAGGTCACGCCCATGAGCACCATGGCCAGCAGCATGCCCGGCACGATGCCGGCGACGAACAGCTTGCCGGCGGATTCCGAGGTGGCCACGGCGTAGATGATGAGCACGATGGAGGGCGGGATGAGGATGCCCAGGGAACCGGAACAGGCGATGACGCCGGTGCTGAACCCCTTGGGATAGCCCTGCTGGACCATGGCCGGCAGCATCAGCGAGCCGATGGCCATCACCGTGGCGGGAGAGGAACCGGACAGGGTGGCGAAGAAGGCGCAGGCCACCACCGAGGCCATGGCCAGGCCACCGGGCATCCAGCCCACCATGTTGACCGCGAAATTGATGATGCGCTTGGCCACGCCGCCGTCGGTGAGGAAGGCGCCGGCCAGCACGAAGAACGGCACCGCCATGATGGAGAAGCTCTCCAGGCCGGTGAACAGGCGCTGGGAGATGATGTTCACCGTCTGCATGTCGAAGGACGAGAAGCCGAGCAGGAACACCAGCACCGTCATGCCCAGGGCGATGGAAATGGGCGTGCCGGTGATGAGCATGAGGGCCAGGATGCCCATGATGAGTGCGGCGGTCATTTGGCATGCTCCTTCACGCTCAATTCCGCGTTGTCCAGGGCGCCCTCACGCAGTTCGGCGGCGGGGCCGGCGGAGACGACTTCGCCTTCCCGGAGGAATTTGACCATGGCCTGGATGAAGCGGTAGCACATCAGGCCGGAGCCGAAGGGAATGGCCAGGTAGATGATCCACATGGGCCATTCCAGGTCAGGAGAAATCTGGCCGGTACCGTAAATAAACACCACCCAGCGGGCGCCGAAGAAGGCGATGACGCCGGTGAAGATGATGCCAAGCGTGATGCCGGTGATGATGAGGATGCGCCGTTTCGCGCCCGTGAGCTTGTTCACCACGTAGTCCACGCCCACGTGGATGCCGGTACGCACGCCGTAGGCGGCGCCGAACTTGGCCATCCAGATGAACAGGTAGATGGTGAGTTCCGTGGCCCAGGTGAAACCCGTACCCATGAGGTAACGCATCATCACGGAGACGAAGGTCACGAGGGTGGCCGCGGCCATGAAGCTCAGGATGAGCCACTCCTCGAGGCGATCGAGAATGCGGTGGAACATGGCGCTTCCCCTGTGAGGGTGGAAACACGCCCCGGCGGGCGCCGGGGCGGACTACGGGGCTAGTTGGCTTACTTCTTCTCGGGTTTGGCGGCGGGTTTGGCTTTAGCCGGACCGGGCTTGTCCTTGGCGGCGGGCGCCTTGGTCTGGGCGGCTTTCTCCTTCTCCACCTGGGCGGCGACGAGATAGGCGGAATTGATCAGATCGCGGCCGATCTTGTCCTCGAACTCCTTGTGCACCGGCAGCAGGGCCTGTTGCCAGACCACCCGGTCCCTGTAGGGCAGGGTGTAGATCTGGGTGTAGCCGGAAGCTTTCACCTTGGCCAGGGCCTCGTCGTTCTCCTCCTGGGCGATCTTGCGCTCGAACACGGTGGTATCGGCCATGGCCTTGTCCAGGGTGGCCCGGATATCCGCCGGCAACCCGGCCCAGAAGGCCTTGTTGACGATGACCGCGTAGCCCAGGTAGCCGTGGTCGGACAGGGTCAGGTGCTTCTGCACCTCATGCATCTTCTGGGTGTAGAGGTTGGACATGGGGTTCTCGGTGCCGTCCACCACGCCCTGCTGCAGCGCCGAGTAGACCTCGGAGAACGCCATCACCTGGGGATTGGCGCCCAGGGCCTTCATCTGGGCTTCCAGCACCTTGGAGGACTGGATGCGCATCTTCAGGCCCTTGAAGTCCTCCACCGTGCGCATGGGCTTGTTGGCGCTCATCTGCTTGAAGCCGTTGTCCCAGAACGCCAGGCCGGTGATGCCCTTGGCCTCCAGCATGCCGAACAGCTTCTTGCCGATGTCGCCGTCCATGACCCGGTACAGGGTTTCCTTGTTGGGGAAGACGTAGGGCAGGTCGAACAACTCGAAGGCGCGCACGCCCAGGGGCCCGAACTTGGCCAGGGACGGCGCCAGCATCTGCACGGCGCCCAACTGCAGGGCTTCCATCTCTTCCCGGTCCTTGTACAACTGGCTGTTGGGATAGACCTCCACCTTCACGGCACCCTTGGTGCGTTCCTCGGCCAGCTTCTTGAAATACTCGGCGGCCCGGCCCTTGGGCGTATCCGGCGCCACCACGTGGGAGAACTTGATGACGATGGGCTCGGCGGCCTGGGCGGTGAAGGCGGCGAAGCCCAGGGCAAAAACCAGCAATGAAGCACGCAGACTCATTTGATTCCCCTCTTCTGAGACCGGTCGGAAAAAGTTTGGGAAGCCCCGCTCGAACAAGATCCATGAGACAAGATCCATAAGCGGATAAGAAGCTCCTTATGAACCATGCTAGAGCGCCATTCCCGGGATGGCAAGGTGAAATCGGGGCGCTTTCCGCCCCCCGGCGCCGATTCCGTCGGACACGGCGCCGGGGCGGAACGGCGCTCAGCGCAGGCTGATCACGGGCCAGCCCTGTTTCTCGGCGTGGGCCTTGAGGGTCGGGTCCGGGTCCACGGCCACCGGATGGCGCACCTTGGCCAGCAGGGGCAGGTCATTGAGGGAGTCGCTGTAGAACCAGCTTTCCGCCACATCGGCCCAGGACTTGCCCTGTGCCGCCAGCCATTGCTCCAGGCGGGCGATCTTGCCCTCCCGGAAGGACGGCGTGCCGAAGGGCCGCCCCGTGAACCCGTCATCCAGCCGCTCGGGCTCGGTGGCGATCAGATGGGGCACCCCCAGATGGGCGGCGATGGGGCCGGTGACGAAACTATTGGTGGCGGTGACGATCACCTGGACATGGTCCGCGTGTTGCCTCAGCAACGCGGCGGTACCGGGCGCGATGATGGGAATGATCTTGCGGACCATGAAATCCCGGTGCCAGGCGTCCAGTTGGGCGCGGGGATGACGGGACAGGGGCTTGAGCTGGAAATCCAGGAACTCGTGGATATCCAGGGTGCCGGCCTTGTACTGCTCGTAGAAGCGCTGGTTGCGGGCCTCGTGGACTTCCCGGTCGAGCACCCCCTGCTCGATGAGGTACTGGGCCCACTCGAAGTCGGAATCCCCGGCGAGCAGGGTGTTGTCCAGGTCGAACAAGGCGAGGCGCATGGCGGGTCCGTCAGGGTTTTCCAATAAACTGCGTGAAATTGTAGCCGAGGCAACATGAATCTCGTTTCCGCCAACATCCCGGTCGCCTGGCTCTGGGTCCTGTGGACCATGGCCGCGTTGCTGGGCATCCTCATCGCCCGCCGGGCGGGATGGCGCATGCTGAAAGACACGGCCAACCTGAACGTGTTCCTGGCCGCCAGCGTGGCCGTCCTGGGCCTCTGGCTGATCAAGACCGGCGTCAAGCCCGGCCTCAATTTCCACCTGCTGGGCGCCACCGCCCTGACCCTGATGTTCCGGCCCCTGTTCGCCCTGCTGGCCATCGCCCTGATCACCGCCGCCGTGACGCTCTGGCATGGCGAATACGCGGCCTTCCCCGCCAACTGGCTGCTCATGGGGGCGGTGCCGGTGGGGGTGTCCTGGGTGCTGTTCCGCCTTATCGACGGCAAGCTGCCCAACCACCTGTTCATCTATGTCTTTCTCAACGCCTTCTTCGGCGCGGCCCTGGCCGTCGCGGCCGTGGGGCTGGCCTCGACCGCCTTCGCCTCCCTGGCCGGCGCCTATCCGCTGGGCTACCTGCTGGACGAGTACCTGCCCTATTACCTGTTGATGGCCTGGGCCGAGGCTTTCGCCACCGGCATGCTGATCACGGTGATGGTGGTCTACAAGCCGGAATGGGTCGCCACCTTCGACGACCGGCGTTACCTGCTGGACAAGTAGCGGGTAGCCATCGCTATCGGGGCTCGTAGGCGAAGAACAGCCGCGCCCTTCGCAGCAGGCCGTCGCCGGGCAGGGTTCGATCGGAGGCTGGTTCCAGCACCGCTTCCACCAGCCTCACCCGTGTTCCGGGCGTCGTGTCGGCCGCGGCCAGGCTTGCCCCGGCCGGCAGGCTCCAGGTGGCGGAAACGGTCTTGCCCGCCTCCCCCCGCAGGATCCCGGACGGACCGATGGCGACGGGCCGGGGGCAGCCCTCGGCCAGCCGCTCCATGGGCAGGCGTTCGCCGCCATCGAGCCGGTCCAGCCCAGCCTTGAGCGCCTCGTCGCTGCCGCATAGCTCCCACGACACCAGTCGGGCGGACACGCCGGCCTCGCCCTCGGGCAGGGTCAGGCGCAGGGTCCAGGACGACGCTTCGCCGAGCTCGGCGGGCGCCTCCACCTCCAGGCGCCCCCGGGTGGCCCAGGGCACCCGGGTCGGCCGCCCCGCCACGGTGCGCCACTCGAAGCCCTCCAGGAACCAGGCCACATGGGACTCGCCATAATCGAGGCCGTAACCGGTGAGCATGCCTTCCCGGCCCGGATCGCGCCACATCCACCGCCACCGCCTCCAGGTCCGCGTCGGACAGCTTCAGGCGGTAGGTCCGAACGCGGGTCCAGCGCGGCGCGGCCGGCGGGGCGGAGGCATCGGCCCCCGCCGGCGGGGGCCCGAAGCGGATGCCGGCCACCAGGTTCATGGCCGCTTCCGGCAAGGTCGTCGCCGTACCCGGCACGAACACCAGCAGGCTGTAGGCGCGGCCCTGGAACACGGTGGACAGGTGGAATACCCCCCGGCCATCCTCCCTGGCGGGGCGCCGGACATAGCGCCACCTGACGCCGCCGATCTCAAGCCAGTCGATGAGCACCGCCCCGCCGTAGCTGGCCCGCCAGTAGCGGGTGAGCTTGTCGAAATAGCCGTCGGCATCGCCCTTGATGACCGGCGCCCGGCGCGGCAGGACCACCTGGCTGGGGGCGGCCTGATCGGTGGCCTGGTCGGCGGGCAGATCCAGGAGATAAACGTCGTCGGCCTGTTCCCGCTCCGCCAGACCGCGTTGCCAGGGCGCGGCATGGGGCAGGCACAGGGACTCGAAGCACAGACCGTCGGCCGGGGATGGGCACGGCAACGCCCAGAGCGCCGCCAGCATCAGACCGACCCGCCACCCTTCTCCCCCTATTCATGCTAAAACGCCGCCCCATGTCCGAAACGTCCGCCACGATACCCGACCTGTCCTTCCCCGAGCACCTGCCGGTGTCGGCGCGCCGGGACGACATCGCCGCCGCCCTGAACCGGCATCAGGTGGTCATCGTCTGCGGCGAGACCGGTTCCGGCAAGACCACCCAGTTGCCCAAGATCGCCCTGGCCGCCGGCCGGGGCCGCCTGGGCCAGCAGGGCGGGGGCCGTGTGGGCATGACCCAGCCGCGCCGCATCGCCGCCAAGAGCGTGGCGGCGCGCATCGCCGAGGAAACGAAATCCCGCCTGGGCGGCCTGGTGGGCTGGCAGGTGCGCTTCACCGACCACGTCGGCCCGGAGTCCCGCATCAAGGTCATGACCGACGGCATCCTGCTGGCGGAAACCCAGTCCGACCCGGAGTTCCGCGGCTACGACACCCTGATCCTGGACGAGGCCCACGAGCGCAGCCTCAACATCGATTTCCTGCTGGGCTACCTCAAGACCCTGCTGCCGCGCCGGCCCGGCCTGAAGCTGATCATCTCCTCCGCCACCCTGGAGGCGGACCGCTTCTCCGCCTACTTCGGCGGCGCGCCGGTGGTGGAGGTGTCGGGGCGGACGTATCCGGTGGAAATCAGGTATCGGCCACCCTCACCCCCACCCCTGCCCTCCCCCCTCAAGGGGGAGGGAGTGTCTCCTCCCCCCTCGAGGGGGGGAGGCCGGGAGGGGGGTGGAGGCAAGCCGGATGAAGAACCCGACCTGGACCTGGCCATCCTCCACGCCGTGGACGAACTGGCGCGGGAAGGCCCCGGCGACATCCTGGTGTTCCTGCCCGGCGAGAGGGAGATCCGCGACGCCCAGGAATCCCTGCGCAAACACCACCCGCCCCAGACCGAGATCCTGCCCCTGTTCGCGCGGCTGTCCGTGTCCGAGCAGGAACAGGTGTTCCAGCCCCACGGCGGCCGCCGCATCGTGCTGGCCACCAACGTGGCCGAGACCTCCCTCACCGTGCCCGGCATCCGCTACGTGGTGGACGCCGGCCTGGCCCGGGTGAAGCGCTACTCCCTGCGCAACAAGATCGAGCAGTTGAAGATCGAGAAGGTGGCCCAGGCCGCCGCCAACCAGCGCGCCGGGCGCTGCGGCCGGGTGGCGGCGGGGGTGTGCATCCGCCTCTACGACGAGCCGGATTTCCTCGCCCGGCCCCAATACACCACGCCGGAACTGCTGCGCTCGTCCCTGGCCGGCGTCATCCTGCGCATGAAATCCCTGGGCCTGCCGGAGATCGAGGCCTTCCCCTTCCTGGACCCGCCGGAATCCAGGCGGGTGCGTGACGGCCAGCAACTGCTGGCGGAACTGGGCGCCCTGGACGAAAAGGGCCGGCTCACCGCCATCGGCAGGCAGCTCGCCCACCTGCCCGTGGACCCGCGCATCGGCCGCATGCTCATCGCCGCCCGGGACAATGCCTGCCTGTCGGAGGTGCTGGTGATCGCCGCCTACCTGTCGGTGCAGGACCCCCGCGACCGTCCCCTGGAACGCCAGGAGGCCGCCGACCAGAAACACAAGCGCTTCGTCGACGAAAACTCGGATTTCGTCACCCTGCTCAATCTCTGGCGCCACATCCCCCCCTGCACCAGGCCCTGCTCCCCGGCCTGCTCGGCAACCTGGGCATGCTCACCGAGGACGGCGTCTACCTGGGCGCCCGCGACATGAAGTTCGCCCTCTTTCCCGGCTCCGGCGTGAAGAAGAAACCCAAGTGGGTGATGGGCGCCGAGATCGTCGAGACGCGCCGGGTCTATGCCCGCACGGTGGCCAGGATCGAGCCGGAGTGGATCGAGCACGCCGCGCGCCATCTGCTCAAGGTGAGCTATTCCGATCCCCACTGGGCCAAGAAGCCGGCCCACGTCGCCGCGTCCATGCGCGCCACCCTCTACGGCCTGCCGGTGGTGAACGGGCGCAAGGTCCACTACGGCCCCATCGATCCGGTGAAGTCCCGGGAACTGTTCATTCGCGGCGCCCTGGTGGAAGGCGAGTACGAATGCCGGGCGCCCTTCTTCCTGCACAACCGGCGCCTGCTGGAGGAGATCGACGACCTGGCCCACCGCTCCCGCAACGCCCGCGTCGCGGTGGACGACGAGACCCTCTATCGCTGGTTCGACGATCGCATTCCCGAGGGCATCCACAACGGCGCCGCCTTCGAGAAATGGCGCCGGGAGGCCGAGGCCAAATCGCCGCGCCTGCTGCACCTGGAGCGGGCGGAGCTGCTGAAACAACGCGGCGCCGACCCCCGCGACTTCCCGCCGGAACTGGACCTGGGCGGCGTGCGCTTCCCCCTCGCCTACCGCTTCGACCCCGGCACCGAGGACGATGGCGTCACCCTGCTGGTGCCCCTGCCGGCCTTGAACCAGGTTCCCCTTGCCCCCTGCGACTGGCTGGTGCCCGGCCTGCTGGAGGAAAAGATCGCCGCCCTGATCAAGGGCCTGCCCCAGTCGATCCGCCGCGCCTTCGTGCCGGTGCCGGAGTTCGCCCGCGCCGCCGCGGCGGCGCTGGCAAGTGGGAAGTCGGGAGTGGGAAGCGGGGAAAACCGTTCAACCCCCACTATCCACTCCCCACTCCCGACTCTCCAGGACGCTTTGGCCGATTTCCTCACCCGAACCACCGGCCAAACCATCCCCCGCGACGCCTGGCGTCCCGAGGCCCTGCCCCCCCACCTGACCATGAACTACCGGGTGCTGGACCCGGGCAACCGCGTCCTGGCAGAAGGCCGGGATCTCGCGGCTCTGCGCCGGCAAATGGGCGGCCAGGCCAGCGAGAGCCTGCGTCAGGCCGCCGCCCCGGGCGAGCGGGAGGACATCGCGCGCTGGGATTTCGGCGACCTGCCGGAGCGGGTCGAGATCAAGAGCGGCGACCGCCCCGTGGCCGCCTTCCCCACCCTGGTGGAGGAAGCCGGCGGGCTGAAGCTGCGATTGCTGGACAGCCCGGCCGTGGCGAGGGAGAAGCATCGGCGCGGCGTCTCCCGCCTGGTCTGGCAGAGCTTTCCCGACCTGCTCAGGCAAACCGAGCGGGACCTGGCCCAGCGCCTCAAGGGCGCCGCCCTGCACTATCTGATGCTGGACAAATCCCTGTCCGCCGAGTCGCTCATCCGGGACGCGCTGTTCGCGGCCGCCCGCGCCGCCCTGGCTGTGGACCCGGCCGACCTGCGCCAGCAGACCGCCTTCGAAAGCGCCGCCCAGACCGCCCGGCCGCGCCTGGCCGACGCCGCCCGGGAAACCGCCCGGCTGGCCGCCGAATGCCTCGATCATGCCCACCGCCTCGGGCAACAACTGGGGCGGCCCAACCCGGCCAAGGAGGCGGTGGCCGACCTGCGGAGCAGTTGCGGTCCCTGGTCTTCCCCGGCTTTCTCGCGCGGATCCCCCCGAACGGCTTGCCCACCTGCCCCGCTACCTGCGCGCCATGGAGCGCCGGCTAGAAAAGCTGCCCGGCCACCCGGCCCGGGATGCCCAGAACATGCGCGCCATGGCCCCCCTGCTGGTGAATTACACCGCCCGCCGCCGACGCCAGGAGGACGCCGGCGGGGTCACGGCGGAGATGGAGGATTTCCGCTGGCGCCTGGAAGAACTGCGCGTCGGGCTGTTCGCCCAGGAACTGAAGACGCCGGAGCCGGTATCGGTCAAGCGGCTGGAGAAGCGCTGGGCGGAAATCGCCGGCTGACCCCGCGAGCCCAGCGCCGGGTCGCCCCGGACCACCACGCCGACGCGGTTTAACGGGTTATCCATTAAAGTTGGCCCCCTGGCGGCCGATATGACGACATCACCCGAAGCCGTTGGAGACGAATGTGGGCCTGAACAAGATCACCGGCACGGTCACCGCCAAGATCATGGCGTTTACCGCCGTGCTTTTCCTCGTCCTGCTGACGGCCTCCCTGATCCACTCCCACCTCGGCGCGAACAGCCTGGCCGAGGAATTCACCACGGAGCAGGCCAAGACCATCGCCGACGGCTACATGGACGGGCTCAACAAGCTCATGCTCACCGGCGGCATGGCGGCCCGGGACGAGCAGCGCAAGCAGTTCGAGTCGCAGCCCAACGTGCTGGAGGCCCGGGTGATCCGCGGCGATGGCATCAACGGCCAGTACGGCCCCGGCGGCCCGCGCGAATCCATCCAGGACGACCTCGACCGGCTCGCCATGAACGGCGAGGAAGTCATCCGCATCACGCATACCGACAAGGGTCGCCAACTCACCGTGGTGCGCCCCTACAAGGCCACGGATCACACGCGCGGCATCAATTGCCTGGGCTGCCACGCCGTACCGTCCGGCAGCGTGCTGGGCGCCACCCGGATCACCTACGACCTGGGCCCGGTGGACGCCCGCATCCGCAATTCCGGCCTGGAAAGCCTGGGCATCCATCTCGCCCTGTTCGTGCTGGGCATGGGCCTGCTGTCCATCGCCTTCAAGCGCATCGTCGCCCAGCCGGTGAACCGGCTCAGCGACTTCATGAGCCGCATCGAGCAGCAATCCGACCTGTCCCTGCGGGTGCCCGCCGACGGTCGGGACGAGATCGCCCGGGCGGGCGTCGCCCTGAACGCCATGATGGATCGCTTCGCCCGCATCATCGAACAGGTGCGCGGCGCCACCCACAACCTGGCCCGGCTGGCCGGCCAGCTGGTGGAAGTCTCCAGCCGTACCCAGGGCGGCGTGCAACGCCAGCTATCCGATACCGAGCACCTGGCCGCCGCCCTGCACCAGCTCGCCACCACGGTGCGGGAGGTGGCCGACAACACCCGGGAGGCCGCCAGCGCGGCCAACCAGGCCGACGGCGAGGCCCGCGACGGCGCGGCCACCGCCACCCACGCCCTGGGCGCCATTTCCGCCATGTCCCGGCAACTGGAACAGGCGGTCCAGGTCATCCTGCGCCTGGATACCGACAGCCGGGACATCGGCCGGGTCATCGGCCTGATCCGGGAAATCGCCGAACAGACCAACCTGCTGGCCCTCAACGCCGCCATCGAGGCGGCCCGGGCCGGCGAACAGGGACGCGGCTTCGCCGTGGTGGCGGACGAGGTTCGCACCCTGGCCCAGCGCACCCAGTCGGCCACGGAGGAAATCGAAACCATCATCGTCAAGGTCCAGGGCCAGGCCCAGGAAGCGGTGGGCGCCATCCAGACCGCGGAGCAGAAGACCGCCTCCAGCGTCAAGAGCGTGGAGGAAAGCGCCGGCGCCCTGACCACCATCTCCGGCTCGGTGGGCGTCATCAACCGCATGAACGCCCAGATCGCCGCCAGCTCCGGCGAACAGAGCCAGGTTGCGGAAAACATCAGCCGCAAGATCGGGGACATCGGCGCGGTGGCCCATGAAGCCGCCGGCCATGCCCAGGACACCCAGGACGCCAGCCGACAGCTCGCCGGCCTGGCGGAAGAACTGGAAACCCTGGTGAGCCAGTTCCGGGTCTAGGAGCCCCTCCTCCAAGGCTCCAGGCCGGCGACCTCCTCCCGCCGGCCACCCACGAAAGCCCCCTCGCGGGGGCTTTCTTTTGTTTTTGTTGCGGTACACACAGATTATTGCCGCCGGATGATTTGCCAACCGATTTGCACGCATCCGAAGGAATGGGCCTCGGTTCGATACGGAACCTTTTTTCGCCCGGTGCCGGCGAACCAATCCCTTTGAAATTTTCGAGTTCGATCGCGGTTACCGTGAAAGTCGCGCCAGCGGCTCACGATGCTCCCCTCTCCCGCAAGCGGGAGAGGGGTTGGGGGTGAGGGAACCGTTCATGGCCGACAAGCGTGCTTTCATGGGCGGGGATGGCCATTCGGCCATGGACGGTTAAGCGCATGCTGGGTCCTTGAGTTCAATCCTCCGTGTCCGGCGGGGCGGGCGCGGCAAGTTCGGTTTCGATCTGCTCGATGCTGGGCAGGCTGGTTTGCAGATCCCGGGGCAAGGACTCGATGAGCTGGTATTCGGCCACGCCCATGGGCTTGCGGGTGTCGCGCAGGGCGTATTCCGCCACCACGCGGTTCTGGCTCTTGCACAGCAACAGGCCGATGCTGGGGTTGTCCTGCTCGGCCTTGACCAGGGAATCGACGGCGGAGAGGTAGAAGTTCAGTTGCCCGGCGTGTTCCGGCTTGAAGGGGCCGGCCTTGAGTTCCACCACCACGTAGCAGCGCAGCTTGAGGTGGTAGAAGAGCAGGTCAATGAAGAAGTCGTCGCCACCCACCTCGATGTGCACCTGGCGGCCGACGAAGGCGAAGCCCGCGCCCAGTTCCAGCAGGAAGCGGGTGATGTGGCGCACCAGGGCGGACTCGATCTCCCGCTCGTCCGCCTCCTCGGCCACGTCCAGGAAATCGAATAGATAGGGATCCTTGAGGGTCGCGCGCGCCAGGTCGGAATGGGGCGCGGGCAGGCGTTGACCGAAATTGGTGACCGCCTTGCCTTCCCGCTCCAGCAGCCGGGTTCCGATATGCATGTTCAGCGTATTGCGCGACCAGCCGTGTTCGAGGGCGCGCCGGGCATAGGCGAGGCGGGCCTCGGGGGCTTTGAGCTTGGTCAGCAGCACCAGGTTGTGGCCCCAGGGCAATTGTCCAACAGGCTGTTGGACGATTTCGGCTTCGGTCCAGGCCTCGGCGAAGGCGCGCATGTACATGAGGTTGGCGCGGGAGAAGCCTTTCATGCCGGGAAAGGCGGCACGCAGGTCATGGGACAGGCGGCCGATGACCTTGGCGCCCCAGCCCTGCTCGGCCTGGCGCCGCAGGATGTCGTGGCCGATCCGCCAGTACAGGGCGAGCAGTTCCCGGTTCACCGCCAGCGCGGCGCGCTGTTGGGCGGTGTGGATGCGGGCCTTGATATCCGCAAGCCATTCGGCATAGCCGGCGGGGACTGGGGTCAGGCCAAGCGCTGTATCGGGACTGTCGGTCATGATGGGTTCGTTGTTATGTAGTTGGGTTGGCGGCTTTGCCGAAAGGTTATAGGCAATCACTACTGTCCGGAAATTCTCTCGCCTACCAGCATTACTCGCTTATCGTGCCGCGCCGGTTGGACAACGAAGAACCGCTCGCCGTATTGGTTCATCGCTTTGATGGCGGCTGGGAAACCGTCGCCGGCGGCATGCTGACGCTCTCCGTGCCGGCGGGCGTGGCGACGGATTTCGCGCGGGAGGCCGAGGCGGTCTTGCTGGGCACACTCGAATAGTTCCATCGCCCTGCCGGCCCGGACCTGATGCATGCGGCGGCCTTGCGGATAGAATCCGCGCATGAAGATCGCGCTCGCCCAGATGAACCCCGTGGTCGGCGACCTGGAAGGCAACGCCGGCCGCATCGCCGACCTGGCCCTTCAGGCCGCCGAAGCCGGCGCCGCCCTGCTCGTCACCCCGGAACTCGCCCTGTGCGGCTATCCGCCGGAGGACCTGGCCCTGCGCGACGACTTCTATGACGAGAACGCCCGCGTCCTGGCCGCCCTGGCGGGCCGGCTGCCCCCGGGACTGACCGCGGTGGTGGGCCATCCCCTCAAGGAGGGCGAGGAACGCTACAACGCCGCCTCGGTGTTGCGGGACGGCGGGATCATCACGGTCTATCGCAAGCAGATCCTGCCCAACCATTCGGTGTTCGATGAAGTCCGCACCTTCACGCCCGGCCTCGATCCCTGCGTGTTCGAGTGCGCCGGCGTCCGCTTCGGCATCAGCATCTGCGCCGACATCTGGGAACCCGGCCCCGCCGTCATGGCCCGGGAAGCGGGCGCCCAGGCGCTGCTGGCGCTGAACGCCTCCCCCTTCCACATGGACAAGCAGGAGGAGCGCGTCGACGCGGCCCGGGCGCGGGTGGCCGAGTGCGGCCTGCCCCTGATCTACGCCAACATGGTGGGGGGCCAGGACGAACTGGTGTTCGACGGCGCCTCCTTCGCCCTGGATGCCGGCGGCGGGCTGGCGGCCCAATTCCCGGCTTTCTCCGAGGGCCTCTACCTCGTCGAACTGGACGCCGGCGTGCCCAGGGGAGCCATGGAGCCCCAGCCTGGCCCGGAAGCCTCGGTGTATCAGGCCCTGGTCCTCGGCGTGCGCGACTATGTCGGCAAGAACGGGTTCCCCGGCGCCATCCTGGGCCTGTCGGGCGGCATCGATTCCGCCCTCACCCTGGCGGTGGCGGTGGATGCGCTGGGGGCGGACAAGGTCACGGCGGTCATGATGCCGTCCGAGTTCACCGCCAGCATCAGCCTGGAGGACGCGGAGAAGCTGGCCGACAACCTGGGCGTGAAATACGACGTGCAGCCCATCAAGTACATGTTCGATACCTTCCTGACCGAGTTGTCCGACGAGTTCGACGACCTGCCCTTCGACCAGACCGAGGAGAACATCCAGGCCCGGGTGCGCGGCGTCCTGCTCATGGCCCTGTCCAACAAGTTCGGGCCCCTGGTGCTCACCACCGGCAACAAGAGCGAGATGGCCAGCGGCTACGCCACCCTCTACGGCGACATGGCGGGCGGCTTCGCCGTCCTCAAGGACGTGGCCAAGACCCTGGTGTGGCGCCTGTCCAGGTACCGCAACTCGGTGTCCCCGGTGATTCCGGAACGCATCATCACCCGCCCGCCCAGCGCCGAACTGCGCGCCAACCAGTGCGACCAGGACAGCCTGCCGCCCTACGAGATCCTCGACGCCATCATGGAACGCTACGTGGAGCGGGACATGGCGCCCCGGGACATCGTGGCGGCCGGTTTCCGCGAGTCGGACGTGCGCCACGTGGTGCGCCTCATCGACCGTTCCGAATACAAGCGCCGGCAATCCCCCCCCGGCATCCGCATCACGCCGCGCGGCTTCGGCCGCGATCGGCGCTACCCCATCACCAACCGCTACAAAGCCCCCTTTTGAGCCAATTCCGGCAAGGAGTCCGCACCATGAAGAAGATCGAAGCCATCATCAAACCTTTCAAGCTGGACGAGGTGCGGGAAGCCCTGTCGACCCTGGGGGTCAGCGGCCTGACCGTCACCGAGGTCAAGGGCTTCGGCCGCCAGAAAGGCCACACCGAGCTGTATCGCGGCGCCGAATACGTGGTGGACTTCCTGCCCAAGGTCAAGATCGAACTGGTGGTGGCCGACGCCATGATCGAAACCGCCCTGGAGGCCATCGTCAAGGCTGCCCGCACCGGCAAGATCGGCGACGGCAAGATCTTCGTCAGCAACGTGGAGCAGGTGGTGCGCATCCGCACCGGCGAGACCGGGGAGTCGGCCGTCTAGGCAACCGTTCCGCCACTCACTCCACCAGGATCAGCGCCACCCCGGACACCATCAGGCCGCCCGCCGCCAGATGCTGGCCCAGGCGCCGTTCCCGGAACAGCCAGGCGCCCAGCAGGATGCCGAACAGGATGGAGGTGCGCTTGACGGCGATCATGTAGGCGGTGGCCGTTTGCGCCAGGGCCAGGAAATGGGTCACCACCATGACCGACATCAGGACCGCCACGCTCCACACCGCCGGACCGCCAAGCAGGGCCCGGCGGATCATCGCCGGCTCCCGCGCGCCGAAGAACACCAAGGTCAGCCCGCCCAGCAGCGCGAAGTACAGGGCCCCGAAAACCATGGCCTGATCCGGCATGTAGCCGAGCGCCCCCTTGCCCAATACCGCCGTGACGCTGTAGATGGCCGCCACCATGAGCATCAGGCGGGAGCCGCGCCGGTCGACGATGGCGGCGAAGGGCGCCAGCCAGGTGCGGGGGTGCCGCCCGGCCCGGTCCAGGTTGAGGCCCCAGGCTCCCGCCACCACCAGCAGGATGCCCAGCAGGCCCTGGCGCGACACCGTCTCGCCCAGCAGCAACCAGCCGGTGACCACGGTGAACACCGGCGTGAAGGCCATGTAGGGCAGGGTCTCGGACAGGGGGCTGTCGCGGATGGCGCGCACGTAAAGCAGCATGGCGAAGATTTCCAGGGGCATGGCCGCCGCCAGCCAGCCCCAGAACCGGGGCGGAAGCTCGGGCAGGCCCAGGTATCCCAGCAAGGGCAGCAGCAGCAGGCCGGGCAGGCCGAAACGGATCAGGGTGAGCTCGTCGGCGCCCCGGTCCGCCAGCCATTTCTTGCCGGCGCTATCGGCCAGGGCCAGGCTGAGGGCGCAGATCAGGGCCAGGGGGAACCAGTGCATGGCGCCCTTACTCTCGATGCTCCCCTCTCCCGCCGGGGCGAAGGCGGGATTGCGCGGAGCGGGGGGTTGGGGGTGAGGGAGGCATTCATGGCCGGGAACACGGTTTCCATAAACCGGGTACTCGATCGGCCGTGAATGGCCGGCTCAGGTTTCGTCCGGCAGCTTCTTGCCGGGATTGAGGATGCCGTTCGGGTCGAACAGGCGCTTCACGTCCCGCATCATGGCCAGGGTGCCGGCGTCCAGTTCCCGGTCCACGAAATGCCGCTTCTCGGAACCGATGCCGTGCTCGCCGGACAGGCTGCCGCCCAGGCCCAGCACGGCTTCCACCAGGGCGTCGCGACAGGCGCGGGCGCGGGCCATCTCGTCGGCGTCGTCGCCATGCACCATGAGGTTGACATGCAGGTTGCCGTTGCCGGCGTGGCCGAAGCTGACGATGGGCACCCGGTGGTGGTGGCCCAGGGCGTCGATGGCGTTGACCAGGCTGGCCAGGCGGGCCACCGGCACCACCACGTCCTCGTTGATCTTGAGCGGCGCGATGTTCTTGACCGCGAGGGAAAGGGACTTGCGCGCGGTCCACAGGCGCTTGATGTCGGCGGCGGCGAAGCCGCTCTGGATCTCCAGCAGGCCGGCGCCGGCCAGGGCCTGTTCCAGGGCGGCGATCTGGCGCGGCACGTCGTCGTGGTCGCCGTCGGCCTCCACCATGAGCACGGCCCGGGTGCCCTCGGGCAGGCCTTCCGCGCCGCCGTATTCGCGGATGGCCTCGATCGAGCGGCTGTCCATGAACTCCAGGGCGCAGGGCACCACCGGCCGGGCCATGATGCGCACCACGGCGGCGCAGGCGGCGGCGTTGTCGGCGTAGCAGACCCGCAGCGTGGCCACGGTTTCCGGCGCCGGCACCAGCCTCAGGGTGGCCTCGGTGATCAGGGCCAGGGTGCCCTCCGAGCCCACCAGCAGGCGGGACAGGTCGTAGGCGGTGGCGTACTTGCTGGTGCGGCTGCCGACCTTCAACTCGCGACCGTCGCCGGCCACGGCGCGCAGGCCCAGCACGTGGTCCCGGGTGGCGCCGTATTTCACGCAGCGGGGGCCGGCGGCGTTGGTGGCCAGGTTGCCGCCGATGCGGCTATAGGCGCCGGAACCCGGGTCCGGGGCATACATCAGGCCGGCGCTGGCGGCCAGGGCGTCGATGTCGTCGGTGACCACGCCGGTCTCCACCACCATCAGGCGATTGGCCGGATCGAATTCGAGGATGCGGTTCATGCACTCGAAGCTGACCACCACGCCGCCGGGCACCGGCACGGCGCCGCCCAGGTTGCCGGAACCGGCGCCCCGGGCCACCAGGGCGAAGCGATGACGGTTGGCCAGGGCCACCATGGCCGCCACGTCGTCGTGGCGGGCGGGAAACAGCACCGCCTCGGGCGTGCAGGAACGGGGGGTTTCGTCGCTGGCGTAGAGGGTCCGCGTGGCGTCGTCGAAGAAGGCCCGCTCGGGACCGAGCAGGGCCAGCAGGTCGGCCTGGGCTTCCCGGGAAAGCATCATTCCGGCGCTCAGCCCAGGGCCGGCTCGACCACTTCCGCCACGGCCGCCAGGGCGTCACTGTCCCGGTAGCGGGCGTGAACCTCCTGCACGGCGGCGTCGTAGACGATGCGGTTGAAGGGCGTGGCGGCCTGTTCGGCCATGGCATGCTTCAGGCCCTGGGTCATGACCTTGTCCAGGGAAACGATGCGCCTGGCGCGGATGACGCCATCCTCGGCATCCACCAGGACCATGCGCAGGCGGGCCCGGTCGCCGGGTTCTTCCCTGGGCAGTTCCCGCTCGGCCTCCGGCACCAGATGCACGTTGAAGGCCACGTCGGACCACTCGCACACGTTCTGGATCTTGTAGAGCAGGAAGGCCGCCGGGCCGTGGGTGAACAGGCCGGACTCCACGGGCTGGGTGCGGAAGCCCTCCACCTCGGCCTGGGTGGGGCCGCGCCAGAACAACACCAGTTCATGGCCTTCGCCGGCGTAGGCGTAGCGGGCGCCCTCGTCATAGCGGTTATATGCCGGGTCGTAGACCTCGCCCACCAGACGGCTAGCCATTACTGGTCCTCCTCCGGCAGCAGGGAGGCCAGCATGGCCACCATGTCCGGATCGAAATCGAAGCCCAGCTCCTCGCCGGGATTGATGGCCAGGCCCATGTTCTCGCCCATGCGGCGCACGATCCAGGACATCTGGGTGAGCAGGCCGCCGCCGAAGCCGGGGACCTCGGCGACGAAGGCCTTGGCCCGCTCGGGCGAGGAGAAGGTGATGAGCACCCGGTTGCCTTCGTCGTCGTCCAGGACCAGGGGCTCGGCCTTGGTGCTGGTCTGGAAGCCGGCGATCTGGTGCTTGTCATCCTTCACCGGCATGAAGACTTCCAGGTCGATCAGGCGGCGGGCGAAGGTTTCCGGGTCCAGGTCGCCTTGCCGCATTTCCAGCAGCAGGCGTTCGATATCGGTGCGGGGATTGAGGGTATCCATGGGATTTACGTTGCAGTGCGCAAGATCGGGCAGGATACCACCGGCCCCCACCCCCTGAAAGCCAATAGAATCCTTGCCGTCAGCAAGGAGATGAGCATGTTGAGACTCGGCATCGACCTGGGCGGCAGCAAGATCGAGATCGCCGCCTTCGATGACGCCGGCGGGGAAATGCTGCGCCGGCGCGTGCCCACGCCCCGGGGCGACTATCGGGCCACGGTGGAGACGGTGGCGGCCCTGGTGGAAGGCGTCGAAACCCGGTTGCACGACCGGGGTACCGTGGGCATCGGCATGCCCGGCGCCGAATCCCGCGTCACCGGCCTGATCAAGAACGCCAATTCCACCTGCCTCATCGGCCAGCCCCTGAGGCGGGACCTGGAAACCCTGCTGCGGCGGGAGGTGCGCCTGGCCAACGACGCCAACTGCTTCGCCCTGTCGGAAGCGGTGGACGGCGCGGCGGCCGGGGCGGAGGTGGTGTTCGGGGTGATCATCGGCACCGGCTGTGGCGGCGGCGTGGTGGTGCGCGGCCACGTGCTCGCCGGCGCCAACGCCATCGCCGGCGAATGGGGCCACAACCCCCTGCCCTGGCCCGCCGACCACGAACGCCCCGGCCCCGCCTGCTATTGCGGCCAGCGCGGCTGCCTGGAAACCTGGCTGTCCGGCCCCGGCCTGGCCCGGGACTTCCAGGCCGCCGGCGGCGGCGACCTGTCGGCGCGAGCCATCGCCGCCGGCGCCGAACGCGGCGACGCCGCCTGCCTGGCCGCCCTGGAACGCTACGAGGACCGTCTGGCCCGGGGCCTGGCCCAGGTGATCAACGTGCTGGACCCGAACGTCATCGTCCTGGGCGGCGGCCTGTCGAATATCGCCCGGCTGTACGCCAACGTGCCGCGCCTGTGGGGCCGTCATGTCTTCTCCGACCACGTGGCTACCCGCCTGGCGCCGCCCCGGCACGGGGACTCAGGCGGCGTGCGCGGCGCCGCCTGGCTGTGGAACGAATGAGCGTCGGCGTGGCGCATGCCCGCCGCGATATCCCCTCCCCCACGAGCGGGGGGGCCGGGAGGGGGAGCCCCCCGCCGGGGAATCAAGCCGCCGGGAGGTTCTCCACCAGGCGCACGGCCAGACGCTGGTCGTTGGCCAGGACCCGCAACAGACGGTCGATGTTGGGATGCCTGCCCGGATTGAGGCGGGCCTCCTCGCCGTGCTCGGCGTAGAGCGCCAGCCCCTCGGCGGCGGCTTCGGTATTGATTTCGCCGTATTTCGAAGCCAGATGCTGGTAGACCCGCACGGAACCCTGGCTGCCGGGGCGATTCTCGATGAGCTCCAGCACGCCCTCGGGGGATACCAACTCGACGCGGACCAGGTGGTCCGCCGGCGCCAGGACGGCGAGGTTGTCCTGGAAGCCCATCAGATCCGGTAGGCCGCGAAGGTCAGGATTTTCGAGGTCGTTTGCATGGCCTGCTTCACCGGCCCGGGCAACTCGGCGCCGCCGTGGGCGATGGCGGTTTCCGCGTGCTTGATCTCATCCGCCTTCATCTGTTCGACGATGGCCCGGCTCCTGGCGTCCTGCTCGGGCAGGCTGGACAGATGACCGTCCAGGTGGCCTTCCACCTGACGCTCGGTTTCCGCCAGGAAGCCCAGGTTCCACCTGTCCCCCAGGGCGCCGGCCAGGGCGCCGAGGGCGAAGGAACCGGCATACCAGACCGGGTTGAGGAAGCTCTTGTGGCTGCCCAGCTCGCCGAGGCGCTTCTCGCACCAGGCCAGGTGCTCGGTCTCCTCGTCGGAGGCCTCCAGCAGGGCCCTGGCCGCTTCCGGGTTGCGGGCGGTGAGGGCCTGGCCCTGGTAGAGGGCCTGGGCGCACACCTCGCCGCTGTGGTTGACGCGCATGAGTCCGGCGGCGTGGCGCTTCTCGGCCTCGCTCATGTCCGCCTCGGGCACGTTCGCGTCGGGATACTCGCGGCGGGAGTGGGCGGTGGCGAAGACCGTGCGCAGGGCCTTGTCGACCTGAAGGATGAAACCGTCCGGGCTGGGCGGCTTGGTGAAATCGGGGAACATGGCGAATTCCTGGGAAACGACGTGAGCCGATTATAGCGGCCCACCGCCCTGCTCTCCCGTCTCCCGGGACAAAGGAAACGGTCACGACGAGAGACGCGTGGCCGATAATCCGGGCTCTCACCTCCCCCTCCCATCCTCGCCCGCATGAGGCGGAGGCGTTGGCCCCCTCCTCCGTGTGGCGAGGGCCGGTCTTTCAGGCTTCTGGCATGGGGCGGCGGCAACGCCCTCCCCGCATGCGCGGAGGGCCGGGGTGGGGAGATGCCCCCCGCCAACAGCCCTCTCAACAAACCACGCGAACAGCGACCTTTTCCAACCGATCACACGCCCGCCATGACCGCTCCCGACCTCGCCTACGCCGCCGCCGTCCTCACCGTGGCTTATTTCGTGCGCGGCATCTCCGGCTTCGGCTCCGGGCTGATCGCCGTTCCCCTGCTCGCCCTGCGCTTCCCCCTGCCCCAGGTGGTGCCCTTCATGCTGATCGCCGACTTCGCCGCCTCGGCCCTGGTCGGCGGCATCCACTTCAAGCATGTGAACTGGCCGGAAATCCGCCGCCTGCTGCCGGCCACCCTGGCGGGCGTGATCATCGGCACCGGCCTGCTGGTTTCCCTGCCGCCCGCCGTCCTGCTCGGCGTGCTGGGCGGCTTCATCCTGGTCTTCGCCGCGCGCGGCCTGCTGCTGAAACCCGGCCCCTTCACCCCCGCCTCGCCCCGCTGGGCCTACCCCGCCGCCCTCTCCGGCGGCGCGGTGAGCGGCCTGTTCGGCACCGGCGGCCCGCCCTACGTCATCTATCTCAGCCACCGCATCCGGGACAAGTCCGCCCTGCGCGCCACCCTGTCCGGCCTGTTTTTCCTGGAGGGATTGATCCGCATCGCGACCTTCCTGGCGGCGGGACTGCTGTGGGAAGCCCGGACCTGGCTCGACAGCCTGATGGCCGCCCCCATCATCGTCGCCGCGCTTTACGCCGGCAGCCACGTCCACACCCGCCTCAGCGACGCGCGGATGCTCAGGATGGTGAACCTGCTGCTGCTGGGCAGCGCGGCGGCGGTGCTGCTAAAAGCCTGGTGGGATTATTCGTGAAGTCGGTTGGACTGATCGCGGAGGAGTCCAACGTCCAGACACATGGAGTTAAGTCCTACCTGTGCCTGCTCCGATGTCATGCCGCTTTCAGCATGAACTCGACCTTCACAGCATCGTAGGGAAACTCGATGCGTCCATCATCGACGCGATTGAGCAAGCCCGCATTCAGCAAAGCGGTCACATCGCCATGAACCGCCTTGACGTCGCGTTTGACGCGCCGCGCGGCTTCGCGGATCGATACCGGCCCGGCGCCACCGAGCGCCTTGATCAGTTCCCAGCGCTTGTCGGTGAGCACACGCCAGAGCAATTCGGGCGTGGCGAAACCAATCCGGGCTTCGCTTTCCACGACTCCGGCCCGCATGGCCCGCGCGGAATCAGCCAGGGTCTCCGCCAGAGTGCGCACTTCAAGCACGACCGTGTTCATCATTCCACCTCGCTATATCCGCGTTGAAATCAGCCATCAACCGCTCTGGCGTCAAAAACACATAGACTTCCTCGCGCACTCCGACATGCCGGTGATCGCCCCCATCATCGTCGCCGCGCTCTATGCCGGCAGCCACGTCCACACTCGCCTCAGCGACGCGCAGATGCTCAGGATGGTGAACCTGCTGTTGCTGGGGAGCGCGGCGGCGGTGCTGGCGAAGGCCTGGAGGGGATGACTTACTTGGTAGGTGCGGCGTCGGGATTGATGGTGATGCCCTTGGCGTTCAGGGCATTGACCACTTGCTGGGCATTCGGATTGCCTTGCTGAGCCAGGCGGGCGGTGCCGGCGGCCAAGGCATCCAGTTGCGCGCGCAGTTTCTGGGCGTTGCCATAGATGGCCTGCTGGTTGGCGCTCAGCGCATCGAGGTTATCCCGCTCCTTGAGCAGTTGGCTGGTCTGAAAACCGAACCAGAGCACCAAGGTCAGCAGACCGAGCAGGATCGGCAGGACGATCCCGTAGCCCTGATCCTGGGAGGGCGGGGAAGCCTTGATCAGCGTATTGAACAGATTCATTTAACCGACTCCGGTCAAGGTTGTTTGGCGGTGAAGGTAATTCCCTGGGCCGCGAGCAGATCGCGGAGCTGGGCATCGTTCCGGTTCGCGGAAAGCTCGGCCAGGCTGCGAATCAAGCCTTGATACACCGGCTCCAGTTGCAGGCTCTGCTGGATGTATTGGGCGCGGGTGGTGAACTCGTTCTGGGCGGAACGGTTGCCGTTGAACAGCACGATGGTGGTGATGGCCAGGACGAGGGCGATGGCCCCCAGGCCGCTGAGCAGGAAAAATTGCTGCTTGTTGAGCACGACTTGAAACTCCTCGGGAATTTTTATGGCCGGATATTAACCAAGTCCGCCGCGAACAAGAAATGGCCGGGCCGATCATCCGGCCCGGCCATGGCATCAATGCGGCATCAATTCGGCGTCACACGGCGGCGCGCGAGCATCAGGCCGGCCAGCGCGATGCCCAGCAGGGCCAGGGTACCAGGCTCGGGCACGGATCCACCACCCTGTACCACGTTGCCGCGGATGCGCAGCGTGATGTCGTCCAGGTCGCCGCTGTAGCCGCTGGCGTTGTGGCCCAGGGAGGCCAGCAGGATGTCATCGCTGAACATACCCAGAGCCATGGCATTGAAGGCCACGCTCAGACCACCCTGGCTCTCGCCGGCATCCAGATCCACGAAAGCGCCGAAACCGGCATAGGTGAAGTCCTGCGCATCGAGGAAGGTGAACAGGCCATCCAGCAAATCGGCGGGGCCGGTGACGTCATTGAGGACCGCCAGCAAGGCGCTGACCGAGGAACCCAGCGTCACGTTGCCGAAGTCCAGGGTGTAGACATTGCCGTTCTCGTTGAAGCCGCCGCTACCGCCGGTCTTGTTCAGGTCGGCATTGGCATAGTTGTTGACCTGGGCTTTCAGTTCCACCGATTCATCGCTCAGGATCAAGTCGTTCATGTCCGGGTTGTGGCTGGCAAATCCCAGGTTGTCGCCGCTGGTGCTGAAAACACCCGCATTGGCGGTATTCAGACCCACCATCAGGCTTGTGGCATCGGTTTGCCCGGCACCCAGCCCATTGATGCTGCCGCTGCCATTGAACGGTCCGTTGGGCATATTGACGAACTGGCCGACCAGGGCGTCGTTAAGGCCCGCCACCGGCGCGGCGTTGGTGACGGAAATATTCTTCGCCGCCACGACGTCACCCTTGTGGACGATGCCGAAGTCGACCAGAACGGTGTTCACCTGGGCGACCGCCGCTTCGTACACCTTGCCGACCAGGTTGACCATGGCGCTGCCGACGGACACGTCCGCTTCGCCGGTGGTGCCGGCGCCGGTGGACTGGAAGTCGACTTGCGCGTTGCCGCCGAAGTTGCCGGCCGCCCCGGTGTTCAGCGCCACTTGCAGGCTGGCGTTGTCGGTACCACCGGCGACGAGGTTGGCGATACCGCCGCTGCCGTTGAAGCCGGCTGGGGTGCTGGCGATGCCCGCCTTGAGGCCTTCGGTATAGATATCCGGGCTCTGGTTGCTGACGCTGAGCGCGGCTGTCGGCGCGGCATCACCCCGGCGCGCGACCAGTTCGACGTTGCCGGTGTTGAGCAGCGGATTGGCCAAGCGGTAGACGTTGCCCGAGACGTTGACGGTCTGGCCAGGCAGGTTGGTCTGGCCCAGATCGCTGGTGCCTTGGCCGTCGGAGACCAGCGCGATGCTGGCGTTACCGTTCTTGGCGCCGGCGCTGCTGGTGTCGATGCCGACATGCAGACTGGTGCTGTCGGTGGCTTGCGGGCCCAACAGGTTGAAACCGCCGCTGGCGGTGACCGGGGCGCCATTGCTGCTGATGCTGGCGTTGAGCTTTTCGCTGAAGCCATCGTTAATGGCGGTGTTGCTGATGGTCAGCGCCTGATCGGTAACCGCGCCCACGCGCACGTTGCCGAAGTTGACCGGGTTGGGTGCGGCCGGGCTGGCGCTGGCGAGACGGAACACGTTGCCGTTGGTGGTGATATCGCCGCTGACACCGATGGTCTGCGACGCCAGCGCGGTGATACCCAGGCCGCTGGTGCCGGTGCCATCGGAGGCAAAGTTGATCGTCTGCGTGCCATTCACGGTCCCGGCGGCGCTGGTGTTGAGGCCGACGATCATGCTGCTGTTGTCGCTCGCCCCGGCGGCCAACTGGTTGATGCCGCCGCTGACGGTGATGCGCGCGTCCGAACTCGCGCCGAAGCTGGCGTTGAGCTTTTCCGAGAAACCGTCGCTGGCGGCGAGGTTGCTGATGGACAGCGCCTGTTGCACGCTGTCGCCGACGTGGACGTTGCCGAAGTTGATGGCGCCCAGGTTGTTGGCTTGCGCCAGGCGGTAGACATTGCCGCTCACGTTGATGCTCTGGCTGCCCGCCGCGATGGCGGCCAGGCCACTCGTACCCAAACCGTCGGAAGCGTAATTCAAAGTCACGCTGCCGTTCTTGGCGCCGGCACTACTGGTGTCTAAGCCCACACTCATGGCGCTGTTGTCGCTACCACCCGCCCCAAGCAAGCCGATGCCGCCCCCATTGTTGGTCGCGTGGCCGGCGTTGGCGCCGAAGCTGGCGTTGAGGCGCTCCGAGAAGCCGTCGGCCGCGGCGGTGTTCTGCACGGTCAGCGCCTGGCTGACGACATCCCCCACATGGCGATTGCCAAAATTGACCGGCGTCGGCGTGGCCGCGCCCTGGGCCAGGCGGTAGACGTTGCCTGACACATTGATCACCTGGGCGCCGACATTGGTCAGGCCCAGCCCGCTGGTGCCGGTACCGTCGGAGACGTAGTTCAGCGTCACCGTGCCGTTCCTGGCGCCGGCGCTGGAGGTGTCGACACCCACGCTCATGGCGGCGCCGTTGCTGGCGCCACCGGCCAGCAGGCTGATGCCGCCGGCGTTGTTCGTGGCATTGCCGGAGTTGGCGCCGAAGCTGGCGTTCAAGCCTTCGGTGAAGGCGCCGGCTGGCGCGGTGTTGCTCACGGTCAGCGCCTGGCTGCCAGCGCCGCCCACGCGCTGGTTGGCGAGCACGACCGGCGTCGGCGTGGCGCCGCCGGCCGCCAGGTTGTAAGCCGCCGCGCCGGCGCCCAGCACGATGTTCAGCTTCTGGTCGGCGATGTTTTCGAAGTTGCTGCGCAGGTTGAGCACCTGGCCGCTGAGCGCCGCCAGGGCCCCGGCGTTGGCCGCGGTGAAGGTGACGCCGAGGTTGCCGGTGTTGCCGCCCGGCGCGCCGGTGTTGTAGTTGCTGGCGGTGACGCCAGCGCCACTGAGGCGCGCATCGGTCAGGTTGGCACCGTTGACATTGGTCTGGATCGCGCCGCGCAGCGACGGGCCAGTGGTACCAGTGTTGGCGACCTGGTAGGCGAAGTTGTTGGCGCCCACATGCACGTTGCCGATGGTCAGCGTGGCGTTGGCGGTGTTGCCGTTGGTCACGCCGGCGCCGGTAATGGCCTGCGCGGCATCGCCGCCGGCGCGTATCTGTCCCGTGCCGGCGACGTTGGCGCGGCGGTTGAAGGCATTCCCGGTACCGGCGTTGGCGTTGGTGTAGTCGCCCAGCACAGTGAGATGGTTCGCGCCCAGGGTCAGGCCGGCTGCATTGCTGCCGTTGTGGGTCAGGGTGGAGGTCGAGCTGTTGGCGCCGATGCTGACGATGCCGTTGCCTTCGATCAGCACGGTGCCACTGGGGCCGCTGAAGCCGCCGTTGGCATTCACCGTGCCGCCATTGGCGCGAACGGTGCCACTGTTGGTGAAGGTGTCGGTGATGTTGAGAGTGCTGCCGGCGTTGGCCTGCAGGGTACCCGCGTTGCTCATGCCGCCACCCGCAACACTGGTATCAATGCTCAGCGCGTTGGACTGGTTGGCGAGGATCAGCCCCTGGTTGTTCAAGCCCATCGAGTTGACGCCCAACTGACCCGCGCCCTGGATGGTGTGACCCGCCGCATTGGTGAGGGCTTCAGTGGTCGCGCCGGAGTTGCCAAAAATCCGGTTGTTGGGGTTGTTGCTCAGGGTCACGCTGCCCGCGCCCGTCAGGGTGACATTGCCGTTGAGGCGCAGGTCGGTGAGATTCCCGGCCGAGGCCAGTTGCAGGTTGCCGCTGTTGGTGAAGGTGCCTGTCAACAGGCCGGTCTGGGCGTTGGCAATTTCCACTTGTCCGGTGTTGCTGACGTTGGCCAGGTTGGAAGACCCCTGCACCAAGACCTTGCCGCCGCCACTGCTTTGCAAGGTGCCGCCGGTGATGGTGGAGCCGGTGATGAGCACGTTGCTGCCAACCGCGTCGATCACTCCGCCCGCGTTGTTGAGACTGGTACCTTGCAAGGTGAGCTGGCCACCCCCGGCGCGCAGCGTGCCGGTGTTGGCGCGGGTGATACCTGCGCCATCCGATAGGTCGATGACGAGCGCGTTGGACTGGTTGGCCACGATCAGGCCCTGGTTGTCCAGGCCCATCGAGTTGACGCCCAACCGCCCCGCGCCCTGGATGGTGTGACCCGCCACATTGGTGAGGACTTCAGTGGTCGCGCCGGAGTCGCCAAAAATCTGGTTGTTGGGGTTGTTGCTCAGGGTCACGGTGCCGGCGCCCGTCAGGGTGACGTTGCCGCTGAGGCGTAGGTTGGTGTTATTTCCGACCGAGGCCAGTTGCAGGTTGCCACTGTTGGTGAAGGTGCCGGTCAACAGGCCGGTCTGATTGTTGGCAATTTCGAGTTGCGTGCTGTTGGTGACATCCACCAAGTTGCTGGAGTTCTGAATAAAAATCTTGTTGCCGCCGCCGCCTTGCACGGTGCCATTGATGGTGGAGCCGGTGATGACGATGTCGTTGCCCGCGGCGTCCAGCACGCCGCTGGGGGTGCTGGTAACCGTGGAGTTCTGAATGGTGAGGACGCCAGTGCCCGCCCGCAGGGTACCGCTGTTGGTCATCCCGGCGGCACTCACGTCGATGACCAGGCCGTTCGCGCCGTTGGCGAGGATCAGCCCCTGGTTGTTCAGGCCCATCGAGTTGACGCCCAACTGACCCGCGCCCTGGATGGTGTGACCCGCCGCATTGGTGAGGACTTCAGTGGTCGCGCCGGAGTCGCCAAAAACTCGGTTGTTGCCGTTGTTGCTCATCGTCAGCGTGCCCGCGCCCGTCAGGGTGACGTTGCCGTTGAGGCGCAGGTCGGTGTTATTTCCAACCGAGGCCAGTTGCAGGTTGCCGGTGTTGATGAGAGTGCCGGTCAACAGGCCGGTCTGATTGTTGGCGATTTCGAGTTGCGTGCTGTTGGTGACATCCACCAGGTTGCTGGAGCCCTGAATGAAAATCTTGTTGCCGCCGCCGCCTTGCACGGTGCCATTGATGGTGGAGCCGGTAATGACAATGTTGCTGCCCGCGGCGTCCAGCACGCCGCTGGGCGTGCTGGTGACCGTGGAGTTCTGAATGGTGAGGACGCCAGTGCCCGCCCGCAGGGTACCGCTGTTGGTCATCCCGGCGGCACTCACGTCGATGACCAGGCCGTTCGCGCCGTTGGCGAGGATCAGCCCCTGGTTGTTCAGGCCCATCTGGTTCACGCCAATCTGCCCCGCGCCCTGGATGGTGTGACCCGCCGCATTGGTGAGGACTTCAGTGGTCGCGCCGGAGTTGCCAACAATCCGGTTGCTGGGATTGTTGCTCAGGGTCACGGTGCCCGCGCCCGTCAGGGTGACATCGCCGTTGAGGCGCAGGTCGGTGAGATTCCCGGCCGAGGCCAGTTGCAGGTTGCCGCTGTTGGTAAAGGTGCCGGTCAACAGGCCGGTCTGGTTGTTGGCGATTTCGAGTTGCGTGCTGTTGGTGACATCCACCAGGTTGCTGGAGCCCTGGACAAGAATCTTGTTGCCGCCGCCGCCTTGCATGGTGCCGTTGATGGTAGAGCCGGTGATGACAATGTTGCTGCCCGCGGCGTCCAGCACGCCGCTGGGGGTGCTGGTAACCGTGGAGTTCTGAATGGTGAGGACGCCAGTGCCCGCCCGCAGGGTACCGCTGTTGGTCATCCCGGTGGCACTCACGTCGATGACCAGGCCGCTCGCACCGTTGGCGAGGATCAGCCCCTGGTTGTTCAGGCCCATTTGGTTCACGCCAATCTGCCCCGCGCCCTGGATGGTGTGACCCGCCACATTGGTGAGGACTTCAGTGGTCGCGCCGGAGTTGCCAAAAATCCGGTTACTGCCATTGTTGCTCATCGTCAGCGTGCCCGCGCCCGAGAACGTGGTGGTGGCGCCGATGCGCAAGTCTGTGAAATTGCCGACGGAATTCAGACCAAGATTGCCATTGTTGGCGACATTGCCAAGCACGGTGAAGAAGATGGAGTTATTCACCCCCAGGCTGTCGCCGGCACTGATGTTGAGATTGTTGATGCTGGCGCCGACGTTGAGGCTGACCACGGAGTTGGTCACGCTACCGTTGTCGATGAAGACGTTGTCCGCCGCGCCAGGCAACCCAGCGGCCTGATTCCAGTTGGCGCCCGAATTGGGGCTCCAGTTACCCGCGCCGCCCACCCAAATGAAATCAATGGCGCCCGCGGGCGAAGCCATGCCAACCAGGGCGAGCGCCACTGCCTGAACGCAAGCTTTGAGCACCCAGCGATCAGGGGCGTGCGGGCTTTGTCCTGGAGTCCGAATCGCGCCCGGGTGAATGACACTGGGGCAGCCGTTATTGTTTTGCGCGGGCAGGTTGGGCATTTTGTGTTCTCCGGAAAACGGTGACCATGATGAAGCGTTCACTCGGCTAGCACTTTCCGTGCCTCGAAATAATTCGATTATTTTTCATGGCATTACGAATAATCTCCATGAATCCAGTCGACTATCTGTAAAGCGTGCGCATGATGCACTTGCACTACTGGCTTATGTTTCAGTTGACAAGTCGGGTAATTCTGTATGAATGCGCCCATCTCCCTCTCCAGCACCACATCGAACATGGCGGATACCCCCGATCAGGATTTTTCCGGTTTGAATGTGCATGGCCTCAGCCGCGTCGTACTCGAACTGAATCGGGCGAGCCGCGAGGCCGCTTTCAGCCGGTTTCAGCCCCTGGCGCTGGAACTGATCCGGGAAATCATCCCGTTTGACTCGGCCTGGTGGGGCAATGCGGCGGCCGAGCCGATGGAGATCCACCGGCTGTACCTATGCAACTGTGACGATTCGATCCTGGAAAACTACAGACCCCTCATGGCGCAGGATTTTTTCCTCGCCGCGTTGATGGCTCAGCCCGGCGTGACCATCAATATGGCGGACCTGACCAGTCGCGCCCGCTATGTGCGCACCGAGCTCTATCGCAAGGTCGGCAAACCCTACCGTGTGGAATGGTCGCTTGGCACCTTGCTGCTGGAACCGGTGTCATCGCTGCAGGAATTTCTGACCCTGTGGCGGCACGACGGCAAAAAGCCCTTCTCCGAAACCGAGCGCAAAACCAAGGAATTGCTCATGCCGCACCTGGCCGAGGCGCACCGCGCGGCGCGGCTACGGGAGGTACTCGAGGGAGCCCACGCGCAACATGAACGCTGGGCGGTGGCGGATGAGCGCGGTTACTTGCGCGAGGCGAACCCGGGGTTCATTCATTGCCTGCGCGAACATTGGCCGGACTGGCAAGGCAGCCTGTTGCCGGAGGCGTTGCTTGAATGCATTCGATCAGCAACGAACTTCAGCTCGACGCGATTGAAAATGCGGATCGCCCCCAAAGGCGCGTTCCGCTACATGCAGGCACTCACGTCATGCGCGCTGGACAGTCTATCCCCGCGCGAACACGACATCGCCACCCGCTATGCGCGAGGTGAAACCTATGCCGGGATTGCCGCCGTGCTGAAGCTCTCACCCGCCACCGTGCGCAATCACATTGCGAACTGCTACCGCAAGCTCGCCGTGAACAACAAGGCGGAGCTGGTAGCGCGGGTGCTGCGGACCGCCAATTAACTGGCGCCATGCGCGGGAAGCATTTTCACACCCGGCTTTCCTTTATTCGGGCGATGACCCGCATGTCGCCCGCGCACCTTGGGCGCAGCGGCAGCGCCCAGGATGAAATCAGGCGCCTTGTCGCCCCGCCCACCACCACCATGAAAAAAGCCGCCCGGAGGCGGCCTTTTTCATGCGGCGACGCGAAGGCTTGGTGACTCAGGCCTTGGCGGCTTTCTTGTGGAAGTCCAGCTTTTCCTTGATGCGGGCGGACTTGCCGGAACGCTGGCGCAGGTAGTAGAGCTTGGCGCGGCGCACGTCGCCGCGGCGCTTGACTTCCACCGAGGCGAGCAGGGGGGAGTAGGTCTGGAAGGTGCGTTCCACGCCTTCGCCGGCGGAGATCTTGCGCACGGTGAAGGCGGAGTTGAGACCCCGGTTGCGCTTGGCGATGACCACGCCTTCGTAGGCCTGGAGACGCTCGCGGTTGCCTTCCTTGACCTTCACCTGCACCACGACGGTGTCGCCGGGGGCGAAGGCGGGCAGGATCTTGCCGGCCGAAAGGCGGGCGATTTCTTCGTTTTCCAACTGTTCGATCAGGTTCATCTTCGTTTCCTTGCGCGAATATGGGCGGTAGAGGTGGCCCGGATCGGATCCTGGCTACATGCCGCCGTTTCTAAATGGTCCGGATCGCTCCGGACGGCTCACTACACTACAAACTCACTGCACTTCATCCTGCCCGCGAGTTTGCTCCAACTCGTCGAGCGATTCATCCAGCAACTCCAGCTCCAGCGGACTCAAGGCCCGCTGGTCCAGCAAATCCGGGCGCCGCGCCCGGGTGCGGGCCAGCGACTGCCTCAGGCGCCAGCGCGCCACCTCGGCATGGTTGCCGCCGCGCAGCGCCGCCGGCACGGTCATGCCCAGCCAGGTCTCCGGCCGCGTGTAGTGCGGACAGTCCAGCAGGCCGTCGGCGAAGGAATCCTCCCTGGCCGAGTCCGCGTGCCCCAGGGCGCCCGGGATCTGGCGGATCACCGCGTCCAGCAGCACCATGGCCGGCAACTCGCCGCCCGAGAGCACGTAGTCGCCGATGGAGATTTCCTCCAGGCGGTGACGGGCGAACAGGCGCTCGTCAATGCCTTCGTACCTGCCCGCCAGCAGCACCAGGGCGGGTTCAGCCACCAATTCTTCCACCAGGGCCTGGTCCAGCCGCCGCCCCTGGGGCGACAGGTGGATCAGCCGGGGGCTTTCCACCCCTTCCCGGCGCAGGGCGGCTTTCGCCGCCGTCAGCGCCAGGTCCAGCGGCTCCGCCAGCATCACCATGCCGGGGCCGCCGCCGAAGGGCCGGTCATCCACCGTGCGGTAGTTGTCCTGGGTGAAGTCCCGGGGGTCCCAGAACCTCACCCTGCACAACCGCCGGCTGATCGCCCGTCCGCTCACGCCGTGGGCCGTGAGGGCGGAGAACATCTCCGGAAACAACGTGACGACGTGATAACTGGGGGTCATGGCAGCCGGCACTCAATCCGACCTCAGTCCGCCACATCCCAGTCCAGGCCCCAATCCACCACGATCTTGCCGGCGGCCAGGTCCACGCTCTGGATGTAGGCCTCGACGAAGGGGATCAGCCGGAGCCGCTCGCCCTGCACCTGGAGCACGTCGTGGGCGCCCGTTTCCAGCAAGCCCGTCACGCGGCCGAGGGCCTCGCCCTGGATATTCACCACCTCCAGGCCAATCAACTCGTCCCAGTAATACTCGTCCTCGTCCGCCTCGGGCATCTCCTCCCGCAACACCGCCACGTCCAGGCCCATCAGGGCTTCGGCGGCATCGCGGTCGTTGACGCCTTCCAGGCTGGCCAGCAGGTACTCGTTGTGCACCTTGCCGTCCAGCAGGCGGCAATCCCGCCAGTTTCCATCCTTGCCCACCCGCCAGACCGGGTAGTCCAGCAGGCTGTCCAGATATTCGGTGTAGGTCTGGAGCTTGATCCAGCCCTTCACCGCGTATGGGGCGACGATGCGCCCCATCACCACGTGATCCTCAGGCCGCGGGGGCTGCTGCGCCACGCACGATCCGGGCCACGGTGTCGGAAGTCTGGGCGCCCACGCCCTGCCAGTAGGCCAGGCGACCCTGGTCGATGCGCAGGGCTTCGGCGGCGCCGGCGGCCACCGGGTTGTAGAAGCCGATGCGCTCGATGAAGCGGCCGTCGCGGCGATTGCGGGAATCGGCCACCACGATGTTGAAGAAGGGGCGCTTCTTGGAGCCGCCGCGAGCGAGACGAATGGTCACCATGTCGAATTTGTCCTCTGTGCCTGTGCCGGCCGGTATGGCGCGGCAAATCCGGAAAAGCCGCGCATTTTACAGGAGCCCGGCGACCAATCCAAGTGTTTGTTTTATCGGGGGGAACATCAATCCCGGAAGTTCTGGAACTGGACGGGAAAATCCGTGACGGACTTCTTCACCAGGGCGATGCATTCCTGCAGGATGTCCCGCTTGGCGCCGGAGACCCGCACGCTCTCGCCCTGGATGCTGGCGGTGACCTTGAGCTTGGAATCCTTGATCAGCTTGACGATCTTCTTGGCCTGCTCGGACTCGATGCCGTTCCTGACCTTGACCTCGCGCTTGACCTTGTTGCCGGAGACTTTCTCGCTCTTCTCGGCGATGTCCAGGCAGCGGATGTCGATGCCGCGCTTGACCAGCTTGCCGTTGAGGACCTCCTGCACCTGGTCCAGCTTGAAGTCGTCGTCGGCGAACACGGTCAGCGCGAATTCGGCCTGCTCGACGCGGGCATCGGAGCCCTTGAAGTCGAAGCGGTTGGCCACTTCCTTGTTGACCTGGTCCACGGCGTTGCGGATTTCCTGCTTGTCCACTTCGGACACGATATCGAAGGATGGCATGACTTTTTCCGGGGGTTTTTGACGAGGGGCGATTATAGGGCCGGCATCGTTTAGAATCGGGGCCTTAGCCACCGTTTTCCGAGAGAGACCCCATGGCCCGCGTGACCGTCGACGACTGCATCAAGCACATCCCCAACCGCTTCGAGATGACCCTGGCCGCCGCCTACCGGGCGCGCCAGATCTCCACCGGCGCCACGCCCCGGGTGGAGGCCGAGAAGGACAAGCCCGCCGTGCTGGCCCTGCGGGAAATCGCCGAGGGACTGACCGGCCTGGAAGTCCTGAAGAAGGCCCAGGCCTGACGCTCGCGGCACAGGGCGGCACCGTGGAATCTCCCGCCCCCGTTCCACTGCTGCCCGAGGCGGTCGCTTACCTCAAGCCCGTCGACCTGGAAGCCTTCGAGCGCGCCTACCAGTTTTCCGCGCGCGCCCACGAAGGCCAGTTCCGCAAGGGGGGGGCGCCCTACATCACCCATCCGCTGGCCGTGGCCGAGATCCTGGCCGGCTGGCACCTGGACGCGCAAACCCTGATTTCCGCCCTGCTCCACGACGTGGTGGAGGACACGGGCATCACCTCGGAGGACATCGCCCGGGAGTTCGGCAAGTCGGTGGCCCTCCTGGTGGACGGGGTCACCAAGCTGGACAAGATCCGCTTCGAGGACAAGGCCGAGGCCCAGGCCGAGAATTTCCGCAAGATGCTGCTGGCCATGGCGCGGGACGTGCGCGTCATCCTCATCAAGCTGGCGGACCGGCTGCACAACATGCGCACCCTGGACGCCATGCAGCCGGAGAAGATCCATCGCATCGCCCAGGAAACCCTGGAGATCTACGCGCCCATCGCCAATCGGCTGGGCCTCAACAAGGTCTACCAGGAACTGGAGGACATCGCCTTCACCTACCTGCACCCCAACCGCTTCAAGGTCATCGAGAAGGCGGTCAAATCGGCCCGGGGCAACCGCAAGGAGGTGGTGGACAAGATCAAGGCCGCCATCGAGGGGAAATTGCGGGAATGCCGGATCCAGGCCCAGGTGCGCGGACGGGAGAAGCACCTGTTCAGCATCTACCGCAAGATGCAGGAAAAGCACCTGGCCTTTTCCGAGGTGTTCGACATCTACGGCTTCCGCATCGTGGTGGAGGATCCGCGCGACTGCTACCTGGCCCTGGGCGCCCTGCACGCGCTCTACAAGCCCATTCCCGGCAAGTTCAAGGATTACATCGCCATTCCCAAGCCCAACGGCTACCAGTCCCTGCACACCACCCTGTTCGGCCCCTTCGGCGCCCCCCTGGAGGTGCAGATCCGCACCCAGGAAATGCATCGCATCGCCGAGGCCGGCGTGGCCTCCCACTGGCTCTACAAGACCGGGGAAACCTCCCTGTCCGAGGTGCAGAAGAAGACCCACCACTGGATGCAGAGCCTGCTGGACATCCAGGCCGACAGCCGGGACTCGGCGGAATTCCTGGAACACATCAAGGTGGACCTGTTTCCCGACGAGGTCTACGTGTTCACCCCAAGGGCCGCATCGTCGCCCTGCCCCGGGGCGCCACGGCGGTGGACTTCGCCTACAACGTGCACTCGGACGTGGGCGACCACTGCGTGGGCACCAAGATCAACGGCGAGTTCATGCCCCTGTCCACGCCGCTCAAGAACGGCGACCGGGTGGAAATCCTCACCTCCGACTCGGCCCGCCCCAATCCGGCCTGGGCCCACTTCGCCATCACCGGCAAGGCCCGCGCCCACATCCGCAGCGCCCTCAAGAAGACCCACCGGCACGAATCCGTCCTGCTCGGCGAGCAACTGCTGGAACAGGCGACCCGGGCCCTGGGCGGCGAACCGGTGGGCGAGGCCCAGTGGGAGCGATTCCAGCGGGAGGGCGGGCGCGACCGGGACGACACCCTGGCGGAAATCGGCCTGGGCAAGAAACTGGCCTTCGTCGTCGCCCGGCAACTGCTGGCCAAGGACAATGAAACCGAGGCGCGCAAGACCGCCGGCCCCATGCTGATCCGCGGCGCCGAGGGCGTGGCGGTGCGCCTGGGAAAATGCTGCCGGCCCATCCCCGGCGACCCCATCATCGGCCAGATCAAGAAGGAGCAGGGCCTCATCATCCACACCCACGACTGCACCCAGGTGCGCCACTACCGGGACGACCCGGAGAAGTGGGTGGACGTGGCCTGGTCCGCCGAACTGGACAAGCTGTTCGAGGTGGGCATCAAGGTCATCGTCGTCAACCAGCGCGGCGTGCTGGCCAAGGTGGCGGCCGCCATCGCCAACGAGGGCTCCGACATCGACAACGTGCACATGCACGACGAAGCCGGGGCCTACACCAGCCTCTACTTCACCGTCAGCGTCCAGAACCGCCTGCACCTGGCCCGGCTGATGCGAGCCCTGCGCGGACTGCCCGAGGTCATCCGCCTCGCTCGCGTGAAAGGGCGGGATGACCGGGGCGTGAACGTGGTCTGACGCCCGGCGGTGTTCCCGGGCTCAGTCCAGCCAGGTCCGGATGCGGGCCAGATCCACCAGCCCCGTTTCCCCCTCGCCCGCCGCGTCCAGCCGGCGATAAGGCGTGCCGGGCTCGCCCAGGTCGGACAATACGGCCAGCGCCCCGGTGAAATCGTGATCCAGGGTGTAGTCGTTGACCGTTACGATGGTGCGCAGCCCCGCGCCCCGAGAAGCCAGGATGCCGTTCTCCGAGTCCTCGAAGGCCAGGCATTCGGCCGCGTCCAGGCCCAGCCTTTCCAGGGCCCAGACGTAGATGTCCGGCGCGGGTTTCTTGGCTGGCACGATGTCGCCGGCGGCGATCACGGCGAACCAGTCCGGCCCGTCGGCGGCCAGGCTGTGGCGCAGCAGGGCGGTGACGTTGTCCGGGGTGGTGGTGGTGGCCACCGCCAGGGTCAGTCCCGCCGCCCGCGCCTCCTCCAGCAGGCGCTTGACGCCGGAGCGCAGGGGGATGCCGCCTTCCGCCAGCATGCGGGTGTAGTGGCGGGTCTTGGCCTGGTGCAGTTCGGCCACCAGGTCGTCGAAATCGGCGGGCCTGGCGTAGTCCGGGCGGAAGCGCTCCACGTAGTGCTTCATGCGCTCCTTGCCCCCGGTCACGGCCAGCAACTGGCCGTAGAGGGGCACATCCCAGTCCCAGTCCAGGCCGTATTCCCGGAACGCCGCGTTGAAGGCCGGCCGGTGGCCGTCCCGTTCGGTATCCGCCAGGGTTCCGTCCACATCGAAAATCAGTGCCTTGAGCATGTCTTTTCCTGTTTGAAGCGTGTTTTCAAATGTTTAGGCGCGGTTACAATGCGCCTCCCACCGTTCCAACCGAGTCCGCCATGGACGTCATCACCGATCGCCAGAATCCCGAATTCGACCAGCTGTTCGACGGCACTTTGTACAGCCTGCTGTCCTGGAAGCAGCTCACGGCGTTCTGGGAACGCCTGGACCCCGCCGCCGGCTGGTTCCTCTATGCCGTGGGCGAGCCCCGCCCCGAGGACGCGGCCGACGCGGAGCACGTGGCCGCCTTCGTGCGCGAGATCGACGCCCTGCTGCGCAAGGAACACCACGAGGACTATTGCGGCATCGTCTACGCCGACGACCTGGACAATCCCCGCCTCATCAAGATCTACGACCCCAATCATCTGGGGACGTCCTGCGGTTCCAGCAAGCACCGCATCCTGCCCGGCTGGATCATGTCCCGCATGGCGCCTTCCGACCTGGACCCGCCCGCCTTCGTGCCCCAGAACCGCAAGCGCTGGTGGCAGGGGTTCCTGGACATGATCGGCGCCGGCTGACCAGCAACCCGCACCCAAGAAAAAAGCGGCCATTCGGCCGCTTTTTTCATTCCGTCTCGCGGCCTTATTCGGCAGCCGGGGCTTCCGCCGCGGGGGCGGGGGCGGCCGGCGGCTCGATCAGGGCCTTCATGGACAGGCGCATGCGTCCCTTCTCGTCGGTCTCCAGCACCTTCACCTGCACCGCCTGGCCTTCCTTGAGGTGGTCGGTGACGGCATTGACGCGCTGGTGGGCGATCTGGGAGATGTGCAGCAGGCCGTCCTTGCCGGGCAGCACGTTGACGATGGCGCCGAAGTCGAGAATCTTGAGCACGGTGCCGTCGTAGGTCTTGCCCACTTCCACCTCGGCGGTGATGTCCTCGATGCGCTTCTTGGCCAGGGCGCCGGCTTCGGTGCTGGTGCAGGCGATCTTGATGGTGCCGTCCTCGGCGATGTCGATCTGGGTGCCGGTTTCCTCGGTCAGGGCGCGGATGGTGGCGCCACCCTTGCCGATGACGTCGCGGATCTTCTCCGGGTTGATCTTCATGGTGATGATGCGCGGCGCGTACTGGCTCATCTCGTGGGGCGCGGCCTCGGCCTTCTCCATGGCGTCCAGGATGTGCAGGCGGGCTTCCCGGGCCTGGGTCAGGGCCACCTGCATGATCTCCTTGGTGATGCCGGTGATCTTGATGTCCATCTGCAGGGCGTTGACGCCCTCGCGGGTGCCGGCCACCTTGAAGTCCATGTCGCCCAGGTGGTCCTCGTCGCCCAGGATGTCGGTCAGCACGGCGAAACGGTTGCCGTCCTTGATCAGGCCCATGGCGATGCCGGCCACGTGGCGCTTCATGGGCACGCCGGCATCCATCAGGGCCAGGCTGCCGCCGCACACGGAGGCCATGGAGGAGGAGCCGTTGGATTCGGTGATCTCGGACACCACGCGGATGGCGTAGCCGAATTCTTCCTTGCCCGGCAGGCAGGCCACCAGGGCGCGCTTGGCGAGGCGGCCGTGGCCGATCTCGCGGCGCTTGGGACTGCCCACCCGCCCGGTTTCGCCGGTGGCGAAGGGGGGCATGTTGTAGTGCAGCATGAAGTAGTCGCTGTAGCCGCCGGTGAGGGCCTCGATGGTCTGCTCGTCGCGGCTGGTGCCCAGGGTGGCGACCACCAGGGCCTGGGTCTCGCCGCGGGTGAACAGGGCGGAACCGTGGGTCCGGGGCAGCACGCCGGTGCGGATGGAGATGGGCCGCACGGTGCGCGTGTCGCGTCCGTCGATGCGGGGTTCGCCGGCCAGGATGCGGCCGCGCACCACCTTGGCTTCCAGATTGTGGAACAGGTCCTTCACCACGTTGGCGGCGGTGGTATCCATGTCGGCGGTGATCATTTCCGCGAACACCCGGTTGCGGATCTCGTCCACGGCGGCGACGCGGGCCTGCTTCTGCTTGATGGAGTAAGCCTGGTTGAGGCCATCGCCGCAGATCGCGTTCATCTGATCCAGCAGGGCGGTGGAGGTCTCGGGCGCGGTCCAGTCCCAGGCGTCCTTGCCGGCTTCGTCGGCCAGGTCGTTGATGGCGTCGATGGCGGCCTGCATCTGGTCATGGCCGAACACCACGGCGCCCAGCATCACGTCCTCGGACAATTCCTTGGCCTCGGACTCCACCATCAGCACGGCGGTCTCGGTGCCGGCCACCACCAGGTCCAGCTTGGATTCCTTCAGCTCGGCCTGGGTGGGGTTGAGCACGTACTGGCCGTCCACATAGCCCACGCGGGCGGCGCCGATGGGGCCGTTGAAGGGCAGGCCGGACAGGGCCAGGGCGGCGGAGGCGCCGATCAGGGCGGGAATGTCGGAATCCACTTCCGGATTGGCGGACATCACGGTGGCGATGACCTGGACTTCGTTGAAGAAGCCATCCGGGAACAGGGGGCGGATGGGCCGGTCGATCAGGCGGGACGTCAGCGTCTCCTTTTCGGTGGGCTTGCCCTCGCGCTTGAAGAAGCCACCCGGGATGCGGCCGGCGGCATAGGTCTTCTCCATGTAGTCGACGGTCAGCGGGAAGAAATCCTGGCCCGGCTTGACTTCGTTCTTGGCCACCACGGTGACCAGCACCACGGTGTCGTCCATGTTGACCACCACCGCGCCGTCGGCCTGACGGGCGATCTCGCCAGTTTCCAGGGTGACTTGATGGCGACCGTACTGAAATGTCTTCTTGACCGGATTCACGCTGTTGCCTTCCAAAGGGTTGTACCGTTAAAGCGGAACGGCGCCCGAGGGGGCGCCGGATTCATGCCTTGTGGCTTATTTGCGCAGGCCCAGGCGCTGGATGAGCTGGGTATAGCTGTCCGCGTTCTTGTCCTTGAGGTAGTCCAGCAGGCGGCGGCGGCGGCTGACCATCTTGAGCAGGCCGCGACGGGAGTGGTGATCCTTGGCGTTGGCCTTGAAATGGCCGGTGAGATCGTTGATGCGGGCGGTCAGCAGGGCGACCTGGACTTCCGGGGATCCGGTATCGGCGGCGGCGCGCTGGTAATCCTTGAGGATCTGGGCCTTTTGGGCGGTGGTGATAGCCATGACGTTACTCCTATGTAATCGCGTGGCCCGAGGCTATTCAGGACACGTTCGGGAAAGTCCGCGATTCTATGCCGAGGAGGCGCCTCATTCAACCAATATCCCGTCTCAGGCCCATCGAAAACGGAATAAACCGCCGGGAGAACGCCGGAAATTCAATGGCTTGCCCTCCGGCCAGCCCCCATCAGGCGTTGGCGACGAGCCGCCTCGGCGCCAGCTTGCCATCCTCGTTCACCTCGGCCACGCCGAGGAAACCCTGGTCGGGGGCATAGATGCGATAGAGCGTCCCGACCCGCAGGCGCGGCAACCACACCGCCTGGCCGTGGGAAATCTGCCAGGCGGACTCCACATCCAGGATCAAGTCGGGCAGCGCGGCGATGAGCCCATCGGCCGGCAGCAGCCGAGCGTCGCGCTCCGCCTCGGACATGGCTTCCAGGGCCGGCAGCGTCACCGCTTCCGCCAGGGCGAATCCGCCCACCGCCAGGCGCCGCAGGCCCACCAGATGGGCGCCGCAGCCCAGCGCCTGGCCCAGATCATCGGCCAGGGCGCGGACGTAGAACCCCTTGCCGGAATGGACGCGCAGGGTGCAGTTATCGCCGGAAAAGGCTTCCAGGGTCAGCGCATGCACCACGATCCGGCGCGCCTTGCGTTCGATCTCGATACCCTGGCGGGCGTATTCGTAGAGGGGGCGGCCCTGGTGCTTGAGGGCGGAATGCATGGGCGGCACCTGTTCGATCTCGCCCCTGAAGGACTCCAGCGCTTGCAGCAGCGCCGCTTCCGTGACCTCCACCGGCCGCGTGGCGATCACCTCGCCGTCGAGATCGCCCGAGGAGGTGCGGACGCCGAGTTTCACCTCGGCCAGGTAGACCTTGTCCGCGTCCAGCAGGAATTGGGAGAACTTGGTGGCCTCCCCCAGGCACAGGGGCAGCAGGCCGGTGGCGAAGGGGTCCAGGGTGCCGGTGTGGCCGGCCTTTTCCGCCCGATACAGGCGCTTGGCCTTTTGCAGGGCGGCGTTGGAAGTCAGGCCGGCGGGCTTGTCCAGCAGCAGGACGCCGTCAACCTTGCGCTTCATCGTCCCGAGAGGATGGGGCCTGGATGGGTTGGTCCTGGAGGTGCTGGCGATCCTCTTCGACGGCCAGATCGATGAGATGGGAGAGATGGGCGCCCCGTTCCACGGAGGCGTCGTAATGGAAGGCGAGCTTGGGCACGGTGCGCATGGACACGCGGTGGGCCAGTTCGCTGCGCAGGAAACCGGCGGCGTGGACCAGGCCCTGGAGCGTGGCTTCGTGATCCTTGCCGAACACGGTGAACCAGACCTTGGCGTGCTCCAGGTCGCGGGTCACTTCCACGGCGGTGAACGACACGCCGGCGACGCGGGGATCCTTCATTTCGCGCATGACGATGTCCGCCAGTTCCTGGCGGATCTGCTCTGCGACGCGTTTGGGGCGGGGGTTGGTCATGGTGGTGCGTCTGAGATAAGAAGGGGCAAGGTACAAGGGGCAAGGGGCAAGGCACAAGGGGCAAACGAAGCCTGGATTTTCCTTGCCCCTTGTACCTTGAACCTTGCCCCTGTTTTACAGGGTCCTTGCCACCTCGACCACCTCGTAGCATTCGAGCTGGTCGCCTTCCTCGATGTCGTTGAAGTTCTTCAGGTTCAGGCCGCATTCGAAGCCGGCCTTCACTTCCTTCACGTCATCCTTGAAGCGCTTGAGGGACTCCAGCTCGCCGTCGTGGACCACCACGTTGTTGCGCAGCACGCGCACCCGGGCGGAACGCTTGAGCAGGCCGTCGAGCACATAGCAGCCCGCCACCGCGCCCACCTTGGTGATGCGGAACACCTGGCGGATCTCGGCCAGGCCCAGGGCGCTCTCCTTCTTCTCCGGCGAGAGCAGGCCGGACAAGGCGGCTTTCACGTCATCCACGGCTTCGTAGATGATGTTGTAGTAGCGCACGTCGACGCCGGCGGATTCCGCCAGCTTGCGGGCCTGGGCATCGGCGCGCACGTTGAAGCCGATGATGACCGCGCCGGAGGCGATGGCCAGGTTGATGTCGGATTCGGAGATCGCGCCGACGGCGGCGTGGATGATGTTGACCTTGACCTCGGCCGTGGACAGCTTGCCCAGGGCGTGGGACAGGCCCTCGTAGGAACCCTGCATGTCGGCCTTGAGGATGAGGGGCAGGGATTTGACCTCGCCCTCGCCCATCTGCTCGAACATGTTTTCCAGCTTCGCGGCCTGCTGGCGGGCCAGCTTGACGTCACGGAACTTGCCCTGGCGGAACAGGGCGATTTCCCGCGCCTTGCGCTCGTCCGGCAGCACCAGCACGTCCTCGCCGGCGCCCGGCACGTCGGACAGGCCCTGGATTTCCACGGGGATGGCCGGGCCGGCCTCGTTCACCGGCTTGCCGGTCTCGTCCAGCATGGCGCGCACCTTGCCGAAGGCGGAACCGGCCAGCAGCACGTCGCCGCGCTTCAGGGTGCCGGACTGGACCAGGATGGTGGCCACGGGACCGCGTCCCTTGTCGAGACGGGATTCGATGACCACGCCCTTGGCCGGGCTGTCCACCGGGGCCTTCAGCTCGAGCACCTCGGCCTGCAACAGGATGGCGTCCAGCAGCTTGTCGATGCCGGCGCCGGTCTTGGCGGAGACATCCACGAACTGGGCGTCGCCGCCCCATTCCTCGGGCACGACGCCTTCGTTGGAGACTTCCTGGCGGATCTTTTCCGGACTCGCGCCCGGCTTGTCGATCTTGTTCACCGCCACCACGATGGGCACGTTGCCGGCCTTGGCGTGGTGGATGGCTTCCCGGGTCTGGGGCATGACGCCGTCGTCGGCGGCCACCACCAGGATGACGATGTCGGTGGCCTTGGCGCCCCGCGCCCGCATGGCGGTGAACGCCTCGTGGCCGGGGGTATCCAGGAAGGTGACCATGCCCTTTTCGGTTTCCACGTGGTAGGCGCCGATGTGCTGGGTGATGCCGCCCGCCTCGCCGCTGGCCACGCGGGTGCGGCGGATGTGGTCCAGCAGGGAGGTCTTGCCGTGGTCCACGTGGCCCATGACGGTGACCACCGGGGCGCGCGGCAGCAGCTCGACTTCCCTGTGCTCGATACCGGCGTCCTCCAGATAGGACTCGGGCGTGTCGGTGGCGGCCTGCTTGGCGATGTGGCCCATGTCTTCCACCACGATCATGGCGGTTTCCTGGTCCAGAACCTGGTTGATGGTCACCATGGAACCCATCTTCATGAGGGTCTTGATGACCTCGGCGGCCTTGACCGACATCTTGTGGGCCAGGTCGGCGACGCTGATGGTTTCCGGGATCAGGACCTCGCGCACCACCGGCTCGGCGGGGGCCTGCTGGGCCTGCTCGTGCTCGGATTTGTGGCGGCCCTTCTTGGAGCGCCAGCCGTCGCCGGTATCCACGGCGCCGCGTGTCTTGAGGCCGGGACGCTTGCTGGGTGCCGGCTCTTCCTTGCCCTTCTTGGCCGGGGCCTTGTCCGTCCTGGGCTTCACCGACGGCTTCACGGCGGGCTTGACCTCCGCCGGCTTGGCGGGCTCGGCCGGCTTGGCTGCGGCGGCCTTGGCGGATTCCTCGGCCTGGCGGCGGGCGGCTTCCCGATCCTGCTTGGCCTTCAGCTCGGCTTCCTGGATGGCCCGCAACTTGGCGTTGCGCTTGGCCTCCTGTTCCCGCGCCTTGCGTTCGGAATCGCTGAGGATGGAGGGGATGACGCGGGGGTGCGCGGGCGCCGGCGCGGGTTGTTCCGCGGCGGCGGCTTCCACAACCTCGGGCTCCATCGCCGGGGTCGGCTGGGCTTCCTCGACGACGGGCTCGGCCGGCTCGGACCGCTCCTCCGGCGCGCCCACGACCGCTTCCGCCGCGACGGGGATTTCGCTTGCGACGATCTCGGGCTCGGGAGCCGCGCCGCGCCATGGCCGGAAGCTCCTCGTCGTGGGGCGCCTCGCTGGGCGCAACCTCGGCGCCGGGGCCTTCGCGCTTCACGAGGACACGCTTCTTGCGCACCTCCACCTGGACGGTGCGGGTGCGTCCCGCGCTGTCGGCGGTCTTGATCTCGCTGGATTGCTTGCGAGTCAGGGTGATCTTGGTTTTCGGCTCCCGGGCGCCGTGCTTGCCGCGCAGATAATCCAGCAGTCGGCTCTTGTCCTGATCCGACAAATCATCCCTGGTGCCCTTGACGGCCACGCCCGCGGCTTGCAACTGCTTCACCAGCAGCGCCGGGTCAACCTTGAGTTCCGTGGCGAACTGTTCAACGTTCATGCTTTACCCCTGTCAGGCCCCCGCCAGCATCGGCGCGCGCGCGGTCATGATCAGCGCCTTGGCGCGTTCCTCGTCCATGGCGGTGAGTTCCACCAGCTCATCGACGGCCAGGTCGGCAAGATCCTCGGCATTCTGGATTCCCTTGGACGTGAGCAGGGCGGCGGTGTCGTCGTCCATGCCGTCCACGCTCATCAGGTCGGCGGCGGCGCTCTCCACCGCTTCCTCCCGCACGATGGCGTCAGTGAGCAGGGCGTCCCGGGCGCGGGACCTGAGCTCGTTCACGGTATCCTCGTCGAAGGCATCGATCTCGAGCATTTCGGCCAGCGGCACATAGGCCACTTCCTCCAGGCTGGTGAAGCCTTCCTCCACCAGGACCTGAGCCACGTCCTCATCCACGTCCAGCTTTTGCATGAACATCTGGATCAGGCCGGTGGCCTCCTGTTCGTGTTTCTGTTCTGCCTCTTCCACGGACAGGATGTTGATGTCCCAGCCGGTAAGCTCGGCGGCCAGGCGCACGTTCTGGCCATAGCGGCCAATGGCGATTTCCACCTGCTCGGGCTCCACCACCACGTCCATGGCGTGTTTTTCCTCGTCCACCACGATGCTGGTGACTTCCGCCGGCGACAAGGCATTGATGACGAACTGGGCCGGGTCCGGAGACCACAGCACGATGTCGACCCGCTCGCCGTTGAGCTCGTTGGTCACCGCCGTGACGCGGGTGCCGCGCACGCCGATGCAGGTACCCTGGGGATCGACGCGGGGGTCGTTGGATTTGACCGCGATCTTGGCGCGCATGCCCGGGTCCCGGGCGGCGGCCTTGATTTCCACGATGCCTTCTTCCACCTCGGGCACTTCCAGGCGGAACAGTTCCATGATGAATTCCGGCGCGGTGCGGGACAGGGTCAACTGGGGGCCGCGTCCGCCCCGCTCGGACCGCACCAGGTAGGCGCGCACCCGATCCCCCACCCGCAGGTTCTCCTTGGGAATCATCTGGTCTTTTTCCAGGCGGCCCTCGATGCGACCGGACTCCACCACCGCGCTGCCCCGCTCCATGCGCTTGATGGTGCCGGAGACCAGGGCTTCGTTGCGGGCCAGGAAGTCGTTGAGCACCTGCTCGCGCTCGGCATCGCGGATGCGCTGGAGGATGACCTGCTTGGCGGCCTGGGCGCCGATACGGCCAAAGGCCACCGCTTCCAGCGGCTCCTCGATGAATTCGCCGATCTGGACATCCGGGTTGCGCTCTCGCGCCTGGCTCAAGGTGTACTGGCGGTCCGGCGCCTCGATCTCGGCGTCGTCGGGCAGCACTTCCCAGCAGCGGAACGCCACGTATTCACCGGTCTTGCGATCGATCTCGACGCGCACGTCCGCGTCCTCGGTGAAGCGTTTCTTGGTGGCATGGGCCAGGGCCGCCTCCAGGGCGCCGAACACCACTTCCGGTTCCACATTCTTCTCACGCGCCAAGGCGTCAGCCAGCATCAATACTTCCCGACTCATCGCATCCTCCGGGTATGACCCTCAAGCACCGGCGCCAGACGGGCCGAATCCACCTCCGCGAGGGGAATCGCCACCATCACGCCATCCACATCCAATTGCAGCACGCCGTCCGTCAATCCCCCCAACACCCCGGTGAAACGCTTGCGCCCCTCCAGGGGCGCATGCAGACGGATATTGGCCCGCTCGCCGACGAAGCGGACGAAGTCCGCCTCCTTGACCAGGGGGCGATCCAATCCCGGGGAGGAAACCTCAAGACGGTCGTAATCCACGTTCTCCACCATGAACAGCCGGGTCAGCTGATTGCTGACCTTGACGCAGTCGTCCAGGTTGATGCCCTCGGGCTTGTCGATATAGAGGCGCAACAATCCCCGGCCGACCCTTTCCAGGGCCACCATCTCGTATCCCATGCCCGCCAGGGTCGGTTCGATAAGCGTCTGTAAATCCATGATCGAGAAATAAAAAATGGGCGCGAAGCCCATAGAAAACTTTTGGATTATACATCAGTTCATGAGCATCCTCGCTAGAGACTTTGCATAGGCGAGACACTCCCGGTTCGACCGCCATGGGCTCGCCATCGTCCGAATGAAGCGAGGCGAACAGCCGGAGAGCCCGGGTGGCTACTCGCCGCCCACGACCCGCTCCAGGGCAATGGTCTCGTCCACCGCTTCCAGGCGCAGGGTGGCGAGCCAGGCACCGCTGGCTGGAAGCCGGGTCCGGGCCTGGTAGCGGCCGCCGCCCTCCGCGGCCAGCACGAGCGCTTGGCCCGACGCCTGGCCGGGACGGCCGAGCAGCAGCTTGACCGGGATGTTTTCCACACCCTGTCCATCAGGCCTCGTCACGGTGACCCTGACCGTCGCCTCGCGATCCGGGCGCAGGCCATCCAGGCCCTCCACCTCCAGGCGCCAGCCGAGTCTTGCCAGCTTGCTCTCCATGCCCAGGTAGTGGCCGATCCCCTTGGCCGCATCCTCGCCATGGGCCACCACCCCCGCGAATCCGGTATGGATGTTCTTGTCCTTCGCGCCCGGCAGGATCAGGCGCGCCAGGGCGGGCGGCAGGCCTTGCCCGGCGATGTAGACGAAGCCGCCGAAGATCACGGTGATGAGCACGAAGAAAATGATCATGAGCTTGGGCGCCCAGTGCACGTTCAATTCATGGCCGGCCTTGTTGCCGTACAACTGGTAAAGCAGCACGGCGACGGTGGGGTAGGCGACGACATGGATGGTCACCACATCCAGCCCGGGCCAGACCGCCGCGGCATAAGCGACGTAGGCGAAGCTTGGCAGGGCGCAGGCCAGCACCGCCGCCCAGAAGTTCGACAGCCTCAGGGCCCGGCCGCCGCCATAGAGCACGACGGTGAGCAGCATGCCGCCGAATATGGTGATGAGGAGGTTCAACGCGGTCTCCGCTCAATGTCGGGTGAAAAAGCGCGCGGGATCGACGACCACGTCGCCCTTGCCCGCGCGGATGACGAATTCGAACTTGTCCACCTGCTCCGCGCGCGTGGGATCCAGCTTGACGCTGGCCTGGACGATGACGCTCTTGCCGTTCTTGATGCGCACCTGGGTGAAGTTGCCCAGGTCCAGGGCGCCGGGAGGCAGACCCCGGGCCTCGATGGCATAGGTTTCCTCGGCGCCGGAGAGGTTGGTGAGGCGGATCTGGTAGCGATTGCGGATGGAGCCATCCGACAGGGTCACGAACAGGGGCTGGCGAATTTGCTGGATGCTGTGCTCGAAGCTGTCGCGATGTCCCATGTCGTAGACCAGGTAGGCGGTCATCAGCACCAGGGAAACCCCATACCCCAGCACCTTCAGGCTCTTCCAGTGCACCTTGACCGGGCCGGGCACGGGCCTGGCCAGGTTGGTTTCCGAGTCATAGCGAACCAGGCCGTGGGACCAGCCCATCTTGTCCATGATGGTATTGCAGGCGTCCACGCACAGCCCGCAGGAAATGCAGGTGGATTGGAGGCCGTCGCGGATGTCGATGCCCACCGGGCAGACCTGGACGCACAAACCGCAATCCACGCAATCGCCATGGCCCAGGGCGGCGCGATCCTCCCGCGTCCGCAGGCCCGAGCGCGCGGCGATGCGGCCCGCCACGCCCTCGCCCCGCTCGCGGTCATAGTGGACGGTGAGGGTTTCCGGATCGTACATGGCGCTCTGGAAGCGACCATAGGGGCAGATGAAGGCGCAGACGTGCTCGCGCAGCACGCCCGCAGCCAGGTAGGTGGAGATGCCGATGACCAGGATCGTGATATAGGCGGCGGCCGGCGCCTGACCCAGAAAAACGGCGGACAAGAGCGTCTGGGCATGGCCGAAATAGAGCACGAAGGTCAAGGCCGTCCAGAACGAAAGCAGAGCCCACGTGATTTTGGTGACGCCCACCTTGACGAGCTTTTCCCGACTGCTCCATGGTTCGCGCGTCAGCCGCAGCCGGTTCGGGCGCTCACCCTGAAACAGATGCTCCAGCCAGATGAACGCGTCGGTCCACAGGGTCTGAAAACAGAAGTACCCGCAAAATGCCCGCCCCACCAGGGTGGTCATGAAGAACAGGAAGACGGCGGCGATGAACAGCAGCAGGGCCAGCCAGAAAATATCCTGGGGATGGACGGTCAGATCGAAGATCAGGTAGCGCCGCCCCGGGATATCGAACATGACCACCTGGGAGGGCGCATCGTCGCGCCGCCATGGCAGCCATGGCAGGAGAAAATAGACGGCGAACCCCAACCACAGGACGGCGGTCTTGAAACGACGGAACGGCCCCTTCACCGAGCGGGGCACGATGGGGATGCGCTTGAAGTAAAGCTCTTTGCCTGCCTGGCCGTTTTGCACGCTGTTTACCCTGTTTACCAGATGGATGGATACGCAAACCCGCTACGGGAAAGGGCTTGCGTATCGGTTAGGCTCGCCTGGGCGAAAAGAAAAACCCCGGCGAGCCGGGGTTTTTCCGGATGATCGCGCCGAATTACCTGCCTCCGCCCAATTCATGGACATAGATCGTGAGCAAGCGGATCTGTTCCGGATTGAGGCGTCCCTCCCAGGCCGGCATGACGCCCTTGTTCAATCCGCCGGCGATCACCCTGCGCACGGCGGCGATCCTGGCGGCGTCGCTTTCGGCACCCGGCACATCGGCCCATAGCCAGACCTTGTCGGTCAGGTTGGCGGAACCGATATCCCGCCGTCCGCGAGCATCGTCGCCATGGCAGTAGAAGCAGGCGGCGGCGTGGGAATGGAACAGGTCCTTGCCTTTCGCCGTCTTGGCCGGGTCCGCCTTGCCACCGGACAGGGAAACCACATAGTTGGCGAGTTCGTCGATCCGCTCCGGCGCCAGGGCTTCGGAAAAGGGCGGCATGTAACCGCGCCGCCCCTTGGTCAGGGTCTCGTGGATGTTCTCGAAACCGCCGCCGTGGAGCCAGTCGTCATCGGTCAGGTTGGGAAACAGTCCGATCTTGCCCTGGCCGCCGGCCTGGTGGCAGGCGGCGCAGTTCTCCGAGAACAGGGCCTTGCCGGCGGACACCACGAAGCTGCTCAGTTCCGGATCCTTGGTCACGTTCTCGTAGGGCAGGCTGGCGATCTTGTCGAAGTAGGGCTTCTGGGCGGCGACGGCTTCCTGGGTTTCCACCAGCAGCTTGGCGCGGGTATTCCAGTGCCAGGATTCCTCCTCGCCCTGGGCATTGACGTAGGTCACCGTATTGATGCCCGGCAGAAAGCTCTTGCCCACCGGCCAGGAGGGATAGGCCACCCAGTAAACCAGGGCGAACAGGACGGTCACGTAGAAGGTGTAGATCCACCATGTCGGCAGGGGATTGTTGAATTCCTGAAGGTCGCCGTCCCACACGTGTCCGGTGGTCCGCACATCGGCGGATTGGGATTGGCTTTGCGCGTTGTCAGCCATTGGACTTGTCCTTCATTTCATCGTCGTCATCAAGAAAGGGAATGTTCTTGTGTTCTTCCAGCTTTTGCCCCCGCTTCCCGTTGCCGTAGACCCAGAGCACGATCAGGCAGAAGGTGATGAAGAAAATCAGCAGGCCCAGGGGCTTGGTGTTTTCCGGGTGGGCGAACCAGTCCATCAGCGGAATTTCACCAGTTCCTCGGGTTTGATCTTGCTGAAGTCCACCATGGTGCCCAGCACCTGCAGGTAGGCCACCAGGGCGTCCATTTCCGAGACGCTGGCGCGGTCGCCGTCGAAGTTGCCGTCCTGGGCCTGGGCCACGAGATTCTTCCGGGCATCGGGGATGTGCAGGGTCCTGGCCACCGCCTCGCCGAACTGCTTGACGTTGCGCTGGTATTCCTCCTCGTTGGCGGAATAGGGCACGCCGGTGACGCGCAACGCCCGCATGCGGTCACCCACGTCGGAGATGTCCAGCTTGGTTTCCTGCAGCCAGGGGTAGTTGGGCATCACCGACTCGGGCACCACGGAGGTGGGCTTGATCAGGTGCTGCACATGCCATTCGTTGGAATACTTGCCCCCCACCCGGGCCAGGTCCGGGCCGGTACGTTTGGAGCCCCACTGGAAGGGATGGTCGTATCTGGATTCCGCCGCCAGGGAATAGTGGCCGTAGCGCAACTGCTCGTCGCGGAAGGGACGGATCATCTGGGAATGGCAGGTGTAGCAGCCTTCCCGCAGGTAGATGTCGCGCCCGCGCTGTTCCAGGGGCGTGTAGGGACGCACGCCGTCCACCTTCTCCATGGTGTCCTTGATGAAGAACAGGGGCGCGATTTCCACCAGGCCGCCGGCGCTCACCGCCAGCATGGTGAGCACCAGCAGGAGGCCGACGTTGGTCTCGATTTTCTCGTGTTTGAAGTTCTTGAACATGGTCTGGTCTCGTCCGAATCAGGCGGCGGCGGCGGCGGGGGCGCCGGTGGCCTCGGCGGCGCGCACGCCCTGGCGGATGGTCATGGTGACGTTGTAAGCCATCAACAGCATGCCGGTCAGAAAGAACATGCCGCCGATGGCCCGCATGGCATAGAAGGGATGCATGGCGGCCACGGACTCGACGAAGGAATACTGCAGGTTGCCGAAGTCGTCGAAGGCGCGCCACATCAGGCCCTGGGAGATGCCGGAGATCCACATGGCGGTGATGTAGAGCAACACGCCGATGGTGGCCAGCCAGAAGTGGGCGTTGATCAGGCGCACGCTGTACATCTGGGTGTTCCACAGCCTGGGAATCATGTGATACAGGGAGCCGAAGGCGATCATCGCCACCCAGCCCAGGGCGCCGGAGTGCACGTGGCCCACGGTCCAGTCGGTGTAGTGGGACAGGGCGTTGACGTCCTTGAGGGACATCAGCGGACCCTCGAAGGTGGACATGCCGTAGAACGACAGGGCGACGATCATGAAGCGCATGATCGGATCGGTGCGCAACTTATCCCAGGCCCCGGACAGGGTCATGATGCCGTTGATCATGCCGCCCCAGGACGGCAGCAGCAGCATGATGGAGAAGGTGGCGCCCAGGGTGGAGGCCCAGTCCGGCAGCGCGGTCCAGTGCAGGTGGTGAGTACCCACCCACATGTACATGAAGGACAGCGCCCAGAAGTGGACGATGGACAGGCGATAGGAATACACCGGCCGGCCGGCGTGCTTGGGCACGAAGTAATACATCATGCCGAGGAAGGCCGAGGTCAGGAAGAAACCCACCGCGTTGTGGCCGTACCACCACTGGGTCATGGCGTCCTGGGCGCCCGAGAACAGGCTGTAGGACTTCAGGCTGAACAGGTCCACCGGCACGGCCAGGTTGTTGAAGACGTGCAGCAGGGCGGTGACCAGGATGAAGGACAGGTAGAACCAGTTGGCCACGTAGATGTGGGGCTGCTTGCGTTGCATCAGGGTGCCGATGAAAACCGCCATGTAGGCCAGCCAGACGAACAGGATGAGCAGGTCGATGGGCCATTCCATCTCGGCGTATTCGCGGCCCTGGGTGTAGCCGGTGACATAGGACAGGGCCGCCAGCACGATGACCGCCTGCCAGCCCCAGAAGGTGAAGGTGGCCAGGCCGGGGGCGAACAGGCGCGTCTGGCAGGTGCGCTGCACCACGTAGTAGGAGGTGGCGAACAGGGCGGAGCCGCCGAAGCCGAAGATGACGGCGCCGGTATGGACCGGGCGGAAGCGGCCGAAGGAGAGATAGGGGCTGTCGAAATTCAGGAAGGGCCAGGCCAGTTCCGAGGCGATGTACACGCCCGCGAACATGCCCACCACGGCCCAGACGATGGCCATGACCGAGAATTTCTTGATGATGTCGTAATCGTACTGCCCGGCCGCAGCCACGCTGGTTGCAGACATAACGCCTCCTAGGATTGCCGCTCCTCCGGGACACCCCGGAACGTCGTATCAGTGCCGCGCCCGGCCGTGAATCGCCATGGGCCGCGAAAAAGACGCAGAAGTATAGTTTGTCTAGAACCTGGACAGCAAGTTGACCCCGGTCATGATGGGGTCGTGGCCAGGGCGCGCAGATCGTGGGCGATATCGGCGGGCGAGTGCGCGTAAGGCAGGTAAAGCCGGAGTTTTCCGGACGCGTCCAGGACGTAGCTGCCCGCCGAGTGATCGACCAGATATCCGCTTGCCCCCGGAGTCACGTGCTTCCGGTAAACCACCCTGAACTCGCTGGCCACCGACGCCACCCGCTCCGGTGTGCCATGAAGCCCCAGGAACGCGGGATGGAAATAGGGCACGTAGGCCTTCAAGGTCTCCGGCGTATCCCGCTCGGGATCCACCGTGACGAACAGCACCTGCACCTTGCCTTCCAGTTCGGGGCCCGCGAGCTTCAGCGCCTGGGCCATGTCGTGCAGCGTGGTGGGACACACGTCCGGGCAATGGGTATAGCCGAAGAACAGCACCAGCAGCTTGCCCCGGAAGGTCTCCAGGGTGACGTCGCGCCCGTTGTGATCGGTCAGGGCGAGGCGCTTGCCGAAATCGGCGCCGGTGATATCCGAACCCTTGAACTCCGGGGGGGAACCGCCGCCGCACGCCCCCAGCCACAACAGCAGGAACAGCGTCCGGAAACCGGGACGCATGGCGTGTCAGGCCGGGAATGCCGCCGCGGGCAGGTCGGCCAGGCGGTACTTCCCGGTCATCACCGCCTTCGCCAGCTCCTCCAGGTTCATCTCGTTGAGCAGGGCCAGGATCTTCTTTTTCACGGGAATCCACTTGAAGTGCATGGGGCAGGCGGTGGCATCCGAGCATTCCTTGAGGCCGAGAATGCAGTTCTTGGTGAAATCCGGCCCCTCGGTCAGGAGCAAGATCTGCATCAGGCTGGTGCGATGCATGCCCTCGCGCAGGCAGAACCCCCCCAGGCGCCCCCGGAACGAATCCAGCAAGCCGTGCTTGCACAGGTTCTGAAGAATCTTGGCCAGGTAGGCGGCCGGCACATTCAGCCGATCCGCGATATCCCGGTTCAGCACCGGCTCGCCCATGGGCTGGGTCGCGATATAGATCAAGGCCTGAACGGCATACTGGCTGGTGCGCGACAAGACCATAACGGACTCCAAAGACATTTTTATCCGGAATTATTAAAGCCAAAGCCGATCCCGCGCAAAGGCTTTTTGAATCAGACCGGCAAGAACAGGAAGTGATCGGCCAGCAAGGCCGCGAACAACAGGCCCAGATACAGGATGGACCAGGCGAATGCCCGACGCGCCAGGGCATCGGAATAGCGCCGGAACAGGCGCCAGGCCAGGGCCAGGTAATACCCGTCCAGGATCAGGGCGGCGGCCAGATAGATCCAGCCCGCCATGCCCGCGGCCACCGGCAGCAGGCTCACCCCCGCCAGGATGCAGGTATGGAGCAGGATGGATTGGCGGGTATAGAACTCGCCGTGGGTGACGGGCAGCATGGGCAGCCCGGCCCGGGCGTACTCATCGCGCCGGTACAGGGCCAGGGCCCAGAAATGGGGAGGCGTCCAGGCGTAGATGATGAGGAACAGCAGCAGGGCCTCGTGATCCACGGCGCCGGTCATGGCCACCCAGCCCAACACCGGCGGCATGGCGCCGGAAGCGCCGCCGATGACGATGTTCTGGGGCGTGGCCGGTTTCAGCCAGCGGGTATAGACCACCGTGTAGCCGAAGAAGGTCAACGCGGTCAGGACCATGGTCAGGGGATTCACCAGCCAGTGGAGCAAGCCCAGCCCCAGCCCCCCCAGGCCGGCGGCGAACAGGGCGGTTTCCCCCGGACTTACCCTGCCCCGGGGCAGGGGGCGCGCCCGAGTGCGGGCCATGCGTCCGTCGATATGCCGCTCGGCCAGGCAGTTGCAGGCCGCCGCTCCGGCGGCGGCCAGGGCGATGCCCAGGCTGGCCGCCAGGAACCGGACCGGATCGGGCGGGCCCGGCGGCGCCAGCAGCATGCCAATCATGGCGGTGAACACGATCATGGCCACCACCCGGGGCTTGGTCAGGGCCAGGAACGCGTCGAAGCGCCCATCGGCGGGATTCAGGGCATGGCTGCTCATGATGGGCTCCTTGCTCTCGAGTCGTCCGCCGGGAAGCATCCGGAACGACCTGGCTCCCCGGTGGGCGGCGCGCGCGTTTCCTCAACCGGGGACTCAAGCAGACGGACATTCACCCAGACCAGGCTCAGCAGCAGGATTGCGGCGCCGGCGCTGTGAGCCACCGCCACGGGCAGGGCCAGGCCCAGCAGCACGTTGCCCAGCCCGAGCGCGAACTGGCCGGCCACCACCGCCGCCAGCCAGAGCGCGACCGTCCTCAGTCCCGGCGCGGCGGCCAGGCGGACCACCAGATACGCCACGCCCGCGAGGACCAGCAGGGCGCCCAGGCGGTGGGTCAGATGGATGGCGGTCAACGCCTCGGCGGGCAGCGCTCCCAGGGCATGGCCCGGTTCGAAGGCGGTGGCGAAATCCGCCTCGGGCCACCAGGCACCCTGGCAGGTGGGCAGGTCGGCGCAGGCCAGGGCCGCGTGATTGGCGCTGACCCAGCCGCCCAGGGCAATCTGGAATACCACCATGGCCAGCGCCATGCGGGCCGGCCACCGGGGCGGCGCGCACGCCCCGGGGCCATGCCCAGCCTCCCGCGCGGCCAGCCACCCCAGCAGGGACAGGGTGGCCATGCCGCCCAGCAAGTGGGCGGTCACCACCAGGGGTTTGAGCTGGTGGGTCACCGTCCACATGCCAAGCAGGGCCTGGAAGATCACCAGGGCCAGCAGGACGACGGGCAGCACACGCCGGGCCGGGGGCGAACGGCGCCAGGCCAGTCCGGCGATGGCCAGGACCGCCAGGCCCAGGCCGCCGGCCAGGTAGCGGTGCAGCATTTCCTTCCAGGCCTTGGCGTGGGACACCGGCCCCGCCGGATCGGCGGCCAGGGCGGCCTCGATCGGGTCGCGGGCGTGCCAGGGCGTGGCCTGGCCGTAGCAGCCGGGCCAGTCGGGACAGCCCAGGCCGGCGTCGGACAGACGCACATAGGCACCCAGCACCACCACGGCGAAGGCCAGGACGGTGGTGGAGAACAGCAGGGCCCGTGGCAGCATCAGCCGATCCCCGAGGCTTTCAGCAGGCGACCCAGGTCCCGGATCATGCCCTTGCCCTCCGGCCTGGCGGGAAAGCGCAGCATGACCCGGCCCAGGGGGTCCACCACGTAGGTCCGCGCCGAGCCATCCGCCGACAGACCCTCCAGCCCGGACTCGGGCGACAGCAGCCGGCGCAATCCCGGCTCTTCCACGGCTGCGCCCCCCGGGGGCTGGAGCAAGGCCCGCGCCACCCTGCCCCGCTCCCGCCCCTGGGCCAGGCGGACCTGGCGGGTCAGGTAGAGCTGATGCCGGCAGGCCGCGTCGCAGTCCCGCGCCGCCACCGTCAGCAATACCCAGCGGCCCCGGGGCAGGTCCAGACCGGGGGCGAAGGGCGCCAGCAATTCCCCGTGGACGGGCAGCCCCGCGGGCCGCCAATGTTCCCGCGCCAGCCAGGCCGCCAGGACCGGGGCCGCGAACAGCCCCATCAACAGGAGCAGCTTGATTCGGTCAGCGCGCGCCATGGAAACGCCGCCACAGGCCGAAATAGCCGTAAAGAACCAGGATCAGCCCGGTCAGGGAAAACCACTGAACCGCATAACCGATGTGGCGATCGACACCCAGGCCCGGCATGGGCCAGTCCCGAACCAGGCCATCGGCGGCCGGGGAAGTCTGCAACAGCAGCCGGTCGGGCAGGTCGCGCCGGTAGGCATGCCGGAATCGATCCAGATCCAGGTTCTGCCACACCGGCCCATCCTCGCCGGCGGCCAACTCCACATAGCGGCCCCGGGCGGCCAGGATCCTGCCCTCCAGGACCACCCGGCCCGCCGGTGGCGCGGCCCGGGGAACCCGCGCGCGATCCGGCGCCACGGGCAGCCAGCCCCGGTTCACCAGCACCACCCCGCCGGCATGGACCAGGGGCGTGATCACGTGATAGCCGGCCCGGCCCCGATGCACCCGGTTGTCGATGAAGATCTGGTGGGCGGCGTCGAATTCCCCTTCCACCCCGACCCGCGTGTAGGGCTCGAAGGCCTCGGGCAGCCTGGCCAGGGGCACGGGCGGAATCCGGGCGGTGACGTCGAAGGCGGCCTGGCGCGCGCGTTTTTCCTCCGCCCGCTGCAACTGCCACTGGCCCAGCCAGAAGGTCAGCACCGCGAAGACCAGGGCCGCCAGGACCGGCAGCCAGGCCGGGCGCCGGTGTTTCCGCCCGGCGGCGGCCGGATCTACACTGGCATCCATTGTCGGAGAAGCATCCATGCGCATCCTGATCTATCTGGTCCTGGTCCTGATCCTGCTCAGCCTGGGCAGCGCGCTGGTGTACCTGGTGCGCGACCGGGGCGAAGGCGAGCGGGCGATCCGCGCCCTCACCTGGCGCATCGGGCTTTCCCTGGGGCTGTTCATCCTGCTCATGGCGGGCCATTACCTCGGCGTGATTTCCCCGGCCGCGTCATAGCCAGTACACGAAGAAGAACAGCAGCAGCCACACCACATCCACGAAGTGCCAGTACCAGGACACCGCCTCGAAGGCGAAATGCCGCTCAGGCCGAAAGTGCCCGGCCAGGCCGCGTCCCAGGATCACCATGAGCATGAGGCTGCCGATGGTCACGTGGAGCCCGTGAAAACCCGTCAGCATGAAAAAGGTGGCGCCGTAGATGCCGGCCCCCAGGGTCAGGCCCAGGTCCCGGTAGGCATGCAGGTATTCGTAGGACTGGAAGCCCAGGAAGGCCAGACCCAGGGCCACGGTGAGGGCCAGCCCCAGGTTGAGCTGGCCGCGCCGGCCCCGCTTCAGGCCCCAGTGGGCCCAGGTCACGGTGACGCCGGAACTCAGCAGCAACAGGGTGTTCAGGGCGGGAATGCCCCAGGGAGCCATGGGCGTGAAGGCCGCCTCCAGGCCCGGGCCGGCGGTGGGCCAACCCCCCGTGTAGCCGGGCCAGAGCAGCCTCGCCTCATCGCCGCCGGCCAGATCCGGCACGGCGATGGCCCGGCCGTAGAACAGGGCGCCGAAGAAAGCGGCGAAGAACATCACCTCGGAGAAGATGAACCAGCCCATGCCCCAGCGGAAGGAGATATCCACCTGCCGGTTGTGGTAACCGCTCTGGCTCTCGTGGATCACCCGCCCGAACCAGCCGAACAGCATGACCGCCAGGGCGCCGCCCCCCGCCGTCAGCAGCCAGCCGCCGCCAGTCACGCCATGGATCAGCAGGGTCGCCCCCAGGGCGCCGCACAGCATGGCCAGGGAACCGACGATGGGCCAGTGGGAGGGTTCGGGCAGGTAGTAACCGCCAGTGTGGGTGCTCATGACCTTGCCTCCTTCACGACATCACCAGTTGGACCAGGCCAAGCAAGGCGAGGACCAGCAGCCCCATTCCCAGCAGCCCGGCCAGGATGACCCGCATGGGCCGCGGATGGGCCGCGTCCCGATCCAGATCGCTTCCCTTGCGTATGCCCAGGAAGCTCCAGAACACGGCGCGCCAGGCGCTCATGTCCGCTTCCCCCCGCCCTGCTCGAAGAAGGTGTAGGACAGCGTCACCACGCCGAGATCCCGGGGAACATTCTTGTCCAGCACGAACAGCACCGGCAGCCGGATCTTCTCGTGGGGGGCCAGGCGCTGCTCGCGGAAGCAGAAGCAGTCGATCTTCTTGAAATGGGCGGCGGCGGCGGCCGGCCCGTAGCTGGGCACCGCGCGCCCCACCAGGGGCCGGCCGGTCAGGTTCTCCAGCTCGTATTCCACCCGCACCAACTGGCCGGGATGCGCGTCCACCGGCCTGGACGGCGCGCCGAAGCGCCACACGGCGCCATCCTGCACGTTCGCCACCAGTTCGATGCGCACCCGCCGGCTGAAATCCACCTGGGTGTTGTTGGCCAGGGCCTGGGCCGCGTCCCGGTTGAGGCCGGTGAGGTCGCAGAACACGTCGTAGACCGGGATCAGGGCGAAGCCGAAGCCGAACATGGCCGCCGCCAGCAGGCCGAAGCGGCGCAGGCTCGAGGCGTTGGTCCGGGCCAGTTCGGGGGCGCGGGGGTCGCACAGGCGGCATGGGGCCAGGCCCAGGGCGGCGCGCGGGTTGCGCGAGTTCAGGTCGGACGGGTTCATTTCACCTCCGGCGGCTGGACGAAGGTGTGGTACGGGGCCGGCGACGCCACCGTCCATTCCAGGCCCTCGGCGCCCTCCCAGGCCCGGGCCGGGGCCTTCTCGCCGCCCCGGATGCACTTCAGGATGACGATGAGCAGCAGGATCTGGCTGGCGCCGAAGACGAAGCCGCCGATGGAGGCGATGCGGTTGAAGTCGGCGAATTGCAGGGCGTAGTCGGGAATGCGCCGGGGCATGCCGGCCAGCCCCAGGAAATGCATGGGGAAGAACAGCAGGTTCACGGAAATGGCGGACAGCCAGAAATGCCAGCGGCCCCAGGTCTCGTCCACCCTGTGGCCGGTCCATTTCGGCAGCCAGTAATAGATGCCGGCGAAGATGGAGAACAGGGCGCCGGTCACCAGCACGTAATGGAAATGGGCCACCACGTAATAGGTGTCGTGCAGCTGGATGTCCACCGGCGCCATGGCCAGCACCAGGCCGGAGAAGCCGCCGATGGTGAACAGGCAGACGAAGGCGATGGCGAACAGCATGGCCGTCTCGAAGCTGATGGAGCCCTGCCACATCGTCGCCACCCAGTTGAACACCTTCACCCCCGTGGGCACGGCGATGAGCAGGGTGGCGTACATGAAGAACAACTGGGCCGCCGCCGGCATGCCCACGGTGAACATGTGGTGGGCCCAGACCATGAAGGACAGGATGGCGATGGAAGCCGTGGCGTAGACCATGGACGCGTAGCCGAACAGGGGCTTGCGCGAGAAGGTGGGAATCACCGTGGAAATGATGCCGAAGGCCGGCAGGATCAGGATGTACACCTCCGGGTGGCCGAAGAACCAGAAGATGTGCTGGAACATGACCGGGTCGCCGCCGCCGGCCGCGCTGAAGAAGTGGGTACCGAAATTGCGGTCGGTGAGCAGCATGGTCACCGCCCCGGCCAGCACCGGCATCACCGCGATCAGCAGGTAGGCGGTGATCAGCCAGGTCCACACGAACAGGGGCATCCTCATCAAGGTCATGCCCGGCGCCCGCATGTTGAGGATGGTGGTGGCGATGTTGATGGCCCCCATGATGGAACTGGCGCCCATGATGTGGATGGCGAAGATGGTCAGGTCGTAGCTGATGCCGCCCTGCAGGAACAGGGGCGGATACATGGTCCAGCCCCCCGCCACGCCGCCGCCGGGCAGCAGCATGGAACCCACCAGCAAGCCGCCGGCCACCGGCAGCAGCCAGAAGCTCCAGTTGTTCATGCGCGGGAAGGCCATGTCCGGCGCGCCGATCATCAAGGGCACCTGCCAGTTCGCGAAGCCGGTGAAGGCCGGCATGATCACGCCGAAGATCATGATCAGCCCGTGCAGGGTGGTGAGCTGGTTGAACAGTTCCGGCTGCACGATCTGCAGGCCGGGCTGGAACAGTTCGGCCCGGATCAGCATGGCCATGAGGCCGCCGATCAGGAACATGGTGGCGGCGAACCACAGGTAGAGGGTGCCGATGTCCTTGTGGTTGGTGGTGGTCAGCCAGCGCATCGGGCCGGTGGGGGGGCCGTGGCGGACAGAGGCGGCGGGGGTGGCGTGGGCGTCCATGTGATCCTCCTGTCCCGCTAATCGCGCCGGGCTTTCACGTGCGCCGGTTGCACCGCGTCGGCGGCGTTGCCCCAGGCGGTACGTTCGTAGGTCAAAACGGCGGCCAGGTCGGCGTCGTTCAACTGGTCCTTGTAGGCCGCCATGGCGGTTCCGTCCTTGCCGCGCAAGACCAGGTCGATGTGGGCCGCCGCCGGCCCGGTGGCCACCCTGGAGCCGGCCAGGCCGGGGAACACGCCGGGCAGGCCCTTGCCGTCGGCCTGGTGGCAGGCGGCGCAGTTGGCGGCATAGATCTTCTCGCCCCGGGCCTTGAGTTCATCCACGCCGAAGACCTTGTCGGCATCGGCGGCGGCCAGGGCCAGCCTGGCCTTCCTGCCCGCCAGCCAGGCCTGGTAGTCGGCCTCGCTCTTCACTTCCACCACGATGGGCATGAAGCCGTGGTCCTTGCCACACAGCTCGGCGCACTGGCCCCGGTAGGTTCCGATCTCGTCGGCGCGGAACCAGGTATCGCGGATGAAGCCGGGAATGGCGTCCTGCTTCACGCCCAGTTCCTGCACCCACCAGGCGTGGATCACATCGTTGGAGGTCAGCAGGATGCGCACCTTCTTGCCCACCGGCACCACCAGGGGCTCGTCCACCTCCAGCAGGTAATTCTTCCCCTTCGCCGCCTTGTTCTCGATCTGCTCCCGGGGCGTGGCCAGCACGCTCATGAACTTCACCCCGTCCTGCAGATAGTCGTACTCCCACTTCCACTGGTAGCCGGTGACCTTGACGGTGAGATCGGGGTTGGCCGTGTCCTTCTGGTCCAGCACCGCCTTCGTCGCCGGCCAGGCCATGCCGATCAGGATCAGGAAGGGAATCACCGTCCAGATCACCTCGACGCTGGTGTTCTCGTGGAAATGGCGGGCGGCGTGGCCGGCGGACTTCCGATGCCTGAACAGGGCGTAGAACATGGCCCCGAACACCACCACGAAGATGGCCAGGCAAACCAGCAGGATCAGGGTGTGGATGTCGTAGATGCGCGCCGCCATCTCCGATTTCGGCGCGGGCAGATTCAACCGCCAGTCGGCCCTGACAAGCGGGGCGGATAGCGACAGCCATGCAGCAATGAACGCACCGATAGCCCGTGGTCGCGGCACCTTCGCACTCCTCTCCAAAGGCGCGGCATTGGCCCGGGAATTATGGGGGGGCTCGGCCGCGCACTCTTCAAGCTAGTCCGGTGCGGAGCAACAGGCAAGCGCGGATTACTTAACTAAGCAATTGATTTATATATGAGTTTATTCGCTATTACTGATATACTTGAGTATTGCGCTCAACTTTTGCGGCGGGATCAGACGGGCAGCCCGGCGCGGGTCGGGAACAGGCAACGAAGGTAGTTCGGCCAGCATGGGCGCGGGCAAGCGGGCTGCCAGCGTGGCCAGGTTCTCGTCGTAAGCCCCCATGTCCGGGTCGATGCGGTTGGCCACCCAGCCCGCCAGCTTGAGGCCGCGAACGGTGATGGCCTCGGCCGTCAGCAGGGCATGGTTGAGACAGCCCAGGCGCATGCCCACCACCAGGATCACGGGCAGGCCGAGGCGGACCGCCAGATCGGCGGTATCCCGGTGCGGCCCCAGGGGCACCCGGAAACCGCCGACGCCTTCCACCACCACCAGGTCCGCCAGGCCCGCCAGGGCATCCAGAGCCGCCGCGATGCGGGGAATCTCGATGGCCACGCCCTTGTGGTCGGCGGCCAGGTGGGGAGCGATGGCTTCCCGGAACAGGTAGGGATTGGCCAGCTCGGCGGGCGCCTTCACGCCCGAGGCCGCCGCCAGCATGGCCACGTCCTCGTTCACCCACACGCCGTCCTTCAATTCCGCGCCCGCCGCCACCGGCTTCATGCCCACGGCGTGCACGCCCAGGTCCGCCAGGGCATGCAGCAGGGCGGCGGAAAACAGGGTCTTGCCGACGCCGGTATCGGTGCCGGTGACGAAAAAGCCCTTCGGGTAATGAGGATGCGGAATGGGGGATGGTTCATCGCAAACCCGCCTTCCGCTTCTCGATCTTGAACTGGATGATCTGCCGGCCGTCCTCCAGCTTGTCCTTGCGGCCGGCCCAGGCGTGGCCGTAGACCACCTCGTAGGTGGCGGGCAGGCGGCCGTCCTTGCGGAAGCGCTCGTAGTTGTCGGCCAGCCGGCGCCATTCCCGCTTGCCCATCAGCCCGGCGCGCCGGTCCTCCACCACGGTGTGGGCGCCGATGGCCTTCAGATCCCGCAGCAGGCCGGGGAGCGCCTCGTAGGTCAGGGTGATGCGCTCCATCTCCATGACCGGATTGCTGAAACCGGCGTGGACCAGGGCATCGCCGATGTCGTGCATGTCGATGAAGCGGTTGACGTGCCGGTGGCCGTCGATGTCCGCCGAGGCGGCGCGCAGTTCCATCAGGGTATCCGGCCCGAAGGTGGCGAAGATGAACAGGCCCTCCGGCTTCAGCGCCCGGTGGATTTCCCGGAACGCGGCATCCGGCTCCCCCACCCATTGCAGGGCCAGGCTGGACCAGACCATGTCCAGGCTGTCGCGGCCCAGGGGCAGGCGTTCCATGTCGGCGCAAACGGCGGTGAGGGGGGAGGAGTGAGGCGCGAGGAGAGGCAGCCACTTGCGCCACCCGGATGGTGGGGCATGCCGGTCTCGGGTCCGGGCCGCCATGGCGTGGGCCAGGTCCAGGCCCAGCAGCCGGGCTTCGGGAAAACGCGCCTTGAGCAGGGAGAGGCCGAAGCCCGTGCCGCAGCCCGCGTCCAGGATCAGACCGGGCGCGATCTTCATGCCGTCCAGGTGGTCGTCCAGGCGACGGGCGATCTCCTGTTGCAGGAAAGCGGCCTCGTCGTAGGTGGGCGCCGCGGCCTCGAAGGAGCGGCGGATGGCCCGCTTCAGCGCTTCATTCATGGAGGAAGGCCTGCACCCGCTCGGCGAACCATCGGGGATGGGACAGGAAGGGGGCGTGGGCGGCCCGGTCGTGCAGCGCCAGGCGCGCACCGGGGATGCGATCCGCCAGCCAGCGCCCCGCCGCCGCCGGGCAAAGGGTGTCGTAGCCGCCGTGGACCACCAGGGTCGGGCAGGCAACGGACGCCGCCGGATCGCGCAAATCCACGTCCCGCAGCAGATCGAGGCCGGCGGCGAGGGTGGCGGCATCCGGCTCGCCGCGCTGGAACACGGTGTCCCGCAGGCGGGCGATCACTTCCCGCGCCGCGTCGCCGCCCCGGGCCTGGAGGGAAAGGAAGCGCAGCAGGGTGGCGCGGTAGTCCTGGCGCAGGGATTCGGCGAACCCGGCCAGCACCTCCGGCGCCAGGCCGTGGTCCCAGCCGGGCCGGTTGACGAAGACCGGGCTGGCGCCCACCAGCACCAGCTTCGCCACCTTGTCCGGATGGCGGGCGGCCAGGGCCAGGGCCACCATGCCGCCCATGGACCAGCCGATCAGGGACACCGGCGCGTTGAGGGTCTCGGCAAGCGCATCCGCCAGGCTTTCCGCCGAATAGGGCGCGGGCATCGGCCGCCCGCCATAGCCGGGCAGATCCGGCGCCATGCCCGGCAGGACAGCCAGGGTTTCCGCCCAGATGCCGCCATGCAGGCCCCAGCCGTGGAGATAAACACGGTGAGGAGCGAGGCGTGAGGAGTGAGGGGGCGAGCCCGTCACGCCAACTCCCGGAGCGCGCTCAGCAATTGCTCGATGTCTTCGGCCGAATGGGCGGCGGACAGGGAGATGCGCAGGCGCGCCTCGCCCTGGGGCACCGTGGGCGGGCGGATGGCCGGGATCAGGATGCCCCGCTCGCGCAGGCCATCCGCCAGGCGCAGGGCCTCCAGGTTGCCGCCCACCAGCAGGGGCTGGATGGGGGTATCGGAAGCCATCAGCGGCCAGGGCAGATCCGCCGCGCCGGCCTTGAGGCGGGTGATGAGTTCGCCCAGGCGCTCCCGCCGCCAGGTTTCCGCCGCGATCAGCTTCAGGCTGGCGGACGTGGCCGCCGCCAGCAACGGCGGCTGGGCCGTGGTGTAGATGTAGGTGCGGGCCCGGTTCACCAGCCACTCGACGAGTTCTTGCGAACCCGCCACGAAGGCGCCCGCCACGCCGGCCGCCTTGCCCAGGGTGGCGAGATAGATCAGTGAGGGGTGAGGCGTGAGGCGTGAGGAGGAAAGCGCCCCCCCTCCCGCCTCCCCCAGCACGCCGAAACCGTGGGCGTCGTCCACGTAGAGCCAGGCATCGTGCTTCTCCGCCAGTTCCAGCAATTCGGGCAAGGGCGCCAGGTCCCCGTCCATGCTGAACACCGTGTCCGTGGCGATGAGCTTGGTCCGCGCCGTGCTCTCGCCCAGTTTCCGGTCCAGCCAGTCCAGGTCCAGGTGGGGATAGCGGGTGAGCCTGGCGCGGGACAACACCGCGCCATCCACCAGGGAAGCGTGGTTGAGACGGTCCTCGAAGACTTCCCCGTGCCGATCCAGCAGGGCCGGGATGACCCCCAGGCTGGCCATGTAGCCGGTGGAAAACAGCAGGGCCGACGGCAGGCCGACGAAGGCCGCGAGTTCCGTTTCCAGATCGTGGTGCAGCCGGTGATGCCCGGTAAGCAGATGGGCCGCGCCTGCGCCGACGCCGCAGCGCTCGGCGGCCGCGCGGGCGGCGGCGGCGATCACCGGATGATTGGCCAGACCCAGGTAGTCGTTGCTGGAGAAGGACAGGTAGTCGCGCCCGTCCACCGTCACCCGCGCGCCCTGGGCGCCATCCAGCACGCGGCGGCGACGGCGCAGGCCGAGGCTGTCGAGTTCGGCGAGGGCGGGCTGGAGTTGGTCGGGTTTCATGATCGCTCCCCTCCCCCGCCGGGGGAGGGGCCGGGGGAGAGGGAACCCGCGTCGGTCAAGCCAACCGCGCTCCCTCACCCCGGCCCTCTCCCGAGGGGAGAGGGAGAAAACCTAGTGCCCGGCGCAGCGCCGGCCCTGGACGCCCTCGCCCTTCAAACCCAGCTTGGCGAACAGGGCCTCGTCGGCATCCACGTCCGGGTTGCCGGTGGTGAGCAGCCTGTCGCCGTAGAACACGGAGTTGGCGCCGGCCAGGAAACACAGGGCCTGCACCGCCTCGCCCAGTTCCCGCCGGCCGGCGGACAGGCGCACGTGGGAGGCGGGCATGGTGATGCGCGCCACGGCGATGGTGCGCACGAATTCCAGCGGGTCCAGATCGTCCTCGGCACCCAACTGAGCGGCCATGGGCGTGCCGGACACCTTCACCAGCATGTTGATGGGCACGGATTCCGGCTGGGGATTCAGGTTGGCCAGTTCCATGATCAGGCCGGCCCGCACACGGCGGCTCTCGCCCAGGCCGACGATGCCGCCGCAGCACACGTGGATGCCCGCGTTGCGCACATGGGACAGGGTGTTCAGGCGGTCGTCGTGGGTGTGGGTGGTGATGACCTGGCCGTAGAACTCGCTGGCGGTGTCCAGGTTGTGGTTGTAGTAGTCCAGGCCGGCCGCCTTGAGCTCTTCCGCCTGGCCGGGCTTCAACATGCCCAGGGTGACGCAGGTTTCCAGGCCCAGGGCCTTCACTTCCCGCACCATCTCGGTGACGGCGCCCAGATCCTTGTCCTTGGGGCCGCGCCAGGCGGCGCCCATGCAGAAACGGGTGGCGCCGGCATCCTTGGCGGCCTTGGCGGCTTCCAGCACCTGCGTCACGTCCAGCAGCTTCTCCCGCTCCAGGCCGGTGTCGTGGCGGGCGGACTGGGAACAGTAGCCGCAATCCTCGGAACAGCCGCCGGTCTTGATGGACAGCAAGGTGGAAAGCTGCACGGCGTTGGCGTCGAAATTCCGGCGATGCACGGTCTGGGCCTGGAACATCAGATCGTTGAAGGGCAGCGCGAACAGCGCCTCCACCTGGGCCAGGCTCCAGGCAACCGCGGGTTGGGTCAGATCGTTCATCAGTGCACTTCCTTCTCGATTTCGATATCGCGCCAGTTTTCCCTGCCCGCCTTCCAGATGTCGTAGCTCGCCCAGGGCACCAGGGTCAGCAGGAACAAGGCCCAGACGCCGGCCCAGCCGGTGGGCAGGTGGGCCAGGTCGTTGGAGAACACGGTCAGGGTGCCCACCACGGCGTAATAGCGGTAGCCGGCCCACTTGTTGTAGTGGCGCACGGTCAGGTCCGGGTGATGGGCGATGGAGGCATAGACGAAGATGGAGGCCGCCAGCCAGATCATGATCGGCGGCAGGGACATGGCCATGGGCAGGAAGGCCAGCTTCTTGTCGGCCATCATCTGCCCCAGGCCGAACAGGCTCGCCGCCAGCAGGGTGGTGGCGATGGCCAGCAGATTGAACAGGCGGGCGCTACGCAGGCAGGATGCGGCGGTGATCAGGTGTTTTTCGGTCATGTCGGTTTGATCCGCGAAAAAAGGGCAGAATCGGCGAAAAGGCCCATGCGGGCGGGCACGCGCGGTCACACGCAGGCACGCACCGAAGGCCGCGGGATATTCCGGGAGGCGCCCCCCATTGTCAAATCCACGCTCTTCATTGCTGAACATCTGCCTCGGTTTTGCGCGGTCGCGCCTGCCGCAGGCCTGCCTGCTATGCGGCGCGCGGGTGGCCGGCCAACTGCTGTGCGCCCCTTGCGCCGCCGACCTGCCGCGCCTGCCCGACGACCGCTGCCCCAGTGCGCCCTGCCATCCCCCGGCGGGGCGGTCTGCGGCGCTTGCCTGAAGCATCCCCCCGCCTTCGACCGCACCGTCGCCGTCCATGCCTATGGCTTTCCCCTGGATGCCCTGGTGCGCCATTGCAAGTACGCCGGCGCCCTGGACCTCACCGACTGGTTCGCCGCCAGCCTGGCCGAGGCCCTGGCCGCCCAGCCCCGGGTTGACCTGATCCTGCCCATGCCCCTGCACGAGGCCCGGCTGGCGGAACGGGGCTTCAACCAGGCGGTGGAAATCGCGCGCCGGCTGGCGCCGCGCCTGGGCATCCCCTGGTCGCCGCAAGGCTGCCGGCGCTTCCGCGACACCCCGCCCCAGGCCGGGCTGGATCTGAAGGCCCGCCGCCGCAATCTGCGCGACGCGTTCCGCTGCGACCTGGATCTGACCGGCAAGCACGTCGCCGTGCTGGACGACGTGATGACCAGCGGCGCCAGCCTGGACGAGCTCGCCAAGACGATCCGCGCGGCGGGCGCGGCCAGCGTCACCGCCTGGGTCGTGGCAAGGACGCTGTGAATCCGGGACCGCGCTCGGGCGAACGCCGGGCGAAGCGGCCCCCGACCGCCATCATGCCCCGGCCAGACGCCGGATCGCCGCCGCGTTGCTCCAGGAAAAACACTTGTCCGCCGCCTCCCGCCAGGGCAGCCAGACGAAGCTCAGATGCTCCCTGGGCGCCAGGGCCACCGGCACGACATCGGGCACGCTCAGGCTGAAGACATGCTCGGTGTTGTGGGTGACGCCCGGCGCGTAGCGATGACGCCAGCGCTCGAAGATTTCGAACTCGTACTGAAGCTGCCAATCGGTGAGCCGGAAACGCGCCGCATCCAGGCCGGTTTCCTCCCTCAGTTCCCGGACGGCGGCCTGGGCCGGCGTCTCCCCCGGGTCCAGGCTGCCGGTCACGGATTGCCACAAGCCCGGCCCATCGGCCCGTTCCAGCAGCAGGACCCGCAGGTCGGGCGTGTGTATGACCACCAGAACGGAAATGGGGATTTTGTCCATGGCCTGACAGGAAAAAGTGCGCGACCGGGATATTACCGGCGGCGCCGGACGGGAACGAAGCCTGGCGCGCAACCTAAGCGGTGGTGGTTGTCTTCCCCCTTTCTTAAAGGGGGATCGAGGGGGATTTGACCCGGGCTCGGTACGTGCCAGCCTTGAAGAAATCCCCCCTCTCCCCCTTTATCCCCGGATGGGGGCTTTACAAAGGGGGGAATCCGACTTTCTGACCCACTCCGTCCATCAATCTTTAACGCGAACTGAGCCTAACCTAACCCGCGCGGCACGTTTCAGTTCATCGCGGTGTCAGCGCGTTGCGCCGACCAGGCCCGCGCCGGCACGCTCAGAAATCCTTGTCGCCGTCCGTTGCCGCTGTTCCTTGTGCCGCCGTTCCTTGTGGACAGCGCCATCGCCACCCTGGCGATGGCCCGACCCCATTCCCGCAGGAACTCGACCGCGCCCACCTCCTCCACCTCGATGCCGCGGGTATCGGACAAGTAGAGGTCGCCCAGCCCATCTTCCGCCTGGGGACTGGCGCCGTGGACGGGTGGCGAGACAGGCGTATCGCCCACCGGCCGGTCGTGTGAATGAGGAAAATGGATGAACATGACCACGCCGGCGCCCTCAAGCCGACCGCCGCGGTGCGCGGCGGCCCCGATGGGGCGTCATGGGCCCGCCAGTGAACACGGGGGTGGTCGACCCGGTCGGACGGGTCCGTGTGCGTTGCATGGCATCGACTCCTGGCGTGTCTGTGTGGCGGCTTCTGGGGGAAGCGAGACAACGCAAGAGCCGTGCCAATATAAGTCCCCACTAATAGATCAAGGGCTTAAGCGGCAGGCGACGGCGGAATATGTCGAAAGTGTTAAAAAAACCGACGTGTCCGTATTGCCTTCATCCGGGCTAGCAGCCTGTCGGACTTGAAGAATCGAAGCGAAAAAATGGCCGAACGAGGACAGTTTTTGACGATTTCGCCGGGCAATAGTCATTCTATTGCCCAAGAAAGCGGCGAAAAATGGACCGTTCCGCCATTTTTGCAGCCGATTTCCTTTAAGTCCGACAGGCTGCTAGGGTCGTTCGCCGGACCGCCCCGAGAACGAGTTGGCCCCCACGGGAGCGGCTCGGGCGCTTTTCCAAGCCGGGGGCACAGCCCGCCCCCGGGTCACCGGACCATGCCGGAGGCGTCAGCGCCGCGCCGAACGCGGGGTGGCGGCCGGCGCCGCGGGTGCCGGCGTGGCGCCCAACTGGGCATACAGGTTGGTCACCCGGTCCATCACTTCCAGGATGCGTTCGCTGGTGGTGGCCACGTTCGCGGCATAGCTGGAATCCTTGTCGCCGGCGCTCTGCAGTTGCAGGGCCTGGTCGAAAAATATCCACTGGGTACGGGCCAGTTCCAGTTCCCCCTTGATCTTCCCGGTGTTCTCGGGCGCCCGTTCCAGCGCGCCCATGGCGCTCAGGAACTCGCGCTTGGCCAGTTGCGCCTCGCTGTCCATGGCGGCGTTGCCGATCCCCCAGCGCCGCATCATGTAGAACTTGGCCATGCGCTGGGACAGCATGCGCTGCCGGCCGGAAATGTTGACGAGGCGACCGACGCTGGAGGTGGAAACCAGTTCCAGCTGCGTCGTGCCGAGATGCGCCACGCGCAGGGCATCCTCGTTGATCTGGGCGATGAGGCGGGCGTTTTCCAGGCTGGGCGCGGCGGACAGCAGCTGGCGGTAGCGCCGCCAGATCGCCTCCAGTTCCGCGTAGGTCGCCTTGATGTCCTCCGAGGGCGCGTAGGCCTTCAGGTCGACGAGGTGCTCCTGGTAGAGCTTGACCGACAAGTCCAGGATGCGGCGCGACGGGTCGGGCAGGATGTTCTGGCCGAGCTGGCAATACGCCTTGGCCATGCGCTGGGACAGCATGCGCATGCGGCCGGCCTTGTTGATCGCCTCGTTGAGGCTGGCGATGGCGGCGAAGGCCGGCCGGCTCGGCGCGGCGGACATCGCGAGCGCGATCATGCAGTGGCCCAGGAACTGTCTGCGAGTGATGGTCGACATAGCGGTCTTTCCGTGGTCGGTATCCGGCCTGTTGGCGCGACGCGAACCTTACCCCATTTGCCGGGCCGCCGCACCGCCACCATGGCGGCCGGATCGCGGCAATCCCGTTAGAATCGGGCAACAGCCCACGCCCATGCCCCCGTTGCCCTCATTGCCCTCATTGCCAGCCGATCTCCCCCAGCACACCCCCATGATGCAGCAGTACCTGCGCATCAAGGCCGAGCACCCCGACATGCTGCTGTTCTACCGCATGGGGGATTTCTACGAGCTGTTCCATGACGACGCGGAGAAGGCCGCCCGCCTGCTGGACATCACCCTGACCACCCGGGGCGCCTCCGCCGGAAAGCCCATCCGCATGGCCGGCGTGCCCTACCACGCGGCGGAGCAGTATCTGGCGCGGCTGGCGAAACTGGGGGAGGCGGTGGCCATCTGCGAGCAGATCGGCGACCCGAAGACCAGCAAGGGGCCGGTGGAACGCCAGGTGGTGCGCATCGTCACCCCCGGCACCCTCACCGACGAGGCCCTGCTGGACGACAAGGCCGACGCCACCATGCTGGCCCTGGTCCCGGCCGCGAGGGATAAAGGCAGGGAAATACTGGCCCTGGCCTGGCTGACCCTGTCCAGCGGCCGCTTCGCCGCCAAGATCGTGGCCATGGACCGCCTGGGCGCCGAATTGGTCCGCCTGGCTCCCTCGGAAATCCTGCTGCCGGAAAACTTTGTCCACGCGGACCTGGCCAACCTGAAAACCGCCCTGGTGCGCCGGCCCGGCTGGCAATTCGACCCCGATCGGGGCAATCGACTGTTGTGCGAGCACTTCGGCCTCGCCGACCTGGCCGCCTTCGGCCTCGACGACCAGCCCGCGATCCGGGCCGGCGCCGGCCTGTTGCTGGAGTATGCCCACCACACCCAGCGGGCCGCCCTGCCCCACGTGACCAACCTGATCCTGGAACAGGACAGCGAATTCGTCCTGCTGGACGCCGCCGCCCGCCGCACCCTGGAAATCAGCGAAACCCTGCGTGGCGAGGCCGCCCCAACCCTGTTCTCCGAGCTGGACGCCTGCCTCACGGCCATGGGCAGCCGCCTGCTGCGCCACTGGCTGCATCATCCCCGACGCGACCGCTCGCTGCTGAACCAGCGCCTGGGCGCCATCCAGGCCTTCATCGACACGCCCCCGACGGGCCGCATGGCGCGCGACCAGCTCAAGGGCATGGCGGACCTGGAACGCATCGCCGCCCGGGTGGCCCTGAAAACGGCCCGCCCCCGGGACCTGGCCGGCCTGCGCGACAGCCTGGCCCGCCTGCCCGACCTGGCCGGCATCCTGGAGTCGGCGGGAGAAATCCTCGAATCCCTCGCCCGCCCCATGGATTTCCCCGACGAGCCCCGCGCCCGCCTGCGCCGGGCCATCCAGGCCGAGCCGGCGGCGGTGCTGCGGGAAGGCGGCGTCATCGCCGACGGCTACGACCCGGAACTGGACGAACTGCGGGCCCTGCAGTCCGACTGCGGCGGCTTCCTCATGGCCATGGAGGCCCGGGAGCGGGAGCGCACCGGCATCGCCAACCTGCGCGTGGAATACAACAAGGTCAGCGGCTTCTACATCGAGGTCAGCCGGGCCCAGGCCGACAAGGTGCCCGCCGACTACCATCGCCGCCAGACCCTCAAGAACGTGGAGCGCTACCTCACGCCGGAACTCAAGGCCTTCGAGGACCGCTTCCTGTCCGCCTCCGAACGCGCCCTGGCCCGGGAAAAGCTGCTCTACGACGAGCTGCTGGAGGCCTTGTCCGCCGTGGTGGCGGACCTGCGGCGGGTGGCTGAAGCCGTGGCGACGGCCGATGTCCTGGCGGGCCACGCCCTGCTGGCCACGGAACGGCGCTACGTGGCGCCGGAATTCTCTCCGGAGTGGGGCCTCGCCATCCAGGGCGGTCGCCATCCGGTGGTGGAAACCCGGGTCGAGGCCTTCATCCCCAACGACCTGCAACTCGACCCGGGCCGCCGCATGCTGCTGGTGACCGGCCCCAACATGGGCGGCAAATCCACCTACATGCGCCAGGTGGCCCACATCGTCCTGCTGGCCTGCTGCGGCCTGTTCGTCCCGGCGGAGCGGGCCGTGATCGGCCCGGTGGACCAGATCTTCACCCGCGTGGGCTCCTCCGACGACCTGGCCGGCGGCCGTTCCACCTTCATGGTGGAAATGACCGAGACCGCCGGCATCCTGCACGGCGCCACGGAACAGAGCCTGATCCTCATGGACGAGATCGGCCGCGGCACCTCCACCTTCGACGGCATCAGCATCGCCTGGGCCGTGGCCCGCCACCTGGCGGAAAAGACCCGGGCCTACACCCTGTTCGCCACCCATTACTTCGAACTGACCCAGCTCGCCCAGGAGTTCAAGGCCGTGGCCAACGTCCACCTGGACGCCGTGGAAACCCAGGCCGGCCTCACCTTCCTCCACGCCGTGGAAGACGGCCCCGCCTCCCAGAGCTACGGCCTCCAGGTCGCCAAACTCGCCGGCGTCCCCGGCGCCGTCATCCAGGCCGCCCGCCGCAAACTGGTCATGCTGGAGAACCAGCAGATCGCAGCCAGCCCCCAGGGCGACCTGTTCGCCCCCGCGCCGGCGCCGGAACCGGTAATCAACCCGGCGCTGGAAAGATTGCTTGAAGTGGACCCGGACGAGCTGACACCCAGGCAGGCGCTGGAGCTGTTGTATGAGTTGAGGGGATTGGTTTGAGGGGGGGTTGGTCGGCCATACAGACGTTCAACGATGCCCAATGCATGCCCTCATCCCACGTGCAACGAATCGAGAACCACTGCAGCATTGCAGCCATCGGATTGCATCGGTGCTTCAGACCAGCCCGGCAATTCGTCCTTGTCTGTCAAGCTCGCTACGAGCCGGGTCTCGATACATCCAACACACATACCTGGATTAAATGCCGCTCCTCCTGCGCCAGTGTGTTCCTGAGTCGATCCTCCAACTCCCTGGCACTGTGGGGGCGGGTTCCGCCATCCGGAGGGGCGGGCATGCCCTCGCCACCAAACCAGAACACAAGGTAAATGCCCCGGCCCATGCAGCCCGGATCCCTGGTGTATTGGGCAATCAGCTGTTCTCGCATGGCACGCCACAGATCGCGGTGGCGGTCGCGCTTGATCTCGATGGGGATGTGGAAACCATGGGCACCGCCCCAGGAAACTCGGATATCGGACCGTTTCTCGTCCGCATGTCGGGCTTCCGGCTGGATGTCGATACCCAATCTGCCCAGGCGTTCCCGCAGCTTGTCCACAAGGATGTCGCGGCAGCTTTCTTCGACCTTGGGTGAGGTGGGATGTCGGTGTGAGTCTTCGTTCCAGAACTGCTTGTAGGCATCGATATTGCCGTCGCGCATCCAGTGCGCCAGTTCGCGCAGGTATTCGCCGGTCAAGGCAGCCAAATCGGCGGCATTGGCGGGCTGAAGGTCTGCGAGGGTGTGTTCCACCTCTTCACGGGATGGATGCCGGTATAGCGCCTCGCGGCGGGATACTTGCTGGGACTGCATCGCATGGCGCAAGGCCCCTTGCCAACGGGGAAGCTTGGGATCGGACACCAGTCTCTGGAGCTGATGGGCGGCCTCCTCCTCCGGACTGCCTCCGAGTCGATTGATCAATCCTTGAACGAGTTCAGCCGTTTCCATGGCCGGGCTGATCCAATGGGCGCCGCTGGACCACTCGACAGGGGAACAGCCCGAACCCAGCAGGCGTATCAAGAGGCCGAGACTGGTGGGAGGCAAGATCTGCTCAGGGGACCCACGTTCCATGCGGCCATGGAAGAACCCTGCCAAGTGCCGGGCACGGGTTTGGTTCGAACCGACGAAGGCGGACAGATCAGTCTCATAGTGCATCGGGTCCAGGACCAGCCCTGCGGCAAGCCAATAGACGCGCTGGGACGCATCCATGCTTTTCAGACCCAATCGGTGGGCGATCAGGCTGGCCAAGTCCTTCCTCTCCATGTGTCTCAGGCCCGCCTTCAATAGGGTTTCCAACTGGGCCAGTTGGTTTTTGCGGGCGCGCGGGGGAAAGGACTTGAGCAAGCTCAGAACCGCCCGCCGGGCCACTTCGGCATAGGTCTCATCGTGTTGTAGGGGATAGAGTCCGTGCACATGCGCCTTCGGGGCGGAGAAGAGGCGCGAGACGTAGGTCACCAGCACCTTCGCCACCAAGACCGGCCGCCTTGTGACCAACGCTTCCACCCAGGCCGGTTCGTCACCCGCGGCATAGGTGTAGCGGAAGGCCAGCAGACGCTCCAGCACCCCATCTGGCCAGGCCAACAGGGCTGCGGGGGTCTCGCGGTAAATCTCTTCGGCCGCCGCCAGGCAGGGCAATCGGATGAAATGCATCCGGCCTTTGGCTTCCAGTTCCACGATCTCGTCCACCGTGGGCAGGTCCGGCCGCAGCGGGACCGCGCGCAGCCCCTCAAGCGCGGCCTGGACCAGTTCGCTGTCGCCGTCCAGCAGGTCCATCAGCCTATCCCAGGGCGTTTCACCCTCGATGTCTGAATAGAGATCGAAGTACACCATGGCCAGGTTGTGCAGGTTCTGGGGAGCAACCGCCCCCGTCCGCAACTCGGCAAAATGTTTCCGATAGGAACGCCGCCAAGTGCTCCTGCGCTTGGCCTTCTCAAGTTTCCTGTCGCGTTGGCGTGCGGCGTCTTCCTTCCGCCAACCTGGATACTCGCAATAGAGCAGGGACTCGAGCAGTTCCTGGCAGTCCGGATGTTCCTGTACCCAGGTCTCCAGCAGTTCCAGTGAAAGGCCTTGTTGGCCCTGTTCAAAGATCAGCGCGGTAACGGCCTCTTCGAACAGCTGGCGCGCAAGGGCCGGTGTTGCCGCGTGCCCCGCCAGACCCAGGAACCAAAGGCCCAGATCTTCGGGAATGCCGGCACCGTAAAGCCGCTGTTTGCAGTAGTGGAAGCAGAGCCTGAGCTTGTCCTCATCGTCACAGGTCCGGAGGCCATGCAAGAGGACTTCCTTGTAGCTTTGCGGGCGTCGGGATAGCCAGGCTTCGATGCGTTCGTGGTGTTTCCTGTCCAGCCGCGGATGGCTGTATTCGTCCAGCCCGATGCCCAGCCATGCATGCAGGCGAGCCACGGGTGCGTCTTCGCCGTACATCTCGATGCCCCGGACGAGCAACGCGCCTACCATCTCCCTGTAGTGATATTCGTGCGTCAGGTCCAGAGGCAGGCGTCGTTTCACCAATTCATCCAGCAGTACCGGCAGATCATCACTTGCCAGCTTGTTGGCCAGCCGCTCACTCCAGAAATAGAAGTAAGTGCCTATGAGGCTCGGCCTCTTCGGAGGATGCAGGTGATCCAGCAGTCGTCGGATAGAGATGTGCCCTGGATAGAGTGTATCCAGCAGCATGCCTAGCAATTCGTCCTCCCGGTCCTCGACCTGTCCGGAGTGGATGTGGTCCAGGAGTTTGAGGTGTGGGGCTGGATCACGTGGCCACGAGCGAAGGTAGACCTTCAGCGCTCCGCTACGTACTCCTGGCCATCGGTCCCCCTCTCGCACAACCGCGAGCAGGACTTCGTCCAAGGAGGGCTGGACTGGGCCGTGGCGCAAGGCATCCAGCACGCAGTCCACCATGGCCTGTTGGGCCTCGTCGCGGTGGGGGGAGGTCAGGATGTCACGGAACACGGGCTCCATTTCCGGTGTGGACAGGGCACCGAAGGGCGAGGCGCTCCAGTCCTGCCAGCGGAACCCCGCATGCTGCCTTGCCAAAGCGCGCAAACCCTCCAGCAGACGCTGTTTGTCCGCCCGGGAAAAGGACTGCACATCCCCATAGAGCACCACCCCCAGGGGATCGGTATCGATAAGTGTCGCCCGTCCGCTGGGGCTGTGCACGGCCAGCCAGGCATGCAGCCCGCGTAAGCCTGACACCACGCCGCCATCGGCACCGGTTATCAGGGCCAATACACGTCCGAGGGGAAGTCCGGCTTCGAGCCGCTGGGCGAGGTAACGGGCGGCGAGGTATTCCGCCACGCTGCGGTGTATGGGCATGAACCGCTGCCTGCCGTCCAAGCCTTTGAACAATCGGGTGGTCAAAGCCTGGCTGACGGGCAACGGGCTGGGCGGGGACAGGTGTTCCGGGCTGGGGTAGCCCGGGTCGGCTTCATTCAACGAGAAGGCCGGGATGTCCGCCAATAGGCCAATGGCGGAAAGATAGCCCGCGGCGTCCAGCAACCGGTCGATGGCGGGGCGTTTGCCCCGTTTGGCCGCCAGGTGTTCGGGGTTGGGTTCCAGGACCAGTTGACGACAGGCCAGGTCATAGGTCTTTGCCCGGCTGTCGGGCCAATCCTCGCCACGCAGGGCGTCCGCCAATAGGTGCAGGGTCTGGGGATTTTCCAGCAAGGCTGCCAGGCCACGTTCCCTGGCGGTAGCGAAGAAGGCGTCCGCGTCCGGCACATCGGGCCGGCTGCGCAGGATGGCCAGGGATTGCTCTTCGGCAAGAGGCTCCAGACGCAGCGTAACGATCCGGTTGTCGGGCGCTAACCCTTGCAGGGCGCCGCGATCGCTGGCCCCCAACCAGTCGACTTCACGGCAGGAAAGCCGGAAGCGCGGCCGTCCCAGTTGATCCAGCTTGCCCCGGATGCGACTTAATGGCGTCCGACCATCGCCCTCACCAGCCCGGCTTTCGTCGAGCGCATCGATAAACAGCATGGTGTTACGCCAAGTGTCGCGAATGTCGAGGTCCAGAAAATCCCGGGCGGTGATGAAGAGTCCCCCCGTGGCTGAAGCCTCCTGCTTGAAGGTCTCGGTCTTGCCAGCGCCAGGGTCGCCAAGCAGTACGTAAGCCCCCCTGTCCCGGTATTCCGCCAGCTCATGACCGGGAGTGGGCGCTGCGTCGTCCAGTATCTCGGTGAAATGACGGGGTACGAGGAAGGCCATGGCGATCAAGCAAGCCAGTGTTCCGCCGGATAGGAGAGAAATTCGGCCAAGGGGATGCCGCCTTCACCCACTATCAACAGGCGATGGGTCTTGTATTTCGCAGCGAAGGCGTTCAATCCCGGGGTATGACTTGGGGCAGTGCCGCTCTTCACCTCGATGGCGGCGAGGCGGTTGCCACGAGCCAGCACAAAATCCACTTCATGGGGGCTCTCACGCCAGTAGTACACCTCGCAATCGGGGTGACCGGTGTTGTAAAGGTGGGCGCCTACGGCACTCTCCACCACTCGCCCCCAATAGGTCCTATCGGCACGGGCTTCGTCATAGCTGTACCCCGATGTGGAAGTCATCAAGGCCGTGTTCAGCGGGATCAGCTTGGGGCTCGATGCCCGCTGGCGTATGCGCTTGCCGGAGTATTTCTGCAGACCGGTCAACAGGCCGGCGTTAGAGAGAAGGTCGAGGTAATGGGCCAAAGTGACGGTATGCCCTTTTTCATCATCCAGTTGGCCCAGCATCTTGGTGTAAGCCAGGATCTGGCCGGAGTAGTCGCATCCCAACTGGAACAGGCGCTTGAGCAGAGCGGGTTTGTCCACCCGCGTCATCATCAGGATGTCCCTCTCGATGTTGGGTTCGATTAAGCCCGACCGGAGGAATGCCCGCCAACGGGGTTCATCCCGGATAAACGGGGCGCTGCCCGGGTAGCCGCCGAAGTAGAGAAATTGGTCCAGGTCGAAATCGAAGGCTTCATGCATCTCCAGGTAGGACCAGTGGGTTGCGCGGATCAGCTCGTAACGGCCGGCAAGGCTCTCCGTCAGCCCCTGTTGCATGAGCAGCGGTGATGAACCAAGCAGGACGACATGCATATTCAATCCACTGGCCCGGTCGGCGTCCCACAAGCCCTTTACGACCTCCGACCAACGGGGAATTTTCTGGATTTCGTCCAGGGCCAGAACAAAGCACTTATCGGAGTCCTTCCCCTCCTTGGCCTTGATGCGCGCGCGCTGCCATTCCCCGACCAGCCACTCGCCGTCGCGCGGGCTGGTCGCTTTCGAGGAAGTCTGTGCGGCGGACGTGAAAATGAGCGGGTCGGGATCTTCCGCGGGTTGATCAACGGCGATGTATAGGTTGGGCCGGTCACGCAAGGCATCCTTGACCAAAGTGGTCTTGCCAACCTGCCTTGGCCCGGCAACGATGGTGATGTGTTTCGCACGCTCATCCAGACGGATGCGAAGGGAAGCGACCTCGTTACGTTGATATGCCATGTTTTTACATTACTGAGTAAATTTGCTCAAAATTATATCCAATCCTGGCTCTTGAACGGGAGCATGAGAACATGGAACTGTAATTAGATGAATATGAAGGCGAAGTCCTTTCCGCCTACTGAATCGCCCCGGGTTTCGTGGAGGCCAATTGATTTAGGTCATTCTAGGCAACGGCGGCGTCGGCCAAGGAGCAGGAGTACCAGCCCGAGGCCCGAAGGTTGCGTTTGGGTTCGTCGCGGTCACCGTGTTGGCGCGCAACCAATGCCATGTCCCGCTTGCTTTCCTGCTGCGCTCTCAAGGCCTCGCCATCAGCTTCAGTAACTCTTGAGCCTTGCCTTGACAAGGTTGGCGAGGAAATCGGCGAATGGTGCGATGTTCTGGCCAACGCTGGCGTCTTCGAGCGCGGCCATGTAGGCATCGCGCTGCTCGACCGGGACCACGGTCCAGGGATAGCCGCCTGAGGCGAGCATCACATTCATCAGAAAGCGCCCCATGCGCCCGTTGCCGTCCATGTAGGGGTGGATATGGACGAACACGAAATGTCCGAGCACGACGCGCACGGACGGCTCTTGTTCTTCGCGCAGCAATTCGAACAAGGCGGGCATGAGATCCCGCACCGCTTCGCGGTTGGGCGGGACATGCATCGAGCGCCTGATATAGACCTGGTCATTACGGTATCCGGCAAGGTCAGCCGGCTTGAGCAGACCGGAGGTGACGCCGGGGGCGAACATCTCCCGGTACCAGATACGGTGATCCGCATCGGCCACATCGCCGGGGTTTTCGCCCTTCAGCACCTTTCCCACGCTTGCCCGCACAGTCTGGAAGGCCTGCCAGTAACCGCGCGCAGCCATGGCGTTGCGCTGGTTCCGGTCATCCTCGTTGTTGTCCGGGTTCCAGTTGCCTTTGCGGACCCGCTCGATCAGTTCGGGATTGACCAGGTAGCCTTCAATCGAGAGCGAGTGATAGGCATCGGTGACGTACATTTCCTCGACCTGTCTCAGATAGGCCTTGCCGTCTTTGGGAATTCCCGGCGATTTCGGGAAGCGCGCGATGACGGGGCCGCGCATCTCCCGCCACATCAGGCGCAGGCGGTTGACGTGGGGCGAAGTCTCTCGCGCGTTCAGGATCGCGGGCGGGCGGGTCTCGAACGGGTCGTTCTCGCGCACGTCGTAACCCGCCGCGCGCATGGTCTCGATGATCTCGTCCGCGATCCGGGTGCGTCCGATGTTGCGAAAGGCCCCGGCGAGGCGACCCGCGATAGTGCTATGACCGCCTTCCAGCAGCCGGGGCAGGATGTCGGAGGCATCCCGCACCGTCGAGATCGCCGCGCGCGCATCGGTCGGATGCTGGGTGTAAAAGCCGGGCGCGCAGGTAACCAGCGCTGCCGGAAGCGAGAACAGACGAAGCTTATCCAGCTCCGCGACATCCTGTGCTTCCGGCAAGGCGGCCCGCACATCGAGCAGCGACGTGCCGTGTGGGAAGGCGGTGATGTTGTTGCGGGCCTTTTTGGCACGCACCAGGAGCTGGCGCGGCACGGTCCGGTTCCCGGCATGGAGCAAAAGCGATTGTTCCGGGGAGAGGGACCAGTCTTGGGCAAAGCGCTCGTTCAGATAGGCCGCACAGAATTCCCAGTAGGAGGCATACCAGGCCGTGCTTTCCCCGGCGGGTTCATCCGGGCGACTCGGGATGTACCAGCCCTTCATCACCTCTTGCAGGAAACCGCCCTTGAGCACCCGCTCCCGGTGCGTGCGGGTCAGGTCGCCAGAGCGGATCGCGACCAGGCCGCGTGCCTGAAGCGCGCGCAGCGCTTCGAGCGATTGCGCCAGCTTTTCGGACGGGGTGGCCATGATGTGCGTTCTTCCTGCTGTGTTTGTGTTCGCTTTTTGCGATGAATAATGATTAGCTTTTTATGTTGTATCAAATGGCGCTTATTATGTCGATCTATTTTTCGCTTGTTTTGCTGGCAAAGAAAAACCAAACACGCCTACACGTCACTCCAACCCACGTTGCCTCACCCCTCCTCAAACCAATTCTCGACCAGCAAGCCCTCGTAACAAGCGAAGTCCGCCCGGTTCCGGGTGACCAGAACCAGGCCGTTGGCCATGGCCACGGCGGCGATCTCGCCGTCCGTGCGTGGAGCTGGCTGGCCTTGAGCGGCGAGCCGGGCGCGTTCCCGGCCCAGCCAGGCGGCACAGCGGGCGTCGTAGGGCAACAGGGGGAAGCTGGCCAGGATGCCTTCCAGCCAGCGTTCCAGCATCTCGCGGCGGGTGGAGGGCGGTAGGCGGGCAACGCCGAAAACGAGTTCCTCCAGGCTGGGCGCGGCCAGGGCGCATTCGGCCTGATGGGCCAGCACCCGGCTTTCCACGCGGGAATCGGGGCGTTGCCGGGCCAGCTCGGAGACGATGTGGGTATCGAGCAGGCAACGCGCCGTCATGGCAGTTCGACTTCGCGGCCCGGGGCGCGGTCACGCAGATTGTCGAAGACGGTCTCGTCGGCGAAGGGGACGGCCGCCGCTCTCATGTCCTCCCGCCAGGCTCGCAGGAATTCCCCCAGCTCAGGCTTGGGCGCGAGCAGGCGCTCGTAGGCTGCGGCGGACAACAGCACCGCCACGGGGCGCCCGCGCCGCGTGATGCGGACGGGCTCTCCCGCTTCCGCCTGCTGGACGAGGCGGGACAAGTGGTTCTTCGCTTCGGCGATGGAAGCCTGGGTCATGATGCCCTCCTGAAATAGCTAACTAAGATTTGAGAAAGTAAAAACACATTTCTCCCCCCCAACCCCCCCCCCGGGGGGGGGGGGGGGGGGGCGGGGGGCCGGGCATCCCGCTCGCGGGGGGGGGGGGGGGGGGGGGGGCCGGCGCGCCCGCGGGCGGGGGGCCCCCGCCCGCGGCGGGGGGGGGGGGGGGGGGAGGAGGGGCGCGCCAAGAAGGGGGGGGGGGGGGGGGGGGGGAAAATCAGTAGATAGCCATGTTGGGAGCCGCTCGCTGGGTTGGCAAACCCGATCGTGGTTTCGCCCCGCGCAGGGGGGCTATTGATCCGGCCAGATCGTTTTGAACCGGTCACCTCGGCGGAGCGAGGACCAGTCGTGGCGCCAGCGAAATATCTGGATAACGCCTTCCGCCGGCATGTCGCCGAGTTCACCCTCGCCTGGGCGGATCAATGGGCGCGATTCTCCCCAGCATGGGCAATTCGTGCCGCCTGCGCGTCTCGTAGATGATGGAGGTCTCGATGCGGGTGACGCCGGGGCGGCTGGTGAAGCGATCCAGGGCCAGGTCCTTGAGGTGGGCGGTGTCCCGGGCGGCGACGTGGACCACCAGGTCGTAACGGCCGGTGATGAGGTGGGCGGAGCGCACTTCCGGGATGGTCAGCAGGTCTTCCATGAGGCGGTCCACGGTGGCCCGCTCGTGCTTGGCGAGTTCGATGAAGAACAGGGCTTCCAGGCCCACGCCCATGGCCTTGGGGTCCACCTCGGCGTGGGCGCCGGTGAGCACGCCGTCGGCCCACAGGCGCTTCACGCGGTCGTGGACGCTGGAGGGGGCCAGCCCCACTTTCCCGGCGATGGCCTTGTTGGAGAGCCGGGCGTCATTCTGCAAAAGGCGAAGGATTTCGGCGTCGATTCGGTCGAGGGGCATGGCGGCGGGGCTTTTCCGGAAAGGATTCGGTAGTCGGCGGTCATTCACGATGGGGATAATTCCCCGGCGCGAATAAGCCGAACCGGATTGTAGTTCCCACGCGCGAAGTCGTTTTCCATTCATCTCCCGCCACAAAGGTTTCCCCCATGGCCGCGAAGCACGCCCAGGGCGCCGGGTTTTCCACCCGCGCCATCCACCACGCCTACGACCCCTACGCCGGGGACGGCGACCTCAACCCGCCCATCCACGTCAGCTCCACCTACACCTTCCCCACCGTGGAGGACGGCGCCGCGCGCTTCGCCGGGGAGCAGGCGGGCTACGTGTATTCGCGGGTGGGCAACCCCACCACGGTGCTGCTGGAGCAGCGCATCGCCGACCTGGAAGGCGGCGAGGCGGCCCTGGTCACCGCCTCGGGCATGGGCGCCACCACCTCCCTGCTGTGGACCCTGCTGAAACCCGGGGACGAGGTCATCGCCGACAAGACCCTGTACGGCTGCACCTTCGGCTTCCTCAACCACGGCCTGGCCCGCTTCGGGGTGAAGATCACCCACCTGGACCTCACCGTGCCGGAAAACCTGGAGGCGGCCATCGGCCCCGCCACCCGGGTGGTGTATTTCGAGTCCCCGGCCAACCCCAACATGCGCCTGGTGGACATCGCGGCCGTCGCCGCCATCGCCCATCGCCACGGCGCCGTGGTGGTGGTGGACAACACCTATTGCACGCCCTATCTCCAGCGCCCCATCGAACTGGGCGCGGACTACGTGGTGCACTCGGCCACGAAATACCTGGGCGGCCACGGCGACCTCATCGCCGGCGCCATCGTCGGCCCCGGGGAGCCGCTTACCGAGGTGCGCTTCCACGGCATCAAGGACATGACCGGCGCGGTGCTGTCGTCCCAGGACGCCTTCCTCATCCTGCGCGGCCTCAAGACCCTGGCCCTGCGCATGGACCGCCACTGCGACAACGCCCAGGTCATCGCCGAATTCCTGGCCAGCCACGACAAGGTGGCCGTGTGCCATTACCCGGGCCTGCCGTCCTTTCCCCAATACGAACTGGGGCGCCGGCAGATGGCCCGGCCGGGGGGCATGGTGGCCTTCGAGCTCAAGGGCGGCATCGAGGCGGGGCGCCGCTTCATGAACGCCCTGCGGCTGGTGACCCGCGCCGTCAGCCTGGGGGACGCGGAAAGCCTGGCCCAGCACCCGGCGAGCATGACCCATTCCTTCTACACCCCGGAGGAACGCGCGGCGCACCTGATCTCCGAGGGCCTGGTGCGGATTTCCGCCGGCCTGGAGGACGCGGCGGACCTGATCGAGGACATTCGACAGGCGTTGTGCGCGGCATGATGCGCGGTTACCGGATGTGAAAAAGCCCGCCCCCGTTCGCGGCCAATCTTGCTATACAGGTATTGCAGAGTCGCAAATCCTGAATACAGGAGGTCGAAATGCGGCGCAGAGTCAAACGCAGGCTGTTCCTCATGAGCATGGCCCTGGCGACGGGGGCTTCCGGGCATGCCTTCGCCCAGGGCGGCAAGTCCATCCCGGGCCAGGGGCATGACTTCGGCGGCGACTATCCGGCGGCCAGCCTGCCCCTCGCGGATGGGGACGGTCTCGAACAGGGCGCGAATTCCAGCACGCTGCTCGGCCAGGTCAAGGCGTTGCTCGGCGGCCTGGGTTACGGAACGGAAACGGCCAAGCCCGCTACCGCGCCCAAGGATTGGCGGCTGCAATTGCTCCCGCCCGAAACCCGGAACGATCTGGGCGGCGATTTCAGGACGGACAAGGCCAAGCGTTTCGGCGTGGCCTTGAGCATGTCGTTCTGAGCGGCGGTTGCCGCGGCGGGATTGCAGGCCCGCCCACGGCATCAGCCCCTAATCCCCGAAGTTCGTCCCCACCCCCCGGGCGCTTTCCACCCAGGGGTGATCCTGCGGCACCAGCTTGACCTGGCCGGCCACGTCTTCCAGGGGAACCGGCTCGCTGGCTTCGCCCCGGGCCGCGACCATGACGCCGTATCGGCCCTGCTGGAGCAGATCGGCGGCGGCGGTGCCCAGGCGGGTGGCGAGCAGGCGGTCGGCGGCGGAGGGGGTGCCGCCCCGTTGCAGGTGGCCCAGGATGGTGACCCGGGCTTCCAGGCCGGTGAGTTTCTCCAGTTGGTGGGCCAGGCGCAGGGTGCGCTCGGCGTAGACCAGTTCCGGCTCCGCGACGGGTTCCTTGGGCTTCCTGTCCTTCTTTTTCGCGCTGGAAAGTTGCTGCGCCTCGAATTCCTGCCGGGAGATCGCGCCCTCGGCCACGGCGACGATGCTGAACGGCTTGCCCTTGCTCCTGCGGGTCTTGATGGCTTGCGCCACCAGGCCCACGTCATAGGGAATTTCCGGAATGAGGATCACGTCGGCGCCGCCGGCGATGCCGGCGCCCAGGGCCAGCCAGCCGGCCCGGTGGCCCATGATCTCGACCACGATGATGCGGTGGTGGCTGTGGGCGGTGCTGTGCAGGCGGTCGATGGCGTCGGTGGCGATGCCTAAGGCGGTGTCGAAGCCGAAGGTGGTGTCGGTGAGGGCGACGTCGTTGTCGATGGTCTTGGGCAGGGTCACCACGTTGAGGCCGGCCTGCTTCAGGCGCAGGGCGTTCTTCTGGGTGCCGCCGCCGCCCAGGCAGACCAGGCCGTCCAGGCCCAGGGCGTGGTAGTTGGCGACGATGACCCCGGTCATGTCCTGGAGCTTGCCGTTCACCGGCATCTTGTGGGGCTTGTCGCGGCTGGTGCCGAGAACAGTGCCGCCCAGGGTGAGGATGCCGGACAGGGCATCGCCCTCCAGGTCCATGGTGCGTTTTTCCATGAAGCCGCGGAAGCCGTCGCGGATGCCGACGATGCGCATGCCGTAGTGGGACAGGCAGGCCTTGCCGACCCCGCGGATGGCCGCGTTGAGGCCGGGGGTGTCGCCGCCGGAGGTGAGGATGCCGATGGTTTGCGCCATGTTTTAGAGCTCCTGGAGGGAATCAGGCGGGGGATTGTCGTGCGGACGCGGCGGCGAGGCCAGACTTACATCATCTCCACCACCCAGCGGGTCACCGTGGCCGTCGCCCGCGCGCACTGCTGGCCCCGGGCCTGGTCGAAGGCCTTGTATTCCTCGGGATTCCACATGTCGTAGGTCTTGCCGGTGAACCGATGTTGCAGTTCCTGGCAGGTCACGCCGCCGAACTCGGCGCGGAAGCGCTCCACCAGTTCCTGGCCCTTCTTGAAGTTGTTGATGAAACGGCCCTTGTCCAGCTTGTCGCGGTCCCGGCCGCGTTTCGCCGAAAGCGCCATGAGGCCGCCGGTCAACGCGCCGCAGGCCCCCTGCCCGGAGAGGCCACCGCCGCCCGACAGGCCATGGCTCGCCTTGATGACGCTGTCATCGATCACGCCCACGGTCTCCTGCACCGCCGCCAATACGCATTGCGGGCAGCAGCCGTAATCCAGTTCGTACTTCAGGGCCTTGTCGTAGGCGGTTTGCCCGAGGGCCTGCTTGTCTTCGGCGGTCATTCGGAACTCCCGTGTATTAGATTGCGCTAATGTACCTCAACCGGCTCGCGTTGGCGCGTGGCGTCCCGGTGGCGAGGTCGCTTCCAGCGGGATGCCGACGCGCGTTTCAGGGAAGCGGCATCGCCGGCAATCCACGCTATGCTGTCAGCCAGTGTGAACAGCCCGGGCAAAGCCGGGGAAAGAAACCACCATGAAGACGCTGCACCTCGACGCCGACGAACTGGCGCTGAATTTCGACCAATGCCTCAAGCTCGCCAACGCGGCGGCCGGGCACCTGCTGGAAAAACAGGGCGGCGCCATGCTGCTGTCGTTCTGGGACAACGACCGGGGCCTGGAGTCGCCCCACGGCGTTTCGGAATGCCATTTCCAGTGCCCCATCCCGGGATGGCAGGATTACGCGGCGAACCGCGGCGGCGCCCTGATGGTCAATTTCGGCAAGGGACGCTTCGTGTTCTGCTACCGCCCCGTGGAGACAACCGGTTAAAGTGGCGCGCAAAACAACCGATAACAATGGGAGTTGCGGGCCAATATCCTGTCATCCATGACGGCGCCGGCGCGTTATGGTGGCAAGGCGCCGATCACCATCAGGGTAAGTTGGCGAGCACCCGCAAGGCCTTGTTCTCTTCGTGTCCCTTCGTGGATGAAACGCTTTTCCAGGATCTATGTTCAACCTACCCAACTGGGTCTATGAACCACTGCCCTACCTCTACGTGGGACTGGGGATCGTGACCACCTACGGCCTGGATACCCTGCTGGGGAAAACCAGCGGCATCATGCTGATCGTGGCCGGCATCATCATCGCCTACATGCGCCACAACTACCGCCGCCTGCTGAAGATCCGGATGGAACGGGAAGCCTGGCTGAAGGACCAGGCGGAAAGGCGCAAGCGCGAGAAGCAGGCCTGGCTGCGGGATCAGGCCCAGCGCTATCGCGAGGAACTGGACCGCAAGAACGAGGATTTCTGATCGGTGGACCATCCCTGGCCCCGACATGCCGCCACTCGACCCTCCAACGCCCGTCGCCCCCCTGCCCGCCATCCTGCCTGGCGGGTCTGATTCCGGTTCCGCCTGATCCATGCCCGAGTCGCCGATCATCCTGTTCGGCGCCTTCGACCGCCACAACCTGGGCGACATCCTGCTGGCCTGGGTGGCGGCGGCTGAACTGGCCCGGCGGCCCTCCCCCCGCCCCGTGATCCTCGCCGGCCTGGCGGAGCGGGACCTGGGCTCCGCGGGCGGCTTCAAGGTGCGCGCCATCGCCGACCTGGCGCGGCAGTGGGGCGACAGGCCGGCCGACGTCCTGCATGTCGGCGGCGAACTGCTGACCTGCGACCTGTTCCAGGCGGCGGTCATGCTGCAAGGCGCCGCCGCCGACGCCGCCATGGCCCGCTACGCGGCGGACCCGGCGGCCGGCATGGCCTGGGCCAGGCGGGTGCTGGGGCTCAAGCAAAACATGGGCTACCTGGTGCCCAAATCCCTGTTCGCGAATCCCGGACTGTTCGAATACCGGGCCGTGGGCGGCGTGGACCTGGCCGGGATACGGCCCGAATGGCGGGCCGAGGTCCTGGACCGCCTGGGGGAAGCCGATGCGCTCAGCGTGCGCGACGCTGTCACCCGGGCCCACCTCGCCGCGTCCGGCATCGATGCCGCCCTGGCGCCCGATCCGGTCAGCCGCGCCCCCGACCTGTTCCCGGAACGCATTCGCGCCCACGCCCTTAGCGGCGAACCGGCGGCCATGCGGGCAGCCCATCCGCGGGGCTACCTGGCCATGCAGTTCGCCGCCGAATACGGCGACGACGCCAGCCTCGATGCCATCGCCCGACACCTGGATGCCCTGCTGGCCGATACCGGCCTCGGCCTGGTCCTGTTCCGCGCCGGCGCCGCGCCCTGGCACGACGACCTGGGGGTGTACCGACGGCTCGCGGCCCGCCTGGACCCCGCCGCCATCCACCTGTTCCAGTCCCTGGACGTCTGGGACATCTGCGCGCTGCTCGCCGGCGCGAGCCGCCATTGCGGTACCAGCCTGCACGGCTGGATCCTGAGCCGCGCCCTGGGGGTGGAAACCACGCCCTTTCCCCTGCCCTTGCATCAGGCCAAGCTGGCCGCCTACCAGGATACCTGGGCGACAACCCGGCCCATGGCCTGACACAGACCCGGGCGGCTCAGCCCGGTTTCCCGGGCGCCGCCTCGGGCATCGCCACCGGCATGGCCAGCCGGGTCTTCTCCATCAGCACCATGCCGGCGTGGGGCTGGTTGACGCCGGCGGCGAAATAGATGAACTCGAAGATCTCGTCGGCCCTGTCCTCCGGTACCAGCACGGTGGCGATCTCCCGTTCGACGTAATGGAACGATTCCCGGCCCTTGCGGGTACTGATGCCACCGCCCCGGGAATGGTGGAAGAACACGCTGGCGATGCCCTTTTCCTCCCGCAACCGGTCCAGCATGGCGTGGGCCCGCCCGGCGGGCAGGATGCAGTGGATCACCTTGAAGCGGCCCGGCGGCGCCAGCTTAGTCATGGCTGAAGCGCTCGACGATCTCCTCGGGCACGTAGGTGGCCATCTTCTCCAGGGGGGTCATGTAGAGCATGCCCATGCCCGGGGTGTCCAGCTTGGCGGCGATGTAGATCTTCTCGAAGATGCGGTCGGCCTGGTCGGTGGCGGCGACGATGTAGATCACCTCCTTCTCGGCGGACAGGGTGACGCCCAGCACGCCCAGGTGCTTCTGGCGCACCCCCGTGCCCCGGGCGTAGAAGATGGTGGCGCCCTGGGCGCCGGCCCGGCGCGCGGCCTGCACCGCCTCCTCGGCGGCGCCGCGCTGGACGATGCAGGTGATCAGCACCGCGTCCGTCAGCACGACGATGTGTTCGTGGCCATCCTGGGTTTTCATGTCTCCGCCTTCGCCATGTCGAATTGATAGATGCGTTCCCTCAACTGGATCCACAGGCCCACGGCCAGCACCGAGACGATGGGCCCCACCGAGGCCATGGCCAGGATGCCGAAGCCCTCCACCGCCTCCACCGCCCGGCCCAGGCCCAGGCCCATGGCCAGCACCAGGGGCACGGTCACCGGGCCGGTGGTCACGCCGGCGCTGTCCCAGGCCAGGTTCACGTACTCCTCGCTGGCGACCAGGGTAAGCAGCAACGCCAGCCCGTAAGCCGGCAGCAAAAGCCAGGCCAGGGGCAGGTTGAAGATGATCTTGAGCACGCCCAGCAGGGTGCCCAATCCCACGCCGGCCGCCACGGCATAGATCAGCGTGGTCTTGCGGAAGGCGCCGTCGGTCAGGTTCTGTACCGTGGTGCCCAGGGCGTTCAGGGCCGGTTCCGCCAGGGTGGCGCCGAAACCCAGGCACAGGGCGAACGCCAGGGCCAGGCCCAGCCCCAGCCAATAGGGATACAAGCCCTCCCCGCCTTGCCCGCCGAAGGCCGTGGAAAGCTGGTCGCCGGTCTGGCTGCCCAGGGGCGCCAGGCCCTCCGCCAGGCCGATGTTGAAAACCATCATGCCCAGCACGCACAGGGCGATGCCGTAGAGGGTGTAGGAGGCGTTGCGCAACGGCTCCCGCAGCCAGAAACGCTGGATCAGCCAAAGCAGCAGGGTCAGGGGGACGATGGCGCGCATGGCCGCCAGCACCCCGTCGGCCAGGCCGGAGGACGCCGCCACCACCGCCCCGACCGCCGGCGCCGCCACCGCCGCCATGGCCTCGTCCGCGTACCAGACGCCCAGCAACATCACCATCAGGGGCGGAAACAGGGAAGCCAGGGTGACGATGCCGAAGCCGGCCAGGGCGTTTTCCTCCCGGCCCGCCGCCTGGGCGACGCCGATGCCCAGGGCCAGCACCACCGGCACGGTCACCGGCCCGGTGGTGATGGCGCCGCAATCCCAGGCCAGGCCGATCACCGGCGCCAGGTTCGGATCCCGGGCCAGCCAGGCGGTGAGCAACAGGCAAGCCAGGGATACCCAGACCACCAGTTTCTTCAGCCCCCACCCTCCCATGAAGCGCAGCATGCTCACCAACACCGCCAGGCCCACGGCGGTCGCCACCGCGTAGACCAGGGCCGCCGGCCGGTGGTTGAGCAGGTAATGCAACACCGGCGCCTGGGTCCGGTCGGTGAGGCTGCCCAGGGTTTTCAGGGCGCCGATGGCGGGTTCCGCGAAAGTGGCCGCCGCGCCCAGGACGAAGGCCACGCCCAGCACGGCGGCCAGGGAAAAGCGCTGGGGCATGAGGTGGCCGATGTTCTCGCTGAAGGGCATCAGGCCGTGCTTGAGCCCTTCCATGAACAGCATCAGGCCCACCATGACCAGGCCGATACCGAAAACGATGCCCTCCGCCCCATCGACGTCCGACTTGAGGGCCAGCACCTGGAACAGCGCCAGGAACAGGGTCACGGGGATCACCGCCCGGAACTGCTCCAGAAAGCGAACACTGGCGTAGGGCGCCAGCAGACGGTACAGGTCCCGCGGGCGCAGGCGCGGGCGGCGGCGATGCCGGGCATCGAAGGCGGTGACCTGGTTGTAGCTGATGGCGATCTGGCGGGCGCGCACATGACCCAGATAGTCGCCGTAGCGGATGCGTTTTTCCATGACCCGGGCAGGAGGGCAATGGGCTTAACATAACCCAAATCCCGACGAACCCGCATCTTGACCATGAATCAGGCCACCCCGCCCGCCATCACCATCGAACGCGACATTCCCGCCGCCCGCCAGACCGAACTGGGCGTGCACGGCTGGCCGCTCTGGAAGGACGCCGAGGGCAGCCGCACCCTGACCCTCGACGCCGACGAGAAAAGCTACTTCCTGGCCGGCTCCGCCACCCTCACCCCGGAAGGCGGCGCGCCGGTCACGGTACACAAGGGCGACCTGGTGGTCGTGCCCGCCGGAACGTGCCACTGGCGGGTGCATGCCGCCGTGCGTCGCCACTACCGTTCCGAGGCGCTTTCCCCGGCCTGCTGCATCATCTGATCCGACGCCGGAAATGTCGGGCGCGGCCCGATTCGGGAACAACAGGGTTCGACCTGGAAACCCCGGTTTCCAGGCTCACGCCTTGCGATAGGCCGTGCCGGTGAACAGCGCGATCAGGGCTTCTCCGCGGCGAACTTCCACCTGGTAGACGCCCGTGCGCCGGGTCAGGCTGACTTCCCGGGCGGTGGCTTCCAGGATGTCTCCCGCCTGGCTGGGTTTCAGGTGTTCGATGTGGGCGCCGAGGGAGACCGCCAGGGGGCCGTGGGAATTGGGAATCGCCCTGGGAATCGCCGTGGGAATCGCCGTGGGAATCGCCGTGGGAATCGCCGTAGGAATTGGCCGCCAGGGCGAAGGCGGAGTCGGCCAGGGCGAACAGGAAGCCGCCGTGGGCGGAGCCCCAGTTGTTGAGATGCTCGTGCTTGAGCACGGCCGTCAGGCGGGCCTGGCCGGGGCCGGTGACGCCGCCTTCAAAGCCCAGGTGTTTCATGAAGGGGTCGAGGTGCATGATGTACGCCCTTATTGGCCCGGCTTGCGCTTGTCCACCACCCGCCTGGCCTTGCCGACGAAGCGTTCCAGGGTGCGCGGGGCGGCCAGCTCCACGCTGGCGCGGATGCCGGCGACGGTGAGGATTTCCTTGCCGATGCGATCGCGCAGGCGCTGCATGCGGTCCATGCGGTCGGAAAGCAGTTCCGGCAGCACCTCCACCCGCACGGTGAGCTGGTCCAGGGTCGCGGGACGTTCCACTTCGATCATGTAGTGGGGCGTGGTGCCTTCCACCCGCAGCAGGGCCTCCTCGATCTGGGACGGGAACACGTTGACGCCGCGGATGATGAGCATGTCGTCGGTGCGGCCGGTGACCCGGCTCATGCGCGCGGTGGCGCGGCCGCAGGCGCAGGGTTCCCGGTTCAGGCGGGCGATGTCGCGGGTACGGTAGCGCAGCAGGGGCATGGCTTCCTTGGTGAGGGCGGTGATGACCAGTTCCCCCTCCTCCCCTTCCGGCACCGGATCCAGGGTATCCGGGTCCAGGCATTCCACGATGAAATGGTCTTCCTGGATGTGCATGCCGTCACGCAGGGCGCATTCACCGGAGACGCCGGGGCCGATGACCTCCGACAGGCCGTAGTTGTTGAAGGCCAGGATATCCATGTCGGCCTCGATCTGCTGGCGCATCTCCTCGGTCCAGGGCTCGCCGCCGAAGTGGGCGAACCTGAGCGGCAGGCTGCGCGGGTCGATGCCCAGTTCCCGGGCCGTCTCGGCGATGGTGAGGGCGTAGCTGGGCGTGCATATCAGCACCTCGGATCCCAGATCCTGGATGATCTCGATCTGGCGCCGGGTATTGCCGGAGGCGGCGGGCACCACCGCCGCGCCAACGTTCTCGATGCCGTAGTGGAGGCCGAAGCCGCCGGTGAACAGGCCGTAGCCGAAGGCCACGTGGACGGTGTGCTGGGGCTTGAGGCCGCCGGCGATGAGGAAACGGGCGCACAGGTCGGACCAGAGTTGCAGGTCGTTCGCCGTGTAGGCCACGAAGGTGGGCTTGCCGGTGGTGCCGGAGGAGCCGTGGATGCGGGCGAGCTGGTCGCGGGGCACAGTGAGGAAGCCCAGGGGATGGTGACGCCGGAGGTCGTCCTTGGTGGTGAAGGGCAGCCGGCGCAGGTCGTCCAGGGAACGCATGGATTTGGGCGTGATGCCGCGCAACTCGAAGGCCTCCCGATAGAACGGCACGTGGGCGACCCGGGCCACCACATCGCGCAGGCGGGTGAGTTGCAGGGCTTCCAGTTGATCGCGGGGCAGGGATTCCTCCCGGTCGCGGATGACGTTGTCGATGGGGGCGGACTGGACAGTGAACATGGCTTCAGCGCGTGAAGACGGCAGGCCTGGGTGTTCCCCCCTTTGGCAAAGGGGGGCCAGGGGGGATTTCGCCGGTGGTGGCAAGTGCCAGCCTGGCTCCCGCGATCCCCTTTATCCCCAAATGGGGGCTTTCACTAAGGGGGAAGAAAACCTCGAAGGGGCTTGCCCGGAGCGGGCGGATGGAGCTTGCCATGGGGCTCAGTACATGTCCGCTTCCTGGACGATGCCGATGCCCGCCTTTTGCAGGACTTCGATGGCGGCGTCCGGGTCCTCGAAGCGGAACAGTAGCACCGCCCTGACATTGCGACGCAGGGCGAAGGCGTACATGTACTCGATGTTGATGCCGGCCTCGGCCAGGATACCCAGCATCTGTGCCAGGCCGCCGGGCTGGTCGTCCACGTCCACGGCCACCACGTCGCTCACGTTCACCACCCAGCCGTCCTTTTCCAGCACGGACTTGGCGAATTCCCAGTCCTTCAGCACCAGGCGCAGGATGCCGAACTGCTCGGTGTCGGCCAGGGAGATGCTGACCAGGTTGATGTTGGCGTCGGCCAGGACCTTGAGGGGTTCCATCAGGCTGCCGGGGCGGTTTTCCAGGAACACGGAAAGTTGCGGGAGTTTCATTGAAGACTCCTATGGATGAATCGGAACAGGACCGTGGCAAGCACGGGAGAGCGGTGCATTTCCCCCTCTCCCCGCCGGGAGGGGAGTGAGATATCGGCGTGCGTCAGCCATTGCGTTTGTCGATCACCCGCCTGGCCTTGCCTTCGCTGCGCTGGATGGTGTGGGGCCCCACCAGACGCAGGCCGACGCGGATACCGAGGATGTTCTCGATGGCGTGGGCGAGGCGGGCGCGGACTTCCTCCAGGGCGCGCACCTTGTCGCTGAACACTTCCGGCGTGACTTCCACTTCCACCGTCATCTGGTCCAGCCCCTGCTCGCGGGTGAGGATGATCTGGTAGTGGGGCAGCGTGCCCTCCACGTTGAGCAGGGCGGCTTCCACCTGGGAGGGATACACGTTGACGCCGCGGATGATGAACATGTCGTCCGAGCGCCGGCCGATGCGCAGGATGCGGCGCAGGGTGCGGCCGCAGCCGCAGCGCTCGGGCAGGATGGCGGTGATGTCCCGGGTGCGGTAGCGGATCATGGGCATGGCCTTCTTGCTGAGGTGGTCAGCACCAGCTCGCCCTCCTCGCCGTCCGGCAGGGGCTCGCCGGTTTCCGGGTCGATGATCTCGGGGTAGAAATGGTCCTCGAACACGTGCAGGCCCTCATGCTGGCCGCACTCGCTGGCCACGCCGGGGCCGATGATTTCCGACAGGCCGTAGATGTCGAAGGCCCGGATGCCGGTATCCGCCTCGATGCGCGCGCGCATGGCGTCGGACCAGGGCTCGGCGCCGAACACGCCGACGCGCAGCGGCATTTCCTTCAGGTCGATGCCCATCTCCTGGGCCTTCTCGGCCAGGTGCATGAAGTAGCTGGGGGTGGCGCAGATGGCGGTGACGCCGAAATCCCGCAGCACCATGATCTGGCGGTCGGTATTGCCGCCGGAGATGGGGATCACCGTGGCGCCCAGGGTCTCGGCGCCGTAGTGGGCGCCCAGGCCGCCGGTGAACAGGCCGTAGCCGAAGGCGTTCTGCACGATGTCGCCGCGATGCAGGCCGCAGGCGGCGAAGGTGCGGGTCATGACCTCGGACCAGACCTCCACGTCCTCCCGGGTGTAGGCCACCACGATGGGCTTGCCGGTGGTGCCGGAGGAGGCATGAAGCCGCACCACGTCCGCCATCGGGCTGGCGAACAGGCCGAAGGGGTAGGTGTCGCGCAGGTCGGTCTTGACCGTGAAGGGCAGCTTGGCGATGTCGGCCAGGCTGTGGATGGAGTCCGGCGTCAGGCCGCGTTTTTCCAGGCGCTGGCGGAACAGGGGCACCTTGTCGTAGGCCCGGGCCACCACCGCCTTGAGGCGGCGCAACTGGACCTCGCGCAGTTGCTGTTCGGGCAGAAAGTCGGGGGCGCTGACGGGATGAAAGCCGCCGGCGGCATCGTTCCAGAGTTCTTTCAGCATGATGGTCGGGTGAGGTCGCGAAGGTTGATGTCTCCCCCCTTTTCAAAGGGGGGCTGGGGGGGATTTAACCGCGGTTATGGGATTGGGCGTCGCCAAATCCCCCTCGATCCCCCTTTGGGAAAGGGGGAGGAAAGTCCGCCGCGCGGCATTCCGGCCGTTGGCGAAGGCCTCGTCGTTGAGCCGGTGCAGCTTCGCCGCCAGGCGGGCGTGGATGGCATCCAGCCAGGCTGATTCGGGAATATCCAGCAGGGCCGACAGGGCGCCCAGCATGGCCACGTTCAGGCTTTTCTTGTTCTTCAGCGTGCCCTCCGGGATCACGTCGGTGGTGATCAGCACGCCGCCGGGCTTGAGCACTGGCCGGTTCACCTCCACCTGGGTGGGCTCCAGCACCAGCAGGAAATCCGCCTCGCCGGCCGGCACCATGGGCGACAGCACCCTGGGGCCGTAGCGCACGTCGCTGCTCACGGAACCGCCGCGCTGGCTCATGCCGTGCAGCTCGCTCTTCTTGACGTCGAAGCCGGCCCGGAAGGCGGCGTCGGCCAGGATGTCCGAGGCGGTGAGGACGCCCTGGCCGCCGAGGCCGCCGAGGACGATGTTGATGACACGATCACTCATGCTTTCCTTTCTTCCCCCTTTGTAAAGGGGGATTGAGGGGGATTTTGCTCGGCCCAGGCCATCCACCGCCGCCAAATCCCCCCTGGCCCCCCTTTATGAAAGGGGGAATAAAACAATCAATCCGCCGGCATGGCGGCGCAGGCGTGGCTCATCTTCTCCAAAGCCGCCTTCTCGTAGAAGCGGATCTTGGGCGCCGCCAGCACGCAGGGCTGGCGCACCACCACAAGAGACGTTTCCGGCTTCTCCAGCAAGGTCTTGAGCAACTCCTCCAGCAAATGGCCGTCGGTGAAGCGGTTCAGGCTATGCACGTTCTGGATGCCCATGGCCCGGCCCAGGGCCTCGAAGTCGATCTTGCCGGTGGGGTCGTGGTTCAGGCTGCGTCCGGTACCGGGGTTTTCCTGCTGGCCGGTCATGGCGGTGGTGCCGTTGTCCAGGATCACCACCACATGGCCGGTTTCCGGCGGGTTGTAGACCATCTCGGCCAGGCCGGTGATGCCGGAATGCACAAAGGTGGAATCGCCGATGACGCTGACCACCCGGCGCGCCTCATCCGGCGGCAGGGTGTGGCGCATGCCTAATCCAACTCCAATACTCGCGCCCATGCAGACGCAGGTGTCCATGGCCGAGAACGGCGGCAGCACGCCCAGGGTGTAGCAGCCGATGTCGCCGGAGACGATGCAGTCCATGTCGCGCAGCACCTCGAACACGTCCCGGTGGGAACAGCCCTGGCACAACTCGGGCGGCTTGCCCTTGGGCGGCGGCGCCTCCGGGCTGGTGTCGCCGGCCAGGATGCGGCGCACCCGGGGCACGTTGAGCTCGCCGAAACGGTACATCTCCGGCTTGCCCTCGGCCGGGATGCCGGCGGCGCGCAGGGATTCGAACAGGATCGGATCGCCCTCCTCGATCACCAGCACGCGGTCGACGCTGGCGGCGAACTGGCGAATGGTTTCCAGGGGCAGCGGCCAGGTCATGCCGATGGTGAGATGGCTGGCGTCCGGCGCCGCTTCCAGGGCGTGCACGGCGGCGATGCCGCTGCCGACGATGCCCAGCTCGCGGCTGCCGGGGAGGATGCGGTTGAAGCCGTTGGCTTCGTTCCAGGCGGCGATTTCCGCCATCTTGGCGCGCAGCCGGTGATGGGCCGGCTTGGCGTAGGCGGGGATCATCACCCGGGCCGGCACGTCGCGGCGAAAGCCCGGCGCGGGCGGCGGCGGGACGTGCCGGCGCGGCGTGACCAGGGTCTTGGAATGGCAGATCCGGGTGGTCAGGCGCAGGATCACCGGAATCTTCCAGCGTTCCGAGATTTCGAAGGCGGCCAGGGTGTGGTCGTAGGCTTCCTGGGAGTCGCGGGGTTCCAGCATGGGCGCCACGGCGGCGCGGGCGTAGTGGCGGTTGTCCTGCTCGTTCTGGCTGGAGGCCATGCCCGGATCGTCGGCCGAGACGATGACCAGGCCGCCATCGACATCGGTGTAGGTGGCGGTGAACAGGGGGTCGGCGGCGACGTTGAGGCCCACGTGCTTCATGGTCACCAGGGCGCGGCCGCCGGCGAAGGCGACGCCGAGGCCCACTTCCAGGGCCACCTTCTCGTTGGGCGACCACTGGGCGCGGCCGCCCAGATAGTCGAGATACTCCAGGATTTCGGTGGAGGGGGTGCCGGGATAGCCGGTGCCCAGGGCCACGCCGGCATGCAGGGCGGCGAGGGCGACGGCTTCGTCGCCGTTGAGGAGCTGTCTTTCCAGGTCCATGGGTGGGTTCATTCAGTCAGTAAGAAAGGTTGAGTTCGGCGCGCAGGAAATACGCGTTGTCGCCCTTGGGGGCTTCGTAGTAGTCGCCGGGCAGGAAGTACTCGGCCAGCAGGTGGCCGGAGACGTGCTTGTCGAGCTTGGCGCGCAGCCAGGCGGTGACGAGATGGCCGCGAAACTTGTCGGAATCGCTGAAGCCCGCCGTCCCGCGCTTCGTGTTTTGGTCGGCGAACAGGGCGTGGTAGTCCAGGCTCAGTTCCGCCTTGGGATGCACCTGGGCCGCCCAGCCCAGGTTCAGGCGATGCAGGTTGGTGGTCTCGCCGGTGCGGGTTTCCATGCCGTAGGTGTAGGGGCCGTACAGTTCGCTCCACTGGGGCCAGCGCCCCCAGAGCGGGTCGAAGGCCTCGTTGCGGCCCGTGTCCGGATCGTCGCCGGAGAGGAACTCGTAGCCCACGTGTACCCGGTCGTTCCAGGCGCCGCCCAGCGCATGGGTAGCCCGGCCGTTGAAGCCGAAGCCTTCCATGTCGGCGCCGTTGCGCCGGCCCCACTGCGCCGCCAGTTCGGCGCGCAGTTTCCAGGTGGGGGAATACTGGGTCTCGATGCGGCCGCCGAGGGCGTTGACGTGGCCGTCGTCGGACGCGGAAGGGAAGTAAAAGCCGTTGTTGAGCCTCATGCCACCCGCCGCCTGGCCCGTCGCCGGGTCGTTGTGCTTGTAGAACCAGTACCCGTCCAGGTCCGTGTCGGCGCCGTATTTGTGGCGCAGGTAGAGGGCCAGGCCCTTCTCGGTCTGCTCGGTCTGGTCTTCCGTCTCGCCATCCAGGGTCAGGCGGGTCCTGGGGTTCTGTTTCAGCAGGATGGCGTCCAGGGTGTTGAGGCCGCTCGCCCAGGTCACGCGCAGGGCGTCGAAGTAAAGGGTGCGGGAACCGTCCAGGGGCGTGCCGTCCAGCATGAGCCAGCCGTTGCCCAGGACGATGTCCTGGCGGCCCAGCTTGAGCTTCAGCGGCAGGCCGCCCGGCCTGTCGGCCTGGACGTACAGGTTGTCGAACATCACCGCGCCGCTGTACCAGGTCTCGTAGCTGTTCACGTCCGGCTTGTCGTAGTGGCGCCCCTCCCACATGAGCCGGCCGTTCACCAGGAAGGACTGTTCCGGCTGGACCTGGCCCCAGGCGCGCAGGCGGTAGCGCTGGAAGTGACGCTCGGCCGTGCTGCTGGAGTCGTCCAGGGCGTTGGCGTTGTCGATGGCGACCTCGCGCAAACGCAGATCGAGTCCGCCGGTCCAGGTTGGGGCGGGCTCGGCCGCGGCGGCAAGCGGAGCCAGCAGGAGCACGCCGATCAGGCGCGCGCGCTCAGATTTCATCTTCCACCTTCTTTTCAACTCTGGCCCAGGCCCGGTCTTCCCGGGTCAGCTTGTCCGGCGCCCGATTGCGCCGGACCAGGCCGTAGCCGACGCTCAACAGGGCCACCAGCACGCAGCCCACGTAAGCCAGCCAGATCAGGGGGTCGTCGATGCCGAGCATGGTCGTTCCTCTCGTTTCAGCCGCGTCGTTCCGGGAAGCAGCGGTCCAGGTGGGCGCCATCCAGGGGCCTGGTCAGGGCGCTCACCAGGATCAGCGTGGCCAGCGACAGGGGCAGGGCCACGACGATGGGATCCACCGAGGGCCAGTTGAGGGCATCCGCCGCCAGGCTGCTCTTGCCGTCGGCGAAGCGTTTCACCAGGCCGATGGCGCCGGCTTCCCGCTCCTTGATGAACAGCAGCCAGAACAGGGAGGTGAACAGGCCCACCAGCATGGAGGCCAGCGCCCCGGCCCGGGTGATGCGCTTGCTGAACAGGCCGCCGATGTAGGCCGGCATGAAGGTGGCGGCGCATAGACCGAAGAAGATGGCGGTGAAGCGGGCGATGACATATTCGTCGCGCACCATGAAAGCCAGGGTCACCGAGACCAGCAGGCCGACGAGGATGGCCAGGCGCATCACCAGCAGGCTGGGCTGCCCGTCCCGGCCCCCGCCGGCGAACTGTTCCCACAGGTCGCGCCCGGCGGCGGTGCCCAGGGTATGGAACTGGCTGGACAGGGTGCTCATCGCCGCCGACATCAGGGTGAGGAAGAACAGCAGCCCGAACCAGCGCGGCAGGGCCGTGGTGATGAAGCGCGGGACGATCTGGTCCGCCTGGCCCCTGGCATACACCACCGCCACGGAGCGACCGCTCACCCGCTCGAAGGCCTGGCCCCGCGCATCCACGGCGGGCTGGCGCTCGGCGACGATCAGGGGCGCCACGGAGGGCTTGCCGGTCTTGGGGTTGGGTATCGCTTCCCAGCGGCCGGAGGGGGCCTCCTTCACCAGTTCCACCAGCACCCGCCCCTGGGTGGCGTCGATCTCCTTGACCACGCGCCCATGCAGCAGGGGACCGTTGCCCGCGTACCAGGCGTTGGTGAGGCTGCCCACCACATAGGGCGTGCCCACCATGAGCAGGATGAACACGGCGCCGGCGGGCACGGCCCGGTCCAGTTCGCGCCGGCTGCGCACGGTCATGAAGCGCACGATCAACTGGGGCTGGGCCAGGACGCCGATGCCCACGCCCAGGATGATGGCGGTGACCACGGTCCACCACAGCTCGTAATTCTTCGCCCCCCAGCCGAATTCGGGCATGGCGGTCCAGCCCCGGTGGCCCATCTCCTGGAGCGGCCCGGGCACCAGGTTGGCCATGCCGGTCAGGGTCTGGTGGGCCTGGGTCACGCCGCCCAGGCTGTCGTAGGTGAACCAGAGCAGATAGCCCATGCCCAGGATCATGATCACGCCTTGCAGGGTATCGGTGTACATCACCGCCTTGAGGCCGCCGGGGATGACATAGGCCGCGGTGAGCAGGCTGAAGATGAGCAGGGCCACCTCGAAATCCACGCCGAACTGGCTGGCGGCGAACACGCTGCCACCGGTCATCACCGCCGCGATATAGAGCGGCATGAACAGGCACAGCAAAATCCCGGCGAACACCTGGATGCCCTTGCTCTGGTAGCGCCGGCCCAGCAGTTCCGGGAAGGTGTGGGCCCCCAGATGGTGGCCGATGCGGCGGGTGGGTTCCCCCAGCACGACGAAGGCGATGAAGATGCCGACGCCGATGTTGAGGAAGGTAAGCCACAGCAGACTCATGCCGAACAGGCCGGCGACGCCGCCGAAACCGACGATGGCCGAGGTGGAGATGAAGGTGGCGCCGTAGGAAATGGCCATGATCACCGGATGGGCGCCGCGTCCGGCGAGCAGGAAGTCCGAGGCGGTGCGGGTGCCCTTCCAGCCCAGATAACCCAGATATCCGGTAGCCATGAGATAGATCAGGATGACAAGGATGTCGATCCAGCCGACGTTGGCGTGTCCGGGCATGGCGGTCAGATTTTGGACAAAGGAGATATCAGGATAGAACTATCTTCTGATTTTTGCAGTGCGACATAATTGATTCGGAACAAGCCGGCGCGAATAATCGGCCATCGCCAGAGAGGAAACGTTCATGGAAAGCTTCAAGGTCGTCCGGCCCGAACATCTCAACCACTACGGCTACCTGTTCGGGGGCTTCCTGCTGAAGTGGGTGGACGAGATTTCCTGGATCGCCGCCAGCCGGGACTACCCCGGCTGCCAGTTCGTCACCGTGGCCATGGACAAGGTCGAATTCCGCAAAAGCGTGCGCCAGGGCACGGTGCTGCGTTTCAAGTCGCGTCGCGCCAGGGTGGGAAAAACCTCGGTCCAATACACGGTGAAGGTCTATTCCGACAACCTGGCCACCGGAACGGAGGAGTCGGTTTTTTCCACCCACGTGACCTTCGTCTGCCTGGATGAGGCGGGACACAAGATGGCGCTGCCCGGAAGCACGCGGGTGTGACCGGAAGGCAAGACGCGAGGGATGAGCAGCGGGCCTTGCTGGCCTACTGGTATTCGGAACCAGTCGCCAGGCGCTGGTTCGCTTCCACGCCGGCGCTGGACGAGGAGATGCGGGCCCGCTTCGAGGCGCTTTGGCGCAGGGCCGCCGACGGCGAGCTGGACGGCTGGGCGGAAACGCCGGAAGGGACGCTGGCCCTGGTCATTGTCCTGGACCAGTTGCCGCTGAACATGTTTCGCGGCAGTCCCGCGGCCTTTTCCAGCGAACGGAGCGCCGTGGCGCTGGCCAGGCGGGCTGTCGCCCGAGGCTTCGACAAGGGGCTGGCGCAGGACCGGCTGCTGTTCCTCTACATGCCCTTCATGCACAGCGAGAACCCGGCGGACCAGGACCTGTCCGTCGCCCTGTTCCGGGATGCGGGCATGGACAGCCATTGGGCCGAGCACCATCGGGACATCGTCCGCCGCTTCGGCCGCTTCCCCCACCGCAACGCCATCCTCGGACGGCGGAGCACAGCGGAAGAACTGGCCTATCTGGCCTCGGACGCGGCCTTCACGGGCTGAACCGTTCTTGAACACGAGATCAAAGCCCTCAGCCGCGTCCTGGCGCGGTGGCAGCGCGAGGTCGCGACTCAGGTTCCCAGCTTGGGGGCCTCCTTCACATCGCAATTGTCCTTCGCCTTGGCCTCCGGCAAGGCCACGCTGACCGTGACGGGGGCGCCTTCCCGCATCAGTTTCACCTCCAGGTTCTTGCCGGCGTCCGCCTTGCGCACCAGCCAGCGCAGGCGATCAGCGGAGAGCACCGGCTTGCCGGCGAATTCCACGATCAAATCGCCGGCCCGGATGCCGGCCGCGGCGGCGGCGCTGTCGGGCCGCACCTGTTCCACGCTGACCCCGTAGCCCACGTTGGCCGCGTCCAGCATGGCGTTGGGCAGATCGCTGATGTGGACGCCCAGCATCTTACCCGTCATGGGGGCGGGATTCGCCATGTCCCGCATGTAGGGGCAGGCGCCGGGATGGGCGCCGGGATAGGCCTGGCAGTGGGGGTGGCCATGGGCCATGCCGGGGTATCCGCGCCAGTGATCGGCGGCGGCGGGGGCGGAAAACGCGAGGGTGGCGGCCAGGGCGGCAATCATCCGGCCGGGAGAACGGCGCAAACGCGGGGACATGGTTTCTCTCCTTCAAAGGGTGTCGGCGTACATCGCCAACTAGGCCCTTTGTGGGACCGGGGTGGGGCGGAGTTCCCGAAACTTCAACTGTCCCAAGCCGTGCCGGCCACGCGTAGCCCGGCGGTCACGAGCATCCCTTTGCGCCGGATGTGGGAAAAGTCGTCAGCCCCCCGCCGAAATCGTCACCACCGGCGCCCCATCCTTGCCGCCGGTTTCGGACAGGGTCATGACAAACATCAGGAAGGAAAACAGCCTCTTGGAGAGGTAGTCCCGGTCATCGATCCAGAACCAGCCATTCCGGTAGGGCACGGCGGCGAAGGCATCCTCGGGGGGGGGTGGTGGAATGGCGAATACGGATGAGGTTACCCTTCACGCCCTCGCCTTCGGACTCCATGGTCGGGGGTACGCGTTTTTCCGCCACGTGCTCGGGGGGCACCTCGACGGTGGAAGAGACATCCGTCAGGATTTCGAGGAAGGATCGGGTATGCAGGGCGATCTCGCCGTCGTTGTCCGAGGTCGAGCCGTAGAACACCCTGAATTCCCTGGCATCCTCGTTCAGACCCAGAATGCGCCGCGCCTCCCTGCCCGAGGCCTGGGCCTGTTCGTCGGCCCGCTTGCGAAAGACCATGAGCAGGGCCCCCTGGTTTTCCGTCTTCTTCACCCGCAGGGCCATGGCCCCGGAAGCCTGGATCTGGCGCAGCTTTTCCAGCAGCGTGTAAAACTCCGGGTCGGCCCTGCGACTCCGGGCCGCGCCGCCAAACTGGTTCTCGACGCCGTTGATGGAGTGAACGAGGATCCGGAACACATAGTCGATGGGATAACCGCCCTCCACCAGGCCCAGGACCGTCGCGGGCGGGATGGGGGTCATCAGGTTGCGGGCGAACTTCTCGCCGCTGAGCGGCGCGTAAGTGATGGTGGGGCGGTCGCCAAACCCGGGGGGCCGGGCGGCCCCCCGGCGGCCCAGCCGGCCGCCCGCCGCCGGGGGCGGGGGGGGGGCCGCAGAGAGCGAACCCGCCCACAGGGCGAACGCCCCCGGCCTCCCCCCCCCCCCCCCACCCCCCCAACAACCAATCTCCCCCCCACGGCCAAAAAACGGAACCCCCCCCCCCGGTTGTTGTCGATCCGCAAAACACCCCAAACCACAAAACCAAACAACCCCAACCCCACCCCCCGCCCCCCCCCGGGCTGCCCGGTGACAAACAACCAGGAAACAACACACCCCCCCCCGGGGGGGGGAGGGGCCGGGGGGAGGGGGGCGGTTGCCCGACCAGAACGAAAAAACCCCCCCCCACGCCCCGACAAACAAAAACCCGGCCCCCCAGCGGAACAGCGCCCCGCCGCCCCGCCCAGCCCACCACCAAAAGGCCCCCCCCCCACCAAAACACCGGCAGGCGGGAGCGGCCCCCCCGGCAGACAAAAAACAACAAAAACCCCCCCCCACGCAAACCGCCCGAAAGGCCCCCAGGGCAGCGGACCCCCCCCGGGAACCAAACCCCCCGGGCCCCGGCAGCCAGGACGGGGGAGCCAGCAACGGCCCAAGCGACCAAGCGAGCGCCCCCCCGCGCCCCGCGCCGGGGGGGAGGGAAGGAGACGCGGCGCGCGGCCACCGAGCGGACGGGGCGGGGGGTCCGGCGAAATTACCGAACGCCCCGGGCCAAAAACCAGGAGCAACCAGGCCCCCCCCCAAAACGCGGCCAGGAAGGGGGGGGGCGGGAGGTTTCACCGGGCACCGCAGGCGAAAGCGGGCGGAAACCGGGAACAAAAAAACGGGCGGGACGACACCAAAATTCCCAAAAACCCCCCCCAACCCAACCAAAACCCGGCCCCAGAGGCCCCAGGAACAGGAAACGGCCCAAACCCGCAACCAGAGCGCGGCAGGAGCGAGGGGAAAAGCGGCGGCCGGCGCGCCCCCCCCCCCCCCACCCGCCCCCCCCCCCGGACGGCCCCCCCGGCCCCGGCCCCCCAGGCAACAAACCGGATCCAGGGATTCCCCGAAAAAGACCCCCCATTCCCCCCCCAACACACCACACCCCCCCCCAAAACACAACCCCCACCAGGCGGGCCAAACCCGCCAGGAAAGGGGCCGGACCCGGCCCCCCAGCGAACAACACCCAACGGATTCCCGCGGCCCCCGTGGGAAATGGTCGGAAGAGCCCAAACCCAAAAACAGGCCCAACCAAGAAACCACCCCCGCCCCCGCGAGGGCCAAAACCCAACCAAAACACAAAACACCCCCGATAACCAGACAAAAACCCCAAAACCCCCCGGAAACCGGGATTACACAAACCCCCCCGGGAAAAAAAAAAACCCCAAAAAAAAAAAAAAACAACACCCCACCGGGACGGCGGCAGGGCACCCAGGCAAAACCAAACAACACCCCCAAAAAAACAAAACCACCACACCCCCCCCAGGGAACAAACCCGGGACCCACCCCGGGCCAAAAAAAAAGGCCCCGAAACAGGCACCCCCCGCAAAAACAAAAACCCGAACCACCAAAAAAAAAAAAAACGAACCCCACGGCGGACGCGGAAAAAAAAAAACAACCAACACCAAAAAAAAAACCCCGGCCCCCCGAACCCCCCCCAAAAAACCCCCAAACCAAAAACACAACAACACCCCAACCCCCAAACCCAAAACACCCCCCACAACAAAAAAAAAAACACAACCAAAACAACCAACCAAAAAAACCCCCACACCAACAAAACAAAACACCAACCCCACAACAAACAACCCAAAAACAACCCACCCGGAACAAACCAACACAACCCAAACCAACCCCCCCCCCCCCCCCCGCAACATACACAAAACACAACACCACACACAACCCCCCCAAAGAAAAAGCAGGCAACAAAAACAAACTGAGTAGTAGCGGCCGGTGCCGGCGAGTTCCTGACGGTCGGCGATTGGCGGATTGGACCAGCCCAGGGTGCCCCGCAACTCGGTTTCGAGGGAGTACTGATTGATGATGGAGGTGACGTCGAGAAAGATCGGCGCGTCGCCATAGCGGATCTTGAGGATATTCAGCAGCATCTGCCGCTTCCAGGATTCCGCCACGGCGTTGGTGTACTCGAAGCGGTCGCGGGAGACGGTGGGCGGCCCCAGGGGCGCGCAGCCGGTGAAGGCGAGCAGCAGCGGCAAGAGCATCGCTGTGCGAAGAACGTGCTTCATGGAAGTGGGCATGGCCAGGATTTCCGCCGGTTGATGAAAGGGCGTGCCAGTCTGCTATGGACCGAACGGACGCGCAACCAGGCGGACTGGACAAGCGGAAGGGGACTGAACACAGGCGGTGATGAGGCCGGGTGCTCGCGATACGCCCCATGCCGGCTTGCCCTGTCCGCCACGCCCCATGAAGGGCCGGGGATGATGGATCGAGGATAAATCGGCCCAAGACATTGCCCATAACCATCCCTCTGCAATTAACATCCCGCCCTGATCCAACACCCGGCGGAGGTTTGCATGGTCCATCGTTTGCACAAGCTTGGTCGCGCCACGGCGCTCGCATTCGGCGCCCTGCTCGTCGCGCTGTCGGCGCCCGGCATGGCCGCCGACCCCCTGACCAAGGAGCAGGGCGAGGAAATCCTGCGGGAACTGCGCGAGATCAAGGCCCTGCTCAAGGACGGCAAGGCGGCCCCGAAGCCGCCGGCCGAGCCCCGGATCGTCTCCATCGGCTTCAGGGACGCGCCCAGCCTGGGCGCCGCGGACGCGCCCGTGGTCATGGTGGAGTTCGTCGACTACCAGTGCGGCTACTGCCGGCGCTATCACGTCAGCACCTTCGACAGCCTGCGCAAGCGCTACGTCGAGAGCGGCAAGGTCCGCTACGTGGTCAAGGACCTGCCCCTGCCCTTCCACGGCCAGGCGCGCGGGGCGGCGCTGGCCGCGCGCTGCGTCGCCGAGCTGGGCGGCAGGGAAGCCTACTGGCGCATGGCCGACGCCCTGTTCCTCAACCAGGCCAAGCTGAGCGCCGAGCTCATCGAGCGGCTGGCCGGAGAGCAGGGCATCGACCCCGCCCGCCTCGGGGCCTGCGCGGCGGACAAGAAGACCGCCGAGCGCATCGACGCCGATGTCCAGGAGGCCAGCCGCGTCGGCATCACCGGAACGCCTTCCTTCGTCATCGGCACGGCCAAAGGGGACATCGTGACCGGCACCCTGGTGGTCGGCGCCCAGGCGGAAGCCAATTTCAGCGCCCGGATCGAGGACGCCCTGAAGAAGGCCGAGCCGGCGCGCTGATCTACCCTGAAGCCGGAGCGCCGGGATTTCCTTAAGTCCGACAGGCTCCTAACGCTTTCCCCCGCCCGACGCCCGCATCAGCACCCAGTCCATCATGCGGGTGGAAAGGAAGCGCTTCAGCCACCCGAACGCCACCGCCGGCACGGTGACCGGGTAGCGGGCCTGGGGAAAGGGGCTTTCCAGGGCGTGCAGCAGCTTGTCCACCACCGCCTCCGGCCCCAGGGTGAAGGGGGCGGCGGGGCCGGGCGTCCTGAGCCGGGCCAGTTGCCCCTCGTAGCGGGCCCGATGCACGCTGTTTCGCCAGTCGATGTGCTTCTCGAAGTGGGGCAGGCAGTTTTCCCGGAAGCGGCTGACGATGGGGCCGGGCTCGATGAGGACGACCCGGATGCCGGTGCCGCTCAGCTCCTGGCGCAAGGTGTCGGTGAGGCCCTCCACGGCGAACTTGACGGCGTTGTAGGCGCCCCGGTAGGCGAAGGCGGCGTAGCCCAGCACCGAGCTGTTCATGACGATGCGGCCGTAACCCTGCTTGCGCATGGCCGGAATGACGAGATTCGTGAGTTCCACCCAGCCGAACAGGTTGGTCTCGAACTGTTGCCGCAGGGCGTCCCGGGTCAGGTCTTCCACCGCCCCCACCTGGCCGAAGCCACCGTTGTTGAACAGGGCGTCCAGACGGCCGCCGGTGCGGGCCAGGATTTCCGTCACGGCGGCGCGGATGCTGGCGGAATCGTCCAGGTCCAGCACCAGGCTTTCCAGGCCTTCCGCATTCAGGCGCTCCACGTCGGCGGGTTTTCTGGCCGTGGCGAACACGCGCCAGCCCCGCGCGTGCAGGGCCCGGGCGGCGGCGACGCCGATGCCGGAGGAGCAGCCGGTGATGAGGACGGACTTCATGGGACGGATTTCATGGCCGCCGGGCGATGACGGTGTCGAAGGCCTTCAGCGTGTCGCCGGGGGCGGGGAAAACCTCATGGGATTCCGCCAGGATCTCCCAGCCCGCCAGGGCCGCCTTCATGGCGCCCACGGGAAACAGGTGGCAGTGACCCGGCTCGAACATGCCCAGGAAGCTTGTGCCCTGGGTCAGGGTATTCAGCGCGACGACGCCCCCGGGTTTCACATGGCCGAGGATATCGGCCAGCATGGCTTCGGCCCGGGCCCGGGGGAAGAACATGAGCAGGCCGATGGCGACGATGGCGTCGTAGTCCCGGTCGATGGCGTAATGGGAAAGATCGGTTTCGTGGGCTTCCACAGCCAGTCCATGATTCGCGGCGGACTCCCGGATGCGGGCGATGCCGGTGGGGCTGCCGTCCAGGGCGGTGACCCGGCACCCCATCCGGGCCGCCTCCTGGGCCAGGTTGCCCAGGCCGCAGCCCAGGTCGAGGACGTCGCCTTTCAGGTAAGGCAGAGCCAGGCGCTCGAAGGGGTTGAGGGCGAAATCGCCACCATCAAGCTGGCGCCGGAACTGGGTTTCGAAGAAGCGGACGGAATGGGTGGGCATGATTCGGTCGTTCGGCAAACATGGGGCATACCCCTCCCCCACGCGTGGGGGAGGTTGGGAGGGGGAGGGTATCCCAAGCATGAAGGAGAGAACCAGCGGACGTTCTCCCCTCCCCCACCCTCCCCGCGGGGAGGGTGAAAAATCTCAGGCCACCGCCGGCCGCCCCAGCAGCCGCATCAGCCGCACATGCCCCGATTCGTAGAATGACAGCATGGCGGGCAGCCAGAGCAGGGCCAGGACGGTGGTGAAGGCCAGGCCGAAGGTGATGGAAGTGGCCATGGGAATGAGGAACTGGGCCTGCAGCGAGGTCTCGGCCATCAACGTGGACAAGCCGCCGATGGTGGTCAGCGAGGTCAGCAGGATGGCGCGCAGGCGCAGGCAGGCGGCGTTGATCACGGCCTCCTTCACCGCCATGCCCCGCTCGCGCTGGTGCCGGTAGAACTCCACCAGCACGATGGAATCGTTGACGACGATGCCGGACAGGCCGAACAGGCCGAACATGGACAGGATGGTGAGGTCGATGCCCATGATCCAGTGGCCGGTGACCGCGCCCACCAGGCCGAAGGGGATGGCCAGCATGATGATCAGGGGCCAGCCGTAGTGGCCGAACACCCAGGCCAGGACGATGTAGATCAGGGACAGGCCAAGCATCACGCCGACCTTCATTTCGGCCATGGTTTCGCGCTGGTCCGCCGCCCGCCCCTCGAACGACCAATGGATGCCGTATTTCCGCGTCAGTTCCGGCATGGTGACGTCGGTGAGGCCGGCGAGGATTTCGTTGGTGTTGGCCACGGCGCTGTTCACCGTGGCGTTCACCTCCACCGCCAATTGGCTTTCCGCGTGGCGCAGGGCCTCGAAGCCCTGGCGCGTGGTCCAGCGGGCGACGGTGGTCAGCGGCACCCAGTCCCCGTTGGGCGAGCGGATGGTCATGCGTTCCAGCAGGGCCAGGCTGGCCCGCTCGCTTTCGGGCAGGCGCACGCGCACCTCCACTTCCTCGGGGCCGTCCTGGAACAGCTGCACCAGCTTGCCGTCCAGCCCCGCGCGCAGTTGCCGGGAGAGATCCTCCAGGCTCAGGCCCATGGCCTCGCCGGCGGGCGTCAGGTTGAACACCACCTGCTCGCGGCCGTAGGGCATGTCGTCCTCGATGCCGTAGACGCCGGGGATCTGGCGCAGGCTGGCCTGGATCTCCAGGGCGGCCTGCTTGATGGTATGGGCATCCTGCCCCGCCAGTCGAATCACCAGATCGTTGCCAGGGGGGCCCTGGCGGCGGGTGATCATGACGAAATTCTCGATGCCCGCCGGCACCCGGACGCGGGCCTGCCAGTCCTTGATGAAGGTCTCGGTGCGGATATCCCGTTCCTCGGAGGGGGTCAGCTCCACGGTGACGGAGCCGAACTGGTCGCCCTGGCGCGGGTTCTGCTCCCCGGACAGGGAGCCGGAACGGACGATGGCGTGGTCCTTGACCTTCACGCCGTAGCCTTTTTCCGTCTCCTCCAGTGTCTGCCGCAGGTGTTCCAGGAAAGCCTCCACCCTGGCACGGGGCGTGCCGCTGGAGAAGGTGACGTTGGCATAGACGATCTGGGGTTCCGGGGTCGGGAAAAAGGTGAATTTCACCCGGCCGCCCGCCAGCAGGCCCACGGCCAGGATCAGGATCATGAGGCCCAGGGTGACGGTCACGCCCCGGTACTCCACCGCCGCCGTCACGGCGCGCCGGAAGGGACCGTCGCGGAAACGTTCGAAGGCGCCGTCCAGCCTGACCCGGGTGGGATGGATCCTGTCCCCGGCGCCATGCAGGAAAGCGCCTCTCAGGTGCGCCGGCAGGATGAAGAAGCACTCGATGACCGAAGCCAGCAGCACGCAGATCATGATGAAGGGGATGTCGCCCAGGATCTTGCCCATGGGGCCGGTGACCAGCATGAGTGGCAGGAAGGCCGCCACCGTGGTCAGGCTGGAGGCGATGACCGGCCAGAACATGCGCCGGGCGCCGCCTTCCGAGGCGTACATGGGATCCTCGCCCATCTTGTGGTGGGCGTAGGCGTCCTCCCCCACCACGATGGCGTCGTCGACGATGACCCCCAGGGCCATGATCAGGGCGAACAGGCTGATCATGTTGATGGAGCCCCCCGCCAGCCAGAGCACGGCCAGGGTGGCCAGGAAGGCGGTGGGAATGCCCATGGCCACCCAGATGGTGACGCGGCCGTTGAGGAACAGCAGCAGGATGAAGAACACGATGATCAGGCCCTGGATGCCGTTGCTCACCAGCAGGCCGACGCGGTCCTCGATCAGGCTCCATTGCTCGTCGTAGACCTGGATCTGGACGGTGGGCGGCAGCCGGGGACGGGCCTCCTCCAGCCAGGCATTCAGGATCCCGGCGGCCTTCAGGGAATTGCCGGTTTCCGCCCGCTTGAGCAGCAGTTCCACGGCGGGCTGGCCGTTCACTTCCAGGAACAGGCTGTTGTCGCGGGCGCCGCGCGTGATGTCCGCCACCTGGCCCAGTTCGACGCGGCTGCCCATCTCGGTGACCACCGGCAGATCCCGGTAATCGCGCGGGTCCTTGCGCAGGTTGACGCCGCGCACCTCCCGCTGCACCTCGCCCTCGCCCACCTTGCCGGCGGGCAGGTCCCGGTTGGTCTGGGCGATGCGGGCCGCCACCTGGTCCAGGGTGAGGCCCAGGCGCTCCAGTTCCCTGCCCGGCACGGTGATGGCGATTTCCTCGTCGGGCAGACCCGCGAGGTCCACCTTGTCGATGCCCCGGGCCAGCAAATCCGTCTCGTACTGACGCGCCAGCTGGCGCAGTTCCGGCAGGCTGCCGCCGGTGAGCAGCACCCGGGCGATGGGCTCGTAGCGGATGACGCGGCTGACCTCCGGCGGCTCCGCGTCCTGGGGCAGGTTGCGGAACTGGTCCACGGCCTGCTTCACCTCGTCCACGGCGGTGACGGGGTCGGTGCCTTCCTTGAACTCGATGGAAATGGAACTCACGCCCTGGCTGGAGGTGGAGGTGAGGTGCTTGATGCCGGAGACGGTCTTGAGCTTCTGCTCCAGGGGCGTGGTGATGCCCTCCTCCACGTCCTCGGCGGCGGCGCCGCGCCATTCCACCCGCACCGTGACGAAATCCAGGTTGAAGTTGGGAAAGAACTGGACGTTGAGCCTGGACAAGGCGAAGAAGCCGGCCAGCATCAGGATCAGCATGAACAGGTTGGCCGCCACCGGATGGTGGACGAAGGTGCCCAGGAGATCGGTGCGTTTCATCGCTGGAGTGAAGGGGGAAGGGTAAAGGGGGAAAGGTGGGAAAACCGGCACCCACGCGGTTGTTCAGCGTGATCGGATCGCTTCCTGGCGAGGGTTTTACCCTTCCCCCTTCTCCCTTCCCCCTTCACCTTCCCCGCCCACCGCCTCCACCTTCAGCCCGTTTACCGCGTTGGGCAGATGGGTGACCATGAGCAGGTCGCCGTTCTTCAAGGCGGGGGATTTCACCAGCAGCCGGGCGGCCTGGTCGCCGACCCGGCCGCCGGCTTCGCCCAGCACTTCCACGTCCAGGGCCTTCAAACGGCCATCCTCGATGCGATAGACCTGCCGGCCGTTGTACAGGGCCGTGTAAGGCAGGGCCACCACGCCCTCCACCGGGGCGCGCGCCACTTCCAGGGTCACCAGCTCGCCCACCCGCGGGGCGCCCGCGGGCGAAGCCAGGGCGAAGAAGGCATCCAGGCCCCGGGCATCCGCCGCGCCGGCGGTGCGCACCAGCCTGAAGGCCAGGGTCTCGCCACCCACCCGGGCGCTGGCCTGGGCCTGGCCACCCCGGGCCAGGGCGGCGAGAAACTCGTCCTGCTGGGTGGCGGGCAGCTTGGCGCGCACCTCCAGGCCCGCGACCGGGTAGAGACTGATCAGGCTCTGGCCGGTGTTGACCTGGTCCCCCACGGCGACTTCCACCTTGGCTACCAGGCCGGCGAAGGGCGCGGTCACCCGGGCGCGGGCGGCGGCCAGCCGGGCCTGGTCCAGATTGGCCTGGGCCTTGAGCAGGCGCGCCTGCAATTGCAGCAGGCGGGCCTGGTGGTCGGCGATGGCCAGCTCCCGGGCGCGCAGGCTGATGTTCTGGCGCGCCAGGTTGGAGCGGCTTTGCTCCACGGCGCTCTGGGAATAGAAGTTTTCCTTCCGCAACTGCTCGAAACGCTTCACGTCGGCGTCGGCGGCGGCCAGCAAGCGCTTCTCGTGTTCCAGTTGATCCAGGTCCGCCTTGTGGCGCAACGCCTCGCTCTTGATGGCGGCATCCAGTTCCAGCGCCTCGCCGCGGGCCTGGTCCACCTTGGGGTCGAAGTCCCGGGGATCCAGTTCCAGCAGCACCTGGCCCGGCGCCACCCGCTGGCCTTCCCGCACCTTCACGGTCAGGACGCGGCCGACACCGGGCGCGGCGGCCTTGGTCTGGTCCGGGCTTTCCACCCGGCCATTCAGGACCAGGATCGGGCTGGCTTTCTGAAGCGCGACGGGCACGGTTTCCACCCGCCAGACCGGCTCCTTGGGCGGCGCCGTGGGCGGCTTGGAACGGGTGGCCTTGAGCGCCAGGAAACCGCCGATGCCGATGGCCAGCAGCAGCACCGGCAGGAAAACCTTTTTCTTGTTCATCACGGGCCGACGAGGAAAGGGATGCGGCATTATCCGCGTGGCCGCCCTGGACTGGCTAGGCGCCTGTCGGACTTAAAGGAAGGCTCTCCGTTGGGTGTCCGCTGCGGGGTAGGGGGACCGGGGTTGGCCCTTTCGAGCCTTGGAGACCCTCTCCCCCCTTTAGAAAGGGGGGAACCCTACTTTTTGGCCAACTCCGCCCATCACTCGTTAACGCGAACTGAGCCTATAGGCAATCGGCCGTGAACGGCGTCAGGCGGGGTGGCGCGGGGCGCGCTCCCCACACCCAGCTCCTCGCCATGGGCCACGGCGATCTCCGTTCAGTTCCGGGTCAGGCGGGCCGCCAGCCCGGTCAGCGCCGCCGCCGCCAGCAGCAGGCCGAGGGCGAGTCTCAGGTCGTTCAGCCGCTCCGGCGCCAGCAGCAGCAGGACGCCCAGTCCCAGCATCATCAGGCCGGACAGCAGTTTCAGCAGGCGCCCTTCCCGCTCGCTGAGCTTGCGGGCGCCCAGGGTGCGCGCGAAGGCCAGGACGATGAGCAGCAGGGGCAGGATATAGATCGCGTTGTAGAGGGCCAGATAGAGCAGATGCTCGGCCGGATTGGCGACCTGCATGGTGAGCACCCGGGTGTAGACCATGGGGAAGCCGGCGGTGCACAGCAGTTCGTAGAAATTGGCGGCCACGGCCAGCAGCACGGTGGCGGCCAGCATGGCGGGCAGGCTGCCGGCGGCGAGGATCTCGCGCCCGCGGCGGAAGATGTCGGTCTTGCGGGATTCCGGGATGGACAGGCTGACCCCGGCCTTGAAGGCGAAGAAATCCTTCACGTTGATGGCCCCCATCACGACCGCCAGCGCGCCGGCGGCGGCCGTGACCCAGGGCAGGCTGCCCATGACCCGGAACAGGCCCAGCCAGGCGGCCATGAAGGCGAAGTACATGAGGCCGGAGAACAGCACGAAGATGCCGCCGATGAGCAGCATGCGGCGCCGGTCCCGCTGATGCGCCAGCAGGGAGAGCAGGAACAGCAGCACGAAGAAGGCGCAGGGATTGAAGGCATCCATGCCGGCGATGAGCACGGTCAGCACCGGCAGGGACAGGGAGGTGGCCTCCAGGTCGCCGACCAGGGGCAGGCGCAGGGTGGTCGCCGTGGGCTGGCCGGCCCGGCCCTGGACGGCCAGGTCCGGATTGGCGCGGCAGGCCTCCAGGCCGCGCATCAGGTCCGCGGCGCCGACATCGCCATCCCAGCCCACCCGCATCTGGCCGCAGAACAGGAACGCCGGCACCGACTGGGCCTCTTGCCCCAGGTCCGCGGCCATGGCCACGTAGCGTTCCACGTTTTGCCGATTGCCGGTCAGTTCCAGGGAATGCAGAACCACCCAGGTATGCTTTTGCGCCAGGGCCTCCACCTGGGGGCGGGCCTCCAGGCAGTGGGGACAGCGCAGAGACCAGAAGAAATAGAGATGGACCCGGGGCGGACCTTCCGCGTCGGGCGTGGTCCAGGCGTAGGGCGCGGCGGCCAGGGCCGAGCCGGGCCAGCAGACGAGGAGCGCCAGCAAGCCCGCCAAGGCGCGGGCCAGGAAAATTCCAGTCAATCGCGCATGCATGGTCGCGCTATCCCGAGGCCCATTGCCGAGGGCGCGCCGCGCATCGACCGGAAGAGACCGGATGAATCCTTGCCCTGATCATGGATGGAACGGCGAATGAGGTTGAAATCGGCAACATCGCATCGGCAACGTCGAGTTGGCAAGGTCGAATTGGCAACGTCAGCGGCAATTCCATTGACGGCATGCTCCGCGTTGCCGCATTGAGAGCCTTATTTCGCCTCGACGAACTGGAGCGAGGCGGAGTTCAGGCAGTAACGCAAGCCCGTGGGCGGCGGGCCGTCCTCGAAAACGTGGCCCAGGTGGCCGTCGCAGCGGCGGCAGCGGATCTCGGCGCGCACCATGCCGTGGCTGACATCGCGCAGAGTTCGGATGTGGTCGGGATCGAAGGGCTGGTTGAAGCTGGGCCAGCCGGTGCCGGATTCGAACTTGCTGTCCGACCGGAACAGGGGCAGGCCGCACAGCCGGCAGGCGAAAACGCCGGGGCGTTTTTCCTCGAGCAGGCCGCCGCAGAACGGCGGTTCCGTGCCCTGGTTGAGGATGACGCGGCGTTCCTCGGCGCCGAGACCCGCCGCCAGGCGCTCCTTCTCGGCGTCGCCCAGGGGGGTCAGGTCGTGGCCCGAGGCGGAGCGGGCCGGTGCGCCGGAGGTATCGTTCACGTCGTCACGCCAAGGCCGAAGGCGGCGCCTCAGATATAGGTGAGCTCGGACCAGCGCCGATCCTGCACCAGGCGCTGCTTGACGGCCTGCCAGGCCTCGGCGGAACCGGCTGCCTTGGCCATGGCCTGGTCGAGGGCATCGGCGATCTTCTTCATGCCGGCCAGGTAGACGCAGGTCTTCTCGTCCTGCACCAGCTTCCACACCTCGGCGGCGTTGGCCTCGACGCCCCCGCCCAGGGCATCGGCCTCGTCGCCCAGGATGTTCGGGCGCAGGGCCTGGATGGCCTTGAAGGTCTTCTCGTCGTAGTAGTTGGCCAGATCGCTGTTGAGGTCGTTCATGTACAGCATTTCGGTGCCCGTGCGGGCGCCGTAATAGAGGCGGACCTTGCCTTTCCAGCCCTTCTGTTCCTCGTAGATGCGGCGCAGGAAGGCGCGGAACGGCGCCACGCCGGTACCGGTGCCCAGCATGAGCAGGTTGCTGGTCGGGTCGGCGGGAATCCTGAACGGGCTGCGATAGGGGCCGGTCAGGGTGATCCGGTCGCCTTCCCTGGCGTCGCACAGGTGGTTGGAGGCCACGCCCGGATACTGCTCGCCGGACACCTCGTCGATGTAGAAACAGCGCCGCACCAGCAATTCCAGTTCCACGCCATGGTCCAGGGCGCGGGCGTTGGCGATAGTGTAGTAGCGGTGATGGGTCTTGTTGCCGAACTCGTGGGGTCCGGGCACCAGCACGCCGATGTTCTGGCCCTCGAGGAAATAAAAGGCCGGCTCGTCGATGCGCAGGATGATCTGGCGCACTTCGTCCGTGGTTTCGGCGGTGACGCGGCGGGAAGATTGAACGACGGCTTCGGTGGTCTCGGTGCTGCCTGGCTTGAATTCGATGTCTGACATGGCTGGGCTCGGGAAGGAATGGAACGGTTTATGTTGCATTGCACGAATTCTAGCCGGGAGTGGGCAAAAACCAAATAAATGGCGGTTACCGGCGACCACCATGCAAGGCACGCTTCAGGCGGCCGGCGGCTCGGCGTGGCGACACCCCACCAGGTCCCAGACCGGACAGCCCCCCAGGCAGACGCTGTTGACGCCACAGCCGGCGCACCGGGCATCGCGTTCCAGGAAGGCGGCCTGGCCCTGGCGGAAGCGCCGGGACTGGTAGCCGCGCCAGATGTCCAGCAGGGAATCCCGGCGCAGATTACCCAGGGGCTGCTCCGGCAGGAAGGTGCAGGGCACGCAGTCCAGGTCCACCGTCAGCCCCAGGGAACCCCGGGTCGCGGAACAGCCCTCGACTATGCCCATGGGCGGGAAGCCCAGGTCCTGTTCCAGGGCGGTGAGCAGGGGGCTCAGGCAGCAGTCGAAACCCACCTGGGTATGGGCCCGGAGCCGATGCACGGCTTCGATGACATGGGGATAGACGCTGGCGAAGGGTCGGCCGGACAACGGCGAGTCGAAGCGCACGCCCCGGCCCGCCGGCTTGTGGGCCAGGAAAATCACGCCATACAGGGACTCGACGCCCAGGGCGTAGTCCACCATCTCCGGGAGTTCGTCGCAGTTTTCCGCGCTCAGGGTGATCTGCAGCACCAGCTTGATGCCGGCATGCCGCAGGCGCGCGACCTGCTCCTCGAAGACGGCGAAGCCCTGCCTGCGGCGCAGGGAGAAGTTGTCTCCCACGCCCTCCAGGCTCAGGGCCACGGCGCCGCAATGGCGGGCCAGGGCGTCGAGCTGCTCGCGGGTGGCGCCGATGCCCGTGGTGGTGACGTTGGGCACCATGCCGTTGTCGCGCGCCTCGGCCAGGATGTCGGCGAGGCGGGGATGGCGCAGGGGTTCGCCGCCGCCGATGGCCACCTGGCAGACACCGGCCTCGCGCATCCTGGCCATGGCCAGCCGGGCATCGTCCCAGGACACATGCTTGCCGTCCGGGCGGGACGAGGCGTAGCACTGGGGACAGGCCAGCTCGCAGTTGTCCGTGATCTGGAAATCCATCAACGTCGGCGCCGAATACAAATTCGACACCGGGGCGGGCGCCTCGATCCCCAGATCCAGATAGCGGGCGCCGGAGATGGGCGCGGGCAGGGCCTCGCGCAATTCCCGCAGCACGGCGCCGGATTCCTCGTCCCGGGGTTCCTCGCCGTGACAGAAGGCCGCCGCCGCCATCCGGAACGCGGGCTCGTCCAGATGCACGAAGGTGGCGTCGGTGGGGTGGAACACGAAGCCGCCGTAGGACTCGCGGCGCAGCAGGATCTCGGCCATGGCTTACTCCGTGTCGTCCCGTCGTTTCAGGGAACGGAACAGGCGGCGCACCGCCTTTTCCCCCACGAAGGCCACCGCGATCAGGGCCGCGAACACGCCCAGGAGGGCCGAGTTGCTCCAGCCTTGCGCCGGGGCCGGCGCCTGGGCCCCCGGCGGGGGCGCGACCTGTCCGGTGAGGCTGGTGGTGGCCTCCGGCGTGGCGGCGGCGGGCTGGGTAGCGGACGCGGCCGGTGCGGGGCTGGCCGTGGCGGCTGCCGGCTTCGCCACCAGGCTGCCCGGCGCCGGCGCGGTGGCGGCGGGCGCCACGCGCACGGGTATCGGCACGGGCTTCTGCGTGGCGGGCTGGGCGACGGGCTGGGCGGGCGCGGCGGATGCCGGGCCGCCGGGTGTCACGCTCGGCGTCCCGGCCGGCGCCGTGGCCACCGGGGCCGGCACATAGCCCGGCTGCAGATGGGGCGGAACGTACTCGCTGGCGGACGAGGAATTGGTGGTGTAGCCGCGGCGGATCTTAAGAATTCTCATGGCGGGGCTCCTGATGGGTGGCCTGGCCGAGGCCGCAGGCCAGGAAACGGCGTGTCCAGTCGCTGCCCGGGTCGGCCAGCACCTGGGCGATGCTGCCCTGGCGCTGTACCCGTCCCTCCGCGATCAGCAGCAGGTCGGAACCGAAGTCCACCGCGTCGCGCACATCGTGGGTGACCAGGATGCTGGTGGTATGGGTGTCGTCCAGTACCGTCCGCAGGGCTTCGAGCAGCTCGGTGCGCACCAGCCGGTCCAGGTTGCTGAAGGGCTCGTCCAGGAGCAGCAGGTCCGGCTGGGCGGCGAAGGCGCGGGCCAGGGCCACCCGCTGCCGCTCGCCGCCGGACAGGGCCTGCACGGGGCGCCGCCGCAGCGGCTCCAGGCCCAGGCGGGCGAGCCATTCGTCCGCGCGCGCCTTGCGCGCCGCCCGGTCCAGCCGGTTGAGGCCGAAGGCCACGTTCTCGGCGACGTTGAGGTGGGGAAACAGGGCCGCCTCCTGGAACACCATGCCGAAGCGCCGCCGCTCGGTGGGCACCTGGATACTCCCCGCTTGCGAGAGAACCCTTGCCCGACCAGGACAGGGCGCCGCCGCCGGGGGCCAGGAAGCCCATGATCAGGCGCAGCAGGGTGGTCTTGCCGCCGCCGCTGGGACCGAGCAGGGCCAGGCTACTGCCCTTTTCCAGGGTGAAGGAAATCTCGGACAGCAGGGTGCGCTCCCCGATTCGCAGGGATACGGCGTCGACATCAAGCATGGGCGGTTCCGGCGTGGTCGATGAGGCGCGACAGGCGCCAGATCGGATAAAGGCAGAGCAGGCACAGGCAGACCACCCAGACCGAGGACAGCTGGGTCATCTGGATGCCGGCATAGGCGAAGATGCGCAGGGACAGGGCGCCGTAGCCGAAGGGCTGCAGGGTCAGGGCCAGGGTGAGCTCGGTGGCCGCCAGCACGAACACCAGCAGCACGCCGCCGGCGAACACGGGCCCGAGCTGGGGCAGCAGCACCCGCCGCAGCACCTCGCCGCGGCCGCAGCCCAGGCCGCGCGCCGTGTCGGCCTGGGCCGCGGGCACACGCCCGAGGGCGTCGGCCACCGGCAGCAGCAACAGCGGCAGCAGCTTGACGGCGGTGGCGGCGATCACCACCCCCCGGCCGGTGAGGCCGCTGGACAACCAGGCCAGGGACAGCACCAGGGACGGGGTGAGGTAGTTCACCGCCGTCAGCCACACGGCGCGGTCCGCCCGCCGGGCCCGCTCGCCGGTTTCCAGCAGGTAGGCGAAGGCCAGCGTCAGGAGCAGGCAGACCGCGACGCAGGCCAGAGCCGTGGTCAGGGTATTGCCGGCGTCATGGAACAGGGGGGCCAGATTGGTCTTGTCCAGGCGCTCGCGCGCCCAGCCCAGGGCCAGGACCAGGGGCCCCCAGAAGCCGGGCAGCACGGCCAGCAGGCAGGCCAGGTGGATGCCCGCGGCGACCGGGGGGGAGGCCCGCGTCGGTTGCAGGGTTTGCAGGCTGCCGGCGTGATGGGCGCGCTGGCCGCGCAGTCCGAGGCGGATGACCGGGGTGGCCAGCACGGCGGCCAGCAGGAACAGGATCAGCGCCAGCATGGTGGCCAGTTCCTGGCGTTGCAGCGCGTGCCACTGGTCGTGCAGGCCCACGCTCAGGGTGGCGACGCCGACCCGGCTGGCGGCCCCGAACTCGCCCATGGCCTCGGCCGCCACCAGGCAGGCGGCGGCGATCAGGGGCGCGGCCAGCAGGGGCAGTCCCACCCGCCAGAAGCGCGCCAGGGGGCCGTTCCCCAGGGAGGCGGCGGTATCGAACAGGTTGGCGGGCAGCCGCGCCAGGGCCAGGCGCAGGAACATGAACACCAGCGGTGCCGCGGCCGCGCCGAGTTCCATCACCAGGGCCCAGCGGCTGTAGAAGAAGTCGGCCGTGAAGGCTTCCATGTACAGGCCCGCGGCCACATAGGCCGGCAGGGTCAGGGGCAGCAACTGGGTGAACACGCACCAGGCCCGGCCCGGGAAAACGTGGCGGAAGGTCAGCCAGGCGGGCAGTCCGCCCAGGACCAGGGCGACGAGGGTGGCGCCGCCGGTGACCAGCAGGGAGTCGGCCAGGTACTGGGGCAGCACGGTTTCGGCCAGATGGGTCCACCATGCGGGCGAGAACTGGACCGTCCCCAGGCCCAGGATGTACAGGCCGGGGGCGCTGACCACGGCCACGAGGGCCAGGAGAAGCAGGATATGGGGCATGCCCGAGTATCCCCGGAATCCACCCCGGCATGGAAGGGCCGGCGGGATCCACCGGGCCCTTCCCGTCTCGCTCAGCGCTTGTCGAACTGGACTTCGTTGAGCATTTTCACCACCGCTTCCCGCTCCTTGACGGCGGTATTCAGGTCCACGAAGTTCACCTTGAACTTGCCGTCCCTGATGCCGGGCTGTTCCGCTCCCAATGTGGCGATTTTCGGACTGGCCGGCACGCCGGGATTGGTGGGGAACTGGTAGGTCAGGTGGGTCATGATGTTCTGCCCGTCCTTGCCGGCCAGGAATTCCATCAACTGGGTGGCGGCGGCCACGTTGCGGCTGGCCTTGGTCAGGCCCACGGCGCTGCGCATGATGAAGGCGCCGCCCTGCCGCTGATCCGGGTAGAACACGCCGATGCCCTCGGCCCAGGGCCGCTGCTCGGGGTTGTCCATCATCAGGGGATGGTAGTAGACGTTCATCAACGCCAGGTCGCACTTGCCGGCATGGATCATCTTGGCCTGTTCCCGGTCGTTGCCCTTGGGTTCCCGCGCCAGGTTGTCATGCAGGCCCTGGATGATCGCCCGGGTCTTCTCCGGTCCGTAAGCCACGCTCATCTGGCTGAACAGGGCGATGTTGTAGTCGTGGTAGCCGGACCGGATGCACAACTTCTCCTTCCACCTGGGCGACGCCAGGTCGGCGTAGGTGGACAGTTCCTCGGGCTTGACCCGGGCCTTGGCGTAGAAAATCAGGCGGGCCCGGTAGGCATCCACGAAATAGCTGGCGCCCGGTCCCTGGAAGCGCTTGTCGATCTCCCGCCGGATCAGGTCGGAATTGTGGGGTTGCAGCAGGCCCTTGGCCCGGGCGATCTCCATCAGTTCGGCGTCCTTGGTGATGAGCACGTCCGCCTCGGTGGGGTTGCCGGCGACCCGGTCGATGAGACCCTTGTCCATGTAGACCGCTTCCACCGGGATGCCCGTCATCTTGGTGAAGGTCTCGAACAGGGGCTTGAGCAGGGATTCGGTACGGTCGGCCAGGACGCGGACGGGTTGGTTGGCGTTGGCCATGGTGGACAGGGTCAAGGCCAGGAAGGCCAGGCCCGCGGCTAGATATCGCATGAACATTCCCCTTCAGGATTGGTTTTCAACAAGGCAACGGAGTACCGCGGGAGGCCGAAGGATACCGATTTGTAGCCTGGGCGAAAATCGACGCCCCGCCTCGGGCAGCAGACTCCAGGACCGGGCGCTCAACGATGCCGACCAGCCCCGGTCAAGGTGCCTCATCCCGCTCCGCCACGTTCCCGCCGGCATGGCCGGCGACTTCGGCCAGACGGGCGCGCAGTTCGGCGACTTCCCGCTCAAGCCGCTCCACGCGCGCGATCAGGTCGGACGGGCCCTGGGCCGCGCCGATGGCGTCCACGACCGGCGCCTGGACATCGCCGCACAGGAGATGGGCCCAGCGCGGCTCCCGGGCGCCGGGCTGACGGGGCAGCCTGACCGCCAGGGCGCCGGATTCCCGGGCGGCCAACTCGTCCAGGTAGCCTTCCACCGCCGAGGCATCGGCGAAGTGGTGCAGGCGCTCGCAGTTGGCCCGCAATTCGCTGGCGGTCTGGGGCCCGCGCAGCATCAGCACCGCCAGCAGGTCCGCGGCGGCGGACGGCACGCCGTACACCTTGGCGAAATTGTGGGCGTAGCGCAGCACCCGGCCGGAGGCGCCGAAGGTCTCCATGATCAGGGTTCGCCCGCGCAGTTCCTCCAGGGCGGCCTGCACCTCGCTCTCCGCCAGGTTCATCACCGGCTCCCGGGAGGTCTTCTGGTTACAGCCGGCGGTCAGGCCGTTGAGGGTGAGGGGATAGGCATCGGGGGTAGTCTTCGCCTTCTCCATCAGCACCCCCAGGATGCGTGCTTCGACCTCGGTCAGCGGCAGGGGCATGGTTGTCATGGCTCAATCCGGCAGGTTGGAGCCGGGCCCCTTGTCCCTGGTGACGAAATACATTCCCACTCCCGCCAGGACCATCCACAACATCATGGCCCAGACCCCCAGGGCCTCCCAGAGCGCGCCCAGGAAAATCAGCATGATCAGGGACAGGCCCAGCAGGGCGTTGCCGATCCAGAACTCAGGGCCATGTTTTTCTTGCATCGGACATTCTCCATGTGTGGATGGGTCAGGCGGGGTACAGGCCCAGATAGCCTACCCCCTTGCGCGGCTCGGCCATCATGTCAGCCACCGTATCGCGCCATTTCCGGTAGTGGTCGGTCTGCTTGTGGGCGGCCGCATCCTCGGCACAAGCATAGGCCTCGTAGAGCACGAAGCGGTTCGGCTCGGCCGCATCCCGCAGCACATCGAAGCGGCGGTTGCCGGGTTCCCGCACGGATTGCTCGTGGTTCTTCCGGCAGGCCTCCATGAAGGCCTCCACGGCCTCCGGCTTGACGTGGACATGGACCAGGGTGACATGCATGGTGAACGCCTCGCGCGGCCGATGGACACCGCGCTATTAGAGCCCATTTCGCAAGGCGCTCGGGCGAAAAACTCGGGCCCGCCCGACAGCGGGCCATACATGGGCCGCCATCAGCTCGCTGCCGCCAATCTATCCGTTAGATCTGCAACGACAGGCATGCAAAAAGGAGCCATCGCCCGGTTCGACCACTCACGGATGGCTGTACGGGGATGCTCAACCAAGCCTCCCTATCCTCTGGCGGGCATCCTCGACATGCCGCCCCAATGCGGCCACGCACGGCATCCAGCCCTCCGTGAATCGGCCGTCCGCGCGCATCCTGGCCAAATAGGCTTCGGCCAAGTCCAGGGCCCGCCGCCAGCCAACCGGGGGAACGCAGGATTGCGGGTTGGCGGAGTTCAGGCTGTCGGGCAAATGGCCGCCACTGCCGGGCCTGAAGGCCATCGGCAGCATGTCGTAGGCTGGGGCGAGCTGATACGGTTTGCCATGTTCCGAGACGAATGACAGATTGCCGTTGTGCATGTCGGTATTCCCGGTCAGGACGCCGAAAGCATAGAGGATCGTCGCAAGCTCGGCGGCCTCGGAGGTCACGACACCGGAAGTTGCCAAGCGGCCCGCCAGGACAGGCCAGGGTGAAATGGCATCGCCGACAAATTCCGAGTCGAGCGCCGTCAGTGAATGCACGGCACGACGGCCCAGCGCTCCCACCCGGTCGAATCGCTCGACTTCAAGGAAACGCCGGGGGCCGATGTCCACGATCCGGCTCTCGACCGCGGGCAGGCCGGAATCGCTCAGCACACGGCCGGCGAGATGCTCGGCCAGCAGCAGATCGCGCCAGCGGCCGGTCACCGGGTTGTCGCTCCGGGCGGTAAATTTCACCAGGACGTGCCTGCCGTTGTAGGCCACGAACTTCGGCTGTTCTCCGCCAGCGGATGAACCCGCCACCTCGCCGCGTTCGGCGGCCTCGGCCAGAGCCGGATAGTCGGTGACCGAAACGGGGACGGGAGGTGGCGCCTGGATGAAGTTTGCGCGGGCAATATCACCCAGCAGCAGGTTGCCCACCAGATCGTCCCCGTGATGGATCAACGCCCGCAGGACATGGGCATCGGTCCACGCGTCGATGTCAGCCGGGAGGCCGAGCGCGGCGGCGAAGCTGACGGCAAAGGCTCGGCCAAGGAAGCCGGCCGGGCGCATATCCTGAATCCACCATGGCAAACCTTCGGAATAGTGCGTTGCGCCATCATCCTGAAGCATGACAAAGCCATCCGGGCGCACAGGTACCAATAGGCCAAGTTGCCGAATCCGTCCCTCGGCTGAAACACGGTAGACCGGCACCTCGGCCAAGCCGCGGGTGGCATCGCGCAGGGCATATTGAATAGATCTGGCAGCACCCATTCTGACGATCTCGGACCCCATACCAGCGAGTGCACGTGAAAGTGTCGGCTGGCTAACCCCCGATAGATCAATGAGTTGACGCGCCGGCGCGGGGCCTTGAGCCAGCAGGGAGCGAATACGGTCAGCATGTGCGGCGGCCATGATGAATATTAATATGAATAGATATGTGAATTGTTTATTGAATTCATTCTAGGCCGATGCCAAGGAGAATGACAACCACCTTGCGCTGGCGGCGAGGGATGTCATGGCCGATAGGCATGCGTGGGCCGCAGGGTGAAATTCAATCGCACCCTGTGAAGTGCTTGGGCGAAGAACACGGACCCGCCCGGAACGGACGATCCATGGGCCGCCATCGCCTCGTTGTTGTCCTTGGGGATGCCTCCCAGGTCGGCCAGGCCGGGGGGCACCCGCGGGACGTTCGGGAAAGACAGCACGCCCTCGCTGCCCTCATGGTGTCCACACCATGAGGTGTGCGACAACCCTCCGCCCGACAGGCATACTTCAGCAAAACAAAAAAAGGGGTTCAAGTGCCTAGCACGCTTTCCGAGCGGGACGTATGCAGCAAGTTCATCACGCCAGCGATCATCGCCGCCGGGTGGGATTTGCACACCCAAATCCGCGAGGAAGTCACCTTCACCAAGGGCCGCATCATCGTGCGCGGCAAGCTCCACGCGCGCGGCGAGCGAAAGCGCGTCGACTACGTCCTGTACTACAAGCCCAACATCCCCCTGGCGCTAATCGAAGCCAAGGACGAAGACCACGCCTTGGGCGCCGGCATGCAGCAGGGGCTGGACTATGCCGTACCGCTGGACATCCCTTTTGTCTATTCCAGCAACGGCAGCGGCTTTCTGGAACATGACCGCACCGGCCTGGGCGACAGCGTGGAACGGGAACTCAGCCTCGCTGAATTTCCCTCGCCAGAAGCCCTCTGGCAACGCTACTGCCAATGGAAAGAGTTGGACGCCCCCGAAGCCCGCCAGGTCATCGAACAGGACTACTACTTCGACGGCAGCGGCAAGGCGCCACGCTACTACCAGCTCAACGCCATCAATCGGGTCATCGAGGCCATCGCCAAAGGGCAAAAGCGCCTCCTGCTGGTCATGGCCACCGGCACCGGCAAGACCTACACCGCCTTCCAGATCATCTGGCGGTTGTGGAAGTCCAAGGCCCGAAAACGCATCCTCTACCTGGCCGATCGCAACATCCTCATCGACCAGACCAGGACCAACGACTTCAAGCCCTTCGGCGCGGCCATGACCAAGATTCAGAAGCGCCAAGTCGACAAGTCCTATGAGATTTACCTGACCCTCTACCAGGCCGTCACCGGCAACGAGGAAGACAAGAACATCTACCGGCAGTTTTCCCGTGACTTCTTCGACCTGGTCATCATCGACGAATGCCACCGGGGCAGCGCCGCCGAAACTTCCGCCTGGCATGAAATCCTCGACTACTTCAGCGGCGCCACCCATCTGGGCCTCACCGCCACCCCCAAGGAAACCAGGGACGTATCCAACCTGCACTACTTCGGCGAGCCGGTCTACACCTACTCCCTCAAACAGGGCATCGAGGACGGATTCCTCGCCCCGTACAAGGTCATCCGCATCGACTTCGACCGGGACTTGCAAGGCTGGCGGCCCAGGAAAGGCCAGAAGGACAGGTTCGGCAATCTCATCGAGGACCGCATCTACAACCAGAAGGACT
>JADJYY010000003.1 GCA_016719465.1 Hydrogenophilales bacterium
CGGATGGTTTTCCGGGATGTTCAGGGCGGTGAAGTTGTAGAAATCGGTTTCGATCTCCGGACCGTCCGCCACGGCGAAACCGATGGAGGCGAACAATTGCTCGATCCGCGCCATGGTGCGCGTGACGGGATGCAGCCCGCCCATGCCCTCGCCGCGTCCCGGCAGGGTCACATCCAGGGATTCGGCGGCCAGTTGCTTCTCCAGATCCGCGGCCTGGATGGCCTCGCGCCGGGCGCGCAACAAGGCTTCCACCTGGTCCTTGACCTGGTTGATGCGGGCACCGGTGGCCTTGCGCTCTTCCGGCGGCAAGCCGCCCAGCCCTTTCATCAATGAGGGAATGGCACCGCTCTTGCCGATGAAGCGCGCCTTCACCTGATCCAGGATGGGGAGGCTTCCGGCGGCGGCGAACTCCCGCTCGGCTTCCTTGAGAATTTCGTCGAGATTCATGGCTGAATCCGTTGATCAAAAAGAAAAAGCAGAAATGAAAAAGGGAGGCCCTCGCAGGCCTCCCCCGGTGCGCGCTGGGACGACTTACGCTCCCAGGCTGGCCTTGGCCTGCTCGGCGATCTTGGCGAACGCGGGCTGGTCGAAGATGGCCATATCGGACAGTACCTTGCGGTCGATTTCGATATTGGCTTTCTTCATGCCGTTCATGAACACGCTGTAGGTCATGCCCAAATCCAGCGCGCGCACGGCGGCGTTGATACGGGCGATCCAGAGTTGACGGAACTGGCGCTTGCGCTGACGACGGTCACGGTAGGCATACTGCCCGGCCTTCATGACCGCTTCGTTGGCGATCCGGAATACGTTCTTGCGGCGGCCACGGTAACCCTTGGCCGCGTCCAGCACCTTCTTGTGGCTGGCGTGAGCGGTAACACCACGTTTGACGCGAGGCATGTGCGGTCTCCTTTCTTAGGCGTAGGGCATCATGTCACGCACGTGACCGACGTCGGCAGGATTCACATCGGACATCCCGCGCAGGTGGCGCTTGCGCTTGGTGGTCTTCTTGGTGAGGATGTGGCGCATGTAGGCGGAGGACCGCTTGATGCTGCCGCTGCCTCGCACGCGGAAGCGCTTGGCGGCTCCGCTCTTGGTCTTCATCTTGGGCATATTGGCTCCAATTCTTCGATGCCGCCTGGCGGCCCCCACCGGGAGCGCTTGAACAGCCATACGGCACTTGTCGGCGCGGATATTTTCGAGGCCCGCGCCCACCTCGTAAAAACAGAGGGTTACTTCTTTTTCTTCGGGCTGAGCACCATGATCATCTGGCGCCCTTCCAGCTTGGGAAACTGCTCGACCACGCCCAGTTCGGCCAGGTCGCCTTCCACTCGCTTGAGCAATTCAAGACCGAACTCCTGGTGGGCCATTTCCCGGCCCCGGAAACGCAAGGTCACCTTGGCCTTGTCGCCCTCGCCGAGGAATCGAACCAGATTGCGCAACTTCACCTGGTAGTCGTTTTCGTCGGTGCCGGGCCGGAATTTCACTTCCTTGACCTGGATCTGTTTCTGCTTGAGCTTGGTCTCGTGCTGCTTCTTGCTCTCCTGATACTTGAACTTGCCGTAATCCATGATCCGGCAAACAGGAGGCTGGGCCTGGGGCGCGATTTCCACCAGATCCAGCTCGGCCTCCTCGGCCTTGGCCAACGCTTCACGCAGACTGACGATACCCAGCTGCTCACTTTCCACACCCACCAGTCGGATCGGCGACACATCGATTTCGCCATTGATCCGGGGTTCCTTGTCCTGTGCTATCTCAAGCCCCTTGAAAAAACGAGGAGCCGATCAGTTGCATCGGCTCCTCAGGTTGTTCACTCACCCGCTTGCAGCTTGGCCACGAAGGCTTGCAAGTCCATCTGGCCCAGATCCTCTCCACCGCGCTTGCGGATTGCCAGCTTGCCTTCCTGGCGTTCCTTGTCGCCGACGACGATCTGAAACGGCACACGCTGCATGGAGTGCTCGCGGATTTTATAGGTAATCTTTTCGTTCCTCAAGTCGGAAACAACCCGGAAGCCTTGTTTTCTAAGGGCTTGCGTCACTTCCGCCGCGTATTCCGCCTGGGCATCGGTGATATTCATGACCACCGCCTGCACCGGCGCCAGCCAGGTGGGGAAGTTGCCGGCGTAGTGCTCGATGAGAATGCCGATGAAGCGCTCCATGGAGCCCAGGATGGCCCGGTGCAGCATGACCGGCGCCTTGCGGGTGTTGTCCTCATCCACGAACTCGGCGCCCAGGCGCACCGGCAGGTTGAAGTCGAGCTGGATGGTGCCCACCTGCCACAGGCGGCCCAGGGAGTCCTTCAGGGTGAACTCGATCTTGGGGCCGTAGAAGGCCCCCTCGCCGGGCTGCAGGTCGTATTTCAGGCCGTTCTGGTCCAGGGCCGCCGCCAGGCCGGCTTCCGCCTTGTCCCAGCTTTCGTCGGAACCCACCCGCTTGTCCGGGCGGGTGGACAGCTTCACCAGCACGTCGTTGAAGCCGAAGTCCGCGTAGACGCCCTGGAGCATCTTGATGAAATCCGACACCTCGCCCTGGATCTGCGCCTCGGTGCAGAAAATGTGGGCATCGTCCTGGGTGAAGGCGCGCACCCGCATGAGGCCGTGCAGCGCGCCGGAAGGCTCGTTGCGGTGGCAGGAGCCGAATTCCGCCAGACGCATGGGCAGGTCCCGGTAGGAACGCAGGCCGTTGTTGAAGATCTGCACATGGCCCGGACAGTTCATGGGCTTCACCGCGTAATCCCGGTTCTCGGAGGCGGTGACGAACATGTTCTCGCGGTAATTTTCCCAGTGGCCGGATTTCTCCCACAGGGAGTGGTCCATGATGGTGGGCGTTTTGACTTCCAGGTAGCCGTGATCGATGAACTTGCGGCGCATGTACTGTTCGATTTCCTGCCACAGCACCCAGCCGTGGGGGTGCCAGAACACCATGCCCGGCGACTCTTCCTGCAGGTGGAACAGATTGAGCTGCTTGCCCAGGCGGCGGTGGTCCCGCTTCTCCGCCTCTTCCAGGCGATGCAGGTAGGCGGCCAGGTCGTCCTTGTTGGCCCAGGCGGTACCGTAGATCCGCTGCAGCATCTCGTTCCTGGAGTCGCCGCGCCAATAGGCCCCGGCCAGCTTCATCAGCTTGAAGGCCTTGAGCTTGCCGGTGGAAGGCACGTGGGGGCCCCGGCACAGATCGACGAAATCGCCCTCGCGGTACAGGGAAATGGCCTGCCCGGCGGGGATGGCGGCGATCAGTTCCGCCTTGTAGTGCTCGCCGATGGACTTGAAGAAGGCCACCGCCTGGTCCCGGTCCCATTCCTCGCGGGACACCGGGATGTCCTTCCTGGCCAGTTCCGCCATGCGCTTCTCGATGGCCGCCAGGTCTTCCGGGGTGAAGGGCCGCTTGTAGGAGAAGTCGTAGTAGAAGCCGTCCTCGATGACCGGGCCGATGGTCACCTGGGCATCCGGGAACAGTTCCTTCACCGCGTAAGCCAGCAGGTGGGCGGTGGAATGGCGGATCAGGTCCACGCCTTCGGCATCCCTGTCGGTGACGATGGCCAGATTCACATCCCGGTCGATACGGAACGAGGTATCCACCAGTTGGCCATCCACCTTGCCGGCCAGGGCCGCGCGCGCCAGGCCCGCGCCGATGCCGGCGGCGACCTCGGCCACGGTGACGGGATGATCGAAACTCCGTTCGGAGCCATCGGGCAGACGAATGACCGGCATGGGAACCCTCGAAAACAACAAAAGCCTCGTCTGAGGCTTTTGGATTGAAGCTGGTAGGCGCGATTGGACTCGAACCAACGACCCCCACCATGTCAAGGTGGTGCTCTAACCAGCTGAGCTACGCGCCTAAGGTCGGGGCGCATTCTATCCAAGCCCTTCGCCGAGGGCAACGTGGAATTCTCCTTGTCGACGCTCCACGCGGATAAAATCACGCCGATTACAAGACCAGGCAAAACAACATGCCCCGCAAGATCCTCGTCACCTCCGCCCTGCCCTACGCCAACGGCAGCATCCACCTGGGCCACCTGGTGGAATACATCCAGACCGATATCTGGGTGCGCTTCCAGAACATGCGCGGCCATTCCTGCCTTTACTGTTGCGCCGACGATACCCACGGTACCCCCATCATGCTGCGCGCGGAGAAGGAGGGCATCACGCCGGAGCAGCTCATCGACCGGGTCTGGCACGAGCACAAGCGGGATTTCGACGGTTTCCACATCCAGTTCGACAACTACTACTCCACCAACAGCGCGGAGACCCGCCATTACGCCGACACCATCTACACCCGCCTGCGCGACGCCGGGCTGATCGAGGTGCGGGCCATCGAGCAGTTCTACGACCCGGTCAAGGCCATGTTCCTGCCGGACCGCTTCATCAAGGGCGAATGCCCGAAGTGCCACGCCAAGGACCAGTACGGCGATTCCTGCGAGTCCTGCGGCGCCGCCTACCAGCCCACGGACCTGATCGATCCCTACTCCGCCGTCTCCGGCGCCGCGCCGGTCCGGAAGCAGTCGGACCATTACTTCTTCAAGCTGTCCGATCCCCGTTGCGCCGATTTCCTGAAGGGCTGGATCGTGCCGCCCCAGGTCCAGGCCGAGGCCGCGAACAAGCTCAACGAGTGGCTCTCGGGCGGCCTGTCCGACTGGGACATCTCCCGCGATGCGCCCTACTTCGGCTTCGAGATTCCCGACGAGAATGGCAACCCCACGGGCAAGTACTACTACGTCTGGCTGGACGCCCCCATCGGCTACATGGGCAGCTTCCGCAACTACTGCGACCGGCACGGGCTGAATTTCGACGACTACTGGAAGCCGGATTCCGAGGCCGAGGTCTACCACTTCATCGGCAAGGACATCCTCTACTTCCACGCCCTGTTCTGGCCCGCCGACTGCACCACGCCGGCTTCCGCACGCCCACCGGCGTGTTCTGCCACGGCTTCCTGACGGTGAACGGCTCCAAGATGTCCAAGAGCCGGGGCACCTTCATCACCGCCGAGAGCTATCTGAACCACCTGGATCCGGAATGGTTGCGCTACTACTACGCCGCCAAGTTGAACGGGACGATGGAGGACATCGACCTCAACCTGGAGGATTTCGCCGCCCGGGTGAACGCCGACCTGGTGGGCAAGTACGTGAATATCGCCAGCCGTTGCGCCGGGTTCATCAGCAAGCGCTTCGAAGGCAACTGCTACCGCTCGCTGGCGAGTTCTATCTGAGTCGTGACGGCGAAGTCGAGCGTGCCTACCAGAAGGACGAAATCGCCCAGAGTTACGAAGCGCGCGATTTCGGTCGCGCCCTGCGCGAGATCATGCGCTTGGCCGACCTAACCAACCAATACATCGCCGAGAAGAAGCCCTGGGAGATGGCCAAGCAGGAAGGCCGGGAAGCGGAACTGCATCGGGCCTGCTCCACCGCCCTCACCCTGTTCCGGGATTTGACCCTGTACCTGAAACCCGATCTTGCTGAAGGTCGCGGAACAGGTGAAGCCAAGATTCCCGCCTTGGCCTGCGATCTCTGGGCGCCACTGCCCAATGGTGTCAAGCGCATCCAACACTACCAGCACCTCATGACCCGGGTCGACCCCAAGAAAATCGAAGCCATGGTGGACGAGAACAAACAGAACTTGGCCCCCACCCCCGAGCCCGCGCCGGTCAAGCACGCCCAACACCAGCAGGCCGAGGCCAAGGCGGAGACCGTGTCTTCACCCTCGGAGCCCTTCATCGGGATCGACGATTTCGCCAGGGTGGATTTGCGCGTGGCCCGCATCGCCAACGCGGAGCACGTGGAAGGCGCGGAAAAGCTGCTAAGGCTGACCCTGGATATCGGCACGGAAACCCGCACCGTGTTCGCCGGCATCAAATCGGCCTATGCCCCGGAGAGCCTGGTGGGCCGGCTCACCGTCATGGTGGCGAACCTGGCGCCGCGCAAGATGAAATTCGGCTTGAGCGAGGGCATGGTCCTGGCCGCCAGCGACGAGCGCGGCGGCCCCTTCCTGCTTTCCCCCGACAGCGGTGCCCAGCCCGGCATGCGCATCAAGTAAGGAGTGACTCTAGGAGAAACACCATGAACGACCAGCAATGCTTCATTCTCGGCTCGGTGCTCGGCAAGGATCTGACTGGCGACGAATGCGCCATGTTCAAGGATCTCGGCGAAATCCGCGATCTCAAGGATGGCGAGGTTCTCATCGAGGAAGGCAAGGTGGACAACCGCCTGCACCTGGTCATTGACGGCAACGTGGCCGTCACCCGCAAGACCACGGGTGAGGACTGGGTGGTGCTGCACATCCTGCGCAAAGGAGAACTGGCCGGCGAACTCGGCTTCATCGACGGCCAGGAGCACTCCGCCACCCTGCGCGCCATCGGCCCCGCCCGGGTATTCAGCCTGGAACGCAACCGCTTCGAGTCCCTGCTGGAAAGCAACCCCCTGCTGGTCTACCGGGTCATGCGCGCCATCATCCGGGGCGTGCACAACACCCTGCGCCGCATGAACGTGCAACAGATGGAGATGACCAACTACATCACCCGCCAGCACGGCCGTTATTGATGCCGCTTGCAATCGTCACCCGCCATCTGATCATCAGCGGCCTGGTTCAGGGTGTCTGGTACCGGGAATCCCTGCGCGAGGCGGCTGATGCACAGGGGGTGACGGGCTGGGTGCGCAACCGTCTCGATGGCTCGGTGGAGGCCATGGTCCAGGGCGAGGCGGACCGGGTCGACGCCTTGATCGACTGGTGCCGGCGGGGTCCGCCCCAGGCGCGGGTCGAGGGCGTCGAGATCGAGGACGGGGAAGGTCGCTACGATCGTTTCGAGAAGCGGCCCACAGCCTGACCCCGACCTATTGGCCCCATTCCCGACAAAACAACTCCGCCTTTACAGCCGCTCCCGCCCTCCCTATCCTGACCGACCCAGCAAGCGTTCCAACTTTCATGTCCATCACCATCAAAACCCCCAGCGAAATCGAGAAAATGCGGATCGCCGGCCGCCTGGCATCCGAGGTGCTGGACTACATCACCCCCTTCGTGAAACCCGGCGTCACCACCGGCGAACTGGACAGGCTCTGCCACGACTACCAGGTGAACGCGCAGGGCTGCATTCCGGCGCCGCTGAACTACGCCCCGCCCGGCCACGCCCCCTATCCCAAGTCCATCTGCACCTCGGTCAACCATCAGGTCTGCCACGGCGTGCCGGGCGAGAAAAAGCTCAAGAACGGCGACGTGGTGAACCTGGACATTACCGTCATCAAGGACGGCTGGCACGGCGACACCTCGCGCATGTTCTACGTGGGCGAACCCTCCATCCAGGCCCGGCGTCTCACGGAAATCACCTACGAGTGCATGTGGAAGGGCATCGTCGTGGTGCGGGCCGGGGCGAAGCTGGGAGACATCGGCGCGGCCATCCAGAAACACGCCGAGGGCAACGGCTATTCGGTGGTGCGGGAATTCTGCGGCCACGGCATCGGCCGCGAGTTCCACGAGGAGCCCCAGGTGCTGCACTACGGCAAGGCCGACACCGGACCGGTATTGCAGGCGGGCATGATCTTCACCATCGAGCCCATGATCAACGCCGGCAAGCGCGACATCCGCATGCTGGGCGACGGCTGGACCGTGGTCACCAAGGATCATTCCCTGTCCGCCCAGTGGGAACACACCGTGCTGGTCACCGAGTCCGGCTTCGAGGTGTTGACCCTGTCCGAGGGGTCGCCCGCGATACCCGCGTTCGTCACTCCACGCCCCCGGGAATTCGCAGGCTTGAACCGGGCGGCATGAATCCCGAGTTCGCCCGTGTCGCGGCCTGGCGTGATCGCCTGGCGAAGGACCGTGCCGGGCTCATGCAGGCCTATCTGGCGCGGCCCGTCGCGACCACCCTGCTCTCCCGGCTTTCCCGCCTGACCGACCGGATTCTGGCGGACATCTGGTCCGCCCACGATCTGCCGGCCCGGGCCGCCCTGGTCGCCGTGGGCGGCTATGGCCGCGGCGAGCTTTTCCCGCAATCCGACGTCGACGTCCTGTTGCTGCTGGATGACGCCCTGCCGGAGAGCGAACGCGCCCGATTCGAACCGCTGATCGCCCTGCTCTGGGACGTCGGGTTGCCCATCGGCCACAGCGTGCGTACCGTATCCGAGTGCCTGGAGGAAGCCGGGGGCGACATCACCATCCAGACCAACCTGCTGGAAGCGCGCTGGTTGGCGGGCCGCCGCCCCCTGTATCAGCGACTGCGACAGTCCCTGGCGGAACAGATGGATGCCGCCGCCTTTTTCCAGGCCAAGGCCCTGGAGCAGAAAATCCGCCACGGCAGGCATACCGACGTGGCGCTCCTGCTGGAGCCCAACCTCAAGGAAAGCCCGGGCGGGCTGCGCGACGTGCAGACCCTGCTGTGGGTCAGCCGCGCCGCCGGCCTGGCGGACAGCCTCCCTGCCCTGGCCAGGGCAGGCTTGCTGAGCGGCGAGGAGGCGCGGGCGACGGTCAGGGACCTGAACCTGCTGTCCCACCTGCGCATCCGTCTTCACCTCGCCGCCAACCGGCGCGAAGACCGCCTGCTGTTCGAATTCCAGGAAGCCATCGCCCAGGGCATGGGCATCCAGGCTGGCGGCCAGCGGCGCGCGTCGGAACGGCTCATGCAGCGTTATTACCGTGCCGCCCGTCATGTCCGCCTGGTGAACGAACTGGTCATGGGCGAACTGCGCACCCGCCTGCTGCCGCCACCGGACCCCGTCGATCTGCCGGCTGCCCCGGGGTTTCGTGCCTGCGGCAACCTGCTCGACGCCGACGAAGACCTGTTCGTTCGCCATCCGGAAGCCTTGCTGGAGACTTTCCTGGTGCTGGCCCGGGAAACGGGCGTCAACGGCTGCACGCCTCGCCTGCTGCGCGCCCTCTGGCGGGCCGGGCGGCGAATCGACGCCCGATTCCGGCGTGATCCGGACAATCACCGGCGCTTCCTCGAACTCCTGCGCCAGCCCCGGGGCGTGACGCTGACCCTGCGGCTCATGCACCGGCTCGGCATCCTGGGCCGCTATCTGCCGCTGTTCGGCCGCATCACCGGCCAGATGCAGCACGACCAGTTCCATATCTATCCGGTGGACGAGCACATCCTCATGGTGGCCCGCAATCTGCGCCGCCTCGCCGTGCCCGAGTTCGCCCACGAATATCCCCTGGCCCACCGCCTGATGAACGCCTGCGAGCGTCAGGACCTGCTCCTGCTCGCCGCCCTGTTCCACGACATCGCCAAGGGGCGCGGCGGCGACCACTCCAGCCTGGGCGCCAGGGATGCCCGGCGCTTCTGTCGCGGCCACGGCCTCGGCGCCGAGGAGGGCGAAATAGTGGCTTGGCTGGTGGCGGAGCATCTTTCCCTGTCCCAGGTCGCCCAGAAGCAGGACCTCACCGATCCGGAAATCATCGCCGGATTCGCCGCGAAATGCGGCGACGTGCGCCGGCTGACCGCTCTCTATCTGCTCACCGTCGCCGATATCCGGGGCACCAGCCCCAAGGTCTGGAACGCCTGGAAGGACAAGCTCACGCGGGAGCTTTATCTGGCCGCCCGCCGCGTGCTGGAAGGCGGCACCCCGGAAGCCGACAGCATCGAGGAGAAGAAGGAGCAGGCGCGCTCCCAACTACGCTTGTACGGATTCGCCCCCGGCAGCGAGGAGGCGCTGTGGAAACGCCTGGATGATGTCTACTTCCTGCGCCAGGATGCGCGCGACATCGCCTGGCAGACGCGCCGCCTGCTGCCCGTCCTGAATTGTGGCGGACGCATCGTGCGGGCACGCCTGGCGACGGTCGGCGAAGGGGTCGAGGTCATGGTGTTCGCCCCCGACGAGGAAGCCGTGTTCGCCCGCATCTGCGCCTTTTTCGCCCGGCTGGGCTACACCATCCTGGCCGCCCGCATCCATACCACCCGCGACGGCTACGCCCTGGATACCTTCTATGCCCTGGATCCGGAACAGCGCCAGGTGGCCTACCGGGACTTCCTGAACTACATCGAGCACGAACTGGCCGAGGAACTCGCGCGCCAGGAAACCGCGATCGTTCCCCCTTCGGGACGCGTATCACGCAGGCTGAAGGCCTTCCCCATCGAACCCCAGGTCAGCCTGTCGCCCAGCGACAACGGTCGGGACTATGTGTTGACCTTCACCGCCGGCGATCGTCCGGGCCTGCTGGCCAATGTGGCGCGGCTACTGCATCTCCATGGCGCCAACGTGCTGTCCGCGCGCATCAATACCCTGGGGAATCGGGCGGAGGATGTCTTTGTCCTGGCCGGCGAGAACCTGCGGACGGCCTCCGGACGCCTGGTGCTGGAACAGTCCCTGCTGGATACCCTCAGGATCTAGTGGTCTGCTTCCGAAATATCGGAACATAAAACGGCGTCTTTTCCCGCATGGCGGCGTTGCTCGTTGTTGCCATAGTCTCGGCTATGGCGCCTCCTCGCGCCTTGCCCTGCGGAAAAATCCATCCGTTTTATTTGTCCCTCTATTTCGGAAGCAGACCACTAGGGGCGTTGGCGAGCAATCCGGCCTCCGCGCCCTGGGCGGCGTGTTCGAGTCGATACAGCCAGGCCAGGAGTTCCGCCACCGCCACATAGAGTTCCGGGGGGATGCGTTCGTCCAGGTCCACCTGCATCAAAAGGTTCACCAGGTCGGGGGATTCATGCACGAACACGCCCGCGGCCCTGGCCCGTTCGATGATTTCCTCGGCCAGCAATCCCCTGCCCTTGGCCACCACGCGGGGCGCGCCATCGTTGGTGTCGTAGGACAGGGCGACCGCCCGGGGACTTGGATCAGGCCGATCCATCCGGGGCCTCCACGCTCAAGCCGACCGGCCGCAAACCCGCCGCTTCCAGGCCCTTGACCAGTATTGGCAGGGCAAGCCGCATTTCCTCCCGGGTCGTCTCCTCCGGAGCGCTCAGGCGCAGGCGGATGCGCTCACCGCTCAGCCCCAGATGAATATGGATCGTCCCCATGCGTGGCAGGGACAGATTCAGTTCGGTCACCCACTGGGCCGACTCTTCGTCGCCCCCCCCATCCCCTTCGCCCTGGCTCCGTTCCCGCACCAGCCATTCCAGCCATTGGCCGGGCCAGGCAAAGCCCTGCCAGACGAAGGGCGCCCCCTCCAGCAAATGGATCTGACGTCCGGCCAGGCGGGCAGCCTCGTCCGGCATCCCCCCCAGTTCGGTGATACCGGCATTGGGCATCGCTTCCCGGCCGAGTCGGGCCTGGGGCTCGCGCAGGATCGCCTCGAAAGCCAGGCTTCCCTTGGCCCAGCGCGCCAGATGGGACTCGTAGAACAAACCGCTCTCGCTGAGGGTCTGGTGCAGGCGGGTGGGCAGCAGATTCCTGGACTGGGCGGGCAATTCCGCCAGCACATTGGGGTTCAAGGTGGTGCTGGCGGGAATCGAGGCCCGCAGCCCCTCGACGGTTTGGCCCACCAGCGTGGTATTCGGGCTGACCACGCCGGCGGGCGTGAATTGCACCGTCGCCGAATACGCCTGCAGCATGACCACGTTGGCCACGATGGGGCGGGCGGCGGCGGACACGGCGACGGGGGCTTGGGCATTGGATGCTGCCAGTTGGCCGACCTGCCGGCCGGCGTTGGCCAGGGCGGCCGCATTGGTCGCGGCGGTCGATCCAGCGGTCCCGGCCGATGGGGCCGCCGGCGCGCCGGCGGGCGCCGCGCCCGCCGGGCTGGAAGGACGCGTCACGCTGGCCTGGAGTTCCGCGCCCCGGGCGGAGGCAGGGCCGGCAAGGCGCATCAGGGCATTGACCTGCTGGGCCGTGCTGGACAGGCTGACCGGCTGGCTCGGAGAAACCCCACCCCCGACGCCGGCCTGATTCAGCAGAAAGGTCGGGCGCGGCCCGCCGCCCAGGAAGGTCAGCTGTACACGCTCTCCAGGCTGGGTATTGCGCGGCAGGGCCATGTCCAGTTTCTGGCTGGCGACCTGCACCAGGTGGCGACCACCAGGCAAAGTGTCGAGCACCCTGCCGTCATAGTGCCCGCCGACCTTGAATGGAGCGCCCTGGCCCCCGTTCCCGCCCGGCCGCAACAGCGCCGCGCCCTGGTTCTTCACCCAGGCAAGCAGCAACTCGGGCAGGGCGGAGAGATTCATGGCTCGGACTTTTGCAGGGCAACGATGAGATCGGCTTCGGTGAGGGAAATGCCCAGTTGATCCACCAGTTCCTGGGCCTGGGCACCGTTGCGTGCCATGCGGATCGCTTCGGCATGCAGGCTTTTCTGGGTATCCAGCGAGGAATCGGCGGGCGGCCGCAACTCCATGGCGTCCAAACGGGACTTGAGGACAGCCATTTCCCGCTCCATGTCGCCCATGCGCGAGGCCAGCCCGTCATTTCGTTCCGTCTTGCGGCGACGGGAAAAGATCAGGACTTCCAGCAGGTACACCGCCGTGGCGAGAACAACGGCCAGGAGCAGTTCACGGCCGGTAAAAACCAGGTTTTCCAGCATGGCCTGGGCATCCTTTCCAATTCAGGCGCGATAGGCCGATATTTGACCGATATTTCGGACGACCCTGCTAAAACTTGAACGCCGTCCGCCCCGGGGAGCGTTTTAGGGGAAAAGCGCGCTGATGGCCAGGCTTCCCAAGGGATCAGGCCGGAAGGAATTAGCCGTCTTGACCGATCGTGTCGGCGGCCTGATCGCGCAGCCCCGCCGCGATATTCTTGTTGATCGTGATGAGGATATCCAGCTTCTCGGGCGCGGGATTGGTCATCAACTCGAAGGTGCGATTATCCACAAAGACGGAAAGCGAAAGGAGGTTCTCCCTCAACGCCCTGGGTAAGGGGTTGTCATCCGCCGACAACTCGACCTGGAAGAAGGTCCATAAGCGCTGGTTATAGCGCAGGGCTTCCTCCAGGAGGGCCTCGTGATCGGGCTCGTCCCAGCGGTTGAGCACGTTCTGCAGCATGGCCACGGCCTTGTTCAGGACCATGGCCTCCAGGCCACGCCCCGTCAGGGTAGCGCGCTCGACATCCTGATAAGCATCAAAGGGGTTGCGGGGCATGGTTCAGGAATTCCTGTTCGCGATCTATGAGTTTCCGGGCGGTCCGCATGGCCTGATAGAGATGGCCGGTAGCCAGATCGGCATCGATCTCGGCAATGTGGGAGGTAGTATCGGGCATCCGCTCCCGCACATGGGCGGTCAGTTGTTCATAATAGATCTGGTATTTCGCCCGGCTTGCGGGATCCATGTACATCAGTTGTATGGCCAGATAGACCCGTTTGCAGGGTGTGTCCGCCTTCTCCTCGGTCAGGATGTCTTTTTCCCGCAGGATGGCCGCATCGTTGAGCAGGGAGATCCGGGCGCGGTCCGCTCCGTTGGCAATCACCGCGCCGTTGATGAAAATCTTCTCGTGCGGCCTGAGTTCAATATTCAGCGGCACGTCAGCTTCAAGCCATGTCAGACAGCAGGAGTGGCGCCGCGCTCAGAGGCAGTTCTATCCCGGCGAGGGCGGTACGGCTCGCGTCGGCCTGGGCAACAGCCACCCGCTCGTCCGACCGGGCATCACCGACGAACAGGTCCGACCACATCTCATCCCTCAGCGTGTTCACCTCCGCCCTGGCCACCTCGACTTCCTCGAGCAGCGCGGCGAGGGCCTCGTCCGGTATCTCAGCCGGCGGTTCCTCGGTCACACTCAGCAACTTTCCGAACACCGGAATCCGTTCACCCGTCTCGGGTGGAGCACTGGGCGGAAAATCCAAGGCCTCGATCTGCTTCCTGAGGCCGGCTATCTGGTTCAATTGCGCGATTCTCTCGGCGCTGTCGATGAGGTATGGGGGGTAGTGCTTCACGATGCCACCCAGGGCCTTCTCCGCCTGGGCGAGGATATCCTCGGCATCCCCGAGGGCCTGCCCGTTTTTGCGAGCATCGCCAGCCTGGCTGAAGCGCCCATCCTGAATGGATTGGGCTTGCAGATGCTTGCCCTCCAGTTTGGCGTAATAGCCATAAGCAGTCCCGTCCTGAGCCACCTTGGCCGAGGTGCGTAACGGGGAAGCCGTGCCCTGTGGGGATTCTCCGGAAACGCCCGGCGACCGTAGGGAGGCAACCGGGCTGGCCGCCTGTGCCGCCAGTCCGGCCGAGACCGCGGAAATTTCGATAGCCATGGTGTCGTCCTCCCGAATACGGGGGAAGGCTGCCACCCTCCCCCGGTCCTAGGCGAGCAATCCGGCCGATTAGAACAGCCGCAGGACCGACTGGGCCGCCTGGGAGGCCAGGCTGAGCGCGGTGACGCCCAGTTGTTGCTGGGTCTGCAGGGCCAGCATGTTGGCGGCCTCTTCGTTCATGTCGGCCAGGGTCAGGTTGTCGGCACCAGTCTTGAGGACGTTCACCATGTTGGTGGTGAACTCCTGACGAACCGTCAGCACGCCCAGGTTTGCGGAAAGGGTGGCGGATTCGGTCTGCAATGTAGTCAGGGCGTCGTCAAGCTCAACTTCCGCCGCATCCATAAGCAGGCTGGTGGAGAAATCAGCAGCAGAAATGCCGAGACCAGCATTCGCCGACGCGTCGAAGCCCGTGAGGGTAAGGGTGGAGTTCGCCTCTTCACCAACCTTCACGTCAAGGGTATCCGAATCCAGGAAGTTGACCCCCTTGTAGCCCGCATCAAGCGCCAATTGATCAATTTGCGTCATGATGTCATCGTACTGCGCCTCGAGCGTGGTCGGATCCGCAGCTTGACGAGCCTGGGTGATAATGCCACGTGCCGACTCGATCAGCTTGGAGATGCCGTCCACCGCGGAGGTGGCGGCCTTGGTCATCTGAATGGCCTCGCTCATGCCGTCCTTCAGGGCGGTCAGCTTGTTGGCGCGCGAGGTGTGCCCCTGGGCCGCGAAGTAGTTGGCCGGGTTGTCAATCGGGCTGTTGACCTTCTTGCCGGTGGAGAGACGCTCCTGGGTGCGACCGATGAGGGAGTCGGTCAACTGCAGGGACACGAGGTTGTTGCGCATTGCGGACGTCAGTGCGATGTCAGCCATTTTGAAGCTCCTTTTCTAGGTGAGTTGACCGGGAAGTTCTTTCCCGGAAGTAAACCGCAGCGTTTCTCCGCCCGGCAAATCCAATATCGACCACCCCTAATTAAAACTTTAGGTTGAAGAGAAAAAAATTCTGGCCCATCCAACTCTGGGGGTCCCCTGCTTGATCTCTTGCGACACCAGCGGAGTCATGATTCGTTCGCGATAGAATCGCCTCACTCCATTTTTTTGCCACGGCGTTAGCAACGCCTTGCCGAGGGGAAATTCTTGCCCACCCAAACCGGGGGATCCCCGATGATCCGCTTCTCCAAAGCCCTGACCGCCCGGAACAGCGCGGCGTTCAACGCCACCATCAAGGACGAGATCGAGCATCTGGACGTCGATCTGCTGCCGCTGGAGCAAGGATTGTCCCGATCCAGCCACGTCAGCGCCGATCGGGTGGGCGCGACGATCCTGCGCGTCGAGGCAGAAACAGGCCGTATTCGGGTGAAGGCGGGACTGCTCTATGCGGGAATCATCGCCGGCTGCGGTTGCGCGGATGACCCGACGCCTGTGGACGAGTTGGCCGAATATTGCGAGGTCTGGTTCGAGATCAACGCGGCCACGGGTGAGGCGGAGGTCTCGCTGGTGACCGATGAGGGGGGATAGGAGCCGCCCCCCTACTCTCGTGTCATATCAACTTACGCTGGGCTGGATTCGAACGTCTACGCCTTGGGAAAGGTAGGGCGCGGATCAAATGCGCATTCCTTCTCCAGTTGGCGAAAAAGCGCCTTTGCCGCCTCATTCGGCTGGTCGGGCATCACCACCTGCAGGATGGCAAAAAAATCCCCCTGACTTTCCGGTGCCGGCATGCCTCGTCCTGGAAGCCGCAACTTCTGGCCGCCACGGGCGCCGGCGGGAATCCTGATGCGCACATTGCCGCTCGGGGTCGGCACGAGAACACTCGTTCCCAATGCCGCCTCCCAGGGGGCGATTGGCGTGTCCAGGCAGATGTCGGTACCCTCCAGGCGATAAAGGGGATGGGGGGCAATCTCGATGTTGAGGTAGAGATCGCCCGGATGCCCACCGAACCTTGACGGCTGCCCCTTGCCAGTCAGGCGTAAACGCTTGCCCGGCAGCGTGCCGGCGGGAATGCGCAGCTTGATGTTTCGCCCGTCGCCGGCACCCGGGAGATCAATCTGTTTCTCCACGCCGTGAAATGCCTCCTCCAGCGACACCGATAGCCTGGCTTCCACATCCTGGCCCCGCGGCGCGTGGCCAGGGTGAAATCCCTGGGAACGATGACTCCCGCCCCCATGACCCCCACCAAAGAATTGCGAGAACAGATCGGAGAAATCCATGCCGGCGAAATCGGCCCCACCCTCTCCGCGCCCGCCCCACCCCGGAGGCGGCCGAAAGTCCTGTCCAGGCCGGTAATTGCCCAGTTGATCGTAAGCCGCGCGTTTCGTGGGATCCCCCAGAATGTCGTGGGCCTCGTTCACGTCCTTGAATTTCTCCTCGGCGCCCGTCTCCTTGGAAACATCCGGGTGGTACTTGCGGGCGAGTCGCCGGTAGGCCTTCTTGATGTCCTCCGCCGAGGCGCCGCGGGGCACGCCCAGTAGCTGGTAGTAATCCTTGTATTTCATGGTTCCGAGAACAGGCCTGGGGAGCCAATAGATCAAAAAAAACGAACTCGCGTTCGGGAATATACGTGAACGCCGCGCGGTCACGACTCGCCCGCGACATCCAGCGTGCTATGATGCCGTCCGAAATCAATTTCAGGCGAAATAAATGAGCGAGCGCCAGAATCTACAGGACCAGTTCCTCAACACCCTGCGCAAGGAGCATGTCCATTGCTCCGTGTTCCTGGTGAACGGTATCAAGCTGGTGGGACGCATCGAGTCCTTCGACCAATACATGGTATTGCTGCGCGGGAATGATCAGGCCGTGCAGGCGATCTTCAAGCACGCCATATCCACCATCTCCCCGGCCAAGCAGGTGGCGTTCGGATCCCGCGAAGGCGGCCAGGCATCCGAGTAATACCGAGTCGCCGGCTCCGCAAACGGAACGGGGCGCCCAGAGGGCGCCCCGTTCCGTTTTGCTCCGCGATTTGGCGATGCCGGGAAGGAAGGGCAGCCGGAGGACAGCGGCTGCTTTCTGTCGGACAGAAGCGCCAATCAGGCGGGCATGGTGAAGGTCGGGAACGGAGGCTTTCGCCTCGTCGTCCGCCTATCGAATCATTACGTCACTTGGCACCAGGCTTCTTGAACGTGCTCTTGACCAGCACATTCACCTTGGCCTGAGGCGCGTGGCACTGCGTGCAGTTCCAGCGACCCATGTAGAGCTGGCCCTTGCTGACGTCGACATAGTGGCTGACGGGGGCCGGAACCGGCATGCCCTTGGTGATCTTCTGCTTGAGAAGATCCGGCTGCACATGACAGTCCTTGCACAGATTGAAGTCCTGCTTGATGGGCACCATGTCCTGGATGGTATGGGGGATCATGGGTGGCGCGGTCATGTAGGAACGCTCGGCGCGTTTACCCACGCTGCCCACATCGGCATTGCCATATTCAGTGACCTCCGGATCGGGCACGTCGAACACGCTGGTTTTGGACAGCCCGAGCGAATCGTCGGGTATGGATTGGTCCTGCACCGCGAAAGCGGACAGGGACAAGAGAGAGGCCAACAAAGCACTCAACAGCAAGGTCTTCCTCATTTCGTCCTCCTTTGAACGGCGATGGCGTCCGCCTGCGCGTTGTGGCTGCGGATCAGGGGTTTGAAATCGAACTTCAGACTTCCTTCGGGGCAAATCGGTGTGCAGCGCCCACAATTGCTGCATTCACCGGAAAAAACATAACCGCGTTCTTCCAGCTTCTTGAGATTCAACACCTGCGGTTCCGGGCAGACCTTGGCACACTCGCCGCAATGGGTGCAGCTATTCTTGTCGAAGCGCACCCGCACCTGGCCAGCCTTGCCGAACAGGCTGTAGAAGGCACCCAGCGGGCAGAGATGGCCGCACCAACCGTTCTTCAATATCAGCAGATCGAACAGGAAAATGGCCAGCAGCGCGGTGAAACCCAGCCCGAACCCGAAGATGATTTCGCGGTGGGTCATGCCGATGGGGCTGACCCATTCGAACGCGGCCAATCCGCTGATCACGGTAATGACCAGGGTCGCGGCCAGGATGAAGTAACGCAGCGTGCGCGGCAGGTGGAAGATGGGTTGGATAGCCAGCTGGTTGCGGAACCAGCCAGCGGCATCGGTTACCACATTCACCGGGCAGACCCAGGCGCAGAACACGCGTCCGCCGAGCACAAGATAAATGCCGAGCACGATGGCGGCGCCGATCAGACTCTCCTGTTGCAGAACATGTCCGGTCAGGAATATCTGCAAGGCGGCGAAGGGATCGACCAGGGGAATCAGGCCGATGAATTTCGACGCCGACAGGTTTCCCGCCAACAAAGGCACATCCTTGGCCACCTGCCAGCCCCAGTGAGCCGTGCCGAAAAACATCAGCAGAATGCCGAACTGGCTGATACGCCGCAGGACGATGTAACGCCAGGACCAAACTCGGGCGCCCAGGGAACGATTGTGGAGTTTTTCCACGGAGGCAAGGGCATCCGCCCTGCTGAAGGAAGGCTGCTCGCTCATAGCCCACCCTCATTGAGGTAATCCAGGCCACCAGGCTTGCCGCCGGGTTCGGGAGTCGCGCTTGGCGCGGCTTGAGGTGCCTGTTTGAAATCCTGGGTGACCTCGGTGTCAAAAGTCCAGCCCAGGCGGTAGTGCTCGCCAATTTTCCCCTGCACCAGCTTGTGCGGCAGGATGCGGATGGCGGCCACCTCGGTGGGGCAGGCTTTTTCGCAGACCCCGCATCCGGTGCAGGCGTCGGAATGCACCAGAGGAATGAACATGGCATGCTTCGACGTCTGCCGGGGATGCGTCTCCAGGGTGATGGCCTTGCCCTTTATCGGGCATTCCCTGTGGCAGATTTCGCAACGCAAGCCCTTGTAAGACAGGCAGTTTTCGATATCGATCACCGCCAAGCCCATGCGCGCGTCCTCGATGCGCTTGAGCTCGGGAGACAAGGCCCCGGTAGGGCAGGCCTTCATGCAAGGAATGTCCGGGCACATGATGCAGGCACCGGTGCGCGGCTCATAGTAGGGTGTACCGATCGGAAGCGCGCCACCCGCGGGTTGCAACTTCAGGATGAGCGGCGGGCAATCGACCACGCATTGCCCGCATTTGATGCAGGCGGCGTTGAAATCGTCCTCCGCCAGGGCGCCGGGGGGACGCAGCGCGTAGGGCGCCGCGCGCGCCTCGTTGCGCAGGATGTAGTCCCACAGAAGACCACCTGTGCCGGCCAGAGCGGCGCCTTGCGCCAGCTTGACCAGAAAATCCCGGCGGTTGGGGTTGAGGCCAGGGCGGCCTTCGTCAGCCATTCAATTCACCTATCGAGTATGTCGCAGCCCATCCAGGCCGGGGTGAGGAAGCAACGACGCTCCCTCACCCCGGCCCTCTCCCGTCGGGAGAGGGTGGGATTAGTCAAATCACGCCTTGTAGATCTTCACCGAGCACTTCTTGTAGTCGGTCTCTTTCGAGAGCGGGCAAGTCGTGTCCAGGGTGACCTTGTTGATCAACACACCTTCGTCGAACCAGGGCACGTAGACCAGGCCGCGCGGTACGCGGTTGCGGCCGCCAGTCTCCAGGCGCACCTTGACCTTGCCGCGCCGGGATTCGACCCAGACCAGATCGTTGCGCTTGAGCCCGCGCGAGTCGGCGTCCTTCTGGTTGATCCAGCACACGGCGTTGGGCACGGCGCGGTGCAGTTCCGGCACGCGCCGAGTCATGGTGCCGGAGTGCCAGTGTTCCAGCACGCGGCCGGTGCACAGCCAGAGGTCGTAGTTGGCATCGGGCTTCTCGACCGGCGAGGCGTAGGGGCGGAAATAAATCTTGGCCTTGCCGGAGATATCCACCTTCTTGGCGGGATCGCCAGGCTTGTCCAGATCACCCATCACCAGCGCGGCGCCGTTGTTGCCGTAGAAGTCGAAGCCGGAGCCCTTCTTGACGTAGGGATCGTACTTCTCGTTGTTGCGCCACGGAGTTTCCACCCACTTGCCGTCCTTCTCCACCACGGGCCAGCGCAGGCCGCGCACCTTGTCGTCGTGGTACACATCGAAGGGCGCCAGGTCATGGGCATGACCACTACCGAACTGGCGGTATTCCTCGAACAAGGCTTTCTCCGGGAACCAGCCGTCCTTGAGCAGATCGGCGACATGGTTGCCATGGCCCTTGGCGATGGGATCGGGCCACTTGACCTTCTTGTTCTCCGGGGTGGCGAACAGCACTTCGTAGAGGGTCGATTCCGGGGTGTAGCCCATGGCCTGGGCGGCGGGCAACACATCAGGCAAACCGCCTTCGAGACCGGGGATTTTCTGTGCGCCCCAGACGTCCTTGAGTTTGAAGCGCTTGGACAACTCCAGCATCATCCAGATGTCGGCGCGGGCCTGGCCGGGCGGCAGGATCTGCTGGCGCCAGACCTGGGTACGACGCTCGGCGTTGCCGTAGGCGCCCCACTTCTCGTTGATCATGGCGGCGGGCAGAATCAGGTCGGCCACCTTGGCGGACACGCCGGGATAGGCATCGGCGACGACGATGAAGTTGTTCATCTCCCGCGCGCCCTTGATCCAGTGGTTGACGTTGGCGGTGTTCTGCCAGGGGTTGTTCACCTGGGTCCAGGAGAACAGGATCTGGCCGTCCTCCAGGTCGCGCATGATCTTGACAAAGTGGCTGCCCATCTGGGGATTGATGGTGCCGGCGGGCAGTTTCCAGATCTTCTCGGCGATGGCCCGGTGTTTCGGGTTCATCACCACCATATCGGCGGGCAGGCGATGGGCGAAGGTGCCCACTTCCCGCGCGGTGCCGCAGGCGGAAGGCTGGCCGGTGAGGGAGAAGGCGCCGTCGCCGGGCTTGCACTGGCGGCCGGTCAACAGGTGGTTCATGTAGGCCTGCTCGTTGACCCAGGTGCCGCGCTGGTGCTGGTTGAAGCCCATGGTCCAGTAGGACACGATCTTGCGACCCTTCTCGCAGTAAAGATCAGCCAGTTGTTGCAACTTGGCCTTGAAGGCATCCATCGGCTCGTCCGGATCGCCCTTGGCGACGGCGGCGGTGAAATCCAGGGTGTAGGGCTCCAGAGCAGCCTTGAAGTCGTCGAAGCTGATGGCCCAGTCCTTCATCGGGGTGGCGGCGTTCTTCTGCTCCACAACATCGCCTTCCTTCTTGCGCTGGGCGACGGCTTCCCATTGGTCGATGACGTGCTTCTGCTCATTCTTGACCACTTCCATCTCGGCGGCGGACGCGAACTTGTCGGCGTTCTTCGGGCGGAAGCCGTAGCCGATATCGTAGGGGCCGGTGGCGAACTGGGTGTGCTTCTTGACGAAGTCGTGATCGACGGCATCGCGCTTGACGATTTCCCGGGCGATGTAGTTCTGGATCGCCAGATCGCCGCTGGGGGAGAAGATGATTTCCAGGTCGGCGATGTCGGAAGACATGTTGCCGTAGGTGGACAGGTTGACCACCTTCATCTTCGAGTGGGTCAGGCGCCGGTCGGTGATACGGGACCACAGGATGGGGTGCATCTCGGCCATGTTGGCGCCCCACAGCACGGCGGTATCGGTGTGCTCGATGTCGTCGTAGTTGCCCTGGGGCTCGTCGATGCCGAAGGTCTGCATGAAGCCGACCACGGCGGAAGCCATGCAGTGACGGGCGTTCGGGTCCAGGTTGTTGGAGCGGAAGCCGGCCTTCATCAGCTTGGCGGCGGTGTAGCCCTCATGGATGGTGTACTGGCCGGAACCGAAGATGGAAATGCCGGTGGGGCCCTTTTCCTTCATGGCCCAGCGCATCTTCTCTTCCATGATGTCCAGGGCCTGTTCCCAGGTGACGGGAACGAACTTGCCCTTCTTGTCGAACTTGCCGTCGGTCATGCGCAGCAGCGGCTGGGTCAGGCGGTCCTGGCCGTAGTTGATCTTGCCGTTGAAGTAGCCCTTGACGCAGTTCAGGCCCTTGTTGACCGGGGCGTCCGGGTCACCCTTGGTGGCGACGATGCGGCCGCCCTTGGTGGCCACCATGATGCCGCAACCGGTACCGCAGAAACGACACACACCCTTGTCCCACTGCCAGCCCGCCTCGCCGGCCTTGACGGCGGCCTCGGCCTGTTTGGAAAGCGGCATCCCCACCGTGGCGGCGGTGGCTCCGGCAACACTGGTCTTCAGAAAATCACGACGCGAAAGTCCCATCTCAGCCTCCTAGCTCGATCAACTGTTCAAATATGCCGGTACGGCACAGGTTTCGAACCCATCCTGCTGCTCAATCAACTCCGGCGGCATGGCTTCGTAAATGCGTTCATCCTCGGCGAGATAGTGGTAGACCATCTCGGCCATGATCACATGGGGGACCGCCTTGATGCGCTTGACGCCTTCAATCTCGGCGTGGATATCGGATGCTTCCTGGACCGCCACGATACGGCCGGTCGCCGCGTCCACCTGATGGACTTCAACCCCTTCCAGGGCATTCAGCGCCTCCACCACCTGCGCTTGCCATTCGGGCTTGGCCATTACCAAAATGCCTGACAAATTCACAGTCTTCCTCCTCGGTTAGACAGCAACCAAATCCTGACAATCGTGTCCTGAGAATACTTTGACGATGATCAACTTTCAGTCGCGCATATAATGTGCCAATGAATGCGCCAATGCCGCGCCGCCCATGACCTGATCGCCGAGGACCCGCCTTGATCCTGGAAACACGACACCCCATTCATGAGATTCTTTCCCGCCAGCCCCTGTTTCGGGGGCTGTCCGAAAGCGAACTGGCGCAGATTTCGGCTGGCACCCGGGAATTCCGGGTAAAGAAGAATGAAATGATCTTCCACAAGGGTGACCCATCCGAGGGCATGCATGTGGTGGTCATGGGCCAGATCAAGTTGGCCCTGCCCTCGGCCCAGGGCATGGAAAAGGTGGTGCATGTATGCGGGCCGGGCAACACCTTTGGCGAAGCGGTGGTCTTTCTCGACAAGCCCTATCCGGTGAGCGCCCAGGCAACGGCGGAAAGCCTGCTGCTGCTGGTATCCAAGCGTGTCCTGCTGGAAGCCATGGACGCCAGCCCCACGTTATGCCGCAAGATGATGGCCAGCCTGTCCTTGCGCTTGCATGAACTGCTGGGCGACATGGAAACCTGCATGTTGCGCAGCAGCGTGCAGCGGGTGATCTGTTTTCTCGTCCAGTCGGCGACCGGTGGCGAGAAGGACGCCTACGAGATCAATCTGCCTTCCAGCAAGCAGACCATCGCCTCCCATCTCAACCTGGCCCCGGAAACCTTCTCCCGTGTGCTGGGACAACTCACGGAAGCCGGCCTGATCCAGGTCAGGGGCCGCGTGATCACGGTTCTGGATCGTCAGAACCTGGTCAACTTTTCGGCCTGATACTCAGACCGCCAGGCCGCGCGCAAGGTCGGCGCGAAGATCGGCGACATCCTCCAGTCCCGCGGCGATGCGGATCAGGCCGTCGCCGATGCCGGCGACTTCCCGCTGTTCGGGCGTCAGGCGGCTATGGGTGGTGGTGGCGGGATGGGTGATGGTGGTGCGGGTGTCCCCCAGGTTCGCCGTGATGGACATGACCCGGGTGGCATCGATGACCCGCCAGGCGGCTTCCCGGCCGCCATCAAGCTCGAAGGCGACGATGCCGCCCCCGCTAGCCTGCTGGGACATGGCCAGCGCGTGCTGGGGATGGGAAGCCAGGCCGGGATAGAGCACCCGCCTGACGCCGGGCTGCCCCTGCAACCACTCGGCCAGTTCCAGGGCATTGGCGGAATGGGCGCGCATGCGAAGGGGCAGGGTTTCCAGGCCCTTCAACAGGACCCAGGCGTTGAAGGCGGAAAGGGTCGGACCCGCCGTGCGCAGGAAGGTGTATACGCCTTCCATCAGATCTCTGGCGCCCAGCACCGCGCCGCCCAGCACCCTGCCCTGCCCGTCCAGGTACTTGGTGGCGGAATGGATGACGATGTCGGCGCCGAGTTCCAGGGGCTTCTGCAGGATGGGCGTGCAGAAACAGTTGTCCACCGCCAGCCATATGCCGTGCTCGTGGGCGATGCCAGCCAGGGCGCGGATATCGCTGACCTCGGTGAGCGGGTTGGAAGGCGACTCGACGAAGAACAGGCGGGTATTGCGCTTCACCGCCGCCCGCCATTCGGCGGGATCGGTGGGCGAAACGAAGGTGGTCTCCACCCCGAATCGGCCCAGGATGTTCTGGAACAGTTGCACGGTGGAACCGAAGATCGAGCGGGATGCCACCACATGCTCGCCGGCCTTCATCAGCCCCATGACCGTGGCCAGGATGGCGGCCATGCCGGAGGCGAAGGCCACGCAGCGTTCGGCGCCTTCCAGCCTGGCCAGGCGCTCCTCGAACATGCTCACGCCGGGGTTGGTGAAGCGGGCGTAGATGGGCCCCGCCTCGGCGCCGGAAAAGCGCGCGGCGGCCTCGGCGGCGCTGTTGAAAACGAAACTGGAGGTCAGGAACATGGCCTCCGAATGTTCCTGGAATGCCGTGCGCCGGGTGCCCGCGCGCACCGCCAGGGTATCGGGATGCAAATCGTTCTGGATCATGTCGTGGCCAGGTTCAGGTCCATCTGTGGCGTGGCGGGGGTGGTGGAAGAGGCGCCTCCGCGCTGACCCTCCAGGCGGGCGAGGTAATCCTCGGTGACATCGCCGGTGACATAGCAGCCATCGAAGCATGACGCGTCGAACCGCGCGATTCCGGGATTCACCGACTTCACCGCCGCGATCAGGTCGCCCAGGTCCTGGTAGACCACGGCATCGGCGCCGATCTCCTCGGCGATCTCGCCATCGGTGCGGCCGTTGGCCAGCAACTCCCGGCGGGTGGGCATATCGATGCCATACACATTGGGGTAACGCACGGGGGGGCTGGCCGAAGCGAAATAGACCGCGGCGGCGCCCGCGTCCCGCGCCATCTGGATGATTTCCCGGCTGGTGGTGCCGCGCACGATGGAGTCGTCCACCAGCAGCACGTTCTTGCCCTTGAACTCCAGGGGCATGGCATTGAGTTTCTGGCGCACGGACTTCTTGCGCACGTTTTGCCCGGGCATGATGAAGGTGCGGCCGATATAGCGATTCTTGATGAAACCTTCCCGGTAGGGCAAGCCGAGCTTGAAGGCGAGTTGCAGGGCCGAAGGCCGGCTGGTGTCGGGAATGGGGATGACCACGTCGATCTTCAGTCCGGCGCACTGGCGCCGGATCTTCTCCGCCAGGAACTCGCCCATGCGCAGGCGGCTTTCATAGATCGAGGTACCGTCCATCACCGAATCCGGGCGGGCGAAATAGACATACTCGAAAATGCAGGGCGTGAAGCTGGTATGGGCCGCGCATTGCTGGCTGATCAACTCGCCGCCCATGGTCACCAGGATCGCCTCCCCCGGCGCCACGTCGCGCAGCACCTGGAAACCGAGGGCCTCCACGGCCACGCTTTCGGACGCGATGACGAATTCCGGGCCGTTTTCCGTCTCCATCCGCCCGACCACCAGGGGGCGGATGCCATTGGGATCACGGAAGGCCAGCAGGCCGAAGCCGGCGATCATGGCGAGCACGGCGTAGGCCCCCTTGCAACGCCGATGCACACCGGATACCGCGGCAAAAACGTCGCTGGCGGTGAGTCGATGGCCATGGACCGCCTCTTGCAGTTCATGGGCCAGGACATTGAGCAACACCTCGGAATCCGATCCGGTATTCACATGGCGCAGGTCGTCCAGGAACAGTTCCTGCTGCAGGGTATCGGTATTCGTCAGGTTGCCGTTGTGGGCCAGGACGATGCCGAAGGGCGAATTCACGTAGAACGGCTGCGCCTCGGCCGGGCTGGCGACGGATCCCGCGGTGGGATAGCGCACATGGGCGATGCCGCTATTGCCGACCAGATTGCGCATGTCGCGGGTGCGGAAGACGTCGCGCACCATGCCCAGTTGCTTGTGCATGTGGAACATGCTGCCGTCCATGGTGACGATGCCGGCGGCATCCTGTCCCCGGTGCTGGAGCAGTTGCAGGCCGTCGTAAAGCAGTTGGTTCACGGACTGGTGGGAAAAGATGCCGACGATGCCGCACATGTTGCCGTACCTCGCTTGATGCCTATGTCAGGAGCGAATCAGGATGATCGAAGCGCAAGGCCGCCGGGCGGGAGACCACCTGCGGCGGGCCATGCGCCGGGCCAGGGAGGGCGAATACGCGGGAGATGAGAACAGCGGGGTCATGGCGGTTTCAAGGTCCCAGCAGCACCGGACTGAAGCCCTTGGCCTTGAGTTTCGCCTGTATTTCCAGGGCCTTGTCATGCTCGGCCATAGGCCCTACCCGCACACGATACTGACCATTCGCGCTGGACAGGGAGGCCTTGAATCCCGCCGCGCGGGTCTTGTCCAGAAGCTGCTTGGCATTGCCCTCACTGCCGAAGGCCCCGAGCTGGAGGTAGTAGCCCTTGCTGGCGAACGCCGCGTCGACCTTGGCCGATGGCTTGGCGGTTTCGGGGCGCTTCTTTTCGACCTTGCCGTCCACGCCTGTCTTTTCCGGTTTGGCGGCTTCCCTCGTCGCCGGTTTGGCGGCTTTCACTTCCGCGGGATTTTCTTCCGCCGGCGCGCTCTCCCGCGGCTTCGCTTCGACGGGGGACACCTTGTCCGCGGGCTCGGCGACAGGCTTGGCGGGCGGCGAAGTCGGTTCCGCCGCCCGGGGTGCCGGCTCGTTGTCGACGGGCGCCGGCGGGACAACCGGCGCGGCGGGCGCGGCGGCGAAAGGCGTATCCCTCGAGGGGATGCGGATATCCACTTCCGGGCCCAGGGGTTTCGGCTCCGGATCGAACACCATGGGCAGCACCAACACGGCCGTCAGGGCGATAGCCACGGCGCCAACCAGACGTCGGCGCGCGCGTCGGCGCAGCGCCATTTCATCCTGGGTCAAAAGCTTGGAGTCAGCCATGGGTGTCTTTTCCGCCGGTCATTTCCGCCATTGCTTCGGCCACGGTATGGAAGGAGCCGAAAGCGATGATTGTATCAGCCGGCCCGGCCTGTCGGCAGGCGGCTTGCCAGGCTTCCGAGACGCGTCCGTGGCATGTTGCGTCACAGCCCATGGCGCGCAGGCGCCGCGCCAGATCGGGCCCGGGCAGACCACGCGGGGGTTCGAGACCTGCCGCGTGCCAATGGGAAACCCGCGCCGCTAGGGGCGCGATCACGCCCTCGATATCCTTGTCCGCCAGCATGGCGAACACCGCGATGATCCTGCCCGTGGGTGGCAAGTCCGCCAGGTTCCCCGCCAGCGCCTGGGCGGCATGGGGATTGTGGGCCACATCGAGGATGCGCAAGGGTTGCTGGCCCACGATCTGGAAGCGACCGGGCTGGCGCGCGTTTCCCAGACCCGCGCGCATGGCGTTCACGGGGACGGGCAGGCGCCGCCGCGCGCAGGCCAGGGCGGCGATCGCGCAGGCGGCGTTGGCGTATTGATGACGCCCCGGCATGGCCAGTCGCGGCAGCGCGGGAAACACCGCGTCTTCCACCCGGCAGGTCCAGCCGGTATCCCCGAATTCGATATGCACGCCATCGCCGATGCGCAGCAGGCCGGCGCTGATGTCCCGCGCGTGCTCGATCAGACTGGCCGGCGGCTGGGCATCGCCACAGATGGCGGGTCGCCCAGGGCGAAAAATGCCCGCCTTCTCGAAGCCGATGGCTTCCCGTGTATCGCCGAGGAATTGCTGATGGTCGAGATCGACGCTGGTGACCACGGCGCAATCCGCATCCCAGGCATTGACCGCGTCGAGGCGGCCGCCCATGCCCACTTCCAGCACGACCACATCCGGATTGGCGCGCTGAAACAGCCACATGGCCGCCAGGGTGCCTTGTTCGAAATAGGTCAGGGGGATCTCGCCCCGGGCCGCCTCCACCGCCGCGAAGGCCTGGCACAGGTCGGCGTCGGATGCCGGCTCTCCGGCGACGCGCACCCGCTCGTTGTAGCGCAGCAGATGGGGGGAGGTATAGCACCCCGTCCGATAGCCGGCGGCGCCCAGCATGGCCTCCAGGTAGGCGCAGGTGGACCCCTTGCCGTTGGTGCCGCCCACCGTGATCAGGGGAAAGAGTGGGTCCAGCGCCAGACGGGAACGGACGGCGCGCACCCGGTCCAGCCCGAGGACGATGGCCCGCCGATTACGGTGTTCCAGGCAATCGAGCCAGGCGGATAAGGTGTCGGGCGTGGTCACATCAAGAAGGAAAGATCCCGGCCCCGGCGGCCATCGGCCATGGGGAGCCGGTCCGGCGATGACGGCCGGCGCGTCAGACCGGGCTCGCCTTGCGGGTCAGCTGGGCGCAGAGGCGGGCCAGGGTCTTCTTCATCTCGCGGCGGTCGACGATCAGGTCGACGGCGCCATGATCCACCAGGAATTCGGCGCGCTGGAAACCTTCCGGCAAGGTTTCCCGCACGGTCTGCTCGATCACCCGGGGACCGGCGAAACCGATCAGCGCGTTGGGCTCGGCAACGATGATGTCGCCCAGCATGGCGAAACTGGCGGACACCCCGCCCATGGTGGGATCGGTGAGCACCGAGATGAAGGGAATGCGGTTGGCGGAAAGCTGGGTCAGGGCGGCGGAGGTCTTGGCCATCTGCATCAGGGAATTCAGCCCTTCCTGCATGCGGGCGCCGCCACTGGCGGCCACGCAGACGAAGGGTTTCTTGCCGCGCACCGAAGCTTCCGCGCCGCGCACGAAGCGCTCCCCCACCACGGAGCCCATGGAACCGCCCATGAAGCGGAATTCGAAGGCGGCGGCGGTGACCGGCAAGCCATGCATCCTGCCCTCCATGACCACCAGGGCATCCAGTTCCTCGGTCTCCTTGGCCGCCTCGGAAAGGCGATCCGTATAGCGCCGGCTGTCCTTGAATTTGAGCGAATCCACCGGCAGCACATTGGCGCCCAACTCGTTGCGCCCTTCCTCGTCGAGCAGGTAGTCCAGCCGCTTGCGGGCACCGATGCGGTGGTGGTGACCGCACTGGGGGCAGACATGCTGGTTGCTGTCCAGGTCGGCGGCGTAGAGCACCGCCTCGCAACTGGGACATTTGCTCCACAGGCCCTCGGGCACCACCTTCTTGGCGGATTCACGGCGCTTGATCTTGGGGGGAATGATTTTCTGGAACCAGCTCATGGTCGAGTCCTTTATCCGCGGTCGAGGGCGGCGCGCACGCCGGCGACGAAATTCCTGACATTGTCGAGACGCGCAGCCGGCTCCGATTGCTCGATCTCCTGGACGATGCGGGAACCGATCACCACGGCGTCGGCGATACCACCGACCTGTCGGGCGGTGTCCGCGTCGCGGATGCCGAAGCCGACACCCACCGGCAGGCCGGTGGCGGCGCGTATGGCCGGCAGACGGGCCGCCACTTCGCCCAGGTCCAGGGTTGCCGCGCCGGTGACGCCTTTCAGCGAGACGTAATAGATGAAGCCGCGCGCATGCCGGGCCACGGCATCGACCCGCTCGGCCGGCGTGGTGGGCGCCAGCAGGTAGATGTTGTCCAGGCCCGCCGCCGCGCATTTCGCGGCGAACTCGCCGGACTCCTCGGGCGGATAGTCCACGGTCAGCACGCCGTCCATCCCGGCGGCCTTCGCGCTGGCGCAAAAACCGTCCCAGCCCATGGCCTCGATGGGATTGGCGTAGCCCATCAACACCACCGGAGTATCGCCATTGGTCTGGCGGAACTCGGCCACCATGGCCAGCACGTCCTTCAGGCCGACACCGTGCTTCAGCGCCCGCTCGCTGGCGCGCTGGATGGTGGGGCCATCCGCCATGGGGTCGGAAAAGGGCACGCCCAGTTCCAGGATGTCGGCGCCCCCGGCCACCAGGGCGTGCATGAGGGGCACGGTGGCGGCCGGGTCGGGGTCGCCAGCGGTAACGAAGGGGATCAGGGCCTTGCGGTTGGCCGCTTTCAGAGCGGCGAAGGTGGCGGCGATACGCGACATGTTCAGAGCTCGATGCCCGCGAGGCGGGCGACGGTGTTGATGTCCTTGTCACCCCGGCCGGACAGGTTCACCAGCAGGATCTTGTCCTTGTCCATGGTGGGGGCGATCTTGGCGGCGTGGGCCAGGGCGTGGCTGGATTCCAGGGCGGGAATGATGCCCTCGTAGCGGCACAGGTTGTGGAAGGCGGCCAGGGCCTCGTCGTCATTGATGGCGACGTATTCGGCGCGGCCGATGTCCTTCAGATAGCTGTGTTCCGGGCCGACGCCGGGGTAATCCAGGCCGGCGGAGACGGAATGGGTTTCGATGATCTGGCCGTTGGCATCCTGCATCAGGTAGGAGCGGAAGCCGTGCAGCACGCCGGGTGTGCCGGCGGACAGGGGCGCGGCATGGCGGCCGCTGGCGATGCCTTCGCCGCCCGCTTCCACGCCGATCAGGCGCACGCCCTCCACCGGGATGTAGGGATGGAAGATGCCGATGGCGTTGGAGCCGCCGCCGACGCAGGCGATCACCGCGTCCGGCTGGCGCCCCAGCATCTCGGCCATCTGCACCTTGCATTCCTCGCCGATGACGCACTGGAAGTCCCGCACCAGCATGGGATACGGATGGGGACCAGCGGCGGTACCCAGGATGTAGAAGGTGGATTCGACGTTGGTGACCCAGTCGCGCATGGCCTCGTTCAGCGCGTCCTTGAGGGTCTTGGAGCCGGATTCGACGCCCACCACGGTGGCGCCCAGCAGCTTCATGCGGAACACGTTGGGAGACTGGCGCTTGATGTCCTCGGCGCCCATGTAGACCACGCATTCCATGCCGTAGCGGGCGGCCACGGTGGCGGAGGCCACGCCGTGCTGGCCGGCGCCGGTCTCGGCGATCACCCGCTTCTTGCCCATGCGCCGGGCCAGCAGGGCCTGGCCGATGGTGTTGTTGATCTTGTGGGCGCCGGTGTGGTTCAGGTCTTCCCGCTTCAGGAATATCTGGGCGCCGCCCAGCATCTCGGACCAGCGTTTGGCGTGGTAGATGGGGCTGGGGCGGCCGACGTAGTGGCGCAACTCGTGACGGAATTCCTCCTGGAAATCCGGGTCGTGGCGGGCGGCTTCGTATTCGTGTTTCAGCTCGTCCAGGGCCGCCATCAGGGTTTCGGCGACGAACACGCCGCCATAAGGGCCGAAATGCCCGCGGGCGTCCGGCAAGCTGGTCGGCGTGTCATTCATCTGCATTTCTCACTTCCTTCATGAAGGCGGCGATTCTGGCCGCATCCTTGATGCCTTTCGAGGCTTCCACGCCGCTGCTGACGTCCACCGCCCAGGGCCGCACCGCGCGGATGGCGTCGGCCACGTTCCCGGCATGGAGTCCGCCCGCCAGGATCACCGGCCTGGGCAGATCCGGGGGAATCAGGGACCAGTCGAAGCGCTCTCCGGTGCCGCCGTGGGCGCCCTCGCTCCAGGCATCCAGCAACAGGCCGCTGGCGTCGGCATACAAGGCCGCGAATTGTAGCAAATCGACGCCCGGCCTCACCCGCGCGGCCTTGAGATAGGGCACGCCGAAGGAACGGCAGAATTCGGGCGTTTCCTCGCCATGGAATTGCAGCAGGTTCGGGCGCACCTGGCGAGTCACCCGCTCCACCTCGCCGGCGGAGGGGTTCACGAACAGCGCGACGCTGGAGACGAAGGGCGGCAAGGCGCGCGCGATGGCCGCCGCCAGGTCCGGCTCGACATTGCGCGGACTGCGGGCGTGGAACACCAGGCCGATGGCATCCGCGCCACAACGGGCCGCCGCCAGGCCATCCTCGACGCGAGTGATGCCGCAGATCTTGGCTCGAGTCATGGCGGGTTCGGGCGGTCAGGGGGTTGTAGCGGCGGATGCGGCGGGAAGAATGGCATGGTGGTGGACGGTTCCGGCAGCGCGAGACTGGCATCGTAGCGCACCTCCACCAGGTAGAGACCGTCTGGCGCGAAGGTGGCCGCGCCGAGGGAACGATTCCGTGACTCCAGCACTTCGCTCACCCATTCCACCGGGCGACGCCCGAGCCCCACCCAGACCAGGGCGCCAACCATGTTGCGGATCTGGTGGTGAAGAAAGGCGTTGGCGCGAAACTCGAAACACAGGAACTCGCCCTGCCGCGTCAGGCTGGCCCGGCGCAGTTCTCTTATGGGGCTCCTGGCCTGACATTCGGCGGCGCGGAAGGCGGAAAAGTCGTGCACGCCCAGCAGGCGTGAAGCCGCCTCGGCCATGGCCTGGTCGTCCAGCGCCCCATGCACCCAGCCCACCCGCCCCGCGAGCATGGCCGGGCGGGCGGGGCGATTGAGCAGGACATAGCGATAGGCGCGTTCCAGCGCGCGGTGACGGGCATCGAAGTTCGAAGGCACGGGTTTCGCCCACAATACCGATATGCCAGTCGGCAGGTGCGCGTTCACGCCTTTCACCCAGGCCGACTCCGGCCTCGCATTCAGGGCATCGAAATGGGCAACCTGGCCCAGGGCGTGCACGCCGGCATCCGTGCGTCCCGCCGTGACGGTGTGGACGGGCACGCCATGAATTTCCGCCAGGGCTCGCTCCACATGATCCTGGATGGCGCAACCGCCGGGCTGGGTCTGCCAGCCACAAAACCCCCGCCCGTCATACTCGATCCCCAGCGCTATGCGCTCAGCCACAGGCTCACCATGGCGGCCAGCATGGCCAGGGGGGGAAGCAAATCCACGGGCGCCATGGGGCGGCTCCGGATTCGGAAGCTGGTCGGCAATGCCGGACCGCCGTCCGGATCCAGCATGCGGGACAGGTTGCCTCGCCCCCGCTCCATGCTCTCGATCGCCTTGAGCGTCAAACCCAGTCTCAGGGCGGCGCGACGGCTATCCAGGCCGAGCCTGGCGAAGGGCAGAAGGAGGCGGTAAAGCCCCTCCAACAGCCTGTCGGCGGGCTGGGCCAGCACCAGGATATCCAGCCACAGCAAAAGGGCTACAAGACGCAGGGCCTGTTCGCCGCCGTACAACAATCCTTCCTGAGTGGGCGAAAAATCCCCCAATCCTGGGGCGAGCGCCTGGCCCGGCAGGCCGTAGGCATAGCCCAGGGTGAGCACCAGGAGCAACCAGCGTGTTCGCCACAGCAGGGAAGTGGGTGCGCGTCGCTGGGCGACGAGGATGGGAAGCGCGCCGAGCAGCGGGATCGCCAGCATGAAAAAAGGCAGCCCCGGGATCACCAGGGCTGCCAGGAGGTAGGTCAGTATCCGGCTTGCCGGATGCAATCAGCCCGCCTCCGCCATCAGCTTGCCGGCCTCGGCCTTCTGGCCGGCATCCCCCTCGTTGAGCACTTCCTGGAGGATCTCCCGGGCGCCTTCCCGGTCGCCCATCTCCAGGTAGGCCCGGGCGAGATCCAGCTTGGTGTTCACCTCCTCGCGCAATTCCGGGTCCATGGCCGCTTCCGCGGGTTCGGCCTCGACCGCGGCGGCAGGTTCGGGCGCGAGAGCGACGGGTTCCGGCGCGGCAGCTTCGGCGGCCGTCAGGCTGGCCGGCTCGAAATCCAGGGAGGTCTCGATGGCTTCGGCGATCTCGCCGGACGCCTCCGCCATGGCAGGAAATTCCGGGGTTTCCAGATCCAGGTCGATGCCGGACAGATCCAGTTCCGGCACGGATTCGGGCTCGGGTTCCATCTCCGCCACGGACAGGTCGAAATCCTGGGCGGAAATCTCCGGGAACGCCTCCTCGATCGGAGTTTCCCGGGGAAGCTCGGCGGTGAGTTCCTCCATCGGCTCGGGGCCGGCTTCGGGGCCGGCTTCGGAGCCAACTTCGAACCGGGACATGTCACTTTCAGGCGCGAACGCCTCGGCGGACGCTTCCGGTTCGAGGATGTCCTCCGCCAGGGCGCCGATCTCCTCCAGGGGTTCCGGAATGTCGGCCCGGGGCTCGACCTCCGCCGGGGCCGCCTGGACTTCCTCGGGAGCAGCCAGTGTCTCGGTTTCCCAGACCAGATCCGGCGCGGACATCACGGCCTGGGGTTCAGTATCGACAACCAGGCTTTCAGGCCACTCCCCGGCCATCACCGAATCCTCGATGCTTTCCGGGACGGAAGTTGGGGCTGCCTGGGGCACCGCCTGGGCAGCGCTCGCGGCCAGACCGGCGGTGGCGGCGGCGGCCGCGCCCGCGAGGACGTGGGATCCCGCCGTGGCCCCGGAGGGCACCCGGTAAAGGGGATTTTCCGAATCGATGGAGCGGCCCATCTCGGCGGCGCGCTGCCAAACCGGGGTGTTCTGGCCGCCCAGGCCCGCGTACAGCTCGCTGGCCGTGGTCTCGTAGGCGGTCGTGTCCTTGCGGGAGGCGTAGATTTCCAGCAGCTTCAGGGCAATCTCGTGGCGGCCGGGGTCCTTGCCCAGGGCTTCCCTGAGGATTTCCTCGGCCTGGGAGTCCCGGCCATACGCCATGTACACCTCGGCCTCGGCGATGGGATCCACCTCGTGGCTGTCGATGGCCCCCATGCCCAGCTTGCTGAAATCGGTCAGCAGCATGCTGCCTTCCGTGGCCGCGCCGGCCACCGGCGCGGCACCCGCCGGGGGATTGAAGACGACGTTGTTCTTGAACTCGCCGCCGGTCATGATGCTGTCTTCGAACTTGGTCAACCCCTGACGACGACGGCTTCCGACCATCATCATCCAGAGCAGCGCCGACAGCAGCAGGGCGGCCACCAGGCCACCGATATACAGCGGATTGCTGATGAACGTGGAGATCCAGCTGGAGCCGGATTCGGCCGCGGCCGGCAAAGGCGCGGGAGCCGGCGCGGGCTGTTGCTGGGCAACGGGCGCGGGTGCGGGCGGGACCGGCACCGGGGCGGGCGTCTCGACCTTGGGCGGTTCCGGCGGAACCACGGCTGGCGCCGGCGCGGGTGCCGGCATCTTGGCCGCCTCCTGGGCCTTGAGTTCCAGCAGTTTCTGCATGTCCCGCACGGTGCGCTCGAGCTGGCCGACGCGATCCTGGGCTTCCTGCAAGGCACGGCTCTTGGCCGCCACCTCCTCCTCCAGGGTCTGCAGTCGTTCCTGGGTCTTGGCGTCCGCCTTGCCGGCGCCGGTACCCGGCTCCCCCTTGGACAGCTTGAGCACATCCTTGGGCGCGGCCGGCGCGGGCGCGGCCTTTTCCTCGGCCTGGGGCGTGATCTTGCCGGCGGCGGGTTTTTCTTCCGCCTGGGGCACCGTCCCCGCCATTTCGGCCAGTTTCCTGCGATAGGCATGCCATTCGACGGTATGGCCACGCACGGTGCGCGCGGCATCCCTGGGCGCGGTGGCCATCACCTTGCCGGATTCGGGCACATTGAGTACCTGGCCGCGTTTCAGCCAGTTCATGTTGTCGTTGGAGAAGGCGCCCTTGTTGGCCTGATAGAGGCCCACCATCATCTGTTCCAGGCTCACTTCCGCCGGCTTCACCTTGCCGGCGATGGCGCGCAGGGTTTCACCCGACCTGACCGGACCATAGCGTCGCGGCCCGGCGGCGGCCGGGGCCGGGGCCGGCGTCTTCGCCTTTTGCGCCTCGGCGCTGGCGGCCTGCCGCGGTTCGCCATTGCGGCCAGCCTCGGGAATGGCTATGGGTTTGACGGCTTCCGCGGGCTTCGCGTCGGCGACCGGATCCAGCAGGATGGTGTATTCACGGATGACCCGACCGGAACTCCAGTTGAGTTCAATCAACAGATCCAGAAAGGGATCGGCCACGCCCGTGGAGGACGTGATGCGGATGACGGGCTGGCCGTTGGCGCGCTGATCCACGGCGAAGCGCAAGTTGCTCAAGGCCTCGACACGATCGATGCGCGCCTGTTTGTAGGCGTCTTGGCCGGCGATCCTGGCCGAGATGTCCGCCAGTTCCTCCTTGCTGACGGAGAGCAGTTCGATCTCCGCCCTGAGGGGCTGTCCCAAGGCGGATTGAACCGTGAGCTTGCCGAGCCCCGCGGCGCTGGCGGCGCCCGATGCAAATAGCATTGCCCACACCAACCCACTGATTTTCATGGATTTTTTCATCTCTTCGCCCTTGTTGACTGAAATCCGCCGAGGAACACTTAAATGTCACCACCCATTATCGGCAATATGTCCCATTTCCTTAAAAACGTCATAAGGTTAGGCGCATATCCTGAAGTCGTCTCACGTTAGCATTGAATTTGCGGGCTTATCAATCCAATTTTCCACGGCGGCCACCATTTGCGCGGCTTCCATCTGGATCGGATCGAAAACCAGCCAGAGTCGGGCAAGCTTGCCGTCGACCCGGATACGGCTCACGAAAACCGCTTCACTGCCCTGGGCATCGGTGGCGGGTGTAGGTGTGGCGGCGGGCAATTCCGCTTCCATCAGGGTGATGCCGTCCCGATGGACGAGGGCGCCGCGCAGGGATTGGATATCCAGGGGTTTTTCCGCGCGCGCATGCAAGGCGATGGCCGCGCCGAAGAATATCGGCGCCCAGACCACGCTGAATGCGGCGTCGGCGCCGTCCGTCAGCCTGGCGGTCGCATCGGCCAAATGACTCTCGTGGGACGGCGCATCGCCCACGGCGCCATGGGGAACCAGGTTGAAAGCGATCTGGAGCGGAAAAACTTCCGGTTCCGCGCTTTCCATGTTGAACAACCCCCGGGACTGATTGGCCAATTCTTCCACGCCATCCTGGCCGGCGACCGCCGCGGGCAAGGCGACGAAGGCGTCGACGGAGGCAAGCCCGTCACCCAGGGCGGCCAGGGTTTTCAGCACACGTGACACGGCCACGGCGGGAGCGGGATCGATCTCGTCCAGGGTCATCACCGGCATGGTGGGGCGTCGGGAGCGAATTTCCCGCGACAGCCGCGACGCGGCGGGTGAACGGCTCGCCACCAACAAGGCCTGAACCCGGCTGTAATCGAACTCGACGGCCTGCTCGCAAGGCCAGTCCTGGCCGCGAAAAACAACATTTGTGTCGGGATCCCGCAGGGTCAGGGGATAAAGACGTCCAACGGGAATTTCGCGTTCGTCGAGAAGTTGCAGGACAGCCCCGCCGAGGGGATCGTCCGCCCCCAGGACGGCCAGATCGAACCGGGAGGCGGCGCCAGAGTTCAGGTTGGGAGCCTTGCCGGAAGCCAAACTCAGGCTTCCAGCAGGATGCGCAGCATGCGGCGCAGGGGTTCGGCGGCGCCCCACAGCAACTGGTCGCCCACGGTGAAGGCGGTCAGGTACTGGGGTCCCATGTTGAGCTTGCGCATGCGCCCCACCGGTACGGTCAGGGTGCCGGTGACGGCGGCGGGGGTGAGCTGCTCCATGGTGATCTGGCGGTCGTTGGGCACCACCTTGACCCATTCGTTATGGGCGGCGATGAGTCCATGGATCTCGTCCAGGGGCACGTCCCTGGTCATCTTGATGGTCAGGGCCTGGGAATGGCAGCGCATGGCGCCCACCCGCACGCAGAGGCCGTCGATGGGAATCTGGTTATCGGAACGGCCGAGGATCTTGTTGGCTTCCACCTGGGCCTTCCATTCCTCCTTGGACTGGCCGGACTCCAGGGCCACGTCGATCCAGGGGATCAGGTTGCCGGCCAGGGGCACGGGCCAGGCATCCAGGGGATAACGGTCGGAGCGGATGTAATCGGCCACCTTCCTGTCGATTTCCAGAATGGCGGAGGCCGGGTCGGCCACCAGATCGGCCACCTCGCCGTGGACAGCGCCCATCTGCTTGATCAGCTCGCGCATGTTGCGGGCACCGGCGCCGGAAGCGGCCTGGTAGGTCATGGGGGAGATCCACTCGATCAGGCCGGCGTCGAACAGGCCGCCGATGGCCATGAGCATGAGGGAAACCGTGCAGTTGCCGCCCACGTAGGTCTTCACGCCGCCGGCCAGGCCGTTCTTGATCACGTCCTTGTTGACCGGGTCGAGGATGATGATGGCATCGTCCTTCATGCGCAGGGCGGAGGCGGCGTCGATCCAGTAGCCGTTCCAGCCGGTGGCGCGCAGCCTGGGGTACACCTCCTTGGTGTAATCGCCGCCCTGGGCGGTGATGATCACGTCCATGGCCTTCAGCTCGTCGATGCTGTTGGCATCCTTGAGGGGCGGGACGTCCTTGCCGATATCGGGACCCTTGCCCCCCACGTTGGAGGTGGTGAAGAACACCGGATCGATGAGATCGAAATCCCGTTCTTCCTTCATGCGGCCCATGAGCACCGAGCCCACCATGCCGCGCCAACCGATCAGACCTACGCGTTTCATTTTTTATTTCCTTGGAAAGGCGGGAAAGGGGAAACGGGAAAAGGGAAACGCGAAAACCGCCACTCGGGCTGCGGTTCTGACTTTACGTTTCCCTTTTCCCTTTTCCCTTTTCCCAGAATCAATCACATCGCCGCCACGACGGCATCGCCCATCTGGCCGCAGGAAACCTTCTCGCACCCCTCGGTCCAGATGTCGCCGGTACGGTAGCCCTTGGCGATCACCTTCTTCACCGCGTTGTCGATGCGGTCGGCCGTGGCCTGGTCGCCGAAGGTGTACTTGAACATCATGGACACGGACAGGATGGTGGCCAGGGGGTTGGCCAGGTTCTTGCCGGCGATATCCGGGGCGGAGCCGTGGATGGGCTCGTACATGCCCTTGTTATTCTCGTCCAGGGACGCGGAGGGCAGCATGCCGATGGAGCCGGACAGCATGGACGCCTCGTCGGACAGGATGTCGCCGAAGATATTGCCGGTGACGATCACGTCGAACTGCTTGGGATTGCGCACCAGCTGCATGGCGGCGTTGTCCACGTACATGGTGGACAGCTCCACTTCGGGGTAGTCCTTCGCCACCTCGGCCACCACGTCGCGCCACAGTTCGGAACACTCCAGCACATTGGCCTTTTCCACCGAGCAGAGCTTTTTGCCGCGCTTCATGGCGATGCCGAAGCCCACGTGAGCCACGCGGCGCACTTCGCTCTCGGAATAAACCATGGTGTTGAAACCGACCCGCTCGCCCTTGCCGTTTTCGTCAACTCGCACCTCGATGCCGCGCGGCTGGCCGAAGTACACGTCGCCGGTGAGTTCCCGCACGATCATGATGTCCAGGCCGGCCACCACTTCCGGCTTCAGGGTGGAGGCACTGGCCAGTTCCGGATACAGCAGGGCCGGACGCAGGTTGGCGAACAGGTTCAGTTCCTTGCGGATGCGCAACAGGCCCCGCTCCGGACGCAGGGGCCGATCCAGCTTGTCGTACCGGGGGCCGCCCACGGCGCCCAGCAGCACCGCGTCCGAAGCCTTGGCCAAGGCCAGGGTGGACTCGGGCAGGGGATCGCCCGCCGTATCGTAACCGGCGCCGCCGATGGCGGCCTCCTCGGTCTCTATCTTCATGCCGTCCTTTTTCAGGACATCCAGCACCTTCATGGCCTGGGCGACGATTTCCGTTCCGATGCCGTCACCCGGCAATACCGCGATCTTCATGTAGCTTCCTTTCAGGCGAACAACCAGGGCGCCTCGACTTTGCGCCGGGCTTCATAGGCTTGGATCCTGTCGGTGAATTTCAGCGTCAGGCTGATGTCGTCCAGGCCGTTCAAAAGGCGGTGCTTGCGCTCCGGGTCCACGTCGAAGGCGAAGGCTTCGCCGGACGGGGTGGTCACGGTCTGGGCGGCCAGGTCCACGGTGAGCTTGTAGCCCTCGCTGGCGACCGTCTCCTTGAACAGCTTGTCGACGATGTCGGCCGCCAGCACGATGGGCAGCACCCCGTTCTTGAAGCAGTTGTTGAAGAAGATGTCGGCGTAGGACGGCGCGATGATGGCGCGGAAGCCGTAGTCTTCCAGCGCCCAGGGGGCATGCTCCCGGGACGAGCCGCAGCCGAAGTTCTCCCGCGCCAGCAGCACGGAGGCGCCCTGGTAGCGGGCCCGGTTCAGCACGAAATCCGGGTTCAGCGGGCGGGTGGAGCAGTCCATGCCCGGTTCACCGTGGTCCAGGTAACGCCATTCGTCGAAGGCATGGGGGCCGAAGCCGCTGCGCTTGATGGATTTCAGGAATTGCTTGGGAATGATGGCGTCAGTATCCACGTTGGCCCGGTCAAGGGGAGCCACCAGGCCGTCGACGCGGGTAAACGGCTTCATTTCGTCGACCTCTGGATCGCCTCGCCGGCTTTCTCGATGTCCTGGCCGAGGCCTTGCACCGTGTTGCAGCCGTAGATGCTGAATACCACGCCAACGGCCACCGCCAGCAGCGCCACCTTCACCACGCCGAACAGAACCCATTTCTGTGGAGTTGTCATTGCATCACCTCATTATCCAAATTCCGAATATCCACAAAATGACCGAAGACGGCCGCCGCCGCCGCCATGGCGGGACTGACCAGGTGAGTGCGCCCGCCTTGCCCCTGCCGGCCCTCGAAATTCCGGTTGGAGGTGGAAGCGCAGCGCTCGCCCGGCTCCAGCCGGTCGGCGTTCATGGCCAGGCACATGGAACAGCCCGGATCCCGCCACTCGAAGCCGGCGGCGGTAAAAAGCTTGTCCAGCCCCTCGGCCTCGGCCTGGGCCTTCACCAGCCCCGAACCCGGTACCACCATGGCCAGTTTGACGTTGCCGGCGACGCGCCGGTTCTGCCCCAGCGCCCAGCTCGCCACCCTGGCCGCCTCGCGCAGGTCCTCGATGCGGGAATTGGTGCAGGAGCCGATGAACACCTTGTCCACGTTGATCTGGTCGATGGGCGTATTGGCGGGCAGGCCCATGTAGGCCAGGGCGCGTTCCCAGTCGGATTTCTTCACGGCGTTGGGCGCATCGGCGGGATCGGGCACCCGGCCGTCCACCGGCACCACCATTTCCGGCGAGGTTCCCCATGTCACCTGGGGTTTGATATTGGCCGCGTCCAGTTCCACCACGGCGTCGAATTTCGCGCCCGGATCGGAAACGAGGGTGCGCCAGTAAGCCGCCGCCATTTCGAACTGTCCTTCCCTCGGTGAATAAGGGCGGCCGCGCATGTATTCCAGGGTCTTGTCGTCCACCGCCACCATGCCGGCCCGGGCCCCCGCCTCGATGGCCATGTTGCACAGGGTCATGCGGCCCTCCATGGACAGGCCGCGGATGGCGGTGCCGGTGAATTCCACGGCATAGCCGGTGCCACCGGCGGTGCCGATCTGGCCGATCACCGCCAGGGCGATGTCCTTGGCGGTAACGCCAAGCTTGAGCGCGCCCTCCACCCGCACCTGCATGGCGCGGGCCTTCTTCTGCCACAGGCACTGGGTGGCCAGCACGTGTTCCACCTCGGAAGTGCCGATGCCGAAGGCCAGGGCGCCGAAGGCACCGTGGGTGCTGGTATGGGAATCGCCGCATACCAGGGTCATGCCCGGCTGGGTGAAACCCTGTTCCGGGCCGATGACGTGGACGATGCCCTGGCGCGGGTCGTTCATGCCGAATTCGGTGATGCCAAATTCCGCGCAATTGGCGTCCAGGGTCTCCACCTGGGTGCGGGAAACCGGGTCGGCGATGCCCTTGTCCCGGTCGGCGGTGGGAATGTTGTGGTCCGGCGTGGCCAGCAGAGAGGCCAGGCGCCAGGGCTTGCGGCCGTTGATTTTCAGGCCCTCGAAGGCCTGGGGGCTGGTGACTTCGTGCACCAGTTGCCGGTCGATGTAGATGAGGGCGGTGCCGTCGGGCTCCACATGGACCACGTGGGCGTCCCAGAGTTTGTCGTAAAGCGTGCGGGGCTGCATAAGTGCGGGTCCAACAGTCAATCGGAAAGTTGTGAATTATTACACAGCACCCCCGGTTGCAGGCCGAGCGAGCGGGTGGAACGCCATTGGCCGGCGTCCCCGTTGCTCATGGCCGGCCCGATCGGCCTCGCCAGGCGAAGACGAGGCTGGCCAACAACGCGCATCCGGCCGCCAGGCTGAAGGTCATGCCGGCGCCCAAACCGTCCCAGGCCGCGCCGGAATAGAGGCTGCCCAGCGTCCCGCCGATGCCGAAGGCCAGGCTGTTGTAGAGGGCCTGGCCCCGGGCCTGGTTCCTGCCGGTGAAGTGCCGGTGCACCAGGGCCAGGGCGGAGGCGTGGTAGGCGCCGAAGGTGAAGGCATGCAGCAACTGCGCCAGCAGCAGTACCGGCAGATTGTCGGCCTGCCAGCCGATGAGCAGGAAGCGGACGGCGGCGACGACCAAAGTAGCCAGCAGCACGGCTTCCGGACTGACGCGGGCGAACACCCGGGGCATGACCAGGAAGATGCCGATCTCGCACACCACGCCCAAGGCCCACAGCCAGCCGGCCACCGACTTGCTGTAGCCGGTTTCCACCAGGTGGATGGTGAAGAAGGTGTAATAGGGTCCATGGGCCGCCGCCATCAGCAACGCGGCGATGAACAGGGCCAGCACCTGGGGCCGGCGCAACACGTCGCGCAGCGGGATGTGGGCATGGTCCCGGGTGGCAATCTCCGCCTCCGGGATGAAGCGGGCGGTAAGCACGATGCCCACCAGCAGACCCAGCACCACCCAGGGCACGAGTCTGATGGAGACATGATCCAGGGCCGCGCCCAGGCCCACCACCACCAAAATGAAGCCCACCGAGCCCCACAAGCGGATGCGGCCGTAGCGGTCGGCGCGGTCGCCCAGATGGGACAGGGTGGTGGCTTCCACCAGCGGCAGGGAGGCGCTCCAGAAGAAGCTGATCAGGCTCATCACCGCGAACAGCGTCCAGAACGAGGTGGCCCAGAACACGCCGATGAAGGCCACCAGGCAGACCAGGGCCGCCAGCTGGACGATGGCCACCCGCCTGCCGGTGTGGTCGGCGATATGGCCCCAGATGTTGGGCGCGAAGATGCGCATGACCTGGAGCAGGGACATGAGCACGCCAATCTGGAAAGCGTTGAATTCCAGGGAACGCAGGTACAGGCCCCAGAACGGCGCCATGGCGCCGACGAAGGCGAAATAGAAGAAATAGAAGCCCGACAGGCGCCAGTAAGGCAGCATTCCTGGGGTTCCAGCATGGGAAGGCATGGGATCGGCTTACGGCCGTGGAAAAGAAATCGGCCCGGAGCCGGGACTCCGGGCCGATCCTGGGTCCGGAACCTCAGGCCTTCACTTGCACGAGCATCTTGTAGAGCTGGTCCTTGAGGCGGACGCGCAGGTATTTCAGTTCCTCGGCATACAGGTCGGAGGCGGGGTCCACGCGCTGCTCGATGCGGGCGACCTTGCGATCGACCTCGTCGTAGTCCTTCATCAGGTTGACGAAGCCGTCGTTGCTGAGCATCAGCTTGCGGATGGTGTCCTGATGCTCGGGAAATTCATGGAACAGATCGTGGCTTTCGATCATGGGTCTCTCCTTAAACGGGCTGATTAAACGGCTTTTCCTGGAATCCTCGGGGTCGGGCAGACCACGTCGGCGTTCTGTCCGCGCTGGCGCAGGGCATGGTCCATGAGGACGATGGCCAGCATGGCCTCGGCGATGGGGGTGGCGCGGATGCCGACGCAGGGGTCGTGGCGGCCGTGGGTCACCACCTCGGTGGGGGCGCCGGCGCTGTCGATGGTGCGTCCGGGAATGCGAATGCTGGAGGTGGGCTTGATGGCGATGGACGCCGTGATGTCCTGGCCGCTGGAAATGCCGCCCAGGATGCCGCCGGCGTGGTTGGACAGGAAGCCTTGCGGCGTCATCTCGTCCCGGTGCTCGCTACCCTTCTGGGCCACCACGGCGAAGCCGTCGCCGATCTCCACGCCCTTCACCGCGTTGATGCTCATCAGGGCGTGGGCCAAGTCCGCGTCCAGACGGTCGTACACCGGCTCACCCAGGCCGACGGGGACGTTCTCCGCCACCACGTTGATGCGCGCGCCGACGGAATCGCCGGATTTGCGCAGGTCGTCCATGTATTGCTCCAGGGCCGGCACGGCGTCCGGGTCGGGTGAGAAGAACGGGTTCCCGCCCACGCTGTCCCAGGTCTTGAAGGCCACGGCGATGGGGCCGAGCTGGGCCAGATAGCCCCGGATTACCGTGCCGAATTTCTCGTTCAGCCATTTCCTGGCGATGGCCCCCGCCGCCACGCGCACCGCCGTTTCCCGCGCCGAGGAGCGGCCGCCGCCGCGGTAGTCGCGGAAGCCGTATTTCTGGTCGTAGGTGTAGTCGGCATGGCCGGGCCGGAAGGTCACGGCGATGTTGCCGTAGTCCTTGCTGCGCTGGTCCTCGTTGCGGATCAGCAGGGCGATGGGCGTGCCGGTGGTCCTGCCCTCGAACACGCCGGAGAGGATTTCCACGGTGTCCGACTCGCGCCGCTGGGTGACGTGGCGCGAGGTGCCCGGCTTGCGCCGGTCCAGGTCGATCTGGATATCCGCCTCGGTCAGCGCCAGGCCCGGGGGGCAGCCGTCCACCACACAGCCGATGGCCGGCCCGTGGGATTCGCCGAAGGAGGTGACGCTGAAAATGAGACCGAGGGTGTTGCCGGACATGGCTTGAGCGGATTAATTAATATCGAAATTATGGCATGGTCGAGGCTTTCCCAGCCCGCCAGGCGATATGTTTAGGATGTTGCATGCCCGGGAAGCGGCAGAAGGATTATTGCTCATGGTTCGCCAACTACTGTTGCTGCTTGTGACGCTTGCAGGTTGCGCCAGCATTCCTGAATACCACGCCGCTGCCCCTTCGCAGCGGCAGGGGGCCGTGGTTCGTGGTCACTGGTCGTGGGCAACATGGCGCCCCTTTATCACGATCGACAAGATAGAGGGCCTGCCCAGATCGCGCTGGGACACGGCAACAGGCCCGATTCTGGTCGATCCGGGAGCAAGAACCCTGACTGTGACCGGGCACAAGCCAGGTTTTCTGGATCCTGACGATTACCTGGAGGGAACGGTGGAACTGAAGGCCACCCTGATGGCCGGGCAGTCCTACCTTGTCCGTTTCGAGATCGACGAGATGCTGATGACCTTCTGGGTGGAGGATGAGACAACTCGAGAAATGGCAAGCGAAAAATGCTCGACGGATGCGACGATCTCTCCGTTCCATCCGGGAACTTTCCTGATAGGCCCGATGTTCCATTTCTAGGGCCGCCGCTCCTTTCCGCTGCGTGGCCGGTTCCGGAATTCCCGATCCGGCCGGATGGCCGACGCTACAGTATCCGCCCACCGACCTCCACACACGGGTTGCGCCAGATGTCGTCGGGACTTATGTAGTTGTCGGGACAGGTAAAACGCACTCCGGCGGAACGGAAGCATTCGTCGACCAGTTCCGAGCAGATGAATTTCCGGTCCCGGCTGCGGCGGCCGATGCGGAACAGGATGCGCGCCGCGATGCGCACGATCTCGCCGTTGTCATAAGGCCGCGTCAGCAAATCCATGCCATGGCTGACGGCCTTGCGCACCTGTTCCGCTTCCAGGCCCGGCGTGACTCGCCCGACCAGGATCTGGCCACGGTAAGGACGGTTGCGACCGTGATAGTCGCGCAGATATTTGGACAGGGGCGCCAGGCGCACGCCGATGCCGGTCTCGCTCTCCAGCACGAACACGCGTTGCAGGGCCTCGTCCCGATAGACCACCCCCACATGGCTCCAGACCGAGCCGGTGAAGCGCTGGATCAGGCCGGAGAACAGGTAGGACCCCGAACAGAACAGAAGATCGCCGGAACGCAGGTCGTCGCGGACCGTTTCATAGGAGCGGACCGGCATCCGCTTGATCTCTTTCTTGCCGAGGGGGGCGGCCATGGGTGCCTCAGTCCCCGTCGCTCGGCGGAGTCGGAGCGCCGGCATTGCCGGGGTTCGAGACCAGGGCCGACAACAGTTCCAACCCCAGCCCCACCCCGAACCCGGTGATGTCCGACCCCGCCCCGCCCAGCCCGCCCTTGCAGCGGCTGGCGGACAAGTCCACGTGCAGCCAGGGCGTGTCGTCCACGAAGCGGTTGAGGAAGCGGGCCGCCAGGATGTGGTCCGCCTCGCCGTCCAGGGTGCATTGCTTCACGTCCGCCACGGTGGAATCCAGGGCCTCGTCGTAGTCCTCGGGCATGGGGAAGGCCACCACCCGCTCGCCGCTGGCCTGGCCCGCCGCCACGGCGCTGGCCGCCAATCCATCCCGGTTGCTGATGACGCCGCTCATGCGCTCGCCCAGGGCCACCGCCATGCTGCCGGTGAGGGTGGCGAAATCGATGATGGCCTCCGGTTTCTCCTTCGCCGCCAGGGCCAGGGTATCAGCCAGCACCATGCGGCCTTCCGCGTCGGTGTGGACGATCTCGATGGTGGTGCCGTTCAGGGCCGCCACCACCTCGTTCTGGGTGTAGGCCTCGGGCGACAGGTGGTTCTGGGCGATGGCCAGCCACACTTCCAGGTTCACCGGCAGATTCATTCGCGTCGCCGCCAGCAGGATGCCCAGGGCCACCGCCGAACCGTTCATGTCGTCGTGCATGTTGTTCATGTAGCGCGCCGGCTTCAGGTTGTGGCCACCGGTATCGAAGCAGATGCCCTTGCCCACCAGGGCGAGATGCGACCTTCCCTTGCCTCTCGCCCCTTGTCCCCTGTGGGTCAGCCGAACGATGGCCGCGTCCTCGTGCCCACTGCCCCGGGCCACCGCCAGGAAAGCGCCCGCCTTCAGCTTCCTCAGGCGCTTGAGGTCGTATTCCTCGATGCCCCAGCCCGCATCCCTGGCCAGGGCGCGGATGCGTTCGCGGTAGGTCGCGGGCGTCAGCACATTGGGCGGCAGCAGGGTAAGCGCCCGGCACAGGGTGTTGCCTTCCGCCAGAGCCTGCTCCCGCTTCAGGTCCAGCCCGGCGATGCCGTGCAGCACGATGCGCTCCAGGGCAACCGGCGCCTTGCCACTTTTCCAGTTCGGCAGGATCGCGCCATTCAGCCAGGCCACATAGGCCGCGGCCTTGCCAGCCCGGGCGCGGAAAGTGTCCGCGCCGTGGAGGGCGATCCGGACTTCTCCGGGATGCTCGTCCAGCAGGGGCTTGAGGGCGAGACGCAAGGCGCCATGCCAGGCAAAAGCCGATTTCTTCTCATCCAGCCGCACCCAGGAGGAAAGACAGCCGCCCGGCAACTCCAGGACCAGGGGCTGCTTGCCCAGGTCTCCCGCTTCCTTGCCGCGACGTTCGAGGGCGGCGAGCGCCGCCTCGTGATCCGGGGCATCATGCCATTCCGACCCGGCCGGCAGCACATGAAGCAGGTGTCGAGCCTTGCCGTCGCGGCATGTCAGGACAGTCTCCTTCTGCCGCAGGCGCGCCAGGGGCGCGGTGAGCATGCCGGGTTTCTTCGAGGCGTTATCCATTAGCCACCTTTAATATTAAAAATGTAAATACTAAGTATTGAAGAATTGACGGGTAATACCTCAGCCGGGATAATCCGCCCGCTTTCATTCACCCCGATTGTTCCACGAAAACCCTAGAACATTCCCGGATCGCGCACAGGGGCATGAGCCGCGCGCAAACGACCTGGCCCCTCATCCCGATCCGTATTCGGAGACCTTTTTTCATGCCGAATTCCAAGCCCGACATCGACCCCCAGGAAACACGCGAGTGGCTGGACGCCCTGGCCGCCGTCATCGAGGAGGAAGGCGCCGAGCGCGCCCACTACCTGCTGGAGCGTCTGGTGGACAAGGCCCGCCGCTCCGGCGCCTACCTGCCCTACAACGCCACCACGGCCTACGTGAACACCATCCCGGTGCATCTCCAGGACAAGCATCCCGGGGACGTGGCCATGGAATCCCGCATCAAGGCCCTGATCCGGTGGAACGCGGTGGCCTGCGTCATGCGCGCCAACGAGAAGGCCCCCGGCGTGGGCGGCCACATCGCCAGCTTCCAGTCCGCCGCCACCCTCTACGAGGTGGGCTTCAACCACTTCTTCCATGGCATCGACGCCTCCCGGGGCGGCGACCTGGTGTTCTTCCAGGGCCACTCCGCCCCCGGCATCTATGCCCGCGCCTTCCTGGAAGGCCGCATCAGCGAGGACCAGTTCGCCAACTTCCGGCAGGAGGCCGATGGCCACGGCATTCCCTCCTACCCCCACCCCTGGCTGATGCCGGAGTTCTGGCAGTTCCCCACCGTATCCATGGGCCTGGGCCCGCTCCAGGCCATCTACCAGGCCCGCTTCCTCAAGTACCTGCACGACCGGGGTATCGCCGACACCTCCGGGCGCAAGGTCTGGGCCTTCCTGGGCGACGGCGAGACCGACGAGCCGGAGTCCCTGGGCGCCATCACCCTGGCCTCCCGGGAAAAGCTGGACAACCTGATCTTCGTCATCAACTGCAACCTGCAGCGCCTGGACGGCCCGGTGCGCGGCAACGGCAAGATCATCCAGGAACTGGAGGCGGCCTTCCGCGGCGCCGGCTGGAACGTGCTCAAGGTGCTCTGGGGTTCCTACTGGGATCCACTGCTGGCCATGGACTCCAAGGGCGTCCTGCGCCAGCGCATGGAGGAGTGCGTGGACGGCGAGTACCAGAACTTCAAGGCCAAGGGTGGCGCCTATACCCGCGAGGCCTTCTTCGGAAAATATCCAGAGTTGAAGGAAATGGTGGCCGCCATGTCCGACGAGGACATCTGGCGCCTGAACCGGGGCGGCCATGATCCCCACAAGGTCTACGCGGCCTATGCGGCGGCGGTGAAGCACACCGGCCAGCCCACGGTGATCCTGGCCAAGACCATCAAGGGCTACGGCATGGGCGCTTCCGGCGAAGCCCAGAACCCGACCCACCAGGCCAAGAAGATGGCCCTGGCCGACCTCAAGGCCTTCCGCGACCGCTTCCAGATTCCCGTCGCCGACGACCAGCTGGAACATCTGCCGTTCTACCGCCCGGCCGACGACAGCCCCGAGATGAAATACCTGCAGGCCCGGCGCGCCGCCCTGGGCGGCCACGTGCCCACCCGTCGCATCAAGGCCGAGCCCTTGTCCGCGCCACCCCTGTCCGCGTTCCAGGCCATGCTGGAAGCCACCGGCGAGCGGGAGATCTCCACCACCATGGCCTTCGTCCGCATCCTCACCAGCCTGCTCCGGGACAAGGCCATCGGCCGCCACATCGTCCCTATCATCCCGGACGAGGCGCGCACCTTCGGCATGGAAGGTCTGTTTCGCCAGGTGGGCATCTACTCCTCCGTGGGCCAGCTCTACGAGCCGGTGGATTCCGACCAGGTCATGTACTACCGGGAGGACAAGGGCGGGCAGATCCTGGAAGAGGGCATCAACGAGGCCGGCGCCTTCAGCTCCTGGCTCGCCGCCGCCACGTCCTACAGCGTCAACGGCGTGCAGATGATGCCCTTCTACATCTACTACTCCATGTTCGGCTTCCAGCGCATCGGCGACCTGGCCTGGGCCGCCGGCGATTCCCGCGCCCGGGGCTTCCTGCTGGGCGGCACCGCCGGCCGCACCACCCTGAACGGCGAGGGCCTGCAGCACGAGGACGGCCACAGCCACCTGCAGGCGGGCATGATCCCCAACTGCGTCACCTACGACCCCACCTTCCACTACGAGTTGGCGGTCATCGTCCAGGACGGCATGCGCCGCATGTTCCAGGAGCAGGAGGACGTGTTCTATTACCTGACGGTGATGAACGAGAACTACAGCCATCCGGCCCTGCCCAAGGGCGCCGAGGTGGGCATCCTGAAGGGGCTTTACAGGCTGAGTGAAGGGGCAAGGGGCAAGGGGCAAGGGGCCAGGAAGAAGACCATGCCGCGTGTACAGTTGCTGGGCTCCGGCACCATCCTGCGGGAGGTCATGGCCGCCGCCGAGTTGCTGGAAGCGGATTGGGGCGTGGCCGCCGACGTGTGGAGCGCCACCAGCTTCAACGAACTGCGCCGGGAAGCCCAGGAAACCCACCGCTGGAACCTGCTGCATCCGGACAAGAAGCAGAAGCTTTCCTACGTGGAGCAATGCCTGGACGCCAGCGAAGGCCCCATCGTCGCCGCCACCGACTACATGCGCGCCTTCCCGGACCAGATCCGGCCCTACGTGCGCCGCCGCTTTGTCACCCTGGGCACCGACGGCTTCGGCCGCTCGGATTCCCGCGAGGCCCTGCGCCGCTTCTTCGAGGTGGATCGCCATTACGTGACCCTGGCCGCCCTCAAGGCCCTGGCCGACGATGGCGTGATCCCCGCCAGCAAGGCGGCGGAAGCGATCAGGAAATACGGCATCGACGCCGACCGGCCCAATCCGGTCAACGTGTAAGGGGGCGAGAAAATGAGCATCAAGGAAGTCCTCGTCCCCGATATCGGCAGCTTCAAGGACGTCGAAGTCATCGAGATCATGGTCAAGCCGGGCGACAGCCTGGCCGCCGACGATTCCATCATGACCGTGGAATCCGACAAGGCCGCCATGGATATCCCCGCCCCCTTCGGCGGCACCGTCAAGGAAATGAAGATCAAGGTGGGCGACAAGGTCTCCGCCGGCTCCCTGGTGCTGATGCTGGATACGTCCAGCGACACCGCGGCCAGGACCGCCGCGCCGGTGGTGAAGTCCTTCGTCCCACCCCCCTCCCCCCCCGGGGGTGAGGCCAGGGGTGAGGCCGGGGGTGAGGGAGTGAACGTCCCGCCACCCTCCCATCCCGCCCCCGACGCGCCGACCCACATCCCACCCAGGCACCGGCCCGACCCGGTTGGCGCCCATGTCGAATTCGAAACCGGCAAGCCCGCCCACGCCAGCCCCTCGGTGCGCCGCTTCGCCCGGGAACTGGGCGCCGACCTGGCCCGCATCAAGGGTTCCGGCCCGCGCGGCCGCATCCTCAAGGAAGATGTCCAGGAATGGGTCAAGGCGGAACTGGCCAAGCCCACCGGCGAAGCCATCGGCCTGGGCTTCCCGCCCGCCCCGGTGATCGATTTCACCCAGTTCGGCGAGGTCGAGAGCCAGCCCCTGTCCCGCATCCGCAAGCTGTCCGGCGCCAACCTCCACCGCAACTGGGTCAGCGCCCCCCACGTCACCCAGTTCGACGAGGCCGACATCACCGACCTGGAGGACTTCCGCAAGTCCATGCTGGAGGAAGCGGCGAAACGGGGCGTCAAGCTCACCCTGCTGGCCTTTCTGATGAAGGCGGTGGTCAACGCCCTGCGCGCCTATCCCCAGTTCAACGCCTCCCTCGCCCCGGACGGCGAGAACCTGGTGCTCAAGAAGTACTTCCACGTGGGCTTCGCCTGCGACACCCCGGACGGACTGGTGGTGCCGGTCATCCGCGACGTCAACAAGAAGGACGTCATGGACATCGCCCGGGAACTGGCGGAACTGTCCGAACTGGCGCGGGAGCGCAAATTGAAGGTGGATGCCATGCAGGGCGGCTGCTTCACCATCTCCAGCCTGGGCGGCATCGGCGGCACCGCCTTCACGCCCATCATCAACTGCCCGGAAGTGGCCATCCTGGGCCTGTCCCGGGCCGACTGGAAGCCGGTGTGGAACAAGGCCGCCAAGAACTTCGAGCCGCGCCTGGTGCTGCCCCTGTCCCTGTCCTACGACCACCGGGTCATCGACGGCGCCGACGGGGCCAGATTCACCAGCCACCTGCGCCAGATGCTTTCGGACGTGCGCCGGTTGCTGTTGTAAATTCAGCGAAGGGGGAAGGGTCCGCGCCTTTGGCGCTCAAGGGGGAAGGGTAAAAGCCCGCCCCTTCACCCTTCACCCTTCACCCTTCACCCTTCACCCTTCACCCTTCACCCTTCACCCTTCACCCTTCACCCTTCACCCTTCACCCTTCACCCATTTGAACGAGATGACCCAATCCATCGAAATCCGCGTCCCCGACATCGGCGGCTTCAAGGACGTCGCCGTCATCGACATCCTGGTCCAGCCCGGGGACAGTGTCGCCAAGGACGCCTCCCTCTTCACCGTGGAGTCCGACAAGGCCGCCATGGACATTCCCTGTCCCCAGGCCGGGGTGGTGGGCAAGCTGCTGGTGAAGGTGGGCGACAAGGTTTCCGAGGGCTCGTCCATCCTGGTTCTGAAAGTAGGAAGTGGGGAGTCGGAAGTGGGGAAAACCCCGGCTACGCCCACCGAAGCACCCACCCCCCACTTCCCACTTCCCACTTCCCAATCAGACCTCCATGCCCAGGTCCTGGTCCTCGGCGCCGGCCCCGGCGGCTACACCGCCGCCTTCCGCGCCGCCGACCTGGGCCTGAACGTGGTGCTGGTGGAACGCTTCCCCAGCCTGGGCGGCGTCTGTCTCAACGTCGGCTGCATTCCCTCCAAGGCCCTGCTGCATACCGCCCGCCTCATCACCGAGGCGGAGGAAATGGCCGAGCACGGCGTCGGCTTCGCGAAACCCAAGATCGATCTGGCCAAGTTGCGGGAATGGAAGGCCAAGGACGTGGTGGGCAAACTCACCGGCGGTTTGAGTCAGCTCGCGAAGCAGCGCAAGGTGACCGTGGTCCACGGCGTGGCCAGGTTCACCGGCCCCAACAGCCTGGAAGTCGCCGGCGATGAAGGCACCCAAACCATCAGCTTCGATCACGCCATCATCGCCGCCGGTTCCGAAGCCATCAAACTCCCGTTCCAGCCGGACGACCCCCGCGTCATGAGCTCCACCGGCGCCCTGGCCCTGGCCGATGTGCCCAAGCGCCTGCTGGTCATCGGCGGCGGCATCATCGGTCTGGAGATGGGCACGGTGTACGACGCCCTGGGCAGCAAGGTCACCGTGGTGGAACTGGGCGGCCAGCTCATTCCCGGCTGCGACGCCGATCTGGTCAGGCCCTTGCACAAACGCATGGAAAAGCGCTTCGAGGCGATCAAGCTCAACACCGGCGTCACCGGCATGGAGGCGAAGAAGGACGGCATCCACGTCACCCTGAAGGCCGGCGAGGGTACGGAAACCCGGGAAGAGACCCAGACCTTCGACCGGGTGCTGGTGGCCATCGGCCGCCGCCCCAACGGCAAGGCACTCGGCCTCGAAGCCGCCGGCGTGGCCGTGGACGAGCGCGGCTTCATCCCCGTGGACAAGCAGATGCGCACCAACCTGCCCCACATCTTCGCCATCGGCGACATCGTCGGCCAGCCCATGCTGGCCCACAAGGCGGTGCATGAAGGCAAGGTGGCGGCGGAAGTCATCGCCGGCCATAAAGTCGAATTCCAGGCCCTGGTCATCCCCGCCGTGGCCTACACCGACCCGGAAGTGGCCTGGGTGGGCGTCACCGAGACGGAAGCCAAGGCGAAAGGGATCGAGATCGAGAAAGGCGCCTTCCCCTGGGCCGCCAGCGGCCGCGCCCTGTCCATCGCCCGCGCCGAGGGCATGACCAAGCTGATCCTGGACAAGGAATCCGGCCGGGTCATCGGCGCCGGCCTGGTGGGCATCAACGCCGGCGAACTGCTGGCGGAAGCGGTGCTGGCCATCGAGATGGGCGCCACGGCCGAGGACATCGGCCTCACCATCCACGCCCACCCCACCCTTTCCGAGACGATCTGCTTCGCCGCCGAGATGGCGGAAGGCACCATCACCGACTTGCTGCCGCCGAAAAAGAAGCACTGACCTTTTCGGGTTCTTCATACAGGGCCGATCAAGCGGCCCTTTTTCATTGCCATGTGGGATAGGCCACTTACGCAGCGTTAAGCTACACTACACACATGATCAAGGGCTTCCGACACCGTGGGATTGAAGCGTTTTTCAGCACCGGCTCCAAGGCTGGGATTCAGCCCCATCACGCCTCGCGACTCAGCCGGCAACTCAAGCATCTTGATCGGGCGAAGCGCCCGGACGACATGAACATTCCCGGATGGCGGCTGCATGCCCTGTCCGGGGACATGAACGGCCACTGGTCGGTCTGGGTGAATGGCAACTGGCGACCCTACCTTCACCTTCGAAGGCGAGAACGTCATCCTGGTCGATTATCAGGATTACCACTAGGAGCGCAGCATGGCACGCATGTTCAACCCCCCCCACCCTGGCGAGACCCTGCGCGAGGATATCCTGCCTGCCTTGGGCCTGACGGTGACCGAGGCTGCCAGGCAACTGGGCATCACCCGTACCGCGCTGTCCCGGATACTCAATGGCCATGCCGGCATCTCGCCGGACATGGCCAGGCGTATCGAAGTCTGGCTGGGCCCGGAGCGCGGTGGCCGCGCCGAACTCTGGTTGGGCATGCAGTTGGACTATGACCTCTGGCTGGCGGAACAGCGCCCCATCCCCAAGGTGGAACGGGCACCGGATTTGCTTGCAGCTTGATAAACGCGTAACAACATCAATAAACCGGCACACAAAACTGAACTGCACCGCGCTACGCCGTACCACAAGCCGAACCGATGGCCCGTATCTATATCTCCTGCACTTTCCTGGATCTGGGTACTGAACGGCTATTGGTCGATCAATGGTTGCGTAAGAACGGCCATGAACCAGTGGGAAGCACGGGCCCGGACAGCCGGCCTGTTCTCGAAAGTTGCCTGGTGGATATCGACACCTGCCAACTGTATGTACTTCTTCAAGGCCACCGTTACGGCCACCGCCCGACGGAAAACAACCCTGAAGACCTGAGCATCACCTGCCTGGAATACCGCCACGCAGGCAGCCGAAACATCCCGCGCATCGTATTGCAGCGCACCGGCATCCCCCACGAATCCCTGTCCGACATCTACAAACCCGATGAAATGGCGAAAGTGAAAGCCTTTCGGGATGAAGTGGCGGGGACAAACGGCGTCCGGCCCGCCCCCTTCAACGATGAAGACAGCTTGATCGCCGCCTTGCGGGAAGGCGTGGACAAGGAGTTGAAACGTCTCGGCCTCGCCCCAGGCATTGTCGCCGTATTGGATGCCGTGCGGCTGGCTTCACGCGCGCTATTGTCCTGGCCGAGCACCCTGCCCGGCGGCGAATGGCTACCCCGCCCGGAACTTGCCACCTTGCAACAGCGTATCCGCGACGACAGCCAATCCGTGACCTTGCTGCTGGGAGAGCCCGGCTGTGGCAAATCCGCCCTGCTTGCCCGCCTCGGGCGGGAAACCGAAGCGGTTGGTATGCCGGTACTGGCCATCAAGGCGGATTTTCTGCCCGAGGACATCCTTACCCAACCAGCCCTTGGCGTATACCTCGGCTTCCCCACGTCACCGCTCACCACCCTCCGGACCATTGCCGAGGCCGGTCCGGTCCTGGTTCTGCTGGACCAACTGGATGCCTTGGCGGACTTGGTGGTCCAGCGCTCTGCACGATTGCGGCCCTTGCTGGAACTGATCCACGACTTGGCGAACCTGCCCAATGTGCATGTCATTGCCTCCTGCCGCGCCTTCGAGCAACGCCACGACCCCAACCTGCGCCTGATCGAGGCGTTGCCCCTGACGCTGGAACTGCCAAGTTGGGAAGACGTCAGCGAGGTCTTAACTGCACGCGGCATTCAGGCCAACGGCTGGAATGCCGAACTGCGTGACACCCTCCGATCGCCTCATGCCCTGGATACCTTCCTCACCCTGCTGAAGGACACCGATGAAGCCGGCCTGCTGACGAGCTTCCAAGGGATGTTGCAGATGCAATGGGAGAAAAGGTCTTGGCCATTCCCGGCGAACGCAAGACCCTGTTGCTGGGCATGGCCCGGCGCATGGCGGAAGAGGAAATGCTCTGGTTGCCCCTGGCCTGGTTCGAGGACCGCTATGCCACCGTGCGGGAATTGGTGGCCGAGGGCATGTTGCGCCTGGACGAAGGTTCCGGTCGCCTCCAGTTCCGGCATCAGACCCTGTACGAATTCGTGCGCGCCCGGGGATTCCTGGACCGCCTAGGCAGCCTGACCCAAGCCATCCTGGCGGGACAAAACAGCATCCGCATCCGTCCCCAGCTCTGGTATGCCCTCCAACACACGCGCCAAGTCTCGCCGGAGTTGTACCAACAAGAACTGGCCCGGCTCTGGTCCCCGGACTTACGCCCTCATCTGCGCATGCTGCTCATCGAGTTTCTGGGCACGCAGCGTATCCCTCTCGCGGGCGAAACGCGTCTGGCTTGGCTGAATTACGATGATCCCTGGTTCCAACGCCGCTTTCTCAATGCCGTGGTGGGTAGCCCGGGGTGGTTCGAAAATCTGGCCCCTGACCGTCTGCCACTGCTGATGGCCCAACCGGCGGAAACGGCGGCACTGGCCCTGCCCATCCTGGAACAGGCCATGGCTTTTGCCGGCGGGGAAGTCTTGGCCATGGTGGACCAGTACTGGCTACCGCATCCGGACAAGGACACGCTGACATGGCGACTGTTGGCCATGGGCAATACCGCACCGCTGGACGCGGCCTGTGTGGATCGTCTGGAACGTATCGCTTCCCGCACCGACTTGGCCGCCTGGACCATCAGCCATACCGCCAGCCAGATCAGCGCGCTACTGCCCAACTTGGCGCCGCGCCTCGTCGTAGCATGGTTGAACCAACAGTGGCACAAGGCCTGCGAAGCCGTCCCTGAATCTGTGAAAAATGGTGATGAAATCGAGGCCGTTGCGCCTGTTGCCACTTTCCGAGAACGTCCGCGTCCACTTTGCTGGAAAGTCGGGAGCTTCATGACCTGCCGGCCATCGCCGAGGCGGCACCCCAGGCCTTCGTGGAAGCCATCTGGCCGCTGTTCCTCGAATTGCTGGAAACCGTGACCCGAGAGGCTCACTCGTTCGTCGTTGGATATCGAGACGCCGGCTTGTTGGTGGACGACCCGGACGAGCATACCCGTCTCGACAAGCCTCTACCCACCGCCCTTTTCCTGGCGGTCGAGACCTGGGCCAAGACGAACCCCGCCACCTTCCTGGCGTTTGCCCGTAACCATGCCGACAAGGATTACCTGCTCGTACAACATTTGTTGGCGACAGGTTTGCGGCATTGCGTCGGTCACGCCGCCGACGAAGTACTGGAATTTCTTTGCGCTGATCCACGTCGCCTAGTGATCGGCCCCTATTCCGAACCCCATCGGGACACGAAAAAGCTCATCGAAGCTTTGGCCCCCTACCTTGCATCTGGCCAGTTACACCAGCTGGAACAGACGATCTTGAACTCGCATCGGTACAGCCGTTTCCCAGACGACGACGCCGAGACCCGAATGCGGCGCCTGCGATGGGACCGTGAACATCGGTTGCGTCTGCTGCGAGGGCTGCCAAGGCGATATATGAGCCAAGAGGCCCAGCGTGTACTGGATGAAGAGGAGCGCGCCTTTCCTGGCTTGTCGGACAAAGACATTTGGTTTTCCGGCTTCCACTCCGTGGACAGCCCTGTGAGTGCCGAACAAATGGAGGAAGCCAAGGATGAGGATGTGCTCAATCTGTTCGCCGAACTGACCGACGAGACCAGTTGGGACCATCCACGCCACCGGGGTAAAGGTGGGGCGATCCAGGCTGGCAGGTCACTGGCCAAGCTGGCGGAATCGGATGCCGTGCGGGCCGTCAGGTTGATACGGCAATTGCAGCCCGGAAAGAATGAAGGTCCTGTAGGTGACGTGCTCCGCGCCCTGCCCAAGACGGGCTTTGACGTAAGCGCGCTATATGCACTGATCGAAGAGCTCTTGGAAAAGGGGTTTGACAGTGCGGAATTTCAGCGCGACATCAGCCATGCCATCCATGATGCGGCATGCAAGGAAGCGCCAGTTCCCGACCGACTGCTGGACCACATGGATGGCTGGCTGGTTGGCGTCGACCCGGCTTCGGAAAACCTTTCTAGTGAAAAACGACACGAAGGCAGCCTGTTGTGGGGACATGGCGGCTGGAGCATCCAACCATCCGGCAATTACCCCGTTCTGGCCGCATTGTCACGGGCCTGTCTGGTGGTAGAACCGCCTCTTGTGACCCGCTGGCTGGTCTCCCTTGAGAATCATCTGGGACGTAGCGAGTCGACGCGCGTATGGGCCGCCATTGCCGAGCGCTATCTGGTCTGGCTGCACTTGGCAGACCGGGGACGGGCGCAAGCATTTCTTGATCAGCTGTTCCAGCGATTTCCGGAGATGCTCCAACACCACGAGGGTATCTTGTTCATGGCCTACCTTCAGCGCTGGATCACCCCGGAATACGCTCGCCGCTGGCTGTCGCAAATGGAGACCATGGACGCAACTGCCGCCCAGGGGGCTGGTGAAATCTTGATGCTCCGACGTGCATGGTTTCCCGACGAAGCATGGCCGGTACAAAGGATTGACGAATGGCTGTCCTCCTCCGAGGAAGACACTGCACACCAGCGTATCGGCCTGGCCTATTCGGTCGCCCATCTCTGGTCTGAGCCGGATTTCCGAGCGGTGGCCCACGCCTACCTGTTGCCATTGATGGCCAACCCAGACGCGGGCTTGGCACAACCACTCGGTGAGGTATTGCTCGCCAAGACATTGTTCCCGGACAGGCCAACCTGGGAATGGCTGGATGCACTTTGCGAACATCCCTCCCTGTTTCTGGATCAACGTTCCGAGTTCCTGCTCGAACATCTTGAGACACTGGTCGTGTCCGACCCAGTCCGGGTCGCGCGGGTATGCAACAAACTCCTGGATGTGGCGGGCGAGGCCATGCGCGACATCTCCACCCGCTGGTACCTGACCGGGGAACCCCTCTCCGCCATAGCCTTGTCGCTACAGGACATGGGTGAACCCTACCGTGCCGACGGTGTGGCCTTGTTCGAACGCATGCTGGAATTCAATCTGCCCCAGGCCAAGGAAATGGCCCTCAGCCTGGATAAACGCATGCCCATCGGGTCGTCGCCCCCAAGGCCGAAAAGAAGACGACAACGTAGCCGCTAGCTGGCGCCCTCTTGCGTGGAGGTAACGCTGATCATGGAGATGGGCGCCATGCCGAGGACATCGGCCTCACCATCCACGCCCACCCCACCCTTTCCGAGACGATCTGCTTCGCCGCCGAGATGGCGGAAGGCACCATCACCGACTTGCTGCCGCCGCGTCGAAAGTAGGCGTCAATCCTTCTTTTCCAGCAGGGCGAAGGTGGTGCGCATGGCCGCCACCGGCTTCCCGGCGTTGAGAATGGCGCCGGAGGCGTGGCAAAGGCGGCTGCCCACCCGCACCCGGTCGATCTCACTTTCCAGCCAGCCCCCCGCCGCAGCCGGCACCAGGTAGTCCACCGACAGGTTGGCCGTGACGATGCGCGCGCCGCGCGGCAGGCGGTGATAGACATTGTAGGCCAGCCAGATGTCCGCCAGGGTGGCGATGAAGCCGCCATGGGCCGTGGCGTAGCAGTTGCAGTGCTCGGGCCGAACCTCCAGGCGGAAGCGCAATTGTTCCCCGTCCGGGCGCGCGAACAGTCTGACCAGATCCCGGTTGAAGGGACCGTGCATGGAACTTGGCTGGAAGCCTTCCGCCAGTCAGGCCTGTTCCAGGTTGGGGTGTTCGCTCATCGTGTCTCCAAAACCGGCACCGGCTTGATCCGGCGCAAGACCGGGGCGATCGCCCCTATTGCAGTGCAACAAGACTAGCGGGATGATGCGCGCACAACAAGCACGAGGAGTTCCCATGGACCAGCAGAATGCCGCCCCCGGCATGTCATCCCCCATCCCCCCCGGCGACTGGGACGTCCAGGTCGCCATCATCGGCGGCGGCCCCGGGGGCGAGGACTGCGCCCGGGACCTGGCCGACCACGGCGTCAAGGTGGCCATGGTCAACAACGCCCCCCTGCCCGGCGGCGAATGCCTGTGGCGCGGCTGCATCCCTTCCAAGGCCTGGCGCCATGCCGCCGACCTCATTCGCGACCGGGCCCGGGACCCGGACAAGGGCGTGATCGGCACCCACAGGCCGCGCCTGGATTGGGCCACCCTGGAAGCCCATCGCAAGAACGTGCTGCAAACCCGGGGCGAGCTGGCCATGAAGGCGGACAAGAGCGTGAAGATCGACGCGCGCCAGGGCTTCGCCAGCTTCGTCGATCTCCATACCCTCAAGATCGTGGCCCCCGACGGCGCGGAATCCACCCTGACCTTCGGCGCCGCCGTCATCGCCACCGGCGCCCCTCCCTTCATCCCGCCGATTCCCGGCGCCCGCGAAAGCGTGGCCACCGGCGGCGTGCTCACCTCCGACACGATCTGGAACCTGCCGCGCCCGCCCGCCCGCCTGGGCATCATCGGCGGCGGCGTCATCGGCGTGGAAATGGCGCAGATCTGCCGGGATTTCGGCGGCGAAGTCCTCATGCTGGAAGCCAGGGAGCGCATCCTGGCGGAGATCGAGGAGGAGATCGCCCGGCACCTCACCGAGGTGCTGAAGGGCGAGTTTCCCATCGTGACCGGCGCCAGCATCACCGAGATCACCGGCCAGCCCGACAGCATGCGCGTCAAGTACACGGACGCCGCCGGCACCCCGGGCGAGTGCCTGTGCGACTACGTGCTCATGGCCACCGGCAAGCGCCCCAACACCGCCAGGCTCAACCTGGAGGCCGCCGGCGTCGAGCTCGACGGCGCCGCCATCAAGACCGATTCCCGCTGCCGCACCAGCGTCCCCCACATCTACGCCGTGGGCGACGTCATCGGCGGCTACATGCTGGCCCACACCGCCGCCGCCCAGGGCCGCGTCGCCGCCCACAACCTGCTAGGCCATGCCCTCGAGTACCACCAGGATCTGGATTGCGGCGTCACCTTCAGCCGCCCCCAGGCCGGTTTCGTCGGCCTGTCGGTGGCCCAGGCCAAGGCCCGGGGCATCGACGCGGTGGAAGCCAAGATGCCCATGAGCATCGACGCCAAGGCCATGATCGCCATGGAAGACCACGGCATGATCAAGCTGGTGGCCGACAAGGCCAACGGCAGGATCATCGGTGTCCACCTGCTGGCCGACCACACCGACACCCTCATCGGCGCGGCGGTCATGATGGTCACCGCCGGCATGACCCTCGACCAGGTGGCTCAGGCCATCTTCCCCCACCCCACCCAGACCGAGATGTTCGGGGACCTGGCGCGCCGCCTCCTGGCGCGACTGAGGCGACTCTCCAGCCACTGAAAACTTGCCCCGCTCCCCGTCCGTGGAACGCGGAGCGGGGACCGAACGACGCGATGACCGCGCCGGTCAGGCGCCCGTCACGCCCGGGGTAGAGGGAGAGGTGGCGGGTTTTTCCTCCACCACGGGCACGACCCACAATTCGACGCGGCGGTTGAGTTGACGCCCCGCCTCGGTGGCATTGTCGGCGCGGGGCTCGGTCTCACCCCGGCCGTAGGCATCCAGGCGCAGGGCATTGACCTTCTGGCTGGCGAAATGATCCAGGACGGCCCGGGCGCGTTGCTCGGAGAGCGCCTGGTTGTCGGCGTGGGTTCCCAGGCTGTCGGTATGGCCGATCACGGTCACGGTGGTCTTGCCGTATTGATTCAGGACCCGGGAAATCTTGTCCAGCGTCGCCAGATAGCCCGGCTTCAGCACGGCGGACAGGTTGTCGAAACCGGTGGTGGAGGTCATGCGGACCAGCAGGGCGTTATCCGAGGCGCGCTTGTCCAGGGTGATTTCCCCGCGCTGGATTTCCGGTTGCAGTTGCAGCTCCAGATCCTTCTGCTGCTTGTCCATGTAGTGGCCCACCGCCGTGCCGGCCAGGCCACCCCCGATGGCGCCGATCAGCGCCCCCTTGCCCCGGTTCTTCTTGTTGATCACCGCGCCCAGCACCGCGCCACCGGCCGCGCCGATGAGGGCGCCCTGCTCGGTTTTGGTCAATTCGCGCGGATCGCCCAGGTCGTTGGTGGCGCAACCGGCGAGCAAACTTGAAATCAGGGGAATGGCGATGAAGGGACGACGCATGATTAATCCTTGTTGGATGAGATTGGAACAGCTTGGAGCGAGCCGAAATGCACTGCTGGAGCGCTTGGCTGAATACTTCAGGCAGTTCCGATTTTCCCTCACCTCCGCCCCGGATTGCAGCCTCGCCGCACCTCGCACCCGGTGATTCGGGGCGGCCTGTTACCCCATCACAACGCTCCGCTCGCCGGCCCGGGACTTCCTCGCGCCGCGACACGAGGGAATCCGCGTTCAGTGGCGGGACCGGGGCATGGCGGGATTGACGGCGGAACGCCCCCTGTCATCCCGCGCTCCCCGCTGCCCGTTATGGATCATTGAGCTATAGTGCCCGCGAACCCTGGAGGTACCCGTCATGAAACACATCCTGGCAATCGTCTTCTTCCTGTCCTGGATCACCCCCCTGGGCGCCGCCGACATGGCGCCCTCCAAGGACATCGTCCCCCCGGCCTCGGCGCCGGCGGCGAGCATCCTGTCCCCCTGCCCCGCCCCCGACCGTCTCAGCCAGGTCAGCCAGGCCGACTGCTGCAAGGGCCACAAGGGCGTCTGCGGCTGCCGCGCCGGCAAGATTGTGTGCTGCGACAACACCACCAGTGCCAACTGCGCCTGCCATGGGGATTCAGGGGTGGAGAACTGAGGGCCGATTCAGGCTACTCCCCCATCCCCAGCGTGAGCGGGTGCGGACGGACAATCGACCGATACGGCTCGTCGCCGTCCAAGCCGACCCGCTGGAGGATGCCGTGCAAGGCGCGGGGCGAAGTGGAGTCGTTCTCCACAAGTCACCCGCAACACGGCAACGCGCCGCATACAAACGGCGCAGGGCATGACCCCTGTTGAAATAGGCTATTAGGGCGTGTCAGCGGGAACGGCCGTGACCTGGACTTCAATTTGACTTGCAACACTGGCGGCACGTTTTCCGACGGCCGAGCTCTTGAACACGACCTGTCCAGGCTGATTTGGCGCGAAGGTGGCGCAAACGGTGCGTTTCGCCGCGGGGGTGAAGTCGTCGAATTTCCAGGACAGTTGCGTGTTGTCGCTGGTATCCGCGCCGCCGGATACGCACCTCACCTTGGCGCCCGTCGGCATGGGCAGGATCAATGTCGCCTGGGGATCGGTCAGGTCGCCACTATTGCCAAGCGTGCAGCAGTAGGTGATCAGTTGGGACTGTGGCGATTGGGTGGGCACCTCGCAGTTCAGGGCCAGCTCATGTTTCGGCCGCGGTAGCTGTTCCTCGATCCAGAAATTGCTGCAGGCCTTGGGCGTGACCACCCGATAGCGCCGTTCGCCGGAAATGAATGAAAACTCGTAGGCATCGATGGGTTTTTTCCCCGCCCACTTCACATTGCGCAGCAAGTCGACCTTGCCCTTGGTTCGGGTCGACATGGCCGGAAGGACGGTCCCGACGGGAATGCGTAACTCCCTGATCGGCGCGTTCGCGGCCGCCCCGCGGAAATCCTCGATGTCGCCGCTGTATTCGCTCATGCGCAGCACCTGCTGCACATCCTCCCGCAAGGCATCGCTCAACAGGGTGCGACGCAGGTCCTCCGGCGTTTTCAAGGGGTCGGCAAAGCGCGTGGCGGGGTTTCCCAGGCGGGTGGCGCGGTGGGGTTCAGTCTGGGCGGCGGCGAGCAGGCCTGAGAACAGGGTGAGGGCAACGAGCGCCAGGGATGCAAGTGTGCGGGTCATCGGCTTGGGGGGACAGTGAATGCTGTAGGGAAAAGTCTATCGCTCAATGGATAGGCATGTCAGGCAGACAAGGCCCTTCTCCGGCGCTATTTCGCCAGTGCCATTTCGCCGGTGCCATTTCGTCGGCGCTATTTCCCCGCCGCCACCCAGACCCCATCCCAATCGCCGGGCGGCGGAGTTTCCCGGAATGCGCGGATGCGATCCAGGAACACCTGGCTGGGCCCGTCCTCCGGCGCCAGTTTCAGGCATTCGTTGAAGACGCTGTCGGCGCCGTCCCAGTCCCGCGCCCGGTAGCGCGCCAGGCCCGCCTCGAAGGCGACGGCGAGAGCCTGGGCGTCGGCGTCGCCGCGACGTCCCAGCAATTCGGATACCCGTTCCGGCTCCACCCGTCCCATCACCCGCAGGCTGTCGATCTCCCGGAACACGAAGGCGTCGCCGGCCAGGCGCCGGGTCTGTTCGCCCACCAGGATGCGGCTGCCATAGAACTTGTTGGCCTGCTCCAGGCGCGAGGCCAGGTTGACCGTGTCGCCGATGACGGTATAGCCCCGGGCGGTTTCCGAGCCGATGTTGCCCACCAGCACCTCGCCGGTGGCGATGCCCATGCGCGCCTCCACCCGGGGCAGGCCGTGGCGGATGCCGATCAGGCTGGGCAGGTCGGCGCGAAACTCGTCCAGCTTGTCGCGCTGGTCCAGGGCCGCCTCGCAGCACAGGGCGGCGTGGGAAGACTCTTCGGTGAAGGGCTGGCCCCAGAAAGCCATGACCGAGTCGCCGATGTACTTGTCGATGATGCCCTGGCGGGCCCGGATGACCTCGGCCATGAGGGCGAAGTAGCGGTTGAGGAAGCGCACCGCCGCGTCCGGGGTGAGGCCCTCGCACATTTGCGTGAAGCCGGCCAGGTCGGAGAAGAACACGCTCATCACGTGGCGCTCGCCGCCCTCGGCGGGCAGGCGCTTGTCCAGCAGGCCGCGCACGATGCGCGGGTCCACGTACTGGCCGAAGGTGGCCTTGATGTGTTCCTTCTCGCGCAGACCCACCACCATGTGGTTGAAGGAATCCGCCAGGGTGGCCAGTTCGTCCCGGGTCTGCACCAGGATTTCCACCTCCAGGTCCCCCGACTCGACGGCCTGGGTCCCTCCCAGCAGACGGCGGATGGGTTCCACCAGGGAACGGCTCACCATCCAGGCAAAGATCAGGCCCAGGGTGGTGGCGATGGCGGTGATGATCCAGTTCAGCCTGACCGCCCGTTCCTCCTCGGCCTTGGCCCGGGCGGCCGTGTCGGCGGTGAGCTTGTTGAGCAGGTCGATGGCCTTGCCGATCTCCCCGTCAAGCTTGTCCTTTTCCCGCAGCAGGTTTTCCCGCACCAGATTGGCGGATCGGCGGGTGCCCTCCTCCGCCTCGATCTGGTAGAGGCGGAAGCTGCGGTGGAAATCCTGGCGCGCGGTCTGCAGGTTGGGCAACTGCTGCTTCAGCACCGCCAGGGTCACCCGGTCCAGATCGATGTCGCCGCCGGCCTCCGCCTCTCCCAGCATGCGCAGGGAGGAATCCACGATCTGGTCGGCGTTGATGCCCCGATGGTCGAAGCCCTCCGACTCTTTGGCGAGGAAGGCCGGGTCGGGCCTGGCCGCCTCCATGCCCAGCAGCACCCGCTCCATGTGCACCATCTGCTGGCGGATCAGGATTTCCACGCTGGCCACCTGCTGCTGCAGGGGCAGGTAGACGTCGGACAGGGCCCGCACCTGGTTGTTGAGTTGCCGGGAATTGAGCACCGACAGCCAGGTCACGGCCACCATCAGGGCCAGCAGGACCAGGGTGATGCCAAAGATCTTCAGGCGGATGGGGCGGCGCATGGATCCGGAAGCGAGGGCGGAAGAGCGGACAGACTGCAACCGGACCGGGCCGCCGTCAACCTCCGGCGCCGTCGCGACGTTGGGCGCGGTTCTTGCCATGTCGAGTTAGGTTATTGCCATTTGATCGGCCGGCATGAACACTGGCCCCATGCCGGCACCTTTCCGACGACCGCCCTCCACCCTGCTGCCCCCGGCCCTGGCCGGGGCCCTGCTTTCCACGCCGGGCCTGGTCGCATTGTTTGTCCTGGCGCTCGCCCTGGGCGAGCCCATGCGCGCCCATGCCGATGCCCTGGTCACCCCGGCCGCGCCCCTGGGCATCCTGTCCCTGCAATTCGCCTGCGCCGCCGAGGGGGCCGGGGCCATCCTGGCCATGTGGGATGAGGAAGCCCGCCAACACGCCAGGCTGAGCCTGTACTGGGACATGGGGTTCGCGCCGGCCTACGGCATCGCCCTCGCCGCCTTGAGCGAACGCTTCGCCGCCTACCGGGCAGGCTGGGATCCGGGCCGGGGTTCGCGTCAGCCCGCCGTCCTTGCCTGGCTGCCCCTGGTCGCGGCGGCGGCCGATATAGTGGAAAACGCGCTGCATCTCATCCTGATCGACGCCGGCGACCCGGCCATTTCGACCGCGGCCTGCGCCCTGGCCCTGGTTAAATGGGGCCTGCTGGCGGCCTGGCTGACCGCCACGATCGTCGCGATGCCGCGGACTTTGACCGACTGGTTGCGCCGGCGCTGATCTGTACAGCCTTGGCGAAGGGTGGCCCTTTCGGGAGATAATGCCCGTTTTCGTCGCCTTGCCCGCAAGGCCTCCCTCTACGCTCGCAATGCGCTCCCAGGACACGACCGGCTCCCACCAGGCCCCCACCGCAAGCTACGCCGCGAAAGACATCGAGGAATGGCTGGGCGACTGGGTGGTCATCAAGGGACGCGGCTACCTGGGCGCGGTGGAGGACCTGCGGGTGGAGTCGGACACCCTCACCGCCTCGGTGCGCGGCACGCGCCCGCGCCCCTACCGGGTGGACATCCGCTTCCAGCCCGCGCCAGCGGGGGAGCGCGCGGCCCCGGTTCTACTGCTCCTGCCCGGTGGGCGGCCATTGCAAGCACGCGGCCGCGGTGTTGCTGAAAGCCCTGGAGGAACGGGACCACCCGGACCAGGTGCGGCCCGAGGTGCTGAACTGGGTACAGGAATTGCGCCGCCTCGCCGACACGCCGAAAAGCGGCAAGCGCGCCAAGGCCGCCCCCACCATCCGCCTGTTCTACCTGGTGGACGGGCCGGACGGCCGGGGCGAGTACCGGGTGAACTGCTACAAGGCGAGAACCGACGCCATGGGCCGGCCCACCGGCGCCCTGCAGGGCTGGAGCGGCTTCGAGCGGGCGCTGGCCAATCCGCCCCAGTTCGTCGACGAGGAGGATCTGGGCATCCTGCGCCTGCTCTGGGCCCAGCGTCCCCGGGAACATCCCGGCGACACCCTGCTGCTCGACGGCCGTCATGGCGACGAGGTGCTGCGCCGCATGCTGGCCAGTTGCCGCTGGCTCATGGACCGGGACACTCGCCTGCCCTGGCGGCTGGGGCCGGAGCGCCCCGCCATGCTGGCCTGGCGGCCCGATTCCCGCGGACGCCTGCATGCTCGCCTCAGCAGCCGGCCCGAGTCGGCCCGGGCCATTCCCCTGGACCCGCCCTGGTATCTCGATCCGGTCTCGGGCGAGGCGGGCGCGCTCAAGAGCGCCATTCCGCCCAGCCTGGCCCGGCAATTGCTGACCGGCCCCTCGCTGTCGCCCTCGGAAGCCCAGGTGGTGGCCGCCACCCTGGCGGAGATCGCCCCCGACCTGCCCTCGCCCGCCGGGAGCAACGAGGCCTTTCGCGTCGTCGAGGCCAGCCTGACGCCGGTCCTGCAGATTTCCACCGCCAATATCTATGGCCTGTCCGGCTATCGGGACTATGGCGACGAGTGGGATCGCCGTCTGTTCGACTACGCGGTACCCGCGTTTCGCTATGGCGTCCATCGTTTCGGCCTGGATGAGAAACAGGAATTCGTCACCCTGGCCACCGGCGAAACGGTGCGCATCCGGCGCGATCCCCAGGCCGAGGCCCGCCTGATCGGCGCCCTGGCGGAACTGGGCTTCACCCCGGTTCCCCACCATGCCATCTACGCCGCCCGCCCCCTGCCCCGGCCCAGCTACGGTCTGGCCAGCGAAGCCGCGTGGGAAGATTTCAAGAGCGAACTCCTGCCCCGCCTGCGGGCGGCCGGCTGGGAAGTGGAACTGCCGCCGGACTTCCGCCACGACTATGTGGACATCGACGAATGGCAGGCGGAAGTCAGCGAAGCGGCCCCGGGCTGGTTCGATCTTTCCATGGGCATCGTCGTGGAGGGCCGCCGCCTGGCCCTGGCGCCGCTGCTCGCCAGCCTGTTCGCCCGGGATCCGCGCTGGCTCGACCTCCATGCCCTGGACCGGATCGCCGACACCGCCACGGTGACCCTGGACGGGCCGGATGGCCGCCGCATCCGCCTGAAGGCGGAACGCCTGAAGCCGGTGGCGCGCACCCTCATCGACCTGTTCGACGCCGGCATCCAGTACGACGGCCGCATCCGCGTCGCCAGACTGGATGCGCCCCGCCTGGCGGAACTGGCGGACATGGGCCGCTGGCAGTTCAAGGGCATGGACGGCGTGCGCGCCCTGGCCGACCGCCTGCTGCGTACCCAGGGGGTGACGCCGGTGCCCACGCCGCCCGGCTTCGCCCTGGAGCTGCGCCCCTACCAGCAGGAGGGCCTGGCCTGGCTGCAATACCTGCGCGAACAGGATCTCTCCGGCATCCTGGCGGACGACATGGGCCTGGGCAAGACCGCCCAGACCCTGGCCCACCTGCTCACCGAGAAGGAAGCCGGCCGCCTGGACAAGCCCGCCCTGGTGGTGCTGCCCACCTCCCTGATCTTCAACTGGAAACACGAGGCGGCCCGCTTCGCGCCCGGCCTCAGGGTGCTCTCCCTGCACGGCAAGGAGCGCCACGGCCTGTTCGAGCGCATCGCCGAGCACGACGTGGCGCTGACCACCTACCCCCTGCTCTGGCGCGACCACGAGGCCCTGGAGAAGCAGGACTACCACATGCTGATCCTGGACGAGGCCCAGACCGTGAAGAACGCCGGCAGCCAGGCGGCCCAGGTGGTGCGCCGGCTCAAGGCGCGGCATCGCCTGTGCCTCACCGGCACGCCGCTGGAAAACCATCTGGGCGAACTCTGGGCCCAGTTCGACTTCCTGCTGCCCGGCTTCCTGGGCGACGCCAAATCCTTCACCCGCACCTGGCGCACGCCCATCGAGAAGCAGGGCGACACCCCGCGCCGGGAACTGCTGGCGAAACGGCTGCGTCCCTTCATCCTGCGCCGGCGCAAGGAGGAAGTGGCCCAGGAACTGCCGCCCAAGACCCTCATCCTGCGCACCGTGGAACTGGACGGCGGCCAGCGCGACCTGTACGAGACCGTGCGCAGCGCCATGGATGCCCGGGTACGTGAAGCCATCGCCGACCTGGGCTTCAACCGCAGCCAGATTGTCATCCTGGACGCCCTGCTCAAGCTGCGCCAGGTGTGCTGCGACCCGCGCCTGCTCAAATCGGAAACCGCCCAGCGGGTGAAGGAGCGGGCCAAGCTGGACCTGCTCATGGACCTGCTGCCGGAGATGGTGGAGGAAGGCCGGCGCATCCTGCTGTTCTCCCAGTTCACCTCCATGCTGGATCTGATCCGCGTCGAACTGGACCGGCTCGGCCTGGGCTATGTCACCCTCACCGGCGCCACCACCGACCGGGAAACCCCCATCCGCCGCTTCCAGGAAGGCGAAGCGCCCATCTTCCTGATCAGCCTCAAGGCCGGCGGCGTCGGCCTCAACCTCACCGCCGCCGACACCGTCATCCACTACGACCCCTGGTGGAACCCGGCGGTGGAAAACCAGGCCACCGACCGGGCCCACCGCCTGGGCCAGACCAAGCCGGTGTTCGTCTACAAGCTCATCGTCGCCGGCAGCATCGAGGAAAAGATCCTCGCCCTCCAGGAAAGGAAAGCCGACCTGGCCGCCGGCATCCTGTCCGAGGACCACAGCGGCGAAGTCAAGTTCGGCGAATCCGACCTGCGCGCCCTGCTGGCGCCGTTGCCGTGACCAAGCCAGGCCGGTTCCCACTGTTCAACTCCCCCCTTTGCCAAAGCCCCCTTGCGGGGATGAAGGGGGCTGGGGGGGATTTCAACCCGCTCGCCTTGCCTACCGCCGCTAAATCCCCCCCAACCCCCCTTTATGAAAGGGGGAAACTTTCCGCCCCAGGGCGCCAAGGCACCAGGACCGATCCATGATCCGCCTGCAGAAACTCACCCTCATCCGCGGCACCAAGCCCCTGCTGGAAGTCGCCGACCTCGCCCTCAACCCGGGCGAGAAGATCGGCCTCATCGGCGCCAACGGCTCCGGCAAATCCAGCCTGTTCGCCCTGTTGCGCGGAGAACTGCATGCCGACGGCGGCGACGCGGACTTTCCGGCTTCCTGGCGCATTTCCCACGTGGCCCAGGAAACCCCGGCCCTGGACCGGCCCGCCCTGGAATACGCCATCGACGGCGATTCCACCCTGCGCCGCCTGGAGGCCAGCCTGGTGGAAGCCGAAGCCGCCCATGACGGCCACAAGATCGGCGAACTCCACGCCGCCCTCCATGACGCCGACGCCTACACGGTGCGCGCCCGCGCCGAACAGCTCCTCAACGGCCTGGGCTTCTCCCGGGACCAGATGAACCGTCCCGTGGCCAGCTTCTCCGGCGGCTGGCGCATGCGCCTCAACCTGGCCCAGGCCCTGATGTGTCCCTCCGACCTGCTGTTGCTGGACGAGCCCACCAACCACCTGGACCTGGACGCCATCCTCTGGCTGGAGGACTGGCTCAAGCGCTATGCCGGCACCCTGATCATCATTTCCCACGACCGGGATTTCCTGGACGGCGTGGTGAACGTCATCGTCCACATCGACGAGCGCAAACTGAAGCGCTACGGCGGCAACTACTCCAGCTTCGAGAAGCAGCGCGCCATCAACCTGGCCCTGTCCCAGGCCGCCTACGAGAAGCAGAGCCGGGAGCGCGACCACCTGCAATCCTTCATCGACCGCTTCAAGGCCAAGGCCAGCAAGGCGAAACAGGCCCAGAGCCGCATGAAGATGCTGGCCAAGATGGAAGACCTGGCCCCCATCCACGCCAGCGCCGCGTTCTCCTTCGAATTCAGGGAACCGGACCGGGCGCCGAATCCGTTGCTGGTGCTGGAAGATGTGGTGGCGGGCTATCCCCCCTCCCCCGCCGGGGGAGGGGCGGAGGGGGAGGGGGCGAAAATCATCCTCTCCGGCATCAACCTCAACCTCCAGGCCGGCCAGCGCATCGGCCTCCTGGGCGTCAACGGCGCCGGCAAGTCCACCCTGATCAAGACCATCGCCGGCGAATTGCCGCCACTTTCCGGCGAGGCCCACTGGGGCAAGGGCCTGGCCATCGGCTACTTCGCCCAGCACCAGGTGGAAATGCTGCGCCACGACCAGACGCCCCTCTGGCACCTGGCGCGCATCGCCCCGACGGTGCGGGAACAGGAACTGCGCAACTTCCTGGGCGGCTTCAACTTCGCCGGCGAAATGGCCACCGCCGTCATCGCCCCTTTTTCCGGTGGCGAGAAGGCGCGCCTGGCATTGGCCCTGATCGTCTGGCAGAAACCCAACCTGCTGCTGCTGGACGAACCCACCAACCACCTGGACCTGGAAACCCGCGAAGCCCTCACCGTGGCCCTGGCCCAGTTCGAGGGCACCCTGGTGCTGGTCTCCCACGACCGCCACCTGCTGCGCGCCACCACCGACGAATTCCTCATCGTCGCCGACGGCGGCCTGAAGCCCTTCGACGGCGACCTGGACGATTACCGGGACTGGCTGTTCAAGACCAAGCTGGCGAAGCCGGATGCCGCCCCGGCGCCTCCCCAAACCCGGCCGGACACTCCGGAGCCTGCCCGGGAAAGCGGCGACCGCAAGGAACAGAAGCGCCAGGAGGCCGAAGCCCGGCAACGCCTGTCCGCCCAGAAGAAACCCATCGAGACCCGCATCAAGCGCCTGGAGGAATTGCTGGACCGCCTCAATACGCGCAAGGCCGGCCTGGACGCCCAGCTGGCTGATGCCGCCATCTATGCCGATGCCCAGAAAGAGGCTCTGAAACAGGCCCTGTTCGAGCAGGCCCAGGTCACCAAGGATCTGGAAGAACTGGAAGCGGAATGGCTGGAGCAGCAAGCGGCCCTGGAGGCATTGGGATAAGTTCGCGGATACTTGGCCAAGTTAGCCAAGTTCAATAGACTTCCGCCATTCATCCCCGAGGCGACAGCAATACGGAAGCCAAACCAAACGTGAAAGCGAAGAAGTCATCATCCACAGGGGCGGCGGGCGGTGATGCTGAACACGACCCCAAGCGAACTGGGCAGACTGGTGGAGGATCCGCCGAGTTGGCCGACGGGATCGGGACAACCCCTTCCCGGCCGCGCTGGTGGACGACCATGCTGCTGATTGACACCAACATCATCAGCGAACTGAGGAAGGGCTGCCGGGCGGCGGCACCGAATTCCGCCTCTCGGTGGTCAGGGAAATCGCCTTCGCCTGACGGCGGCCCCCCCGGATCCAGGCCTGGACGAGGTTTCTTTTTCGCAGTGGGCCCAAGGGTTGGGGCGGCTGGCGAGGCACCCACCAGCGGTCACGCCCTGCACGCCTGACCTGGTTCCCCACTCAGGCGCGGCGGCGTTCTCAACCCTTTTTCAAACTGACCAAGAAACCCGACATGGCCCAATACGTGATGTCCATGCTCCGCGTGAGCAAGATCGTTCCCCCCAAGCGCCAGATCATCAAGGACATTTCCCTGTCCTTCTTCCCCGGCGCCAAGATCGGCCTGCTGGGCCTGAACGGCTCCGGCAAGTCCACCGTGCTGAAGATCATGGCCGGCGTGGACAAGGAGTTCGACGGCGAGGTCCAGCGCCTGGCCGGCATCTCCATCGGCTACCTGCCCCAGGAGCCGGAACTGGACCCGGACAAGAGCGTGCGCGACGAAGTGGAGGCCGGCCTGGGCGAAGTGATGCAGGCCAAGCAGAAGCTGGAGGAGGTCTACGCCGCCTACGCCGAGCCGGATGCCGATTTCGACAAGCTGGCCGAGGAACAGGCCCGCCTGGAGGCCATCATCGCCGCCTCCGGCTCCGATGCCGAGCACCAGATGGAGATCGCCGCCGACGCCCTGCGCCTGCCGCCCTGGGACGCCGTCATCGGCAAGCTCTCCGGCGGCGAGAAGCGCCGCGTCGCCCTGTGCAAGCTGCTGCTGCAGAAACCGGACATGCTGCTGCTGGACGAGCCCACCAACCACCTGGACGCCGAATCCGTGGAATGGCTGGAACAATTCCTGGTGCGCTTCCCCGGCACCGTGGTGGCCGTCACCCACGACCGCTACTTCCTCGACAACGCCGCCGAATGGATCCTCGAACTCGACCGGGGCCACGGCATTCCCTGGAAGGGCAACTACTCGTCCTGGCTGGAACAGAAGGAGGCCCGTCTGGAGACCGAGAACAAGCAGATCGACGCCCACATGAAGGCCATGAAGCAGGAACTGGAATGGGTGCGCCAGAACCCCAAGGCGCGCCAGGCCAAGTCCAAGGCCCGCCTGGCCCGCTTCGAGGAAATGAATAGCCACGAGTACCAGAAACGCAACGAGACCCAGGAAATCTTCATCCCGCCCGGCGAGCGACTGGGCGACAAGGTCATCGAGTTCAGTGGCGTGTCCAAGTCCTTCGGCGACAGGCTGCTGATCGACAACCTCAGCTTCCAGATCCCGCCCGGCGCCATTGTCGGCATCATCGGCCCCAACGGCGCCGGCAAATCCACCCTGTTCCGCATGATCCAGGGCCGTGAACAGCCCGATTCAGGCGAGATCGTCGTCGGTCCCACCGTGAAGATTTCTTCCGTGGATCAATCCCGCGAAGGCCTGGAGAACGACAAGACCGTGTTCGACGCCGTCGCCCACGGCGCCGACATCCTCACCGTCGGCCGCTTCGAGATGCCCAGCCGCGCCTACCTGGGCCGCTTCAACTTCAAGGGCGCCGACCAGGGCAAGCAGGTCGGCAACCTGTCCGGTGGCGAACGCGGCCGCCTGCACCTGGCCAAGACCCTGATCCAGGGCGGCAACGTGCTCCTGCTGGACGAACCCTCCAACGACCTGGACGTGGAAACCCTGCGCGCCCTGGAAGACGCCCTGCTGGAATTCGCCGGCTGCGTGCTGGTGATCTCCCACGACCGCTGGTTCCTGGACCGCATCGCCACCCACATCCTGGCCTGCGAAGGCGACTCCCACTGGGAGTTCTTCGCCGGCAACTACCAGGAATACGAGGCGGACAAGAAGAAGCGGCTGGGCGAGGAAGGGGCCAAGCCCAAGCGAATTCGCTACAAGCCGATCAGCCGGTAAACTGGCGCGGACAGTTCGTTCGGGAGCGCGCAATGATCGACATGGAAATCATCCAGGCGGCGGTGGAAAGATTGGCCGCCGCCGCCAGTTCTCCCAGCCGGGTCATCCTGTTCGGTTCCTATGCGCGCGGCACCGCGAAGGACGACTCCGACCTGGACTTGATGGTCCTGGAACGGGAATTGACCGATAAGGCGGCCGAATATCTTCGCCTGAGAGACGCCTTGGGCCGCATCGCCCCCGGGGTGGGTGTCGACCTGCTGATCTACCCCCTCGCCGAATTCGAGCGCCGCAGCCAGGTACCCGGCACGATTCATTTCGAAGCCCGCTTGGAAGGCAAAGTGCTTCATGACGCCCTTCATTGAAGAAGCGCGGCGCATGCTGCGGCTTGCCGAGCGCGACTTCGAGACCTTCGCCATCCTACGCGCCCATCCGGACGCGAAGATCGCCCCGACCTGCTTTCATGCCCAGCAGTCGGTGGAAAAGGCGTTGAAAGCGGTGTTGATGGCAAGGCAGGTCTACTTCCGTTACACCCATGACCTCGAAGAGTTGTTCAAGCTCCTGACGGAAGCGGGGATCACACCTCCCCACGGCATCGACGCGCTGCGTCGGCTCAGCCCCTTCGCGGTGGAGTTGCGTTATGACGACCAAGTCATTCCCTTGCTGACGCGCGATGAAGCCGAAACCATTGCCGTCGGGACCTTACGCTGGGCACAAGGTTTGGTTTCCGATGCCAGCGATTCGTGATTCCACCGGTTTCTGGGATCTCGGGCGCTTGTCCACATAAACAGAGAATAGGTCCAGAAAAGCGTCGGACTGGCAGGTAAAAGAAACAGGGGGAGAACCATATGGACGAAGCCGACAAGGAACCCTGGATCAGCCGGAATCTGGGCAGGCTGCCATGGGGCATAGTGGCTCTCGCCGTCCTCGCCGCCGCAGTGTCCGCCTGGGTGTATTTCGTCCACCTCGGCGGGCTGCCCATCTCCGACGGCGACCCGGCAGGCTGGGGCCAACTGGGCGACTACTTCGGCGGCCTGCCTTGATCCCCCAGCACCTCATCGGCTTCGACCTGAACCTGGAAGGCCTGAAGCGAGTGCTGCCCGCCGTGGCCTTCTTCGCCGGCTTTCTGTGGGATGCGCTGACCCTGGGCCGTTCCGTCGGCCCTCTGGATTTGTGGATTCTCGCGGGCTATATGGCCGGGGCCGGTGGGCTGCTGTGGTTCCTGGGCAAGCGCCAACTCGCCTTGGCCGCCGAGCCCGGCCCGCCAGAGGCGGAAGCCCCCTGGTGGCGGGTATCCGGCCCCTACTTCCTGCTCCAGTTTCTTTTCGGGGGTCTGTTCTCGGCCCTGTTCATCTTCTACTTCAAGAGCTCCAGCCACCTCCTGGCCTTCCTCTGGGCCCTGGGCCTGGGCGGCCTGCTGGTGGCCAACGAATTCCTGGAGGACCGCTACCGCCGCTTCACCCTCACCTGGGCCCTGTTCGGCTTGTGCGCCATGCTGCTGCTGAACTTCGTGGTACCCCACGTGGTGGGCAGCATTTCATCGTTCTGGTTCATTCTCAGCACCCTGGCGGGTGCGGGACTGGCCCACGGACTGCATCTGAAAACCCCCGGCCAACCGGGACGCATCCGCCCGGTGTGGGCCATCGCCGCCGGCCTGCTGCTGGCCTATTTCGTCGACATCATTCCTCCCGTGCCCCTGGTGAAACGGGACATCGCCGTGGGCCACGCCCTGGTCAAATCGGAGGGGGACTATGTGCTGCGCCAGGAGAAGACGCCCTGGTGGGTGTTCTGGCGCCGGGTCTCCAAGGAACTCCACGTGAAACCCGGCGAGCCCATCTACTGCGTCTCCGCCATATTCGCGCCCACCGGGCTGGATACCCGCCTGTATCACCGTTGGTCCCATTACGACAACGGCCGGGGCTGGGTCACCACCTCCCACATCGGCTTCGGCCTGGCCGGGGGCCGGCAAGGCGGCTACCGGGGCTACACCTGGAAGCGGAACCTGGCCCCCGGGGAATGGAAGGTGGCGGTGGAAACGGAGAACGGCCGCACCGTGGCCGTGCACCGCTTCGAGCTGTCGGCCGAACCCCTGGCCGACGACGCGGCCATGGTGGACAAGCGCTTCTGAGGCCGCGCCATGGATGCACAAGGCTTCCGCACCTATCAGCTCCGCATCCATGTGGCCCGGCCGTTGCGCATCGCCATCGGTCGCCTGGGCGAGTTCGACTTTCCCGCCGGCCGCTACGTCTACACCGGCTCGGCGAAGCGCAACTTCGAGGCCCGCGTCGCCCGCCACCTGCGCCGGGAAAAAGCCCTGCGCTGGCACATCGACTATCTGCTCACCGTACCCGGGGTGACTGTGACGAAAGTCGTCCGTTCCATCACCGATGAATGCGAGCTCACTCGGGCCACCGGGGGCGACATTCCGGTACCCGGCTTCGGCGCCTCGGACTGCAAGCACGGTTGCGGCAGCCATCTCAAGTACCTGGGTTGGTAACGGACGAGGATGCCGGGGGGATAATCGGAGCCTGGAGAACCCCGACGCCCTGTCATGACCACCTCCGTCTTCAACAACCTGGAACCCCGCCCCGTCTGGGAGCATTTCGCCACCCTGTGCGCCATCCCGCGCGCCTCCAAGCGGGAGGCGGCCCTGCGCGATCACCTGTTGGCCTGGGCTCGGGCGCGGGGGCTGGAAACCCGGGTGGACGCCGCCGGTAACCTGATCCTGAGGAAACCGGCCAGCCCGGGCCGAGAAAACCGGCCCGGCGTCATCCTGCAGGGCCATCTGGACATGGTGTGCCAGAAGAACGCCAGCACGGTCCATGACTTCCGGCACGATCCCATCCGGCCCGTGCTCCAGGACGGCTGGCTGGTGACGCCGGACACCACCCTGGGCGCGGACAACGGCATCGGCGTGGCCCTGGCCCTGGCGGCCCTGGAAGACCCGGATCTGGCGCATCCGCCCCTGGAAGTGCTGCTCACCGTGGACGAGGAGGCCGGCATGGGCGGCGCCCGCGCCCTGGCGCCGGGCACACTGTCGGGGCAATACCTCATCAACCTGGATACCGAGGAATGGGGCGAGTTCTACCTGGGCTGCGCCGGCGGCATGGACGTGGAAGCCACCCGGGCCTGCACGCGGGAACCCCCGCCCGCCGATCACGTGGTCTGGCGACTGGCCGTTTCCGGATTGCGGGGCGGCCATTCCGGCATCGACATCCATCTGCACCGGGGCAATGCCATCAGGCTGCTGGTGGAATCCCTGAGCATGCTGGCGCGGGAAATGAACGCACGGCTCATCACCCTGGAGGGGGGCAGCGCCCGCAACGCCATCCCGCGCGAGGCTTTCTGCGTTGTCGCCCTGCCCGCCGCCCATGCCCGAGGCTTGCCGGCTTGGCTGGAACACATCCTGGCGGACTGGAAGCAGCGCCTGGCCGGCATCGATGACGGCATCCAGCTCGCTTGCGAACCCATCAGCGACTCGGCCAGCCAGACCCTCGCCCCCCGCGACCAGGCCGCCCTGCTGGATTTCCTCCAGGCCGCCCCCAACGGCGTGGCGGCCATGAGCGAGGATTTCCCGGGCGTGGTGGAGACCTCCGACAACCTGGGCGTGGCGAGCCTGGCCGGCGATGCCTGCCGGGCCGTGTTCATGGTCCGTTCCCTCAAGGACGAAGCGGCCCTGGCCCTGGCCGACGGTCTGCTGGGCCAGGCCGCGAACCACGGTTTCCAGGCCAGGAAAGTCGGCCCCTACCCGGGCTGGACCCCCAACCCCGCCTCGCCGCTGCTGGCCCTGGGGCGGCGGGTTTACCAGGCCACCTTCGGCCGGCCCGCCAGACTCCAGGTCATTCACGCCGGTCTGGAATGCGGCCTGCTGGCGGCCAGCCATCCGGGCCTGGACATGATCTCCTTCGGCCCCGATATCCGGGGCGCCCACGCGCCCGGGGAAAGGGTGGAAATCCGATCCGTCGGCCAGTGCTGGGTGTTGCTGCAAGCCATGCTGAAAGAACTTGCCGAATGCTGAACCCGGCTGATATCAATGTCCTGGAGGCGGATTGCCGCCATGCCGTATCCATCCATCCTTGCCGTTCAACCCTCAGAAAGGCCCTTCATGTCGCCGCTTAATCCTCCCATGCGCCTGCTTCCCCTGGGCGCCGCCCTCCTGATCACGCTGAGTGGCTGCGCCACCCAGCAGGCCGGCGTCGAAACCGCCGACCCCCTCAACAAGCGCCTCGACAATACCGAGGGCATTGCCGCCCTGGCCCTGGACCGGGGCCAGGCCACCCAGAACATGGTGGCGGACCTGAACAGGAAGATCGATGCCCTGTCCGGCGAACTCGCCCGGCTGCGGGAAGGCCAGGCGGCCGGGCAACAGGCCCGGGAATCCGCCGCCGCCCTCGCCGATCGCCTGGGCGCGGCCGAGCAACGCTTGAGCGAGCTGTCCGGCCAGGTCCGGGAAGGCGTCACCCGGACCACCGATCTGGGAGCCGGCCTGGAGCGGAAGACGGATGAAACCGACCCACCCGTGGCCGAACGCCTGGATGACGCCGAGCAACGCCTGGCCGAAATGGAGCAGGCCCTGGACAAGCTCACCGCCCAGGCCGAGGAAAGCGACGGCCAATCCACCGCGCTGCGCGCGGCCCTGCCCTCCCTGGAAAGCGGGCTGGCCCAATCCACCTCCCGCGTGAATGACCTGGATGCCCGCCTCGCCAGGATCGAAAAACGCCTGGAGGACGTGGCCGCCATGGCCCAGGATGCCCTGGACGCCACCGGCATGGGCCAGCGCCGCATCGTCGGCAAGGTGGTGCACGCCGTCACCCTCACCGACGACAAGACCCTGTTCCCCATCAACTCCCCGGTCCTGGGCGAGAAGGACATGGTCAAGCTGGACGAGCTCGCGGCCAGGGTGAAGGCCATGGGCACCTGGTTCCACCTGCAGATCCAGGGCCATACCGACGGCTTCGGCTCCGAGGACTACAACTACGAACTGGGCCGGGCCCGCGCCGAGGTGGTGAAGAACTACCTCAACGAAAAGGGCGGCATTCCCCTGTTGCGCATGTCGGTGATCTCCTACGGCGCCAGCGAGGCGCCCAATTACTCCGGCAACAGCAATCGGCGCATCGTGGTGCACGTGCTGCAATAAACCTGGAAACGGCGCTTGCCGATCTCCGTATTAGAAAAGCCGCCTACCTCCCCCTCCCAACCTCCCCCGCTCGCGGGGGAGGCGTAGGCCCCCTCCCCGCAAGCGGGTAGGGCTGGGGTGGGGAGATGAGCGCCAATTAGGCCAAGGTGGGCTCAGTTCCCCTTGCCCGAGCCGCCGGGTGCCTTGCCCACCGCCCGGAACAGGCGCCCCTCGGCGTGCAGGAAGCGGATGAAGAATTCGAACAGCACCAGCCGGGTGGTCTGCACGAACACCAGCAGGCCTTCCATGACCACCCCGAACAGGTTGCCCAGCAGGATGATCAAGCCCCAGGCCCAGGGCGAATCCACCCCCTCGGCCAGGGTCAGGATGGCCAGGGACAGGGCGGCATGGGCCAGGGCGAAAGCCCCCACGCGCAGGAACGACAGGGTGTTCATGGCCAGTTCGAAGATGCTCAGCAACAACTGGCCCGCCGCGTTCAGCAGGGCCATGCCCCTTTCCCCCGCGGATGCCAGGACAAGCGCGCCGATGAAGTACTGGACGATGGCCAGGCCCGTGAACCAGAAGGCCCGGGGCGTGAAGACCCCGGCCAGCAGCGAAACGTAAAGCAGCAACACCGCCGCATCCAGCAGCAGCCAGGCGCGCAATTCCCCGCGCCAATGGGCTTCGAAGCCGGCGAAGGCCAATCCCAGCAGCATCAGGACCACGCCGAAACCCATGGGGATGGCCAATACGGCGAGGGGATCGTCCAGGGGTTTCATCCACAGGGGCGACACCAGGCCGTGGAAGCCGAACACCTCGCCGAATAATGCCCCGAAAACCATGGCGGCCAGGCCGCAGGGCATCAGGAAGCGGGTGCGCGGGGAACGCCGGTACAGGGCCAGGCCGAGCAAGACCAGCAGCAAGCCATGGCCCACGTCCGGGAACATGTAGCCGAACAGGAGGGGCACGATGACGGGCAACAGGCCGGAAGGGTCCACCGTCAAGCGATCCGGCGTGCCCCACATCACCAGGAAAGGCTGGAAGGGGCGCGCCCACCAGTTGTCCAGGGTCGCCACCGGCGGCGCGGAGCGGGCGGGCGGCTGGGGCAGGCGCAGCACGGCGCGGATGCCGGCCTTTTCCAGGGCCTCCCGTAATTGCAACGGATTCCGGGCCGTGGTCCAGCCCGTCACATGGCAGAACGGACCTTCCGTGAGGGTGCCCGCCGCGTGGCGCAGATACCAGTGCAGGGTATCCACGTTGGCCCGGGCCTCGGCCATGGCCGGGTCGCGGCGCAGGGCCTTCAGTTCCCCCTCCAGTTCGACCAATTCGTCATGGGTCCGCGTCAGATGCGCGCACACCTTGCGCACCTGTTCCTCGTGTTCCCCGGACAACCAGGCGGGAATGCCCATCTGCTCGCAGCCCCGTTCCACCACCCAATGCCGGATGGCATGGCGCTGGTCGGGCAGGCTGGCGATATAGAGAAAATCGTGCTGGCTGCCATGCACGATCACATCCACCTCCGCGTCCATCTCCGCCTCACAGGCACCGCCCCGGGGGCAGGCGAACAGGCATTTGCACAGGAAACGGGTCTTGTGGAACACGCTGTCCAGATCCAGCCCCGCCTGCCGCATGGCCTGGAGGCACTCGGCCAGCAGTTCGTGGTGGCGCAGTTCGCCGCGCAGATGTTCGACATGGGCCTTGAGGAACTCGACCCGGGCGCTCCAGACCCGCAACTGGTGCAGGGCCTGGTTGGCCAGATGCAAGGGATCGCCCACCAGGGCGGTGGCTTGCCGGCCGGCGCCGGGCAGATCATGGGCATGGCCGGCGGCCAGGGCGCGAAACGCCTCGACGAAATAGCTCAGGCGCTCCTCATCCACCGGTTCCGTGACACGCGGATCGGTCTCCAGTTGCACCACCCCGGTGGACGCCAGGACCTCGGCCGCCTTCACCGTCTGTTCGCGGGGAACATAGGTTTCGAACCAGCGGGCTTGGGCGGGGCGGAACATCATGGGCCGGGAGCGGAAGCGAGGATCAATAGTGGGGCGGGATCTCATCCCGCAAGTCGCGCTCCTCCTCCGGCCGGAGGGCCTGGATCTGCTGATGCAGCAAACGAAGCTGGCGCTCCAGCAGGTCGATCCGCTCCCGCTGCCGGAAGACGGTGGTGTTCAGGGTATCAAGCATGTCTTCGGCGAAAGCCAGCTTGGTTTCCAGTTCGATCAATCGAGATTCCATGGGCGGCCCCGGCGAAAAATTCAGCGACATTCGCATCAGGGTCGATTGTACGGCGCGGGCCTCGCGCACCTCTGAAATCACGGCAATACGGCCTATGATGCCGAACCAAGCCGATCAACGATTACATCATCTGATCTCCCCGTATCGTGAGCCTGTTCTCCCTGCCCTGGCGGAACGTCCTCATCCTGAGCCTGCTGGCCGCGGCGCTGACGTTCGGTATCCGTTTCGTTCACGGCGAAGCGGCCAAGGCCGTCGCCTTCGTCTTCACCGACATCGACAACCGCGCCATCCGCCTGGCGGACTACCGGGGCAAATGGGTGCTGGTGAGTTTCTGGGCACCCTGGTGCCCCCTGTGCAAAATCCAGATCCCCAACCTCAACAAGCTGAACCAGCGCCCGGATTTCCGGGTCATCGGCATCGCCCTGGAATACGGCGCGGAAGAGGCCGCCATCCGGGACGCGGTCAGCCTCAACAACCTGCGTTTCGAGGCCCATGTGGCGGGTGGCTCCCGGCGGGAGCCCAACAGCGCCTTCCGCCAGGTGGGCCCGGTGGATTTCTTTCCCACCTCCTATCTCTACGACCCCACCGGCGAGATCGTCATGTTCATCCCCGGCCAGATCCGGGTGCCTCGCATCCTCGCCTTCATGGATGGCTGGCTGGCGGAAAAGGGCGGCGGGCAGCCCGCGTTCGCGGCGAAGCTCGACAAGCTGGCCGCCTACCTCCGCCAGCGCCACGGGGACAAGGGCGACAAGGCCTATGCCGAATGGAAGCGCTTGCTGGACGCCGGCATCGACCTGCCCGCCCTCGATAAGCTCGCCAGGGTCAACGATTTCTTCAACCGCCGCATCCGCCAGGGGGAGGACCAGGCCATCTGGGGGCGGGCCGATTATTGGGCGACGCCGGGAGAGCTTCTGGGCAGCGGCCGCGGCGACAGCGAGGATTTCGTCATCGCCAAGTATTTCACGCTGCTGGCCCTGAACATCCCGCCGGAGCGATTGCGCCTGGTGTATGTGAAGCCGCGCGCCAAGACCAGGGCCGGCGCCGACCCGGTGCACATGGTGCTGGCCTATTACGATTTCCCCGGCGCCGATCCCCTGATCCTGGACAACCGCAAGCCGGAGTTGCTGTCCGCCGGCCGGCGACCCGACCTGCAACCGGTATTCAGCTTCAACAGCCTGGGCGTCTGGGAGGAAACCGCCAGCGCCGCGTCCGCCGGCGACCCGAAACGGCTGGCCATCTGGGAAGACACCTTGCGGCGCGCCCGCGAACAAGGATTCGAATAATGTCCATGACCCGTCAACTCTGGCTGTCCATCCTGGCGAGCATGCTGATCGCGTTGGGTGTCAGCCTGTTCGCTTCCCTGCTGAACGCCCGTTCCTACCTGGAATCCCAGCTCGCCATGAAGAACCAGGACAACGCCACCACCCTGGCCCTGGCCCTGAGCCAAGGCAACAGCGACCGGGACGGCGTGGTGCTGGCGGTGACCGCCCTGTTCGACGGCGGCCATTACGACCTGATCCAGGTCGTCGACCCGCGAGGCGGGAGCCTGGTGGACAAGGTGGCGCCCCCCACGGATACCGGCGTCCCGGGCTGGTTCACGCGCCTGCTGCCCATCCGCTCCCTGCCCGGCCGCGCCGAGATCACCAGCGGCTGGCAGCCCATCGGCACCCTCACCCTGATGAGCCACGCCGAATTCGCCTATCGCGCCCTGTGGGACACCGCCCTCGCCATGAGCGCGGCGATCCTCGCCGCCGGCCTGATGGGCGGCCTGCTGGCCAGCCTGGTCCTGCGCCGCATCAGCCGGCCCCTGGGGGCGGTGCTGGCCCAGGCCCATGCCATCAACGAGCATCGCTTCATCACCATGCCGGAACCCCGGGTACCGGAACTGAGGGAACTGGCCGCCGCCATGAACGATACCGTGAACCGTCTGCGCATCGATTTCGACGAGGACGCGCGGCGCTATGAGCGGATGCGCCGGCAGGCCAATTTCGACCCCCTCACCGGCCTGGCCAATCGGACGCATTTCCTCGCCAGCCTGGACAGCGCCCTGGATATGGAGGGTTCCCCCTTCGACGCCCTGGCCATCATCCGCCTGCGCAAGCTGGGCAAGATCAACCGCGCCCTGGGCCGGGACGTGGCGGATCAACTGCTGCGCCAGATCGGCGAGACGGTGGACGAAGTCGCTGACCGTTGCCTGGGCACCCTGGCCGGCCGACTGAACGGCGCCGACTTCGCCCTGCTGCTGCCGGCGGGCTGCGATCCCAAGCCCGCCCTGGACAACCTGCTCCTGGAACTGCGCCACACCCTGGACAGCCTGGCCGGCGATTACGCCACCGTCTACATCGCCTTCGCCGCCTTCACGCCGGGCGACAACCCCGCCCGCGTGCTGGCCCGTATCGACACCACCCTGGCCGCCGCCGATGTGGACGGCGACAGTTCGCTGCGGGAAGCCCCGGCCGATACCCCGGATGCCGGCCCCACCGGCGGCGAGGAATGGCGGACAACCCTGCGCCGGGCCCTGGACGGCACGGATGCCCTCAGGCTGGCCCACTACCCGCTCCGGGTCGGCGATGTCCACGCCCGCCACCTGGAAAGCCCGCTGCGCTTGCGTGGTTCCGGGGAAAACGAATGGCTTCCCGCCGGCCGCTTCCTGCCCATCGCCGATCGTCTCGGCCTGGTGCGGGAACTGGACCTGACCACCCTGAAGCTGGCCCTCGCCGAGCTGGAAAGCGACCCTGGCCTGTCCGGGCTCTGGATCAACCTCTCGGCCAAAGCCATCGGCGATCACGCCTTCCGCGACCGCATGCTGGAAGTTCTGGCCGAACACCCCGCGAGCCGCAACCGGCTCTGGCTGGAAATCCCCGAATCCGGTGGCCTGGCCCGCCTGGAAGCCCTGCGCGCCCTGAGCCGGGATCTCAAGCCCCTGGGCTGCAAGCTGGGCCTGGAACACTATGGCCACCACTTCGACCAGATCGGCCGCCTCTATGACCTGGGCCTGGATTTCCTCAAGGTGGATGCCAGCTTCATTCACGACCTCGATACCCATCCGGGCAACCAGGCCTTCCTCTCCGGCCTGCTGGAGATCGCCCACCGCATCGGCATGCTCGTGTTCGCGGAAGGCGTGGAACGGAAAGAGGAACTGGCCACCCTGGAAGCGCTCGGTTTCGACGGCGCATCCGGGCTGGCGATACGTTGACCCGCGCCATGGCCAATCCCGCCGCGATCGCTTCCCGCCTGCTCGCCGCCTACCGCGACCATCGGGCCATCGCGACCGACCCCGGGGGCGGCCCCGCCGACAGCGAAGCGGCTTACGCGGTACAAGGCGCGCTATGGCGATCCCTGGTCGACTCGCCCAGGCCCGGCGCCTGGAAAGCGGGCGCCCCGGACAAGGCATCGACCCCCGTGGCCGCGCCGGTCTTCCCGCAACGGATATCGGCCAGCCCCGCCCGTTTTCCGGCCGACAGCTTCCTCGGCATGGGCATCGAGGCGGAGATCGCCTTCCGTTTCGGCCGGGATCTCCCCGCCCGCGCCCCGCCCTACTCCCGGGAGGAAATCCTGAACGCCATCGCCGCCGCCCACGTGGCCATGGAACTGGTGGACACCCGCCTGGCCGATGCCGAGGCGGCCGGTCCCCTGTGGCGCCTGGCGGACAACCTGCTCAACGGCGGCCTGGTGATCGGCGACGAGATCCCCCATTGGCGCGAACTGGATTTCGCGGTCCAGACCGCCCGCGTGCTGGCTGATGGAAAGTGCCTCGCGGAAACCCGGGGCCGGCCGCCCCTGGACGATCTGTTCCACTGCCTGCCCTGGTGGATCCGCCACATCGGCGGCGCCCGGGCCGGGGATATCGTCACCACCGGCGCCTGGAACGGCATGCATCGGGTGAACATGCCGGTCGAAGCCACGGTGGAGTTCGTCGGACTCGGTTCGGCCACGGTATTCCTGGGTTGACGGCAGCCGGCCTGTAGAATGGCGCGCCTTTCCATGGTGTCCGCCATGCCCTCTCGGAGTCGTCATGCCCTCATTCGAACCAGGCCGGCTCGCCGGCTTACTCTCCACCGCCTTGCAGGCCCGCGCCCCGCTCATGGCCCGCCTGGGCGAGGAACAGACCGACGCCTACCGGCTGTTCCACGGCAGCGTGGAGGGCGAGCCGGGCCTCACCGTGGACCGCTACGGCGACCTGATCCTGGTCCAGAGCTTCCATCGCCCGCTGGAGCCCGAGCAACTAGCCGAACTGGAAGCCTTCTACGCCGAGGCCCTGCCCGGGCTGGATCTGATCCACAACGACCGGGCCCAGGCCAATTCCCGCATCGGCAATCCCCTGCCACCGGAAAAGGTGGCTGCCGGCGAGGCCATCCGCGAAGTCCGGGAAATGGGCGTGCGCTACCGCATCCAGGCCCGCCACGAGGGCCAGGACCCCTGGCTGTTCCTGGACCTGCGCGCCGGCCGCCGGCGCGTGATGCGGGAGATGAAGGAACGTCCGGGTGAAAAGTCCCTGCTCAACCTGTTCGCCTACACCTGCGGCGTGGGCACCGCCGCCGCCATGGCCGGGGCGCGCTTCGTGGTGAACGTGGATTTCGCCGAATCCAGCCTCAAGATCGGGCGGGAAAATGCCCGCATCAATGCCTTGCCGATCCGGCCCCGCTTCCTCCACAGCGACGTGTTCGCCGCCGCGCGCCAGTTCGCCGGGCTGCACCAGGGCGGCATGGTGCGCGGCAAGCGCATGCCGGCCTTTCCCAGGCTGGAAAAGCAGCAGTTCGACCTGGTGTTCCTGGATCCGCCGCGCTACGCCAAGAGCCCCTTCGGCGTGGTGGACGTCATCAACGACTATCCAGCCCTGTTCAAGCCCGCCCTGCTCGCCACCGTCGAGGGCGGCGCGCTGATCTGCACCAACAACGCGGCGGAAGTGGATCGGGATGCCTGGGGCGATCAACTGGAACGCAGTGCCCGCAAGACCGGCCGGCTGATCCGGGAGATGGAATGGATTGCCCCCGAGGAGGACTTCCCCAGCCCGGACGGCAAACCACTATTGAAGATGGTGCTGTTGCGGGTTTGAGCCCATCTTGGGCATACACCGATTATCACCATTCCGTCATTCCGGCGCTTGTCCCCGTAAGGGGGAAGGCCGGAATCCAGTGGACTCAACCGCCTGGACCCCGGCCTTCGCCGGGGTGACGAATAAACCCACGTTTCCTTAGCGTTCGGATTAGCGTTCGGATTCAGGCTCGGTTTCCGCTCCGGATTCCGGCTGAACCCCTGCGACACTGGCCGCAGCCAGCATGGCTTGCCGGGACTTGGGCGTTTCCAGGCTGACGCGCCCGAGCACGCCCGAGCGGTAATCGGTCAGCAACAGCATGGCTGCCTTTTCCAGGTCGAGTTCCCCGCCCCGGCCCTTGAGCAGGCAGCCACGCTTGCGCGCCACCGCTTCCAGCACGCCGGGCGCGTCCAGGCCTTGCACGGAAAACTTGTAGCGCTCCGCCAGCAGCCCGGGATAGCGCGCCAGCAGGATGCCGGCCAGGAAGGTGGCGACCTCCTCCTCCAGCACCGCGTTGCGGCCGATGGCGTGGCTGGCGGCAAGCATGTAGCCGTCGCTGTCGTGCTCGATCTTCGGCCACATGAGGCCGGGGGTGTCCACCAGGGTCAGGCGCGGGCTCAGGACCACGCTCTGCTGGGACTTGGTGACCGCCGGCTCGTCGCCGACGGCGGCGATCTTGCGCTTCACCAGGGCGTTCATGAGGGTGGATTTGCCCACGTTGGGGATGCCCATGATCATCATGCGCAGGGGCTTGAAGTTGTCGTCCCGATGGGGTGCCAGGGTCTGGCACAGGCCGGGGATCCTGGCCACCTCCCCGGTCTTCTTGGCCGAGATGGCCACCGCCTTGACGCCCGCCTGGCGATTGTAGAAGTCCAGCCAGGCCCGGGTGGCCTCCGGGTCCGCCAGGTCGGCCTTGTTGAGCAGCTTGAGGCAGGGCCGCTGCCGGAACAGGCGCAGCTCGCGGATCATCGGATTGCCGCTGGCCTCCGGCAGGCGCGCGTCCAGCACCTCGATGACCACGTCGATGTGGGCCATGGTTTCGGCGGCCTTCTTGCGCGCCGAGGTCATGTGACCGGGAAACCACTGGATGGGCATGGGCGGGTGAAATGATCGCGGGGCGGGGATTATCCCATCGGACGCCGGGGGACCTCAGGTTTGCGGGGCCTCAGTCGTCGATTTTTCCTCTCAAGGCCTTGATGCGGCCCCGCCTGGCCTTGCCCTCCAGGCGCCTGAGGCGGGAGCCCGGTGTGGGCCGGGTGGGCTTGCGGTCGGGCGCCTCCACGGTGACGCCACGGATGATCTCCGCCAGGCGCCGCAAGGCCTCCCGCCGATTCTTCTCCTGGGTGCGAAAGCGTTGGGCCTTGAGGACGATCACGCCGGTGCCGCTGATGCGCCGGTCCTTCAATCCCAACAGCCTGGCCTTGTAGGCCTCCGGCAGGGAAGATGCGCCGATGTCGAAGCGAAGATGGATCGCGCTGGACACCTTGTTCACGTTCTGGCCGCCCGCGCCCTGGGCACGGATCGCGTCGAGCTGGATTTCGTCCAGCGGGATGGCGAGGCCATCGGTAATGACCAGCATGTTGACTCCGGGCTGCGGACACGGGCAACGATTATGCAGTCGGTTGCCTCGCCCGCGCGCGCCTCGGCCCCTAGCCGATCAGGCCGCCAGGGCGTTCGCCACCATGGCCTGGGCCTCGGCGACGATGCGTTGCAGGTGCTCGGCGCTGACGAAGCTCTCCGCATACAGCTTGTAGATGTCCTCGGTGCCCGAGGGCCGGGCGGCGAACCAGCCGTTGGCGGTGGTCACCTTGAGGCCGCCGATGGAAGCGCCGTTGCCCGGGGCCCTGGTGAGCTTGGCGGTGATGGCATCGCCAGCCAGTTCGGCGGCGGTCACCCGTTCCGGGGTCAGGTGCTTGAAGGCGGCCTTCTGCTCCCGGCTCACGGCGGAATCGATGCGCACGTAGAACGGCGCGCCGTACTTGGCGGCCAGGTCCTGGTAGTAGCGGCCCGGGTCGCGGCCGGTGACGGCGGTGATCTCGGCGGCCAGCAGGCCCAGGATGATGCCGTCCTTGTCCGTGGTCCATACCGTGCCGTCGCGGCGCAGGAAGGACGCGCCGGCGCTTTCCTCGCCGCCGAAGCAGAAGCTGCCCTCCAGCAAGCCGACGGAGAACCACTTGAAACCCACCGGCACTTCCAGGAACTTCCGACCCAGACCGTCCACCACCCGGTCGATGAGGGCGCTGGACACCAGGGTCTTGCCCACCGCCGCCGATGCGGGCCAGCGGGGACGGTGGGTGAGCAGATAGTGGATGGCCACCGCCAGGTAATGGTTGGGATTCATCAGCCCCACCGAGGGCGTGACGATGCCGTGGCGGTCCACGTCGGCGTCGTTGCCCCAGGCGATGTCGAAACGGTCCTTCAGGTCCACCAGGCCGGCCATGGCATAGGGACTGGAACAGTCCATGCGGATCTTGCCGTCGTGGTCCAGGGTCATGAAGGCGAAGGCGGGATCCACCTTGTCGTTCACCACGCGGATATCGAGGCCGTATTTCTCGGCGATGGGCTTCCAGTAGGCCACGGCCGCGCCGCCCATGGGGTCCACGCCGATCTTGAGCCTGGCGTCGCGGATGGCCTGGAAGTCGATGACGTTGTCCAGGTCGGCGATGTAGGGGGCCATGAAGTCTTCCGGGTGGGTGTTGGGCGCGGCCAGGGCGGCGTCATGGCCCATGCGTTTCACCCCGGCGCAGCCGGCGGCCATCAGTTCGTTGGCCCGGTTCTCGATCCAGCCGGTGGCGTCGGTGTCCGCCGGGCCGCCGTGGGACGGGTTGTACTTGATGCCGCCGTCCTGGGGCGGGTTGTGGGACGGCGTGATGACGATGCCGTCGGCGCGCACGTTGGGGTGGATGCGGTTCCAGGCCAGGATGGCGCGGGAAATGATCGGCGTGGGGGAATAGCCGCCGCCGGCCTGGAGATGGGTTTCCACGCCGTTGGCCGCCAGCACCTCCAGGCAGGTGCGCTGGGCCGGCGCCGACAGGGCGTGGGTATCCATGCCCAGGAACAGGGGCCCGGTGATGCCCTGGGCCTTGCGGTATTCGCACACCGCCTGGGAGATGGCCAGGATGTGGGCCTCGTTGAAGCTCTTGTTCAGGGCCGTGCCGCGGTGGCCGCTGGTGCCGAAGGCCACGCGCTGGGCCGGCTGGTTCACGTCCGGCGCGTCGAAATAGGCCTTGAGCAGGGCGGGAACATCGATCAGGACGTCGGCGGGGGCGGGTTGACCGGCGAGGGGATGGGCCATTCTGGTTCTCCGTTTTTCATGACTGATTCATTACACCCCTCCCCTCCCCAACCCTCCCCGTAAACGGGGAGGGAGAAAAAAACCCCTCCCCCGCTGGCGGGGGAGGTAGGGAGGGGGAGAGAACGTGATTTGATCGAGTAAACCTCGGCATCCGGAATGGTAACGCCGGGGTTGTCCCATTGGCATGTCGAAACGATGAAATCCCGCTGCCCGGGCGAGATTCCCGGCTATGGGCTATCGTTCGGGCTTTCCTCGACAAGCCTCACTCGGACCCCATGAACGCCTCCTCCCGCCGCCTCCGCCTCGGCATCCCCAAGGGCAGCCTGCAAGACACCACCCAGAAACTCTTCATCCGCGCCGGCTACGACCTGCGCATCTCCGGACGCTCCTACTACCCGGACATCGACGACGCCGAGATCCAGTGCATCCTCATCCGCCCCCAGGAAATGGCCCGCTACGTGGGCCACGGCATCCTGGACTGCGCCATCACCGGCCTGGACTGGATCCTGGAAACCGGCGCCGACGTGGCCGAACTGGCCGACCTGCGCGCCCCCTGGCCCAACTATGGCACGGTGCGCTGGGTCATGGCGGCCAAGGAAGACTCTCCTTTCCACAACGTCGCCGACTTGCAAGGCAAGCGCATCGCCACCGAGGCGGTGGGCATGACGAAACACTTCCTGGAAAAACACGGCGTGGCCGCCGAAGTGGAGTTCTCCTGGGGCGCCACGGAAGTGAAGCCCCCCATCTTGGCCGACGCCATCGTCGACGTGTCGGAAACCGGCTCGTCACTGCGCGCCAACGATCTCAAGGTGATGCATGTGGTGCTGGAGAGCACCCCCAGATTCATCGCCAATCACGATGCCCTGGGAGATGAGTGGAAGCGGGACAAGATCGAGCGGGTACTGATGCTGCTGAAAGGCGCCATCGCCGCCGCCACCCGGGTGCTGCTCTCCATGAATGTCTCCCGCGCCAGCCTGGACAAGGTGCTGCGCATCCTGCCCGCCCTGGCTACCCCCACCCTATCGACCCTATCGGATCCCGATTGGGTGGAACTCAGCACCGTGGTGGAGGAAAAGCAGGTCCGGGACCTGATCCCGAGGCTCTATGCGGCCGGGGCGCGGGGGATCATCGAACTGCCCATCAACAAGATCGTGGATTGAGCCTATTTCCTGATTGTTTTTGTCGGGTATTACCCTATAAAGGTAAAGCCACATCGGCGCCTCGGCGCCATCTCCCGCCCAAAGCAAAGGAATGAGCATGCACAACCTACACATCGACTACCGGGGCGACGCCCTCTCCTACCAGGGCGCCAGCCTCCTGGCCAAAGGCATCGCCCGGCAGAATCAGATGGCCGAGCCCACGATCGTCGCCTGGCGCAAGCACGACAGCCCGGACATGTCACCCGCCGCCTACGAGGGTTCCGATCCGGAAACCTGGTGGGAGAAATATGGCGAAGGCAATGGCGGACGTCTCGAAATCAGCGTCGGCGACGAATACTGCTTCATCATGATGGACACCCGCGGTTACGAGACCGTGGATGAACTTCCCCTGCGCAACCTGAGCGATGCGCGCGGCGACCATTACCTCTGCTACACGCCCATGATCGGCAGGTCGACCACCCTCCCCAACGAGGAGTCCTGCACGCGGCTGGATGGCTGGCTGGCGGACCAATACTGAAGTCCGCGATGGCCCCGATGACCCCGATCATTGCCCCGGCTGCACCCGCAACCAGAACGTCACCGGTCCGTCGTTGACCAGGGCCACTTCCATGTGGGCGCCGTAGGCGCCGGTGGCCACATCGGGGTGCGCGGCTCGGGCCTGCTTCACCAGGTAATCGAACAGTCGCCGCCCCTCATCGGGCGGCGCGGCGGAGGAAAAACTCGGCCGGGCGCCCTTGTTGGTATCCGCCGCCAGGGTGAACTGGGACACCAGCAGCAAGCCGCCGCCGACTTCAACCAGGCTCCGGTTCATGCGCCCCTGGTCATCGGAGAACACCCGGTAGCCCAGCAGGCGCTCCAGCAGACGATCCGCCTGGGTTTCGCCGTCGCCCTTCTCCACGCCCACCAGCACCAGGAGGCCGGGGCCGATGGCGCCCACCACCGCGCCCTCGACCTTGACGCTGGCGGCGGCGACCCGTTGCAGCAGACCGATCACGGCGCGCCCGATGAATACGTCTAGCCCATTGGGTTAGTTCAAGCCCAGCCCGCAACCCCCGGCCGTCACCTTGACCGTCCTGGCGGCCCGGTAGAACGTGCCGGCGCTGCGGGCAACCACCCAGACATTGGCGGTCTGGGCGACCTTGATGCGCATCTGCAGCGAGGGCACCACCTCCGGCGCGATCTGGAAGGCCGCGATCAAGGGTTGCGGGTTCCGGTCCACGAACACGACCAGGGCATCCACATGGGGCAACCCACACTGGAAGTCGATGAAAACGCTCGCCCCATTCTCGGCGATGTCGGGCGCCCGGATCTGGATCGCGCTGCTGGCGATCGGATTACTGTTCTGTAACGCCCGCAGGGTATCCGGAACGCCAAGCGTCAGGGCGGAAGCCTCGGCCTGGCGAGGACGCAGGATCCCGGCGGCAATGGCGACGGAAAGCGCGGCGGTCGAAACCGATCCGCGCAAGAGGGATCGTCTGGCTTGATTCATGGTGGGTTTCGCCGTGAAAGGCGCGTTGATGGGATGGACGGCATCATCCCACGGCAAGGTGAAAGTCCCGCCGTTTGCTGGCCGAGGGCGAGCGAATCGACGGATTGGAGGTTGCGAACTTCACGGTTGCCGCCAGCCAGGCGCGGACGCTTGGCCGCCGTTGATATCCGTCAATGACACCACGGGTGGGTTCGCGCAGGCTGCCGGCCGTTTCACTCTCGCCAACCAGCCAGCCCATCAGGAGGTTCCCATGGCCAACCCGCAGCAGAAACTTCAAGCCGCCCCCACCCCGTTCAGCCTCGACGACGACGACCTGTATCGGCGCTGGCGCGACCAGAAACTCGAGGACTACCCCAGGGGCCTGGGCGACCTGCTGGTGGAGATCAAGGACCCCCGGACCCTGACCGAAAGCGAGCACGACGCCCTGCTCGCGCGCTGCCGCAAGGCCAACATGGCGCTGTATGCGAGCAAGACCGGCGCCGATCCCGATCCCGAGATCCCGCTGTCCATGGGACGCCGCTTCGGCCTCCAGGACCTGAACAAGAACTGGCTGGCCGACGAGACCGGCCTGACCTCGCTGACCGTGCGCAGCGAAGGCATCCGCCAGCAGTACATTCCCTATACCAACCGCGCCATCAACTGGCATACCGACGGCTATTACAACACCGCCGCCAAGCAGATCCATGCCCTGAACCTGCACGTGGTGCAGCAGGCCGCCACCGGGGGCGAGAACGCCCTGATGGACCACGAGATCGCCTACATCCTGCTGCGCGACAAGAACCCCGACTACATCCGCGCCCTGATGGGCCCCAAGGTCATGACCATCCCGGCGCGCATCGACGAGGGCGGCGCCGAGGCCCGCCAGGAAGAACCCGGCCCGGTGTTCAGCATCACGCCGTCGGGCGACCTGCACATGCGCTACACCATCCGCGTCAACAACGTGATGTGGACCGACGACGCCCTGGGCCAGGAAGCCCTGGCCTATCTGCGCGACCTGCTGAACAGCGACTCGCCCTACATCTACCGCGGCCGCCTGGAATCGGGCATGGGCCTGGTCAGCAACAACGTGCTGCACGACCGCGCCGCCTTCACCGACGACGCCACCCACAAGCGTCACTATTACCGCGCCCGTTATTTCGATCGCCTGGCGGGTACCGGCGTGGCGGACTGTTACGACCTGTAGTCCGGGCCGTCAGCTACCCCTTGCAAGGCGGCGCGAGCCGCCTTTTTCGTTGTTGGACAGGCTTACACCACCTCCGCCTCCATCCCCCGCGCGAACTCGATCCATCTGTCCACCGCCTCCAGCCGAATATTGCCCTCGGGCGTGAAGCGACTATCCCAACTCCGCCAACCGTTCATGTCCGACTAAAGATTCCTCTCATACCCCTAAACACTTCATGAGATTGATGATGGCGGCGTTTCCGGTCGGAAGTATTTATGTTCTGTCCGGATTCAGATCGAGGCCGCGGGCCAAGAGGTGCGCGGTTCCGGGTGTCGCCCCGGCTCGGGCGATCCGCACCAAGACAACAACCAATGCGAGGAGAGGCCATGAAATGTCTCAGCCGCGGTATCCACGCAGGATGGCATGTGTTGGCCAGGCTTTTCGCCCTGTCCGTTGTCGCATCCCTCGGGTTTGCGCCGGTCAGCATCGCGGGGCATCTGAGCGGAACCAACGCGCTCTATACCTTGACCGGCGATTTCGCCGAAGGGGCGTTCCTCAACACCACCGCCACGGTCCCCACGATGCATCAGGTGCAATTCAACCCGACCATCACGCCATTTCCATACCTGTATGTTGCCGTATCCGCGCGCGGCACCCTGGTTCGGATCGACGTGGATACCGGCGCCATCCTGGGCGAATATTTCACGGCGCCCCAGGGCAACGGGCGTGACCCCTCGCGAACCACGGTGGACCAGCTTGGTAATGTCTGGGTGGCCAATCGCGCCGAGGCGGGTGAGTCGCCGGCGGGCAGCAATCAACCCAAAGGTTCGGTTACGCGCATAGGCCTGATCATCGGTGGGACACGTGTCGATGGCGGCGGAACGCCAGACGCCAACGGCGCTTATTTGATACCGCCCTGGAAGTACTCCACCTGCGTGGACCGGGACAAGGACGGTCGAATCAAGACCTCCGGCGGCCTCATGGATATCCGCCCCTGGACCGGCGGTGGCGGCGGCGCGGACACTCACGGCGGCGTCAGCACCGCGGACGACGAATGCATCATCAATTACACCCGCGTCATGGGCACCCATGCCCGCACCGTGGCGGTTGATCGCAACAACGACATCTGGGTGGGCGGTGACAACAACGCGCATGAAAAACTGAGCGGGATCAGCGGCCAGCCGATAGCCGGCACCCAGTTCAATCTGGGCTGCGGTGGCTACGGCGGCTTCATGGACAAGTTCGGGGTGTTGTGGTCCGCCAGATTCGGGAACAACCTGCTTCGTTACGACCCCAACCAAGGCCCCGCACCGGGTAGCCGATGCCTGTCTGGACACCACCCACGGAGATTACGGCCTGGCTCTGGACCCCAAGAACTGCCATGTCTGGCATACCACCAATATCGACCCGGCCCTGGTGGGTGTGAATCCGAACGATCCCAACTTTGACCCGACCTTGTATACGGGCGAGGTCGTGGAAATGGACCAGTACGGTAATGTCCTGAACTACTGGCCACACGGGAAACCGTTTGCCCAAGGGGTGGTGGTGGACGGCAAGGGCAATGCCTGGGTGGCCCATTCCGTGGTCGGACCGCTTACCGGCACACCCAATTTCCCGGGTCTTGTTCCGGCGACCACCGTCGGACATCTCATGACCCATGGCATGCTCACCGGCACTTTCGTCGGCAACGTCGACCTGATCGATACCAGCGTCACGCCCAATATTGCCGGGGAAGGCCCAAGCGGCGTCGCGGTCGATACCCACGGCAAGATCTGGGTCACCAACTACTACACGCACAACGTCATGCGCATCGACCCTGACCTTGGTCCCATCGGTGGGGCAGGCATCCCGATTGGGAAAGTCGATCTCACCGTCGACCTGGGGCCGGGTGCTTTCCCCTACAACTACAGCGACATGACTGGCCAGATTGCCATCGGCAATCCGACTCAAGGCTTCTGGGAGGTGATGCATGATGGCCTGGCACCCGGCACCTCGTGGGGCACGATCACGTGGAATACCGAACCGGAAGCCAAAGTGCCCGCGGGCACCAGCATTGCGGTCGATGCGCGCGCCGCCGACACCCAGGCTGCGTTGTCGGGCCAGAGTTTCATTCCAGTGACGAGTGGCATTCCCTTCAAGCTGGCGGGGCGTTACATCGAAGTCAAAGCCAGTCTGAAGGGTATTGCCGATATCGGCTGCGTGGAAAGTGAAGGCCCGATACTTTCGGATCTGAGGATTCAGGCCAGGTGCGATGTCGATCTCGACGGCGACGTCGACCAACTCGATCTGTCAGCGATCAGCCGCGGACGGGGAAAGACACCCCTACCCGGTGACCCGCGGGACGCCAATGGCGACGGCAGGATCAACCCCGGCGACGTCAAGTTCTGCATCCCGAAATGCACGCGGGCCAATTGCGCGATCCAATAAGACATCCCGACCCGGCCGGCCCTGGCCGGGTGTGCCTGGCCCAATCGTTTTCAAGGTGTGAATCATGAAGCAATCGCAGCAATTCCTCTGTGCCCTCGGTCTGGTGTTCGCAATCCTGGGCAGTGCACAGGCCATTCCCCTATCGACCCTCCTCCATGGTGGCAGCATCACGGCGGGCGACAAGCTGTTCAGCGATTGGAGCTTTACCTACGCTGCGTCCGACCTGGGGCATAGTCATCGCATCTTCAACCCAGCCAGCATCGATGTCACCGCGCTCAACGATGGTGGTGACAATCCCGGGCCGGGCTTGCAATTCGATGTATCCAGCGGCGAACTGAGCGTGACCGGGAATGGCGTCTATGCCTACGTGGATCTCCAACTCGGCTTCCGTGTCACCGTGCTCGACCCTACGCGGCAGATCAAGGACAACTCGTTGAGTCTGGGTGGGCTCTTCATGCCTTACCAACACGACGGCGACAATGACACAGGCGCATACATCCTGGAAACAGTTGGCACAGCGGCCTTTACCGATAACCTGGGTGTTAAGGAAGTGGAGGGCAGCGTACTTGATGAAATCACCACGTTCGCGCTGACCGACTCGGCCGAGTTCTTGCCGCAAAGCGAGATTTGGGTAAGCAAAAATATCCTGGTCTGGTCGGTGGACACCACGGATACCGCCAGCCTAACCCAGTTCACCCAGCGCTTCAGCCAGACGGTGCCTGAGCCTGGCACCCTGGCACTGCTGTGTATCGCAGGTCTGACCGGTTGTTTGGCCCGGAATTGCCCCCGGTTTTCCAGACCTTGATAGCATCAAATTCCTCAAATTGAGCGCAGACAAGGAGAGGGAATCGACGGCAAGGGCTTCGCCTAAATTCCGTCATTGAAAGCGCCCAGGCTTCAGTCGAAACGCCCCTCCCCTACCCCTCTTGGTAGGAGGGGAAAGGCGCTTACACCACCTCCGCCTCCATCACCTGCTCGAACTCGATCCTGCCGTCCACCACGTCCACCCGGATGATGTCCTTGGGGGCGAAGCGGCCGGAGAGGATTTCCTTCGCCAGGGGGTTTTCGATGCGCTGCTGGATGGCGCGCTTCAAGGGTCGGGCGCCGAACACCGGGTCGAAGCCTTCCTTGGCCAGTTCCAGCAGGGCGGCGTCGCTGACTTCCAGCTTCATGTCCATCTGGGCGACGCGCTTCTCCAGGTAGTGGAGCTGGATGCGGGCGATGCTGGCGATGTGGTCCTCGCCCAGGGCGTGGAACACCACCACCTCGTCGATGCGGTTGATGAATTCGGGCCGGAAATAGGTCTTCACCTCGGCCATGACCGCCAGCTTGATGACCTGGTAATCGTCGCCGGCCATGCTCTGGATCATCTGGCTGCCCAGGTTGCTGGTCATGACGATGACCGTGTTCTTGAAGTCCACGGTGCGGCCCTGGCCGTCGGTCATGCGGCCGTCGTCGAGCACTTGCAGCAGCACGTTGAACACGTCCGGGTGAGCTTTCTCCACCTCGTCCAGCAGGATCACGCTGTAGGGCTTGCGGCGCACGGCTTCGGTCAGATAGCCGCCCTCCTCGTAGCCCACGTAGCCGGGGGGCGCGCCGATGAGGCGGGCGACGGAGTGCTTCTCCATGAACTCGCTCATGTCCACGCGGATCAGGTGGTCCTGGCTGTCGAACAGGAACTCGGCCAGGGCCTTGCACAGTTCGGTCTTGCCCACGCCGGTGGGGCCCAGGAAGAGGAAGCTGCCATAGGGGCGGTTGGGGTCCGAAAGCCCCGCGCGGGAGCGGCGGATGGCGTCGGACACCAGGCGCACGGCCTCGTCTTGGCCCACCACCCGCTGGTGGATCTTGTCTTCCATGGCCAGCAGCTTGTCCCGCTCGCCCTGGACCAGCTTGGACACGGGGATGCCGGTGGCGCGGCTCACCACTTCGGCGATCTCCTCGGCGCCCACCTGGGTGCGCAGCAGCTTGAATTCGGTCTTGCCCTCCCCCGCTTCCGCCTGCTTGAGGCGCGCTTCCAGAGCGGGCAGCTTGCCGTACTGGATCTCGGCCACCTTGTCGAACTGGCCCTTGCGTTGCAGGTCGGCCATCTGGGCGCGCAAGTGGTCGATTTCCTCCTTCACGTGGGCCGCTCCCTGGACCGTGGCCTTTTCGGCCTTCCAGACTTCCTCCAGGTCGGCGTATTCCTTTTCCTGCTTGCGGATTTCGTCCTCGATGAGGGACAGGCGCTTCTTGCTGGCCTCGTCCTTCTCCCGTTTCACCGCCTCCCGCTCGATCTTGAGCTGGATCAGGCGCCGGTCCAGCTTGTCCATGACCTCCGGTTTGGAGTCGATCTCCATCTTGATGCGGCTGGCGGCCTCGTCCATCAGGTCGATGGCCTTGTCCGGCAGGAAGCGGTCGGTGATGTAGCGGTGGCTCAACTCGGCGGCGGCAACCAGGGCCGGGTCGGTGATGTCGACGCCGTGGTGCAGTTCGTATTTTTCCTTCAGGCCGCGCAGGATGGCGATGGTGGATTCCACGCTGGGCTCGTCCACCAGCACCTTCTGGAAGCGGCGTTCCAGGGCGGCGTCCTTTTCGATGTACTTGCGGTACTCGTCCAGGGTGGTGGCGCCGATGCAGTGCAACTCGCCCCGGGCCAGGGCGGGCTTGAGCATGTTGCCGGCATCGATGGCGCCTTCCGCCTTGCCGGCCCCCACCATGGTGTGCAGCTCGTCGATGAACAGGATGATGCGGCCCTCGTCCTGGCCCACCTCCTTGAGCACGGCCTTCAGGCGTTCCTCGAACTCGCCCCGGTACTTGGCGCCAGCCAGCAGGCCAGCCATGTCCAGCACCAGCACGCGCTTGCCCTTGAGGGTTTCAGGTACCTCGCCGTTGACGATGCGCTGGGCCAGGCCCTCGACGATGGCGGTCTTGCCCACGCCGGGCTCGCCGATCAGCACCGGGTTGTTCTTGGTGCGCCGCTGCAGGACCTGGATGGCGCGACGGATCTCGTCGTCGCGGCCGATCACCGGGTCCAGCTTGCCCTGGCGGGCGCGGTCGGTGAGGTCCAGGGTGTACTTGGCCAGGGCCTGGCGCTGGCCTTCGGCTTCCTGGGTGTCCACGCCCTCGCCGCCACGCACCTCGCTGATGGCGGCCTCCAGGGCCTTGCGGCTGGCGCCGTTCTCCTTGAGCAGGCGGCCGGCCTCGCCCTTGTCGTCCACCGCCGCCAGCAGGAACAGCTCGGAGGCGATGTACTGGTCGCCCCGCTTGCTGGCTTCCTTGTCGGTCAGGTTGAACAGGTTGACCAGTTCCTTGGAGGGCTGGATCTCGCCCCCCGTGCCTTCCACCTTGGGCAGCCGGTTCATGGCGTTCTGCAGGCCAGCCACCAGGGACGGCAGGCGGGCGCCCGCCTTCTGCAGGATGGGCCGGGCCGAGCCGCCTTCCTGGTTGATCAGGGCGGCCAGCAGGTGCACCGGCTCGATATAGGCGTTGTCGTTGCCCAGGGCCAGGCTCTGGGCGTCCTGGATGGCGGACTGGAACGGGGTGGTGAGTTTGTCGAAACGCATGTCTTGCTCCCAATTCGGATGATTGCCTCCCAAATGGGGAAGCATCGTGGGTTTTCAATGGCTTGGTTCGCGTTATGTATGGATGTCGCGCTGACGACGGTGGTGGTTGTCTTCCCCCTTTCTTAAAGGGGGAGTGAGGGGGATTTGGCCCGGGTTCGGTACGTGCCAGCCTTCGGGCTCCGGTAGCCCGGATGCAGCCGTTAGGCGGAATCCGGGGGGGGCACAGTTCCCTACGGAGGGTGGGTCGTGGAGAAATCCCCCCTCTCCCCCCTTAAAAAAGGTGGGGATTCCCTCTTTTGACCGACTCCGCCCATCACTCTCCAACGCGAACGGAGCCATGCCTTTCTCAAAGCTTTCAATTATTCTATTTACATACCAATACGTATTATTTGTATCATGCAGACTGATCACCCTATCCGGGGCCTGCCATGCAAACCATCACCGCCACCGATCTCGCCCGCAACACACGAAAAATCCTGGACGCCGTCGCCGGCCAGGGCGAAACCGTGCTGGTCGAGCGCAACCACGTGACCATCGCCCGCATCGTTCCACCGCAACCCGCCATGACCGCCAGCCAGGCCCTGGCCGGCTTCCAGCCCCTGCTCACCCCCAAGCAGGCCGCGGGTTGGCTTCGAGACAGCCGAAACGCCTTCGACGAAAAGGTGGCGGACCCATGGGTGTGATCCTGGACAGTTGCATCTGGGTGGGACTCGCCAGCGGCCAGGTGCAAAAGGAAGCCGTCGCCGCCGCCGCCGGCGACAACTCCGTGTTCACCTCCGTCATCACCCTGGGAGAACTGGCCTTCGGCGTGGAAGCCTGCGCCGATCCCGCCGAGCGCGCATCCCGGGCGGCCACCCTGCGCCAGATCGAAACGCGCCCGGTACTGGAAGTCACCCGCCTGACCGCCGCCGCCTTCGGCGTGCTGGCCGCCGCCACCAAACAATCCGGCCGTTCGCCCCGGCCCCGCTACAACGACCTGTGGATCGCGGCCCAGGCCATCGAACATGGCTATGGCCTGCTGACCCTGAACGGCGCCGACTTCGCCGGGCTGCCCGGCCTGCGCCTGCTGACCCTGAATGGCTGATCCGCCCATGGAAATCGAGACCGACCCCCTCTCCGAAGCGATCCGCGCCAACGTCCGAGCGGCCCTGGACGAAGATGTGGGCGCGGGCGACCTCACCGCCCAACTGATCCCCGAGGATGCCGTCGGACATGCCCGAATGCTCACCCGGGAAGACGCGGTGCTGTGCGGCGCGGCCTGGTTCGAGGCCTGTTTCCACGCCCTGGACCCGGCCGTGAACATCACTTGGCACGCCACCGACGGCGACCCCATCCACGCCGGACAGACCCTGTGCGAGATCACCGGCAAGGCCCGCGCCCTGCTCACCGCCGAGCGTCCGGCGCTGAACTTCCTGCAAACCCTGTCCGCCGTGGCGACCGAGACCCGCCGCTACGTGGACGCCATCGCCGGCACCCGGGCCAGGATCTACGACACCCGCAAGACCCTGCCCGGCCTGCGCCTGGCGCTGAAGTACGCGGTGAAATGCGGCGGCGGCGAGAACCAGCGCATCGGCCTCTACGACGGCATCCTCATCAAGGAGAACCACATCGCCGCGGCGGGGGGCATCCGCCCCGCCCTGGCGGCGGCGTTCAAGCTGGCCGGCACCGACGTGCCTGTGCAAATCGAGGTGGAAACCCTGGCCCAGTTGGAGGAAGCCCTTCAGGCGGGGGCAAAGCTGATCCTGCTGGACAACTTCGACCTGGAAGGCATGCGGGAAGCGGTGCGGATGACCGCCGGCCGGGCGGCCCTGGAGGCTTCCGGCGGCATTGCCCTGGAGACGGTCCGGGCCATCGCCGAGACCGGGGTTGACCGCATTTCGGTAGGTAGCCTGACCAAGTCGGTAAGGGCCGTGGATTTGTCGATGCGGTTTGTTTGATTGCCTGACCAATTCGATGGCCCGGTCGACGCTGCGTAAGTCCACATCGCGGGCAGAAATCTAGCTGGACTAAACCGCTCTCGCGGTAGGGGTGCCTTGGCTGACGTGGTCAGGGCAGGCTGAGGGCGTGGTACCCACGGCCTAGGTTGTGGAATGAGGCAATCCGCCTCGTTCCATGACAGGAGGCCACCATGACCACCACGCCCCACCCGATCAGTCCACTCCGCCAACGCATGCTCGACGACATGCGTATGCGCAAATTCGGCGACAAGACCCAACTGGACTACGTGCGCGCCGTGCGCAACTTCACGAAGTACCTCGGACGGTCGCCGGACACGGCCAGTGTCGAAGACCTGCGCAATTACCAATTACACCTGGTCGACCACGGCACCTCGCCCGCCTCGCTCAATTCGGCGATCAGCGGGCTGAAGTTCTTCTTCAACGTCACCCTCGACCACCCCGAGGTCATGGCCAAGATGCAGCCGGTGCACCTGCCGCGCAAACTGCCGGTGATCCTGAGCCCCGACGAGGTCAAGCGCCTGATCGCGGCGGCCGGCAACCTCAAGCACCAGACCGCGTTGGCGCTGGCCTACGCCACCGGTCTGCGCATCAGTGAAGTGGTGTCCTTGAAGGTGGGCGACATCGACAGCCAGCGCATGACCCTGCGGGTCGAGCAAGGCAAGGGCCAGAAGGATCGCTACGCCATGCTCTCCCCGATTCTGCTGGAACGCCTGCGCGTCTGGTGGCGGGTCGCCCGGGCACAGGGCAAGATGCTCGACGGCGGCTGGCTGTTCCCGGGCCAGAATCCGATCCGGCACTTGAGTGCCCGCCAACTCGATCGCGCCATCCACGCCGCCGCCGACGAGGCCGGTATCGACAAGCGCATCTCGATGCATTCCCTGCGCCATGCCTTTGCCACCCATCTGCTGGAACAGAAGGTCGACATCCGCCTGATCCAGGTGCTGCTCGGGCACAAGAAGCTGGAGACGACCGCCCTCTACGCCCAGGTGGCCACCGACACCCTGCGCGAGGTCGTCAGTCCTCTGGAACGCCTGAACCCCAAGTAGGCCCGCCATGGGGCGGCCCGCCCTGGAGGTCGCGGACATCTTCCGCGCCCATGGGCCGGCGTGGCGGGAGAAGCAGGCGGGGCACCTGAGCCCCACGCAGTTGAAGATCATGTCGGCCATCGAACAGTGCCGCACGGCGGCGCTGGGGGGACACGCGCTCTACTGCGACACCTGCGACCACGTCGAGGTCAGCTACAACTCCTGCCGCAACCGGCACTGCCCCAAGTGCCAGGCCCGGGCCGCGCAACGCTGGCTCGAGGCCCGCATGGCCGACCTCCTGCCGGTCGAGTATTACCACGTCGTCTTCACCCTGCCCGAACCGATCAGCGCGCTGGCCTACCCCAACAAGGCGGTGATCTACCGACTGTTGTTCGACGTGGCGGCCGAGACCCTGATGACGATCGCCGCCGATCCCAAGCATCTCGGGGCCCGCATCGGCGCCACGCTGGTGCTGCACACCTGGGGCTCGGCGATGACCCATCACCCGCACGTGCACGGCATCGTGCCCGGCGGCGGCCTGGCCCCGGACGGCGAACGCTGGGTGGCGTGCCGGCGGGGATTCTTCCTGCCGGTGCGCGTGCTGTCCCGGCTGTTCCGCCGTCGCTTCATCGAGTCGCTGGAGAAGTGCCAGCGCGCAGGCCAGCTACGCTTCTTCGGCGAACAGGCCGGCCTGGCCGACACGGTCGCCTTTGCCCGCTGGCTGGCACCGCTGCGGCACCAGGAGTGGGTCGTCTACGCCAAGCGCCCCTTCGCCGGCCCGGAGGCGGTGCTCGCCTACCTGTCGCGCTATACCCATCGGGTGGCCATCTCCAACTCGCGGCTGGTCGCCATGGAGGACGGCAACGTGTCCTTCCGCTGGAAGGACTACCGGGCCAAGGGGCGGACCCGGCACAAGACCATGACGCTGACGGCCGACGAGTTCATGCGGCGTTTCCTGCTGCATGGGCTGCCCACCGGCTTCCATCGCATCCGCCACTATGGCCTGTTGGCCAATGCCGGCCGCCGGGAGCATCTGGCCCAGGTACGACGGGCGCTTGATGCGCCAGCACCCGAGCCGATCCGCGCGGAGATCGACAAGACGCCCGCGCCCACCTTCGTCTGCCGTTGCTGTGGCGCCGCGATGCGCATCGTCGAGGTCCTCCCGCGCCGGCCAACCATCCGGGCGCCACCATGACGAACACTTGGCAGCCCCCTCACGTCGGGATCTTGTCCCAGTCATCGGCAGCCGGAATGCCGGCTCCGAGGCGCAGGTGTGGCCGCTACCCGTCCACGTTGTCGTATTCAGGCCGGACTCCCTGGGCATTTACCACGCGAGAGACCACTGTGGGGAACGGCCCAGGTCCGGTTGGCCACCGGCGACCCCCGATCTCAGCGCTCTGGGTGGCAGGGAGGTTGCTGGAATCCCCATAGCCCTTCGGCAATCCCAGACCCGTCACCTTCGCCCGCGGTTTCCTCCTTCGAGGTTTATTCGACGTCTGCCCGCACACCCATGTGGGTCAGCACGGGCCTCCTCCGTTGTGGGCAGACATCGAACAAACCTAAACCAAAGCAGTCAAATATGCGCAGAACAATGAGGGCACACTTACTGTTCAATCAACGCAATTTCTGCGGCATTCAAACCAAACAGGGCATACACCTCGGCATCGATCTCGCGTTCGCAGCGGGCGATTTCGGCGGATAAGGCAGCTACCTTTGCCTGATCGCCTTCGAAGCGGGTCTGCCAGGCGTCGCGTTCCGCCAGCGGGATGGGACTCTTGAACTGTTTTTTCACCTCGTCATGAAAGGCTTTGAAATCCAGCGCCGGCCAGTCGGCGAGCTTGGTGGTCAGTTTCGAGGTGGTGCCACCCGGCGCCAGATCGGTCAGGACGCGGCGGCGGAAATTGGCTTGCAGGTCACGGCGCGCCTCGGCGGCGCGTTGTGCGGATTCGGCGAGGGCAGCCAGGCGGGTACGGGTGGGGGTGTCTGCGGCGGGGATGGGTACGGTTTCAACGTATTGGGCACGCAGTTCTAGCCTCCATTCACCACCTCTCAACGGTGAGCAGATGCCATAAAGATATGTCCAGACGGCGCGTGAATTCAGAAGGCCGACAAGGTACCAGTCTGTTGTAGCCAGATAGAACAGCTTGTTGAGCGGGTAATAGCTTGTTTCATCAAGAGCAAATTTCGGGCCCTGGGAAATCTCGGGGTATAGCACCTTGGTTGACTGAAAGTCCTTTTCGAAGTCTGCCTGCGCCTGCTGCAACTCAAACCACGCCTGTTTGGTCGCCCGTTTCTCCAGCGCCTCCCGGAACGGCAGCAGATGACGCTTGATCGCCGGGTAGGTGTCAATATCCACCCGGTTTTTCGGAATGTAGATCAGCCAAAGGCCTTGCGACTCGATGCGCCATTTCTTCAAGTCCTTGCCTTCCAGGAAGGGCTTGAGCAGGTTGGCGGATTTCGGGTCTTCGGCAACCAGCCGGTCGCGGGTGGCGCGGTCCACCACGAAGGCGTCATTGAGGCCGGTCTTGATGCCATACAACGGCGCCCCGTAACGCTCCTTCAACGTCGGATGCCCATGTGTGAGCTTAGTGCGCAGCCGCGCCAGCGCATCGCATTCCAGCCGCCAGGCGTCCGTGCCGAGCTGGCTTTGCGGCATGGTCCCCGCGTGCTGGCTGAATTCCGCCGCCAGACTGGCCGGCATGGCAGCGCCCAGAGCGAGGAAACGGATGGCCTTTTCTCCCTCTCCCCCCGGGAGAGGGGCGGGGTCAGGGAAGGTTTTATCCAGAACCACGATGGCCGGATAGGTAGTGACGCCCTCGAATACCTGGATGTCGCCGAAATCCACCAGCGTGCGTATGTGCGCATGGTCGAGCAGATGGCGGCGCAACGGCCCGCCGGAACCGGTCTTGAAGAAGGTGGATGACGAGATGTAGCCGAGCCGGCCGCCCGGCTTGAGCAAGCGCAGTCCGAGCTCGTAGAAGTAGCCGTAGAGATCGGCGCGGTCACTGGCGACGGCGTAATGCTTTTCTAGATAAGGCTTGATGGCTTTCAGGCGTTCCATGCGCACATAGGGCGGGTTGCCCAGCACCACGTCGAAACCGCCATCGGCGAAGACATCCGGGAAGGCCGCTTGCCAATCGAACGGTCTTGGCGTGTAGGCGCTGTCATCGATCAGGCTGTTGCCGACGCGCAGGTTGGCTTCCAGGCTTTCCAGCGGCTTGCCGTATTGCGCGGTCTTCAGCCAGAGCGAGAGCTTGCTGATTTCGATACTCTCGGGATTCAGGTCGACGCCGTAGAGGTTGCCGTTGAGGATTTCGCGGTTGATGTCGAAGAGGTCCGGATTGCCCGTGATGGCCTGAATTTGCTCGTTGACGCGGCGGTATTCGCCATCGAGCAGGTCGAAGGCGGCGACCAGGAAAGCACCGGAGCCGCAAGCCGGGTCGAGCACGCGAATCTGCCGCAGTTCTTCGCGCCAGGCATGCCAGAACAGGAATTCCACCAGGCGGGTTTTGTCCTTGAGCTTGGTTTTCGCACCGGCGAGCTTTTCCTCGGTCTTGCTGGGTTTGCGCCAGTTTCCGTCCGCGCCGCTGTATGCAACGCGCAGCGCGGCTTGGCGGTCGGCCAGATAGGTTCCCAGAGTTTCATCGACGATGAAGCGGGTAATGGCATCCGGCGTGTAGACGATGCCATCCTGCTTGCGCTTGCCGCTGGTGGAATAGCTGGTGCTCTTGATGTGCGCCTCCAGCGCGGACAGCGTGAAGCCCTCGCCGCCGGCCAGTTCAATCAGTTGTTCCAGGTCGCTAACCGATTGCTCGAAGATGTGGCCGAGCACGGTGACTGAAACGTCGTCGGCGAAGTCGTATTCGCCCAGGGCAGAGAACATCCGGCAGGCGTCATCCGGCACCACCAAGGCGTCCAGCAGCGGGTCGATGGCGAACAAGCCGCCGTTATAGGCAGGGATGCCAAGCTGGGGATTGCCCTTGTCTATGGCGCGGAACAAGCCCTGGAAGTTTTGCCAGACTGGACGCGGGTTGTAGTGGTCGCGGTGGCTCCAGGCTTGCGCCAAGGTTTTAGGCGGCAGCAGGCCGCGATCTTCGGCGAAGGCGACGAACAACACGCGATCGAGCAGTTTCTGCGCCGGTTCGATCAGGGCTTCGGCGTCATGCGCGTTGTGCTGCATCAGGGCGAGCAATAGGCTGATGCGCCAGGTCTTGTAATCGCTGTAGAGCTTCTGGGTGATAGCTTTTTCCGCCAGCGCGCTCTCGGCCAGGAGCTTGGCGGTGTCGCCGCCCAGCAGGCGCTCGGCGCAAAGCAGCAGGCGGAAGCGCTGGTAGGCGGCGTCGGAATCGGCCAGTTCCAGGATGTCGAAACGCTCATACACTTGGCGGGTGTGGCCGACCGCGTAGAGACGGAACTCCAGCATGTTGGAAACCAACAGGAACTGGCAGCCGGGGGTGTCCATCGCATATTCCCAGACCTGCTGCACCGGGCTCTTGTAACGGCCCGGCATGATGGCATCGAGATCGGGGGTGTCCGCGCCCTTCAGTTCCACCGGGGCGATGACGATCTTGCCGGCGGCGTTGAAATTGCCCAGGGCGGTATCCGCCGAGCCGCCGCCGGTACGTTTTTCATCGTTGATCGTCCAAGACGGGCCACTGCCAAAAGGTTGATAACCCAGGATTTCGACAAAGAAACGCTGGATGAACGGACCGCGTACTTCAGTTTCTCTCTGCTTGCGCAGCGCCCCGCTGCGTATGGTTTCTGCCCAGTCAGTCAGGAGTTTCTTATGTTCTGGTGGGGTGACCTGCGCGGAAGTGCGCTGATTGAGGAAGCGCCGATTGAACAGGGGGTTGTGAAACAGAGGCATTGGATGAGACTGCCTATATGTCATATCCCGGACGATCATAAGGCTTCCGATGAAACAGCTCGGGGTGAGATTTGAACCAATCTTTCATGGCCTGGATAGGCGGTTTACCGCCCAAAGCGGTTTGAGGAAGCTGATGGTTGTACAGGGAGACATAGCGATGCAAGGTTTCCTCCAGGTCCTGGCCCGAGACGAAGCGATGGGTCCTCAGGATATCCGCGATGCGGCCATTGAAGCGTTCCACCATGCCGTTGGTTTGCGGGGTTCTCGGCTGGGTCAGGCGGTGTTCGATCTCCAGGGCCTGACACAACTGGTCGAACTCATGGTTTCCCGTCGCCCGCCGATCCCTCGAACCGAACAGGCGGTCGGTGAACTCCTTGCCGTTGTCGGTCAGGAGCTTGGTGATCTTGATCGGGCAGGCCTTGGAGAGCGCCTTCAGGAAGGCCTTCGCGGACGCGGCCGTCTTGTTGGGCTTGATGGCGATGAACACCCAGCGGGTGGCGCGGTCGATGGCGACGAACAGATAGCGCCGGGTGGTCTCGTCAGCCATCTGGGGCAGGTATTTGATGTCCATGTGCAGGTAGCCCGGCAGATAGGCCTTGAACGGCTTGTGGGCGGCCTTCCCGGCCTCGGGCATCAGCTTGCGCAGGTTGCCGACGCCATGCCGGCGCAGGCAACGGTCCAGGCCGGAACGGGAAACGCTGGGGCAGAGAAATTCACGGGTCACCACCAGCAGGTCGTCCAGGGACAGCAACAGGCTCTTGCGCAGGTAGACGGCGATGACCTCCTGGGCCGCCCGAGTTCGACAGATAAAGCTACAACTCATTGATTATGCGAGAAACGCATAGTGGAATTTGGCACTACATCGCCTTGGAATCGGGCTCGGGCAGGTTTACGGCATGGAAGAGCTCCCTCTGCTCAGGTGTCAGAGTTGAGAGGCCGCAGGCCGTCTGACGCTGATGCAGGGTGACCTGATGAAACTGAATCCGGCGCACGATCTCCAGGGCCCGCTCGGGCGAGTGGGTGGCGTGGTTCTGCTTCAAGCGCATACGCAGCACCCGATACAACACCAGCGCCAGGAAACAGATCAAGGCATGGGCACGAATCCGCTCGGGCAGTCGGTGGAACACCGGCGCGATCTCGATCTCGCTCTTGAGCACCCGGAAGCCGCGCTCGATATCCGCCAGCGCCTTGTAACGACTGACGATCTCGGCGGGCGTGTGATCCGGCATGTTGGTTACCAGAATCAGCTTGCCATCCATCATCCGCGCCCGGTTCAGGACGCGCTCATCGATCTCGTAGGTGAACACGCTGGCCGACAGGTCGACCTTGATGATGTTCGCCAGGTGGGCATCCGCGACCGCCTTGTAAAAACGCGCGGTGGTGCCCGCATCCGACAGCCTCCTGCCCCGGTAGGTCTGGCCGGTGTCCTGTCCATCCAGCTTGCCCGCCCAGCGCGCCGCGTCGGCCTCCAGGGCGGCGATGCGCTCATCACGGGATGCCCCCTGTTCGGCGGCCACCTCCGGCCGATGCGCCACGATCAGACGAAAGCCTTGCCAGGCCAATTCGCCCACCACTTCGGCCGTGGCCGGCTGACAGGTGTGTTGATGGAATTCGGCCAGCAAGGCATCGAACTCCCCGTAACGCCGGGCCGGCACGGCCAGGATGAACTCCAGCGGTTCAGCGCCCACCTTGATCTGGCGGATGGCCTCCAGGTTATCCAGGCTGAGCAAGCCCCGATCCGCCACCAGCACCACCCGCTTGATCGGATAACGCGTCAGGACCTTCTCGATGGTCGGCACCAGGGTCGCCGTCTCCGCCGCATTGCCGGCGAACACCTCATGATGAATCGGCAGGCCTTCGGCGGTTTGCACCACCCCCAGCATGACCTGGCGGGCAATGCCGCCATCCTTGGACAGTCCGAACTGGCGCACCTCGCCGGTCTGTTCGGTGCCGCCCTCGGTACGAATGGTGGTGAGGTCGTAGAAGACGATCGACAACTCCTGGTCGATCAGCGGGCGCAGCAGCCCGGACAGAGCCGACTCCATCGAGTCCGCGCACGCGTCAAGGGTGTCCATGGTGCGCAAGAGATGCTGGTGGGTGACCGTCTCCGCGGCCACGTCCGGCACCCGGCTTCCTTCCAGCCAGCGCAGGATGCCGAGCTTGGACTCGGGATCGCACAGGCGGTTGAACACCATCACGCGCAGCAAGCGTTCAGCATCGAACTGGCGGCGATTGCGCAATACCCGGCGAAACGCATCGGCAAAGCCGAGTTCCTTCCACAGCGCGGTGAGCAGCCAGGTGTCGCCGACGGAGCGGGCGGGGGCGAAGTCCACCGCGCCGGTGCCTTGTTCCAGCGTGGGTTTACCGGCCGCGCGCAGCAGGCCGTTGACCAGCGAATCCGCCTCGCCGGCGCGGATCGATTCAACCCGCCCAAGGGTGGCGATGATGCGTTGGCGGGAGGCGCCGGTGGCATCGCGGAAGGCTTCCACGAGCTTGACGTACTGCCGGGGGCCGGAGGTGGTGATCTTGACGAACATGTCGCCACTGTAAGACGGCCGTCCAGCCGATTCAATACTTCAATGAAAATAACGTGTCACTACAGACAAAAACCGGACCCATCGCCAAGTCACTGTTCCTTCAGGGGTTCAGTTCGAAAATCAGCAGCAATCAGGCGAAAAGTGTCGAACTCGGGGGGCCGG
>JADJYY010000004.1 GCA_016719465.1 Hydrogenophilales bacterium
GAAGGGGCCAGCAACAGGCGGGTCATACGGTAGACCTGGCGCATGTCCGACACCCGGTGCTGGAAGGTGACATTGGGCAGTTCCGTGAGCCGGGCTTGCAGGGCGGCCAGGGCATCGTCCTTGAGCTTCCAGGATTCCTGCAACAGGAACCTTACCCGGGGCAGGCGCCGGGCGACTTCCAGAAAGGTCTCCAGGCCCTTGACCTTGTGGGCGTTGATCATGGTCACATACCCGTCCGGGTCGCCCCGCTCGCCGAAATACAACTCGGCCGGCGGATACACCACATGGGCGCGGCAGCCCGTGGCAAGCAGGACCTTGCGGGCCAGGAAGCCGCTGCCGCAGACGATGCGGCAGCCCATGGCCACAATGGCCCGCAATGCCTCCGGGTCGAATTCCGCGTCATGGACGAAATACAAACCGGGCACGCCATTCCTGCGGGCGATCTCAAGGATTTCCCTGGCGCCTTCCATCTGTGCCCACACCAGGTCCGGCCTGCAAGCGTCGATGAAGGGTCCCAGGGCATTGAAAAAATCCGGTAGCAACCGCACCGGATAGCCGCAATCCAGCTCTTGGGTCCCCTCGCCGACGAGCGGGAGAAGGGCCATGGGAGGGGGGCCGCTCCCCCGGATTCCCAGCGCCTCGTACTCGTCGGGCGAGGGGAAGGACCATGGGGTCACGGCATATTCGCTGGAACCCACGGCCCGGCAGTCGGTTGCCAGATCCCGGGACATGCCCTGCAAAAGCATGTGCGCGCAGCGAACGGCGCCGCCCAGAAAGAACGGGTAGGGGGGGCGTTCGCTGGCGTAGAGGATGCGCATGTCAGCCAGCCCTTGCAGGTGCGTCAATCAAAGCGTCCAGTTCGCCATACAGCGAACCGGCCAATACGGACCGCTCCCGGCTTGCGAGCCAACGAGCGCGCCGGTCCGGATCGGCTCCGCTGAAGTCCCGCAAGGCCTCCAGGGCGTTGGCGAGGGGCGCCGCATCCCCCTCGGCCACGGTGATGCCCGCCCCCAGGCTATCGACGATGTCACCCATCTCGCCGCCGACCCCGAACACCACGATGGGGGTGCCGGAGGCGATGTACTCGTACAGCTTGCCCTGGATGTAGCGCCTCAGGCCGATGGGGTTCAGCAGCAGCAGGCCGTCGATCTCGCGCATCATGCGGCAAGCTTCCGTCTTGGGGACCGGGTCCATCATTTCGATGACTTCGGGGTAGGGGAAGGCACGCAGTTTCCGGAGCGCCTCGGGACGCTTGTGGCCCACCAGGCGCAGGCGCAGGCGGGTCCGGAGTTCCGGCCTGCCGGCCAGGGCGGCGGCGAGGGTATCGAGGAAGGCATCCGGCGCCGCCATGGCGCCCAGGTTGCCCAGATAGGCCAGGGTGATGGGCGCGGCCCCGTCGGGCCGGGTGTTCGCGGGCACATCGGCGAAATCGCCAGGCTCCCAGCCGTTGTACACCACCGCCTGGCGCGAATGCGCCAGGACGGGGAAACGGCCGCGGGCATGGGCCATCTGCGAGGGGGTCGTGTGGATCACGAGATCGGCACGCTCCAGGCACAGGGTTTCCCAATGCCGGTTGGCGCCGGTCTTGTCGACGAACGTGAACGGGGTTTCCGTCCACTCGTCGCGATAATCCAGCGCCAGCCGCCATCCCGTGCGCCGCGCCAGCCAAAGGCCCGCGACAAAGTTGGCGAAGGGCGGCCCCGATGCCAGGATCACGCCGGACTCTCCGGGCGTGATGCGGGCGGCGGCGGCCTCGTACAGGGACAGGGCGTTGACGATGCCGCCGTCGATCCTCGGCAGCAGCCACGGGTGGGGGCCGGTGTCCGCCTTTACCCGGTGCACCGGCACGCTGTCGGGCAGCAATCCGGCCAGGTAGCGTCCCGCCTGGCCGGGCTGCGCCGGGGACGGGCCGCACACCACCTCCACCCGCCAGCCGCAAGCCGCCGCATGGCGGGCGAAGGACAGGGGGCGGTAGACGCCGCCCGTGACCTGGGGGGGGAACTCCCAGGTGATCAGCACCATTTTCCGGCTTCCGACGCCGCCGGGACGCCCCCTCGATCCGTCTCCATGGGGTACGCGCGCGTAGCGCCGCCAGGCTGGCACGGCCCGGCTACGCAACATGCGCAGCCAGGTAAGGAGCCGCCAGGAAGCGGCACGCAGGCTGGTGGAAAGACGAGTCACCGAATCAGGCTCCGGGATGGTGCGCGGGGAACATTTGCATGCATGTCACAGATAACGCATGCCTGGTACGGCATCGCGTTTCTTGTGCAGCCAGATCACGGGAAGAAAGCAGAGCAGCCAGCCCAGGGCTTGCAGCACGATGCCCCGGTCATATGGGTAGGTATTGTACGGATAGATGCCGTCCGCGCGACCGCCCAAAGCCGCCCGGATTTCACCAAGTATGTACTTGAGCGTCGGCCCGATACGGTTGCCACGATACTTGAGCCGGGACAGGTAATAGCCTTTCAGGCGCAAGTAGCGCACGCGGCGACTGAGCGGCTTGGCGTATTCGGTACGGATATGAATCACGGGCGATCGGGGCGTGACGACCAGTCGGAAACCATGCAGGCGCAGCCGCCGGCACAAGTCGATCTCCTCGTAGTAGGCAAAGAAGAGGGGATCGAAGCCGCCCACCCGGCGGATCGCCGCGGAGGAAAGCATCAGGGCGGCGCCATAGAGAATCGAACTGTCGAAAGTTTCGGGAAAGGCGGACGGTTCAAACCGTACCCGGTCGAGGCCCTTGGGTTGCAGCACGCCCACGCGAAATCCCTGATCGATATCCTGGCCGTTGGACTGGAGTTGTATGGCATTCAAGCCGGCGATGCGCTCGTCCCGGGACATGATGTCCACATAGTCATCCAGGCACCGCGGCGGCAGGCGCACATCCGGGTTGACGATGAGCACGTAATCCGCGCCTTCCCGAAGCGCGCGGCGCATGGCCAGGTTGTTGCCTCCCGCATAGCCGAGGTTCCGGCCCGTCTGCATGAATTCGCCTGGAGGAATTCGTTTCTCGAGGATCTTTCCGCTGCCATCCGGAGAATCATTGTCGAGGACAAGCAGACGGAAGTTGGAATAGGTGATGTCGCGGACCGCATCGACGCACGCCAGGGTGTCGTCCGCCGAGCGGTAGTTGAGCACGATGACGTATATCAGCGGCGGCGGCGCGGTCGTCATGATGTCAAGGCACGGACCTGTCGCGGGGCTTTGCGACTGGGAGATGAAACAGGCGGGGACATGTCGTGATCATTTGAATCGCCAGAGCACATGCCTGCCGAGCAGTTGCTTGCAAGCGAAGGTCCGTTCGGCAAGAAAGCGCCTGAAGGGCGGGAGTTGCTTCAGCCTCTTGGCGCGAAGCGCGTCATTGACTCTTGTCCGGATCACCGCCACGTCCTGTTTCGGGAGGGTCGCGCGCATTTCAACAAGAGCCCTCAGTTCTTCGATGAAGGCGACCTGTCTGGCGGTGTTGTCGTAGCGGATGCTGTCCGCGACGGCGTGCCGGCTGATTCGGGCGCGATAGGCGTCGTCCGTGGCAATTCTTTTCATCATTGCGGCCGCGTGCTCGATGCTTGGCTCGGCCCAATAGCTTTGCATGCCGAGCCGTCCGGGCCCATAGAACTGGGATTTATCGCTCGTCGGGACGAGTTCGAAGCGCACCAGGGCCGCATTGTTGTAGTTCATGTAGCTCATGTTGCCCGACCAGGCCGTCGAAACCACGGGTTTTCCCAGTCGCATCGCTTCAAGCGGCACCAGACCCAGGCCCTCGGCGCGATGCAGGCTGACGAAGGCGTCGCAACTCGCATAGAAAGACAACAGGTCGGCATAGGGCAGATTCTTCTTGAGGAGGATGATCCGCGTATCCCGGGCCGCCATCGCGTAGAGCCTGGCAAGCTGATCATTCTCCGTGCCCGCCTCGGGGGCATTGTTGATCTTGATGATGAGGCGGGTGTCGGGATCTTCCGGAAAGGCTGTTTGGAAGGCCTGGATGGCGGCAAAGGGATTTTTTCGCTCGGGGTCGCTGAATGGCTCGAACCCCGCGCAAAAACAGAACGAGTCCCTGGGTATGCCGAATTTCTCGCGGTCGGGGGCGATGCCATTCGGAATGGTGAGCGGGTGCCTCGCCAGCAGCACGGGAATGCCCGGAATGCTGTTCATCAATGTCGCCTGGATGAACTCGGAGCCGGCGATCAGGACGTCGAATATCCTTGCGGCCTCGATCAGGTGGTCCGGCATGTCGGGCAGCTCCCACCACAGGAACGCGACATTCAACCTGTCGCGATTGCTCGACTTGCTGGCCATGTCGAACACCCAATGGCCGAGCGCGTTGGCGCCCGCGATGAACAGATTGATTTGATAGGGCAGTTTTTCCGGGTCCGCCACGGCCAGGTGACCAAACGTATTGTCAAAATCGCCGCGCGCTTGACCGGGGTCGATGTCGTGTATGCAGAACGGGATGCCCTGGGCAAGCAGGGCCCGGGCAAATTCACGCGCGGTGTGGCCCAGGCCAAGATTGGCGCCGATATAGCCAATCAGATTGATGCCGAATGTCTTCACCCCGCGCGCTCCAGGCCAGGGGCGCGGGCCGGGGAACAGGCTTGCGGGTCTTGTTGTGATTCCATTTGGCGTTTTTAGCCCGTGGGGCCACCGTTGAACATGGAGCCGCCGACCTTAGCCGGCGGGCAGCAGTTGCCAATTACAGCCTTCCATCTGGAAGAACCCCTCGCAGTGGGAGCCGGTGCGCTGCAGCCCCTGGCTGGTTACCGTGAAGTGATGGAGATTTTCCCCGTACAGAATGTTCTTGATGGGGGTTTCCACGTCGATGCTCAGCCGTAAGGAGTACACGCCCGGCAGAAGGGGAAAGTGCTCGATCCCCAGCGAGAGTTCGTGGATGCCGGGGGGTAGCGTGACGGCGCGGTAGGTTTCAGAACTGGTTGTGGTGGTGAGGTAGACGAAATCCGTGGTGTGAATGCCCAGGACGAACAAGGGTGAGACGAGAGGCTTGTGCGCCTTGATGCGGGCCACGATCCTGACGGGTTCTCCGTAGGCCACATCGACGGTGGGTTGTCCGTCCGGGCCCACGCAGCGGAGGTTGAGCAACTCCACTTCTCCCGTGCTGTGCAACTTGCTTGCCGTTTTTTTCTGGGCGACGATCTGGCGATCGCTCTGCTCATAGAAGGCATTGCACACGCTGTTGGGCGAACCGTCCATCCTTATCCTGCCGTGGTCCATGAGGAGCACGCGGCTGCACATGCGTTCCACCTGGCGGATATTGTGGCTGACCAGCAGGAACGTCCTGCCCTCCTTCTTGATGAGGGTTTCCATGCGGTCGAAACACTTGCGCTGAAAGGCCAGGTCGCCCACCGCCAGGACTTCGTCGACGATCAGGATTTCAGCCTCGATGCTGGTGGCCACGGCGAAAGCAAGTTTGACCTGCATGCCCGAGCTGTACCGCTTGACCGGCGTGTCGATGAAGTCGGCGATCTCGGCGAAGTCCACGATCTCATCGAACTTGCCGTCGATCTCCTTTCGTGAGAGGCCCAGGATGCTGCCGTTCAGATAGACGTTTTCACGGCCGGTGAAATCAGGCACGAATCCCGCGCCCACTTCGATGAGCGGCGCGATGCGGCCAACCACCTTGACGCTGCCCCGGGTGGGTTTGCTGATACCGGCCAGCATCTTCAACAAGGTGCTTTTCCCGGCGCCATTGTGGCCGATGATACCGATCACTTCGCCCTGCTCGATGCTGAAGCTGACATCGTCCAGGGCCTTGAAAAGGGGGCGCTCATCCACGTGCTTGCCGGCGAACCGGGCGGCGGTGTTCAACACGGTCTGTTTGAGGCCCCGCAGAGCGCCCAGGCGGTATTCCTTGGTAACGTGCTCGACTGAAATCTTTGTCATCAAGTGTGTTCGTTTTGTTTAGCTCAACACCCCTGGGGAGAAGCGATGGATGTGGTGCGTGCTCACTCCAAAGGGCCTGTTACGGGTTGCCAGGTTTTCCATTCAGAAGGCTTTTTAAAAAACGGAAGGGCCTGAGCATGATTCGGCCGAGTTTGTATTCGGGCGAGTTTTCCATGATGTCGTGGGCATTCCATGCGCGCTGCTCGCGTTTGGCGAAGGTTTCTATTTTTTCCCGGTACGGGTTGGTCTCGGGCCTGAAATCCGCAAAAAATGGAAACGCCTGCTCGAAAAGGATCTGTACAGCGAGTTCGGTGCGCTTTTGGCGCGTGTGATAAAGATACAGATAAAGAAACGTGTTCAGGTTCTCTTGTATCTGGGTCTGGGGCTTGAGGCTGGACCAAATGGAGCCGCTCTGGGCCCGGTAGACCGCGGGCGAGATCTGCGGCATATATTTCCCTCCGCCATGCTCGCCAAGCAGGGCGGTCAGGAAGATGTCGACATTCTTGACATTGCCGATTTCCGGAGGGAATTCCTTGATCACATTGCGGAAGCAGCGGGTGAGAGTCAGGGTCCAGGCACCCTTCTGCAATTCCTCTGCGGAAAAATCCGTCTTGCATTTGTCCGGCAGTTTGGACTCGCTGACCAACCTGCCATTCTCGTCAATGATCCTGGCGTCGTGGTAGCAGAGCACATACCCGGGGTTGCCTTCCAGGAACGCGACCTGGGTTTCCAGCTTTCGTGGGTCGGTCCAAAAATCGTCTCCCTCGCACACGGCGATGTACTTGCCGCAGGCCCTTGGGTAGTTGAAAGCGACATTGGGCTTGACGCCCTTGCTGTACTGGTTCTCGTCCTGGCAGATCGGCTTGATGACGAGGGGATACTTGGCCTGGTAGGCCTTCACGATTTCCGCCGTGGCGTCCGTGGAGGCATCGTCATGAATCAGTATCTCCACGGGAAAAGTGGTTTCCTGCATAAGGAAACTCTCTAGGCAGTCCCTGATATATTTTTCGTGATTATATGTAGTGCAGCAGATGCTGACGTAGGGAGTGGAGTCTGCTGACCAGGATTGCTTGGAGAGGGGCACGGGATGTTCGGCCATATTGACTCGACTGTTTCCTACTTCGATAACTGGTATCAATGATTGACTTCCTGGTCACGACAGATTTCGTTTGCGATAGTCCATTCGGAAAATAGTAAATCATTGCTCTTTGGCGTTTGTCGGGAGCGGCGAAAATTCTGCGGACCGTGGTATTCCGCAGCCATCATTGCCTTGGCTTTTTCGCCGTTCACTGTCTGGGCGCCAATTTTATTCCTTAATTCTGACCAAACCTGGGCGGGCGAGTCACACAATAGCTCGTAGCTGATTTCAATATGCTTTGCATCCGGCATCCTGGCCAACTCAGATCGGATGGAACGTTGAGTCAGGGCAATCTGTCCCGCGACCTGAATGGCGGGGGCCTGGCCCATGAAAATGTCGCAGCCCGGGGGACGGCATCCCCACCATTTCCCTTCATCCCCGTAAAGCGATTTCCTGACCTCAAGCAGGGATCGCATCGTATCGAGCGGGTCGCGGATGATATGTACGAACAGGACACGATCCAGGAGTTTTTCCAGCAGGCCAAGATGGTACTGAACCAGATATCCCTTCATGGCTAAAGGCGCCTCCACTTCGTTCGCGAAGCGCCCAATGGCACGCACCAACCCCTTGCCATCCACTCGATGCAGGTCGTTGTCGGGGATCGGCGCGGGTTCCGCCAGCGGGAAAAATTGACGCCAGAAATAAAAAAAACTGTTGTGGCCCAATAGTCCCTTGGTTTTGCCCAAATCCGAGCCAAATGCCTGGAGTGGTTCGGTTGGCAAATCGTCGAATTCATCCCGGTATCGGTAGCGACGATCCGAGAGCAGGCGCTGAAGCATGACCCCGAAGGCGGGCGCGGAAAAAAATCTTGAGATCAGGTTGGTGGGGACAGCAACGTGTCTTGTAGAGCACAACCATTGCATGAACAGGGTGGTTCCACTTCTTGGCGCGCCGACCAATAGTATCAACGGATATTCCGGGGCCGGCGGCTCGGGCTGTGACTGTTCCGCCTGACGTAGGTAATCATTGATTCGCACCAGGAGGGTGTCCAAGTCGCTGTTTTTCTCGAACTGACTTGGCTTAGCCGGCAGCCCGTGATCCCTTTGCTCGGTGGTCATAGCTTTTTAGTTTCCTTCACTGCGAATTCTTGTGGGTACCAGATCCTTAAACCCGGACACACCGGTTGCGGGAGCCAGCCATGCGGGATCAGGATCCATGCCATCGCACCAGGCAAGCAATGTAGCGGGAACATTTGCGCCGGCGATGTGCTGGAATGGGTAGTCACCCGTAAAGCGGGGATTCAGATCGATGATCTTCGGGTTACCGTCGTTCATCAACACATCGACCCCCCAAATACCCACATGCCTGGTGAATTTACTCAAGCGCACAGGCAAATCACCCAGGATGGTTGGATCAAGTGTCGTGGCGTTCGCGGATTCCCCCGCGCGCATGGCATGTACTTCGCAGATGAAGTGGCCGGCGTAATGTCCCTTCAAGTCATTGACCACGTCCACACAACGTTCGGGACCAGCCAGGAACTCTTGGATGAGAACAGCCGCGGAGGGTGGTATTCGCAGAAAGTGGTCGACGGGAGAGTCTCGAAGTTCGTTTAGCGCTTGGTGGATGAGCGATTTCAGTTCCTTGACGTTATCGCACCGGCTCAGTCCCAGGGAGCCGAATCCGAGCCGAGCCTTAACCAGAAGTGGGAAGTGAATCATGCCACTGGCAAGTAGATCCAATGTCTCTTCCAACGAGACACTGGCCCAGGGCACGCCGAAACCCGCAGCGCCCAAGCGTCTACCGCATTCGAACTTGTCCAGGCAGGAGCGGGCCCAATCCGGATCTGGGAGCATGGCCACAATCCCCTCGGCCTGAAAATGGTCCCTCGCCATGGACAAGGCCAGCACATCAAGGTCATGGCATGAGCACAGCAGGCGAACATCGAATTTCCTGCAGATGGCCATGATTGCATCGACATAGCCCGGGTCATGGGAGGGGGGCACGACTTGGGCAATGTCAGCCACGTGCATCCCCGGCGTATCCGCATAACTGTTGGTAACGATGACCTTGCCTCGCCCTTTCAATTCTTCCTGAAAGTACCTCACCAGGTAACTGCGACGGCCAACGGCTGTAAGCAGGACATTCATAGGCAAATCATCCCTCCCGCGAACGCGGATGCCTGAAGATTCATCAGGCCGCCTGTGTGCCAAAACAATACCTTGCTGCCACTGGGTATTTCGCCCCGCATAACCAGGTTGACCAACCCATTGAGGGCCTTGCCTGAGTAGGTGGGATCAACGAACACTCCTGCCCTGGCCGCGCCTTGAATCAACTCGAGGAGTTGTGGACTCGTCCGCTCATAGCCCCCCTCGGTCCAATCGTCCCTGAAATCAATGTCCACCCGGCCGGAGACTGGTAGAACGTGGTCGGCGTATTCGCTGACGCAGTCACGAACGATCTGGCTGCCACGTACCTTATCCCGCGCGGCCGAGATGCCGATGACCCGCGTAGGCGTCCTGGCGTAACCAATGGCAAAGCCCGCTTGGGTCGATCCAGTCGCGGATGCCGTCACCAGAAAATCGGGAATCCAGTCGCCACATTGTTCCTGTGCCTCAAGTGCCGCATCGACGAAAGCAACCGTACCGGCAAGACAATGGCCTCCGCCCCAGACATAACGTGGGTTATGACCTTTGCTGCGATAGGTATCCATGGCGCAGTCCATGCGCGTGGCCAGTTGGTCCTTGGTGCAGTACTCAATTTCGGCGCCACTTAGGCGCATCAACAGAATGTTGCCCGTATCCAGATATCGGGCCCCGTGCTCGAGAACGATCACCAGATGGCACTTGATGCCAAGAATCGCGGCCACGATCGCTGAGGCACGCGCATGATTGGATTGTGGCCCGCCGTTGGTCACGATGACGTCCTGGCCGTGGGCGATCATGTCACGGGCGATGTATTCGATCTTGCGGGCTTTGATGCCGCCTCCCGCCATAGGGTAAAGATCATCGCGCTTTATCCTTAGCTCGATGTCAAGATCGAGCGCGGCGAGGAGACGCGGCTGCTCCTCCATGGGCGTTACCGTCGAACGTGTCGGCATCTCGGATAGCCGATGCCGCATTTGCCAGCGCGCTCCATCCCGAACATGAACATGGAAGCCGAGAGACCGGCAAAGCTGTTGCGCGGCCTTATTGTCAGCGCTGACATCGAGACCAACCGTTTTCATGCCCCATTGCCTTGCGAGGCCAAGCGCGCGTGAGAGCATCGCTTTGCCAATTCCCCGGCCTTGTTGTTTTGGCTTCACGGCGATGACGGAGATATGGGCAGATTGGGGTTCTTGATCATCGGGATACATTGCAAGAAAACCAACGGTCTCTCCGTCCATAACCGCGCATGCCACATCAGCATGCATGATCAGATTGCTTACACAGGACTCCAGATTGACGTTGCTGCCCAAGGGGATGAAGAGTAGCTCGCCGAACTCGCCCAAGAGGGAGACGAGACGCGACTGATCCATTGCCGTCTCGGTTTTCCACTGGATAGTGATTCCGCTCATGGGGCGGCTCGGCAGCATGAACAGGCTGAATAAAAATCAACCACCCAAGCCGCAAGGTTTCCTGATATGTGAAATGATCTCGTCGACCTGTTCATTGATAAGCGTTGGATAAATGGGCAGACAAATAACGCGCTCCGCGACATCGCTGGCCACCGGCAGATTCTGGCGTTGCGCGGACTGCAAACCCCGATACATGGGGAAATCGGAAATAAGCGGGTAGAAGTAGCGCCGTCCATAAATTTTGTTGTCGCGCAATCGCTCGTAAAGCGCGTCCCGGCTCAACGGGTATCCCTCCCCGACAAGAACCGGGAAGTAGGAATGGTTCGATACGTGTTGTCCGGTCTGCTCGACGCAGCGTATGCCGGGTACGCCACGCAGGCGTTCTTTGTATAGCTGGTCGATCTCGCATCGCCGAGCAAACACCCTGTCGATGTGCTCGAGCTGAAGCAGTCCCAGGGCGGCGCCGAACTCGCTCATCTTGCCGTTGATGCCCGGGGCCACCACCGTGGTTTCGTTGACGAAGCCGAAATTCTTGAGGTTGTCGATGTGTTGCTTGGTCTTGGCATCCGGACAGACGATGGCGCCGCCCTCGAAGGTATTGAACACCTTGGTGGCGTGGAAACTCAGCACCGACAGGTCGCCATGCCGCAACACACTACCCCCTGCATCCTGGACGCCGAACGCGTGGGCGGCATCGTAGACCACCTTCAGGTTGTAGTTGTCGGCGATGGACTGGATGGCCTCAACGTCGCAGGGGTTGCCGTAGCAATGCACGGGCAGAATGGCGGTGGTCTGGGGCGTGATGGCCGCCTCCACCTTGCGGGGGTCCAGATTGAGCGTTTGCGGATCGATGTCCACGAACACCGGCTTGATGCCGTTCCACAGCAGAGAGTGCGCCGTCGCCACGAAGGAGAAGGGGGTGGTGATGACCTCCCCCGTGATCCGCAGGGCCTGCAAGGCTGTGACCAGAGCGAGGGTGCCGTTGGCGAACAGGGCGATGTGGTCCACGCCGAGGTATTCACCCAGGGCTTGCTCCAACTGCCGGTGGAAGGGCCCCTTGTTCGTCAGGATCCTGCTGTCCCAGATTTTCTCCAGATAGGGAATGAATTCCTGGAGCGGCGGCAGGTAGGGCTGGGTGACGTATATGGGCTCGTTTTTCATGGTCATCCCTCGGCAGCAGGTCAGGCAGATTTGTTGAGCACGGGCATGACTTGTCCATTCCAGGGAAGCCCGAGGAAGTCGCACAGCCGTTTCATGGAATCCGGGTGAGCTAGGTTGAGAACCAGCAAATCGCCAGGGCGGTGTCGGAAGTAGTCGGCCACACGCTCGTTGTGGCGAACATAGGACGTCTTATACAGGGTCTCGTCATATAAGGTTTCTTGCTCCGGCCCGTAGACCAGCACCTTGTTGCGCCAGGACCACCCCTTATAGACATAGCGATCGTTCCTGAGATCATCAGGTGTAGGAAGGCGGTTATGGCCCAGTCTCTTGGTGTGAAAGCGCGTCATGGACTGGTACCACTGGTCTGGGGATTCCCGCACAGTCAGGATGAACTTGGAGCCGGGAAAGGCTTGATCCATCGCCTGGAAGGTGAAATCGTGGCTGAAGGGCACATCCTGATAGGCATCGGCGGTATGGCAGTAGGCGATGATGCGGGTGAAATCGCGCCGGCCCCAGTCTTCCATCAATAACTCAGCGTCCCGCTGGTGCCCGACGCGGTAGCCTAATTCCTTGAGGGCGGCGGCAAGGGAGGTTGTGCCGGTCTTGTTTCTGCCGACCACGAATAGCTTGGGGTTCCTTCTGCCCAAGGCGCTGGTCAGCAGACTTCTCGTGGTTTGCCAGAAGTTGCCCTCGAATTTGTAGGCATGGATGAGAATTTTGAGGATGCGTTTCATGCTTTTGTCTGCCTCGGCGCATTGCATTCATCTGCGAAAGAATTCGACAGGCAGTTCGATAGCGTAATTCTATTCCGTCGGAGTGGTCGAAGTGTCATTTCCGGTAGTTTATGCGCCACACAAGAGGTATTTGGGCAAAAGTTGTTACCAATCGAATGTTTTTCCAATTAGCTCAAAAAGCTCTGCGTTTGGCGTGCTGTAGAACTCTTCGAGACGAAGTCTGGTCTCACCAGACATTATTGCAGAATATTTACGTGCATGCTTCTGTTTGACATCCATGTCAAGCGAATCAAAGCTCGTGACCTGAGGAGGATGGCCCCGCATATGTCATTGAGAATTTTGCGGTATGTCTTTTAGTTCGAAGAGCAATCCCCGATAATGCAGAAGCTGGAAATATCAAAATAGTCCAAAAAATTCAATATCTGCTCAGAATAGAGGCCTCGCCTTAACAGGGCGGGCTCCGGAGTCGCACCATTGGCGATGAGTTTTTTTTTTTTTTTTTTTTTTTTTTTTTTTTTTTGGTTTAGTGTTCACCGCTGTGGTTCCAAATGACGGTGGAACCGCGTCTTTTCGCTGTGTGGTTTCTTTGAAAAGCGTCGTCGTAAAAGGCGCGAAGCTGCTGCCGGGGTTTTCTTTTAATAGCTTCTTGCCGTGATCTTCTTCAAAGAAGTCTTTGTACATATTCCAGGCTGAAAATGCCCGGTCGACGGGATTTCTCAGCAGCAGAATGAACTTGAAATCCTTCCCAAGGTTGCTAGCTCTCCCGGGATATGTTTATGGTAGATGTAGTTGGGTGTGGATTCGAACGAGAGCTTTCAGCGGGGTTTGGAAGTGAGCGACATACCATTGCAACGACTTTCTACGCTCTTTAGGTTTGTCAAAATAATGCACTTCCTTGGGCGTGCTTCCGATAAGCTGGGGATGCTGGCTCAGGTAATAGTGAAGCGCGCTGGTCCCGCACTTCTGGGCGCCTATGATCATGAAGTCAGGCAGGCAGGTTTTGGTGCGTATTTTCGCGCTGATGGTTGAAAGTGCCGATTGGATTTGCATGGCGTATCGGATCTGTCGGCTATTCGAAATTCCATTCCGCCGGAACGTCCACCAGACCGAGGCCGGGCAACTTCGTGATGTCATAGCGACCGGGGGCGATTTGCACCTGGCGAATGTTTTCCGCCGACCAAAGTGCCTGCTTGTATTGATTGGCGATAAGCAACCGCAGCGCATAGTTGGCCGGCCGCAACGGCACGTCCGACAACCTGCAGGTGAACTGGTGCGTACCGGGCTCCAAAGTGGGGAGCGCATCATACAGCGCGTTGCCGACAGAGATGACATGCACGAAATCGGATGTGTGCAGTCCCACATTGAACTCCACGCGCTCCAGTTTTCTGGCACAGGTGAAGGTGGCCCGAATTTTCAATGGCTCATGCAGTCCGATCCTGTCTACGGGAATATCCGCATCGTCCAGGATCTCAATACTGTTGACGGTAATGTCGCCACTGGAGCGTTGGGGCTCAATAGCCCCCTCGGTGATGACATGACGCGCGATATTTTTGCGTTGGGCTTCGTCGTAGAACACGCCGCACACTTCGCTGGGGTTGCCATCCCGAGAAATTCGGCCGTGGTCTAGCAGCATGATTCGCTCACAGAATCTCTGTAGTTGGCGAATGTTATGCCCCACGATGATCACTGTTCTGCCGTCCCTCTTTATGAGGTTTTCCATTCGCTCGATACATTTCTGCTGAAAAGCCAAATCTCCTACGGCTAAGACCTCGTCGATGATCAAAATTTCAGAACTGATACTGGTAGCCACGGAAAAAGCCAGCTTGACCTTCATGCCCGAACTGTAGCGCTTCACCGGCGTGTCGATGAATTCCGCCATTTCGGCGAAGTCCACGATTTCGTCAAACTTGCGCGCGATGTAGTCTTTGGACATCCCCATGATGGCGCCATTCAGGTAGACGTTCTCCCGCCCCGTGAAGTCGGGGATGAAACCAGCACCGACTTCGATCAGAGGGGCGACGCGGCCATCGACCCTGATGCTTCCGCTAGTGGGCTTGCTGATGCCCGCCAGCAGTTTCAGCAAGGTGCTTTTCCCCGCGCCGTTGTGGCCGATGATGCCTACCACCTCGCCCTGCTCGATGCTGAAGCCGACATCGTCCAGGGCCTTGAACAGGGGGCGTTCCGCCACGGACTTGCCGGTGAGGCGCGCGGCGGTCTTGAGCAGACCCTGCTTGAGGCCCTGCATGGCACCAAGTTGGTATTCCTTGGATACGTGGTCAACTTCGATGATGGGCATGACGGCTGTTCTTGTCGGCGCTTGTATGGGAGACGGCTAGATCACGTCAGCGAAGTAGGCTTCCGCGCGCTTGAAGTAGAGGTAGCTCAGGGGCAGTAGGCAAGCTACCAGCACGAAACCAGGAAGCATGGCGGAGAAGTCCGGCGGCAGGCCCCGCAGCATGACGTTCTGGAAGCCGTCGATGAGGCCGGCCAGGGGATTGAGCAGATAAACCTGGTAGAGCAGGTTGGACCATTCGCCGGCGGCCTGCTGGACCACCAGCTTCTCCTGCACCAGGTGGAGAGGGTAGATCACGGGGGAGGCATACATGAGCAGGGAGAGCATCACCGGCAGGGCGTTGCCCACGTCGCGGTAATAGACGTTCAAGGCCGCGCCCACGAAGGCGATGGTGAGGGCCGCCAGGATGGTGTAGGCGATGAGCAAGGGCACCCACAGGGCTTCCGCCCCGGGCAGGATGCCGTACCAGGCCATGAGGGCCATGATGATGAGGAAATTGATGCCCAGTTCCACCAGCTTGGTCAGCACGCTGGTGAGGGGAAAGATTTCCCGGGGGAAATAGATCTTGCGGATGAGGGTGGTGTTGCCCACCACGCTGGTCACACCCTCCGACGCGGCTTCCTGGAAGAAGACCCAAAGCATGAGGGCGGCGAAGGTGAGCACCGGATAGGGCACGTTGCCGCTGTCGATGCCCACGAAGCTGCGCACCAGCGTAAAGATCAACATGAGCATGATGGGCTTGATGACGGCCCAGAGGATGCCCAGGTAGGCCTGCTTGTAGCGCAGGGCGATGTTTTTCCAGGCGAGCGTGGCCATCAGCTCGCGGTAGTCGTAGATGTTTTTTGCAACTTGTAGCATCGGGCTTCGTCTTCCTGACGTGCGGGCATGGATGTTGTGCGGATTCTATTACGGCAGTTCGGCGCGAAACTTGGGGGAAATTTCCCCAGGCGTTGAGCCGAGGCGGCGTGGGATGTCAGGCGCGGGTTAGCGGGGACTCGTAGAGCGACTCCAGCATGCGCACGGGCTTGTCGGTGAACTCCAGTTCCGCCCTGGGCCCGCCCCAGTTCCCGTGGGTTCCGGCGAAATAGCAAACAGGGTGAGGGAGCGCGGGCACCATCTCGTTTTCGACCCGGGCGATCGGAGTCGCGGGTTTCTAACCCGGCCCCGGGCGCGCTGGAAAGCCGCCCGGCGCGCGGGATTGACGTGTGGCCGACCTCGCGGCTTTGCTCGTCATGATGCCCGCCCGGACATGTCCGGCCTCGCCAACGGCTTCGGGCCGGCTTTCGGTGCGATGGCGGTATAGAAATCCGGTTTGAAGACCAGGATCCAGGTGATCACCACCAGGGCGATGAGGTGGTAGTAGTAGTCGAAATAGGCCAGCCCCAGGAAGGCGCCGCCCGCGGCGTAGCCGATCATGCTGACCTGGATCATGGCGGCCAGGTCGCTGGCCCATTTGTTGTTCGGATCCTTCTTGCAGGCCCGGATGATGCCGCTGGCCTTGAACCAGGTCAGGCCCATCAAGCTCATGAACATGAAGAAACCCGGGAAGCCGTGTTCGCCCATGACCTCGAAGTAGATGCTGTGCACGTCGTGCACGCGACCCGGTTCCGGGGCGTATCGCCTGAAGGTGTGGGGACGGAACATTTCGAAGCCGCCGCCGGTGACATTGCTCTTGGCGACATTGAAGGCGGTCCACCAGGCATTGATGCGCCCCAGGGCCGACTCGTCCTGCTTGTAGTCCTTGATGGTGTTCATGCGCTCGAACCACTCGGCCGGCATGATGCTGACCGCCGTGGTCATGCTGACGCCGATCAGCAGGGCGGTCATGAGCTTGTTCCGGCTTTTCAGCCACAGCATGGTGGCCATGGCGGCCAATGCCACCAGGGCGCCACGGGACTGCGTGCCGAAGGCGGCGATGGTGGTGAGGAACATGGCTCCCGCCAGGCCGAGCTTGACCCAATACCTGGTCTCGATGAGGTGCAGATAGCGCATGAGGGGAACCGTCATGATCAGGACCAGGCCCATCTCGTTGTTGCCCTCGAAGAAGGTGCTTGCGGGGCCCTGCACCCGATACACCCCTCCGTGAAAGATGGTGAAGATGCCGCCCTTGATCCCGTAGTAGCCGATTGACAGGCAGATGACCCATATGAAGAGGCGAAGCCGTTCCTTCGAGGTGACCAGCATCAGGGTCATGAAAGTGCCCATCTGGATTTTGATCACCTTTTCCCAATGCACCCAGGCCAGGTCCGAATAGAAGGCCATGAGGGTGGTGAGGGTCATCCAGAGCATGAAGATCACCAGCAGGATGGTTTCCCGGGTCCAGGGGATGCGCTTGGGCTCCTTGCTCATGAACATGGACACCGCCGTCACCAGGAAAGCCACCTGGGCGAAGGGCAGATTCATGGCGAACCCCCAGCACTGCTTGTGGGGATTCATGTAGCTGAGCCAGGCCCAGAGGTAGGCGCCGTAGTGGGAGCGCCGCAGGATGAAGACCAGCCAGACCAGGATGATGGCGGTAACCAGGATGTCGCGCATGGCTGAGGCGTCAGGCGGTGGGTTGAGTCGGGAACCAGGTCACTCGCGCGTCCAGGTTCAAGCCGCGCAGCAGCCCGCTCCGCAAGCGCCGGTCCACCACCCGCTCGTGGCGCAGACCCCGCTGCTTCACCTGGTAGAGTCGCCCCTTGTGGGGCTGGCTTGCCCCGAAGCGCTCACCCGCGGCGGTGCGGGCCAGGAACTCGGCGTAAACGTCCGCGCTGGTCCGCACGCTGCGCCAGAACAAGAGCAGTTCGTCGTCATCCGGTTCTATTTTCGGGCTGATATGGGCGATGAGGCCGCCGGTGTCGATGCCGGTATCGATCCAGTGTAGGGTGCACCCCACTTTCTCCGGCTCGCCGTTGTACAGGGCCCAGAAGGTACAGTCGGCGCCCCGGTACTCGGGGGACAGGCCACCGTGGAGGTTGGCGATGCCCAGGCGACCTTCCTTCAGCAGATCCCCCCGGATGAGGGAGGTGCCAAACACGCACAGCATGTCGGGCTTCAGTTCCCGGGCAAGCGTCACCACGTCCGGATGGTTGATATGGGGAAATTCCCGCACCAGTTCCGGGTGTTTCAGGCGGGCGGAACCGTCGCCGAAGAAGAACTCGCCCTCCCGGTTGCCGGTGTAGCGGCGACGGTCCCTCAGCCAGCGCCAGGCCTTGCGGAAGAAGTTGTCCGGCCGCAGGGTCCTGGCCAGTTTTTTCCACGAGAATTCGGAGCCGTTCTCCTGGACGATGGCGAGAACATCAGCGGCTTGGCAAAGGGTATTGGCGACATGCAGATGCCTGGGACTGCGGCCGCACAGGACCATGACGCGGAGTTTGTTGCGGGGGGCCCGGGCATCGGCCTGCGCGGGATGTGGATCACGCCGGTGGTCATGCGCGGACCTGAGGCACGGGCGGCACCGCGATGTCGGCCATGTCCATCATCAGGGCGTCGGCGAAGAACTTGGCGGCCCAGTTGGGGTATTCGAAGCGGGAGTAATCACCCCAGATCGGGCTGGAACCGGCGATGCCGCCGTTCACCGCCGCGTCGGGATCCTCCAGGCGCTGGGTCGACTTGAGGTAGGCCAGGCCCGCCCGCGCGTTGTCGCGGAAGGCTTGCTCGCCCGTGACCTGGGCCATGCGGGTCCAGTTCAGGCTCATCTGGGCGATGCCGGTGAGACAGGCGTAACCGGCGTCGGCCACCCATCCATCCTTGTAGGTACCCGCCAGCCAGCCGTCCTGGCGCTGGGCCCGGGCCATGCCCCGGCCGGCCTTGAGGGCGGAATCGATGTAGCGTTGCTCGCCCAGTTGCACGCCGCATTCCAGGAAGCCTCGTATGGCGTAGGCGATGGTGTGGGTGAAGGGCGAGCGCTCGGGGACGAAGGCGTTGGTGGCATACCAGCCCGAGTCCGTCTGCTGGGTGAGCGCCCAGTCCAGGTTGCGGCGGGCGCCTTCCACCAGGTCCCGCTCCCCGGAAACCAGTCCCGCCGACAGCAGCGCCCAGGTGGCGCGGGTGTTGTAGACGTGGGGCGTGCCGTTGTGCTCGAACTTGCGGAAGCAGCCGTCCGTATCCTGTTGCTTGATGAACCAGTGGCCGGCGCGAACCATGGCATCCAGGCAGTCCCGGCGGCCCAGTTGGGTGTAGCCGGCGACCAGGCCGTGCATGATCTGGCCCTGGTTGAAGATCACCGGGTGGGAGCCGGGCTCGCCGAAGTGGCCGGGGAAAGCGCCGTCGGGGGCCTGGAGGGAAAGCTCCCAGTCGATCATGCGTCGGGCGCGATCCACCAGTTCGGGGCGGCCGAGCAGCTTGGCGGCGGCCAGGAAGGTTTCGATGATGTAGCCGGTGGTCTCCGGGTAGCCGGGCAGCCAGCCATCCTCGAAACTCCAGCCGGCGGCGACGCCGCCGGTATCGGGTTTGCCGTCGCGCACGTCCTGGGCGCGGCATAGCCAGCCGATGGCGGCGGCGAGATGCGTCTTGTGGTCCCGTTGCTCCCGGGCGACGGGCCGACCAAGGTCCGCCATGATCAGGCGCAGATGGCGGGGGCGCCAGGGTTGATAGCGGAAGGGCAGGCCGATGAGTTTGGCGATGTCCATGATTTATCTCGGATTCTTCAGGAGGCTTTGTGCGTGTACGCGGTTGAGATGGCCACAGTAGCTGACAAACACGTCTTCCCCCTTTCATAAAGGGGGACCGAGAGGGATTTGACGCGGTGCGCGTGACCATCGGCCATCGAAATCCCCTAACCCCCCTTTAACAAAGGGGGGGATCCATTCGTCCGGGATGCTTGTAGGAGTCATCAATTTGTTTAGACGCATCGAAAACATTCGAATTATTTGGATTGATCTGGCTGCGGATTAGAGGAAGCATGCTCAAGGCCACCGTCGAGGCGCACATGGCTGACCACATAGCGGTGCTTGCCGGAGGCTTCGGGCGGGATGGTATCCAATAGCCGGACCTGGATGTGAACATCCTGGCCCAGGCGTTTTTTCAGGCCGGTCTCGATGGCCTGGATCATGTCGGCTTGCCAGCGGCGATTGGCGACCACCTGGACTTCCAGGTTCAGCTTGTCATGCTGAATCAACTTGAATTCGCCGACCCCGTCCACGGCGCGCAGCACGTAGATACCGGCCAGGGCGTGCATGATGGTGCCGTCGCTCCGCACCAGGAAGTCGGTCTGTCGGCCCATGACCTCGGCGATGACGTGGAGGCCGCGTCCGTCCTTGTCGGCCTCCGGGCTCATGCGGACCATGTCGCCGGTGCGGTAGCGGATGAAGGGTTGGGCCTCGGAACACAGCCCGGTCATCACCGCCTCGCCCATCTGGCCGGGGGCCACCGGGTTGCCGTCGGCGTCCAGCACTTCCAGGATGATGCTCTCGCTCATGAGCAGCATCTGTCCGTGGGGTGTCTCGTGGGCGGTGAAGCCGATGTCGCGGCTGCCGAACTCGTTGGCCACGGGCACGCCGAAAACCTCGCGCATCAGTCCGCGCTGATGATCGTAGAGGGGTTCACCGGTGGTGCACACCACCTTCAGCCTGGGCAGGCGCAAGCGCCGACCTCGCTCCCGGGCATGGGCGGCCAGCAACGCCACGGAACTTGAGTAGCCGTAGATGCTGCGGGGCTGGAAAGACTCGATGGCATCCAGGTAACGGTCCATGCGCTCCGGGGACATGGCGAAAGCGTTGAGCACCAGTTGGTTGAGGAGACGGTCACGCACGGTTTTTACCCAATCCGTCTTGTTCAACTCGACTGGCGCGCCCCAGATATACACCTCGGGCTCGCCCACCTCCGCGCCCCACCAGCGTCGGGCGCGGATGCGGCCGGCGGCGTCGGAGGCCTGGCGGGCGCGGCCGAAGAAGAAGATCAGGGGCTGGCCGCTGGAACCGCCGGTGTTGTATTGGTAGGTGCCGCCGGGAACATCCCTCCAGACCAGTTCCTCGCGATGGGCCGCCGCCTGGGCCTTGTCCATGGTGGGCAGTCGCCGCAGCGCCGACAGGTCGTTGACGTCGTCGGGATGCAGACCGGCGGCCTGCATCCGCTGCCTGTGCCATGGACAGTGGGCATGGGCCACATTCAGCAAGGCGCGCAGCTTCTCGGCCTGGAGTTGCTCCAGGTCGGCGCGGGAAAGCCACTGGGATCGCTCCAACCGGGAAAGATAGGGAAAGGTGGGGCGATGGAAGGCCTTTTCCTGGAGGGGATACACCAGGTAGCGGGAAAGGTGGAAAGGCACTCTCATGCGCCCGCCTCCCCACAAGACACCCAACCGGCCCCCGTGGGAGCGGCTTCAGCCGCGAACGCCACCCGCCACACCCGTGGGGGCGGCTTCAGCCGCGATGGTCTGATCGATTCCGGCGCGGCTGAATTCGCGGCTGAGGCCGCTCCCACAAGGGCAGGTTTTCGTGGCATGGTTCGGGGCATGGAATAGTCGCGCTTCATCGGGACAGGGTTTTCCTGAACAACCCGGTCAGCGCCTCGACTCGCGTGTCCCAGCTGTTGGCTTCCGCGTAAGCGCGGATGGCTTGTCCATCCCATCCCCGCCGTAAAGCCCGGTCCAACGCGGCAGTCAGGGCCGCCTGATCATCGAATGGCACGATTTCCCCCAAATCCGGTTTGCACACCACTTCGCGGTTGCCACCCACGTCGCTGGCCACCACCGGCAGGCCGCAGGCCATGGCTTCGAGGATGACGTTGGCCCAGCCTTCGTTGCGGGTGGAGAGCACAAAGATATCGGCGGCGGACAAGGGCCACTTGAGGTCATCCGGGGCAACCGGGCCGAGAAAATGAACCCGCTCGCCCAGGCCCAGGGCCACCGCCTGGTCCTTCAACGCCTGGGTCATGTCGCCTTCAGGACAGGGGCCGCCGACGACCAGGTAATGCAGGTCGGTATGTTGTTCCAGCAGGGCGGGCAGGCAGGCGATTACCCGATGGAAGCCCTTGCGCTCCACCAGGCCGCCGACGGTGACGAGCACCCTGGCCGTGTCGGGCAAGCCAAGGCGCCGGCGGGCTTCTCCCCGGGGAACGGGGGAGAAGCGATCGGCATCGACGCCATTGCCCACGACCTGGCCGCGCTCCCGGGCCAGGCCGAGGGAGCGGGCCAGCTGGCGCAGCGAATCCGACACGGTAATGACGAAGTCCGCGTCGCGGAAGACTTCCCGGAGTTTGGGCACCAGCGCCGGATTGCGGCTTTGCGGGACTTCCGTGCCGCGCAGGGTTACGGTCACCGGCAGGCCCAGCCAGCGGCCCAGCTTGATGGCGGCGTGGCCGTCGGGGTAGGCGAAGTGGGCGTCGATAAGATTGTGGCCCCGTGCCTTGAGGCGACGCAGCGTGGGGTAGCTGCCCAGCGCCATGAACAGGCTGTCCAGGCCGCGAAACAAACCGGGAATGGCCAGGAAGCGGGGAAAGTGCACCTCGACCCCCGCCTGGGTTTCCATGGGCGCGGGCATGGGCCGGTAATGGGGGCGAAAGCGCCGGATCAGGCCTTGGCCGGGAAACCAGGGCTTGGGCGAGACCACCACCAGCGGCAGGCGCTTGCCGACGCGAAACATGCGCTCGCGAATGAACAACCCAGCCGTGGGCTGGGTTGAGTTTGGGAAGAGGCTGGAGAAGACCACGAGACGTGGTTCGGTCATAGGGAACGCCCCAGCGCGCGACCATAGATGGCCTTGTAGTTGGCGATGCTCCTCGCCCAGTTGCGCTCGGTTTCCACGAAATACCGGCCGTTGGCGCGCATGGCCGTGCCCTCGTCCGGCAGGCTGAGGGCGGCGACGGCCTTGGCGACCAGATCATTCACGTCGCCGGCGCGGAACAGCACGCCGGTCTTGCCGTCCTCGATGAGTTCCTTGTGGCCGCCCACGTCGGAGGCGATGAGCAAATGTCCCTGGGCCATGGCTTCCAGGGGCTTCAGGGGCGTGACCAGTTCGGTCAGGCGCATGGGATGGCGCGGGTAGGCGAGCAAATCGACCAGGTCGTAATAGCGGCTGACTTCGCCGTGGGGCACGCGGCCGACGAAGACGACCTTGTCGGCGACGCCCATAGACGCGGCCTGGGCCTTGAGATTGGCTTCCTGGGGGCCGCCACCCACCAGAAGCAGGCGCACGTCCGGGGCTTTCGCCAGGATGCCGGGCAGGGCGGCGATCAGCATATCCAGGCCTTCATAGGCATAGAAGGAACCGAGAAAGCCGATGATCCGGCAGCCAGCAAGGCCCAGTCCGGCCTTGAGTTCGGGGTCCGGACCGGTGCTGAGGCTGAAGTGCTCGATGTCCACGGCGTTGGGCACCGTGCCGATCTTGTCCCCGGGAATACCGCGGGCGATGAGATCGTTGCGCAGGCCCTGGCAGATGGTCACCACCTGGCTGGCGCGTTGGACCGCGCGGGTTTCCATGGTTTTGGTGAGGCGATAGCGCAGCCCGTCTTCCTTCTGGGTGCCGTGGTCGACGGCGGCGTCTTCCCAGAAGGCGCGGATTTCATAGACCACCGGAATGCCCAGCTTCTCGCCCACATGGATGGCGGGCCAGGCGTTGAGCACCGGCGAATGGGCGTGCAGCAGGTCGGGCTTCAACTCCCGCGCCAGACCGAGCAGGCGTTGTTCGGTGGCCCGCATGAAGGCCCATTGGTTGAGCACCGGCAGGCGGCTGGCGAGACCCGTCGGTTGCGGCGTACGGAAGAATCGCAGGCCATCGGCCTCTTCTTCCGCGACGCTGCAGTTCTCCCCGCAAGGGGGACGCCGGATTCGTAAGGCGGTGGAACCGCCAACGACTCCGCTGACTTGCTTGGGGCTGGTGACATGGAAGGTTTCCCAGCCCAGCTTGCGCTGCTGGCGCAGGATATTGGCGCTGCGGAAGGTGTAGCCGGAATGCAGCGGCAGGGAGTGGTCGAAGACGTGGAGGATGCGCAGGGTCATGCGTGTTTTTCGTTCTGACGGAGGAAGGCCTCGAACATGTACAGGGACCACAGGGAGGCGCTGTAGTCACGTATGCCCCGGGCGTGGTCGTCCGCCATGCGCTTGAGGAAGGCCATGTCGAACAGGCTGGTGTCGGCCATGCGCTGGGAGGTGAGGGCCGCGTAGAGCTTGTCCTTCAACGGCCCCCGGAACCACTCGGCCAGGGGGATGGAGAAGCCCATCTTGCGGCGGTACATGATGTCGTGGGGCAGATGGGGCTCCAGGGCTTTCTTGAGCATGTACTTTCCCTCGGCGCCCTTGAGCTTGAAGTCCACGGGCAAGCCGGAGACCCATTCCATCAGCTTGTGGTCCAGGAACGGCACCCGCACCTCCAGGGCGTGGGCCATGCTGGCCCGGTCCACCTTGGTGAGGATGTCACCCACCATGTACGTCTTCATGTCCAGGTACTGCACCTGGGAGACGGCATCGCCGTCCCGCACCGGGGAATGGGCGTGATGCCGGCGCAGCACCTCCACCGCCCGGTAGCCGTTCAGGCGCCTCTTGAAGGCGGCGCTATAGACCTTGTCCCGCAACTCGTCGCCCATGACCGAGACGCCGTGGAAATAGCCCTCCACCGTGTCCCGGGCCATGGCCTGGAAGGTGGTCTTGGCGCGCAAGACCTTGGGCGCCCAGTCCGCCTTGGGATAGACGCCACCGAGAAAGCCGAACAGGGGACGGCGCACCCCGTAGGGCAGCAGGTGGCGCATGCGTTCCTCGTAGCCGTGCCAGCGGTAGCGGCGGTAGCCGGCGAAGTTCTCGTCGCCGCCGTCGCCGGACAGGGCCACGGTGACGTCCTTGCGGGCCAGCTGGCAGACCCGGTAGGTGGGCATGGCGGAGGAGTCGGCGTAGGGCTCGTCGTACAGGCGGGCCAGTTCGTCCACCAGGCTGATGTCGTCGGATTCCACCAGGTTGATGTGGTGGTTGGTCTTGTAACGGTCGGCCACCTGTTTGGCGTAGGCGGACTCGTCGTACTTGGGGTCGGGGAAGGCGATGGAGCAGGTCTTCACCGGCTGGTCGGACAGACCCGCCATCATGGCCACCACGGCGGAAGAGTCCACGCCGCCGGAAAGGAAGGCCCCCAGGGGCACCTCGGCCACCATGCGGATCTTCACGGCCTCCCGGAAGCGCTCGATGAACTCGGATTCGGCGGCTTCCAGGCTCATGGGGGCCAGGGGCTGGAAGGGCACGTCCCAGTATTCCTCGGTGGCCGGCACGGGCTGGCCCCGGCGGATCAGCAGGCGGTGACCGGGGGGCATCTTCAGGGCCGACTTGTAGATGGTGCGGGGCTCGGGCACGTAGCCGTAGCCGAAGTAGTCCTCCACCGCCTCGTCGTCGATGTCGCGGCGGAAGCCGGGCCAGGCCGTGAGGGTCTTGAGCTCGGAGCCGAACACCAGAAAGCCCTCGTCGGTGACGGCATAGTGCAGGGGTTTCACCCCCAGACGATCCCGGGCCATGAAGAACACCTGCTGCTTCCGGTCCCACAGGGCGAAGGCGAACATGCCGCGGAAGTGGTGCACGCAATCCACGCCCCATTGCTCCCAGGCGTGGACGATGGTCTCCGTGTCGGAGCGGGTCTTGAAGGTATGGCCCAGGGCGGTGAGTTCCGGGATGAGGTCCACGAAGTTGTAGATCTCGCCGTTGAACACCACGGCCACCGTGCCGTCCTCGTTGAACATGGGCTGCTGGCCGGCGGCGATGTCGATGATGGACAGGCGGCGATGGCCGAAGCCCAGGCCCGGTTCCAGGTACAGGCCCGCCTCGTCGGGGCCGCGATGCCACTGCATGTCGTTGATGCGGCCCAGCACGTCCCGGTCGATGGGGCGCTGGTCACGCAGGTCGAAAATTCCGGTGATGCCGCACATGCTCGCTTGCCTCGTGGTTCTCGCTGTTATTTCGGCCGGAACGCGTGAAACTTAAGCGCGCGGCATGACGGCTTGATGAGCCGCCTGATAAGTCGCCTGATAGGCCGCCGTCATGTGCGCCAGCGAGAAATCCCGCTCGACCCGCGCCCGCGCCGCGACACCCTCCCGCACGATGCGCGCGGGATCGGCGGCGTAATCCATCAGGATGCGCGCCAGGGATGCGCTGTCCCCCGGCTCGAACAAGGTTCCGGTTTCCCCGCTGACGACGAGTTCCGTATTGCCACCCACCGCCGTGGCCACAACCGGCAACCCGGTGCTCATGGCCTCCAGGATGGTGTTGGAGATGCCCTCGCCCAGGGACGGCAGCACGAACAGATCCATTGCGCGCAGGAGTTCCGGCGTGTCATTCCGGTTGCCGGCCAGCCATGCCCGGGCGGCCAGGCCGGCCTGGTCCAGCAACGCCTGACACGCCGCGCGCGCCGGGCCGTCGCCGACCAGGAGCAGGCGCAGGCCGGATTTTGCCCCGCCTGGGCCGCACGCCTGGATGAAGGCCCGCACCAGGGTCGGGTAGTCCTTAACCGCCGCCATGCGGCCGACGCTGCCGATCACGCAGGTGGCGCCGTCGAGCAGGCGCTCCAGTTCCTCCCCCACGGGCGTGGGTGGACGAGAGAGGGAAGTACCCGGCTCCTCTGCCCACCCCTCCCCGCTGGCGGGGAGGGGGCCAATATCGGAACGGGGATGGAACTTGTCGCTGTCGACGCCGTTGTAGATCTGGGCAAGGCGAGTCGCGGAAACCCCCACGGTGGCCCTGAGCCAGTTTTCCAGATCGCGGCTGACCGTGATGTAGCGATGCACCAGGGGGCGGGCGGCGCGGCGCAACAGGTTGTATTTCCAGTTCTTGCCTTCCAGGTCGAACACGTCGCGGCCATGTTCGCCATGCACCCGGGCCGGCACGCGGGCGACGGTCGCCACGAACTGGGCTTCCAGCGCGTTCAGGTTGCGGGTGTGGACGATGGCCGGGCGCAGTTCGCGCAGCAGGCGATAGAGACGGCGCATCCAGGAAAAATCGTGGCCGGGCCGCTTGTTCAGGTCGAAAAACAGCACGTCGTCACGCTGGATGCGCTGGCGAAAATCGGTATGGTCGGTGAGGCTGATGATGGCATGGCGATACTGGTCCGCCGGCAGGCGGTTGATCAGGTTCACCACGCCGTTCTCCATGCCGCCGGTGCCGAAGTGATACACCACATGGGCGATCAGGACCGGCGCATCCTCACCACTCACGGCTTTCCAGCCTGATCCATCTGTTCATCCAGGGCTGCCTTGTGGGCCGCCAGGAACTCCCCGAGGGTGGCGGCCGCGGCTTTGGCATCCTCGGTGTACGGGGTGGCGACGATGATCGCCGCGGCTTCATCCGGCCGCCCCATCAGCTTGGCCAGGGCGAGATCCAGCTTGGCCCGGTAGGGATTGATGCCGTCCGTGCCCCGGATGCGGTGCCATTGCCAGACCAGGATGCGCTGGGCGCCGCCCTGGCCCATGAGCCCGGATTCCGCCATGGGCAGGGGTTTTCCGGCGATCTCGGTCTGGGTTACCGTCCGGCGCATGTTGCGCCACTCCGGATGCTTCTCGGGAATCATGAAGTTCTGGGAATTGATCAGTTCCGCGTCCTGGCGCTGGGCGCCGTACCAGGCCACGAACACCATCACCTGGCGATCGTCCTTGCGGTAGTGGCCCAGCAACTTGCGGTCCATGCCGATCCAGTGGGGTTCCCAGGTTGAGAACGGCGCTTCCACCCGCTGCCAGCCCTGGGCCGGCGCCGGCAGGGCCAGGGTCGGCGTAGCGATGGCGCGGCCGCCGAGATAGCCCTCGTACAGGGGGAACAGCGCCAGCAGCGCCCCCAGCGCCGCGGCCTGGACGTAGGCCGGCCTGGCCACCACGGCCGGCGGCGGCGGCGGGGCATCGTCCAGGTCCTCGCGCCAGATCAGGCCGACCCAGAACATGGCCAGCATGACGATGCCGAACCAGACCCAGCCGTAGATGAAGTGGTCCACGCCCAGGGCCAGCTTCATGTCGGAATAATGGGCGATGAGGACGATGAGGGTGGCGCGCATGCCGTTGGCGAAGATGGGCACGATGACCGCCGCCAGGCTGAAGGCGACGCGCTTCCAGAGCGTGCGGTAGGTCAGGTAGGCGTAGAGCACGCCCAGGGTGATGGAGGCGATCAGGTAGCGCAGGCCGGAGCAGCCTTCCACCACGCTCCACTCCCCCGACGGCAGGCTGAAGAAGGTGCCTTCGCGGTGGACCGGGATGCCGATGAGCTGGACGGCGGCGACGGTGAAGTCCGCCGTGAACTCGATCATGTGGGGAATCAGGCCCTCGCCGTTGGGCACCATGAGCAGCAGGAAGGCCAGGGGAAAGGCCGCCGCGCGCAGCATGGCCAGGCCCATGAGCAGCCAGACCGTGGCCACCAGGATGCCCACCAGGGCGTATTGCTCGATGACCAGCACGCCGCCGATCCGGGCCGCGAGCCAGCCCAGACCGAGGAGAAGGATGACGCCCAGGGCGCGCCAGTCGGGGGCGGTGGTCACGCCGGCCAGCACATGCCGGTTGCGCCAGGTCAGCCAGAGGGCGATGGGCAGGATGACGTAGCCATGGGCGAAGGTTTCCGAGCGTTCCCAGATCCGCGCCATGGACATGAAGGTGGGTTGCAGCAGGGCCGCCACCCCCAGCCAGGTCAGGGCCAGCAGCAGCACCGCCCGCCGCCAGCTGGTTCGCGCTTCGATTTCCATCATGCCTCCAGAAGTTGGTCCACCCGGGCCAGGTTGGACGCCCAGTTGTAATCGCGCATTACCCGCAGGCGGGCCGCGCCACCGAGTGAGGGAGCCTCCAGGGCGCGCAGCACCGCCGCCGTCATGGCCGCCTTATCGGCAGCCCGCAGGATTTCCTGATCCGGCAGCGCATCGATGCCCTCCAGGGCCTGGGGGGTGGCCACCACCGTCCTGGCCATGGCCATGCCCTCCAGCACCTTGTTCTGGATGCCCCGGGCGATGCGCAGGGGCGCCACCACGGCGGCGGCATGGGCCAGCCAGGGGCGGACATCCTCCACCCGTCCGGTCACCAGGACGCCATCCCGGCCGGCCAGGGCCTGGACCTCCGCCGTGGGCTTGCCGCCGACGATGGCGAACAGGATTTCCGGTCGCGTGGCGCGCAGGGCCGGCAGGACCTCCCGAGCGAACCAGACCACCGCGTCGACATTGGGCCAGTAATCCATGGCGCCGGTGAAGGCCACCGCCCGGGCCCCGGCCGGATAGGGATCGGGGTAGTCCCGTTCGGGGGAAAAATAGTCCGCGTCCACGCCGTTGTGATAATGGCCGACCTTGGCGGCGCTTTCCGGCGCCAGGCGGCGGAAGTCCGCGGCCTCGGCGGCGGACACGAACAGGCTGGCATCGAATTCGGCGGCCACCCGGCGCTCCCAGGCCAGCAGGCGCTCGCCTTCGCGGCGATACAGCCAGGACAGGGGCCAGGGCTTGGTGGGGGCGTACTGGCGCCATTTGTCGGAATCGATATCGACGAAATCCATGATCCGCCGGATCCCCGGCCGGCCGATGACGAAACGGGCCATGGCCGAGGAATAGGCCAGCACCCGGTCGACGCCGCCGTCCAGATGCTGGTCCACCCATGCCTGCATGCCGGCATGGCGATAGAACGGCAGGGTCAGCGGGTCGCCGGTGAGCAGGCCGGAGAGGGCGCGCAGCTTGCCCCAGCGGGGATCGATGCCCACCAGATGGGTGGACGCGCAGACCCGCCGCAGCGTGTCGGCGTGGCGCCAGTCCTCGGGATCGTCGACGAAGGCGCCCAGATGCAGGCGATAGCGCCGGGACAAGTGTTCCAGGAGATGCCAGGCCCGGATCTTGTCGCCCTTGTCGGGCGGATACGGGATGCGGTGGGCGAGGAAGAGCAGCTCCGGCATGGCGCGGCCTCAGCCCAGGTTCTTGACGATATGGGGCCCGAGGAAATTGGTCAGCGCCAGCGGCATGCGCTGCCAGGCCTTGATGAACAGCCGGTACTTGGGGTTGTTGGGATTGTTCTCGGGCACCCGGTCGGCGCGCACCAGCTTGTAGCGGTAGTGCAGGGGCGTCGGCTCGAAGCCCCAGTTGCGCTTGAAGTCGTAGGGGCCGGTGCCCACCTTGCTGCGGCCATAGTCGAATACCCGCGCGCCCCGCTCGCAGGCCCGGCGCATCAGCTCCCAATACTTGAAGTCGTTGGCGGCCAGGTTGCGGGCTTCCAGGGCGTCGCCGGCATAGTAGGGCAGGATTTCGTCGCGGAAATGGAAGCTGAGGACGCCGCTGACCACCTTGCCCTCGGGCGAACGCACCAGGAGCACGTCGCAGTCCCGGCCGAAGACCTGGCGCAGCAGGGCGAAGTAGCGTTTGGGCAGGGCGGGCGTGCCGTGCCGCCGCACGTTGTCGGCGTAGACCGCGAAGAACCCGTCCACGCCGGTTTCCATGTCCACCCGCAGGTCGTTCTTGATGCCCTTGCGTACCATGGCGCGCTGCTTGCGCGGGATGGCCAGCATGTTCTTTTCCACGTCCGGGTCCAGTTCCTTGCGGAAGGTGACGTAGAGCTCGGTGCCGGGCCAGTCGGCATGGGCCGGGGCATCCCGGTCGCGGTATTCCAGGTGGCCGACGCCGAGTCCGGCGGCAAGGTCCTGGGCATGCTGGTCCAGGGCGGCGCGGGCCGGGGAGGTGGCGGCGGCGATGCCGCCGTAGACGCAAAACGGCGTGGACACCAGGCTGTGGCCGAACAGGCGGCTCTTCACCTCGACCAGGGGCAGCACGCCCTCGATGCGGCCCGCCCGCTCCGCCAGCAGGAAATGGCTGCGGTGGCCGAAGGCCTGTTCGATGACCCGCTTCCAGCCGAAACGATGGAAGAAGGTGGCTTCGGGAAGTCCCAGGACGAAGGCGTCCCAGGCGTCGGCGTCGCTGTCGCGGGCGGTTCGAACGATCAGGGTCATGCGGCGATTTCGTCGGCGTAGACCCGGTCGGCCCGGTCCCAGCGGAAATCACGGCACAACCGATCCAGCTTCCTTTCCATGCGCCCCAGGTTGACGTAATGGCGGAAGCGGCTTTTCAACGGGGCGCCGGCGACCCGGGGCTGGCCCGGGTCCACTTCCCAGGGATGGAAATAGAACACGGCGGGGCGCCGGTCCCGTCGGTTGACCTGGCTGATCAACCAGCGGGAGGCGGCATAGGGCAGCAGTCGGAAAAAGCCGCCACCCGCCGCGGGAAGGTTGCGCCCGCGCCAGTCCACCGTGGTGGGCGGCACTTCCAGCAGTCCGGGACAATGCTCAGGACGGTAGGGGAAGCGCGGGGCGTCCGGCATGCCGTAATGGTCGTGGGCGATGGGATAGATGCTGGAACTGTAGCGATGCCCGGCCTCCAGCAGGATATCCAGGGCCCACAGGTTGTCGTGGCCGATGGAGAAGCTGGGGGCGCGGTAGCCGGCCACGGCGGCGCCGCCGAGATCCTCCAGGAGGTGCTTGGCGCGCACCACGTCCTGGTGGAACTCGCGCCGGGAGAGGGCCGCCGCGCGCTGGTGGCCGTAACCGTGGCTAGCCAGTTCATGGCCGTTGTCGACGATGACCCGGACCACGCCCGGATAGCGCTCCGCGATCCAGCCCAGGGTGAAGAAGGTGGCGCGGATGCCGTGGCGCTCGAACAGGGCCAGGATGCGCTCCACGTTGGCCTCCACCCGGCAGGGCCAGCGTTCCCAGTCCCCCCGGGGGATGGTGTGTTCGAAGGCGCCGACCTGGAAGTAGTCCTCCACGTCCACGCTCATCACATTGGTGATGTGGGCGCCGCTCATGATCCTTCAGTTCCGCTGCTTGTCCGCGTCCAGCCAGGATCGCAGAAACTCCGCGATACGCGCGGCGGCGCGGCCGTCCCAGTATTCCGGAATGCGGCCGCGCTTGCCGCCGGTGGCCAGGATATCGGCGAAACATTGCAGGATCTTGTCCGGCTCGGGCCCGGTGAGGGTGTTGGTGCCCTCGCTCAGGGTGATGGGACGTTCCGTGTTCTCGCGCAGGGTGACGCAGGGCACGCCCAGGGCGGTGGTTTCCTCCTGCAAACCGCCGGAGTCGGTCAGCACCACCGTGGCATCCCGGGTGAGTCCCAGCATCTCCAGATAGCCCTGGGGCGGCAGCAGGCGGATGCCGGGCTGAGCGAGCAGGGCGGACAGGCCGAAGCGCTCGGCCGTGGCGCGGGTGCGCGGGTGGATCGGGAACACCACGTCCACCTGGCGGGCAACCTGCCCCAGGGTCTCCAGCAAGGCCCGAAAGACCTCGGGATTGTCCACGTTGGAAGGCCGGTGCAGGGTGACCACGGCGTAGCCCCTGGCCGGCTTGCCGCCCAGGGTGGTCGCCGCCGGCACGGCGCGGTCGAGGTGGCCGCGCAGGGTGTCGATCATGACGTTGCCGACGAAATGCACCCGTTCCGGCGCGACGCCTTCCCGTTTCAGGTTGTCCAGGGCGGCGCGCTCGGTGGTGAACAGCAGGTCGGAGATCTGGTCGGTCAGCACCCGATTGATCTCTTCCGGCATGGCCCGGTCGAAACTGCGCAGGCCGGCTTCCACGTGGATCACCTTCACGCCCTTCTTGGCCGCCACCAGGGCGCAGGCGATGGTGGAATTGACGTCGCCCACCACCAGCACCGCCCGCGGCCGCTCCGCGTCCAGCACCGGTTCGAAGGCGCGCATGATCTCGGCGGTCTGCACGGCATGGCTGGCGGAACCCACCTCCAGATTGACGTCCGGCCGGGGAATGCCGAGCTGCTCGAAGAAGCTGTCGCTCATGGCCGGGTCGTAATGCTGGCCGGTATGCACCAGTTTGGCGGCGATGGGCTGGTCGCGGAACGCCGCCATGATGGGGGCGATCTTCATGAAATTGGGGCGCGCGCCCACCACGCAAACGACCTCGCAGGCGGCCTCGGCGGTCATTCGCTTTCCTGGCCGGCGGTGACGGTGTAGAGAACCTTGCGAACCAGGGGAATCAGGCGATTGAGGGAACGCTCCATGGCCACCAGGCGTTCATCCAGATTCTCGGGCAGGGCGGACATGGGAAGCGCCGCCACGGGCTGGGGCGCCAATTGCGGCTCGGTGGACGCGGGGGCATGGACACGCGGCGCCTGGTGGTGGACTTCCTGCTGGAGATCGCCGATCACCTCCTGCACGGCGGCGGAATCCAGATGGTTGCGTTCTTCCAGATAGCCGAACAACAACAGGCGATCGCACAGGGTGTTGATGCGCCGGGGCACGCCGCCGGAGAACTGGTGGATGACGTCGAAGGCGTCCTCGCTGAAGGCGGGATTACCCTGCCAGCCGGCGGTATTGAGACGGTGGACGATGTACTGGATGGTTTCGTTGCGATCCAGGGGGCCCAGGTGATAGGAGGCGATCACCCGCTGGCGCAGTTGCAGCATCTCCGGGCTCTGGATGGTGTCGCGGAACTCGGGCTGGCCCAGCAGGAAGCTTTGCAGCAGGGACTTGTCGCCTTCGTGGAAGTTGGACAGCATGCGCAGCTCTTCCACCGCCCGCGGGTTCAGGTTCTGGGCCTCGTCGACGATGAGCAGCGGGCGACGGTTCTGCCGCACCGCCAGCCGCAGGTAATCTTCCAGGCTCTTGAGCAGGGCTGACTTGGTGAGCCCCTCCGCCTGCAGGCCGAAGGACGCGCACACACTGCGCAGGGTGTCGTCGGCATCGAGCTGGGTACTGACCAGTTGGCCGATCAGATAGCTGCCGTTCTCCAGTTTCTTCAGCAGGCTCTTGACCAGCAGGGTCTTGCCGGCGCCCACGTCGCCGGTAATGACAATGAAGCCCTCGCCCAGGGACAGGCCGTATTCCAGGTAGGCGAAGGCGCGCTTGTGGCCCTTGCTGGCGAAGAAGAAACGGGGGTCGGGATTGAGCTGGAACGGCTTGTCCCTGAGGTGGTAGAAACTTTCGTACATCGTCAGAAACTCATGTTGAGGCGCGCCGCCACGGCGTTTTCCTTGTAGCTTTCGCCGGGCTGGTCGGAACTGCGCTGCTGGCGGCGGAAGGCCACGTTGCCGGAAACCTTTGAATCGAAATTGTGGGTAACGACCAGGCCGAGGTTCCAGAGATCGTCGCCATCGCCGCCGTTGCTGTACTCCTCCTTGGACACGCCGCCCGCCAGGGTAAAGGTGGTACTGGGGGAGGTCTTCAGGTCCCAGGAGCCCTGCAGGCCATAGGTCTTCTCGTCGTCGCCGCTGGACTGGAACTGTCGCTTGTTGAGATAGGTGCTGAGCATGAAGGTGCTGCGGCGCCGGGTATAAGTCACCGCGCCGCTGAGTATCTTCGAGGTATAGGTTTCGTCCGACTGGGATTGGTTGATGTTCTGATTCAGCCCCGGCACGGCGAAACAGCCTGCGGGCGGCACGGGCGAGTTCGAGAAGATAATTTGCCCACCACAATTGTGGGCATACTGGGTTCCGGCGTAATTGAGGAACTGCTCCTGGGAGTTGGTCAGGTCATCCTGATAATTCAGCGACCAGGTGGACTGGCGGGTCCGGTGACTGAGGTTGAGCCCGTATGATTCGCCGTAGGAACGCTGGGTGCTCGATGCCTTGATGGAAGTGCGCAGGGTGGGATTCAGGGTAACGCTGCCGCTAATATACTTGTCGTCGTCATCGGCGTTGGAATCGTTGTAGAACACATCGGCGGAAAAACGGCGGCTGGGCGTGTAGGACACACCGACACCATAGGACTTGTAGTCCTCCTCGTCCTCACCCACACCGGAATAATCGTTCTTTTCCAGACTGGCCTGGGCGAGCAAGCTGAAATCCTTGCTCAGGACGTAGCGGGCATTGATAGCGGCGCGATCGTCACTGGAGTCGTCCGAGTCGCTGTTGTTGGTGTCCGACCTATCGTAACTGGCGCTCCAGGTCAGGGGGTAGTACAGGTTGCCGCTGACCGCGCTGAGACGGTAGCGGGTGGTCTTACCATCGGAGGTCTGCGAATCACTGGCGATCACGTCATCGTAGGTCACCCGCGCCTCCACGGTGGCGAAGGAGCCCAGACGGCGCTTGAGGTAAGGGCTGATGGAGTAGGCACCCACCTGGGAGGTGTTGTTGATGCCGGAGATGCCAACCTGGCCGCCACCGCCCACACCGCCGCCGACGCCACCCACCCCGCCGACGCCCACCACACCCGTGTCCCCGGTGCTGGCCCCCTCCCTCAACTGCTGGGAGATGCGCGCGGTGGCGTCCACGTAGAACCAGTCTTGCACTAGTTCCGCGAAGGCCTTGCCGTCCAGGCCATGGTAGATGTCGTTGCGGCTGGAATCGCTGGCGTAGATCAGGCCGGTCATACGGTAGTCCGCATGGACCTTCACGCGACCACCATCGCGCTGAACGGAGATTCCCGGCGTGATCTCGGTGATCCAGTCCGACTTGGCCTGACTGCTGCTGACCAGATCGGGGTTGTCCGAATACACCTCTGACAGCGTGATCCTCGGCGTGATCCTCCAGTCGCTCGCCCATGTCAGGGCGGGCACAAGCAGGGCCAGGGCGAGGAAGCACCTACTGCTTTTGCTGCTGGCCGTACTCGCCATAACCACCATACCCATAACCGTATCCATAGCCGTAGTAATCCATGCCGCCGCCGCGCGACGGCGCCTTGTTCAGCACGATTCCTACGTGTTCGCAATCCGTCAAATGGGACAAGGCATCCTTGACCGCTTCCTGGGGGGTGCGCGACGCCTCCACCACGAACACGATCTGGCCCATGTAGGACGCCAAGACTGTCGCCTCGCTGGTAGCCAGCAAGGGTGGGCAGTCGAAAATGATGATCCGGTCGTGATAACGGGTGGCGATGTCCTTCACGAAGTCCCGCATCGCCGAACTCGCCAGCAGCTCCGTGGCATGGGCGAAACTTCGCCCCGCGGGCAGCACGGTAAGCTTGGCGATATCCGTCTTGATCAGGACATCGGAAAGCTCCAGCTTGGGGTCCCGCAACACGTCAAGCAGTCCCTGGTCGGAATCCAGCCCCAGGTAGCGGGGAATGGAGGACTTGGCCACGTCCGCGTCCACCAGCAATACCGTGGTTTCCAGTTCGGTGGCCATGCTGATGGCCAGGTTGATCGCGGTGAACGATTTGCCTTCGCCGGGGACGGAACTGGTGACCATGATCAGGTTGCCATTGGGGACCGGCGGATTGCCGCCGTGCCCCAGGGCGTTGGTGATCAGGGGGCGCTTGATCAACCGGTATTCCTCGGCGATCTTGCTGCGGCCGGCATCCGGCGTCAGGGCACCCATCAGCCGCAGCTTGGCCAGATCCACGGAGCCCCGCTGGCTGCCGATGACCGTCGCCGGACCGTCATCATCTTCATCCAGGGCGGGATACGCGGGCTGCCGCGCCTGGGCGGCGGGCTCGACGAAGGACGCTTCGGCGCGTTCGATGGCGGCCTCGATCAAGCGACCGCTCTCCTCCCGGGAAGCCGGCGATCGATTGGCATGGATGGTGGTGGCGGGGTTGTCCGGCTGGCCCAGTTTGCCCGCGGCACGTTCGATGATGCTCATGTCAGCTCCTTTGCCTACGCCGCCGGGGAGAGAGCGAGGTAATAGATCAACTGGGCGACCAACGCCAGACCCAGCGCCACGCCGCCCGCGATGAACATGAGGTTGCCGCGGCGGGCCTGTCGACGTCTCTGCTCCGTCTCGATCATCGTCACCATGCCCAGCAGGGGCACGCCGGTCAGATCCCGGAGTTGGCGCCGACTATCCACGGTGGGGCGCATCAGACCGAGCAGCAAGGCCACCACCAACCCCGCGCCGATGCCGCCCAGCGGCACCGCGGTAACCAGCAACGGCCGGTTTGGCCAGGCCGGCTCGTTGGGCACCCGTGGCGGATCCACCACGCGGAAATCCACCACGTCGGTCTTGCTCTCGACTTCTCCGGATAGCGCCGCCGTTTCCCGGCGCGCGACCATTTCTCGATATTTTTGCTGGTAAATTCCCAAGTCACGCGTGAGCTGGGTGTATTCAGACTCGATCTGGGGAATGCGATCCACCGCGCGGTAAAGGTCGGCGCCCTTCTTTTCCATCTGCTTCACCCGCGCCTGGAGGGAAGCCATGTTGGCGTCCGCCTGGGCGATGGCGATGGTCAATTGCTGATACACCGGGTTCTGGGCTTTCACGGCGCTCGACGACTGCCCCTGGACCTCCGCCTTGAAGGCGTCCTGCTCCTGCTTTTTCTGCTCCTGCAGGCGAGCGATCAACTGCTTGGTGCGGGTGATGTCCGGGTGGGCATCGGTATAGCGCAGGCGCAGGTTGTCCAATTGGGTCTGCAGGGCGCCGATGCGCCCATCCAGGGCCGAAGAGGTCGCCGTCACTGGCGCCGGCGAGTGTCCCGGGGCAACCAGAATTGCCTCCTGATCCTCGAGTTGCCGTTGCAACTGCTTCTTGCGGTTGGCCGCCTCGTCGAGATCCAGCTTGGCCTGTTCCAGGGCCTGGTTAACCTGGCTCAGCTTGGAATAGTAGTCGCCCCCCTGGCCCGGCATCGTGCCCACATTGCGGCGCTTGAACTCCTCGACTTCCTTTTCTTTTTCGAGCAGTCTGGCCTCATAGGTTTTCAGCTGGTCTTCGATGAACTTCTGGGTATTGGAAATATCCTTGCGCGCCCCACCCAGGCTGCTTTCGGTAAAGATGGTCAGCAAGGCCTGCACTACCCGTTTGGCCAGATCCGGATTGGCGTGCTGGTAGGCGATCGTGTAGAGGTTCTCCCGGTTGGTTCCCGACAGCTTGATCTCCGCCGCCAGTCGTCTGTAAAGATCCTCCTGCTGCTGGGGCGTCTTGGCGCGCAGATCCAGGTCGGTCATGCGCGCCACCTTTTCCAGATTGGGGCGGCTCGTCAGCGTGCGGGTCATCATGGCCACCTGCTGCTCGAAGTTCGGCGGAACCGCCAAACCGGCCATCAAGGGGCGCAGCAGCGATTGGGTATCCACGTAGACGCGAGCCTGGGCCTGGTAACGGTTCTCGAGCAGATAGACCCAGACCCAGCCGACCACCGCGATCATCCATGCGGTGATGAGCACGACCCAACGCCTGCGCCACACCGCCAGGGCATAGCCCATGACCTGATCGAACGATTCATTCATCCCGGAAATCTCCAGACAGGAAGCGCGGCCGTGTCCACAAGGCTCAGAACCAGCTTTCCGGGATGATCAGCACATCGCCGGGCAGGATGTCCACGTTGGCGGACACGTCGCCGTCCTTCAACAGATCTTCCAGCCTGACACCGTATTGCTGCGGCTTGCCATCCACCACCCGCAAGATACTGGCGCGATTGCCGTCGGCGAAATCGGTGATGCCGCCCACGGTGATCATCAGGTCGACCAGGGACATGTGTTCCCGATAGCTCAGGGACTGGGGCTTGGCCGCCTCGCCCAGGACGCGGATCTGCTGGTCGTAGGGGCCGATGCCGCCGCCCACCGTGACGGTGACCACGGGATCCTGGATGTACTTGGCAAGGATCTTTTCGATTTCCCGGGCCAGCTGGGTGGGCGTCCTGCCGCTGGCCTGCAGGTCCTCGGCCAGGTTCATGGTGACCTTGCCGTCAGGTCGGATGGGGAAGGAGCCGGTAACCTCCGGGTTGCCCCACACGAACACGTTGATCGAATCCCCGGGGCCGAGTATGTAGAGCCATTCCGAAGCATCGGCCGCCTTGTAGGGCACGGTGGGCGTCGCCTTGGCCGGGGCCGGGGGATACAGGGGTTCGCTGGCACAGCCGGTCAATAGCCCTGCCAGAACACAGGGCAACACATAGCGTTTCATTCGGATTCTCCCACTACAGGTCAAGAAAGCGCGGTGGATTATGCCACAGGCCCATTGTCGGCATTTTTCGTTGGAACTTGAGGGCGCGGGCGGCCCCGGAGCGAGCAGGCGCGGGCACCATCCCGCCCTGGCCCGGAAGGGGCTCAATCCAGCCAGCGCACCAGGTAGTAGAGGCGGAATCCCTCCGAGGATCGGGAGGGTCCGCTGGCCACGGCCGCGTGGAAGCCTTGCTCCGGCCGCGCCGCCGCGCGGGCCTCCGCCTCCGACGCGCAGACCCGCACGCAGCCTTCGGGGAAACGCTTTCTGCCGCGACCCTTGGGCGCATAGACGACCACATTGCCCGTGCTCACGACCGACCCCTCGGAATCGGATATCAGGCTGGCGATGGCCTCGGCCATCAGTTCAGCTTCTTGCCCGGGGGCACGAACCGCATGGCCTGGGTCGTCGCGGGCTCGTCCGCGTAGCCGGGCCGCTCATCGCGGGACAGGCCGAGGGCCTCCGCGAGCTCGGCCTCGCGGGCGGAAATCAATCCCAGGCACATGCGGATGTTTTCCACGGTATCGGGGGAGAAGGGACTGGGCACCCCGTCCCGGGGCGCCACATCGCGCACGATGGAAGTCAGCGTCTTGCGCATCGCCCGCAAGATCTGCTGCTCCTTGGATAGTTCGGTTTCGTTGGTCATCATCACGTCCGGTCGGGGAAATTCAGGGCATTGTCCCCACCCCCCGCCCGCGCGGTCAACCTCGGGCGAAGCAGGGGAAATGGCCGCCCGGCCTTCCCGCCCATGCCTATGCCTTGGGCGAGCCTCTCAAGTAAACTGGCCGCCCGCCGATAAAAACATACCCATTTACGAGCTGGCATCATGGACTTGAAGCCCACACTCCCCGTGATCATGGCGCTGGCATTGACCGGCTGCGCCGCCAATGGCGACCCGCGCGATCCCCTGGAGCCCATGAACCGCGCAATCCATAGCTTCAACGAAGGTTTCGACAGGTATCTGCTGCGACCCGTGGCCGAAGGCTACGACGCGGTCATGCCGACCTTCGCCCAGACCAGCGTGCGCAATTTCTTCGCCAACCTGGACGACGTCACGGTGGTGGCCAACGACATCCTGCAGCTCAAGCTGGAACAGGGTGCCCGGGATTTCATGCGGCTCGCCTTCAATTCCACCTTCGGGATGTTCGGACTGCTGGACGTGGCGGGTGAAATGGGCCTGAAAAAGAACAACGAGGATTTTGGCCAGACCCTGGGCCGCTGGGGCGTCGGCACCGGGCCCTATCTGGTATTGCCCATCATGGGACCGAGCGATATCCGCGATACCGCCGGCTTCATGGTGGATTCCAGCTACACCGACCTGGTGCGCAACCACGACGACGTCTCCACCCGCAATCCCGTCCTCGCCCTGCGCCTGATCAGCCGCCGCGCCGATCTGCTGGATGCCAAGCGCGCCATGGATGCCGCCGCCCTCGACGGCTACGAATTCAGCCGTGATCTCTATCTGGAACGCCGCAGGGGCCTGGTCCACGACGGCAAGCCGCCCCTCGACGAGGAATGAACAAGGCCTTCATCCGCGAAGACGCGCCGGAGGACGAGGAAGACCCCGAACTCCCCGCCCTGCCGGCCGGCACGAAGAACTACATGACCCCCGCGGGTCATGCCCGCATGCAGGCCGAGCTGGCGCGCCTGGTCAGGGTGGAACGTCCGGAAGTGGTGAACATCGTATCCTGGGCCGCCGGCAACGGCGACCGCTCGGAAAACGGCGACTACATCTACGGCAAGAAACGGCTGCGGGAAATCGACCGGCGCATCCGCTTCCTCAGCAAGCGCCTGGAAAACGCCCTGGTGGTGGATCCCCGCGAGCAGCGCAACACCGATGCCGTGTTCTTCGGCGCCACCATCACCCTGCTGGACGAGGCCGGCGAGGAAATCCGCTACAGCATCGTCGGCCTGGATGAAGCCGATCCCGGCCGCAACCGGATCTCCTGGATATCTCCCCTGGCCCGCGCCTTGCTGAAGGCAAAGGCGGGCGACAGCGTCCGTTTCCAGGCCCCCGGCGGGACGCGGGAACTGGAAATCGTGGCCATCGACTACCTGGACCTGGACTGAACCCGGTGTCGAAGCCGCACCCCGCCAGGGACATGCTTCCGCTATGATGAATCACCCCAACCCGAGGCACAGCCCATGACTTCCATCCGCATCCTGCTGGTCGACGATCACCCCATGCTGCGCCTGGGCGTCCGCCGTTCCCTGGAAAACGAGGAGAGCTTCGCCGTCGCGGGGGAGTGCGCCGACCTGGCCTCGGTGCGGGCCTGGCTGTCCTCCGGCGGCAAGGCGGACGTGGCCATCCTGGACCGCGGCCTGCCGGATGGCGACGGGCTGGAAGTGGTTCCCCCGCTGAAGGCCGCCGGCATGAAGGTCATCGTGCTGACCGTGGAGGACGACGACGAGGAAATCCGCGCGGCGGTGGATGCCGGGGTGGATGGCTACCTGCTGAAATCCTCGGACACGGAGCAGATCATCCATGCCGTCGGCATCGTGCTCCAGGATGCCGGCGCCTTCCCGCCCCAGATCGTGCAGAAACTGACGCGTTCCAGCGGCGAGCATCCCCTGGACAAGCTCTCGCCCAGGGAACTGGAAATCGCGGAATACGTGGCCCAGGGCCACAGCAACAAGGTGATCGGCGGCAAGCTCAATCTTTCCGACAACACCGTCCGCAACCATCTGGCCAACATCATGCAGAAGCTCAACTTCCACAACCGGGTCCAGGTCGCCACCCTGGTGCTCCAGCATCTCAGGAAAACCCGGCGCGCCTGAATCATCGCCGACGGAATCGGGATACCTGTCGGCGAAATGGCAAAAAAATGGCGAAAAGCAAGCGGCGCGGCCGCTGATAAAATGCCGGCCTCGCGCCTTCAACCGGAAACCGGACCTTGGATCTCTCCCCGTTGTTCATCGCTTTCGTCCTCGGCATCGTCGAGGGACTGACCGAGTTCCTGCCGGTCTCGTCCACCGGCCACCTGATCATCGTCGGCAGCCTGCTGGGCTACACCGACGAGCAAAGCAAGGTATTCAAGATCGTCATCCAGCTCGCCGCCATCCTGGCGGTGTGCTGGGACTATCGCGCGCGCATCGCCCGGGTCGCCGGCGGCCTGAAGTCGGATCCGACGCAACGCCGCTTCGTCGGCCATCTGCTGGTGGCGTTCATGCCGGCCGCCATCCTCGGCGTGCTGTTCCACGGCGCCATCAAGGCGTACCTGTTCAATCCCCTCACCGTCGCGGGCGCCCTCGTCGCCGGCGGCCTGGTGATCCTCTACATCGAGAAGCGCGCCTATCACCCGCGCCTGCAAAGCGTCGACGAGATGGACTGGAAGGTGGCGCTGAAAGTGGGTTTCGCCCAGGCCATGGCCATGTTTCCCGGGGTCTCCCGCGCCGGCGCCACCATCATGGGCGGCCTGATCTTCGGCCTGTCGCGCAAGGCGGCCACCGAGTTCTCCTTCTTCCTGGCCATCCCCACCATGCTGGCGGCGACGGCCTACGACCTCTACAAGAACCGGGCCTTGCTCGACATGGGCGACCTGCCGGTGTTCGCGGTCGGCTTCGCCGCCTCCTTCGTCGCCGCCATGATCGCGGTGAAGGCCTTCCTCGGCTTCGTCTCCAACCACACCTTCGTCGGCTTCGCCTGGTATCGCATCGTATTCGGCCTGGTGGTGTTGCTGACCGCCCAGATGGGCTGGGTGGACTGGGCCGGTTGAAATCTCCCTCGGCCTCCCTCAGGCCTCGGCCAGCGCCGTCTCGTACATCAGGCGGCGGATTTCCGCCAGCAGCTCGTCCTCCTGGTAGGGTTTGCCCATGTAGGCGTTGACGCCGATTTCCAGGGCATGGCCGCGATGCTTCTCGGCGGTGCGGGAAGTGATCATGATGATGGGCAAGCCGGGGGCCAGGCTACCGGAGCGGATGGCCCGGGCCACCTCGAAGCCGTCCATGCGCGGCATCTCGATATCCAGCAGCATGACGGCGGGCATTTCCGACTCCAGCATTTCCAGGGCTTCCACGCCATCCCGGGCGGTGGTCACCCGGAAGCCTTCCCGCGCCAGGAAACGGCTGGTGATCTTGCGCACGGTGAGGGAATCATCCACCACCATCACCAGGGGCAGGGATTCGGTGGTGGCTTCCTCCTCCTCCACGCTCAAGCGGGGGGCGCGCTCGGCGAGCTGGAAGGGATTGAGGATGAGGGCCACGCGGCCGTCGCCCAGCACCGTGGCGCCGCTGATGCCGGCGATGCGGGCCAGTTGCGGGCCGATGTTCTTCACCACCGCCTCGAAGTTGCCTTCCATGGCGTCCACCCGCACCGCGAGACGCTGTTCCCCCGCCTTCAGCAGCAGGATGGTACGGAAACGCCCCTCTCCGGGCTGGGCCTTGCGACCCACCAGTTCGGCCAGGGCGCGCAGGGGATAGACCTCGCCGGAGAACTCCAGCTGGCCCGCCTCGTGCAGGGCATGGACCTGATCGGCGCGCGCTTCCCGCACCAGGGCGACCAGGTTGGCGGGCAGGGCATAGGTCTGCCCGCCGGCGCGGGCGAGAACCACCTGGGTAAGCGCCAGGGTCAGGGGCAGGCGGATGGTGAAGCGGCTGCCTTCGCCGGCCTCGGTGTCCAGGCGCACCCGGCCACCGATACCGGCGATCTCGTTCTTCACCACGTCCAGGCCGACCCCCCGGCCGGCGACCTCGGTGACCGCCGCGGCGGTGGAAAAGCCCGAGCGGAACAGGAAATGTTCCAATTGCTCGGGTGACGCGTCTTCCTCTGGTTCCATCCAGCCAAGGGCCTCGGCCCGGGCCCGGACGGCGGCGAAATTGACGCCGGCGCCATCGTCGGCCAGGGTGAGGACGATTTCATTGCCTTCCTGGCGGGCGGTCAGGCGGATCTCGCCGTGTTCCGGCTTGCCGGCGGCCACCCGGGCCGCCGGGGTTTCCAGGCCGTGGGCCACGGCGTTGCGCACCAGATGCTCCAGGGGCGCGGCGATCTTTTCCAGCACCACGCGATCGAGTTCGGTCTGGCCGCCGTCCAGCACCAGTTCGCCCTTGCGGCCCGTCTCCCTGGCCGCCTGGCGCACGACCCGGTGCAGGCGCTCCGCGAGCGTGTTGAGGGGCACCATGCGGATATGCATGAGCTCCTGCTGCAGGGTGCGGGCCATGCGCGACTGCTGGATGAGGGCGCTGTCCGCCTCGTTGAGGCCGGCAAGCAGGTTGTCCTGGGCGGTGGAAACGTCGTTGACGCTTTCCGCCATCAGGCGGGTGAGTTCCTGGAGGCGGGAGAAGCGATCGAATTCCAGGGGGTCGAAATGGCTTTCATCCACCTGGGACAGGCGGGAGCGCATCTGGGTCTCGGCCTGGATTTCCAGCTCCCGCAACTGGCCGCGCAGGCGCTCCACGTTGCTGGCCAGTTCCAGGGCGGTCTGCTTGTAGGCATTCAGCACGTTTTCGATGCGGGCGCGGGCGATGGCCACCTCGCCGGCTTCGTTCAGCAGGGTATCCAGGATGTCCGCCCTGAGGCGCATGGCCCGGCGCGGACGCGATTCCTCGCCCCTGGGCGCGGTCCGCGCGACCGGCGGCGGCATGGCGGGAAGCGGAGAGGGCGCGCTTGCCGCGACCGGCTCCACCGGCGCCGGGGCGGGGCTGCCGTCTCGGGCGGAGTCGAGTCCGGCGGCGGCCGGGTTTCGACCGGGGCGGCGGGCTCCGCGCTGGCGACGGGCTCGCTCCCCTTGAGTCGTTCGATCATTTCGGCGTGGCGGTCGTACTCCGCTTCCACCTCATCCAGGAAGGCCGTGTCGGCCGGCGCATCGGCCAGGGCGTCGACCCGGGTTTCCAGCGCGTGCACGGATTCCCCCAGCACCATGGCGCCGGCCATGCGCGAGGATCCCTTCAGCGTGTGCAGGGCCCGTTTCAGGGCATCGCGGGCCGGCAGCCCGGCGGGATCGGCGCGCCATTCCCGCAAGGATTCGCCGATGCGGGGCATGAGCTCGGCGGCTTCCTCGAGGAAGATCGGCAACAGTTGTTCATCCAGTTCGTCCACCGCCCGCGGGACCGGAGGCGGGGCGGCGATCACCGCCGCCGCGGCTTCGGGCGCTGGCGCCAGCCCGGCGTCCGCGGGCGGCGCCTCCAGCTCGGCCAGCCAGTCGGCCACCTGGGGCATGGCGTCGGGAAAACGCCGCCCGAGAATGTCGCCCACGCTCTCCGCCAGCAGGCCGATGGCCCGCTCGACGCGGGGAACCGCCCCGTCGGCCAGGGCCAGGGTCTTGTCGGGCCAGCGTCCAGCCCAGAGCTCGATGTCGTGGGCGGCATCGGCCAGGGGCGTGAAACCGGTGGTCCTGGAAATCCCGGCCAGGGTATGGGCGGCGCGGATGAAGCCTTCCCAGGCGGCGGGACGGCGGCCCTTCGCCATTTCGGCCAGGGCGCCGGTCAGGTCGGCCAGCCGCTGCCCGGCCTCCTCGGTGAAGATGTGGAACAGCTCGGCCGGCAGGCTGTGCCCCCCGATCTCCACGACCTCATCCAAGGGCTCCTCCCGATCGGGGTTTGCGGTGGCGGTTTGATCGTCCACGTCTGTAGCGCGTTCGCCGGCGTCCTGGATGTTCACCGCCGGGACGCCGGCTTCAGGCTTTGGGAGCGGATCTCCCGGTGGCGCATCGGCGCCTCGCAAACGCCGCGCCGCCTGGATGAGGGGCGCGGACTCGACCTGGGCGCGGCCCTGCTCCTCCAGCTCCGTCACCCAGACCTGGAATGCGTTGGCGGCATCCTCCAGGAAACCCAGCATCTCGGGATTTGGCGCCTTCTCATCCCGCAGCCAGGCATTGAGGGTTTGCTCCACCTCCCAGGCCACCTCGGCCAGCTCATTCATGCCCACCATGCGGCCGCTGCCCTTGAGGGTATGGAAGCCCCGGCGCACGAAGGCGAAAGCCTCATGGTCGTAGGGACTCACGTGCAGGCGGGCGACCTGGACGGCGATGCCGCCGAGAACATCGTTGGCTTCCTCGATGTAGGTACTCAGCAGTTCCCGGTCGATGGTCTCGTCGGAGGCGCCCGCCAGGCGCATGGCCTCGGCGCTGGGCGCCGGAGCGCTGGCGGAGGCGCCCCCCAGGCCATCCACCGCCCGCCTGAGCGCTTCGGGCGTGGCCTCGGCATTCAGGGCCTCGAGGGCGGCGTCGGCCTGGCCGCGCAAGCCGGCATCACCGACCAGGTCGGCATCCCGGGCCAACTGCTTGAGATCGGATCTGAGGGATTCCCGCTGCCCGTCGTCGGCGCCCGTCGCCGCCCAATGTTCGACGGATTCCTTGAGACGTTCGGTTTCCGCGCGGATCTGGCTTTCCACCGATGCCTCGGCGACTGGCACCACCTCGGGCTGGGCGAGCAGGCCGGCCAGGGCCCGGCTGTCGTCCCGCCCGTAGCGCAGGGCATCCATGTACAAGCCGAGGGTGGACAGGGCCTCGGCCACCCAGTTGAGGTTCTCCGGCGCGATCTGGGCATCCGGCTCGGTGAAATGCTGGATGCGCAGGATGGCCTCGTTGACCAGATCCGCCGCCACCTCCAGTTGCAGGATATTCAGGGCGCCCAGGATCTGCTTCATCAGGCTGGGCACCATGGGCAGGCCGGCCCGTTCCCTGGCGTCGCGGAAGAAGCGGTCGAGGATCTCTTCCACCTGGTTGAGGTTGGCCTGGATTTCCTGGGTGACCTGGGCCACCACCAGCTTTTCCTGGGCCTTGCGGGAATACTCGTCGAGCAGGTCGACGTCCGGGATGCGGGAACTGTCGAAGGCGGGATCGATGGCGGCCTGCAGACGCATGGTCTGGACCTCCGACTGGCGGTCGAATTCCGGCCCCAGGGCCTTGAAATGCTCGGCGGCGTTCAGGGCCAGCAGCAGGCCGGTGGCCATTTCCAGCTGCAGGGCTTCGTTCTGGGTGGCGTCCGCCACGCCGGGCAGCCGCTTGGCGACGGCCTGGATCATGCGGGCGAGCGCTTGCATGGCGCCGTTGGGCAAGCGGGTGGCGGCCTCGAACATGGCCAGGGCGGCATGCTGGAAGGGCTCCAGGCTGTCGGTGCGGCCGGAGCAATAACGCACCCAATGGTCCCGCGCCAGGCCCAGGTTGTCCTTGAGCGCGGCCAGTTGGGTCAGCTGGTCGGACATGGGCGCCGCCACCTCGGCCGGGAAGTAGCGCTGCAACTGGAAGTGTTGCCGCACCTCGGCGCCGCGTCCCTCGGACGCGTCATCCTGGGCGACGTAATACAGCACGTCGCGGAACAGGCGGTCGGCCAGTTGACGGGAGCCTTCCATGAGCCTGCGCATCTGCAGGTCGACCCGCCCGCACACGCGCTTGAGCCAGTTGTCGGTGGGTACCCGCCCCCGCCGCAGCATCTCCATGAGGCCGGCGGCGGTCCACCAGAACGTGAACTGGGCCGCGCCGGGCGCCAGGCGTTCCACCTGGCGGACGGCCAGTTCCATCTGGGTCAGCCCGGCCATGGCATCCCGGTTTTGCAGGAACAGCAGCAGGCCCCGCTGGTATTGGCTGCGGGCGCCGTGAATGGCCCGGGTCCGGGCCGCGTCATCGAGGGGCATCTCGGGTTCCTGGCGGGATGCCCGCGTAGCGGTGTCCGGGTAGAACAGTTCGCTCGGCGCCGGCGGCTCGCCGCCGCGCCGAGCCACCACCTCCTGGTATATGGGGGAGAGCTTCAGTTCGGCGTGGGGCGCCCCCGCCATCAGACCGTCGAGATAGGCTTTCAGGGCGGCGATGGCGCGCAGCACGGTATCCACGGTCTCGTGATGGCGTTTTTCCACCTGTTCCGCCATCTCCGAGAGCAGGCGCTCGGTTTCCGACGTGAGCAGGGAGACGCCCTGGAGATCGACGATCTGGAGGGCGCCATAGACCTGGTGCAGGTGGGCGGCGGCGGCCTTGAGGGGGGTGATGTCCTGGCCGTTCCAATCCGCCAGGGCCGCGCCGGCGGCATCCAGGGCGTTATCCAGTTCACCCTTGATCCAGGTGAGCGGACCCAGGTCGAAATCCATTTCCACACTCATGGCATGCCTTCCTATTCCCGGTTTACAGCTTGAAGCCCGACACGGAGACCTTCAGATCATTCGACAGGACGGCGAGCTGGCCGATGGACTCCGCGCTGCGGCGGGCGCCGTCGGACGCCTGCTCGGTCGACGCGAGAATCCGCCGCATGTTGCCGGCGATGTGCTCGGCGGTGCCGGCCTGGGCCTGGGTGGCATCGGAAATGCTCTGGATCAGGCGGGCCAGTTCGTCGGATACCGCCTCGATCTCGGCCAGGGACTGGCCGGCCGCGTCGGAACGGGAGGTCCCCTCCACCACGCCCTGGGTGGAGGCCTCCATGGCGTTCACCGCATCCTGGGTATCGCTCTGGATGGTCTTGACGATGGCGCCGATGCGGCGGGTGGCCTGGGCGGAACGCTCGGCCAGGCGCTGCACCTCCTCCGCCACGACGCTGAAGCCCCGGCCGGCGTCGCCCGCCGCCGCCGCCTGGATGGCGGCATTCAACGCCAGAACGTTGGTCTGCTCGGTAATGTCCGAAATCAGGTCCACGATTTCGCCGATCTCCTGGGAGGACTCGCCCAGCCGCTTGATGCGCTTGGACGTATCCTGGATCTGGTTGCGGATGGCGTTCATGCCGGCGATGGCGCCGCGCACCGAATCGCCGCCCTTGCGGGCGGTGGCCAGGGATTGCTCGGCCACCCGGGCGGATTCGGCGGCGTTGCGGGATACCTGGACGATGGATTGGGACATCTGGTTGACCGACTCGGTGGTCTCGGCGATCTGCCGGGACTGGCGATCGGCGGCCGCGAGCAGTTCGTCGGAACTGGCGCGGGCATCGGAGGTGGCCTGGTTCACCTGGTCGGCGGCGCGGTTGATGCCTTGCACCAGCATGCGCAGCTCCTCGATGGCGTAGTTCACCGAGTCGGCGATGGCCCCGGTGATGTCCTCGGTCACCGTGGCCTCCACGGTCAGGTCGCCTTCCGCCAGGTCGCCCATTTCGTTCAGCAGACGCAGGATGGCATCCTGGTTGCGCTGGTTTTCCTGGGCGGCCTCTTCCGCGCGCCGGCGCGCCTCGCCGACGTTGATCACGCCGAGAACCAGCAGGGCGGCCAGGGCGAGCAGGGAGAACAGAATGGCGAGAAACAGCGAAACGCCGGCCCCCATGCCCTGATAGCGCTCGGTGAGCTTGCTGGTCAGGGTCAGCAACTGTTCGGATTCGTCGAAGATCTCGCGGGCGGCGCGCTTGGCTTCCACCAGCTGGGGCATGTTCTTCAGGATATGGTTGGCCTGCTTCTCGAAGCGGCCGAAAACATCCTGCAACTCCTGCAGTTTTTCCCGCGCGCTGGCATCGGATACCGCGGCCACCCCGAGGCCGCCGCCGCCTTTCAGCAGGCCGTCCAGCACCTCGCGGAAGGTGCGCAAATCCTGCCCGAGCTGGTAGGCGGTTTCCGGATTGATCTGGTCCGAGGACAACAGGGCATTGGCGTTCTTGGCCATGCGCTGGCTCCACAGGGCCTGCTGGTTGGCGAAGGCCAGCTGCTTCCTGGCGTCGGCCGGCAGCAGGGCGATGACCTGCTCGGTCAGGTCCAGGAGTTCCGCGTTGCGCTGGTTGATTTCCGCCAGACCCTGGCCCAACTCCACCAGCACGGTCTGCTGCCCGATCAGGGTCTGGATGTCTTTCCTGGAAACGTCCCAGCGTTTCCTGAGTTCCTCCAGATCGGATCGCAGGAACCCCGGCGAGGACGGCACCCCGGCGCCGCCGTCGATCAGGGCATTGAGGCCGTCGGCGAAGGCCTTGCGGCTTTCCTCCAGTTGGGCGAAGGCCGACTTGTTGCCGAGGACCGCCTGCTGGGCGGTCTTGGTGTAACGCTGGGACAGCATTTGCAGGCGGGTGGAGATTTCCACGTAGCCGGCCCGGTTCCCCACCTGGACCGTATGCCACACGATCAGCAGGGTCGCCAGAACCAGGGATGCCAGCAGGGTCAGCACCACCGCCGGGTGGCGTTGTTCCGGGGGCAGGCGATTCAGCAGCGGCAGGCGCCCCGGGTCCACGGCCATCCAGCGATCCATGACCCGCCCCACCACCGGGCCGATTTTCCCCGCCAGTTTTCCGAATTGATTGCCCAGATCCACGCGCGGCCTGCTCATCGCCATCAGTACACCCTTTCAGATTCTTTCCGGCCCCGGGTCCGGCTCGGACCGGCCATCACAAACCGGCTTCCAGGAAAGCCGGCGTCGACACCAGACGTTCCATGCTGATTTCCGTCCAGAACTGGCCATCCCGATCATGCCAGCGGGACAACTGCCAGGATGCCGCGTCCAACGCCCCGGGCTCCGGCACCAGGTCGGCGATGCCGCGCAGGCCCAGCGCGCGCTCCACCCGCAGGGCGGCGTTCACGCCGAAGCGGGGATGGGCCAGGAGGATGCGGGCCTCCCCCGGCGGCAGGGGCTCGCCCAGGCCGAGATAGGCCGCCAGGTCCACGCAACCATAAAGCGCCCCGCGGACACTGGCCACCCCCGCGAACCAGGGCTTGGCCCAGGGCACCTCGGTCAGCGCCGGGACCGTCACCACTTCGTTGATCTGATCCAGGCCGACCAGCCAGAGACGGCCACCGGCGCTGAAGCCCAGCTTGGAGGCGGCGCCCTGGGTTGCCTCCGCCGCCTTGAGTTTCTCGGCCAGGCGGGTCTGGAATTCGCGCAGGCTTTCCTTGGCTTCCATCAGCCCAGGGCCTTGATCTTGGCCAGCAGTTCTTCCGCCACGACGGGTTTCACCAGGTACTCGACGGCGCCCTGGCGGAGGCCCCAGACCCGGTCGGTCTCCTGGCCCTTGGTGGTGCACATCATGACCGGAATGGACTCGGTCTCCGGGTTCCGGGCCAACTGGCGGGTGGCCTGGAAACCATTGAGGCCTGGCATCACCACATCCATGAGGATCAGGTCCGGCTTCTCCATCTTGGCGACGGCGACGCCCAATTCGCCGCTTTCGGCGGTGAGCACGTCGTACCCCTGCTTGCGCAGCAGGTCGGTCAGGAAAAAACGCTCGGTGGGCGAGTCGTCGATAATCAGGACTCTCTTGACGGGCATGGCGCTCCCTTCGCGGTCATCAGCCACCCTTCGGCCGATGACGGCGAACCGCCTCCAGCAGGGTGTCCTTGGTGAAAGGCTTGGTGAGGTATTCGTCCGAGCCGACCAGGCGTCCGCGCGCCCGGTCGAACAGCCCGTCCTTGCTGGACAGCATGATCACCGGCGTATCACGCAGCCTGGGGTTCTTCTTGATCAGGGCGCAGGTCTGGTAGCCGTCCAGGCGAGGCATCATGATGTCCACGAAGATCACCTGGGGTTGATGGTCGGTGATCTTGGCCAGGGCGTCGAAACCGTCCTCCGCCAGGATCACCTCGCACCCGGTCTGCAACAGGAAGATCTCGGCGCTGCGGCGGATGGTGTTGCTGTCGTCGATCACCATCACCTTGGTGCCGGCCAGGTCGTTGGGGTTGTCCACGCTCCCTCCTTGACAATGTTCAGGTGCCGCGCTGTAGCGGATAACCCGCCGCCTTCCAGGCGGGCAGTCCGGTACGGAACCAATAGATTTTCGTATATCCCCGTTTCACCATGTAGCGGGCGGCTTTGTAGCTATACCAGCATTCCGCGCCATTGCACTGGAAAATCATGGGCGCGTTCTTGTCCCTGGGCAGTTTCGTGAGGTCGAAGGCATCCACGGAATCGTCGTACTCCACTTCCTTGGGGCTGTTCATCTGGTAGGGGACGTGCACCGCCCCGGGGATATGGGATTCGCGATAATGCGCCAGCGGCCGCACGTCGAACAGGGGAACGCCCTGGGTCATCAACTTCTTCACCTGCTCGGCGGTGGGGATGGTGGCGCCCGCCAGGATTTCCGGGCTGTAGAAACCGCGCGTCGAGACGAATTCGAAATCCGCCGCATCGGCCGGATCAAAGGTCCCAAGCCGGGTGCGATTGAGGCGGTTCTCGATATCCTTGTCCAGGCTGGTGAAGGCGGCGCGTATGCGGTCTCGCAGCGCGGGATCGATCTTGTCGCTCACCACCACGCCGGCCTGGGGCACGCTGGTCAGCGTCTTGATCACCGCCGCGCCGGGATTCCGGCTGATCCAGCCTTTGGCCACATCCGATTTCATGGCCGCGATCTCGGCCTGGCCGATATCGAGGGCATAGAGCACCGCGCCATACTGGTTCATGTACTGGACCTGGCTGAAGAATTTCGCTGGCGCGAATCCCAGGGCATTCATTTCGCCGCGCACCATGTAGCTCACCAGGGATTCCTGATGGGGCAGAACGATGCGCTTGTTGCGCGCGCCGTCCAGGGAGCGCGCCCGGGAATTCTTGCCGGCCACCAGCACGACCTGGGTGTCCCGCTCGGTCCTTGCCACCGGCGTATAGCCGTTGCGCATGGCCAACCCGACCAACTGCGCCGGGACCAGCATCATGGAATAGGTGCCGGTACGGATGTGCTCCCCCACCCTTTCGGCGTTCTGGGTCATGATCAACTTGACGGACTGCCCCAGCGCGCGGCCAAGAAAGCGGGTGAGATCCGCGAACACGGCCTGGGTCGCGACATGGTCGCGTTCCTGGTCGTAGTCCAGGGTCACGTTGAGAATCAACTCCCCGCGCGCCTGCGAAGTCCAGGCAAGCGCCGCCAGGAACAAGGCAGCCAACCAACGCATGTCGATCCTCCTCTTCACCGATGCCCACATTTGTACGGGCCCAGGGGCTATATCGGCGAACACCCGGAAATCTGGAGTCAAATCCCCAACATCTCGAAATCCTCCTTGCGCGCCCCGCATTCCGGACATGTCCAATTCACCGGAACATCCTCCCAGCGGGTGCCGGGCGCTATTCCCTCATCCGGCCGTCCCGCGGCCTCGTCATAAACAAAACCGCACACCACGCACATCCACGTCCTGTATTCCATGCGCCGCCAGGAGGGCCATCGCTTATGTAATAGAATTGGATTCTGCCCATTCTTCCAGCCCTCGCCAAGGGTTTCCCCATGTCGATACCGCCGCTCCCCGCCGTGCTCGTCTTCGCCGGCACCGACCCCACTGGCGGCGCTGGACTCCAGGCGGACGTCCTGACTCTGTCCGGCCTGGGCTGCCACCCCCTTTCCGTCGTCACCGCCGTCACCGTCCAGGACACCGTCGGCGTGGACGACTATCTGCCCATCGACCCGGAATGGATCGCCGACCAGGCGCGCGGCGTCCTTGAGGACATGCCAGTGGCCGCCATCAAGGTCGGCATGATCGGCAGCGTGGAAGCCGTGGCCGCCATCGCCGAGGTGGTCTCGGACTATCCCGACATCCCCCTGATCCTGGATCCGGTGCTCACCTCCGGCCGGGGCGACCCCCTGGCCAACGAGGAATTGCTGGAAGCCCTGCGCGATCTGCTTCTGCCCCAGACCACCATCCTGACGCCCAACAGCATCGAGGCGCGCCGGCTGGCGGAAGACCTGGATGAGGAAAACGACGACCCCGAGCTCAGCGAGTGCGCCCGCCGGCTCATCGACCTGGGCTGCGAATACGTGCTCATCACCGGCGCCCACGAACAGGGCGCCCAGGTCAGCAACACCTTGTACAACACCCGGGGCGTGGTGCATCGCCTGAACTGGGATCGGCTGCCCGGCTCCTATCACGGCTCCGGCTGCACCCTGGCCGCGGCCCTGGCGGGCCTGCTGGCCCTGGGACAGGACATCGCCGACGCGGCGCGGGAAGCCCAGGAATACACCTACCAGACCTTGAAGAATGCCTATCGGCCGGGCATGGGCCAATTCATCCCGGACCGTTTGTATTGGGTACGCGGCGACGATGACGAGTGAAACGGCCGCCTGGCGGGGCCTGTATGCCATCACCCCGGACTGGACCGACAGCCGCCGTCTGCTCATGGCCACCGAAGCCATCCTGGCCGCCGGCTGCCGCTTCCTGCAATACCGCAACAAGTCCGCGTCGGATTGCCATCGCCAGGAACAGGCCGTTTCCCTGCGCGGCCTCACCCGGAAATATGGCGCCCGGTTGATCATCAACGACGACATCGACCTGGCCCTGTTCTGCGGCGCCGACGGCGTACACCTGGGCGAGGATGACGGCGAACCGGCCGCCGCGCGCATCCGCCTGGATGCCGCCGGACCCGGTAAAATCCTGGGCGCTTCCTGTTACCAGAGCCTGGACAAGGCGGTCTCGGCGGCACGGATGGGCGCGGATTACATCGCCTTCGGCAGCTTCTTCGCCTCGCCCACCAAACCCCTGGCCAGGCGCGCCGATCCGGGCCTGCTCGCGGCGGGCAAGGCAATGACTGGCCTGCCGGCGTGCGCCATCGGCGGCATCACCCCGGACAACGCCGGGGAACTGGTGCGGGCCGGGGCCGATCTGCTGGCGGTCATTTCCGCCCTGTACGAGGCCGATGACCCGGGCCGGGCAACAAGACAATTCATGACTCTCTTCGAGGAAACCCCATGACCTCCCGCAACGACCAGCTGTTCGAGCAATCCCAGAAAGTCATTCCCGGCGGCGTCAACTCGCCGGTGCGCGCCTTCCGCTCCGTGGGCGGCACCCCCCGCTTCTTCGCCAAGGGGCAAGGCAGCCGGGTCTGGGACGCGGACGGCAAGTCCTATCTGGACTACGTGGGCTCCTGGGGCCCCCTGATCCTGGGCCACGCCGACCCGGACGTGGTCAAGGCGGTACAGGATGCCGCCGCCCTGGGCCTGAGTTTCGGCGCCCCCACGGAAAGGGAACTGGTCATGGCGGAGAAACTGGCGGCCATGCTGCCCAGCATGGAGAAGCTGCGCCTGGTTTCCTCCGGCACCGAGGCCACCATGAGCGCCATCCGCCTGGCCCGGGGCTTTACCGGCCGGGACCTGCTCATCAAGTTCGAGGGCTGCTACCACGGCCACGCCGACAGCCTGCTGGTGAAGGCCGGTTCCGGCCTGCTCACCTTCGGCGCTCCCAGCTCCGCCGGCGTGCCCGCCGACACCTCGCGCCACACCCTTGTGCTGGACTACAACGACATCGACCAGGTGAACAAGCTGTTCGCCGAGAAGGGCGGCGAGATTGCCTGCGTCATCGTCGAAGCGGTGGCCGGCAACATGAACCTGATCAAGCCCAAGGCCGGCTTCCTGCAGGCCCTGCGGGAAAATTGCACGAAATACGGCGCCGTGCTCATCTTCGACGAGGTCATGACCGGCTTCCGCGTCGGCCCCGGTTGCGTCCAGGGACTCTATGGCATCACCCCGGACCTCACCACCCTGGGCAAGGTCATCGGCGGCGGCCTGCCCGGTGGGCGCCTTCGGCGGCAAGGCCGAGATCATGGACAAACTGGCCCCCCTCGGCCCGGTCTACCAGGCCGGCACCCTGTCCGGCAACCCGGTGGCGGTGGCGGCGGGCCTGAAGACCCTGGAGAAGATTTCCTCCCCCGGCTTCTTCGAGGCGCTGACCGCGAAAACCCGCCGCCTGGTGGACGGCCTTTCCGCCGCCGCCAAGGATGCCGGCGTCATCTTCTCGGCCGACAGCGTCGGCGGCATGTTCGGCGTGTATTTCCGCGCCACCCCGCCCACCTCCTACGCCGAGGTCATGGAAAGCGACAAGGATGCCTTCAACCGCTTCTTCCACCTGATGCTGCTGGAGGGCGTGTATCTGGCCCCCTCCGCCTTCGAGGCCGGCTTCGTCTCGGCGGCCCACTCGGACGCGGACATCGACGCCACCATCGCCGCCGCCGCCCGCTGCTTCGAGAAACTCGCCGCTTAAAGTCCAATGAACGAGGAGCTCTCCCCCGAGGACAGCTTTCGCCTGGAAGTTCTGCTGGCCCAGGATCTCAAGGCGGTGCGACTCGACGAGTCCAACCTGGTCCTGCATGCCCTCACGGACCAGGGCGAGGCCAGCATTCCCCTGGCCCCCACCTGCCGGCCGGACAAGTATCTGCGCCTGGTCCGGGAACTGCTGTCCGGCCACGCCCTGGGCTCGCCGGGTGGCTATCCCGTCTACCTTTCCCGCTGGACCCGGCACGGCCAGATGGAAGGCATCAACCTGGGCAAGCTGCTGCTCACCGGCGAGCCCGAGGCGGTGGTGGCGGTGGTCTATTCCCCGGCGCTGACCGACGAACTGGCCCGCTGTGCCTGGTGGACCCAGCCCACCATCGAGAACGCCCGCCTCATGCTGCGCCGGGATGCGGTGGCCAAGGGGGAGATGGGCAAGGTGCTGGCCGATTTCCTGGTGGAGCATCTGCCGTTCCTGCAGGACGACCATCTGGGCATCATGGACACGGTGGCGGTGCTGCTCCATTCCGGCGCCCTGACCGAGGCCCAGCTGGAAACCACCTGGAAGCGGGGCAAGCGCAGCAACACCCATTACGTGGCCTTCCTGGAAATGGCGGCGGGCAAGCTGCCCCTGCCCAGACCGGCGCATCCCGACCATGAGGCGATCCGGGCCGCCCTCGCCGACCGGATCGCGGCCGGCCAGCCGGCCGCCCTGGCCCTGGAGCGGGGGCTATCGGGCCAGGGCCAGACCTTCCTGGCCGCCGCCGCCGAGATTCTGGATCGGCCGGAAACTCAGGAAGTGGTGAGCCGCACCCTCAACGCCATCGGCCGCTATTTCTCGGGAAACGATGCCTGGCCAGCGGTTGTCGACTCGCCCGTTCGCGACACGTGTCTGGCTTTCGCCCCCCGGCTGGAAGCCGCGGCACGCCTGGCTGAAGTCGGCGATGCCCTGGTCAAACCGATCTTCACCCGCTCCACCGCCATCGGCTCCCTCATGCGCCGCAAGATCGAGCCGGTCGTGACACCCATTCTGAGCGATATCCAGTTGCTGGTGGAAAAGGGGACCTGAGGACAGCCTGAGGACAACCCGAGCGGACAACCCGACCAAGGCGGCCTCGATCACGACTCGAGGCGCCGGCATCGAGGTTTCAGGTGGCTTCCACCTTGGGTCGCTTCTTGAACCTGCGGGGAGGTCGTTTGCCTTGACCGCCTCCCGGGTTCGGCTTGGGTGCACCCGGGGCGGCGACGGGAGGCCGCTCCCGCTGTACCTGCCTGGCATCGTCTTCGCGATTGCCGGGAGCGAGCGTGATTTCAAGCTCGAAAATCTCGTCCCACTGGGCCTCGCTTCGCTGGCTATCCGGAATCGCGAGCAGCGCCTTGAGGCGCTGGCGTGGAGAAGCGTTTTCGGGAGTGTTCATGTCGGCATTATCGCGGGAATGGGGCGGTCCGGCGTAGAAAAAATTGTCGCGGCAACGCCTTGCGGCCTATCCACCCCGCGAAAACGCACTCGTTGCCGCTCGACCGGCTACCCCTCTATTTCGCGGGTTCAGCTGGCTTCATGAACATCTGCATGAAGGTGGCCGGATCCAGCGGCGCGCCCATGGGGGCGGGAGCCATGGCCGCCGGCTGGGCCTGGGCGGGCGCCGGAGCGGGTGTGGCGGCCTTGGCCTGGGCGGGTGCCTGGACTGCCTGTGGCGGGAAGGGGAAGAAGGGCAACCCGCCCTGGGGCGTCGATGCCGGCTGGGGAGCGGCGGGCGCCGGTGACGATGTCCAGGGCGTCTGGGGGGCCATGGCGGGCTGGGGGCCGGCGGGCATCGGATAGGAGAAGAAGGCGGGCGCCTGTTGCTGGGGCATGGGCACGAAGCCCGCCAGGCCACCTTGCTGCTGCGGCGCCGAGAAGGGCAGGGTGGGCATCGATGGCATGGAGGGCGAGAAGGCCGGCGGCGAGAACGGATTGGGCATGCCGCGCTGGAGGTAGGGATTGCCCGCGAACGGCCCGCCCGCGTAAGGGTTGGTCATCTGGTTGAGATGCTGGTAGGACATCATGTTGGGGGTCACCTGCATGGCCGGATACATGGCGTTGCCCATGCCGCCGCCCAGGGGATTCAACAAGCCCAGCCCGAGGGGCGCGACCGCGGCGCCAAGGCCAAGGGGACTACCCAGGCCGAATGGGCTGCCGATCCCAAGCGGGTTGCCGATCCCGAGCGGATTGCCATAGCCGAATGGTGTAGCCCCCCCATAGCCGAAAGGTGTCGACCCGTAGCCGAAAGGCGTGGGGGCGAAGGGGTTGGAGTTGAAGGGGTTGGAAGCGAACGGGTTGTTGGAGGCAAAGGGATTGGGCGCGAAGGGATTGCTCGCGCCGAAAGGCGTCAGCCCCCCCATCGGATTCAGCATATTTTCGAAACCGGCCGCCTGGGTGGTTCCAGCCAGACCGACGAGCAACAGGGAAGCGAGGCGCTGCATGGTGTTCTCCTGCGTGGTTGCGGGACTTGCGAAAACCCACGCCCCGGCCAGGCCGGGGCGCACGCGCTAGGTTACAGATCGCCGGCGGCGGCGGCGCGCATGATCACGTCCATCTTGTCGCGGATGTCCTTGGCGTAGATCATCAACTGGTCGGGCGCGCCCATCTTGCCGGAGATGGAATCCAGCCAGGACGTGTTCCAGTCCAGGGTCAGCACCCACAGGTTCTTGTCCGCGTCCTCCATGATGGCGATGCGGCAGGGCAGATAGACGATGGATTCCGGGGCGTACTTGAGGATCTCTCGGCCGGCGGCGATGTCGCAATAATGGTAGACCTCCATGCGTGGCGCGTTCATGTCGCCGAGCACGACCTGGATGTCCTTCCACATGGGGCTTTCGCCCACCTTCTTGAAGTTGAGCTGGTTGGCGCGCAGTTCCATGGACTGCTTGACGTCCTCGAAGCTGAGACCCGGCTTGGCCTTGTACTTGATGGCCATGAGGTTCATCACATCCTTCACGTCCATGCGCGTGAGGCTGCCCATCATGGGCATCATCTGCTTCATCAGCTTATCTTTTTCCTCCGGCGGGATGGTGCGGGACATTTCATAGGGCCGGGTGCCGCGACCACCGGGGGAGACCGGCAACACCATCGGGCCGGCGGAGATCGGCACGTTGGTCAGGTAGGGGTTGGCGGCGGGGGCAGCCTGCTGGGCCAGGGTAGGCACGGCGAACGAGAGAGCCAGGGCGGCGACGAGCGTGCGATTCATTTGGGGCTTCCTTCCTAGAAAGAACGGCGATGGGCCGAATAAACGGCTAATTGGGCGGAACGGTGGTCAGTCCCAGCATTTTCCAGTCCTGCATGCCGCCACGATACCACTTGAGTTTGTGTGCCGGGTAACCCAGCGCCAGCAATTGCTTGATATTGGTGGGGGATTGCCCGCACCAGGGTCCGTTGCAGTACAGCACCAGGGTCTTGGCGTTCTCGAAATTCCACAATCCGCCCTGGCGCGCGGCGCCGAAGCGGAACACCAGGGTCTCGGCGATCTTCTCCGCGTCGGTATGGGCGGGGTGGAGTTCCTGCCAGGGCAACTGCGTGGCGCCGGGGATGAGGCCGGAACGCAGGGGCCAATCCCCGTCGCGGGAATCGATCACCAGCACGCCGGCGCCCCGGCCCGCTTTGCCGATGTACTCGATCAGTTCGAGTTCGCCGATGGTCTCGATGCCGGGCCCCAGGTTCATGGGTTGCACGCAGAACGGGGGGCAAGGGCGGGAAGTCAGGGAGTAATCCGGGTCGAGCATGTTTTCCGTATCCGGATTGCGCTCGATCAGGACTTTCCTGCCCAGATGCGTGACCTCCACGGCCTTGACGTCATGGGTGATGTTGACGCTGTTATCGGCGGCGCTTGCCAGGCTTGCGCCCCACGCCACCATCAGGAATTCCAGGGTCAGCCGAAGAGTCTTGCGCATTCCCTCTCCTTGTCGTCCAGGTTCGGATGGGGCGGCCATTGTGGGGGCCTCGGATGCAACGGGCAAGGGTCGAAGAAACCGATCAGTCGATGTATTCGAACACCTTGACCACCTTGGACACGCCGCCGGTCCTGGCCGCGATCTCGGCGGCGGCATTGCCCTCCTCGCGCTTGACCAGGCCCATCAGGAAAACGGTGCGCGCCTCGGTGACCACCTTGATGTGGTTGGCGCTGAAGCGCTTGTCATCCAGGAAGCGGGTCTTCACCTTGGCGGTGATGTAGCCGTCGTTGCTGCGCGCCGTGAACCCGCTGTCCTCGCCGATGATCACTTCGTTTTGGACATCGCCGACGTTCGGCGTGGCCCGGACGAGTTCCTCCACCTTGGCTCGGGTGGCGGCGTCCGGGGTCTCGCCGGTGAGCAGGACGCGGCGGTTGAAGCTGGTGGCGTTGACATGGGTCTTTTCGCCAAAGTTCTCGCGTATGCGGCTAGCCGCCTTGAGCTCGATCTCCTGGTCCACAAGGTAGGTGCCGGAGGAGCGGCGGTCGTCGGCCATGACGGCGCCGGCGCCCACGCCAGCCACCACCAGGGGAGCGCAACCGGTCAGGGGCGTGAGCGACAGGGCGAGCAATGACGCGAGGATGAGTTTTTTCATGATTCAGGCTCCAAGGAGAAAATAGTCGATGCCATCGCACAGGCAGTGCACGGCGACGAGGGTAATTTCGTGGATGCGTGGGGCGGATTCCGCCGGCAGGCAAATCAGCACATCATTCTCGGAAAGGATCTCGGCCACCATGCCACCGTCACCGCCGGCCAGGGCCACCACGCGCATGTCCCGATCCTGGGCGGCGCGGATCGCCTCAACCACGGCGCGGGCCTGACCGTAAGCGGAAAACGCCACCAGTATATCGCCCGGATGACCCAGGGCCGAAACCTGGCGGGCGAAACCGAGGGCCGGATCGGCGTCATCCACCATGGCGGCGCCATCGCCCCGCAAGGCGACGCAGGCCAGGCCCGGCCGATCCTTTTCCAGGCGGTCGGCCAGGATGGCCGCCAGATGCTGGCCGGCCAGGCCGGACGGGCCGACACCGCAGGCCAGTATCTTGCCCTCCGCCAACAGGCAATCCGTCATGGCCCTGGCGGCGACGCCGAGGGGCTCGGTCAGGGTATCCGAGGCGTCCGCCAGAATCTGGATGCTGGCCTGGAACTGATCGTGGATGCGCTGGGTGAGGGGCATGCGGGGTGAAGGGTGAAGGGTGAAGGGCGATTATAACTGTCGGCTCCGGGCTTACCGGGAGGCGGGTGTCAGGCGTCGAAGGCGCTCTTGATCCAGTCCATGCGGTCTCCGTCCAGCAGGAGGGCATCGAAGCGGCACGGGACGTCCAGACCATGGCGCGCCAGGTAGTGGCGGGCGGCCAGGATGATGCGGGCCTGCTTGCGCGCGGTGATGCTTTCCGCCGCGCCGCCGAATCTCGACGCGGCCCGCGCCCGCACTTCCACGAACACCAGCACGGGACCGTCGCGCATCACCAGATCGATCTCCCCACCCCGGCAACGATAGTTCCTCGCCACCATGACCAGGCCGCGTTGGACCAGATGCGCGGCCGCCCGCCGCTCGGCCTCGGCGCCGATGGATCGAGCCGTCTCGCCCATGGTTGCCCCCCGTTTCGTTAAACTGCCGGCAGGTTAACCGCCAACAGCCCATGCTCGACACCCCCCAGCCGGCCCGCGCCGGCACCCTCTATATCGTCGCCACCCCCATCGGCAACCTGCGCGACCTGAGCCTGCGCGCCCTGGACATTCTCAAATCCGTCGACCTGATCGCGGCGGAGGATACCCGCACCAGCCAGGGCCTGCTCGCCGCCCATGGCATCCATGCCCGCCTGGTCGCCCTGCACGAACACAACGAGGCCGCCGTTGCCGCCCGCATCGTGGCGGACCTGCGGGCCGGAAAAAGCGCGGCCTACATCTCCGATGCCGGCACCCCGGGGATTTCCGACCCTGGCGCGAAGCTGGTCGGCGCCGCGCGCGCCGGGCAGGTGCCCATCGTGCCGATCCCCGGCGCCAGCGCCGTCGCCGCCGCCCTGTCGGTTTCCGGCCTGGACGGGCCCTGGCTGTTCGTCGGCTTCCTGCCGGCCAGGGCTTCCGCCCGCCGCAAGGCCCTGGACGATCTGCGCCCCTTGCCCTGTGCCCTGGTGTTCTACGAGGCCCCCCATCGCATCGAGGAATGCGTCGCCGACCTGCTGGCCCGCCTCGGCGGCGAGCGGCGCCTGCTGATCGCCCGCGAACTCACCAAACGCTTCGAGCAGATCCACCAATGCACCCTGGCCGACGCCCCCGCCTGGCTGGCGGCGGACGATGACCATCGGCGCGGCGAATTCGTCCTGGTGGTCTCCGCGCCGGCCGCCGTCGAATCCGACGATGAGCGCGAAGCGCGCCAGGTCCTGGAAATCCTGCTGGAGGAACTGCCGGTCAGGCAGGCGGCCCAACTCGCCGCCCGCATCACCGGCGGCCGCAAGAACACCCTGTACGATCTCGCACTGAACATGAAGCAAGAACCTTGACCATGGACCGCCTCACCCTCATCCGACCCGACGACTGGCACCTGCATCTGCGCGACGGCGACATGCTGGCCGCCGTGTTGCCGGACACGGCCCGCCGCTTTGCCCGGGCCATCGTCATGCCCAACCTGAAGCCGCCGGTGCGCGCGGTGGCGGACGCCGCCGCCTATCGGGCGCGCATCCTGGCCGCCCTGCCGGCCGGCATGCGCTTCGACCCCCTGATGACGCTTTATCTCACCGACAACACGGACCCCGGGGAAATCGCCAAGGCCAGGGCCAGTGGCTTCGTCCAGGCGGTGAAGTACTACCCCGCCGGCGCCACCACCAACTCGGATTCCGGCGTGACCGACATCCGCAAGGTGGATGCCGTGCTGGAAGCCATGCAGGAGGCCGGTCTGCCCCTGCTGCTGCACGGCGAGGCGACCGATCCGGAGGTGGACGTGTTCGACCGGGAAGCGGTGTTCATCGACCGCATCCTCGCCCCCCTGCTGCAACGGCTGCCGCGTCTGAAGGTGGTGCTGGAACACATCACCACGCGCCAGGCGGCGGAATTCGTGGCGGCGGCGCCGGCCAACGTGGCGGCCACGGTCACCGCCCACCACCTGCTCTACAACCGCAACGCCATGTTCCAGGGCGGCATGCGGCCCCACTACTACTGCTTGCCGGTGCTGAAGCGGGAAATCCACCGCCGCGCCCTGGTGGAAGTGGCTACCGGCGGCAATCCCAAGTTTTTCCTGGGCACCGACAGCGCGCCCCACGCCAAAGCCGCCAAGGAGTCCGCCTGCGGCTGCGCCGGCATCTATACCGCCCATGCCGCCCTGGAGTTGTATGCGGAAGCCTTCGAGGCGGCCGGCGCGTTGGACAAACTGGAAGCCTTCGCCAGTTTCCACGGACCCGATTTCTACGGCCTGCCGCGCAACCGGGAAACCGTCAGTCTCATTCGGGAAAGCACGCCGGTCGCCGCCGACCATCCCTCGGGCGTGGTCCCCCTCAGGGCGGGAGAAAACCTGGCCTGGCGCCTGGCCTGATCAACCCATCCGGCAGCAGAGCATGCCGATGGAGCCGTATTCGACGCGGTCGTTGAACAGCCGGATGTCCTCGCCCTCGCGCCGCTGGGCCGCGATGTAAAGCAGGGGCAGGTAATGCTCCGGCGTGGGTATGGCGAGCCGGGCATCCTCATCCGGGTTCTCTTCCGACACGAAATCCACCAGGGCATCCAGATCCGCGGCCACCAGGGCCTCGCGGACCCTGGCGCTGAAGCGCGCGGCCCAGTCGAGAGCGCATTCCGGGTGCGCCAGATCCATGCGCCGCAGGTTGTGCACCACGTTGCCGCTACCGAGCAGGAGCACGCCTTCATCCCGCAACGGCCCCAGATGTCTGGCCAGTTCGGCATGCCAGGCCGGCGGACGGGTGCTGTCCAGGCTCAGATGCACCACCGGAATATCGGCGCCGGGATAGAGATGGGCCAGCACCGACCAGGTACCGTGGTCCAGCCCCCATTCCAGGTCCGAGGCCACCGGCAAGGGCGCCAGCAGGGCCTGGACGCGCTCGGCAAGGGCGGGGTCGCCCGGCGCCGGGTAACGGAATTCGAATAGCTCCCGGGGAAACCCGCGGAAGTCGTGCAAGGTGGCCGGCCGGTCCATGGCCGTGACCGCCAGGCCGGGGATGGACCAGTGGGCGGAGATGGCCAGGATCGCCTCGGGCCTGGGCAGATCGGCCGCGATCCGTCGCCAGGCATTGCTGTTGACGTTGCGCTCCAGCGTGTTCATCGGCGTGCCGTGGCCGACGAACAAGGCGGGCATGGGGCTGGGCATGGTGGCTGCGGATGGACTAGGACACCTTTTGCTGGAGGCGTTCCAGCAGGCTGTTGACGGCCCGCTCCATGAGGGGAACGTTATCGATGACCCTGGCCTGGCCTTCGCGGAACTTGGCGGCCAGGCCCTCGCCATTGATGGAGATGGCGCGCTGGCCCAGACGGTTGGTGAACAGGTAGATGCCCTTCAGGGGGCTGACCCAGGCCAGTTTCGCCCGGGCGGAGCCGCCATCCTCCAGTTGGTATTCGATCCAGGTGCCCCGCTTGAGTTGCTGGACCCGGGACTCGTGTTCGTCCTTCTCCTCGACTTCGCCGCTTCGCGCCAGCCAGCCCACATCGCCGATGACGATCTCCTCCACCATGGGCCGGTCTTCCGGCTCCGCCATGATTTCCCGCATCAGTTCGGGGTCGACCTCCACCACCTCGGTCAGGACGGGAATCTCGACAAAGTCCAGCCCCCCCTCGTCCACCCCCGCGATGGAGGCGGGCGCGGGAATGGGCGCCGGTTCCGGCGGCAACGGCGCGTCCGCCGCGCCGCGCAGCCCGGCCCGCACCGCCACGGCATGGCATTTCACCAGGCCGGTGAAGAACTGGTCGCGAACTTCCCCGGGCGTGCCCAGGACACCCAATCCCTGATCGAGGCGCTTGAGCAGATCGGGCAGCATGGACACCAGCTTCCTGCGTTCCTCCTGGTCGGTCTTGGGGCTCACGCTCCAGATCAGGTCATCCATGGTGCGCACCGCCTGGGCCCAGTCCTCGCCGCCCTCGCCGCTGCGCGCGCAATGCAGTCCGAGCACCTGTTCCCAATGCCCGAGGAGGAAGGCGCGGATGAACTCCGGCATGGGCCGGTCGAACAGGTGGCCCTCCACCTCGTTGTGGGCCACGATGCGCCCGAGCTCGCCCTGTTCCCGCTGGCGGATGAGTTGAGCGCTTTTTCCGGTCATCTCGTCGACGTGGTGCTTCTCTTCCGCCTCGTACTGGAGAAACTCCTCGAGCACGATGGCGAAGATGTCCAGTTCCTCGTCGAACTGTCCGAGGATGCGCTGGACCAGATCGTCCACCTTCTGGTACAGCCCGCCCCCGTGGCCTTCGCTCTCGTTCCAGCCCATGGAGGCCTCGGCCAGCACATCCAGCAGGCGACGGGCCGGGTGGGTCTTCTGGGAGAAGAAGGCGCGGTCGAGCATGGCCACCTTCAGGACGGGGATCTGCAGGCGCCCGATCAGGGCCTTCATGGCGTCGGGAATACGCCTGTCATCCAGGATGTAGTCGAACACCATGGCCACGATATCCAGGGTCATGGTATCCATCTGACCCATGGCGCCCGCCACGGCGCTGCCCCGGATCTCGCGCAGGATGTTGACCTGGCCGTCGGCGAAGCGGGCGCCATCGAAGCCTGCCGCGGCGAAGCTCTCGGTCTGGCCCCGTTGCAGGCGGGTCAGGCTTTCCATGACCATGGGCGAAACGCCGCCCGGCCCGGTTTCCCCGATGGCCCCACCGACGGATGGCGCCATGCCGCCGGAAATCATGCCGGGCAGTCCACCGGGCGACATGCCGGGCATGCCGGCGGGCATGCCGCCGCTCGCCGAGAGTGGGGCGCCGGCCAGTCCCGGGTTTCCGAGTGTCATGAGTTGGCGAAGGATGGCCAGGATATCCTGGCCATCCTCGGCGGCTGTCGCTGCCGCGGGGCCTTGTTGGGCGTCGGCGGGGACCGCCGGGGAAGGCGCTGTCGCGGGCTTCCTGACGCCGACCCGGATGGTGGGCAATACGTCCTTGTCCACCAGTTGGCGATTGATGCCCTGGTAAACCTCCCTCACATGGCGGGGAAGGAAGCGGTTGATCTGGGGAACCAGCACCAGTTGGGCCTTGACCGGAAGATCCTGCCCCTTGAGGGTATCCATGACCACCGCGCCGATGACCTCCGGCCCGATGGGATTGGCGCCCAGTTGCAGTTCGGGATCGTCGAGCAGCACGCCTATCCGTTTCGCCAGCCCGAACAACTCCTCGCCGCAGTGATTGTTGAGGGCATTCTCGATGGTGCTGGCGGCCAGGGTTTCCTCGAGGTCGTCCGGCGCCACCAGGGCCAACTGCGAGACGTCATGCCCCCCCTGGCTTGACGACTTGCCATTGTCCCTGCGACACGCCCGCTTGAAGTGCTGGTAGAACCGGCGGCGGAAATCCGTCTCGACGATGCCTTGCCGATCCCGGGCAAAATCGGTCGCCGCCCCATAGAGGCGGCGCATCTCGTATTCGGTCACCCGATCCGTGAGCTCCAGCAACTCGCCGGCCGCATTGTCCAGGGCCTTGGCCAGGGCCTTGGCCAGCCCGGCCGCCGCCAACTCGCCACAATCGTTGAGCATGGCGGCCCCTTCCGCTCCGACGGAACCGCGGCCATGGCCGTACTGGCTGAGCGCCACCACATTGTTCTTGCGAGAGTCTTGCATCGCCCTATCCTCTTGCGGCTACCGGGTCCGCCCGTCGTTCGGGCTCGCGCGGGCCGACTGCCGCCTGCCGCTTCAAATGACCCTACGGGATCATGCGATCGTGAGGATGACGGAATATGCCTATGGTGAACAGCCTGGAATCCACTGTTTCGCGCTGCCGCGTACTCCACCTGGCAATCCCGCCGTCCTGGGGCAGCCCCTTCGGGCAACCCTTTAGACCGGTGATTTTGCGTCCCCGCCTTTCGACGGGTTTGCCCCATTCAGGTCGTACAAAAAACATTCTTCCACGAACGCTATATCGGACATGTCCGGAAAGACTTTAACGAGACACTCGCCAGGAAAAGCGGGAGCCCCTACCCCGTCACGCCGCGCCCCCTTCTTTTTCCTCCCTTGTCGGGAACTTTCGTAACATATACGCTACAAACCCAATGAACGAGATTCGGGATTACCTGACCCCCGAGGGGCGAACACCCTTCAAGGATTGGCTTTCCTCCCTGGCTGACGGGGTGGCGAAGGCCAGGATTGCCGCCAGGGTGCAACGCTTGGCTGCCGGCAGTCTTGGCGACTGCAAGCCGATTTCCGGGGGCGTGTGGGAATTGCGGATAGACCACGGGCCAGGGTATCGAGTCTATTACGCCCGCGCCGGGGAGCGCCTGATTCTGCTGCTGGTGGGCGGGGACAAGCGCCGCCAGCAAGCCGACATCGAAACCGCCCTGGGCTACTGGAACGACTGGAAAAGGAGGAACCCATGAAAGCATCACGCTCCCATGACGAAACGATGGTGGAACTACTGCGGGAGGATGCCGCCTTCGCGGATGAATACCTGGCCGCCAGTCTGGAAGCCATAGACGAACCGGGAGGCCGCGAGGCCCTGCTGATGGCCCTGCGCCAGGTAGCCCAAGCGCAAGGCATGGATGCCGTGGCGGACCGGGCAGGCATCCAACGAGAGAGCCTTTATCGCGCCCTCTCGCCCAAGGGCAACCCCACATTGAAAACCCTGCTGGCCATCCTGCAAGGGGCTGGCCTGCGCCTGGCCGTCACCCGCACGGAAGCGCCGGCCTGAGCCAACGACCGAGCAAGCCCATCCCAAGGCAAGGAACCATGTCAGGCCAGCCAAGCCGCCCCGACCACCCGAGGAAAAACGGGTGGGCTATTTCTCGTGAAAGGCTATGTCCTGGGGGTGGCTACGTTGCCAGAATTTGGCTACATGGAGGCAAGAAAGCCCGGAATGAAAAACGGCTTCCACCCTGGGAAGCCGCGTATTTACTGGTGGAGGCGCGTGCCGGAGTCGAACCGACCTAGATGGATTTGCAATCCACTGCATAACCGCTTTGCTAACGCGCCGCGATGAAATCGTTGCCTGGAAATCAAAAGGGGAAAGCGGTTTGGCTTTCCCCGGATATTCTGGAGCGGGAAACGAGACTCGAACTCGCGACCTCAACCTTGGCAAGGTTGCGCTCTACCAACTGAGCTATTCCCGCGTCGAAGGGAGCGCGCATTATATCGGCCGAACTCGCGCTGTCAACTGGCCGGCGCGTTCCTGAGCGCCTTCCAGGCCATCAGGAGGTAATGCAGCATGGACCAGAGCGTGAGGAAAGCCGCCAGGTAAAGCAGCCCGCGACCGATGATCGGCGTGTACTGCCAATCGCCGATGGGATCGTGATACAGCAGCAGCAGGATGGCGATCATCTGGGCGGTGGTCTTGAGCTTGCCGATGAAGGAGACGGCCACCTTGCCGGAGCGGCCCAGTCTGGCCATCCACTCGCGCAGGGCGCTGATGGCGATTTCCCGGCCGATGATGATGAGGGCCACGTCGACGCTGGCCCGGTCCAGGTCCACCAGCACGATCAGCGCGGCGGCCACCATGAGCTTGTCGGCCACCGGGTCGAGGAAGGCGCCGAAGGCGGACATCTGGTTGAGGCGGCGCGCCAGCCAGCCATCCAGCCAGTCGGTGATGGCGGCCAGGGCGAAGATCGCGGTGGCGGTGAGGTTGATGGCGTGCTTGGGCACCCAGCCGTCGGGCAGGTAGAAGATCGCCACGAACAGCGGGATCAGCAGGATGCGCAGCCAGGTCAGGGCGTTGGGCAGGTTGAACGGCATGTTGGTTCGATCAGTGCAGTTCCCGGTAAATCTTTTCCGCCAGATCATGACTGATGCCATCGACCCGGGCCAGTTCTTCCACGCCCGCATCCACCACGCCGCGCAAACCGCCGAAAGCCTGCAACAGTTTCTGCCTGCGCTTGGCGCCCACCCCGGCGATGTCCTCCAGGCTCGACTGGGTACGCGCCTTGCCGCGCCGCGCCCGGTGGCCGGTGATGGCGAAGCGGTGGGCCTCGTCGCGCACCTGCTGGATCAGGTGCAGGCCGGGATGGTCCGGCGGCAGTCTGAGCGGCTCCACCTCGCCGGGCAGGAACAGTTGTTCCATGCCCGCCTTGCGTTCCACGCCCTTGGCCACGCCCACCATGGGCAGATCGCCCAGGCCCAGTTCCGACAGCACATCCACCGCCACGTGCAACTGCCCCTTGCCGCCGTCGATCAGCAGCAGGTCGGGCAGCTTGCCCTCACCTTCCGCCAACTTGCCGTAACGCCGGGAAATCGCCTCGCGCAAGGCGGCGTAATCGTCGCCCGGCCTAGGGTTCGCGACATTGTAGCGGCGATACTCGGAAGACTGCATGGCGCCGTTGTCGAACACCACGCAGGACACCACCGTGGCCTCGCCCATGGTGTGGCTGACATCGAAGCATTCGATGCGGGCGATGCCGTCCTCGCCCAGGGCCTCGTTGAGGGCGGCGAGGCGGTTGGACTGGTTCTCGCGCAGGCCCTCCCGGGTGGCCAGGGCCAGTTCCGCGTTCTTGTGGGCCATCTCCAGCCAGATACGGCGCTCCTCCTGGGGATGGGTGACGATCTGCACCCGGCGCCCGGCCTGTTCCGACAGCCAGTCGGCCAGTCCCGCCACCTCGCATTCCAGGATCAGGGTGGCGGGAACGGGATGGCCCACGTAGTGCTGGCCGATGAAGGCTTCCAGCAGCGCGGGCAGGTCCGCGTCCTCCGCATGGCTGGGAAAGAAGGCGCGGCCGCCCAGGCTGCGGCCGCCGCGCACCATGGTGAGATAGACGCAGGCCACGCCGCCCTTCATCACCGCCGCGATCACGTCCACGTCCTGGCTGGAGCGGCTTTCCACGAACTGGCGCGCGCGCACCTGGGACAGGGCCTGGATCTGGTCCCGGAACAAGGCGGCCTCCTCGAAGCGCAGGTCTTCGGCGGCTGCCTCCATGCGGGCGGTGAGCTGGGCGACCACCTCGTTGTCCTTGCCGTCCAGGAACAGGGCCGCGTTCTCGGCGTCGCGGGCGTAATCCTCGGCCGAGACCAGCCCAACACAGGGCGCGCTGCAACGCTTGATCTGATGCAGCAGACAGGGCCGGGAACGGTTTGCGAACACCGTGTCCTCGCAGGTGCGCAGGCGGAACACCTTCTGCAGGATCTGGATGCTCTCCCGCACCGCCAGGGAGTTGGGGAAGGGGCCGAATACCCGGTGACGCTTGTCAGGTGTACCGCGGAAGAAGCCCAGCCGCGGGTATTCATGGCCGGACAGCAGCAGGTAGGGATAGGACTTGTCGTCCCGGAACAGGATGTTGTACTTGGGCGTCAGGCCCTTGATCAGGTTGTTTTCCAGCAGCAGGGCTTCCGCCTCGGTGCGGGTCACCGTGGTCTGGATGTCGCGGATGCGCGCCACCATGTGGCGGATGCGGGGGGATAGATCGGATTTCTGGAAGTAGCTGGAGACCCGTTTCTTCAGATCCTTGGCCTTGCCCACGTAGAGCACCGCGCCGGCCTCGCCCAGCATGCGGTAGACGCCGGGCAGGTTGGGCAGGCCGGCGAGTATCGGTTTGGGGTCGAAAGCCTCGGCCACGGGGAACTCAGTCGTCGTCCTCGTCCAGCAACTGGCCGGCGATGGCCCAGTTCTCGTCCGGCAGTTCCTCGAAGGCGATGTAGGTGTAGCGCTTGGGCTTGAGGGCGTGGCGTTCCAGGGTGTCGGTGATCTCCTCGGCGATCTTTTTCTTCTGGTCGCGGGAAAGGGTGCCGGCGAGCTTGATGGTGACGACGGGCATGATCAGGTTCTCCTGTCTGTTTCGATACGGCTGAATACGGCGCGGAACATCTCGGGTGTCAGCCGGCGGGTCTGGGTGTTGTAGCGGCTGCAATGGTAGCTGTCGTAGAGCTTCAGTCCACCGGGCAGATCATGGCGGGCGTCATGGGCGAAGACATGGCCGGATGCCTTCAAGCCCAGGGCCATGAGCACCGCCTTGTGGGCGATCAGGCCCAGGGCCAGGATGGCCGTGCCGCTTGGCAGGGCGGCCAGTTCGGCCTTGAGATAGGCATTGCAGCGCTTGATCTCGCCGGTTTCCGGCTTGTTCTCCGGCGGCACGCATTTCACCGCGTTGGTGATGCGGCAGCCGATCAGCCTCAGGCCATCATCGGCGGAAACGGAGAGGGGTCGATCCGCGTAGCCGAAGGCGTGCAGGGTTTCGTACAGCAGGATACCGGCGTGGTCGCCGGTGAAGGGGCGGCCGGTCTTGTTGGCGCCGTGGAAGCCGGGGGCCAGGCCGACGATGAGCAGCTTTCGGCCGTTCAGCGCCGAAGGGTGGCACCGGCCGGCAGTGATAGCCGGGATGGCTGGCGCGGCCGGCTTCAAGGAAGGCGGCAAGGCGGGGGCAGGCGGCGCAGTCGGTGGTGAAGGTCATGGATTCCAAAGCCAGTGTTCCCCCCCTTTCTTAAAGCCCCCATCCGGGGATAAAGGGGGCTAGGGGGGATTTCGGAAACGTTACACGTAAGGCACCGCCGTCAAATCCCCCTCCATCCCCCTTCACCCCTTACGGGGATAAAGGAGACCGAGGATTTGACCCGTAGTCCGGCCACCCTTGGAGATCCCCCTCTCCCCGGCGGCGCGGGATCACTTTTGGCCAAGCCGCCCACAACGCAACGAAGAAAGTCCCCTTCGGGGATAAAGGGGAAGTAAAGAAGAAAGTCAATGCAGCTGCGCCGGTGTCCCCTGCATGTCCTCCGGCAGTTCCGCGTGGACGTTCTCGCCGTCCGGGTTCGGGAACAGCGGAGCGCCGCAGTCCTCGCAGTATTCCAGGGGCATGCGCGTATCCAGCATGCGCACCTCGCCGATGCCCGTGCTCTTGAGCAGGGCCTCGATCTCGGCGCCCAGGTCGGCGTTCTCGTCCTCGTGGCCCAGCAGGGGCCAGGTGACGCCGTGCACCACCTCGTCGGAATTGGCCAGGGTGAAGCCGATGCGCCATTCCTCCAGCCAGTGCTCGTAATAGGGGGCGGCCACGGCGCGGATGCGGTTGGCCGGCTCGTTGAACAGGGTCTTCAGGTATTCCACGGCGGCGCGCAGGGCGAAGGGGCGGGTGTCCCGGTCGGCCTGGCGCCAGGCGGCGAAGTAGGCGTCCGGCAGCAGGACTTCGTAGGCGCAGCCGGTGAGCAGGCCCTGGAAATTCGGGCCGCCCTGTTCGCGCCAGGCGGCCAGGGAGGCGGGGCGGCCGCCGTCCGCCTCGTTCCAGCGGAACACCGGCCGGCCCGCCGGCACCTGGACGGCGGCCATCAGGTAGCGCACGTCGGACACGAACACCTGGCTCTCCGGCAGGCGGCGCGCGTCCACCTTCATGTCCCGGCCCGCGGCCGCCGCGTTCCACAGGTCCTCGGCGAAGGCCCGGGTCTCGGCATAGCCCTGGGGCAACTGGTCCGGGCTATAGAGGTAATCGGCGAAATGCACCCCGGGCCTCGGCCCCCAGCACGTGGGCGGAAAGCTGGGCGCGCAGGGCATCCAGCATCTGCTTGGGCACGCTCCGGGTGGGGATGGCGTAGCGCGACCAGGCCAGCACCGGCAGGGCGATGAGCAGGCGCGCGGTGCCGTTGCCGGCCTCGCCCGTCCGGCTCACCTCGCAGCCCGCCTCGATGAGATCGGCGAGCTCGTCGTAGGCCCGGCTGTTGGTTTCGTGCAGCCGGTCCAGGGCCTGGTTGAGGGCGTCCTCGTCGCCGGCCTTGAGCAGGCGATCGACCAGGCCGGCGATTTCCGACTCCAGCCAGGCGTCCTCCAGCCGGCTGCCGGAGTCGGCCAGGCCCTGGGCCAGCCAGGCCAGGCGTTCGGCGTCGCGGGAAAGTCGATGGCGGCCATAGATTCGACGGCGTTTCATGGTGGGTTTCCTGTCGGGAATGTGAAATCGGGATCGCGCTTCAGGCGGCGCCCTGTCGCCCGCAGACATTGGTGGGATCCAGCAGGGCCAGGTCGGCGTCGGCCTGGCCGATGCCGCCCAGGTGGCGCACGGCGCTCGCGTAGTGCTGGCTTTCGTGCAGGGCGATTCGGGTCGGCGGATGGGGACGGCCGTGCATGCGCGCCAGCCGGATGAGGGAAACCGGCGGCAGGGGCCACTTCAGGCTGGCCAGCAGTTCGTCCACCAGTTCGGGGTGGTTGCACACCAGCGCCATGTCGCAGCCGGCGGCCAGGGCGGCCGTGGTCCGCCCCACGATGCCGCCGGCGACGCTGGCGCCCTCCATGGTCAGGTCGTCGCTGAAGATCACCCCATCGAAGCCGCACTCGCCGCGCAGGATCTCGCCCAGCCACTTGCGCGAAAACCCGGCCGGCTGGTCGTCCACCCTGGGGTAGATGACGTGGGCCGGCATCACCCCGGCCAGGCCCAGGTCGATCATCTGGCGGAAGGGCAGCAGGTCGGCGAACTCGATGTCCGCCAGGCTGCGCTCGTCCACCGGGATGGCCAGGTGGGAGTCCGCCGCCACGTAGCCGTGGCCGGGGAAATGCTTGCCCACCGGGCTCATGCCGGCCTCCTGCAGGCCGAGCATCAGGGCATGGGCCAGGTCGGTCACCGCCTGGGGGCTGCGATGGAAGGCCCGGTCGCCGATGACGCCGCTGTTGCCGTAATCCAGGTCCAGCACCGGGGCGAAGGTGAAGTCCACGCCGATGGCGCGCAGTTCCGCGCCGATCACGTAGCCCGCGTCCCGGGCCAGCCGGCGGGCGCGCTGGGGATGGCTGTCCCAGGTCTCGCCGATGGCGCGCATGGACGGGATGGGAGTGAAGCCTTCGCGGAAACGCTGCACCCGCCCCCCCTCCTGATCCACGCCGATGAGCAGATGGGGGCTGCGCAGGGCATGGATTTCCCGGCACAGGTCAGCCACCTGCTCCGGGCTTTCGTAGTTGCGCTTGAACAGGATCACGCCCCCCACGGCGGGGTGGGCCAGGCGGACGCGCTCGGCGTCGGTGAGGGCGAGGCCGGCCACGTCGGCCATGACCGGACCCAGGGGAAGATGGTTGGCGGGAATCATGACTGTTCGATCACCACGAAAGCGACGATGTAATCCTGCTCGTCGGAAAGGGAAAGATGGGCCTGGCCGGCCCCCCGGCTGCCCAGCCACGCCGCCAGTTCCGGCGCGAAGTCGAAACCCGGCCGGCCGAGGGCGTCATGCACCACGCTGATGGCGGACAACGACACCGGCGCGCGGATGCCGGTGCCCACCGCCTTGCCCAGGGCCTCCTTGGCGGCGAAGCGCTTGGCCAGGAAGCGGCCCTTGTCGCGTGCCCGGCCATACTCGCCCAGTTCCCCGGGCGCCAGCAGGCGCGCCGCCAGGCGGCCGCCATGGCGGGCATGGATGTCGTCCATGCGCTTCACCGCGATGATGTCCGTGCCGATGCCGAGGATCATGGGGGCGGGTTCCGAAGTTGGTCGAGTTTCTCCAGGCCATAGTGGGTGAAGGCCAGGCCCATGTAAACCGGGGCGAGAAAGTTCAACACGGGAACGAAATGCAGCAAGCCCAGGAAGGCGGCCATCAGGTACAGGGGCCAGCCGGCCTGGCGGCGCAGGGCGGCCAGTTCCCGCCCGTCGGCGTGTTCCGCCAGGGCGTCGTAGAGGAACAGGCGCTGGTTCAGCCAGGCGTTGAGCAGCACCGACACCGCCGCGCCGAAGGGCCCCAGCAGCCAGAACGGCAGGGTGAGCAGCCAGACCATCAGGTACACGGCCAGGGCGAACACGCCGTTGGCCAGGCTGCCGACGAAGCCGCCGCCCCGCCGCCGTTCCAGGGCCGGGAAGCGCCCGCTCGCCACCACGTTCACCAGCAGGGGCATGAACACCAGGGAAGTGATGAGCAGGGCGGTGACGTAGACGGCCGGCAACAGCAGCAGGACCAGCAGGAAATAGGCGCCCAAGGCCACCAGCCAGCCCGCCGCCGCGGAGCCCATCCAGTCCGGCAGGGGCACGCCCGCCACCCAGCCGGCAAGGCTGGTCACCCAGAAGTCGCCGAAGGCCCAGAACAAACCGCCCCAGACCGCCAGGGCGCCCAGCATGGGCAGGAACAGCACGGTCAGCACCCTGGGCTGGAACAGGTCGGCTGAGGCGCGGCGCAGGATTTCGAGGATGGAGGCCATGGAGCGAAAACACGGGGGAAGTCGGTGGAGAGCGGCCGAGATTATCCCCCAGCTCCCGCGGGTTGCAGACATCAGCCGGGGCTGTGCCCTTCGTGAAAGCCGAAGGAAGGCCGAAGCGTGCCCGCGAACGATAAGGTTGCGAAATTCAGGACCGACTGGGCTTTGAAGCGCTCATCAACTTTCATTTGACTGGCCGGAATGACCATTGCCAAAGTGGCACACCCGCTTACAGCGGTCATTCTCAGAGCCAAGTAATGCTGCAAGCATCACGCAGCAATGGCCGCGCCTCTCACCCTCTCAAGAATCACCATCAGTTCATCCACCTCGGCAGACTTGAACAGATTCTCCGGCCCAAGCGGCGTAAGGTCGGTAAACGGCGACTCATACAGCAAGGCGGCGTCCATCGCGCCATGCTCTGTCAGGTGGTCCACGATCAGATTGATGAACTCGATCTGATTGCCACTGAGGATCTTGCCTGCGAGGAAACCCGCCATGGCCTCTTTGGCGGCCTCACGGTCCATACCGATCAGGGAGCGGACAAACAGCCCCAATCCATGGGATTCTTCCTTCGCCCGACTGATCGTCTCCACATCCCCCACACCACTTTTGACCAGCATCCGCTCAAGCTCCTGCAGGTCGGTTGCTGTAAGCGGCCTGTTCATGCGGAGTTTGTGGATTGTCAGGTGGTCCTGATGCGCACGGAGAAAGGCCTGAGCCTTGATTCGGAACTTCTCGAAACCATCTCCGGTTGAGAAACCCGGCAGTTCAAAACTGACATCGGCTCCGATCTGATCTTCAAAGTCCGTATAGATGGGCTTGCGCTTGACCTTCTCGATCAGCTTGACCAAGTCTCGCAGCCGTCGCCGGACTGATTCCAGCATGGGCGCGTTGACGTCCTGCCACCAAGCCTCGGTCTGAATCGCCTGGATGATTTCCATCTGTTCCCGAACCATGGGGATGGCCGACTTCTCTTCCAGCAGCCCGGCGATAGCCTTCACCTGGTCACGTAAACGCGTAAATGCCGGCTCTGAGCGAAGCAAGGCAAGCTGGAGATTCAGGATCAGCAAATCAAATCGCTTTGCCTCTTCGGCCTCCACCTCCAACTCCGATGGCAAGCCCGCCACGCCGGCTCCGAGTTCCCGTAAGTCCTCCTCGGATAGCACTTTCCAGGCGTCAGCCTGCGCGAATCTTTCCACCAGCATTCGCTTCGGCCGAACAACGAAGTTGTCCAGATTCATCGCGGCTACCTCGCCATGGAGGATGTCCGCCACGACGCCGCGCAACTGCCCCTCGGTCTTGGGTGCGTGAAAAACATTCCCAGCTTCTCTGGCGACGTTGGCTCCACCTTCCTGCCTGACCTTGTCATCGAGCACCCCGACAAGCTCCAAGCGTGCCTTGAACAGACGTTTGCTCAATGACTCCCCAAGCGCGCCATCCGTGGTCTCTGGGTTCTGGCTGAAAAATTCCAGGTTCTGGCAGT
>JADJYY010000005.1 GCA_016719465.1 Hydrogenophilales bacterium
GTAATTGATGACTTTTCCGGCGGCGCGCGCGGCCTTTACCGCTATGTTGAGCATCGGGTGCATGATTTTCCAAAGAGCATTGAATTCAGGCCGGATTTTACCTTGAACGCCGACTCCCCACTCCCGAAAGTCCGTATCGTGCTGGTGGAAACCAGCCATCCCGGCAACCTGGGCGCCGTCGCCCGGGCCATGAAGGTCATGGGGCTGTCGGACCTGGCCCTGGTCAATCCCCAATGCGCCATCGACGACGAAGCCCGCGCCCGCGCCTCCGGCGCGGCGGACGTGCTGGAATCGGCGCGGATCTTCACCTCCCTGGATGCCGCCCTGGCCGACGCCGTGCTGGTCGCCGCCTGCACCTCGCGCCGGCGCGACTTGCCGCATCCCGCCTTCACGCCGCGCCAGGCCGCGCCGGAAATCCTCGGGCTGGCCCGGGGCGGGCCTGTGGCGGTGGTGTTCGGCTCGGAGACTTTCGGGTTGTCCAACGAGCAACTCATGAAGTGCCGCTGGCTCATCAACATCCCCGCCAATCCCGACTACGCCTCCCTCAATCTTGGCGCCGCCGTGCAGGTGCTGGCCTATGAACTGCGCGCCACCCTGGAAGACGCGGTGCTGCCCCTGCCGCGATTCGACCCGCGAGCCATGAAGCCCAGGAAGCCCTGCTGACGGAAATGGAAAAGGCGCTGGTGGAAGTCGGCTTCCACGACCCCGCCAATCCCAGGCGCCTGATGCCGCGCCTGCGCCGATTCTTCGCCAAGGCGGGCCTGGAGAAGGAGGAAGTGGCGATCTGGCGGGGCATCATCGCCGCGATGAAAAGTCCGAATCCCGGTCGTAGAAATTGACCAGACTGGTCGGGAATTGCATACTTCGGTGTCCGATTAATTACTTCTTAATATTCCAATGTTCGCCAGACTGCGGGAAGACATCCGCATCGTGTTCGACCGGGACCCGGCGGCGCGCACCTTCTTCGAGGTGCTGACCACCTATCCCGGCCTGCACGCCATCCTCTGGCACCGCTTTTCCCATGGCCTGTGGAACCTGGACCTGAAATGGCTGGCTCGTCTGTCCAGCACCCTGGCCCGCTGGATGACGGGCATCGAGATCCATCCCGGCGCGAAGCTGGGCCGCCGGGTGTTCATCGACCACGGCATGGGCGTGGTGGTGGGCGAGACCGCCGAGATCGGCGACGACTGCACCCTGTACCACGGCGTCACCCTGGGCGGTACTTCATGGCGGAAAGGCAAGCGCCATCCCACCCTGGAGGCGGGCGTCATCGTCGGCGCCGGCGCCAAGATCCTGGGGCCGATCACCCTGGGCGCGGGCGCCAAGGTGGGATCCAACGCGGTGGTGGTGAAGGACGTGCCGGCGGGCGCCACGGCCATCGGCATTCCCGCCCGCATCCTGGATGAGGAGCAGCATCGGGCGCGGGAGGAGGTGGCCAACAAGCTGGGTTTCTCCGCCTATGCCGTATCCAGCGACATGAACGATCCGATGGTGAAGGCCATCCACGGCCTCATCGACCATTCCGCCAATACCGACCAGCGCATCGAATGGATCGTGGCCGAGCTCAAGCGCCTGGGCGGGCAGCCCGAAACCCCCAAGCCCGACGATCATTTCGATGCCGCCTCGTTGAACAAACTGGTGGATTGACGGTCTTGAAAAATGAATAGTTGACCAAAATAATCAGGATTAGTAGAGTGTCGGCAACCCCATTTGAAAAGCGAGGCACATCATGCGGCTGACCACCAAAGGACGTTTTGCGGTAACGGCGATGATCGACCTGGGCATGCGCCATCAGCGCGGTCCCGTCACGCTGGCCGGCATCAGCGACCGGCAGCGGATTTCCCTGTCCTACCTGGAGCAGCTGTTCGGACGCCTGCGCCGGCAGGGCATCGTCGACAGCGTGCGCGGCCCCGGCGGCGGCTACACCCTGGCCCGGCCCATGAACCAGATTTCCGTGGCGGACATCATCCGCGCCGTGGATGAGCCCATCGACGCCACCCAGTGCGGCGGCCTGGGCAATTGCCACGACGATCGGGAGTGCATGACCCACGACCTGTGGATGAGCCTGAATGCCCGCATCTACGACTACCTGGATTCCGTGCACCTGGCGGACCTGGTGCAGCAGCAACTCGACAAGCCGGCCGATGCCAGCACCGGCCACAAGCACGAAACCAGGCGCGTGGTGGGTTCCGCCGAACTCAAGGTCGCGCTTTGACGCAACGCCCAATGGCTGACGGAGCAAGATGATGGTCAAGACCCCGATCTACCTGGACTACTCGGCCACCACTCCGGTGGACCCGCGTGTGGCCGCGAAGATGATTCCCTATCTGACCGAGATGTTCGGCAACCCGGCTTCCCGTTCCCACGTGTTTGGCTGGGACGCGGACAAGGCCGTGGAAGAGGCGCGCGGCCACGTGGCCGCGCTGGTCAACGCCGACCCCAAGGAAATCGTCTGGACCTCCGGCGCCACCGAGTCCAACAACCTGGCCATCAAGGGCGTGGCCCACTTCTATCACGGCAAGGGCAAGCACCTGATCACGGTCAAGACCGAGCACAAGGCGGTGCTGGACACCTGCCGGGAACTGGAGCGGGAAGGCTTCGAGGTGACCTACCTGGGCGTCCAGCCCAACGGCCTTATCGACCTGGAAGAGTTGAAGGCGGCCATGCGCCCGGACACCATCCTGGTTTCCGTGATGTTCGTGAACAACGAGATCGGCGTGATCCAGGACATCCCGGCCATCGGCGAACTGTGCCGTTCCAGGGGCGTGCTGTTCCACGTGGATGCCGCCCAGGCCACCGGCAAGGTGGAAATCGACCTGTCCAGGCTCAAGGTCGATCTGATGTCCTTCTCCGCCCACAAGACCTACGGCCCCAAGGGCATCGGCGCCCTCTACGTGCGGCGCAAGCCGCGGGTGCGCCTGGAAGCCCAGATGCACGGCGGCGGCCATGAGCGCGGCATGCGTTCCGGCACCCTGGCCACCCACCAGATCGTCGGCATGGGCGAAGCCTTCCGCATCGCCAGGCTGGAGATGGGCGCCGAGACCGAGCGCATCCGTTCCTTGCGCGACAAGTTGTGGAAAGGCCTGCAGGACATCGAGGAAGTTCACCTGAACGGCGACTTCGAGCGGCGCATCGCCGGCAACCTCAACGTGAGCTTCAACTTCGTCGAGGGCGAGAGCCTGATCATGGCCATCAAGGACCTGGCCGTGTCCTCCGGCTCCGCCTGCACCTCCGCCAGCCTGGAGCCGTCCTACGTGCTCAAGGCCCTGGGCCGCAACGACGAACTGGCCCACAGCTCGATCCGCTTCACCATCGGCCGCTTCACCACCGAGGAAGAGATCGACTACACCATCAAGCTGCTGCACGAGAAGATTGGCAAGCTGCGCGACATGTCCCCCCTGTGGGAAATGTACAAGGACGGCATCGATCTCGATTCCGTGCAGTGGGCGGCCCATTGATTGATTCGGGAAACGGGAAAAGGGAAATGGGAAACGCAAGGGCAAAGGATCTTCACCCGGTTGACACGTTTCCCTTTCCCCCTTCACTCGCGACGCAAGGAGCAAAAAATGTCATACAGCACGAAAGTCCTGGACCACTACGAGAATCCCCGCAACGTGGGTGCCTTCGACAAGAACGACGACGGCGTCGGCACCGGCATGGTGGGCGCGCCGGCCTGCGGCGACGTGATGAAGCTGCAGATCCGGGTCAACGAGCAAGGCATCATCGAGGACGCCAAGTTCAAGACCTACGGCTGCGGTTCAGCCATCGCCTCGTCTTCCCTGGTGACCGAGTGGGTCAAGGGCAAGACCCTGGACGAAGCCATGGCCTTGAAGAACACCCAGATCGCCGAGGAACTGGCCCTGCCGCCGGTGAAGATCCATTGCTCCATCCTGGCCGAGGACGCCATCAAGGCGGCCGTGGCGGATTACAAGCAGAAGCACGGAAACATGGCCGGCAGCGAGGAATACACCGCCTGCCATCCGCCGGTTACCGCATAAGCAAGGAGTTTCACTATGGCTGTCACCCTGTCCGAACGCGCCGCCACCCACATCAAGAACTTCCTCGCCAAGCGCGGCTCCGGCATCGGCCTGAAGCTGGGCGTGCGCACTTCCGGCTGTTCCGGCATGGCCTACAAGCTGGAATTCGTCGATGTGGAAGACCCGGAGGACACCAAGTTCGAGTGCCACGGCGTCACCGTCTACATCGACCCCAAGAGCCTGTCCTACCTGGAAGGCACCGAGCTGGATTTCGTGCGGGAAGGCCTGAACGAGGGCTTCAAGTTCAACAACCCCAACGTGAAATCCCAGTGCGGCTGCGGGGAATCGTTCAACGTATAAACCTGAAGGGGAAATGGGAAAAGTGAAAAGAGAAACGTAAAAATCCGGCGTTTCCCGTTTCCCGTTTCCCGTTTCCCGTTTCTCCCATGTCCCTCGACTTCAACCGCAACCACTTCGACCTGTTCGGCCTGCCCCAGGCATTTGCCCTGGATACGGCGCGGCTGGACCAGGCCTACCGGGACATCCAGGCTGAAATCCATCCGGACAGGTTTGCTCATGCGGGCGAGTCGGAACAGCGCCTCGCCATGCAATGGGCCACCAAGGTCAACGAGGCCTACCAGACCCTGAAAAAGCCGTTTGAGCGCGCCCGCTATCTGCTGTCCTTGAATGGCGTGGATGCCATGGACGCCAGGAATACCTCCATGCCGGCGGATTTCCTCATGCTGCAGATGGAATGGCGCGAGGCGCTGGAACAGGCCCGCGCCGGCAAGAATGAGAAGACCTTGAGGGCCCTGGAACAAACCCTGCAAGAGCAGGCCCGGGGCATGCGCGCCGAGTTGGGCGTCTTGCTGGACGAACAGCGCGCCTACGCCCGGGCCGGTGATACCTTGCGCAAGCTTCGCTTCATGGACAAGCTCCTGGAAGAGGTCGGCGCCGCCTATGAATCGTTGGATTGAGAAGGGGAAACGGGAAAAGGGAAACGGACAACGCGCTGATCGCAAACCCCCCGTTTCCCTTTTCCCATTTCCCGTTTCCCGGTAAGTCCCATGGCCCTCCTGCAAATTTCCGAACCCGGCCTGTCCACCGCGCCGCACCAGCACCGGCTGGCGGTGGGCATCGACCTGGGTACCACCAATTCCCTGGTCGCCACCGTGCGCAACGGCGTCGCCGTGGTGCTCAACGATGCCCACGGCCACGGCCTGCTGCCGTCCGTGGTGCGGTTTCACAAGGACGGGACCACCACCGTGGGCATCGCCGCCCAGGCCCAGGCCGCCGACGACCCCCACAACACCATCATTTCCGCCAAGCGTTTCATGGGGAGGGGCATCAAGGACATCCCGGACGCGGCCACCATGCCCTACCAGTTCGTCGACGCGCCCGGCATGGTGCAGATCAAGACGGTGGCGGGGGTGAAGAGTCCGGTGGAGGTTTCCGCCGAGATCCTGAAGACGCTCAAGGCCCGCGCCGAGGCCTCCCTGGGCGGTGACCTGGTGGGCGCCGTGATTACCGTGCCGGCTTATTTCGACGATGCCCAGCGCCAGGCCACCAAGGATGCCGCCAAGGTCGCCGGGATCAACGTCCTGCGCCTGCTCAACGAGCCCACCGCCGCCGCCATCGCCTACGGCCTGGACAATGCCTCCGAGGGCATCTACGCGGTCTACGACCTGGGCGGCGGCACCTTCGACATCTCCATCCTCAAGCTCACCAAGGGGGTGTTCGAGGTGCTGGCCACCAACGGCGACTCCGCCCTGGGCGGCGACGATTTCGACCGGCGAATCTATTGCTGGATCCTGGAGAAGGCCGGCCTGCACGCCATCGACGACCACGACAAGACCCTGCTCATGGCCCGCGCCCGGGAAGCCAAGGAAACCCTGTCCGAACACGCCCAGGCCAAGATCACCGCCGTGCTCACCAGCGGCGAGGTGGTGGACCAGAGCCTGAGCGAGGATGGCTTCAACGAGATGACCGCCAGCCTGGTCAACAAGACCCTGGCGCCCTGCCGCAAGGCCCTGCGCGACGCCGGCCTGGACGCCTCGGAGGTGAAGGGCGTGGTCATGGTGGGCGGTTCCACCCGGGTGCCGCGCATCCAGGCCGCCGTGGGCGAGTTCTTCGGCCAGACCCCCCTCACCAACCTGGACCCGGACAAGGTGGTGGCCCTGGGCGCCGCCATCCAGGCCAACGTGCTGGCCGGCAACAAGAGCGGCGATGACTGGCTGCTGCTGGACGTGGTGCCTTTGTCCCTGGGCCTGGAAACCATGGGCGGCCTCACCGAGAAGATCATCCCGCGCAACGCCACCATCCCCACCGCCCGCGCCCAGGAATTCACCACCTACAAGGACGGCCAGACCGCCATGAGCATCCACGTGGTGCAGGGCGAGCGGGAACTGGTGTCCGACTGCCGCAGCCTGGCCCGCTTCGAACTGCGCGGCATCCCGCCCATGGTGGCCGGGGCGGCGCGCATCCGCGTCACCTTCCAGGTGGACGCCGATGGCCTGCTCTCGGTGACCGCCCGGGAAATGGGCACCGGCGTCGAATCCCACATCGCCGTGAAGCCCTCCTACGGCCTCACCGACGACGAAGTGGCGACCATGCTGCGCGACTCCTACGCCCACGCCCAGGACGACATGACGGCGCGCAACCTGGCCGAGGCCAGGGTGGACGGCCAGCGCCTGCTGGAAGCCACCGAAGCCGCCCTGGCCGAGAACGGCGAGGCGCTGCTGTCGCCCGCGGAACGGGCCGTCGTGGAAAAACAGATCGCCGACCTCAGAACCGTCCTGCAAGGGGGCGACCTCGCCGCCGTCAAGCGCGCCACCGAGGCCCTCAACCACGGCACCGTGGAGTTCGCCGCCAGGCGCATGGATATCAGCGTCAGAAAAGCCCTCACCGGCCATCGCCTGGACGAACTGGAAATCTGACATGCTCCGGCTTCGCCGCAACCCGCAACCGAACAAGGCCCGACTACGGGAAGCATCATGCCCCAACTGATCGTCCTGCCCCATGTGGAACTCTGCCCGGACGGCGCCGTCATCGATGCCCAGAAGGGCGTCTCCATCTGCGACACCCTGCTGGAGAACGGCATCGAGATCGAACATGCCTGCGAGAAATCCTGCGCCTGCACCACCTGCCACGTGGTGGTGCGGGAGGGTTTCGACAGCCTGTCCGAGGCCACCGAACTGGAAGACGACCTGCTCGACAAGGCCTGGGGCCTGGAGCCCACCTCCCGGCTGTCCTGCCAGGCCCTCATGGGCAAGGAGGACGTGGTGGTGGAAATCCCGAAATACACCATCAACATGGTGAAGGAAGGACACTAAAACAAAGTTGGCGGTTGTCAGTCGGCAGTAGGCAGTAAAAGCTCATGTCTGATTGCCGTCGCTGACGACCGCGAACCGCCAACTGGAGACTTGGTATGAAATGGATCGACACCCTGGACATCGCCATCGCCCTGGCCGAGCACCATCCCGACGTGGACCCGCGCTACGTGCGCTTTACCGACCTGCATCGCTGGGTGATGGAATTGCCCGATTTCGCCGACGACGCCAACCGCTCCGGCGAGAAGATCCTGGAAGCCATCCAGCAGGCCTGGATCGAGGAAATGGATTGAACCTGGCTCCCATCGTCGCCGGGCTGCTGGCCTGGACCCTCGCGTTTCCAAGCGTGGCCGCGCCGCCGGCCGAGAAGTTCGCCTTCAAGGGCATCGAACTGGGGTCCGGCATCGCCGCCGTCGCCAGCAACCCCAAGTACGAATGCCGCACCGCCAGCGCCCCGGCGGCGGACACCATCTGCGGCCTGCGTCCCAGGGAAAAGGAAACCATCGCCGGGGCGCCGGTCCGGTCGCTGTTCTTCTTCTATTACGACGGCAAGCTGACCAGCCTCAGCATCCATCTGGAAGAAAAACACTTCGCCACGGTGACCGCGGCCCTGCGCGGCAAGTACGGCGAAGCGCCGTCCCGGGTGGAAACCATCCGCAATCTGAAGGGTGTGAGCTTCGAGAACCGGACCCACACCTGGAAAACCCCCACGGAAACCCTCACCGCCCAGCGCTATGCCGGCCGCGTCGACCAGTCCGTCATCCGCTATGCCGCCGATGACGTCATCCGCCGTATCGAGGAGCGCCGCGCCGCCGTGGTGAAGGATCCGAGCAAGGATCTTTAGCCCGCCTCGGCCGCGGTCCATGGCGCTCGCCATCCGGGCGACGATCCGGGTATTGGAATATCGCTGTTTGTGGTGTGGAACCTGGTTCGCTTTTTCCGGCGGTAACCGTTGGTCGAGGTATTCAACAAGCCAAGGTCACGAGCGTTCCTGACACTCTCCGACATTCCAATGGGCGGTATCCATGGGCTGAGTTGGAGCCTCCACCGCTACCAGGCGCAATGACCGCGGCGATTCCTCAACGTTTCCGATAGTTTTCGAACAGGATCCAGTCGCTACCTTGCGGTGTTTCCCAAGGGGGCACGGAAGATTCCCGCCTGGTGGTCCATGCCGCGCATGCCCTTGTCGCCGCTTCCCCGCGGAAATCCTGGACACGCGCGGGTTCCCGAGATGGCTGACGCCACTGTCGCGGTAACCGGCTTGGGCGGATGCCCCGCCTTGCCGACCTGGCATCAAGGTTGCTGCAATGAATGGGCAATCAGCGGCAAGGGAAGCCTCCCAACGCTCGGCACCCGCAAACATCAGGACGTTCGCCATGGCCCGTTTACTCAAGTATTTCCCCAAGACGGAAGATGAGCACGATCTACACGGCATGGCGCCGTGGATCGGCATTCGCGTGGATCTCGGCGGTGGCGAGTTCGCCTACGTCGTGGCAGCCGGGGCAACCCTGGGCTGCTTCCGGGAAACCGAGATTCCGGAATGGGTGTCCACCTCCGATGGCAAGGTCTATCGCTTCGAAGGTGTGTGTGATGACATCGAGGACGCGTCATTCCGGGACGGCTTGCTGACCTTGCCGCCTGGTCTCTTCATGCGTTGACGGAACCACCGGTTGCCGACCGCCATGAAACGTGGCGGCATTTTCCGCCCGCCGCTATATAGTGAGTCGGTGACATCCTCACCGCCAATATCCATGCATCAGGGTTCGAGTGGTCTGTTTTCCCCGTGGCCGGGACGCGAGTCTGCCGGAATCCACGGTGCCTTCGATGAGCCGGAGCGCGTGGACGATACCGCCTCGCCTTCCCCGGGTTCCGTCATGGGACCCTTCCCGCCGAGGTGCCCGGGATGATCTGGGAGGCCTGGCTCACTCTGGGCGTGGTCGCCCTATGCGTCATGTTGCTGGCCAGCAACCGGTTTCCCGCCGACGCGGTGATGGTGGGCGGTCTCACGCTGTTGTTGCTGGCGGGCGTGCTGACCCCGGGCGAGGCGCTGGCCGGCCTGGCCAACGAGGGCATGGTGACGGTGGCGGTGCTCTACGTGGTGGTGTCCGGCCTGGAGGAAACCGGCGGCACCGCCTGGGTGTCCCAGGCCCTGCTCGGCCGGCCGCGTTCCGTGGCCCACGCCCAGGCGCGGCTGATGGCGCCGGTGGCGGCCCTCTCCGCCTTCCTCAACAACACGCCGGTGGTGGCCATGTTCATCCCGGCGGTGCAGGACTGGGCCAAGCGCCACAACATTTCCGCCTCCCACCTGATGCTGCCCCTAAGCTACGCCGCCATCGCCGGCGGCACCTGCACCCTCATCGGCACCAGCACCAACCTGGTGGTCAACGGCCTGCTGCTGAAGGACACGGACGCCCCCGGCCTGGGCTTCTTCGACATCGCCTGGGTGGGCGTCCCGACCCTGATCGTCACCATTGTCTTCACCGTCCTGTTCGGCCGGCGCCTGCTGCCCGAGCGCCAATCCGTGATCAGCCGCCTGGCGGACGCGCGGGAATACACCGTGGAAATGCTGGTGGAGCCCCGCAGCCCCCTGGATGGCAAGACCATCGAGGATGCCGGCCTGCGCCAGTTGCCCGGCATGTACCTGGTGGAGGTGGATCGGGACGGTCACATTCTGCCCGCCGTCTCGCCCAAGACCACCCTGCGCGGCGGCGACCGGCTGCTGTTCGCCGGGGTGGTGGAATCGGTGCTGGACCTGCAAAAGATCCGCGGCCTCAAGCCCGCCACGGATCAGGTGTTCAAGCTGCACGCGCCGCGCCACCAGCGCTGCCTGGTGGAGGCGGTGGTGTCGGAGAGCTTTCCCCTGCTGGGCAAGAGCATCCGCGAGGGGCGTTTCCGCACCCTGTACCAGGCCGCCATCATCGCCGTGGCCCGCAACGGCGAGCGTATCCAGAGCAAGATCGGCGACATCGTGCCGCGACCGGGCGATACCCTGCTGATGGAAACCCACCCCAGTTTCCTGGAACGCTACCGCAACACCCGGGATTTCCTGCTCATGAGCCGCCTGGACAACTCCACGCCGCCGCGCCACGAGCGGGCCTGGATCTCGGTGTTGGTGATGGTGGGCATGGTGTTGCTGGCGGCCTTCGATATCCTGAGCATGCTGGAGGCGGCCATGCTGGCGGCCGGCGCGATGCTTCTGCTGAGCTGTACTTCCGCGTCCTCGGCGCGCAAGGCGGTGGACTGGCAGGTGCTGATGGTCATCGCCGCGTCCTTCGGCATGGGCATCGCCCTGGAAAAGACCGGCGCCGCCAACACCGTGGCCGGCGGCCTGCTGGCCCTGGCCGGGGACAATCCCTGGGCCACCCTGGCCCTGGTATTCGTCGCCACCTCGGTGTTCACCAACCTGATCACCAACAACGCGGCGGCGGCCCTGATGTTCCCCATCGCCCTGGCCGCCGCGAACCGCCTGGATGTCAGCGTGCTGCCCTTCGCCATCGTCATCATGAAGGCCGCTTCGGCCAGCTTCGCCACTCCCCTCGGCTACCAGACCAACCTCATGGTCATGGGGCCGGGGGGCTATACCTTCTCGGATTACTTCCGCCTGGGCATTCCCCTGACCGTGCTCACCGGCGTGCTCACGGTCCTGATCGCGCCCCTGGTCTGGCCGTTCTGAAATCCTCCGGCGGCGGTCGAGGCGCGGGCCGGTCGGGAATCCCGCCAGGCGTGGGCGAGATCGGGCCGCTTTCTCGGCTGGCTTATTCCGCCCCGGTCGCGGGCCGAAGTCGGGCCATTTCCGCGCGGGTGGCCACTTCCTCCATGGGCGTGCCGGCCAGGGCGTAGTCCCGCGCCGCCCGTTCCAGCAGCTTCACGGCCTGGAGTGTCCGGCCCCGGTCCATGGCAAGCCATGCGGCCAGCCGGTGGGATACGGCGATCCAGTAGCGGTCATCCGCTTGTTCCACCCATGCGGCGCCTTCCCGGATCAGGGCCTCGGCTTCGTCGAAGCGGCGCTCGCCGCGACGAAGGTTTCCCAGGTTCATGAGATGCTTGCCCAGGTGGTGGAAGTGGCCATGCTGGCGGTTGAGGGCGATGGCGGCTTGCAGCAGTCCCTCGGCGGCCACCGGGTTGCCACGGTCCGCCTCGATGAGGCCCATGTTGTTGAGGGACGCCGAGCGCTCCGCGGCATCGGGGTTGATGGCCAGGGACTGTCGGTAGTGATCCAGCGCCGGGATGGCCTGGCCCGCGTCATAGAGCAGGCCGGCGGTGTTGTGCAGGGCCGTGGCCAGACCCGCTCTGTTGCCCTCCCGGCGCGCCAGGTCGAGGGCCGCCTGGAGACGATCCCAGGCCTCCGCCCGCCGGTCCAGGCGGCGCAGGGTGACGCCGTACCAGTTGTCGGCCAGCACCCGGGTGGTGGCGTTCATGGGCAGCGCGTCGGTCCGCTTCAGGGCGACGAGGGATTCGGCGAAGCGACCGGTTTCGTAGAGGCCGCGCGCCAGGCAGACCCAGGCGGGCGCATCCCGGTCATTCCGAGCGATTTGTTCCCGGGCGATGCCCAGGGCCGCGGGATAATCGAAGCGATTCAGCGCCTCGTCACAGGGGTTCGCCGCCGCCGGGGCCGCCGCCAGCGCGGCCAGGAAAACCAGCAAACGAGGGGTCCGGGCGGGAAAGATAAAGGGCCTTGCAAGGGGTCTTTTCATTGGAGTCATTCCGGGCATGTCGAACGCTGGGCTAAAATAACGTTCTTTTTCAGCGATTTCCGGAGTTTCTATCATGTCCATGGCCGACCGCGACGGTGTCATCTGGTACGACGGCAAAATGGTTCCCTGGCGGGAAGCCACCACCCACGTTCTCACCCATACCCTGCACTACGGCATGGGCGTGTTCGAAGGCGTGCGCGCCTACGAGACGCCCAACGGCGCCGCCATCTTCCGGCTCCAGGAGCATACCGACCGGCTGTTCCGTTCCGCCCACATCCTGGGCATGAAGATGCCCTTCGACAAGGCCACGATCAACGAGGCCCAGAGGGCCGTGGTGCGGGAAAACGGCCTGAAGTCCGGCTACCTGCGTCCCATGGCGTTCTACGGCGCCGAGGCCATGGGTATCTCGGCGAAGAACCTGTCGGTGCACGTCATCGTCGCCGCCTGGCCGTGGGGCGCGTATCTGGGCCAGGAGGCCCTGGAACGCGGCATCCGCGTCAAGACCAGTTCGTTCTCGCGCCATCATTCCAACGTCACCATGTGCAAGGCCAAGGCCAACGGCAACTACATGAACTCCATCCTCGCCCACAAGGAAGCCGAGATGGACGGCTACGACGAGGCGCTGCTGCTGGACGTCGACGGTTTTGTCTCCGAAGGCTCGGGCGAGAACATCTTCATCGTCCGCGACCGCAAGCTCTACACCCCCGACCCGAGTTCAGCCCTGGTGGGCCTCACGCGCGACACCATCATCCAGCTGGCGGAGGAAAACGGCCTGCAGGTGATCGAGAAACGCATCACCCGCGACGAGGTCTACATCGCCGACGAGGCCTTCTTCACCGGTACCGCCGCCGAGGTCACGCCGATCCGCGAACTCGACAACCGGGTGATCGGCGAGGGCGCCCGTGGTCCCATCACCGCAAAGCTGCAGGCCTCGTATTTCGACTGCGTGTATGGCCGTTCCCCCGCCCACGCCGAGTGGCTCACCCCGGTGAAATGAGCGAGGTCGGCATGAGCGAGCGGCACGACAATACCCGGCGCGTCATCGAGGTCGGCGAAAGCGACCTGCCCCTGCATTGCCCCATGCCCGGAGACACCGCCTGGTGTTCCCACCCGCGCGTGTTCCTGGCGGTGGAGGAGAAGGGCGAGTCGCTGTGTCCCTATTGCGGGACGCGCTACAAACTCAAGGGCTGGACTGGTCGGCCCCGCCACGGACATTGAAAGGATGATCATGAAAAAGCTTGTGTTCGCCTTGTTGCTGGCTTGCGGTTTCGGGGTTCATGCCCAGGCACCCGCTCAGCCCACGCCCGAGCAGGCCAGGCAGATGCAGGAGGCCATGGCGCGGCAGATGCAGATGATGTCGGTCATGTTCGACCTGCGGAAATCGAAACTGGGCTTCGAGGAGACGGTGAACGCCATCCGCGCCGGCGCCCAGAAGCGGGGCTGGAAGCTGGGCGAAACCCAGGACATGCAGGCCGCCCTGAAGGAATCGGGCGCCAAGGACGCCAAGCGCATGAAGGTGGTCAACCTGTGCCCGGCCGGGGCCAACGAGAAGGTTGCCAAGGCGAGCGGCGGCAAGACCCCGCCGCTGCCCTGCCGCGCCACGGTGTTCGACGGCAAGGATGGCAAGATTTACGTCATGCGCATGAATCTGGCCAACATGGCCAAGACCCTGCGGGGCGATCTGGCCAAGGCCATGGGCGAGGTGGCGGCGGAGGAGAATGCCCTCTACCAGGACATCCTGGAGTAGGGTCCGCCCCGAAGCGAAACAACGCCGGACAGTCCGGCGTTTTTTTATGCCGTTCTGGAATAGCGCGGCTGGTCGGTGGAGGCCTGCTTCAGGTAGGCGTCGAAGCACATGGCGATGTTGCGCAGGAACAGGCGGCCCAGGTCGGTGACGACGATCCTGTTCGGCTCCAGGCGGATCAGGCCATCGGCGGCCAGGGGCGGGAGGTCGGCCAGGCCTTCGCCGAAGTAGGTGTCGAAGTCGATGCCGAATTCCTTGCCGAAGGCGGCGGTGTCCATTTCCAGGTCGCACATGATGCGGGTGATGGCTTCCCGGCGGACATGGTCGTCCCGGGTCAGCTTCAGGCCCCGCTCCACCGGCAGGTGGCCGGCTCCCACCAGTTCCTGGTAGTGCTTCAGGTTCTTCTCGTTCTGCATGTAGACATCCGGCGTCTGGCTGATGCTGGAGGCGCCGAAGGCGTAGATGTCGCATTCCTTGTGGGTGGTGTAGCCCTGGAAGTTGCGCCACAGGGTCTTGGTGCGCTGGGCCTTGACCATCTCGTCGTCCGGCTTGGCGTAGTGGTCCATGCCGATGTTCAGGTAGCCGGCGGCGCCCAGGCGTTCGTGGATGAGCTGCTGCAAATCCAGGCGGGTAGCGAAGGCGGGCAGGTCGGCCTCGTTGATGAGCTTCTGGTGCTTCTTCATCCAGGGCACGTGGGCGTAGGCGAAGATGGCGAAGCGGTCCGGCCCCCAGGCCAGCACCCGATCCAGGGTGTGGGCGAAGCTGGTGGTGTTCTGGTGGGGCAGGCCCACGATCAGGTCCATGTTGATGCTGGAAAAGCCCAGTTCCCGCGCCCAGCCGTAAACCTGGGCGATCAGCGCCTCGGGCTGCACGCGGTTCACGGCCTGCTGCACCCGGTCGTCCAGATCCTGCACGCCCAGGGACAGGCGGTTGAAGCCGGATTCGCGCAGGGCCACCAGGTGTTCCCGGGTGAGTTCGCGCGGGTCGGCTTCGCAACCCATTTCCGCGTCCGGCGCGATGTTGAAGCGGGCGCGGATCATGGCCATCAGCTTGCGGATGTCGTCGGGCTTGAGATAGGTGGGGGTGCCGCCGCCCCAGTGGAGTTGCTTCACCTGGCGACGCGGGTCGGTGAGTTCGGCGACCCGGGACATTTCCTGCTCCAGGTAGCCCAGGTACTGGGTCGCCTTGGAGTATTCGCCCGTGGCCACCATGTTGCAGCCGCAGTAGTAGCAGAGGGTGTCGCAGAACGGGATGTGGACGTAGAGGGACAGGCCGCGGGACGCGGACTGGGAGGATTCGAGTTCCCGGCGCCAGTCGGCTTCCTTGAATTCGGTATGGAAGTAGGGGGCGGTCGGGTATGAGGTATAGCGGGGTCCCGGCTTGCTGTACTTTTCCAGGAGGGCGGTGAATGCGGACATGGTCTCGATCTCGAACAGGTGGCCCATTGTAGGGGGGGTGGGAAAACCGGGGCAAGGATGGGGCCTGATCGCGATCAAGCATCCGGGCCCGGGGATGGACTTCCCGAAGCATGCTTTTGTTACATGCCGATGTCACGAGTGTGACAAATCAGCTGGCTGGGTCGAAAAGACTATAGGGATTTCGATAAATAGGATGAATTCTTTCCGGACTTGATATATCTTTAGTAATAGTCGTCCATCGAAACAGACAGTTCCCGAGTTCTTTTGAACGAGCATGGTTCTGGCAAGGTCGCGATCGGGCAGGAGGCAAGGCCTCCCAACCAACCTCCCTGACCGCCGCAATGGCGGTTTTTCAAGCGGCATCGGTTTCCGATGCCGCTCTTTTTTTGCCGGTCCCGATGGCGGGGCTGCCGGAAAAATCCCCGATAATCGGCCGGCCCAATCGGAGACCTCCATGCCAGACGTGCCCGCCGAGATATTCAAGGCCTATGACATCCGTGGTGTCGTGGGCGCGAGCCTGACCGCCGAAATCGTCGAAGACCTGGGGCGCGCCATCGGCGGCGAGGCGCGGGCGCGCGGCCAGGCCGGGATCGTCATCGGCCGGGACGGCCGCCTGTCCGGACCGGAACTGGCCGCCGCCCTCGCCCGGGGTATTCAGGCGGCCGGCATGGACGTCATCGATATCGGTCGGGTGACCACGCCCATGGCCTACTTCGCCACCCATCACCTTGGCACCCACAGCGCCGTGATGGTGACCGGATCCCACAATCCGCCCGCCTACAACGGCTTGAAGGTGGTCCTGGCCGGCGAGGCCCTGTACGGGGAAGCCATCCAGGACCTGCGCCGGCGCCTCGAAGCCGGCGACCTGTTCCGTGGCCAGGGCGTTCGGCGCGAGCGGGATATCACGGCGGACTACATCGAACGCATCGTCGGCGACGTGAAGCTTGCCCGCCCCATGAACATCATCGTCGACGCCGGCAACGGCGTGGCGGGCGCCTATGCGCCCATGCTCTACCGCGCCCTGGGCTGCCGGGTGGAGGAATTGTTCTGCGAGGTGGACGGCCGTTTTCCGAACCACCATCCCGATCCCTCCGTACCGGCCAACCTGGGCCAACTCGCCGCCAGGCTGAAAGCCTCGGGCGCGGAAATCGGCCTGGCCTTCGATGGCGACGGGGACCGGCTGGGCGTGGTGGCCAGGGATGGCCGCATCATCTATCCGGACCGACAACTGATGCTGTTCGCCGACGACGTGCTGGCGCGGAATCCCGGCGGACTGGTGATTTTCGACGTGAAATCCACCCGCAACCTGTACCGCTGGATCAGCGAGCGGGGCGGCAAGCCCATGCTGTGGAAGACCGGCCATTCCGTCATCAAGGCCCGCATGCGGGAAACCGGCGCCCTGCTTGCCGGCGAGATGAGCGGCCACATCTTCTTCAAGGAACGCTGGTACGGCTTCGACGACGGCCTCTACGCCGGGGCCCGCCTGCTGGAATACCTGTCCCGACGGGCGGATGTCCAGGCCACGCTGGACGGCCTGCCGGATTCCGTCTGCACGCCGGAACTCCATATTCCCCTGGTTGAGGGTGAGCCCCAGCGCTGGATGGCGGAACTGGCCAGGACCGCCCGCTTCGAGGGCGCCCGCGAGGTCATTACCCTGGACGGCCTGCGCGTGGAATACGCGGACGGGTTCGGGCTCATGCGCGCCTCCAACACCACGCCGACCATCGTCCTGCGCTTCGAGGCGGAGAACGCCGAGGCCCTGGACCGGATCCAGTCGGTATTCCGGCGACTCATCCTGGAGGCGTATCCCGGGATCCCTCTGCCGTTCTAGCCGACAAGGCGAACAGCGGCGCGGGCATCCTTTTTTTGCGTTCCCGGGCCCCGTATCATGCGGGCCTCCTCTCCACTCTCCTCTAGCTGGATTTCACCGATGAATTCCCCTCTGGTTGGTCTCATCATGGGCAGCGTCAGCGATTGGGAAACCATGCAGCACGCCGCCGCGATCCTCGAGCAGTTCGCCATTCCCTACGAAAAGCGGGTGGTTTCCGCCCACCGCACGCCGGATCTGTTGTTCGACTATGCGGGGGGCGCCGCGGACCGGGGCCTGCGCTGCGTCATCGCCGGCGCCGGCGGCGCGGCCCACCTGCCGGGCATGGTGGCGGCCAAGACCCATCTGCCGGTGCTGGGCGTGCCGGTGATGTCGAAATTCATGACCGGGCTGGACTCCCTGCTGTCCATCGCCCAGATGCCCAAGGGCGTGCCCGTGGCCACCTTCGCCGTCGGCCCGGCCGGCGCCGCCAACGCGGCTCTGTTCGCGGCGGCCATGCTGGCCAGCGAACTGCCGGAAATCCGGGCGAAACTGGTGGCCTTCCGCCAATCCCAGACCGAATCGGTGCTGGCCATGGCCCTGCCCGATCAGCCATGAACGCTGACGCGACACCTGACTGGGCGGCGGCTTCCCCGCTGCTGCCCGGCGCCACCCTGGGCGTGGTCGGCGGTGGCCAGCTCGGGCGCATGTTCACCCTGGCCGCCAAGGTCATGGGCTACCAGGTGGTGGTGCTCGACCCCGACCCGGCCAGCCCCGCCGGCCAGTTGGCCGACACGCACCTCAAGGCCGATTACCGGGATGCCGTCGCCCTGCTGCGCATGGGCAGCCTGTGCCAGGCGGTGACCACGGAGTTCGAGAACGTTCCGGCCGAGAGCATGGACATGCTGGCCCGGCATTGCCGGGTGGCGCCCTCCGCCGCCGCCCTGGCCGTGGCCCAGGACCGCCTGGCGGAAAAGACCCACGCCCGCGCCTCCGGCTGCGAGACCGCGCCCTTCGCCAACATCGAGACCGCCGCCGACCTGGATGCGGCCTGGGAACGGGTGGGCGCCCCGGCCCTGCTCAAGACCCGCCGCATGGGCTACGACGGCAAGGGCCAGGCCCGGGTGAACAGCCGTGGGGAACTGGACGCCGCCTTCGCGCAACTGGGCGATGTGCCCTGCCTGCTGGAGGGTTTCCTGCCCCTGGAGCGGGAGGTGTCCGTGGTGCTGGCGCGCAATGGCCTGGACGAGATCGCCTTCTTCCCCGTGGCGGAAAACCGGCACCGCGACGGCATCCTGGACGTCAGCATCGTCCCCGCCCGCATTCCCGCCGACCTGGCCGAGCGGGCCCGCGACATGGCCGCCCACCTGGCCCGGGAAATGGAATACGTGGGTGTCATGGCGGTGGAGTTCTTCGTCCTGAAGGATGGCCGCATCGTCTTCAACGAGATGGCGCCGCGCCCCCACAACAGCGGCCACTACACCCTGGACGCCTGCGCCACCGACCAGTTCCAGCAGCAGGTGCGGGCCCTGTGCGGCCTGCCCCTCGGGGATGCGCGCCTGCTGTCGCCGGTGGTGATGGTGAACCTGCTGGGCGATGTCTGGCGGCCCCAGCCCGACTGGCGGGCCCTGCTCGGCCACGCCGGCGTGCAATTGCATCTCTACGGCAAGGCCGAGGCACGGCCGGGGCGCAAGATGGGCCATTACAACTGCCTGGCGCCCACCCTGACGAGGCCCTGGGCATCGCCACGGAAACCCGGGCCGCCCTGGGCATCGGCCGCGACTGATCAGAGCCTGTGAAGAAATCGTAGCGAGCGGCCCGAGAGCAAGGCGGACGGAGCGCAGCGGCCGGGGCCCGGGCGCGGGCCCCCCGGGGCCCCCCCGGCCCCCGCCGGGGGCCCGGCCCCCGGGCCGGGGCCGCCGCCCCCCCCCGGCGCCCCCCGCGGCGCCCCCCCCCCCCCGGCCCCCCCCCCCCGCCCCCCCCCCCCCCCGGCGCCGCCCCCCCCCGCCCCCCCGCGGCCCCCCCCCGCGGGCCCCCCCGGGGCCCCCGGCCCGCCCCGCCCCCCCCCCCCCCCCCCCCCCCCCCCCCCCCCCCCCCCCGCCCCCCCCGGCGCCCCCCCGCCGCCCCCCCCCCCCCCCCCCCCCCCCCCCCCCCCGCCCCGCCCCCACACCTCTCAGTTCTCCAGGCGCGTCAGCTTGAGGTCGGTCACCCGGCCCTTGGTGTCCTCGGTGCGGATGCGCACCGGCAACCAGTGCAGGTCGGGCGCCAGCCACACTTCCAGGCTGCCCTCGAAGGCGCGCGTGCCACGCAGATGCAGGGTATGCAGGACTTTCCCGTCCCGCTCCAGGGTTTCCCGTCCGACCTGGACGAAGCGGTAGCCTTTAAGCATGCGGCCGTTGGTGACCGGCTGAATCCAGGCCGTATCCTCGTCCGCGATGGTCATAGCCAGGTGGAAGGGAAAACTGAGCAGGTCCTGGGTGTGGTCGAGAAGGGGAACCACTTCGTCCTTGGGCAGCAGCAGGCGCCTGCCTTCCCAGTCGAAGCGCGCCGAGTAGTGGCGCTTGCCGTTCCTCTCCATGGAAAAACGCTCGGGCATCAATCCCGTCGGGCCGAGGCGCCCCTTGCTGGACTGGACGATGCGCGCCTGGGTGAAGAGCGCGGCCAGTCCGGTGGCCTCGGCCACGCTGTCGAGGGTATAGAGGTCGCCGGCGACGCCCCAGGTATAGGTGGCCTGGCCCAGGCTGAATCCCTCCTCGCCGGAGCGCACCTCGTAGCGCAGCACCAGTTTTTCCGGAAGCTTGCGCACAGCGCGCATCGGCGTGGATTCCGGTTCCCGCGCGGGCGGCTCGCTCGGCGTGGACGCCACGGAGGCGGATGCCGGAGGCGCTTCCACCACCGGCTCCCGGGTGATCCCGACGGCCTTCTCCGACATCGATTCGACCGCTGGCGTGACAGGATCGGGCGCCCCCACGTCCGGGTTCTCCGGCGGCGCCGCCGGCGGCAGCGAATCCGGCCGCGGCGGGGCCGGCGCGCGCGGGGGTGTCGACACGGCGCGGGGCGGAGGCGCGGTTTCGGCGGTCGCGGGGGAAAGAAGGGCTTCGATGGGAAAGGTGAGCTCCGCCGCCGGGTCGTGCCAGGGCATGCGCGTATTGCTGGCCAGCAGGAGGTGTACCCCCAGGGAAAGCAGCAGGGCCCAGACGAACACGCGCCGACTGCTGTTCATGACCACCTAGCCGTTGGGAGAAACCAGCGCCTCGTGGTCCGCGTCGCCGCCGGTCACGCCGATGACCGCGGCGGTGCCGTCCTCGCCCAGACGCACGCGGCCCTCGGCCAGCCAGCGCACCGCCAGGGGGAAAACGCGGTGTTCCTGGCGCAGGACTCGGGCCGCCAGGCGCTCGGGCGTGTCGTCCGGCAATACCGGCACCGCCGCCTGGGCGATGATGGGGCCGGCATCCACCTCGGGGGTAACGAAATGCACCGTGCAGCCATGCAGCTTGACGCCCGCCGCGATGGCCCGGGCATGAGTGTGCAGGCCGGGAAAGGCCGGCAGCAGGGCCGGGTGGATGTTGATCAGCCGGTTCTCGTAGCGCCGCACGAAGGCTTCCGTCAGCACCCGCATGAAGCCGGCCAGGATCACCAGATCGGGCCGATGCCGGTCGATCTCCGCCGCCAGGGCGGCATCGAATTCGGCCCGGTCCGGATGCAGGCGGTGATCCACCACGGCGATGGCCACGCCGTGGGCCGCGGCGATGTCCAGGCCAGCCGCCCCGGGCTTGTTGCTGATGACGCAGGCGATGTCCACCGGCAAATCGGCCTCCAGCAGGGCCCTCATATTGCTGCCCCGGCCGGAGATGAGGATGACGGCTCGCATGCCGGTCAGACGATGATGGCCTGTTCCTGTCCCGCTTCGCGGGCGCGGATTTCACCGAGCAGGTAGACGGTTTCGCCCCGGTCGGAGAGGAAGTTCGTGGCGGCCTCGGCATCGCCCGCGTCCACCACCAGCACCATGCCGATGCCGCAGTTGAAGGTACGGTGCATCTCGTCCAGGTCCACCCTGCCCTGGGCCTGCAGCCACTGGAAGGCGGCGGGCCAGGTCCAGGCGCCGGCGTCGATGACGGCGCAGACCGAGTCCGGCAGCACCCGGGGCACGTTGCCGGTGATGCCGCCGCCGGTGATGTGGGCCAGTCCCTTGACCCGGATTTCCTTCATCAGGGCGAGCAGGGGCTTCACATAGATGCGGGTGGGCTCCAGCAGGGTTTCGCCCAGGGTGCGGCCGTCGAAGGGAGCGTCCAGGTCGGCGTTGGTGACCTCGACGATCTTGCGGATGAGGGAATAGCCGTTGGAATGGGGGCCGCTGGAGGCCAGGCCGAGGACCGCGTCGCCGGGGCGGATGTCGCGGCCGGTGATGACCTTCGATTTTTCCGCCACGCCCACCGCGAAGCCAGCCAGGTCGTATTCTCCGAATGGATACATGCCGGGCATCTCGGCGGTCTCGCCGCCGATCAGGGCGCAGCCGGAAAGTTCGCAGCCCCGGGCGATGCCCGAGATCACCTGTTCCGCCACGTCCACGTCCAGGTGGCCGCAGGCGAAGTAGTCCAGGAAGAACAGGGGCTCGGCCCCCTGCACCAGGATGTCGTTGACGCTCATGGCCACCAGGTCCTGGCCGATGGTGTCGTGCCTGTTCATCTGGAAGGCCAGCTTCAGCTTGGTACCGACGCCATCGGTGCCGGAGATGAGCACCGGTTCCTGGTAGTTCCTGGGCAGTTCCATCAGGGCGCCGAAGCCGCCGATGCCGGCCAGGACCTCGGGGCGCAGGGTGCGTTTGGCGTGGGGCTTGATGCGCTCCACCAGGGAATCCCCGGCATCGATATCGACGCCGGCATCGCGGTAGGAAAGGGGAGTGGGAGAGGTCACGGCGGATGGGGCCACAAGGGGGCGGGGAGGAAAAACGCGCCTATTTTAGCCCGGATATTTCGCCAGGCCGGCTCCCCGTTTCGCCAATGGGCTGGCCCGGACTCAATCTTCCCGCCGGAATTCGCCTTCGATGACGTCATCCCGCGCCGGGGCGCCTCGGGCCGGGGGAATTCGGGGGGCGGGCCACAACAGCAGGACCAGGGCGACCAGGTCGCCGATGGCCCCCGGCAGGATGAGCAGGACCCCCGCAAGGAAGCGCTTGCCGGTGGTCCAGATCACGCCGAAGGGCGCGTGCCCCCGTTCCAGGGAGGTCGCCAGGCCGGGCAGGAACCCGGCTCCCGCCCGGCGGATCACCCATACGCCGGCGATGACGGCCGCGATCAGCCAGAGGCCGGTGGGCGCCGCGCCGATGCTCTGGGCGATCCGGTACATCCCCACCATTTCCAGGGCCAGAAAGGCCACGGCTATAATCCCGACAACCCCCAATCTCATGCGCGCTCTCCGTGCCTTCCATCCGCCTCGTTCTGACCACCCTGCCCAACGCCGAGATCGCCGGCGCGTTGGCCAGGACTCTGGTGGATGCGGGACTCGCGGCCTGCGTGAATATCCTGGCGCCCTGCCGTTCCGTCTATCGCTGGCAAGGCGCCGTACAGGAAGATGGGGAGATTCCCCTGATCATCAAGACCACGGCGGAACTTTATCCCGCCCTGGAGACCTACCTGCGTAGCCGGCATCCCTACGAATTGCCGGAAATCCTTGCCCTGGACGTGGTCGCCGGCCTGCCCGACTATCTCCAGTGGGTAGTGCAATCCACTTCAACCGGGTCCGCCGACAGCGCATCAGACCTGTCCTCGATCCAAGCCTGAGCGGAGTCCCGCATGCGTTTCTTTCTCGCCTTCCTGCTTCTGTTCGCCGCGATGGCCCACGCGGATGAGGACCTCCTGGAGCCGGAGAAGGCCTTCCGCCAGTCAGCCCGCCTGATCGATCCGGCCAACCTGGAGGCCCGCTTCCAGATCGCCCCCGGCTATTACCTGTACAAGGACAAGATCCGATTCTCGGCCGACGGCGACGTCAAGCTCGGCCCCCCCGCGCTGCCCGCCGGCAAGATGAAGCAGGATGACACCTTCGGCAAGGTGGAAACCTATCGTGGCGATCTCCGTGTCCGCGTCCCGGTGACCTATCCCGCCGGCGGCGCCAAAGCCTTCAATCTGAAGGCGCAGTTCCAGGGTTGCGCCGACGTGGGCGTGTGCTACCCACCCCAGGTCAACGTGGTGGCCATCGCCGCCGCCACCGAGCCCGTGGCGGTCACCCCGGCCGTGGCGGCCAGCGCACCGCCAGCCACCGCCACCACCACCACCACCACCGCCGAGCCGATCACGCGGCAGAGCCCGGAAGTGCTGGCCCGGCTGAAATCCCTGGCCAGCGGTTTTTCCGGCGCCGAGGAGCCGGAATTCCTGCCGCCGGAGGAGGCGTTCAAGGTGGCCATCACGCCTGCCGCGAACGGTGGGCTGGATGCCCGCTTCACGATCGCCAAGGACTATTACCTGTACCGCGACAAGATCAGGTTCACCGTGACCGAGCCCGCCGGCGTCACGGTCACCGGCATGGATTTACCCAAGGCGGACGAGAAGGATGATCCCAATTTCGGCAAGATGTTCGTGTACCACCGGGACTTCAACGCCCTCGTCGGCCTGGCCGGGGTGCCGCCCGGCACCACCCGGCTCAAGGTGGAGGCTACCCACCAGGGTTGCAGCGAGAAGGGCATCTGCTATCCGCCCCAGGACCAGTCGTTTACCGTGGACCTGACCTCGACGCCCGCCCCGGCGGCGTCCGCCCCCCCGGCGGCGCCTCCGCCCCAGGCGGATGCCTCCGATACCGGCCGCGTCACGGCCATTCTCCAGGGGGGCAATTACTGGCTGGTGGTGATCAGCTTCTTCGGCTTCGGCCTGCTGCTGTCCCTGACGCCCTGCGTTTTCCCCATGATTCCCATCCTGTCCGGCATCATCGTCGGCCAGGGTCACCAGATCACCAAGCGCAAGGGTTTCCTGCTGTCCCTGGCCTACGTGCTGGGCATGGCCAGCACCTACGCCCTGGCCGGCGTGGCGGCGGGACTGTCCGGCACCCTGATTTCCAATGCCCTGCAGAATCCCTGGGCCCTGGGTACCGGCGCGGCCATCTTCGTGGCCCTGGCCATGTCCATGTTCGGCTTTTACGAACTGCAGATGCCCAGCTTCCTGCAAAGCCGCTTCACCGAGGCCAGCAATCGCATCCAGGGCGGCCGCTTCGTCAGCGTATTCGTGATGGGGGCCATTTCCGCCCTCATCGTCGGCCCCTGCGTCGCCGCCCCCCTGGCCGGCGCCCTGCTCTACATCAGCCAGACCGGCGACGTGGTGCTGGGCGGCGTGTCCCTGTTCTCGCTGGCCATGGGCATGGGCGTACCGCTCCTGCTGGTGGGGCTGTCCGCCGGCGCCCTGTTGCCACGGGCCGGGGGCTGGATGGACGCGGTCAAGCGCTTCTTCGGCGTGGCCCTGCTGGCGGTGGCGATCTGGCTGATTTCGCCCCTGCTGTCGGAAATCTCCCAGATGCTGATGTGGGCCGCCCTGCTGATCATCTCCGCCATGTACCTGCACGCCCTGGAGCCCCTGGCGGTCAACGCCCGCGGCTTCACCCGTTTCTGGAAGGGGGTCGGCATCATGTCCCTGGTGGCCGGCATCGCCCTGCTGCTGGGCGCCATGGGCGGCAGCCGGGATCTGCTGCAACCCCTGACCGTTTACCAGGGTGGCGCCGCCGGCGCGGCGACGCAGGGCGCCCACCTGCAATTCCAGCGGGTGAGGAACGTGGCGGAACTGGATGCCGCCATCCAGGGCGCCGCCGGCCGCTACGTCATGCTGGACTTCTATGCGGACTGGTGCGTGTCCTGCAAGGAACTGGAGCGCTTCACCTTCGCCGATGCCGGCGTCCAGGCCCGGCTCAGGGATGTGGTGCTGCTCCAGGCCGACGTCACCGCCAACAGTCCTGATGACAAGGCCCTGCTGGCCCGCTTCAAGCTGTTCGGGCCGCCCGGCATCATCTTCTTCGACAAGTCCGGCAACGAGGTGCCCTACCGGGTGATCGGATACGAGCCCGCGGACAAATTCCTGTCCAGCCTGGGCCAGGCCATTCCCTGAGTCGTCGCCGCCGCGCGTGAAGTCACGCAAGACCCCGCTGTTCCTGCTGGCCCTGGCTTTCGCTATCGCCGGGGTCGTGGCCCAGCGTTTCGCCGGGTCGCCCGAGCCCCTGATGGGCGCGCCGGGCGAAGTCCGGCTGGCGGAAGTGTGGGATGGCCGGCTCGTCGACCTGGCCGGCAAGGCCCAGGCCCTGAGGCAGTGGCAAGGCAAGGTGCTGGTGCTCAATTTCTGGGCGCCCTGGTGTCCACCCTGCCGCGAGGAAATTCCCGATTTCATCCGTCTCCAGCAACGCCATGGCGAGGCCGGTCTGCAATTCGTCGGTGTCGCCCTGGACGACCCGGACAAGGTGGCGGCCTTCGTGGACGAGACCGGCATCAACTATCCCATCCTGCTCGGGGGCGATGCGGGCGCGGCCCTGTCCATGGCCGCCGGCAACCGCCTGGGCGGACTGCCCTTCACCGTGGTGTTCGACCGGCGCGGCGATGCCGTGGCCACGCTCACCGGCGGCGTGACGGAAGCCCGGCTGGAGGCCATCGTGAGGCCGCTGCTGCGGTGAATGGTGATTGGTGATTGGGGGGCGGTTTTACCATTTACCATGCAGCATTCACCGATCACTCTCCCCTTTCGCCCCCCCATGGTTCCCATCACGCCCTCCCGTTCCCTGATCACCGCCGTGGGCCGCGCCATCGGCGACTACGCCATGATCCGGGACGGCGACCGCATCCTGCTGGGCCTGTCCGGCGGCAAGGACAGCCTCTCCCTCTTGCATGGACTGCGGCACCTGCAACGCCGGGCGCCGGTGAAATTCCAGCTCGCCGCCTGCACCGTCGATCCCCGGTCGCCCGAATATGACCCCAGCCCGCTCAAGGCCTACATGGCCGACCTGGGCGTGCCCTATTTCTACGAATCCCAGCCCATCGTGGAATCCGCCAGCCAGCACATGAAGGGGGATTCCTTCTGCGCCTATTGCTCGCGCATGCGGCGCGGCATCCTCTACCGGGTGGCGCGGGAGAATGGCTACAACGTCCTGGCCCTGGCCCAGCACCTGGATGACCTGGCGGAGAGTTTCCTGATGAGCGCCTTCTTCGGCGGCAAGCTGCGCACCATGCAGGCCCATTACCTGAACGACGCCGGCGACGTGCGCGTGATCCGTCCCCTGGTCTATGCCCGCGAGCGGCAGACCCGGGACTTCGCCGCCAGGGCGGGCCTGCCGGTGATTTACGAGAACTGCCCGGCCTGCTTCGCCATGCCCATGCAGCGCTACCAGATGAAGGCCCTGCTGGCCGAGCAGGAAAAGCTGCATCCCAGGCTGTTCGCCAACCTGCTCACCACCATGAAGCCCCTGATGGCGTTGCAAGGTCCGGAGGCTGGCGAGCAAGGCGATTCTTCCGCCGCCCTCTCCCCCGACCCCTCCCCCGCCCGCGGGGGAGGGGAGCTTCAAGGGACGCGCGGCGGTCGGGGTAACGAAACATGAGCACCTACGTCATCGGCGATATCCAGGGCTGCCACGGCGCCTTTCTGGAACTGCTCGACGCCCTGGAATTCGATCCCGCCCGGGACAAGGCCTGGATCACCGGCGACCTGGTGAACCGGGGCGAGGATTCCCTGGCGGTGCTGCGCTGGGGCATGCAACACGACCATTGCGTGGTGGCGGTGCTGGGCAACCATGATCTGCACCTGCTGGCGGTGGCGGAAGGGTATGTGCCTCCCCATCGCCGGGACACCCTGGATATGATCCTGGGCGCCCCGGACCGGGATCAACTACTCGCCTGGCTGCGCCACCGGCCCATGCTGCATCGGGAAGGTCCCTGGATGATGGTCCATGCCGGCCTGCCGCCCGAGTGGAGCGCCGACCAGGCCCGATTGCACGCGGGCGAACTGGAGGCCGCCCTGCGTGGCCCCGACTGGCGCCATTTCCTCAAGCACATGTACGGCAACGAGCCGCGCCGGTGGAACCCGAATCTGACCGGCCAGGACCGGCTGCGCTACATCGCCAACGTGCTGACCCGTTGCCGCTTCCTGTATCCGGACGGCAGCCTGGAGTTCCAGCACAAGCTGGGATTGGATACGGCGCCGCCGGAACTCACGCCCTGGTTCGATTTCCCCGGTCGCCGCGCCAGGGAAGCGCGCATCCTGTTCGGGCACTGGTCCACCCTGGGCCTGGTGTTGCGGGAGGATGTCATCGCACTGGATAGCGGTTGCCTGTGGGGCGGGGCGCTGACCGCTTTCAGGCTCGAAGACCAGCAGTGCTTCCAGGTGCGTTGCCAGGCGCGGCGCGCGCCCCATCCCTAGTGGTCTGCTTCCGAAATATCGGAACATAAAACGGCGTCTTTTCCCGCATGGCGGCGTTGCTCGTTGTTGCCATAGTCTCGGCTATGGCGCCTCCTCACGCCTTGCCCCGCGGAAAAATCCATCCGTTTTATTTGTCCCTCTATTTCGGAAGCAGACCACTAGACGGCGCAAAGCCTTCCCGGATGGCCGCCTCGGCGGCGGCGGCCAGTTCCCGCCGCCGCATCCCTTTGCTGGAGATGGGCGGCAGGAAATCGACCTCCACCCGCACCGCCTTGAGGCGGGCGATCCTGAGCAGGGATTCGACCAGACTCATGTCGCCGTGATAGGCCGCCTCCCGGCAGCGCGCCCCGTCCGGGGTGAGATAGCGGATCCGGACCGGCCAGACCTGGGCTTCGGCGTCCACCGCGGGTTGGAACAGGGAAGGGTAGAAGGGCAGCAATTCACCGCCATCGGACGTGGTGCCCTCGGGAAACAAGGTCAGGCAGTCACCCTCGCGCAAGTGCGTCGCCATCATCCGGTTGAGGCGCATGGCGTCCGATTTTTTCTCCCGGGTCAGGAACAGGGTGCCGGCCGCCTCGGCCAACCAACCGATCACGGGCCAGCCGCGCACCTCCGCCTTGGAAATGAAGCGGGTTCGCGCCACGCTGAAAATCACGTAGATATCCATCCAGGACACATGATTGGCCACCAGCAGGGCGCCAGCCCGGTGGGCGGCGTCCGGATCACCCTCAACCTCGACCTCGACCGCGAGGATGGCGAGCAGCTTCGCCGACCACAGCCCCACCCGCCGGGCCCGCGCGGCGCGATCCAGGCGGGGGAAAAGCGTGAGCACGGTGAGCGATCCAGCCAGAACATGGACGGCGACGCGGAGCAGTTTGAGGGCGGGGAAATTCACGACCGGATTCCGGGGCGGGGTAATGCCCCGGATTATCCATGCCGCGGCGCGGCTCTGGCGCGCGGCCGGGCGGATGGACATCAGGCCGGCTTGAGGAAATGCCTGGCGTAGATCGGGTTGAGGTTCTTCAGGGGCAGCAGGATGGGCAGGTCGGCCGTGTTGAAGTCCGGATCCCAGGCCGGCTCGCCGCAGACATAGGCGCCGGCGCGCAGGTAGCCCTTCACCAGGGGCGGCAGGATCGGGGCGGCGGTGGAATCCAGGGATTCCAGGGGCAGGGGGCAGCGGGGAAAGACCCGCCATTCGATGGGGGCCAGGTGCCTTTCCCGGGTCGCGTGCCAGATGCCGGCCGCGTTGTGGCCACCGTCGGCCATGCCGATGCTGGCGCAACCGATCAGGTATTCATGGCCGCCCTTGATCATGTATTCCGCCAGGCCGGCCCACAGCAGGGTGATGACGCCGCCGCCGCGGTGGTCGGGGTGCACGCAGGAGCGGCCCAGTTCCACCATGCGGCCGCGCAGGTGCTGGAGCCGGGTCAGGTCGAACTCGCCTTCCGAGTAATAGCTGCCCAGTCGCTTGGCGGCGGCGGGGCTGAGGATGCGGTAGGTGCCCACCACTTCGCCGCTGTCCCCGTCGCGCACCAGCAGGTGCTCGCAATGGGCGTCGTACATGTCGATGTCCAGGCCCGGCTCGGGCGTGTCCAGGCGGGCGCCCATTTCCTCGGCGAAGATTTTCCAGCGCAGGCGTTGTGCTTCGCGCACCTCGTCCTGGTGCCTTGCCAGTCCGACATGAAAATTCTTGCGAGCCCGGCTTTCCAGCCCGATGCGTTCCTGAAGCATGGCGTTCCCTTTCCTTTGCGTCGATGGCGCAAAGTTAGGGAGGGGCGGTTACCGGGTGGTTACCGGGTGGTGAAGAAATGGTTAAGGCGGGATGAGGCGCGGGTGACAAGGCGGGGCCATGCCGCCCGCCGGCCTCAGTGGGTGACCCGGGTCTGTCCGCCGGATTCCAGCAGGCGCACCCGCTCGCCCACGGCGAATTTCTCGCTGGTGTCTTCCTGGACCACGGCGAGTATCCGGCCCGAATCCAGGCGCACGGTAATTTCCAGGCCGGGCTTGCGGGTGATGGCTTCTTCCGATGCCGCGCCGGCCATGCCGCCGACCACCGCGCCGACCACCGCGCCGATCACCTCGCCCTTGCCGCTGCCCAGGCCGCTGCCGGCCACGCCGCCGATGGCGCCGCCGGCGGCGGTGCCGATGCCGGATTCGGTGCCTTCCAGCTTGACGCTGCGCACGTGTTCCACCACGCCCATCTTGACCTCGTAGGCGCGGCGGGCCTCCTTGCGCTCGTAATCGCCGCTGCCGAGGCCGCTGGCGCAACCCGCCAGGACGGCGGGGATCAACAGTATCCAGATCGATTTCATGTTCGTTTCCTGTCAGTCGTACCCGTTATAAGCCGTAACCGTATTCCGCCTTGAAGCGGTCGGCGATCTCGTCCCAGCCGAAGCGGTGGTTCTGGCCGCCGCGATGGCCGATCTTGATGGCGCCCATCAGCCCGGCCAGGCGCCCGCAGGTGGGCCAGTCCATGCCCTTCTGCATGCCGGTCATGAGGCCGGCCCGGTAGGCGTCGCCGCAACCGGTGGGGTCCATGATGGCATGGGGTTTCGCCGCCGGAATGTGATGGGTCTCACCGTTGCTGTAGATGCGCGAGCCCTGGGCGCCCAGGGTGACGACGAGGGCCTTCACTTCCCTGGCCAGAACCTCCAGCTTGTGGCCGGTGCGCTCCTGCAGCAGCCGCGCTTCATAGTCGTTGACCGCCACGTAGTCGGCGAGTTCGACGAAACGCTGCAATTCCACGCCGCTGAACATGGGCAGGCCCTGGCCCGGATCGAAGATGAAGGGGATGCCGGCCTCGTGGAACTGGCGGGCGTGGTCCAGCATGCCCTGGCGGCCGTCGGGGGCGACGATGCCCAGGGTGATGCCGCCGGCATCGGCGACCTGGTTCTCGTGGGCGTGGTTCATGGCGCCCGGATGGAAGGCGGTGATCTGGTTGTCGGCCAGGTCGGTGGTGATGAAGGCCTGGGCGGTGAAGGTCCGCGGAACGGCGCGGATATGGCTCTGGTCCATGCCGAACTGGTTCAGCCGGTCCCGGTAGGGCGGGAAATCGTCGCCCACCGTGGCCATGATCACCGGATCGCCGCCCAGCAGCTTCATGGTGTAGGCGATGTTGCCGGCGCAGCCGCCATATTCCCGGCGCATGTCCGGCACCAGGAAGGCCACGTTCAGGATGTGGATCTGGTCGGGCAGGATGTGGTTCTTGAAGTGGTCGTGGAACACCATGATGGTGTCGTAGGCCATGGAGCCGCAGATCAGGGTACGCATGGGAGGTTCTTCTCGGAAATTGGACAGGAATGAGGGGTGATCGAACGGGGTGGGAATCTAGCCGGTAAAGGCGGTGGATGCCACAGGATTCAGCGCCTGTTCGCGCGCGCCCTGGCCAGGCCCGCCTTGAGTTCCGGAAGCAGGGCGGCGGCGGCCTTTTCCCCGGCCAGGATGGCGGCATGACGGCCATCGAAATCGGTGGAATCCACGTCGGGCGTGGCGGGGCGGATGACCAGATCGGCGTCCGCCATCTCCAGCCGGCCGATACTGGCGCCCATGATGGTGAAGGTGCGCAGCAACAGATCCAGAGTGGTGTCGCTCTTGCCCCATTGGGGCTTGCTGCCCACATCCACCGCGATGACGAAATCCGCCCCCATGGCCTTGACGGCGCGCACCGGTACCGGGGAGGTCAGGCCGCCGTCGACATATTCCCGATCGCGGATCGACACCGGCTTGAATATCCCGGGCACCGCGCTGGAGGCGCGCACGGCCATGCCGGTGTTGCCGGTGCGGAAGGCCACCATCTCGCCGTTCTTGAGGTCCGTGGCCACGGCGGCGAAGGGCTTGCCCAGGCGTTCCAGGGGTTTCTGCCGGACCTGGCGGTTGACGAAATCCTGCAGGGCCTCGCCCTTGAACAGCCCGCGGCTGGGAAAGGACCAGTCCGCCAGGGTGGCCTCGTCCAGTTCCATGCCCACCTTTTGCAGTTCGAAGCCATCCAGCCCGGCGGCGTGGAGGGCTCCCACCACCGATCCGGCGCTGGTACCGGCGATCAGGTCGGGGACGATGCCCTGGGCTTCCAGCACCTTGATCACGCCGATATGGGCGAAGCCCCGCGCCGCGCCGCCGCCCAGGGCGAGGCCGACGCGCAGGGGGCGGGGTGGCGCCTGACCGACCGTCACCGGTGGGGTAGGCGGCTGTTCCACGGGCGGGGTGGCGGGTTGCGACGCGCATCCCGAAACCAGCAGCGTGATGGTGATGAGGGCTAAGATAGGCGGCATGTTCGAAGCTTGGACTCGATGGCGTGTGAAGGACAAGGGGCAATTGTCCGATGCTCGCGTTGACCCCGTCTTGTCCGGAGCAGGGCCGAAAATCGTGATGCGGCGCCTGTCGCGGATATTCGCATGGTGTTGGGCGTCCCCCAACACCCTCCTGGGCCTGCTCGTGGCCTTCTTGTGCCTGAGCCGGCCCCGCTGGCACGGGGGAGTGATCGAGGCCGCGGGGGGTGGACTGGCGTTCCTGCTGCGTCCCTGGGCCCAGGCGATTACCCTCGGCCATGTCATCCTGGCCCGGAGTCCTCGGAGCCTGGCGGCGTTGCGCGCCCACGAGCGCCGGCACGTGCGCCAGTACGAACGCCTCGGGCCCTTCTTCCTGCCGGCCTATTTCCTGATCGGCGCCGTGATCTGGCTGCGGGGCGGCCGGCCCTATCTGGACCATCCTCTGGAGCGGCAGGCGGGGCTGGGGGAACCGCGGGAATAGCGACGTCTGGCCGGGCCAGGCGTTCATGCCGAAATGGACAGGCCCGCGCGGGGCGGGCCTGGTTTCAGCGGGGAGGGGCGATCAGGGCTTGACCTTGTCGATGGTCAGCTTGATGTCCTTGGCGCCCACCTTGACGTTGGTGAGGGAGCCCTCCAGGTCGCCGGTGGCGCCCATGGGGTCGCCGGACTTGGAGATGCGAACGGTCAGGTTCACTTCCTTGAAGTTGGACAGCCGGTTGTCCGGGTTCATGGCCATGGCGTCGTTGAGTTCGAATTCCAGGGGGAACTTGACCTCGGTGGCGCGGATGGCGGCCACCGGGGCGCCGCCCCCCGCGGCGCGGGCGAACAGGAAGACGGCGTCCTTGTCGCTGATCCTGGCCTTCAGTGCCGGCGCCACATCCACCTTGCCTTTGATGGTGGCGCCATGGGGAGGAGCGGCCGCCTTGTCCTTGCCGGCGCCCGCGTCGGCCAGATTGTCCATGCCCGTCAGGGTCTGATGCGACAGGCGCGCCGCCTCCTTCTGGGCTTCCAGGATGTCCTGGGCATAGGGCGATTCCGGCGGCAGCAGCTTGTGCAGGCGCTTGAAGTAATAGGCGGCCTTGGCGAAGCCCTTGTCCTGGAAGGCGGCGATGCCGGCCAGTTCCAGGCCCTTGATGTCCTCGGGATCCTTTTCCAGGGCCTGCATCACCAGATCGAGGGGCTTGCCCTTGATGACGCGGTTGTTGGTGATGGCCAGGGCTTCGGCATAGCCGGTCATGACCGCCGGCACCTCGGGCCGCAGCTTGTAGGCTTTTTCATAGGCCTGCAGGGCTTCCGGCCAGTGTCCCACCGCCGCGTAGGTCTTGGCCAGGATGGTCCAGGCCTCTCCGTCGTTGGGGTCGGTCTTGGTCTTTTCCTCCACCTGCTGGATCAGCTTCATGATGTCGTGCTTGCCCTGGGCGCCGGCCATGGCGGCGGCGCTGGTGGCGGTATTAGTGGCTGTATTGGGCCCGTTCTCCTGGGCCTCGGCGATGGCGATGAGGGACGCGGGATTGCCCAGCCAGAAATAGAGGCCGAAGGCGGCGGCCGGCAGCACGCCCGCCAGGGTGAAGCCGAGGCGACGGCTGGCGACCGGGGCCATGGTGGCGTCGGCCTGGGTCAGGGCGTCCTCGGCCAGGCGGGATTCCAGTTCGACCTTCGCGACCTGGAACTGCTCCTCGGAGAGCAGGCCGCCGGCGCGGTCGGCTTCCATGTCCTTCATCTGGTCGCGATAGACGGCGATGTTGATGTCGCGGCGGGCGGCCTTGGCGGCGACGGCCTTCTTGCGCAACAGGGGGGGGAGAACGAAGGCCAGGGCGATGACCACGCAGACGGCGGTGGCGACCCAGAACAGGGAGACGGTCCAGAAGGGGTTCAGAGAGGGCATGGTGGGCTCTTATTTCTCATCCAACAGTTGGGCGGCGGCGGCGAGTTGCTTCTCGTCCGTCGGGGTTTCCTTGAGGGCGCGACGCTTCTTCAGCGTCATGTACCAGATCGTGCCGCCCAGGCTCAGGAACAGCAGGGGGCCGAGCCAGAGCAGATAGGTCACGGGCTTGAACGGCGGCCGGTACAGCACGAAGTCGCCGTAGCGGGTGGTGAGGTAGTCGATGACTTCCTTGTCGTTCTTGCCGGCCTTCATCTGGGCACGGATTTCCTTGCGCAGATCTTCCGCCAGTTCGGCGTGGGAGCCGGCCAGGGATTCGTTCTGGCAGACCAGGCAGCGCAGATCCTCCGCCAGGTTGACCATGCGTTGCTCGATCACCGGGTCTTCGCCGACGGGGGTGGCCTCGCCGGCCCAGAGCGGCGTGCTCAGCGTCAGGGCCAATGAGAACAGCAGTGTCTTCATGCGCCCAACTCCTTCAGTTTCGGCTCGAATTTCTCTTTCCAGACATCCGGGCTGATGGGCCCGACGTGCTTCATGCGGATGATGCCGGTCTGGTCGATGACATAGGTTTCCGGCGTGCCGGTGACGCCGTAGTCGATGCCGGTCTTGCCGCTCCGATCGTCCGGCACCGCGAAGTAGGGACTGCCGTGCTCGGCCAGGAGTTGTTCCGCCTCCCGCTCCTTGTCCTTCCAGTTGAGGCCGACGATGGGCACCTTCTGGCTTTGCGACAGGGCCATGAGCACGCCGTGTTCCTGCCGGCAGGACACGCACCAGGGCGCCCAGACGTTGAGCAGCCAGACCTTGCCCTTCATGTCGTCGGGGCTGAAGCTCTTGTCGGCGACGCCCACCACGGGCAGCTTGAACGCCGGAGCCGGCTTGCCGATGAAGGGCGAGGGCACCTCGCGCGGGTTGAGGAACAGGCCCTTGGCGAAGAAACCCACCAGGACGGCGAAGACGATGAGGGGTATCCATCTTTTCATGCTCAGGCTCCTTGGGCAGCGGCGCCGGCGGGAACGACCGACTTCACCGCGATGCGGTAGCGGCGGTCGGAGGCGGCCAGGAATCCGCCGATGACCATGAGCAGGGCGCCCAGCCACAGCCAGTTGATGAAGGGCTTGTGGAATACCCGCACCGCCCAGGTAGTGGCCTGCTCGTCCAGGGGTTCGCCCAGGGCCACGTACACGTCGCGGAAGAAATCGGGATGGATGGCGGCTTCCGTCATGGGCATGCCGGAGGCGTTGTAGATGCGCTTTTCCGGGTGCAGCGTGAACAGGAGCTTGCCGCCCTTGCTGACGTCCACCGTGCCCCGCGCGGCCCGGTAATTGGGGCCGGGATGTTCGCTGGTGCCCTTGAAGGTGAAGGTGTAGCCGGCCAGTTCGGTGTGGTCGCCCACGTTCATGCGCACGTCCCGCTCCTGCTGGTAGTTGGCCACCAGGGTGATGCCGGCGATGCCCCAGGCCAGGCCCAGGTGGGCGAGCTGCATGCCCCAGAACGCGCGCGGCAGGTTGCCGAGACGGCCACTGTTTTTCAGGCGCTCGCGGAAGCCGATCAGCACGGACAGGACGATCCAGACCGAGAGGAAGAAGCCCAGGGTGGCCCAGGGATTGAAGCCCTTCATGGTCAGGGGCAAGAGGAAGCCGGTGGCCACGGCGATGGCCAGGGCCCACTTCAGGCGACCCACCATGTCCGGCAGGCTGGCGTCCTTCCAGCGGGTCAGGGGGCCGATGCCCATGAGGAACAGGGCGGGGGCCATCAGGGGCACGAACACCGCGTTGAAGTAGGGCGGCCCGACGGAAATCTTGCCCATGCCCAGGGCGTCCATGAGCAGCGGGTAGAGGGTGCCCAGCAGCACGGAACCCAGGGCCGCCAGCAGGATGACGTTGTTGGCCAGCAGCATGGCTTCCCGCGAGAACCAGTTGAAGGCGCCGCCCGTCAGCATCCTGGGGGCGCGCCAGGCGAACAGCACCAGGGAACCACCGATGGCCACGGCCAGGAAGCCCAGGATGAAGGCGCCCCGGGCCGGGTCGGTGGCGAAGGCATGCACCGAGGACAGCACGCCGGAACGCACCAGGAAGGTGCCCAGCAGGGACAGGGAGAAGGCGGTCAGCGCCAGCAGCACGGTCCAGGCCTTGAAGGCGCCGCGCTTTTCCGTGACCGCCAGGGAATGGATCAGGGCGGTGCCGGCGATCCAGGGCATGAAGGAGGCGTTTTCGGTGGGATCCCAGAACCACCAGCCGCCCCAGCCCAGTTCACGGTAGGCCCACCAGGCGCCGAGAACGATGCCCAGGGTGAGGAAGGCCCAGGCCACCGTGGTCCAGGGCCGCGACCAGCGCGCCCAGGCGGCGTCCAGGCGGCCCGAGATCAGCGCCGCGATGGCGAAGGCGAAGGCGACGGCGAAACCCACGTAGCCCATGTACAGCATGGGCGGATGGATGATCATGCCCCAGTCCTGCAGCAGCGGGTTCATGTCGCGGCCATCGGGGGCGGCGGGCAGCAGGCGCTCGAAGGGGTTGGAGGTGGTGAGCAGGAAGGCGATGAAGCCGATGGAGATCAGGCCCATCACGCCGATGACCCGGGCCACCATGTCGTCCGGCAGGTGGCGCGAGAACACAGACACCGCCGTGGTCCAGAACGCCAGCATCAGCACCCAGAGCAGCATGGAGCCCTCGTGGGAGCCCCAGGTGGCGGTGATGCGGTAGACCTCGGGCAACTGGGAGAAGGAGTTGCGCGCCACGTTGTCCACCGAGAAATCGTTGGTGAGAAACGAGTAGGCCAGGCAGGCGAAGGCCAGGGCGACGAACACGAACTGCCCCTGGGCCGCGGGCCGCGCCACCGCCATCAGGGTGAGGTTGCCGCGCTGGGCGCCAACGAGGGGTAGGACAGCCTGGGTCAGCGCCAGCAGCAGCGCGACGATGAGGGCGAAATGGCCGAGTTCCGGGATCATGCGGTCTCCTTGTGGGTGCCGTTGTCAGCGACTTTCGAGTGCCGGCCAGGCCGGCGCTCCTGTGTTATTTCACCAGGGTTTCCTGGGCTTTCTGGGCCTGCTCCAGCGCGTGGGCGGCTTCCGGCGGCATGTAGTTCTCGTCGTGCTTGGCGAGTACCTGGGAGGCGTTGAAGGTGCCGTCCGTTCCGATCTTGCCTTCCGCCACCACGCCCTTGCCTTCCTTGAACAGGTCGGGAAGGATGCCCTTGTAGACCACGTTCATGGATTTGGCCGTGTCGGTGACCACGAAGCGCACGGTCAGGCCGTCGGCTTCGCGTTTCACGCTGCCGCTTTCCACCAGGCCGCCGATGCGGAAGGCGCGGTCGGTGGGCGCCTCGCCCCGCTCCACCTGGGTGGGCGAGAAGAAGAACACCAGATTGCTCTGGAAGGCGTTGAGGATCAGGGCGGCGGCGATGCCGAGTCCGGTGACGCCGAGGACGATGACCAGCAGTTTCTTGTGACGTGATTTCATTGCTCTTCCCACTGTTGCATGCGTTTCAGGCGGCGGCGCGTGTCGCCGGCGGATCGCCTCAGAAGCAGGATCTCGATCAAGATGCAAAGTGCCGTGACGCCATACGAGCCCCAAACGTAGAGACCGTAGCCGCCCATGCTCCAGAAATCGGACCAGCTCGCCCATTCCATATCAGACCTCCCCCAGGGAGGGGACGGAACGGCTCAGGCCATGGGACTGATTCATGTTTCGCGCTCCAGAATTTCCTTGACCCACTCGGATTGCCTTTCCCGCTCCAGGATGATGCCGCGCACCCTGACCAGCGCCACGGCGATGGTATAGAACCAGGCGGCGATGGCCATCACCAGCATGCCGATCAGCATGATCTTGGCCATGCTGGGTGCCTTGGTGAGACTGATGGACGCGCCCTGATGCAGGGTGTTCCACCATTTCACGGAAAAATAAATGATGGGGATGTTGATGGCGCCGATCAGGGTGAGCAGGGCGCCGGCCCGGTCGCCCCGCTTGATGTCGTCGATGGCGGCCCACAGGGCGATGATGCCCACGTACAGGAACAGCAGGATCAGTTCCGAGGTCAGGCGCGCGTCCCACACCCACCAGGCGCCCCACATGGGCTTGCCCCACCAGGCGCCGGTCCACAGGGCGATGAAGGTGAAGATGGCGCCTGTGGGCGCCAGGGCGCGCGCCATCATGAACGACAGGCGGGTGTTGAAGGCCAGGCCGATGGCGCCCCAGAACGCCATCACCAGATAGATGAACATGGACATCCAGGCGGCGGGCACGTGGATGAAGATGATGCGGTAGGCCTCGCTCTGCTGGAAGTCCGTGGGGGCGACGAAGAAGCTGAGGTACAGCCCGACCACCGTAAGCAGGATGGCGCTCCAGGTGAACCAGGGAATCAGCTTGCCGGCCAGATGGTAGAACGTGACGGGTGAGGCGAAGGTATATAGGTTCATTCCAGGGAAACTCTCAATGCGGCGGCGGCGATCCAGGGCGCGATCATAAGCGACAGGACCATGAACGCGCCCAACAATGACAAGTGAGCCTGCGCTCCGGTTCCCGCCATCACGCCATCCACCGCCCCCGCGCCGAAAATAAGCGCGGGAACATAGAGCGGCAGGATCAGCAGGGTCAGCAATACGCCGCCGCCGCGCAGGCCAAGGGTCAGCGCGGCGCCGACGCCGCCCAGCAGGGACAGGATGGGGGTGCCCAGCAGCAGGGAGATTTCCAGCACCAGGATGGCGTCCCAGGGCAGGTTGAACTGGATGCCGAGCACCGGCGCGATGATCAGCAGGGGAATGCAGTAGATCAGCCAGTGGGCCAGGGACTTGCCCAGGACCAGCAATACCGTGGGCTCGGGCGACAGCACCATGTGCTCCAGGCTGCCGTCATGGTGGTCGTCGGCGAACAGCCGGGACAGCGACAGGAGCGAGGCCAGGGTGGCGGCCACCCACAGCACGCCGGGGCCGATGCGGGCCAGCATCTCGGGTTCCGGCCCCACGCCCAGGGGGAACAGGCTGGCCACCATGACGAAGAAGAACTGGGCGATGAGCCAATCGCCCCGGCGGCGGGCGGCCAGGGTGAGATCACGGCGCAGGACGGCGAGGATGAAGCGATGCATCTCAGGCCTCCCGCCGGGCCGCCCCAAGGGAGGCATGCGCCCCCTCGGGGGGCGGCGAACGACGCGGGCGTGGGGGCCGTCTCATACCAGTTCCGGTATCGCCACGTTGCCCACCAGCAGCCTTTGCACCTTGACGCCTTCCAGATTCAGCGCCTGGTGGGTGGTGGCGACGCACAGGCCGCCGGCGGCCAGGTGATCACGGATCAGGCCTTCCATCAGGGCCACGGCGTGCACGTCCAGTCCCGTGAGGGGCTCGTCCAGGATCCACAGTCCGGCATCGGCCAGCAGCAGGGCGGAGAGCGCCACGCGGCGGCGCTGGCCGAAGGACAGCACGCGGCAGGGCAAGTCCAGGCAACGGGACAAGCCGAGGCGCCGCAGAATGGCGACCGCGCGCTCCTCCTCGAAGGCGCGGCCTTGCAGGCCCTCGGCGAAACGCAGGTTCTCCACGGGGTTCAGGTCGTCCTTCACGCCGTTGGCATGGCCCAGATAAATCATCTCGGCGTGGAATGCCTCCCGGTTCTTCTGGATGGGTTGGCCGCGCCAGCGAACCTCTCCCTCCTCGGGCCGGGCCAGGCCGGTGAGCAGGCGCAGCAGGCTGGTCTTGCCCTGGCCGTTGCCGCCCTGGACCAGCAGCAGTTCGCCCGCGCCGACCGAGAAATTCATGGCCTTGAACAGCGTGCGTTCGCCGCGGGCGCAAGCCAGATTGTGGACGCTGAGCAGGAGGGTATCGGAAGTCATGGGGTGGCGGGAAAAGCCCCGGGAGAATAGCCAGATTGCAGGCTAAAACCAAGGGACTTTTCATACTGGATTTTCGCTGTGAGCACTGTCTGTTCGGTACCGGATTCCCGGTGCGCACAGCGAAAAAAAGAGCCGACCCGAGGTCGGCTCTTTCCAGCCCGATCAAGGCTTACTTGGCAGCCATGGCGGCCTTCTTCTTGGCCAACTCTTCCTTGACCAGCTTGATGCCGGCCTGGGAGGCGTCGATGGAGCGGGTCAGGGACTCGCGCGCATTGTCCGGGTTATGGAAACCGTCGGAGTTCTCGGCGGTCCACCATTCCCAGTACAGGTTGGCGTCGTACTGGTAGTCATGCAGCTTATCCATGACCTCGGCGGAGACGCCGGCTTCCTTGGCCTTCATGATCCAGTCGATGTACTCGGCCAGCCAGAATTCGGCCTTGGTCATCTTGCCGCGGATGTAGTTCTGGATGGCTTCCAGATGGTACTTGGCATCCTTCTCCGTCCACTCCTTGTGGCAGGTCAGGCAGGACTCCTTCAGGCGATAACGCGGCGACATCTGCTGGTGATTGGTGGTCACCTTGCCGTTCGCGGCCTTGTTCTTGGTCATGTGGCAGTCCTTGCACTCGACGCCAGCCTTCTCGTGCTTGGAACCCCAGTAGGTTTCCATTTCCGGGTGCTGGATCTTGGGCAGCAGGGCGCCGGTGGAGGCGTGCTTGAAGTCCTTGAACTTGAACTGGCCAACCATCTTGTCCTTGTAGCCGAACACGTTCACCCAGGTGAACACGTTGGTACGCGGATCAGACATCTTGACGTAGTACTCCTTGCCCTTCTCGGCGCAATCGAAGCCAGGGCCGCAGTTGTATTCCACGTGGCACTGGGCGCACATCAGGTTGGAGTCGGACTTGGACAACAGACCGATGGCGCGGAAGTCCTTGCCGTTACGCTGGAAGGTGACCTTGGTCATCTTGGTCTTCTCGGCCTTCACCGGATCCATCGGATAGGTGCCTTCCTTGCGGTCGACAACAGCCTGAATCAGGGCGTCACGCACGACGCGGGGGGCCGCGGAGTGGGGGTCGTGACACATGAAGCAGTTCAGGGGGTGGTTCACGCCACGGGCGAATTCCACCGGCTTGGAGCTGCGGTTCCACTTGGCGCGCGGATCCTCGTCACCCATGTACTTCCAGTCCAGGATGTGGTCCTGGGTCTTGCAGTTCATGCAGACGGGGTTCACGGCGGTGGCAACCTGGCGCATGAAGGGCTTCTGGTCGCTGGTGGAGGGCTCGCGATCGACGATCACGTTCCAGGCGCCGTTGGCGGCCAACTCGGCCTTGTTGACGTAGGTCCAGTCCTTGAACTGCATGCGGCCGCCGAAGGCCCGGTCCACGACCCACTGGTCCACCAGCATGAAGGCGTGGGAGCGGGGTTCAGCATGCTCCTTGGTGAAGCCATAGCCTTCCATCAGCTTGTCGAACAGGGGAGAGCGGGACTTGTAGCTGGCCTTTTCCACGCGGGCGTGGGATTCCAGGTTGGGCTGCACGAAGGTGTTGTACTGCTCGATGTGGCAGGTGGCGCAGGCGCGATGGTCCTTGTTGGTGTTCGGACGCACGCCCCAGTCCTTGGCCTTGGCCAGCTTCAGGTGTTCGGCGGCATTGTCGTGGCAGTGCGCGCAGTTCACCGTGGCATGGCGACCCTTGGTATGGAAGTCCTCGATGTCCTCGTGGCAGGAATAACACTTCTTGGCATCCACCGGCACGATCGGTGGTGCCTTGGCGGCACCCTCGGGCGGTAATTGCGGCCTGGGAATATCCACAGTCGCCTGCACTCCGAAGGCGAACAGCGCGGCGGCTACGCCCGACGCCATTCGACTCCACATGCTTGATTTACTCATGGTCAATCTCCTTGAAAATTCTTGATTTGGCGGCCCGGTAATACGCTGAAAAACGCGCGGGCCAACCGGGTTTGTTAAACGTCGGTAGTGTCTCGCGCGTCTGTCATAAGCCTCCTTTGCTTTCCAGTCTCGGTCAGCTTCGTCCTACTGATCAGGCGAATGCATCCGCCATGATGTTCTTGAACCAGCCAATGCAATACTCGGACTCCAGCTTGCGCTGCAGCTTGAGCAGGGACTCGTCGGCCATGGTCACCGGGCTGATGCCGCCGGCCTTGGTGTCGTAGATCAGCTTGCCGTCCTTGGCCCGGTAGATGTGCACCACCGAGAAGCCCCAGTCCTTCTCCGCGATGGAGTAGCAGGTGTTGACGAAGAAGGGCTCGGGCGCGGCCACGCCATTGATCTTGGCGATGATGGCGCCGACCGCGACCTTGGCCTGGGTGTTGGCCATGTGGGCGGACTTGGGCGCGCCATACACCGGCAGTTCACCGTGCACGGTGGAATCGCCCACCACGTAGATGTCCTTGTGCTTGGTGGATTCCATGGTCAGCATGTCCACGGTGCACCAGCCCTTGTCATTGGCCAGCCCGGTGTCCATGGCGATCTTGCCGGCGTGGTGCGGCGGGATGATGTTGACCACGTCGCCCTTGAAGTCGTTGAAGTCGCTGGAGGCGGTGTTGGTCTTGGCGTCGAACTTGACCACCTTGCCGCCGGCGGCGCCCGCCACCCATTCGATCATGCCGGGGTAGTGCATCTTCCAGGCCTGCTCGAACAGCCCCTTCTTGGAGAAGGAGTCGTTGGCGTCGGCGATGAGGACCTTGCACTTGCCCTTGCCGTGGTGCTTGAAGTAGCTGGCCACCTGGGAGGCGCGCTCGTAGGGGCCGGGGGGGCAGCGGAACGGTCCGGGCGGGACCGAGATGACGAAGGTCTGGCCATCCTGCATGCCTTCCAGCTGCTTCTTCAGGGCCAGGGTCTGGGGACCGGCCTTGTAGGCGTGGGGGTGGGTGGTGTTGGCCAGGGCCTCGGTGTAGCCGGCGACGCCGCCATAGTTGAAGTCGATGCCGGGAGACAGCACCAGGAAGTCGTACTTCAGGGTCTTGCCGCTCTTCAGCTTGACGGACTTGCCGGCGGCATCCACGGCCACGGCGTCGTCGAACATGACGTTGACGCCACGCTTCATCAGGCCGTCATAGCCGGCCTGCAGATCCTCGTACTTGCCGTGGCCGCTGATGACCTCGTTGGACAGGGGGCAGGAGACGAAGGTCTTGTTGCGCTCGACCAGGGTGACGTCCAGGCCGGCGTCCATCATTTTCAGGTACTTGGCGGCGGTGGCGCCGCCGAAGCCGCCACCCACCACCACGATGCGGGCCTTGCCGCTGCTGCCGCCGCTCTTGCCGCCGGACGGGGCGGCGCAGGCGGTCAGGGGGACGATGACCGTGCTGGTGGTCAGGGTCTTGAGGAATTCACGACGATTGAAGCTCATTCTGGTCTCCTTACTTGGGCTGGGCGGCGTAGTACTTGGCGACAGCCTCGACATCGGCCTCTTCCAGCTTCTTGGCGTTGCCACGCATCTTCTTGTGGGGCATCTTGGCCGCTTCGGTGCGGTACTTCATCATTTCCAGATGCATGTAGTCGGCCCACTGGCCGTTGAGCTTGGGCGTCTCGGCGTCGTCGGGCGTGCCGCCGGTGGCGCCGTGGCAGGTCTCGCAGCGGTCGCTGGCGGCCTTGCCTTGCGCAAGGGTCTTGTCATCGGCCTTCTGCACCACGGGCACCCAGGGCATCTTGGCGAAGTAGGTAGCCAGGGCGGACAGTTCCGCCTCGGTGTAGCCCTTGAAGTGACGGCCCATGGTGGCGGAGTAGCGCTCGTCGCTCTTCCATTGCAGCATGAGGTTCTTCAGATAGGCCTCGGGCAGGCCGCCGATGCTGGGCATGGACGGGCCGACGGATACGCCGTTGACGCCATGGCAGGCGTTGCAGGTCCGGGCCAGATCTTCCGTGGGGCCGGCGTAGGCCGGGTGGGAGGCGAACCCGAGGGCCGCCATGGCAATCATCAAGCTACTACGCATTGTCTCCTCCTTCATGACACAACAGACATGGAAAACCCACATCCGCCATCAGGGCACCGATAGTAGGAATGAGCCAGGGGTCGCTTCCTTGATGGCCATCAAATTTTTTTGATATCCCCATGTCCGAAAGCCGCATGGGAAGCCGTTTCGCGCGGGATGGAAATGAAACAAGCGGCCTCGGCCGCTTGTTTCATTGGGGGAAAATGACCAGCCGGGAATTCAGGCGGAATTGCGATGGCTTCGGCTGGCGACCTGGTTATCCTTTTCCAGCCATTTCTTGATGCGCTGGGCGTCGCCGATGCGACTCCATTTTCCCCAGGAATCCAGCAGCACGATGATGACCTTTCTCTCGGCGATGCTGGCCTGCATCACCAGGCAGCGTCCGGCCTCGTTGATGTAGCCGGTCTTGGAAACGCCGATATCCCAGTCCTGGCTGCGGGTCAGGCTGTTGGTGTTGTGGAAGGCGACCTGGCGGGTGACGCTCCTGGCCACGCGTCGTACCTTGCCCTTTTCCTTGACGCGGACCACCTTGCGGCCCGGTACCGAGACATCGTAGCTGCCGGCGGAACTGATCTGGCGAATGAGGGGGTATTGGTAGGCGGCATCGACCATTCTTACCAGATCCGAGGCGGTGGCCCGGTTGTCGCTGTTGAGGCCGGTACCATCGACGAAGTGGGCCTGCTTCATGCCGATCTCCCGCGCCTTGCGGTTCATGGCGGCGATGAAGGCGTCGCGACCCCCCGGGTAGGCGCGGGACAGGGCGGCGGCGGCGCGGTTCTCGGAGGCGATGAGGGCGAGATGCAGCAACTCCTCGCGCGTCAGGCGGGTTCCCAGGGCCAGGCGGGAGCCGGTGCCCTTGAGGCGGTCCATATCGTCGGCGCTGATGACGATTTCCTCATCCAGGGGCAGGCGGGCGTCCAGGGCGACCATGGCGGTCATGAGCTTGGTGATGGAGGCGATGGGCGTGGCCACCTCGACATTCTTGGCATACAGCGCTTCACCGCTCTTCTGATCCACCACCAGGGCGGCGGCGGATTTCAGATCCAGATCGTTGTCCTGCCAGGAGTTGTCATAGGAAACCTTCAGCGTCCGCAGCGGGGTGTTCGGGTTTTCGGCCACCACCCTGGCGCGTTTGCTCGCCTTGAAGCCTTTCCTGGCCGACTTCAGCGAGACCTTCTTGGCTTTTGCTTTCCCGGTTTTCGCGGTCTTGGATTTGGCCTTGCCGGCTTTGACCTTGTGGGTCTTGTTCTGGGTACGGCTTGCGGCCTCGGCTTCCGGCGGGAGCGCCATGGGTGATGCCAGGAAGGCCATCAAAGTCAGGAGCAGTAATGATTTTTTCAATTCCTCACCCCTTGAATTGCGCTGTCTTAATGCTTGCAATGTAGCAAATATCGTCGGTTGAAGCGAAATCTTTAGATTTCACTTTAACTGCCTGCCGGACCAGCCGTCGGGCGACGCATGAATCGTGCCCGGATTCTATGTGCTGGGCCGGGACAGGGGAAGCCAGGATCAGCGGCGGTTGCCGATCAAGCTTTCCAGGGTCTTCATCAGGTCGCCGGGCAGCAGCACGGTGCGGCTGCCATCGGCGCTGGCCAGATCCCTGATGGCGGTGATGTACTTTTCGCCCAGCAGGTACATCGCCGGCAACTCCTTCTCCGGCAGGGCCAGGGTGACAAGCTTGATCGCCTCGGCGCTGGCGGTGGCCAGGCGCACCTGGACCTCGGCATCGCGCTTGGCGGATTCCAGCCGGGCTTCCGCCTCCAGGATGGCGGCCTGCTTGTCGCCTTCGGCCTTGGTCACCGTGGCCTTGCGTTCCCGCTCGGCGGCGGCCTGCATCTCCATGGACTTCTGCATGGTGGGGGAGGGCTTGATGTCCTGGATTTCCACCGATTTCAGGGTCAGTCCCCAGTCCGCCACGTCGTCGGCGATGGAGTCCTTGAGCCGGGTCTTGATCTGGTCGCGGCTGGACAGGGCCTGGTCCAGTTCCATGTCGCCGATGATGGCGCGCAGGCTGGTCTGCACCAGGTTCATCACCGCCATCTGGAAGTTGGTCACGCCATACACCGCGCTCTGGGTGTCGGTCACCTTCACGAAGGCGATGGCGTTGGTGATCAGCACGGCGTTGTCGCGGGTGATCACCTCCTGCTGGGGAATGTCCATGATCAGATCCTTGGTGGTGACCTTGTAGGACACGTCGTCGATGTAGGGCACCAGGATATGCAGGCCGGGCATGAGGGTTTTCAGGTACTTGCCAAGCCGTTCGACGATCCACTCCTCGCCCTGGGGCACGATGCGGACGCCCTTCCACAGGGTCAGGAACAGGAAAAGAATCAGGACGACGGAAACGATTTCACCACCCATGTCTGGCTCCTAGAGTTGTTCGATCTTCAGGGTCTGGCCGAGCACATCCACCACCCTCGCCTTGGCGCCGGCGGGAATGGGCCGGTCCGACACCACGGGCCAGCGGTCGGAACCCAGCACCGGACGCTGAAACAGGATTTCGCCCTGGGCAAAGCCCGGGCCAAGCTCGCCGGCCGTCCGGGTCACCAGACCCACCACGCCGAGGGCGCCCTCCTTGGCCTGCCCGGCCCGTGTGCGGTCCGGGTTGCGAAAGAACTTCATCCAGGCCGCGACCATGACCGTGGAGGCCACGCTCCACAGGATCAGCTGGCCGGTCAGCCCCAGGGGTAGCACGGCGACCACCAGGCCGGTGAGCAGGGCTCCCAGGCCAAACCAGACCAGGTAAAAGGCCGGCAACAGCAACTCCGAGCCGATCAGCAACAGCCCCAAGGCCAGCCAGTGCCACCAGACCAGTTCCATGTTCACCTCGCGCATCGTTCGTGCCCTATTTTGCCTGAGCGGCGCGGGATGCCGGGAGACAAATTGGAGCCGAGTAAAAATTGACCCGCGTCAATTTCGATTCATGCCCGGAATCAATTTTGCTGCCAAGATGCCCACGTCCTGAGTATCCTTGACTTGTTCTAAATTTCGATAGGAACGTTCATGACTTCGCATCGTTTCGGACGCGCCGCCGCCCTGGCCGTCCTGCTCGCGCCCCTGGCCGCCCAGGCGGGTGACGCCTCCAAGGCCATCAGCCTGTCCGCCAGCCTGTGCGCCTCCTGCCACGGCGAGGACGGCAACAGCGCGGTTCCCCTGTTTCCCAAGCTGGCCGGCCAGCAGGCCGTCTATCTCCTGCGCGAGCTGAAGGACTACAAGAGCGGCAAGCGTACGAGCGAGGTCATGCAACCCATCGTCTCCGGACTCTCCGATGACGACCTCGCCAACCTGGCGGCCTTCTATGCCGCCCAGAAACCCGCGCCGGGCACGGTGACCGATCCTTCGCTGCTGTCGGTGGGCAAGAACCTTTACCTGAAGGGTAACGACGCGAACGGCATCCCCACCTGCGAGAGCTGCCATGAAGTCGATGGCTCCGGTGGCGGCAAATTCCCGCGCGTGGCCGGCCAGAACGTCGAATACAGCCTCGAGCAATTCCGCCTGTATGCCGCCGGCAAGCGCACCAATGGGGCCCGCGTGATGAAAACCATCGCCGAGCGCATGACCGAGCAGGAAACCCGCGCCGTCGCCGAATACATGGCGAGCATGCCCTGAACCCGCCTAGGACGAACACCATGAACCCTACCCTCACTGCTCTGGCCTCGATGACCCTGGCCGCCACCCTGTCCCTGACGGCCCTCCACGCCAACGCCCAGCAGACGCCTCGCGCCAAGGGCATCGAAAGCGCGGGCTACGTGTGGAATACCCCGGACCCCGACCTGAACCGGGCCCTGGACTACAAGGCCAGCGCCAAACGCGGCAAGGTCGCCTACAAAATCTGCAAGGGCTGCCACCTGCCGGACGGCACGGGCAAGGCCGATGCGCTCTACCCGCAACTGGCCGGACAGCACACCACCGTCATGCTCAAGCAGATGATGGACATTCGCGCCGGCCGCCGGGACAACCCCAAGATGGCCCCCTTCGTGGGCGACTGGATCGTCACCGCGGAAGAACTGGCGGATATTTCCGCCTATCTGAAATCCTTGCCCCCGCCCGTCAACAACGCCAAGGGCGACGGCGCCAGCCTGGCCCAGGGCAAGGCCCTGTACGAGAAGGATTGCGCGGTTTGCCACGGCAAGAGCGGCGAGGGCGACGGCAAGAAGTTCTATCCCATGGTGGCGAACCAGCACTATGGCTACCTGCTGCGGGAAACCCGGGAAAGCCGGGATCAGGGGCGCCGCAACGCCAGCCCGGAGATGGTCAAGGTGCTGAAGGGCTACACCGACGCCGACGTGGCCGCCGTGAGCGACTACATGTCCCGTCTGAGCGTGGCCAAGAAGTAAGGTCTTTCGGCAAGGGGGGACCTCTCCACCCCGGCCCTCCCCGCGCGCGGGGAGGGCGATGTGCTCCTCCCCCGCAAGCGGGGGAGGTTGGGGGGGAGTTCCCTCCTTAGTGGCCTGAGAGCGGGATCTTGCCGATCTTCATGCGCCATTCCCTCGGTCCCGTGTCGTGCACTGAATTCCCCGTGCTGTCCACCGCCACGGTCACGGGCATGTTCTCCACGTCGAATTCGTAGATGGCTTCCATGCCCAGTTCGGGGAAGGCCAGCACCTTCGCCGCCTTGATGGCCTTGGCCACCAGGTAGGCGGCGCCGCCCACGGCGATGCAGTAGACGCCGGCGTGGGCCTTGATGGAGGCGATGGCTTCCGGCCCCCGCTCCGACTTGCCCACCATGCCGATCAGGCCTACCCGCTCGCCCAGCATCAGGTCGGTGAACTTGTCCATGCGGGTGGCGGTGGTGGGGCCGGCGGGGCCCACGGCTTCGTCGCGCACCGGGTCCACCGGACCCACGTAGTAGATGAAGCGGTTGTGGAAATCCACCGGCAGGGGCTGGCCGTTCTTCACCAGATCCGCAAGTTTCTTGTGGGCGGCGTCGCGACCGGTGAGCAGCTTTCCGGTCAGCAGCAGTTGCTCGCCCGCCTTCCATGTGGCCGTCTCGGCCGGCGTCAGGGTATCCAGGTTCACGCGCCGCGCGGTGGCCGGGCCGTTCCAGGCCACCTCCGGCCATTCCGACAGGGCCGGCGGCGTGAAGCTGGCGAGGCCCGAACCGTCCAGGGTGAAGTGGATGTGGCGGGTGGCGGCGCAGTTGGGGATCAGGCCCACCGGCAGGCTGGCGGCGTGGGTGGGGTAGTCCTTGATCTTCACGTCCAGCACCGTGGTGAGGCCGCCCAGGCCCTGGGCGCCGATGCCCAGGGCGTTCACCTTTTCCAGTAGCTCCAGGCGCAGTTCCTCGACCTTGTTCCGCGGTCCGCGCGCTTTCAAGTCCTGGATGTCGATGGGATCGAGCAGGGCTTCCTTGGCCATGAGCAGGGCCTTTTCCGGCGTGCCGCCGACACCGATGCCGAGAATGCCAGGCGGGCACCAGCCGGCGCCCATTTCCGGCAACACCGACATCACCCAGTCGACGATGGAATCGGACGGGTTCAGCACGGTGAAGTGGGCCTTGTTCTCCGAGCCACCGCCCTTGGCCGCCAGCTTCACGTCCACCGTATTGCCGGGCACCAGGTCCATGTAGATCACCGCCGGGGTGTTGTCCCGGGTGTTCTTGCGGGCGCCGGCCGGGTCGGCCAGCACCGAGGCGCGCAGGGGATTGTCCGGATGGGTGTAGGCCCGGCGCACGCCCTCGTTGACCATGTCGTGGATGGACATCGCCCCGTCCCACTTCACGTCCATGCCGATCTTCAGGAACACCACCGCCATGCCCGTGTCCTGGCAGATGGGGCGGTGGCCCTCGGCGCACAGGCGCGAGTTGATCAGGATCTGAGCCATGGCGTCCCTGGCGGCGGGGGACTCCTCCCGCTCGTAGGCGTCCTTCATGGCGCGGATGAAATCCAGGGGGTGATAGATGGAAATGAACTGGAAGGCGTCGGCGACGGACTGGATGAAATCTTCCTGGCGGATGGTGGTCATGACGGGCTCCTGACGGCAGGCGAAAACCCCCCCCAACCGTGACGACACCTCCCCCGCTGGCGGGGGAGGCGGGGAGGGGGAGAACAGCGTTTGAACATGGTGGCAAGTATCCCCTCCCGGCTCTCCCGGGAAAAGTCGACTAAATTATTAGGTTTTTCAATAGCCAGGCTTGAAATAATTGTGCGGCGCAGCAGCGGATAAGGGACTAGCGTTCAGGTCAACAAGGAAACGGGCATGGACCCGCTTCCATGGTGATCGAGAGACGAGGAGTTCCACATGGCCCATGGTGCATCATGGCTTTAGCCGACCGCGCGCTGGGCGCGAATCTGGCCGCGAGCCTGGGTGAATACTGGCCCGGCATCCAGCTCTACTACCCGCCGGTGAAATACGCCCCGGCCCTGGGCCTGTACGAGGATCTGGAGGCGGCCGCCCAGCGTTTCCAGAAGCACGCCCGCCACTGTCACGCCCAGACCTTGCTGTTCGATCTGGAAGACGGCTGCCGCCAGAAAGCGCTTTCCCGCGATCTGCTGCGCCGGGAATTGCCCGGCCTGAATCGGGACGACCTGGCCGTGGCGGTGCGCATCAACCCCTTCCGCACCGAGGAGTACGAGAAGGATCTCATGATGCTGCGCGACCTGGCCGACCACATCGACGTGGTCATGCTGGCCAAGGCCGGCGAGGCCTATGGCGCGGCGGAGATCCGCGACCTGTCCGCCAGTCTGGCGGGCATGAACCCGCGCATCACCATCCAGCCCATCATCGAGCATCCCAAGTCCCTCAAGATCGCCCCGGACATCATGGCCTACCCCACGGTGAGGCACGTGGTGTTCGGCATCCACGACTTCTCCAAGGCCATGGGCATCCACATCACGCCCCGGGGCTGGACCCAGGAACTGTCCTACTTCCTGCACCAGATCATCTTCGAGGCGCGCATCGCCGGCGTCGGCGTGATCGGCGGCGTGGAAGTGCTCATCGGCCAGGCCGCCATGCCGGAAAGCTTCCTGGAGCCCCACGACATCCGCCGCTGGCTGGACCTGCACGGCGACGACGAATCCCGGGTGGTCTACCGCCACGCCTGCGAGGAAGCCGCCATGGGCCTCACCGGCAAGCAGGTCATCCACCCCAGCCACATCCACCTGTGCAAGGTGGCCTACACGCCGTCTCCCACGGAAGTGGAACGCAATATCCGCGTGCTCCAGGCCGCCGTGGAAGCCGACGCGCTGCTGGGCGGCGCCATCAAGTTCGAGGGCGAGATGCTGGACCCGCCCATGTTCGGCAAGGCCCTGCAGGTGCTGCTGCGGGCCCATGCCCTGCGCGCATTGTCCGAGGAGGACACGAATTTCGCCCTGAAGGTGCTGGGCATGCTGCCGGCCCAGGTTGTGAGAGAGAACTGGCCGTACGGGGTGATCCTGTGACTCCATACGATCCATTTCAGTGGAGGGTAATGCCGCCCCGGCCGGTGTTGGTCGGAACTCAAACTGGTGCGGGGTTTATTCCCCCCTTTCGTAAAGGGGGGCAGGGGGGATTTAACACCTTGTGCCGACCCGTTGTCCCTGAGAAATCCCCCCCAGCCCCCCTTTGTAAAAGGGGGGAGTCGCTCATCGAAGGAGCCCGCCCATGAACGCCCCGGAACGCCCCGAATACCTGGAGAACGCCATGTCCTTCCCGCCCTTCGAACCCTGGAACTGGTCCATCCCCACCCACTTCAACATCGGCGTGGCCTGCACCGATGCCCATCTGGGCACGGCCAGCGAGGACAAGCTGGCCATGATCGTGGAGGACGACGTCCTGGGGGTTTCCACCGCCACCTACAAGGACCTGGCCGAGTCCACCTCCCGCTTCGCGCAACTGCTGCGCGACCTGGGCGTGAAGCAGGAAGACCGGGTGCTGATCCGCCTGCCCAATTCCCTGGCCTATCCCACCGCCTTCCTGGGCGCCATGAAGCGCGGCGCCATCGCCGTGCCCACGTCCACCCTGCTGACCGTCGAGGAGGTGCTCTACCTGGCCAAGGATTCCGGCGCCACGGTGCTGGTGACCGACAAGTCCATGTGGGCCGGCCTGCGCGACAAACTGCATGGTCTGGACAACCTGCGCTGCGTGCTCCTGGCCGGCGGCGGCGTGCCGGCGGCCTACAACGGCAACGGCCTCAAGGTGCTGGGCCTGGAGGCCTCCCTGGCCGCCATCGATACCTGGGAGCCGCCCCACAACACCCGCTCCCACGACCCGGCCTATCTGGTCTATACCTCCGGCACCACCGGTTATCCCAAGGGCGTGCTGCATGCCCACCGGGCCATGATCGGCCGGGAGCCGGCGGCGAAATACTGGTTCGACTTCGGCATCGAAGGGACGCCCGAAGTTGCCAACACGCCCGACCGCATCGTCCACTCCGGCAAGTTCAACTGGACCTACGTGCTCGGGTCCGGCCTCATGGACCCGCTGTATCGCGGCAAGACCGTGATCGTGCATGAAGGCAGGAATGACGCGGAGGGCTGGATCCGGCTCATCGCCAAGCACGGCGCCACCATCTTCATCGGCGTGCCCACCATCTATCGCCAGATCATCCAGAAGACCGCCTTCACCGGCGCCGACGTGCCCACCCTGCGCCACTGCATGAGCGCGGGCGAACACCTGTCGGACGAGATGTTGACCCTGTGGCGGGAGCGTTTCGGCGTGGACATTTACGAGGCGGTGGGCATGTCGGAGGTGTCCTACTACCTGTCCGAGAACACGTTCCGCCCCATCCGCCCCGGGTCCGCCGGCTTTCCCCAGCCCGGCCACGACGTGCGCCTGCTGGACCCGGAAACCCTGCATGAAGTGGCCACCGGCGAGGAGGGCATGATCTGCCTCCCCGCCGATGATCCCGGCCTGTTCATGCGTTACTGGAACCTGCCGCAGGAGACCGGCAAGGTGTTCAGGGAGCGCTGGTTCCTCACCGGCGATTACGCCCGCTTCGACGAGGACGGCTACATCTGGTTTCTGGGGCGCAAGGACGACATCATCAATTCCTTCGGCTATCGGGTTTCCCCCCACGAGATCGAACGGGTCATGAAGACCCATCCCGCCGTGGCCGACTGCGCCGCCACCGGCGAGGAACTGGCCGCCGACAAGGTGCTGGTGGTGGCCTACGTCATGCTCCACCCCGGCTCCACGGCCAGCGTTGACGAATTGGCGCAATTCGGCCGGGAGCACCTGGCCGGCTACAAGGCGCCGAAGATCGTCTACCTGACGCCGGATTTTCCGCGCACCAAGAACGGCAAGATCGTCCGCAAGCAGTTGCGGCCGGAGACCGCCGTGGCGAGGTCGGCGTGATGCGGTCGTTCACCCGAGACGGCTACCTTCGGCGTTCCCCCCTTTCGAAAAGCCCCCATGCGGGGATAAAGGGGGACAGGGGGGATTTACCCGGTCCGCGAGCGCCCAAGCGTTGCCAAATCCCCCCCCAGCCCCCCTTCGCGAAAGGGGGGAGTTATCACGTCCCCCAATGGGTGGCCTAACACCATGAACGACCGTCTGCCCTCCGCCGTCATCGCCATGTCCGCCGGCGACCGTCACGACGCGCCGCAAGGAGTTTCCATGTCCCAGTACCGCCCCCGCCGTTCCATGCTCTACATCCCCGCCTGCGTGCCCCGCTTTCTGGCCAAGGGCCGCGAGCTCAAGGTGGATTCCCTGATCCTCGACCTGGAGGAATCCGTGCTGGTGGCGCGCAAGACCGAAGCCCGCCGCAACGCGGTGGCGGCCCTGAAGGAGGGAGGCTATGGCCACCGGGAAGTCGTGGTGCGGGTGAACCGGCACGATTCCGCCTGGGGCCTGGATGATCTCACCGCCGTGGCCCCCCTGAAGCCGGACGCCATCCTGTTCCCCCGCATCGAGAGCCGCCGGGAGGTGCTGGACGCCATCCAGGCCCTGGACCAGGCCGGCGGCAAGCACATCCCCATCATGGTGATGATCGAAACCCCCATGGCCGTGCTGCGCGCCGAGGAGATCGCCGGCGCGTCGGACCGCCTGGTCTGCCTGGTCATGGGCACCTCCGACCTCACCAACGAACTCCACGCCCGCATCACCCCGGAGCGGCTGCCGATCTTGTACAGCCTCTCCCATTGCCTGCTGGCGGCCCGGGCCCACGGCCTGCCCATCGTCGACGGCGTGCACCTGGACATGAAGGACATGACCAGCTTCGAATTCGCCTGCCGCATGGCCCGGGACCTGGGCTACGACGGCAAGACGGTGATCCACCCGCTCCAGGTCCAGTATGCCAACGACGCCTTCACGCCGCGGCCGCCCAGCGTCGAACGGGCGCGCAAGATCATCGCCGCCTTCGCCGAGGCCAACGCCGAGGGCCGCGGCGTCACCGTGGTGGACGGCCGCCTGGTGGAGAACCTGCATGTGGAGGCGGCGCGTCGCACCTTGATGATTCACGCCATGATCGAGAAGATGGAAGCCGATGTGGCGGCGTAACACCGATCGATGGATTTACTCCCTCCCCGCATGCGGGGAGGGCTGGGGTGGGGAGAAACCGTGTTCGGCGTATAACGGATCGCGGCGCATCACTCCCCCTCCCAGCCTCCCCCGCTCGCGGGGGAGGAGCGCGTTGCGGCAACTAACAGGGAGTGTTTCATGAGCAAGACATCCGCCGGCAACTTCTTCGAGGACTTCGGTCTCGGCCAGACCTTCCTGCACCCCACGCCGCGCACGGTGGGGGAGGGGGATATCGCCCTCTACCTGGCCCTGACCGGTTCCCGCCATGTCATCGGCTGCGCCGGGCCGGTGGCTCACGCCCTGGGTTATCCGAAGCGCCCCCTCGACGAACTGCTGGCCTTCCACCTGGCCTTCGGCAAGACCGTCTCCGACATCTCCCTCAACGCCGTGGCCAACCTGGGCTATGCCGACGCGCGCTTCCTGGAGCCGGTCTACGTGGGCGACACCCTGGCGGCGGAATCCGTGGTCATCGGCCTGAAGGAAAACAGCACCGGCGAATCCGGCGTGGTCTGGGTGCGTTCCACGGCCGTCAACCAGGACGACAGTGAAGTGCTGACCTGGATTCGCTGGGTGATGGTGAAAAAACGCGACAGGAATCGCGCCGCGCCCACGCCCGTGGTGCCGGAAACCCCGTCTTTCGTGCCGCCGAAACGGCTTTCCGTGCCCGCCTTTCTGGATACCCGGGACTATGAAACCCGCCTCACCGGAGGCCCCTGGCTGTGGGACGACTACCAGGCGGGCGAGCGCATCGACCATCCCGCCGGCATGACCCTGGACGAGCCGGACCACACCTTCGCCACCCGCCTGTACCAGAACCCGGCCCGGCTGCACTTCGACGCCCACCTGATGAAGGACGGCGCCTTCGGCCGGCGCCTGGTCTATGGCGGCCACGTCATTTCCCTGTGCCGGGCGCTGAGCTACGAGGGCCTGGAAAACGCCCTGCTCATCGCCGCCATCAACGGCGGCGCCCACTGCAATCCCACCTTCGCCGGCGATACCCTTTACACCCGCACGGACGTGCTGGAGAAGTGGGAGCTGCCCGATCGCGCCGACCTGGGCGCTCTGCGCCTGCGCATGCTGGGCATCAAGAACATGGCCGCCGCCGAGCTGAAGGACCCCATGATCGATGCCGGCGGCAAGCGGAAATACCACCCCAACGTGGTGCTGGATCTGGATTACACGGTGCTGATGCCGAGAAGGAATTGAGTCATGCCGCTGATTCCGCCTTGGGTTAAATCCCCCCCGGCCCCCCTTTTTCAAAGGGGGGAGTTGGTTCGCCGGGGTGTTCCTATTCCCTTTCAAATGGAAGAGCCGGCTTGGCTGGGTATTCCCCCCTTTCATAAAGGGGGGACAGGGGGGATTTCGCCGACGACCCTACCATTCCCGATGACGCCGACCTCTCCCCAGGAGCCTTCATGACCCACCCCGTCCACCCCGACACCGCCCTGTTCGCCGGCGAGAAGCCCTTCCCGGTGATTCCCGCCTGCGAGCACTTCGCCGGCAGCGAGAAGCTGATCCTCAAGGCCCTGGAGCAGATGGAGAAACTCGGTCCGGTGTTCAACATCACCTGCGACTGCGAGGACGGCGCCCCGGCCGGGCGGGAGAAGGAACACGCCGAGATGATCGTGCGGGTGCTCTCCACCGACGCCAACCACCAGCGCATGGCCGGCGCCCGCATCCACGACTTCAGCCACCCCTCCTGGCGCCAGGACGTGGATATCCTGGTGGGCGGCGCCGGCGAACGGCTCGCCTACCTGACCATTCCGAAAAGCACCGAATACGCCCACGCCGAGGAGATGATCGATTTCATCCAGCACATCGCCGACATGCATGGCATCGAACGGGAAATCCCCATCCACATCCTGGTGGAAACTCATGGCGCCCTGCGCGACGTGCACCGCATCGCCACCCTGCCCTGGCTGCAGGTGCTGGACTTCGGCCTGATGGATTTCGTCTCCGGCCACCACGGCGCCATCCCCGCCAGCGCCATGCGCAGCCCCGGCCAGTTCGAGCACAAGCTTATCGCCCGGGCCAAGACCGAGGTGGTCTCGGCCGCCCTGGCCAACGGCGTCATCCCCGCCCACAACGTCACCCTGGACCTGAAGAATCCCTACGTTACCTACCAGGATGCCCGACGGGCGCGCATGGAATTCGGCTTCCTGCGCCAGTGGAGCATCTACCCCACCCAGATCCAGCCCATCGTCGATGCCATGAAGCCGGATTATTCCGAGGTGGAAACCGGCGCCGCCATCCTGCTGGCCGCCCAGAAGGCGGACTGGGGGCCCATCCAGCACGCCGGCGAACTGCACGACCGGGCGACCTACCGGTATTACTGGGAGGTTTTACAAAAAGCCCGGGTTACAGGCATCAAGCTGCCGGCGGAAGCGGAAGCGGCGTTCTTTTCCTGATGGGGCGGGTGTTCTCCCCACCCTATCCCTCCCCGCCCGGGGAGGGGGTGGTTACTCCTCCCCCGCTTGCGGGGGAGGTTGGGAGGGGGAGCTTCGTTGTCGAGCCGCTTCCACTTCTCGCCAGATGACCGCGAGCACCGATTCCAATTCCCCCATGACCTGGTGGTTCCAGAAGCGCAGGACTGAAAAGCCTTTGGAACGAAGAAACGCATCGCGACGCGCATCGTAGCCGCTGTTCTCGGCGTGCTGTCCTCCATCCAGTTCAATGACGATGGCGAGAGATGTACAGGCGAAATCCGCGATGTAGGGACCGATGGGGTACTGTCTGCGAAAGGTGGCGCCCATTTGTTTCCCACGCAGCCGCCGCCACAGGCGTTGTTCCACGTCAGTCAGGTTGTTGCGCAGGGCGCGGGCTTTGAGGGTGATCGGCTTTACCATGAAAGTATTCTCCCCACCCCGGCCCTCCCCGCAAGCGGGGAGGGGGAGAAACCGGACGCCCTGGCATGGGGGATGCTCCTCCCCAGCAAGCGAGAGGGCGTAGGCAATTTGGCGAGCATGTCTTGCCGCCGTGGACGGTGGGGAGGGGGGGCGAGGGGAGTTATCCCCGATCCCGCCACACCAGCAGGCCCTGGGTGTTGAGTTCCACGTCGTTGGCCAGCAGGTCCTTGCAGACCGCGTCGTCCAGGGTGCAGCCGTGGGCGCGCAGCCGGTTCATCAGACTGGCTTCCACGGCCTGTTTCAGCCAGTCGTGCCGTGCCTGGCCGTCGCCCGGCGCGGCCCGCGTCAGGGCCACCAGTTCGTCGATCTGCTCATGGAGTTGTCCGGCCAGGGCGGCCAGCCCGGTGACCCGACCGTAATGGGTGAGGAAGACCGCCACGGCCCCCGTGGCCACCAGTCGGTCGATGGAGGCGTGCAGGGCGTCGGGTTCGAACTGGACCGGCGTGGTGGTGGGGAAGATGAAGGGTCTACCCTCGACGTCGAATTCCCGGTAGGAAATGCCGAAGGTGTCCCCCGTGAACAGGCTGTTGCTGGCGCTGTCGTGGATGCAGTAATGGTGGCGGGCATGGCCCGGGGTGTCGAGGAAGCTCAGGGTCCGGCCCTGTAAATCCAGCCGGAAGCCGTCGTCGGCCTCGATCACCCGTTCCGCCGGCGCCGGCACGATGTCGCCGTAATGCTCGAAAAAGTGTTCCCGGCCGTAGACCGCGATGGAGCCGGCCACCAGCCTGGCCGGGTCGATCATGTGCCGCGCGCCCTTGGGGTGGACCACCAGTTTCGCGTTGCGACAGTTCTGGAGCAGGGCGCCGGCGGCGCCAGCGTGGTCCAGGTGGACATGAGTGACGATCACATACTCCACGTCCGCCGGCGCGAGGCCCAGGTGCTTCAGTTCCGCCAGCACCAGGGGGACGGAGGGGTTGGTGCCGGTATCGACGATGGCGACCCGGCCGTTCTCGACAATCAGGTGGATGGCCGCCAGGCCGGGGCGCAGGTAATCCGCGTCCAGGGTGATGATGCCGTGGTCGTGCTGTATTGGTGGAATCATTGTGATTGCTCCGGTGAGGCCTCGATGTGAAAACTTGAACCGCTATCGAGGGCCAGGATGGATTTCAGTTCCGGCAGGCATTCCCGCAGGGTCGCGGCCAGGGTCCAGGGTGGATTGACGATGAACATGCCGCTGCCGGTCATGCCCGGCTCGGCGGTGGCCGGCTTGCGCACCGACAGGCTGGCATCCAGCCATGCCACGCCGTGGATGGCGCGCAGGCGTTCCGGCAGGCGGCGCGCTTCGGTCCGCGCCAGGTGGGGATACCAGATGGCATAGATCCCGGTGGGAAAACGCTTGAGGCTGTCCTTCAGGGCTTCCACCACCCGGGGGTAGTCGGCCTTGTCCTCGTAGGAGGGGTCGATCAGCACCAGGCCCCGGCGCGAGGGCGGCGGCAGCAGGGACTTGAGGCCGGCGAAACCGTCGCCCCGGGTGACGATCACCCGCCTGCCGTCGTCCTGGAAAGTCTTGCCCAGCAGTTCCACGTCGGTGGGGTGCATTTCGAACAGCCGCAGCCGGTCCTGGGGGCGCAACAGTTTCGCCGCCAGATAGGGCGAACCGGGGTAGAAGGTGAGCTTGCCGGCGGCGTTCATGCCGCGCACCAGGTCCACGTAATCCGCCAGGGCCGGCGGCAGATCCGTGCGCGTCCACAGGCGGCCGATGCCGGCCTCGTGTTCCGCGTTCCTGGTGGCGTAGCCTGCGTCCAGGCCATAGGCGCCGGCGCCGGCGTGGGTGTCGATGACCGCGAACGGCTTGTCCTTCAGGGCCAGGTGGCGCAGCAGGCGGACCAGGACGAAATGCTTGAGCACGTCGGCGTGGTTGCCGGCGTGGAAGGCGTGGCGATAGCTGAGCATCGGGGGGGTGAGGAGTGAGGGGTGAGGAGTGAGGGATTGTCGCACCGGTCTATCCGGCGCGGTTTTCTCCCCGCATCGCCGAATCGACTTCCGTCGCGATCCGATCGAACAAATCGGACGCGGCGCATTCCAGCCGCCGCGCACTCTCCCAACTCCGCAACCAGGTGAGCTGCCGCTTGGCCAGTTGCCGTGTCGCGGCGGCGCCCTGCTCATATAGGGCGGTGGCGTCGATTTCGCCGTCCAGGAATCGCCAGGCCTGGCGATATCCGACGCAGCGCATGGAAGGCAGGCCGGGGTGGAGCGCATAACGCCCGCGCAGGCCGCGCAGTTCTTCCACCAGCCCCAGTTCCAGCATCTGGACGAAACGCTGGTTGATGCGCCGGTGCAACCAGGCCCGGTCTTCCGGGAATAGGGCGAATTCCAGCCAGTTACCTTTTTGTTCTTTCCGGGCGGAGGACGGGTTCAGCAAGGCCGACATGGGGCCGCCGGTGGTCAGGCACAGTTCCAGGGCGCGCTGGATGCGCTGGGAATCATTGGGCTTGAGGCGGGCGGCGGTTTCCGGGTCCAGTCCGGCCAGTTCGGCGTGGAGGGCGGGCCAGCCCAGGCGCTGGCCCCGGGCTTCCAGTTCGGCGCGCAGTGCCGGATCGGCGGGCGGCAGTTCGTCCAGTCCGCCCCGCAGGGCGCGGAAGTACAGCATGGTGCCGCCCACCAGCAGGGGCAGCTTGCCGCGCCCGGCGATCTCCACCATCACCCGTTCGGCATCCCGTTTGAACTGTCCGGCGGAATAGCTTTCGGTGGGGTCCACCAGATCGATCAGGTGATGGGGCGCCCGCGCCAGGGTGGCCGCATCCGGCTTGGCCGTGCCGATGTCCATGTCCCGGTATACCAGGGCCGAATCCACGCTGACGATTTCCAGGGGGAAACGCTCCAGCAGCCAGACCGCCAGGTCGGTCTTGCCGCTGGCGGTGGGGCCCATGAGGCTGATGGCTTGGAGGCGCATGGGGCGGGATTATCTATCCCGAGGCCAGGCGATGGGCGGCCCGGGTGGTTTCCGGCAGGCGATAACGGGTAAGGCAGGCCAGGGTCAGTTCGATGGCGGTCCTCAGGCAGACGCGATGCCCGCCGGAGATATAGAGCGGTTTGACGCCGGTCCGGGTGCGCAGCACGGCGCCGATTTCCTCCTCGTGGTCCAGCAGCGGTGTCCAGTCGCCCCGTTCAGGGCCGGGCTCCAGGTGCCGGCCGACCAGGCGCGTCTTGCCGACGCCGATGGTGGGCAGGTCGAGCAGAACGCCCAGGTGGCAGGCGATGCCGAAGCGCCGGGGGTGGGCTCGGCCCTGGCCATCGCACAGGATGATGTCCGGCATGGCGGAAAGTTGTGACAGGGCGTCCAGCACGGCGGGCAGTTCCCGAAAGGAGAGCAGGCCGGGCACATAGGGAAATGTGGTGGGGCGCCGGGCGATGACCTGCTCCAGCGGCGCCAGGTCCGGGAAGGACAGCACCGCCACGGCGGCCCGGGTGGTGCGTTGCGCGTCCTCGTACCACACATCCACGCCCGCCACGGTGGCTATCCTGGCGGGCAGGCGATCCGTCGCCTCGACCCGCGCCGCCAATCGGCGTTGCAAGTCAATGGCCCGCGCCGGGGTCAGGTTCCAGGGGTGTCGCGGCGCGCGTTTCATCTCGGCGGGCGCCGCGGGTAGGGGATTCCCGGCCCGGAGCCAAGGAAACGGGCTTTACGCCCCGGCACCTTCGTATATCTGGTCAAGCGCCACGGATAAGCCGACGCTCGCCAGTTCGAGCAGGCCTTCGCCGCCCGGCCTGACCTCGCTCCAGTCCTCCGCGCGGCGGTATGGCGTCGCTTCGTGTTTGTCCTGGGCCAGCAGCACATACTCTTCCAGCACCTCGATGTTCTGGTACGCGAACAGTTTCTCGCGCGAGACGATGCGTTCCGTGCTGTCCGACAGCACCTCCACCACCAGTTTCGGCGCTTCGAGAAAACCCTTGGGCGCCGCCGGGCCCAGATCGGCCGGATCGCAAGTCACCATCACATCCGGATAGTAATAAGCGGAATCCGCCCGCACCCTTACCTTCATGTCCGTCATCCACACGTCGCAGGGTTGGCCGCGCAGATGCTGGCGTAGAGAGATGGCCGCGTTCAGCGCCAGCGTGCCATGCCGCTTCGACGCCCTGGCCATGGCGAACACCTCGCCGGCCACGTATTCGTGTTTGTCGGGCGCGCCATGTTCGTTTCCGAGGTAATCAGACTCGGAGCAAGACGAGATGGTGGCCAGTCGCATGGCGGGGATCCCGGAAAAGAGGCCCGGCGATTATTACATAGCCCGTTACCGCGACCGGGCCGGCGTGGCCGCCCCGCGCCAGCCCCCGAGGGAACTTTTTTTCCGGGGCGCGAAGCAATCTGTTGCACCCCCGCAACGACACTCTTGAGAAATTACTTGAAATCCGATTTCGGATTTGCCCCGCCAATAGAGAGTTCAGCAGAATGCGATCCAACTTCTCGCGCGAGAGGTTTTTTAGGCCCCCTTCTCAAGTCGAGGAGGGCGGAGGCAGGGGAAACCGGGCCGCCGCAGCAGGGCAAAAGTTTCATCAACCTGATAGGAGTATGAACATGAAGAAGTCCCTGATCGCTCTGGCTGTTGCCGGTACCATTGCCGCTCCCGCCGCTTTCGCCGCCACCGCCAACGTTGATATCTATGGCATCATGAACATCGCCATCCAGGATCGATGCCAACAACGTCGACCTCGACGTCGTTGACAACGTTCCCACATCGGCTTCAAGGTAGCGAGGATCTGGGTGGTGGTCTGAAGGCCATCTGGCAGATCAGGCAAGGCCTGAACGCTTCCACCGCTGACCAGACCGCTTCGGCGGTGGGTCTGCGCAACCGCTCGTCGGTCTGTCCGGTGGCTTCGGTACCGCCCTGATCGGCCGTCACGACACCTACAAGCTCTCCACCGTTAGTATGATATCTTCGGTGACACCATCGCCGACTACAACGGTGGCGCTGGTAGTAGTGCCGCTTTCCCCTGGACGGCGTTGCTCTGATCGATGCCGGTCAGGATGCTCGTGCCAGCAACGCCATCGCCTACATCTCCCCGACCTGGTCCGGCTTCCATTTCGCCGCTGCCGTGGTGACCTCCATGGATCAGCTGAACTCCGGTGATACGACGGACGCTTACCCTGCCGGCATGCACGCCAACGGCCCCTGACCGTCGATGCGGGCTACCGGGTCGTCAAAAGCGCCGGCCTTCTCGGCGCCGACGATACCTCAAGGCCGAAGATCGGCGCGGGCTATACCTTCGGTGACTTCAAGGTTGGCGTCGTGTACGAAGACGTGAGCGACTACGACGGCTTCAATGATCGTGACAGTGTGCTGGTCAGTGGCGCCTACAACATGGGTGCCATCACCCTGAAGGCCCTGTACGGTCAGGCTGATGTCGACACGGCTGCTAGCGACCTCGACCAGATCTGTGGGCCATCGGTTCACGACTATGCCCTGTCAAGCGCACCACCGCTTATGTGGTCTATGGTAGCGGCGATGACGACCGCAAAGCCACCAACAGCGGCGATGTCTCCGGCTGGAACATGGGCATGAAGCACAGCTTCTAATCTGACCTCACCGTCGGAACTGAGGTTGGAAACGGCGCGAGCAACCGCGCCCTTTGGTTTTGTGCGCAATCCCCGCGCGCTGTAACTTTCGACAGATTTTCAAACGTCCCCACATGTCATAAATTCCTCCGCGGCGCCAATCCTGGCGCGATCATTTCGGTGGAGGCTATATGAAGAAGCTTTTGGGGAGTTTGATCGCGGGGTTGTTGTTCACCGTATCGGCCTGGGCGTCGGTGGATCTGCGAACACCGCCACCCAGTCGGAACTGGAAGCGGTGAAGAGGCATCGGCCGTCAGGCCACGGTGGTCATCGCCAGAAAAACGGGCTGTTCAAGATGTGGACGGCTTGTCGGAGGTGAAGGGCTTCGGCAGGCGTCGCCAAGCTGAAGGATGAGTTGTCGGTGGGGGCGGACGCTGGTAAAGCAGCCGCCAGGAAATAGCCCATTTTTCTCAGACGCTAACGGGCGCTCACGAGCGCCCGTTTTTCAATGCGTTTTTAATTTATCATCAATGCATGGTCAGATTGAGACAAGGTCATGAGCGAAAACATTGAAAACCTGGTTCTTGAGCATTTGCGCGCGCTCCGTAATGAAGTGGCGGGCTTGCGTACTGAAATGCATGAGAGTTCAGAGAGGTGAAATTGCGCTTGGGGTCCGTGGAGACTGCCGTAGTCGCGGTGCGTCGGGATTCGGCGGATCAGATGGGCGATGTCGTCCGCCAAGAACATAGCTTGTCATTGACCACGCCTGGACACTTGAAGGCGCCCGGGTGGAACTGGCAGCTTTTATCTCCTTGGATGCCGGGCTGGTGCGAGGGACGGCCTTCCAACCGCGCCCGCCCGGTAGAATCCCGCGACGAAATTGTGGAGAACACCATGAATCTGTTCAGCAAAACCAACCTGCCTTTGGACCTGGTGATCATCATGGTTGTCTGGGCTTGGTTGAGCCTGTTTTCCGTGGTGCTGGGCTCCCTGTTCTGATACGGTTCGCACCTCGAAAAAGCCCCGCGACCCGGGGCTTTTTGTTTTCATGACACCGACTCCAGGCCACCAAGGCGCCCTTGAGTTTTTGAGGCCTTGGCCTCGATCTGGCGGACCCGTTCGGCGGAGATGCCGCAGACCGCGGCAAGTTCGTGCAGGGTGGCGGGATTCTCGTCAACATCCAGCGGGACCTCGACGATATGGCGGCTGCGGGGGTCGAGGGTGGCCAGGGCGCGGCCCAGACCTTCTCCGGCCATTTTTTCGCGTTCGGCGATTTCCAGATGCTGGGTCGGTTCGGCGTTGGGGGCGGCCAGATAGGCGATGGGGGCGTAGGCGTCATCCTCGTCGTCAATGCCCGGTTCCAGGGCCATGTCCCGGCCATACATCCGGGTTTCCATTTCCCGCACGTCCACTTGGTTGACGTTGAGGGTTCTGGCCATTTCTCCACTCCTCGCCGGCGGAGAGCGAGCCGCTGCCCTGTTTCATGCTGCGCAGGTTGAAGAATAGCCAGGCTGGGCCTTGGTGGTGGGCCACCCCTTGACCGTGCGCCAGTTCTTCTGGATGAACTCGTGGATTTCCGCCTTGATCCAGTGGACGGCGAAGACACCAGACGCACGCCCCGGTCCGGGTCATAGCGCTTGATTTCATGAGCCTCACATTGCCTTCCTGATCAGGTCGGCATGGGGCAGGCCATAACCCAGGTAACCCGGGCGATGGCCACCACCATGCGCAGGTGGAAAGCACCAATTGGCGGGCGGCTTCCGTGTCGTTGACGTCGCGCAGGCGCAAGGCCAACGTGTTCCTTTCCGCGCTGAGGAGCGGAAACGATTCACCGCCTGGATGTAATTCTCCATGCCGCCAGGGCGGACGGAACGGAAAGTTCAGCGCTTGAGCGTTCACGGAATACCTCCTTGATTCAGTCAACCATCCATTTTTTAGCACCGCGGTGAGAGTGCTAAATACCGAAGTTCTAGGTGGCATGCTTGTTCGTAAGGAACAAGGTCTGTCGGCAAATTCCCGACACTCTTCACCCGCGATACCCGTGTGGAGGAGTATGGCCTTCGCGCCGCGCCTGGGTTCATGGCCGGGTGGGATGTCCATGCCCAAGGGGAAGAGGGCTGCCTCTCCATGCTTCGAGAGAAGGTGCCTGCTGTGGGAGAGGGGCGCGGCGGTGGTCTTTGTGGCTGTTTCCGGATAATCCGTCACCGACTCGTCACCCCGCCGCCGCCGGGTTTTCTCCCCGGCGCTTCCGGAATGCCCCCTCCACATTGACCCTCCCGGCGACTTCGCCGGCTTTCCTGCCCGCGCGGCACCTCAACCGGATTTCCCATGCCCTCAGAAAGCTTTATCGCCGCAAAGACGCCTCCTCAAATCCTCCATCGCCACCATGCGGGCTAATGTTGAAGCCCCCGGCTTCACGTGGAGGAGCGCTCCGGCTCAACCCGTCGACGGCATCTGGTGCACCCGCGCGATCGGAACGGCCCGCTCACGTTCACCAACGGCAAGGGCGCTTCCCTGGCTGGCGAGGTCCTGGCCAGCGCCCTGGGCGAGTATTTCGAGCGCCTGTCCTGCAATTACTTCTGGAACCACTACTACCCTGGGCCGGGCGTATGCCGAGGACGAGGCCGGGCGCGTTTTGTGCATGACCCCGGGAGCGCTGGTTCCAGCTTGGCGACGAGGATGGTGATAACGGCGAGTGGCCGGAAGGCCTGTTTCACCCCGAGCTGCGCCGGTTCTACCCAACGGGCGGGATCCACGCCGACACCCCTGGTGGACCTCAACCCCGGCAACGCCGAACGCGGCATCTGCGCCATCCCCCACCAGCGGGCTGCGGACGATGCCGAGGTCCATTTCCCCGGTCAATATCATCGGCAACCTCTACGTCAGCAACGGCATGTCGGCCGGCAATACCGAGGCCGAGGCCCGCACCCAGGCGCCGGAAATCTTCGAGCGCCACATCAAGTTCCGCATCATCAGCGAGGGCCCGTGCTGCCGGACGTGCCGGAAGCCGTCATCGCCCGCTATCCCGGCATCGCCGCCGGCATCGCCGGCCTGCGCGCCGCCGGCTTCGGCATCCCCGTCAGGACGCCTCCCTGGGCGGCCGCTTCCCGGTGATGAACGTGACCCCTGCTGCATCCGGACGACCATGGCTGCGCCTCCAGCTTCGGCGCCCACCCGCGTTTCGAGATCGTCCTGAACGGGCCCTCACCGAGCTGTTCAGGGCCGCGCCTCGACGCCCTGGCGGGTTTCCCGAGCCCGGCTTCGACCGGGAGGAAACCGCCAGCGCCCCCAACATCGAAATCCACTTCGTCGATTCCAGCGGCATCGTGAGTCCGAACTTCTCTCGCGCGAAGCCGGATTTCGAATTCCACGACTGGAACTTCACCCCACCACGGCCGAGGATACGCCCGGTCGGTGGACGCCATCCATGCCCTGGGCCACGACATCTACATCGCCGATTTCGACCACCTCGGCGTCTATGCCTGCCGCATCTCGGTGCCCGGCATGTCGGAGATCCACCCCGTCGACGACCTGAATGGGAGAACAACAGCGTCGCCAACAACATCCGCGAAGCCATCCTGTACCTGCCTGACCTCGACGACGACGAATGCGCCGATCTGCTCGAAACCCTCAATGAAAGCGGCCGGCCGACGAACGCCTGGTCGCCGCCCTGATCGGCCTGGCGCCCGGCGACGATCCGTTCTGGAAAGACCTGCGCGTCGGCGAGCTGAAAACCCTCCTGGCCCTGGCCATCGGCGACGAGGAAGCCATCGCGGAAGGCTGCGAATGGGTGCGCCATTTCGAGCAGATCAACCCCGACCGCCGCCGCGTTTACCGCTGCGTCGAATGCCTGCTGAAGCTGGATGACAGCGACCGATACAGTGGTGCCCTGGAAAGCCTCTACGGCGCCGAGACCCTGGGCCAGGCCAAGGCCCTCAATAACCGAAGGGCATTGCGCCGTATTTTTTCTCATCCGGTGCAATACGGCTGACGCCTATTGCACCCTACTTGAACTGGATTGCGTCAGGTGCTTTCCACTTGCCGCAAGGCCTGGCCGACGGCGAAATAGGCGCCGAGCCAGCCGAGAGTGGCGCTCAGGCCCAGCAGCAGCATGAGGTCGACGCCGGACAGGCCGCCCAGCACGAACTGGGCGCCATAGGCGGACGCCACACGCTCGACGCTGGCTTCCAGATGGGCGCCGACGCCGACCAGGGCGCCGCCGGTCAGGCCGCCGGCGAGTCCCCTGGATGCCGCCGAAATAGAGGAAGGGCCGGCGGATGAAGCGGTCGGTGGCGCCGATGAGCCGGGCGACCTCGATCTCGTCGCGCTGGGCATAGATCTGCAGGCGGATGGTGTTGGCGGTGATGGCGGCCAGGGCCAGGCCCAGCATGATGGAAAGCATGAATACCAGGTCGCGACCCAGGCCCATGAGCGCGGCCAGACGCTTGATCCAGTCGGTGTCCATCAAGACACGTTCGGCTTCCGGCGCCTGCCGGAGGCGGGACCCCAGGGCTTCCAGGGCGGGTGGGGTGGTGTCTTTCGGCGTGACCACCAGGGCATGGGGCAGGGGATTGTCCGGCAGGCCGGCGGCGATGTCCGACAGGCCGGCGGATTCCAGCTTCTCGATGCCTTCGCTTTTGCTGACGAAGCGCACGGAGGCGATATCGGCCTGGCTTGCCAGGGTGTTGGCCAGGGCTTTGCCTTGGGCTTCTCCCAGTTCGGTTTTTAGAAAGACGGTGATTTCCGCCTGGGGCTTGATGTCGCCGGCGGCACGATCCAGATTGGACAGCAGCAGATACAGGCCAGTCGGCATGGCCACGGCGACACCGATCACCAGGATGGTGAAGAGGCTGGCCACGGGGGCGTCGAAAAAACGCTGGGCGGCGATCTTGAGACTGTGCAGATGGTGGGTGAGCCAGGCCCTCATACCAGCTTCCCGTAGGCAAGTTGCACGTTGCGTCCGCCGTAGCGCCGGATCAGGTCCTGGTCGTGGGTGGAGATGAGCAGGGTGACGCCCACCTCGTTGAAGGCCCGGAACATGTCCATGATGTCCTTGGCGTAGGCGTCGTCCAGGTTGGCGGTGGGTTCGTCCGCCAGCACCAGGGCGGGGCGGCTGACGATGGCGCGGGCGATGCACAGGCGCTGCTGTTCGCCGCCGGAGAGGGTGATGGGGCGGGCCTTCTCCTTCTTCAGCAGGCCCACCTTGTCCAGGGCGGCGCGCACCCGCTTGGCGGCGTCGTTGCCGGTCAGGCCCTGGATGTGCAGGGGCAGCAGCACGTTGTCGAACACGTTGCGGTCGTAGAGCAGCTTGTGGTCCTGGAAGATGAGACCGATGTTGCGCCGGAAGAAGGGCAGGGCGGGGCGCTTCATGCGGCCCACGTTCTGGCTGTTGACGATGACGTGGCCCACGGTGGGGCGCTCGATGGCGGCGACCAGCTTGAGCAGGGTGCTCTTGCCCGCGCCGGAATGGCCGGTGAGGAACACCAGTTCGCCTTGCTCGATGGTCAGGCTGACATCGGACAGGGCTTCATGCCCGCCCGGATAGCGCTTGGTGACGCCGGACAGCTCGATCATGAAAACAGGGCGTCCACGAACTCGTCCACCTTGAAGGGCTGCAAGTCCTCGATGCTTTCGCCGACGCCGATGAAGCGCACCGGCACCGGCTGCTTATTCGCCAATGCCGCGATGACGCCGCCCTTGGCGGTGCCGTCCAGCTTGGTCATCACCAGGCCGGTTAGCCCTAAGGCTTCGTCGAAGGCTTTCACCTGCATCAGAGCGTTCTGGCCAATATTGGCGTCCAGCACCAGCAGGACTTCGTGGGGCGCGCCGGGATCGGCCTTCTGCAGGACGCGCTTGACCTTGCGGATCTCGTCCATGAGATGCAACTGGGTGGGCAGTCGCCCGGCGGTGTCGGCCAGGACGATGTCGATGCCGCGCGCCTTGGCGGAATGCAGGGCGTCGAAGATCACGGCGGCCGGATCGCCGGCCTGGGACTGGATGACTTCCACCTGGTTGCGATTGCCCCACTCGGTCAACTGTTCCCGGGCGGCGGCGCGGAAGGTGTCGCCGGCGGCCAGCAGCACGCTCTTGCCTTCCGCCTGGAAGCGCCGGGCCAGCTTGCCGATGGTGGTGGTCTTGCCGGCGCCGTTGACGCCCGCCAGCATGATGACGAAAGGCTTGGCCGTGGTGGTATCCAGGGGTTTTTCCAGGGGCGCGAGGAGGGCGGCGAGTTCCTCCTTGAGGGCGCCCTTGAGCTGTTCCGCTTCGGTGAGCTTGTCCCGCTTCACCCGGTCGCGCAGGCGCTGGATCAGATGCTGGGTGGCGTCCACGCCCACGTCGGCGGTGAGCAGCACGGTTTCCAGGTCCTCGAACAGGGCCTCGTCGATCTTGGCGCCGGCGCCGAACAGGCCGGCGATCTGGCCGGTGAAGGCCGTGCGGGTGCGGGCCAGGCCCTGTTTCAGGCGTTGCGCCCAGGACGGCTTGGGCGCCTCGGCCAGGGCGGCGGTTTCCGGAACGCCTTGATCGGCGGGCACGGAGGGGGAGTCGGGTTTACCGGACTTGAAGAAACCAAACACGGGAGGGGTCAGTCACAGGCTGCGTTATTAGCCCGGAAATTCTATCATGCGACCCCTTTCCCCCATGTTTCCTCCTCCCACCATGAAGCGACTCCTGGCTTTACTCGGATTGACGGCGGCGTTCGCCCTGCCGGTCCGGGCCGAAATCGTCGAACAGACCCTGCCCAACGGCATGAGGGTCATCGTCAAGACCGACCGGCGCGCGCCGGTGGCGGTGTCCCAGGTCTGGTACCGGGCCGGCAGCATGGACGAGAGCTATGGCGCCACCGGCGTGGCCCATGTGCTGGAGCACATGATGTTCAAGGGCACCAAGGAAGTTCCGGCCGGCGAGTTTTCCAAACGTATCGCCGCCGCCGGCGGCCGGGAGAACGCCTTCACCTCCCGGGACCACACGGCCTATTTCCAGACCCTGCGGAAAGACCGGCTGGAGTTGGCGCTGAAACTGGAAGCCGACCGCATGGCCAACCTGGTCCTGGCCCCGGAGGAATTCGCCAAGGAAATCAACGTGGTCATGGAAGAGCGGCGCATGCGCACCGAGGACAGCGCCCAGGCCAAGCTCTACGAGGCGCTCATGGCCACGGTTTTCCAGACCCATCCCTACCGCCATCCGGTGATCGGCTGGATGGACGACCTGAAGAGCATGACCGTGGACGACGCGCGCCATTGGTACGAGCGCTGGTACACCCCCAACAACGCCACCCTGGTGGTGGCCGGCGACGTGGACCCGGCCCAGGTCATGGCCTGGGCCAAGCAGTATTTCGGCCCCATTCCCGCCCGCCCCGTGGCGGAGCGCAAGCCCCAGCGGGAGCCGGAGCAGATCGGCATGAAGCAGGTGACGGTGAAGGCCCCCGCCAAGCAGCCGGTGGTGGCCCTGGCCTGGCAGGCGCCCCGCCTGGCCGATCCCCAGGCGGATTGGGAACCCTATGCCCTGGAAATCCTGGCCGGAGTGCTGGACGGCCATGCCTCCGCCCGGCTGAACCAGTCCCTGGTGCGGGAAAAGCGCCTGGCCACCGATGCGGGCGCCGGCTATGACGGCATTTCCCGGGGGCCGGCCATGTTCGTCGCCGATGCGACGCCGGCGGAGGGCCAGAGCGTGGCCACGGTGGAAGCCGCCCTCAAGGCCGAGATTGCCCGTCTGGTGAAGGACGGCGTGAGCGAAACCGAGCTCAACCGGGTCAAGGCCCAGGTGCTGGCCGGCCAGGTGTTCCAGCAGGATTCCCTGTTCTACCAGGCCATGCAGATCGGCGAATGGACCACGGCCGGGCTGGACTACAAGGCGCGGGATACCCGCTACGCCAAGCTCAAGGCGGTGACCGCCGATCAGGTCAAGGCCGTCGCGGCCAAGTACCTGGTGGATGACCGGCTCACCGTGGCGGTGCTGGACCCGCAGCCCATGCCGGAAGGCAAGCCGGAGATGGCGCGTAATCCGATGGGAGCCGGCCATGTCCGCTAAGACGCTGTTCGCGCTGTTATTCGCCTTGCTGGTTTCGCCCGCGGTCTGGGCCGGCCTCAACATCCAGCACTGGACCACGCCCCAGGGCGCCCGGGTCTATTTCGTCGAGAACCACGACCTGCCCATGCTGGACGTGAGCGTGGATTTCTCCGCCGGCGGCGCCCGGGACAGCAGACAGAAATCCGGCCTGGCCAACCTGACCCGCCATGTCATGGGGCTGGGCGCGGGCGACTATTCCGAACGGGACATCGCCGAGAAACTGGCGGATGTGGGTGCCGTGATGTCGGGCCGGCTGGACGCGGACCGGGCCGGCTTTTCGCTGCGTACCCTGTCCGGCAAGGCGGAGCGGGGCCAGGCCCTGTCCCTGCTCGGCGCCATTCTTTCCGCGCCCCGCTTCGATGCGGCCATCCTGGAACGGGAAAAAGCCCGGGTCATCGCCGGCCTGGAGGAGGCCGCCACCAAGCCGGAAACCATCGGCGCCAAGGCCTTCCAGACGGCGCTGTACGGGGATCATCCCTATGCCCTGGACGAAAGCGGCGAGGTGGACAGCGTGCGCGGCCTGAGCCGGGACGATCTGGTCGCATTCCATCGCGACCATTACCGGGCGAAGAACATGGTGGTGGCCCTGATGGGTGACATTTCCCGTCAGGAAGCGGAACAGCTGGCGGCCGAGCTGGCCGCCGGCCTGCCGCCCGGCGAGGCGCCGCCACCCATTCCCCCGGTCAGCCCGGCGGACCAGGGCATGGAGAGGGTCATCCCCCATCACGCCACCCAGAGCCACCTGTTCATGGGCCTGCCGGGCCTGAAGCGGGAGGATCCGGACTACTTCGCCCTGTACGTGGGCAACTACGTCCTGGGTGGCGGCGGTTTCGATTCCCGTCTCACCGAATCCATCCGCCAGAAGAAGGGTCTGGCCTACAGCGTCTACAGCTACTTCATGCCCATGGAACAGATGGGGCCGTTCCAGATTGGCCTGCAGACCCGGCGCGACGCCACCCGGGAAGCCGTGGACACGGCCCGGGCGGAACTGGCCCGCTTTCTGGAGGAAGGCCCCAGCGAAGCGGAACTGGCCCAGGCCAGGAACAACCTGATCGGCGGCTTCCCCCTGCGCATCGACAGCAACAAGAAGATTCTCGAGTACCTGGCCGTGATCGGCTTCTACCGCCTGCCCCTGGACTGGCTGGATACCTACTCGGCCAAGGTGGACGCGGTGACCCGCGACGACATCCTGCGCGCCTTTCGCGCGCGGGTGCGGCCGGAGGCCATGATGACCGTGATCGTCGGCGGGCAGCTTGAAAGCCCGGCAAAGTAACTCGGTGCGCATCATCGGCGGCGAATTCCGCCGCCGGATCCTGCGCTTTCCCGATCAGCCCGGCCTGCGCCCCACGCCGGACCGGGTGCGGGAAACCCTGTTCAACTGGCTCGGCCAGGACCTGGCGGGATGGGCTTGCCTGGACGCCTTCGCCGGCAGCGGCGCCCTGGGCTTCGAGGCGGCGTCCCGGGGCGCGCGGCGGGTACTGATGCTGGAACGGGACGGCCGGGCCGTTGCCGGCCTGCGCGCCCAGGCCCGGGCGCTGGGCGCCACCAGCGTGGAGGTCCGGCAAATGGATGCCCTGGCGTTCCTGGCCGGCGCTGGCGAAAACTTCGATCTGATCCTGCTCGACCCGCCATTCGACGGGGATTCGCTGATGCCCGCCCTGCAACGCGCGGCGACACGGCTCAATCCCGGCGGTAAAATCTACGCCGAATCTCCCGCGCCGCTTGTCGCGACAGGCTACGAAATCCTGCGCCAGGGCCGGGCCGGTCTTTCCCACTTCTGCCTGCTGGAGCCAGTTTGCACCGCGTGATCGTCTATCCGGGAACCTTCGATCCGCTGACCCGGGGACACGAGGATATCGTGCGCCGTGCCCTCAACCTGTTCGACGAGGTGGTGGTGGGGGTGGCGACCAACGCCCCCAAGCAGCCCTGTTTCACGCTCGAGGAGCGGGTGGAGATTGCCCGTTGCGTGCTGGGCGGCTTGCCCGGGGTGCGGGTGGTGCCCTTCTCCGGGCTGCTGGTGGACTTCGTTCGCTCCCAGGGCGCCAACATGGTGCTGCGCGGGTTGCGGGCGGTGTCGGATTTCGAGTACGAGTTCCAGCTGGCGGGCATGAACCGCCGCCTGGATCCCACGCTGGAGACGGTTTTTCTCACGCCGGCGGAACAACACATGTTCGTTTCCGCCAGCATGGTGCGCGAGCTGGCGCGCTTGGGCGGAGACGCGAGTCCTTTCGTGCATCCGCTGGTGGCCGCGCGCCTGGCGGACCGATTTGCTCAACATGACTGAAAAGGAAAATAACCATGGCTCTGATGATCACAGACGAATGCATCAATTGCGATGTGTGCGAACCGGAATGCCCCAACGGGGCCATCACCCAGGGTGAGGATATCTACATCATCGATCCCAACAAGTGCACCGAATGCGTGGGCCATTTCGATACACCCCAGTGCCGGGAAGTCTGCCCGGTGGATTGCATCCCGGTGAACCCGAATTATGTGGAGGACAAGGATCAGCTCTTCGCCAAGTACCAGAAGCTCACCGGCGAGAAATGATCGTTCTTCCGGCCATGACGAGTGGTGAAACGGCTTACCCCTCTTGCCGCTGTATTTCCAGGCGCTTCATTTTTTCCCAGAGGGTTTTGCGGCTGATATTCAACAACCTGGCGGTGTCCTGCACGCGCCATTCGTTGGCTTCCAGCGCCCGCAGGATGTAGTCGCGTTCCTGATGGGCGAGCCAGTCGCCCAGGGCCAGATCGGGCGTGTCGCCGGCGACGGACGTGGTTTCCTCGAACAGGAGTTCGGGGGGAATGACCGGCTGCCGCGCGAGAATCCGGGCGCGTTCCATGACATGCAGCAGTTGACGCACATTTCCCGGCCAGGGGTGGGTCAACAGCAGGCGTTCGGCGGCGGGGGAGAGCATGTGTGGCGGCTCGTTGGGGCCGGCCGACCGGGCCAGGTAGTGGCGCGCCAGCCACAGGATGTCCTCGTGCCGCTCGCGCAGGGGCGGCACCCGGACCTGGATGACGTGGATGCGGAAATACAGGTCTTCCCGGAATAGGCCGCGTTCCACCTTCACCTTGAGATCCTCGTGGGTGGCCGCCATCAGCCGGAAACCGACCGGGATGTCGGCGGCGCCGCCCAGCCGGCGAATCCGGCGGGTCTGCAGGGCGCGCAGCAGCTTGATCTGCATGGCGGCGGGCATGTCGCCGATTTCGTCGAGGAACAGGGTGCCGCCATCGGCTTGTTCCAGCAGCCCCGGTTTGGCGTTCGCGGCGCCGGTATAGGCGCCTTTTTCATAGCCGAACAGTTCGGCTTCCATCAGGGCTTCCGGCATGGCGCCGCAATTGATCGCCACGAAGGCCCGGGCGTCGCGATGGCTGAGGGTGTGCAGCCGCAGCGCGACCACTTCCTTGCCGACCCCCGATTCACCGGTGATGAGCACGGAGGTGTCGCTCGCGGCCAGGCGATGCAGCAGTTCCTCGATCCCGCGCATGGCCGGCGAGATGCCCAGGGAATGGTCCGGGTCGGCATCGGTTTCCCGATGCGCTTCCAGGGCTCTCAGTTTCGCCAGCAGCAGTTCCGGCTCGAAGGGCTTGGCCAGGTAATCCACCGCGCCCAGCTTCATCAGCCGCACGGCCTGATCGACCGTGCCATGGCCGGTCATGAAGATGAACGGGGGCAGGTTCGCGCCCTCGTCCAGCAAGGTGGTGTAGAGGGTCTCTCCGCTGATGTGGGGCAGGAGGATGTCGCTCACCACCATGTCGTAGGGCGTCTTGCGCAAGGCGGCCAGGGCGCCGCGGCCCGACTTGAACCAGTCGCAGGCGTAGCCTTCCAGTTCGAGGCGCAGGGCCAGGGGCCCGCCCATGATTTCGTCGTCCTCGATCAGACAGAGGCGCTTGGCTGCCATGCGCAGTCCCCCTTGGGTAATTCGACGCTGAAACGGGTGCGGCCGTCGCGGCTTTCCACGTGGATGCCGCCGCCCAGTTGCTCGACGATCTGATGGGTCACCCAGAGGCCCAGGCCATGACCCTCCTCGTTCAGGCCGGTGAAGGGCTCGAACAGGTTTTTCATCAATTCGTCCGGGATGACGGCGCCATCGTTTTCGATTTCCAGCTTCAGCCCGGCCTCAGAACCGACGCACCGCACGAGGACATGGCCGCCCACGCCCGCGGCCTGGAGCGCATTGAGCACCAGATTGATGAGCACCTGGCGCACCAGGGTCGCGGGCAGTCCGCTGGCATCTCCCGCCCGGTTGTCCCAGGTCCACTCCACATCGCGCTTTTTCGCCTCCTGGGCCAGCAGGGTGCGCACGTCGTCGATGTCCTGGGCGGCGAGGGGGCGGCTCCTGGCCTTGGTTTCCACCAGCAGCGCCGCGACGATGTCGCGGATCTGGGCCAGGCCGCGCTCCAGGTAGGGCAGGAAGCGGTCCAGCACGGGGTCGGGCGCGGCGTGAAGCTTGACGGTGTCCAGGGAGGTCATCAGCCCGCCCAGGGGGTTGTTGATCTCGTGGGCGATGCCGGCGGCCAGGCGGCCCAGGGCGGCCAGGCGGTCGGCTTTCACCATGCGCTGTTCCAGGGTGGCTTTTTCCGCCATCTCCGCGTGCATGCGGTTGTAGGCCTGGAACAGGCGGCCCAGCTCGTCGCGATAGGGATAGTCGTCGCTGGGCGAACTCTCCGGATCGAGCTTGCCCAATTCGTCCATGCGCTCCGCAAGGCGCTCGACCGGGACGGCCATGCGCCGGCCCCAGTACCAGTTGATGGGCAGCAGCACGGACAGCACCAGCCCGGTGATGAGCAGGGCGCGCCAGGCCAGTTCCCGGAAGCGTGGCCAGTAGAAGCCCGCCGGGTGCACCAGCACCAGATGGCCGATGTCGACATCATCCGAAATCATGGGCAGGGCGAGCAGGATGACCCCCTCGTCTTCCGTCGAGATGGCCATGGTTTTCGGCGCCGCGCGCAGCTTTTCGTCCAACCGCGCGTAGGCCTGGCCTAAGCGGGCCATCGGCGTTCGCATCGGCCAGCTATCCGGCTGGCTGGACACGAAAACCTCATGCCTGGCATCCAGCAGGATCAGTCCCTCGGCGCGAAACGAGCCGGGCGGTGAGCCCGCCGAAAAGGGCGCCTTGACGATTTCGTAGGCGCGCCAGACGTCGTCGTGCAGCATGGGCGCGTACAAGGTCTTGACCAGGACGCGGCCGAGATTGTCGGAATTGGCCAGCATGTCCCGCTTCAGGTCGTCATGGGCCTGGAGCATGAAGGAGAGGGTCAACGTCAGGGCGACGACGGCGATGAGGACACTCCCCCACAGGGGGATCTTGTAGCGGAAGCTGAGATCAAATACCCGCGCCATCATCCTGCCTGCCCGCCTGGCGCGCCATGGACTCCACCTCGGCATACAAGTCCGGTTTTGCCGGAATGAAACCGTTGATGTGCAGATCGGCCAGAATCTCCCGGCCTTGCACGTCCCGTTCCATTTCCATCAGTACCCGGCGCAGGCTCTGGAAGGTCTTTTCCGGAAACGCCTTCAGGGTGACGAGGGGCGGGAAACCGAATTCGCGGGAACGGCTGACGATGCGAGTCCCTCCGGTAACGCGGGGCTCCTCACGCGCCAGCGCGTCCCAGACATAGCTTTCCACCGCCGCGCCATCGGCCAGATGCTGGGCCACCGCTTCGATGGCCTTGCGGTGGGACCAGGTGAAGAAGGTGCGCCCGAAGAAGGATTTCGGCGATTTCCCCAGTGCCGCCAACTCATGGCGCGGAAAAAGATAGCCGGTATGGGAATAGGGATCGGCATAGGCGAAGATCTTGCCCTCCAGATCGGCGAGGGAGCGGGTGCGCTTGTCGCGGGCGGGCACGATCAGGTAGGAGCGGTAATACGGCCGTCCGTCTTTCAAGGGCGTGACCAGCAAGCGCACGTGGGGCTTCATCAGCACGTAGGGATAGTCGGAAAGCCAGGCCACGTCCAGACGCCGCTGCTTGATCAGATCCATGGTGTCGCTGTAGCTGTCGCGCAGGACGAAACTCACCGGGACGCCCAGGCGCGGCTCCAGGTAGGCCTTCCATCGGGCCAGCAGGGCATGGCGTTCATGCAGCAGGGTCGGCGTCAGGCCGATGCGCAGGGGCTGCGGATCGGCGTGGGCCAATGGCGAAAACAGCAGCGCGCCCAGGGCAATGAATTCACGTCGCTCCATCCGGTTCCCTCGGTTGATGCCACAAGATTGTTACGAGATTGTAACGTCGTGATCTGTGGCGGGGCCAATGGGTTACTTGCATGTAACCCATTCATCGGGTTGATTGCCTAAGCCCAAACCTGTGTTACGCATGCGTGACCACGCCCTCCAAGAGAAGACAAGCGTATTCAAAATACCATTTAAATACATCGGGATATATCCATGGCACGGTTGTTGCATGGGCTGGTTCGCACCGGAAACCCGCCATGAATGCCATTCCGCTTACACACACCCGAATCAGCGAAATCATCAACCGCCTGGATTATTTCCATGGGCTGGAAACGGAAACGCTGGATCAACTCGCGGCGGGCGCCCGGCAGATGGCGTTTCGCCGCGACGAACCGATATTTCACAAGGGCATGCCCGCCGATACCTTGCACATCGTCGTGAGCGGCCAGATCAAGGTGTTCCTGCCCCAGCCCAATACCGGCGAAAAAGTGGTCGCCCTGGTGGAGCGCGGCGAAAGCTTCGGCGTGGCGTCTCTCTGGCTGGGCGAGGCGCATCTGGCGGATGCGGTGGCCAACAAGGACAGCCACCTGCTGATCATCGACCGCCAGGCCCTCATGCGCCGCGCGCGCGTGGACTGCGTCCTGGCCGGCCGTTTGATGGATGCCCTGTCGCATCGGGTGAAGGACATGATGCGCAACCTGGAAAGCTGCACACCCAAGTCCGCGCAGCAACGCGTCGCCTGTTATCTCTGGCAACGCCGGCCGGCCGATGCTGGCCACCACTACGACGTTCTCCTCCCCACCACCAAACGGGAAGTGGCCACCAAGCTCAACCTGACCCAGGAGACCTTTTCCCGTGTGCTGCGTCAGATGGCGGAGGATGGATGCATCGAGGTCAAGGGCCGCCTTATCCGGGTATTGGCCGTCGCGCGTCTGGAAGGGCTGAATTCGGCCACAAGGGCGCTCCAGCCTGAATAATTCCTTACTAAATCACTCGGCAATTATGATCGAAGATAACTTTTATGTTCGCCACGCGGAGGGGACGGGGTGTTCGCGATTATCTTGAGTCGCCGCTTCGGTTCCTGATGATCCGCGGACCCGCAGTCCGTCCGATGTCCTCCCGAGGACAGCCGGCTTTTCAACAAAGAGGAGAAACTCATGAGAAAGACTTGGATAGGGGCCCTGCTGGCCTTGAGTGGCGCGCTCTTGATCTATGGCTGCACCCAGCCGTCGGCCAAGATGGCCGATGCCACGGTGAAGGGGACGATCGAGGACAGGGATGGGCACAAGGTGGCCAACGCCACCGTCTGGCTGATCCCCGCCGCCGATGTGGCGGCCATGGGCAAGACGCCCATCGAGATCAAGAAGGATGCCAAGAACGACGAGCCCCTGGAAGACAACCTGGCCGCCAACCGGGACCGCTACATGAAGGCCAAGAGCGGGGCCAACGGTGAATTCAGCGTCGCCGACGTTCCCGGCGGCAAATATTTCCTTTACGTGGAACCCGCCGATGCCACCTACCTGCCCGGTGGCAGCAAGTCGCGCAAATCCTTGACCACCGCCGAACTGGCCGCGGTACCGGTGAAGATCCAGGTCTCCGGCAACGTGCCAGCCGGCGCCACCTATGTCGGCACCGGCAAGTGCCTGGACTGCCACGAGGAGCATGAAGCCTTCAAGGGCACCCTGCACCGCCTCGGCATCCAGGTCATCGGCAAACCCAGCAAATTGCAGGACTACTCCCGCTTCCCGGATTTCAACCTGGGCCTGACCAAGCTCATGGCCGGCACCAAGTTCTGGTTCCACGGCTACGACAAAACCCGCGGCTTCGACAAATACCAGATCAGCGACAAGGAACCGGCCGACCCGGCCAGCGTGAGCTTCACCGCCACGTTCTTCAAGGATGCCGACGGCAAGCTCAAGTTCCGTACCGAGAATGCCAAGGATGCCGCCGACCCGGCGCGCGTCTATCCGGTGGAACTGGCCTACGGCGGTGGCGTTTACAAGCAGCGTTACCTGTATCGCGTCGGCCCCAACCTGTTCCCCTTCGTGCAGTTCAATCAGAAGGGCGATAACAGCTTCGGCGACCGCGGCCGCAAGCCCTGGCGCGACTACCACGCCGACTGGCTGTTCAATGAGGAGACTAAAAAACTGGCGAACCCGTCCCAGGCCAAATCCTTCGACAAGGAATGCGCGTCCTGCCACTACAACGGCTACACGCTGACCAAGACCGCGGCGGGTGATTATGTCGCCGGCTCGGCCAACGACCCGGATGGCGAGATGGACATCGACGGCGACGGCAAACCCAACGAGATCAACATGGGCTGCGAAACCTGCCACGGCCCCGGTTCGGCCCACGTAAAGGCGAAGAAGGGCTTCAAATCCGCCAGCATCGTCAGCCCCGACAAGCTTGCGGCGGAACGCGAATCGATGATCTGCGGCCAGTGCCACAGCCGGCCCCAGGGCAACCTGAAGAACGACCAGCCGGTCAACGCCGACAACAAGATGATGTTGCCCGGCACCAGCCGCAACACCTTCCTGAGCCAGTACACCACCCGGCCGGATGCGGACCCCGTGAAGGACTACTGGGCGGACGGACTGCATTCCAAGTCCCACCACCAGCAGTACACCGACTTCATCAAGTCGTCCAAGCACCGCAACGGCAACCACCTGGTGGCCTGTTCCGACTGTCACAACCCCCATGGCAAGGCCAAGTTCGCGCACCAGATGAAGGCGGATGCCCACTCGCCCGCGGCCTGCACCACCTGCCACACGAACCGTACCGACATGGGCAAGCACGTGATGGAGAAGACCAAGTGCAACGTGGCACCGGACAAGATCACTTGCTCCAATTGCCACGACACCAAGACCATGCAGACCGGCGCCGGCATGGGCAAGGGCATGGATGGCAAGGACGGCAAGAACTACTGGATGAACGACATCACGTCCCACCTGTATGACGTGCCGCTGAAATCCAATATCGGCGTCAAGGGCGTGGAACCTGGCAAGGCCATGCCGATCCCGTCGCTGGGGCGTTTTTCATTTTTGGCCGCATTGCTTGTATCTGATAAGGCGGTGCTGGCCCATTGCTTCGGCTTCACCGGGTCCGTCATGACGATGCCCGCAAGAAGCGCGGACATCGTCATCGCCGAGGGCGGGCAGCAGAGGTCTTTATTGCGTTGCCCGTATGCCGGGCATTTTCAATGCGGGCGCCGGTCCGGATCAGGCCGCGAGCCGGGCCGGCTTGTGATCGACGGCGGCCAGGGCGTCGCGGATGCCCGAGGTGAGCGTATCGAGTTCGCCGACCTGGCGCATGACCTCGGCATGCATCTGGTCCAGTTCGCCGATCCGGTCGTCCAGGGTATCGGCGGCCTTGTGGATGCGCTTGACGCTTTCCAGGCGGCGGCGCAACTGCATCTGGTGTTCCCGGACCTGGCCTTCCATGGGGGACATGACCGCCTTCAGCCAGTTTTCCACATCCTTGTTCAGGATCTCGAAAACCTGCACCACCCGACTGGCCAGGGTCTCGAAGAAACGCGTGGTGAGGGTGTACTGCTCGGTGGTGAGGAAGGTGTAGAAGGTGTTGAACTGCTGGTCGTAGGCCTCCTCCAGGCGCTGCATTTCCTTGCGGTAGCGCAGCATGGAGAAGGGCGGGATGGCGATCAGGTTGATGCCATGCTCCTGATTGAGCTTGCGGTACATGGCCTCCATCATCTTGTTGATTTCCTCGATCTGTCCGTTGGCGGCCTCGAGTCGCTCGTCCACGCCACTGAAGAAGCCGCTCATGGCATCCCGGATGCCCTTGGTGAAGCGGCTTTCCACCATGCCTTCCCGGGCCGCCTTGACCTCGTTGCGCAGCACGTCCATGCCGATCTGGGAAAAGAGCTTGATGCTCTGCTGGGAATACACGGAGCGCAGGGCCTGGAATTGCTGCAGGCCGCGCTCGAAGGCGTCCTTGTCGCCGGAGATCCTGGACATGATGTGTTCCACCACGTCCTGGTTTTTTCCTTGCAGGCCCTTCAGTTCGCCGAGTTGTTCCTCGATGCCGCGCCGGCGGGCGTCCAGCAGGGCGACGCAGTTGTCCATGAGGTCGCCGAGTTCCGCTTCGGTCTGGTCGCGCACGATGGCCTGCTTGGAGGAAATCAGTTCCTCGGACAGGGCCGTTTCCAGGGCGGCCAGACGGCTGCGCTCGAGCAATGCCTGGTCGCCGTTGATCTTGGCCAACAGGCCTTTCTGGGCGGAAACCGGGTAGATCTGCTCGGGCTCGACGCCGAGCAATTCGGCGCAGGAGCGGACCTGGCCCTGCAATTCGGCCTGGATCTGGGCCTCGGTCTTGAGTTCGTCCCACAGCCCGTCGATCTTGTTCAGGGCCACCAGGCGGCCCCGGTTGTTGCCCCGGGAGTAGATGTGGTTGCGCCAGACGTCGATGTCGGACTTGGTCACGCCGGTATCGGCGGACAGCACGAACAGCACGGCATGGGCGTTGGGCAACAGGTTGAAGGTCAGTTCCGGTTCCACGCCGATGGCATTGAGGCCCGGCGTGTCGTAGACCACCAGGCCCTTTTCCAGGAACGGGTGGGGGAAATTGATGATGGCGTGGCGCCAGGCGGGAATGCTGACCGTGCCATCCTCGTTCACGCCGAGGCCGGATTCCGGGTCGTTCGGGTTGTAGAGGCCGAAGCGGCTGGCTTCTTCCACGGGCACGGACTTGACCCGGCAGACTTCCTGCATGGCCTGGGCCACGCTGTCCGGCGAGGCGGCGTCCATGGCGACCTGGTTCCATTCGTCCGGGTAGGTCTTGTATTCCGAGATGGTGGCGTTGGTGCCGCGGGTCTCGATGGGCAGCAACTGGATCATCGGCGGCTTGGCGGGGTCGTACAGTAGTTCCGTCGGGCACATGGTGGTGCGGCCGGCGGTGGAGGGCAGCAGGCGCTGCTTCAGGTCGGACAGGAAGATGGCGTTGATGAGTTCGGACTTGCCGCGGGAGAACTCGGCGATGAACGCCACGTGGAGCTTGTCCTCGGCCAGGCGGTCGACCAGTTGCTGGAGGCGCAGGTCCCGTTGCGAATCGTTGAGGTTCTCGCGGCCCAGCCATTGGCGGTAGGCCACGATGCGGCGGGACAACTCCTGTCGCCACTGGCTGTAGGCCTCGAAGTCGTTGACGAACGAAGCGGTGGTCATCTGTCTTCCTCCAGCGGATGCCATGTCCGGTGTGATTTTGTTGGCGGCAATGTAGCACAAATGAAGCGTGCCCCCAGTGTCCGCAAGGGATTTCGGCCGATCACGCCTTCTGGCAGTTCGGGCAGTAGAAGCTGGAGCGCGCGTTCTGCCGGATCTGGCGGATCACGCTTCCACACTGGCGGCAGTTCTCTCCCGCGCGGCCATAGACGAAATAGGTTTGCTGGAAGTAGCCCGGGTTGCCACGGGCGTCGACGAAATCCCGCAGGCTGCTGCCGCCGGCGGCTATGGCGCGCGTCAGGGTGTCCCTGATCGCGACGGCGAGCCTGGCGCAACGGGGGCGGGACAGCTTGCCGGCGGCGAGGCGGGGCGAGATGCCGGCATGGAACAGGGCCTCGTTGGCATAGATGTTGCCCACCCCCGCCAGTCGCCGGGCATCCATGAGCAAGGCCTTGATGCTCGTGGACCGGCCCCGGCACAGGGCGCGCAGTCGCTCGCCGTCGAATTCGGCGGCGAGGGGTTCCACGCCGAGATGGGCGAGCAGGGGATGGCGCTCGGGGTTGTCGCTCCAGACGAAGGCGCCGAATCGGCGCGGGTCGCGATAACGCAGGATGCGGCCGTTTTCCAGCAACAGATCGAGGTGGTCGTGCTTTCCGGGCGGGGTGGTCGCCATCTCCAGCCGCAGGCTGCCCGACATGCCCAGGTGGCAGATCAGGCAGCCCGAGTCGAGCCGCAGCAGCAGGTATTTGCCGCGCCGATCCAGGCATTCCACGCGCCGATCGCGCAACAGCATGTCCAGGTCGGCGGCGACGGGCCAGCGCAGGCGCGGCTCCCTGATCCGGGCGCCGAGCAGGCGACGCCCTTCCAGATAAGGGGCCAGCCCCCGACGCACGGTTTCCACTTCGGGCAATTCAGGCATGGGATCGGGTCGGCCTTGGCGAGGGCATGGCGGGAGCGGGGCAACTTATCGGAAGCGCGGCGGTCAAGAATGCCAAAATCTTTCCAAACAGCCGGAAGTTTGACAGGCTGCTAGCATAATGCCCTGACTTCGATTGGATTTTTACCATGAAAGCCAAGCTTTTCAGCTACGCGCTGCTTGCCGTCTCCGTATCCGCCTGCGCCCAGTCGCCGGTACTGGAGCACTCCGTGGTGCCCGCCCCGGAGCCCGAGGGCCAGGGGCTGACGGCCCATGTTCTGTACCAGTTCCTGCTGGGGGAGATCGCCAGCCAGCGCGGCGAACTGCAGCTTTCCGCCGAGGCCTATGCCGACCTGGCGACGCGCACCCGCGACGCGCGGGTGGCCCGGCGCGCCACGGAAGTCGCCCTGTATGCCCGGCAAACCCAGCTGGCGCTGAAGAATGCCCGGCTCTGGCGGGAACTGGAACCCGGTTCTCCCAAGGCGATGCAGACCCTGGCCTCCCTGCTGGTAGGCAGCGGGCGCCTGGGCGAGGCCAAGCCCCATCTCCATGCCTGGATCAAGACCGGCAAGGAGGGGGAGGTGTTCATGCAGTTGCATGGGCTGCTCGCCAAACAGAAGGATCGGCAGGCCGTGCTCGATCTGGTCACCGACCTGGCCGCGTCTTACCCGGGCATGCCGGAAGCCCGCTTCGCGGTTGGCCAGGCGGCCTGGCAGGCGGGACAGGGAAAGAAGGCCCTGGCCGCCCTGGACGAGGCCCTGCGCCTCAAGCCGGACTGGGAGTCCACGGCCCTGTTCAAGGCCCAGGTGCTGCAACGGGTGGATGGGGACGCCGCCCTGGAGTCCTTCCTCAAGGACTATCTGGCGGCCCATCCCGCGGCCCGGGAAGTCCGGCTGGCCTACGCCAGGCAGCTTGCCCGCGTCGGCAAGTTCACCGAGTCGCGGGCCCAGTTCGAGTTCATGACCCGGGAAAACCCGGACAACCCGGAAGCCCATTTCGCCGTGGGTCTGGTGGCTTTGCAGACCAACGACCTGGACAGCGCCAAGGCGAGCTTCCTCAAGGCCCTGGATCTGGGTCATCCGGATGAGGGCCAGGTGCGGTTTTATCTGGGACAGTTGGCCGAGGCGCGGAATCTGCCCGAGGAAGCCCTGACCTGGTACCAGTCCGTGAGCAAGGGGCGGCAGCAGTTCGATGCCCAGTTGCGCGCGGCGGTGGTGATGAACAAGCTGGGCCGGCTCGCGGAAGCCAGGGCCTGGCTGGCCGCGCTGGCGCCATCCAGCGATTCCGAGCGGATCCAGCTGGCCCAGACCGAGGCCCAGTTGCTGCGGGAGGCGAAAAACTTCGACGGGGTGTTCGGCGTGTTGTCCACGGCCCTGGAGAAAATGCCCGATGCGCCCGAATTGCTCTATGACCGGGCCATGGCGGCCGAGAAGATCAATCGCCTGGATGTGCTGGAAAAGGATCTGCGTCGGCTCATCCAGCTCAAGCCGGACCATGCCCACGCCTACAATGCCCTGGGCTATACCCTGGCGGACCGGACGACCCGCATCAAGGAGGCCATCGAGTTGCTGGAGCAGGCCCTCAAGCTGGAACCGGAGGATCCCTTCATCCTGGACAGCATGGGTTGGGCGATGTTCAAGGCCAGGCGTTACGCCGAGGCGGTCGATTATCTGCGCCGCGCCTTCGGGGTCCGGCCCGATCCGGAAATCGCCGCCCATTTCGGCGAGGCGCTCTGGATGAAGGGTGACAAGGAGGAGGCCCGGCGGGTATGGCGCAACGGTCTCCAGCTTCACCCGGACAACGAGAGCCTGCGCGAAGTCGCCTCGCGCCTGATGCCCTGATGGGCGTCCCCCGGCGCGGCCTCGTCGCCGCGCTGTTCCTTCTGCTGGCCGGTTGCGCCCAGTCGCCGGGCTTCCGGGCGCCGTCGCCGCCGGCCGTACTCTCCCTGTCGCCCGCCCCCGCCGCCTTTCGCCTGGAGGGGCGGGTGTCCGTGCGCGCCGGCGAGGAATCCTTCTCCGGCGGGATGGCCTGGCGTCGGGGCGCCGCCGGCGATGAAATCCTGTTGAGCACCCCCCTGGGTCAGGGGGTCGCGGAATTGCGGAGTGACAAGGAAGGGGTGTCGCTGACCGACGCCAAGGGACGATCCCATCGCGCCGCCGACGCCGATAGCCTGGTGCGCCAGGCCCTGGGCCTGGAATTGCCCTTGCGGGGCCTGGCCTGGTGGGTGGTGGGCCATCCCCGGCCGGATGCCCCCTATCGCGCCGAGGCGGACCAGGCGGGGCGGATGGCGGTGCTGGAACAGGATGACTGGCGCATCGATTTCAGCCGTTACGAGCCCCGCGACGGCCATGTGCTGCCGGGCAAGCTGGTGGCCCGGCGTGGCGATGATCTGGACGTGCGCCTGGTGGTGGACGCCTGGGAGTTGCCATGACCCCGGATCCCTCATCGGCTGGCCCTGACGGCCCGGGCGCGAGTTCCGGGGAACGACGCGGAATGATGGCCATGCCCGAGTATCCGGCGCCAGCCAAGCTCAACCTGTTCCTGCATGTGGTGGGACGCCGGCCGGATGGCTACCACCTGCTGCAGACCCTGTTCCGCTTCCTCGATCACGGCGACAGCGTGGCAATCGATGTCCGGCCGGACGGCGCCATCCGCCTGTTGTCGCCCTTGCCCGGCGTGCCGCCGGAACAGGACTTGTGCTGGCGCGCCGCCCGGCTGTTGCAGGCCCACGCGGGCTGCCGCCTGGGGGCGGACATCCGCCTGGTCAAGCGCCTGCCCCTGGGCGGGGGGCTCGGCGGCGGCAGTTCCGACGCGGCCACCGTGTTGCTGGCGCTCAACCGCCTGTGGCGACTGCATCTGCCGCGCGCCGAGTTGCGGGCGCTGGGCCTGAGCCTGGGCGCGGATGTGCCCGTGTTCGTGTTCGGTCGCAGCGCCTTCGCCGAGGGGGTGGGGGAGGTCCTCACCGCCTGGACGCCGGCGCCGGCCAGCTATGTGGTTCTGACGCCATCGGTCCATGTCTCCACCCCGGCCATCTTCGCCCATCCGGGATTGACACGAAATACGCCCTCCGTCACAATCGCGGCCCTCTTTGATGGCTTCGGGCACAATGATTTGCAGCCCGTCGCCCGCGCGCTGAATCCCGAGGTGGCCGAGGTTCTCGATTGGCTGGAAACACGGGGTGACGCGCGCATGACCGGTTCGGGCGCCTGCGTGTTCGCGGCTTACCCGGATCGCGCCGCGGCGGAAGTCGTGTTCGCGGCGCGGCCCGGTCACATGCACGGTTTCGTCGCCGACGGCGTCGATCTGCACCCCTTGCGCGGGTTCGCCGATTGAGGCTGGTTGGACGGATAGTGGGGAGTCGCCAAGTGGTAAGGCACCGGATTTTGATTCCGGCATTCGTAGGTTCGATCCCTACCTCCCCAGCCAGATAGGTTCCCGCCTGGGCAAGGCGGGCGGTGGGCGTGCAGCGCAGGCTGCACGCTTTTTTGTTTTGGTTGGCTTTTTCAGGCGCAGTGACTCGCGAGTGGCAGGGGTCGAGAATGGCGGCAGGGGTCGAGAATGGCTTATGACAGCTTGATGGTGTTCACCGGCAACGCCCATCCCAAGCTTGCCGAGGATGTGGTGCGGCATCTCAACATCCACCTCGGCCGGGCGACGGTGGGGCGCTTCTCCGATGGCGAAGTGAACGTGGAGATCATGGAGAACGTGCGCGGCAAGGACGTGTTCGTGCTCCAGTCCACCTGCCAGCCCACCAATGACAGCCTGATGGAGATCATGCTGATGGTGGACGCCTTGCGCCGGGCTTCCGCCGGCCGCATCACCGCCGCCATCCCCTATTTCGGCTATGCCCGCCAGGACCGCCGCGTGCGTTCCGCCCGGGTGCCGATCACGGCGCGGGTGGTGGCCGACATGCTCACCGTGGTGGGCGTGAATCGGGTCCTGACCATGGACCTGCACTCGGACCAGATCCAGGGCTTCTTCGATATCCCGGTGGACAACATCTATTCCACGCCCATCCTGATGGGCGACATCTGGAAGCGGAACTACGACAACCTGATGGTGGTGTCCCCCGACGTGGGCGGCGTGGTGCGCGCCCGGGCCGTGGCCAAGCGCCTGGAGTGCGACCTGGCCATCATCGACAAGCGCCGGCCCAAGCCCAACGTGGCCAAGGTGATGAACATCATCGGCGACGTGAAGGACCGCACCTGCCTGATCATGGACGACATGGTGGATACCGCCAACACCCTGTGCGAGGCCGCCAACGCCCTCAAGCAGCACGGCGCCCGGCGCGTGATCGCCTACTGCACCCATGCCGTGCTGTCCGGCAGCGCGGTGGAGCGGGTGAGCAATTCCGCCCTGGACGAACTGGTGATCACCGACACCATTCCCCTGCGCGATGACGCCAAGGCCAGTCCGCGCATCCGCCAGCTGTCCGTGGCCAATCTGATGGCCGAAACCATCCGCCGCATCAGCGACGAGGATTCCGTGAGTTCGCTGTTCATCGAATAGCGCATTCGCCAAACCGGGTTGCCTGGTCGCGGGCGGCCCTTCATCAACCGCAAGGAGTCAGTCATGCACATCGAAATCAATGCAAGCAAGCGCGAAGCGCAGGGCACCGGAGCGAGCCGCCGCCTGCGTCGCGCCGGCCGGGTTCCCGGCATCGTCTACGGGGGCGGCAAGGATGCCCAGTCCGTGGACTTCGACCACAAGGAACTCTATTTCTCCCTCAAGAACGAGGCCTTCCATTCCTCCGTCCTGAACCTGAATCTCGACGGCGCCAAGGAACCCGTGCTGCTGCGCGATTTCCAGATGCACCCCTACAAGCCCCTGGTGCTGCACGTGGATTTCCAGCGCGTGGATGCCACCCACAAGATCCACATGAAGGTGCCGCTGCATTTCGTCAACGCCGATATCGCCCCGGGCGTGAAGCTGGGCGGCGGCGTGGTCAACCACATCCTGACCGAGGTGGACGTCAGTTGCCTGCCCGGTGCCCTGCCCGAGTTCATCGAGGTGGACCTGGGTAATCTGGAGGCTGGCCAGTCCCTGCACCTGTCCGATCTCAAGCTGCCCGCCGGCGTCGAGCTCACCGCCCTGGCGCGGGGTGACGACCACGGTGTCGCCAACCTCCTGTCCCGTGGCGGCGCCAGCGCCGAAGCCGAGGGCGAGGGCGGCGAGGCGACGGCGGCCTGATAGCCGCCGGTCCCGCCCCCGCCGGAGCGCCGAGATCCGATGCAGGCTCGCATTCGCCTCATCGTCGGTCTTGGCAATCCGGGTCGGGAATATGCCGACACCCGTCACAACGCCGGGTTCTGGTTCTGCGAGCGCCTGGCCGATCGGCTGGGCGTTTCTCTTTCCGTCGAATCCCGCTTCCATGGTCTGGTCGGGCATGGGCGACAGCAGGCCGTCTGGCTGTTGCTGCCCCAGACTTTCATGAACCGTTCCGGCCAGGCGGTGGGCGCCCTGGCCCGCTTCCATCGCGTCGCCCCCGCCGAGATTCTGGTGGTTCACGACGAACTGGATATCCCCCCCGGGCAGTTGCGCCTTAAATTTGGCGGTGGGCTGGGTGGCCACAACGGCCTGAAAGACATCACCGCCCACCTCGGCACCCAGGATTACTGGCGCCTGCGCATCGGCATCGGCCATCCCGGCGATCGCAACGAAGTGGTCAACTATGTCCTCAAGCCGCCCCGGCGCGAGGAACGGGACGACATCGACGCGGCCCTCGACCGCGCCCTCGATCTCTGGCCCCTGATCGAGAAGGCGGACTGGAACACGGCGGTCAAGCGCGCCAACACCAAGCCCCCCTTACCCCTTTCATCCCCGCCTGGCGGGGGCACCCCTCACTCCTCACCGGAAAAATCATGAGCCTCAAATGCGGCATCGTCGGCTTGCCCAACGTGGGCAAGTCCACCCTGTTCAATGCGCTGACCAAGGCGGGCATCGCGGCGGAGAACTATCCCTTCTGCACCATCGAACCCAACGTCGGCGTCGTCGAAGTGCCCGATCCTCGCCTGAAGCAGCTCGCGGAGATCGTCAAGCCCCAGCGCGTGGTGCCGGCCATCGTCGAATTCGTCGACATCGCCGGACTGGTGGCGGGGGCCAGCAAGGGCGAGGGCCTGGGCAACCAGTTCCTGGCCAACATCCGGGAGACCGACGCCATCGTCAACGTGGTGCGCTGCTTCGAGGACGAGAACGTGGTGCACGTGGCGGGGAGGGTGGATCCCGTTTCCGACATCGAGGTGATCGGCACCGAACTGGCCCTGGCCGACCTGGCCACGGTGGAGAAAGCCCATGCCCGGGATGTGAAGAAGGCCCGCGCTGGCGACAAGGACGCCCAGAAGCTGACCGCCGTCTATGACAGGTTGCTGCCCCACCTCAACGAGGCCAGGCCGGCGCGCAGCCTGAAGCTGTCGGACGAGGAGAAGCTCCTGCTGGCCCCCCTTTGCCTGATGACCATCAAGCCCGCCATGTATGTGGCCAATGTGGCCGAGGATGGTTTCGAGAACAATCCCCATCTGGATCGCCTGCATGCCCTGGCCGACGCGGAAGGCGCCCCCGTGGTGGCCCTTTGCGCCGCCATCGAAGCGGAAATCGCGGTCCTGGACGAGGCCGACAAGATGGAGTTCCTGGAGTCGATGGGGCTGCACGAACCCGGTCTGAACCGCTTGATTCGCGTCGGTTACGATTTGCTTGGGCTGCAGACTTATTTCACCGCCGGCGTGAAGGAAGTGCGCGCCTGGACCATCCACAAGGGCGATACCGCGCCCCAGGCCGCCGGGGTCATCCACACCGACTTCGAGCGGGGCTTCATTCGCGCCCAGACCATCGCCTTCGAGGACTTCATCGCCTGCAAGGGTGAGCAGGGGGCCAAGGAGGCGGGAAAGATGCGCTCGGAAGGCAAGGAATACGTGGTCAGGGACGGCGATGTGCTGAATTTCCTGTTCAACGTTTAATTGACAACGGCGGCGAAGGCCGGAATAATGCCGCGCTTTCCCGGTGGGGTTCCCGAGCGGTCAAAGGGATCAGACTGTAAATCTGACGGCACTGCCTTCGAAGGTTCGAATCCTTCCCCCACCACCAGATTCATCGCGGATTTTTGCGCGGTTTTTTGAAGTGACAGCCGCGCCATTGAGCGGCCCCGGGTTCGGGAGCGTAGTCCAGGCGGGTGTAGTTCAATGGTAGAACCTCAGCCTTCCAAGCTGATGACGCGGGTTCGATTCCCGCTACCCGCTCCAGGTTCGGAGTGGTGTTGTAAAGAGTGCTAAGGGTATAGCTGCCCATGTAGCTCAGTGGTAGAGCACTCCCTTGGTAAGGGAGAGGTCGCCCGTTCAATCCGGGCCATGGGCACCAGATTTCGGTGTTTTTTATTGTTGACCGGGTGTTGTGTTCATCCGTTTTTGCTAGGGGATAGACGATGGCCAAGGAAAAATTCGAGCGTACGAAGCCGCACGTGAACGTTGGGACGATTGGGCACGTGGACCATGGCAAGACGACGCTGACCGCAGCGATCACCATGACGCTGGCGAAGAAGTACGGCGGTACCGTCAAGGGCTACGCCGACATTGACAGCGCGCCTGAAGAGAAGGCCCGGGGCATCACCATCAACACCGCCCACGTCGAATACGAAACCGAGCATCGCCACTACGCCCACGTTGACTGCCCGGGCCACGCCGACTACGTCAAGAACATGATCACCGGCGCCGCCCAGATGGACGGCGCCATTCTCGTGGTGAGCGCCGCCGACGGCCCCATGCCCCAGACCCGCGAGCACATCCTGCTCGCCCGTCAGGTCGGCGTGCCCTACATCATCGTCTACATGAACAAGGCCGACATGGTCGACGACGCCGAGCTCCTCGAGCTGGTCGAAATGGAAGTGCGCGAACTCCTGTCCAAGTACGACTTCCCCGGCGACGACACTCCCATCATCATCGGCTCCGCCCTCAAGGCCCTGGAAGGCGACCAGAGCGACATTGGCGAACCCAGCATCTTCCGGCTCGCCGAAGCCCTCGACAGCTACATCCCCATGCCCGAGCGCGCCATCGACAAACCCTTCCTCATGCCCGTCGAAGACGTCTTCTCCATCTCCGGTCGCGGCACGGTGGTCACGGGCCGGGTCGAACGCGGCATCATCAAGGTTGGTGAAGAAATTGAAATCGTCGGCATCAAGCCCACGGTCAAGACCATCTGCACCGGCGTGGAAATGTTCCGCAAGCTGCTCGACCAGGGCCAGGCCGGCGACAACATCGGCGCCTGCTGCGCGGCACCAAGCGAGAAGACGTCGAGCGTGGCCAGGTTCTAACCAAGCCCGGCAGCATCACCCCGCACACCAAGTTCACCGCCGAGATCTACGTGCTCAGCAAGGACGAAGGCGGCCGTCACACCCCGTTCTTCAACGGCTACCGTCCCCAGTTCTACTTCCGCACCACGGACGTGACCGGCGCCATCGAGCTGCCGGCCGGCACCGAGATGGTGATGCCTGGCGACAACGTCTCGATCACGGCGGCGCTGATCGCCCCCATCGCCATGGAAGAAGGCCTGCGCTTCGCCATCCGCGAGGGTGGCCGCACCGTCGGCGCCGGCGTCGTGGCAAAGATCATCGAGTGAGCGAGTAGAGAGACACAAGCGAGAAACGAGCGCGGGGTCGGGGGCGGATGCCTTCGGCCCCGCGCCCACAGGAAATAGGCCAGTAGCTCAATTGGCAGAGCGTCGGTCTCCAAAACCGAAGGTTGGGGGTTCGAGACCCTCCTGGCCTGCCACCATACCAACTCACATCGGGTAAAGCCGGATAAACGACCCCTGTAATGGCGGACAACTTCAAATTACTGGCTGCCGGCCTGCTGATCGCGGCCGGCATCGCCGGGTTTTATCTTTTTTCCGACATGCCGACCGTGGTGCGGGTGGTTTCCGTGCTGGCCGGACTCGGCGCGGCCGCGGGCGTGGCCTGGTTTACCGAGCCGGGCAGGCGCTTCTTCGCCTTCAGCCAGGACGCCGTCACCGAGGCGCGCAAGGTGGTGTGGCCAACCCGCAAGGAAACCATGCAGATGACCGGCGTTGTGATCCTGTTCGTCATCGTCATGGCGCTGTTCCTCTGGATCGTGGATGGCACGCTGACATGGCTGGTTCAGTTGCTCATGGGCAGGAGTGAGTGATGGCGATGCATTGGTATGTGGTACACGCCTATTCCGGCTTCGAGAAGAGCGTCATGCGCGCCCTCAAGGAGCGCGTGGAACGGGCCGGCATGCAGGACAGGTTCGGCGAGATCCTGGTGCCGGTGGAAGAGGTCGTGGAAATGAAGGGTGGCCAGAAGCGGACCACCGAGCGCAAGTTCTTCCCGGGCTACGTGCTGGTCCAGATGGAAATGGACGACGACACCTGGCATCTGGTGAAGAGCACCGCCAAGGTCACCGGCTTTGTCGGCGGCACCGCCAACAAGCCCGCGCCCATCAGCGAGAAGGAAGTGCAGGCCATCCTCCACCAGATGCAGGAAGGCGTGGAGAAGCCCAAGCACAAGATCACCTTCGAGATCGGCGAGATGGTGCGCGTCATCGACGGCCCGTTCAACGAGTTCAACGGCGCCGTGGAAGACGTGAACTACGAGAAGAACAAGCTGCGCGTGTCGGTGACCATCTTCGGTCGCGCCACGCCCGTGGAACTGGATTTTTCCCAGATCGAGAAGGCCTGAGTTTCAGGTCTTCGCGGACTGCGCCGGGGTGGCCCGGCACGAGGAGCGCCGAAAGGCCGGCCCCAATGGGGTGCCCGAAGCGCGATTGGACTCACTTTTAGGAGTTATTGAACATGGCCAAGAAGATCGTCGGCTACGTCAAGCTGCAAGTGCCGGCTGGCAAAGCCAATCCCTCGCCGCCCATCGGTCCCGCCCTGGGCCAGCGCGGCTTGAACATCATGGAATTCTGCAAGGCGTTCAACGCCCAGACCCAGGGTCTGGAACCGGGCCTGCCCATCCCCGTGGTGATCACCGCCTACGCGGACAAGTCCTTCACCTTCATCATGAAGACGCCGCCCGCGACGATCCTGATCAAGAAGGCCGCGGGCATCGCCAAGGGCAGCGCCAAGCCCCATACCGACAAGGTGGGCAAGATCACCCGCGCCCAGCTGGAAGAAATCGCCAAGGCCAAGATGCCCGATCTGACCGCCGCGGACATGGACGCCGCCGTGCGCACCATCGCCGGCAGCGCCCGCAGCATGGGCCTCAACGTGGAGGGTGTGTGACATGGCTGTTTCCAAGCGTCTCAAGGCTCTGAAAGCCAAGGTCGAGCGTACCAAGAACTACCCCGTTGACGAGGCCCTGGGCCTGGTCAAGGAAGCGGCCACCGCCAAGTTCGACGAATCCGTCGATGCCGCCGTCATCCTGGGCGTCGATCCCCGCAAATCCGACCAGGTGGTGCGCGGCTCCGTCGTGTTGCCGCGCGGCATCGGCAAGAGCGTGCGCGTCGCCGTGTTCGCCCAGGGCGCCAACGCCGAAGCCGCCAAGGCCGCCGGCGCCGACATCGTCGGCTTCGAGGATCTGGCCGCCGAAATCAAGGGCGGCAAGATGGACTTCGACGTGGTCATCGCCACCCCCGACGCCATGCGCGTGGTCGGCCAGCTGGGTCAGATTCTCGGCCCGCGCGGCCTGATGCCCAACCCGAAGGTGGGCACCGTGACCCCGAACGTGACCGAGGCCGTCAACAACGCCAAGGCGGGCCAGGTCCAGTACCGCACCGACAAGGCCGGCATCATCCACGCCACCATCGGCCGCGCCTCCTTCGATGTGGGCGCGCTGAAGGAAAACCTGGCGGCTCTGATCGAGGCTCTGAACAAGGCCAAGCCCGCCAGCAGCAAGGGTGTGTACATGAAGAAGGTGTCGGTATCCAGCACCATGGGTATCGGCGTGCGCGTGGATCAGGCTTCCCTGGTCCAGCAGCAGTAAACGAGTTGGATCCCGGCTTGCGCCGGGACAGAGCTTTGGGCCGCGGCCCCGCCATTCCCGGCGTGGCCGCGGATCGTCAAAGACCGTAGAGGACCAGTTAGGAGTGAAGGGTGAGGCGTGAGGAGCAAGAACCTCACACTCAACATGAACTTTAGGCTGGACTTAATTGCGGAGGGTTGCGTGGGTGTGGGTAGGGTTACTCCTCACCCTTCACTCCTCGCCCCTCGCTCTCTACGCAGACGGTGTTGCCCGAACAGGATAGTTGGTCGGCATGGGTTTTGGCCCGTGCCGGCAAAGCTCCTGATTCAGGTCGCCGTGGGCGCGGCGGAATTTTCCGCCGCATGTTGACTTGAAAGGAGGAAAGACCTTGAGTCTGAATCTCGATGACAAGAAAGCCGTAGTGGCTGAGGTGTCGGCGCGGGTAGCCAGCGCCCAGACCATCGTGGTGGCCGAGTATCGCGGCGTTCCGGTGACCAGTCTCACCGTGCTGCGCAAGAAGGCCCGCGAATCTGGCGTTTATCTGCGCGTGCTGAAGAACACCCTGGTGCGTCGCGCCGTGGTGGGCACCTCGTTCGAAAGCCTCGCCGAGCACATGGTCGGTCCGCTGATCTACAGCGTGTCCACCGATCCCGTTGCCGCCGCGAAGGTGTTGAACGAATTCGCCAAGACCAATGACAAGCTGGTGCTGAAGGCGGGTTCCTACGCCGGCAAGGTGCTGGACAAGGCGGGCGTGCAAGCGCTGGCCACCATCCCGAGCCGCGATGAACTCATCGCCATGCTGATGGGCGTGATGCAGGCTCCGCTGTCCGGTTTCGCCGGCGCCGTGGCCGCCCTCGCCAAGAAGCGCGAGGAAGGCAGCCCCGAGGCCGCCCCCGAAGCCGTCGCCGCTTGAGCATTCACACGCATTCTCACGATTATCGAATTAGGAGTTAATTAAATGGCAATCAGCAAAGAAGACATCCTGGAAGCCGTAGGCGGTATGACGGTGATGGAACTGAACGACCTGGTGAAGGCGTTCGAAGAGAAGTTCGGCGTGTCCGCCGCCTCCATGGCCGTGGCCGCCCCGGGCGCCGGCGGCGCCGCTCCGGTCGCCGAGGAGAAGACCGAGTTTGACGTCATCCTGATGGCCGCTGGCGCCAACAAGGTCAACGTCATCAAGACCGTTCGCGCCATCACCGGCCTGGGCCTCAAGGAAGCCAAGGACCTGGTGGACGGCGCGCCCAAGCCCGTCAAGGAAGGCTGCCCCAAGGCCGAGGCCGAGGACATCAAGAAGCAGCTCACCGAAGCTGGCGCCACCGTCGAGATCAAGTAATCGGAACGTGGCAAGGGCGTATCGCCCTGGCAAGGCTGGCGACCCAGTGTCGCCGGCCTTTTTGCGTTGTTGTTTTTGCATTGCAGGAATCAGACATCAGGCATCGCTCCAGCCCTTTGGCGGAACTTGATGCCTGATCTCTGATCCCTGATCCCTGTCACCGACACGGAGCCGTCATGACCTATACATTCGCCGAGAAAAAGCGCCTTCGCAAGAGCTTCGCCAAGCGCGTAAGCGTTCTGCCGGTGCCCTACATGCTGACCACCCAGATCGAGTCCTTCCGGGGCTTCCTCCAGGAGGACGCGCCCATGGAGGCGCGCCAGGACGTGGGCCTGCAAGCGGCGTTCACCTCCATCTTCCCGATCATCAGCCACAGCGGCAACGCCCGCCTGGAATTCGTCAGCTACACCCTGGGCACCCCGGTGTTCGACATCGTCGAATGCCAGCAGCGGGGCCTGACCTACGCCGCCAGCGTGCGCGCCAGGGTGCGCCTGGTGATCCTGGATCGGGAAAGCGTCAAGGAGAAGATCAAGGAAGTGAAGGAGCAGGAGGTCTACATGGGCGAGATGCCCCTGATGACCCCCAACGGCTCCTTCGTCATCAACGGCACCGAGCGGGTCATCGTCTCCCAGTTGCACCGTTCGCCCGGCGTGTTCTTCGAGCATGACCGGGGCAAGACCCATTCCTCCGGCAAGCTGCTGTTCTCCGCCCGCATCATTCCCTACCGCGGTTCCTGGCTGGACTTCGAATTCGACCCGAAGGACTTCGTCTATTTCCGCGTCGACCGCCGCCGCAAGCTGCCGGCCAGCATTCTGCTCAAGGCCCTGGGTTACAACCTGGAGCAGATCCTGGAGATGTTCTACGAGACCGATGCCTTCCACTTCGGCAAGAAGGGCATCGAGTTCGAATTGCGTCCCGAGCGCCTGAAGGGCGAGACCGCCAAGTTCGATATCCACGGCAAGGATGGCAAGGTCATCGTCGCCAAGGACAAGCGCATCACCGCCAAGCACATCCGCGACCTGGAAACGGCCGGTGTCAAGAAACTGCTGGTGGATAGCGAATTCGTGCTGGGACGCGTGCTGGCCCGAAACCTGGTGGACGGCGAGACCGGCGAAGTGCTGGCCCGCGCCAACGACGAAATCACCGAGACCCTGCTGGCCAAGATCCTGGAATCCAAGGTTTCCGTGCTGGAGACCTTGTACACCAACGAACTGGACCATGGTCCCTTCGTTTCCCAGACCCTGCGCATCGACGAAACCGTGGATCAGTGGACCGCCCGCGTCGCCATCTATCGCATGATGCGCCCCGGCGAGCCGCCCACCGAGGACGCGGTGGAGGCCCTGTTCAACCGCCTGTTCTTCAGCGACGACAGTTATGACCTGTCCAAGGTCGGCCGCATGAAGTTCAACCGGCGCATCAACGCCCCCGGCAAGGTGAGCTGGCAGATCGTGTTCCCGACCCATCACCGCGAGAACAAGCTGGCCGCCGCCCTGCGCGAGTTCTACGGCGTCTGTCCGGAAGCCAGCCTGTCCAAGGCCAGCCTGGAAAACATTTCCACCCGCGAGGAAGCCGAAGCCAGGCTGGCCGAGCTGAACAAGCACCTGAAGGCCGCCGGCTTCGATGCCAAGGCCCTCAACGCCAAGGTCGAGGAACGCTATACCCTGAGCCCGCGCGACATCGTCGAGGTCATCAAGATCCTGGTGGAGTTGCGCAACGGCCGCGGCGAGATCGACGACATCGACCACCTGGGCAACCGCCGGGTGCGTTCCGTCGGCGAGCTGGCGGAGAACCAGTTCCGCGCCGGCCTGGTGCGGGTCGAGCGCGCCGTCAAGGAGCGCCTGAACCAGGCCGAGTCCGACAACCTGATGCCCCATGACCTGATCAACGCCAAGCCGATCAGCGCCGCCATCAAGGAATTCTTCGGCTCCAGCCAGCTGTCCCAGTTCATGGACCAGACCAACCCCCTGTCCGAGATCACCCACAAGCGGCGCATCTCCGCCCTGGGCCCCGGCGGTCTGACTCGCGAGCGCGCCGGCTTCGAGGTGCGCGACGTGCACCCCACCCACTACGGCCGGGTCTGCCCGATCGAGACGCCGGAAGGCCCGAACATCGGCCTGATCAACTCCCTGGCGCTGTACGCCCGCACCAACGAGTACGGTTTCATCGAGACGCCCTACCGCAAGGTGGTGGACCACAAGGTCACCGACCAGATCGAGTACCTGTCCGCCATCGAGGAAAGCCAGTACGTCATCGCCCAGGCCAACGCGGAGTTGGATGACAAGGGGCATTTCTCCGGCGACCTGGTGTCCTGCCGCAGCCGCAACGAATTCACCCTGGCCACGCCGGACCGCATCCAGTACATGGACATCGCGCCGTCCCAGATCGTGTCCGTGGCGGCTTCGCTGATTCCCTTCCTGGAGCATGACGACGCCAACCGCGCCCTGATGGGCTCCAACATGCAGCGCCAGGCCGTGCCCTGCCTGCGCCCGGACAAGCCCCTGGTGGGTACCGGCATCGAGCGCACCGCCGCCGTCAACTCCGGCACCGTGGTCACCGCCCGGCGCGGCGGCATGGTGGACTACGTGGACGCCAGCCGCGTGGTGGTGCGGGTCAACGACGACGAAGCCCAGAGCGGCGAGGTCGGTGTGGACATCTACACCCTCACCAAGTACCAGCGTTCCAACCAGAACACCAACATCAACCAGCGCCCCCTGGTGCGCCTGGGCGACAAGATCGCCAAGGGCGACGTGATCGCCGACGGCGCATCGACGGACAAGGGCGAGCTGGCCCTGGGCCAGAACATGCTGGTGGCCTTCATGCCCTGGAACGGCTACAACTTCGAGGACTCCATCCTCATCTCCGAGCGGGTGGTGTCGGAAGACCGCTACACCTCCATCCACATCGAGGAGCTCTCGGTGGTGGCGCGGGACACCAAGCTGGGTCCGGAAGAAATCACCCGCGACATCTCCAGCCTGTCCCAGGTGCAGATGGGCCGCCTCGACGAGGCCGGCATCGTCTATGTGGGCGCCGAAGTCCAGGCCGGCGACGTGCTGGTGGGCAAGGTCACCCCCAAGGGCGAGACCCAGCTCACCCCGGAAGAGAAGCTGCTGCGCGCCATCTTCGGCGAGAAGGCGTCCGACGTGAAGGACACCTCCCTGCGCGTGCCCACGGGCATGAGCGGCACCGTCATCGACGTGCAGGTGTTCACCCGCGAGGGCATCGAGCGCGACATGCGCGCCAACCAGATCATCGACGAGATGCTGCGCAAGTATCAGAAGGATCTGGCCGACCAGATGCGCATCGTCGAGGAGGACGCCTTCGCCCGCATGCGCCGCATGCTGGTGGGCAAGCCGGTCAAGGGCGGTCCCAAGAAGCTGGCCAAGGGCGCCGAGGTGAGCGATGAGTATCTGGATAGCCTGGACCCCCACGACTGGTTCGACATCCGCGTCGCCGACGAGGACCTGGCGCGCCAGATGGAGGGTGTCAAGGATGCCCTGGACAAGCAGCGGCTCGAGTTCGACCGCATGAAGGAAAACAAGAAGAAGAAGCTGACCCAGGGCGACGAACTGCCCCCGGGCGTCATCAAGATGGTCAAGGTCTACCTGGCCGTGAAGCGCCGCCTGCAACCCGGCGACAAGATGGCCGGTCGTCACGGCAACAAGGGCGTGGTGTCCAAGATCGTGCCGGTGGAAGACATGCCCTTCATGGCCGACGGCACGCCGGTGGACATCGTGCTGAACCCCCTGGGCGTGCCCTCCCGGATGAACGTGGGCCAGATCCTGGAGACCCACCTGGGCTGGGCCGCGCGCGGTCTGGGCGTGCGCATCCAGGAAATGCTGGCGGCCCAGGCCAAGGCCGGTGAAGTGCGCAAGTTCCTCGACCGGATCTACAACGCCTCCGGCAAGCAGGAAGACATCAAGGGCCTCTCCGACGCGGAAATCCTGGAGATGGCGGGCAACCTGACCAAGGGTGTGCCCTTCGCCACGCCGGTGTTCGACGGCGCCCACGAGAGCGAGATCAAGACCATGCTCGACCTGGCCTATCCCAGCGACGACCCGCGTACCGACTTGAACGGCTTCACGCCGGCCAAGACCCAGGTGCAGTTGTACGACGGCCGTTCCGGCGACGCCTTCGACCGCACCACCACCGTGGGCATCATGCATGTGCTGAAGCTGCACCACCTGGTGGACGACAAGATGCACGCCCGCTCCACCGGCCCATACTCCCTGGTCACCCAGCAGCCCCTGGGCGGCAAGGCCCAGTTCGGCGGCCAGCGTTTCGGCGAGATGGAAGTGTGGGCGCTGGAAGCCTACGGCGCGGCCTACACCCTGCAGGAGATGCTCACGGTCAAGTCGGACGACGTCACCGGCCGCACCAAGGTGTACGAGAACATCGTCAAGGGCGAGCACAGGATCGACGCCGGCATGCCGGAATCCTTCAATGTGCTGGTGAAGGAAATCCGGTCTCTGGCCATCGACATCGATCTCGAGCGTTATTAATCGGGTCCCAGGAGCAAAGCGAACATGAAAGCCCTACTCGATCTCTTCAAACAGGTCACCCAGAACGAGGAATTCGACGCCATCAAGATCGGCCTCGCGTCCCCCGACAAGATCCGTTCCTGGTCCTACGGCGAGGTGAAGAAGCCGGAGACCATCAACTACCGTACCTTCAAGCCGGAGCGGGACGGCCTGTTCTGCGCCAAGATCTTCGGTCCCATCAAGGACTACGAGTGCCTGTGCGGCAAGTACAAGCGCCTCAAGCATCGCGGCGTGATCTGCGAGAAGTGCGGCGTCGAAGTCACCCAGGCCAAGGTGCGCCGCGAGCGCATGGGCCACATCGAACTGGCCAGCCCGGTGGCCCACATCTGGTTCCTCAAGTCCCTGCCCAGCCGCCTCGGCATGGTGCTGGACATGACCCTGCGCGACATCGAGCGCGTGCTCTACTTCGAAGCCTTCGTGGTCACCGAACCCGGCATGACGCCCCTGAACAAGGGCCAGTTGCTGACCGAGGAAGACTACCTGGCCAAGCTGGAAGAGTACGGCGACGAATTCAAGGCCGGCATGGGCGCCGAGGGCGTGCGCGACCTGCTCAAGGGCCTGGACCTGCCCGCAGAGGTCGAGAAGCTGCGTTCCGAGCTGTCCAAGACCAGTTCCGAAACCAAGATCAAGAAGTACGCCAAGCGCCTGAAGGTGCTGGAAGCCTTCATGAAGTCCGGCATCCGCCCCGACTGGATGATCCTGGAAGTGCTGCCCGTGCTGCCGCCGGAACTGCGCCCCCTGGTGCCCCTGGACGGCGGTCGCTTCGCCACCTCGGACCTGAACGACCTGTACCGCCGGGTCATCAACCGCAACAACCGTCTCAAGCGCCTGCTGGAACTGAAGGCGCCGGACATCATCGTGCGCAACGAGAAGCGCATGCTGCAGGAATCCGTCGATTCCCTGCTGGACAACGGCCGCCGCGGCAAGGCCATGACCGGCGCCAACAAGCGCCCCCTCAAGTCCCTGGCCGACATGATCAAGGGCAAGGGCGGACGCTTCCGTCAGAACCTGCTGGGCAAGCGCGTCGACTACTCCGGCCGTTCCGTCATCGTCGTGGGCCCCACCCTCAAGCTGCACCAGTGCGGCCTGCCCAAGCTGATGGCCCTGGAGCTGTTCAAGCCCTTCATCTTCAACCGCCTGGAAGTCATGGGTCTGGCCACCACCATCAAGGCCGCCAAGCGCATGGTGGAAGATGAAGAACCGGTGGTCTGGGACATCCTGGAAGAGGTGATCCGCGAGCATCCGGTCATGCTTAACCGGGCGCCCACCCTGCACCGCCTCGGCATCCAGGCCTTCGAGCCGGTGCTCATCGAGGGCAAGGCCATCCAGCTGCACCCCCTGGTCTGTACCGCCTTCAACGCCGACTTCGACGGCGACCAGATGGCCGTGCACGTGCCCCTGTCCCTGGAAGCCCAGATGGAGGCCCGCACCCTGATGCTGGCCTCCAACAACGTGCTGTCCCCCGCCAACGGCGAACCCATCATCGTGCCGTCCCAGGATATCGTGCTGGGTCTGTACTACATGACCCGCGAGCGGATCAACGCCAAGGGTGAAGGCATGATGTTCGCCGACACCGACGAGCTGCGCCGCGCCTGGCAGTCCGGCCTGGTGGACATCAATGCCAAGGTCACCGTGCGCCTGCGCGAGCGCAGGTACGACGAGGCGGGCAAGGTGGTGGAACGGATCAAGCGTTACGACACCGTGACCGGCCGCGCCTTCCTGTCGGAAATCCTGCCCCCGGGCCTGGATTTCGCCCACGTCAACAAGGCGCTGAAAAAGAAGGAAATCTCCAAGCTCATCAACGCGGCCTTCCGCAAGTGCGGGCTGAAGGACACCGTGGTGTTCGCCGACCGCCTGATGTACACCGGCTTCTCCATGGCGGCCCGCGGCGGCATTTCCATCTGCATGCAGGACATGCTGATGCCGCCTCAGAAGCAGACCATTCTCGCCGCCGCCGAAGCCGAGGTGAAGGAGATCGAATCCCAGTACACCTCCGGCCTGGTGACCCAGGGCGAGCGCTACAACAAGGTGGTGGACATCTGGGGCCAGGCCGGCGACAAGGTGGCCAAGGCCATGATGGAGCAGCTTTCCCACGAGACCGTGATCGATCGCGAGGGCAAGGAAGTCAAGCAGGAATCCTTCAACTCCATCTACATGATGGCCGACTCCGGCGCCCGCGGTTCCGCCGCCCAGATCCGCCAGCTGGCGGGCATGCGCGGCCTGATGGCCAAGCCGGACGGCTCCATCATCGAAACCCCCATCACGGCGAACTTCCGTGAAGGCCTCAACGTGTTGCAGTACTTCATCTCCACCCACGGCGCCCGCAAGGGCCTGGCCGATACCGCGCTGAAGACCGCCAACTCCGGCTACCTGACCCGCCGCCTGGTGGACGTGACCCAGGACCTGGTGATCACCGAGGACGACTGCGGCACCAGCAACGGCATGGTCATGAAGGCCCTGGTGGAAGGCGGCGACGTGGTGGAACCCCTGCGCGACCGCATCCTGGGTCGGGTCGCGGCCGCCGACGTGGTGCATCCCGATACCGGCGAGACCGTCATCGACGCCGGTACCCTGCTGGACGAAGCCAAGGTGGACCTGATCGACGAGCTGGGCGTGGACGAAGTGAAGGTGCGCACCCCGTTGACCTGCGACACCCGCTGGGGTCTGTGCGCCAAGTGCTACGGCCGCGACCTGGGCCGGGGCTACCTCATCAACTCCGGCGAGGCCGTGGGCGTCATCGCCGCCCAGTCCATCGGCGAACCCGGTACCCAGCTCACCATGCGGACCTTCCACATCGGTGGCGCCGCCTCCCGGGCCGCCGCCGCCAGCCAGCTGGAAGGCAAGTCGGCCGGCACCATCCGCTTCCTGCCCACCATCCGCTACATCACCAACGTCAAGGGTGAACCCGTCGCGATTTCCCGCAACGGCGAACTGATCATCGTCGACGACAACCACCGCGAGCGCGAACGCCACAAGGTGCCCTACGGCGCCACCCTGGCGGTGATGGACGGCCAGGTGGTCAAGGCGGGTACCGCCCTGGCCAACTGGGATCCACATACCCGTCCCATCATCACCGAGTACGCCGGCCGGGTGAAATTCGAGAACGTGGAAGACGGCGTCACGGTCGCCAAGCAGATCGATGAGGTAACCGGCCTGTCCACCCTCATCGTCATCGACGGCAAGCGGCGCGGCAGCGCCCAGTCCAAGGGTGTGCGTCCCCAGGTCCGCCTGATCGGGGCCGACGGCCAGGACGTGAAGGTGGCCGGCACCGATATTTCGGTAAGCATCACCTTCCAGGTGGGCTCCCTGATCACCGTGAAGGACGGCCAGGAGGTGAACGTGGGCGACGTGCTGGCGCGCATCCCCCAGGAAACCTCCAAGACCCGCGACATCACCGGTGGTCTGCCCCGCGTGGCCGAGCTGTTCGAGGGCCGTTCGCCCAAGGATGCCGGCGTGCTGGCGGAAATCACCGGCACCGTCTCCTTCGGCAAGGACACCAAGGGCAAGCAGCGCCTGGTCATCACCGACATGGATGGCGTGCCCCACGAGTACCTGATCTCCAAGGACAAGCACGTCACGGTGCACGACGGCCAGGTGGTGCAGAAGGGCGAGACCATCGTCGACGGTCCGGCCGATCCCCACGACATCATCCGCCTGCAGGGCATCGAGGCGCTGGCGCGCTACATCATCGACGAGGTCCAGGACGTCTATCGCCTGCAGGGTGTGAAGATCAACGACAAGCACATCGAGGTGGTGGTGCGGCAGATGTTGCGCCGCGTCAACGTGACGGATCCGGGTGATACCGGTTTCATCCCCGGCGAGCAGGTGGAGCGTTCCGAACTGCTCCAGGAAAACGACAATGCCGTGGCCGCGGGCAAGCAACCCGCCAGCTACGACAACATCCTGCTGGGCATCACCAAGGCGTCCCTGTCCACCGATTCCTTCATTTCCGCGGCGTCCTTCCAGGAGACCACCCGGGTGCTGACCGAGGCGGCCATCATGGCCAAGAAGGACGGCCTGCGCGGCCTGAAGGAGAACGTCATCGTTGGCCGTCTGATTCCCGCCGGCACCGGCCTGGCTTATCACCGCAACCGCAAGGGCCAGTCCGCGCAGGACTATCCGGCGGTGGAGGGCGAGCCGATCCTGGTGGTCACGGAAGAGATCGGCGACGATGGCCAAGCTTGACAGGGTGGAATCCCGCCCCTAAAATCCGCAGTCTTTTTTACGGTGGCCCGCGTGGTGCCTTTGGCCGATGCGCGGGCCAATTTGTTCAGGTTATTGATTTAGCTGGGAAAGCGTTAGATGCCGACCATCAACCAATTGGTGCGGAAGCCCCGTCAGGCTCCGATCGAAAAAAGCAAGGTTCCGGCCATGGAAGCCTGTCCGCAAAAACGCGGCGTGTGCACCCGGGTCTATACCACCACGCCGAAGAAACCGAACTCCGCGTTGCGGAAGGTTGCCAAGGTGCGGCTGTCCAACGGTTTCGAAATCATCGGCTACATCGGTGGTGAGGGCCATAACCTGCAGGAGCACTCCGTGGTCCTGGTGCGCGGCGGCCGGGTCAAGGATTTGCCGGGTGTGCGCTACCACATCGTGCGCGGCAGCCTGGATACCGCCGGTGTCAAGGATCGCAAGCAGTCCCGGTCCAAGTACGGCGCCAAGCGTGCCAAGAAGGCCTAAGGGCCCATAGATAAGTAGCGAGGAAAACATGCCCCGTCGTCGTGAAGTCCCCAAACGTATCGTCCTGCCGGATCCCAAGTTCAGCAGCGTGGAAGTCGCCAAGTTCATGAACGTCATCATGAACAGCGGCAAGAAGTCCGTTGCCGAGCGCATCGTCTATGGCGCCTTCGAGCAGATCGGCAAGAAGAGCGGCAAGGACCCGGTCGAGATCTTCGGCCAGGCCATGTCCAATGTGCGTCCCGTGGTCGAGGTCAAGTCCCGCCGCGTCGGTGGCGCCAACTACCAGGTTCCCGTGGAAGTGCGTCCCGCCCGTCGCGCCGCCCTGGCCATGCGCTGGATCAAGGAGGCCGCCCGCAAGCGCGGCGAGAAGTCCATGGGCCAGCGTCTGGCTGGTGAATTGCTGGATGCCGCCGAAGGTCGTGGCGGCGCCATGAAGAAGCGCGAGGAAGTGCACCGCATGGCCGAGGCCAACAAGGCCTTCTCGCATTTCCGCTTCTAACAAGGAAAAATCAAAGTGGCACGCAAGACCCCCATCGAGCGCTACCGCAATATCGGTATCTCGGCCCACATCGACGCCGGCAAAACCACCACCACCGAGCGCGTCCTGTTCTACACCGGCGTCAATCACAAGATTGGCGAGGTACACGACGGCGCCGCCACCATGGACTGGATGGAGCAGGAGCAGGAACGCGGCATCACCATCACCTCCGCCGCCACCACCTGTTTCTGGAAGGGCATGGATCTGGCCCGGCCCGAGCATCGCGTCAACATCATCGACACCCCCGGCCACGTGGACTTCACCATCGAGGTGGAGCGCTCCATGCGCGTGCTGGACGGTGCCTGCATGGTGTATTGCGCCGTGGGTGGCGTGCAGCCCCAGTCCGAGACCGTGTGGCGTCAGGCCAACAAATACGGCGTGCCGCGCCTGGCCTTCGTCAACAAGATGGACCGCCAGGGCGCCAACTTCTTCCGCGTCTACGAGCAGATGAAGCTGCGCCTGAAGGCCAATCCCGTGCTGATCCAGGTGCCCATCGGCGCCGAGGAGAAGTTCGAGGGCGTGGTCGATCTGGTCAAGATGAAGGCCATCATCTGGGATGAGGCCTCCCAGGGCATGAAATTCACCTACGGCGACATTCCCGCCGATCTCGTCGACACCTGCAACGAGTGGCGCGAGAAGATGGTCGAGGCCGCCGCCGAGGCCAATGAAGAGTTGATGAACAAGTACCTGGAGGAGGGTGACCTCTCCGAGGACGAGATCAAGCAGGCCCTGCGTACCCGCACCATCGCCAGCGAGATCGTCCCCATGCTGTGCGGCTCCGCCTTCAAGAACAAGGGCGTGCAGGCCATGCTGGATGCGGTGATCGACTACATGCCCTCGCCGGTCGATATTCCCCCGGTCAAGGGCGAGAAGGAAAACGGCGATCCCGACGAGCGTCCGGCCAGCGACGAGGCTCCGTTCTCCGCCCTCGCGTTCAAGATCATGACCGACCCCTATGTCGGCCAACTCACCTTCTTCCGAGTCTATTCCGGCGTGGTGAATTCCGGCGACACCATCTACAACTCGGTCAAGGGCAAGAAGGATCGTCTCGGCCGCATCCTGCAGATGCACGCCAACAACCGGGAAGAGCTCAAGGAAGTGCGCGCCGGCGACATCGCCGCCGCCGTGGGCCTGAAGGATGCCACCACGGGCGACACCCTGAGCGCCCTGGACAAACCCATCATCCTCGAGCGCATGGTGTTCCCCGAGCCCGTGATTCACGTGGCGGTGGAGCCCAAGACCAAGGCCGACCAGGAAAAGATGGGCCTGGCCCTGAACCGTCTGGCCCAGGAAGATCCCTCCTTCCGCGTCCGCACCGACGAGGAATCCGGCCAGACCATCATCTCCGGCATGGGCGAGTTGCACCTGGAGATCATCGTTGACCGCATGCGTCGCGAATTCAACGTGGAAGCCAACGTGGGCGCCCCCCAGGTGGCCTATCGTGAAGCCATTCGCAAGCCGGTGGAGCAGGAAGGCAAATTCGTCAAGCAATCCGGTGGCAAGGGCCAGTACGGCCACGTCTGGCTCAAGCTGGAGCCGAACGGCGCCGGCAAGGGTTTCGAATTTGTCGACGCCATCAAGGGCGGCACGGTGCCGCGCGAATACATTCCCGCGGTCGAGAAGGGCCTGAAAGAAGCGCAGAACAGCGGCGTGATGGCTGGCTTCCCGGTGGTGGACGTGAAGGTCACCCTGTTCGACGGCTCCTACCATGAGGTGGACTCTTCCGAACAAGCCTTCAAGATGGCCGCCATCATGGGTTTCAAGGACGGCATGCGCAAAGCCAGCCCGGTTCTGCTGGAGCCGATGATGGCCGTCGAGGTCGAGACCCCGGAAGATTACATGGGCGATGTCATGGGCGACCTGAACCGTCGTCGCGGCATCATCCAGGGCATGGACGATCTGCCCGCCGGCAAGGCCATCAAGGCCGAGGTGCCGCTGGCCGAAATGTTCGGCTATTCCACCGATCTTCGTTCCATGTCTCAAGGCCGCGCCACCTACTCCATGGAGTTCAAGCACTACTCCGAGGCGCCCAAGAACGTGGCGGAAACCGTCATCAACAGCAAGAAGTGATTTGAGGTAAAGCGAAATGGCCAAGGAAAAATTCGAGCGTACGAAGCCGCACGTGAACGTTGGGACGATTGGGCACGTGGACCATGGCAAGACGACGCTGACCGCAGCGATCACCATGACGCTGGCGAAGAAGTACGGCGGTACCGTCAAGGGCTACGCCGACATTGACAGCGCGCCTGAAGAGAAGGCCCGGGGCATCACCATCAACACCGCCCACGTCGAATACGAAACCGAGCATCGCCACTACGCCCACGTCGACTGCCCGGGCCACGCCGACTACGTCAAGAACATGATCACCGGCGCCGCCCAGATGGACGGCGCCATTCTCGTGGTGAACGCCGACCGACGGCCCCATGCCCCAGACCCGCGAGCACATTCTGCTGGCCCGTCAGGTCGGCGTGCCCTACATCATCGTCTACATGAACAAGGCCGACATGGTCGACGACGCGAGCTCCTCGAGCTGGTCGAAATGGAAGTGCGCGAACTCCTGTCCAAGTACGACTTCCCGGCGACGACACTCCCATCATCATCGGCTCCGCCCTCAAGGCCCTGGAAGGCGACCAGAGCGACATTGGCGAACCCAGCATCTTCCGGCTCGCCGAAGCCCTCGACAGCTACATCCCCATGCCCGAGCGCGCCATCGACAAACCCTTCCTCATGCCCGTCGAAGACGTCTTCTCCATCTCCGGTCGCGGCACGGTGGTCACGGGCCGGGTCGAACGCGGCATCATCAAGGTTGGTGAAGAAATTGAAATCGTCGGCATCAAGCCCACGGTCAAGACCATCTGCACCGGCGTGGAAATGTTCCGCAAGCTGCTCGACCAGGGCCAGGCCGGCGACAACATCGGCGCCCTGCTGCGCGGCACCAAGCGAGAAGACGTCGAGCGTGGCCAGGTTCTGGCCAAGCCCGGCAGCATCACCCCGCACACCAAGTTCACCGCCGAGATCTACGTGCTCAGCAAGGACGAGGGCGGCCGTCACACCCCGTTCTTCAACGGCTACCGTCCCCAGTTCTACTTCCGCACCACGGACGTGACCGGCGCCATCGAGCTGCCGGCCGGCACCGAGATGGTGATGCCTGGCGACAACGTCTCGATCACGGCGGCGCTGATCGCCCCCATCGCCATGGAAGAAGGCCTGCGCTTCGCCATCCGCGAGGGTGGCCGCACCGTCGGCGCCGGCGTCGTGGCAAAGATCATCGAGTGAGTTGTTGATTATTTATCGAAAAGGCGGGTAGAATCCCGCCTTTTCCTGTTTCGGGAATCGCAATGCAAAGCCAGAAAATCCGCATCCGTCTCAAGGCCTACGATTACAAGCTGATCGACCAGTCGGCCATGGAGATCGTGGATACCGCCAAGCGCACCGGCGCCGTCGTGAAGGGCCCCGTGCCACTGCCCACCGCCATCGAGCGCTTTGACATCCTGCGTTCGCCCCACGTGAACAAGACCTCCCGCGATCAGCTGGAGATTCGTACTCACAAGCGGCTGATGGACATCATCGACCCCACCGACAAGACCGTGGACGCGCTGATGAAGCTGGATCTGCCCGCCGGTGTCGACGTCGAGATCAAGTTGCAGTAAGCCTTAGCAAACCAGGCCCCGGGGCGGCCCAAGTCCCCAAGTTACGAACCTGCCGGCCAATTGAAGTCGGCGCCTTGAGTGAAGGAAACTAGAAAATGAGTCTAGGCCTTGTCGGTCGGAAGGTCGGCATGACCCGCATTTTTGCCGAGGATGGCGCATCCATCCCGGTGACCGTGCTGGACGTGTCGAACAACCGCGTCAGTCAAGTCAAGACGACCGCCACGGATGGCTATGCCGCCCTCCAGGTCGCCTATGGCAAGCGCAAACCCAGTCGCATCACCAAGCCGGTCGCCGGTCATCTTGCCAAGGCGGGCGTCGATGCCGCCATCGGCATGACCGAGTTCCGCGTCGGTGAGGATGTGCTGGGCCAATATCAGCCCGGAACCCCCGTCAGCGCGGAAATCTTCCAGGCCGGGCAAATGGTGGATGTATCGGGTGTGACCCAGGGCAAGGGTTTCGCCGGTACCATCAAGCGTCACCACTTCGGCTCCCAGCGCGCCACCCACGGCAACTCCCGCTCCCATAATGTGCCCGGCTCCATCGGCCAGGCTCAGGATCCGGGTCGGATTTTCCCGGGCAAGCGCATGTCTGGCCATCTGGGCGCGGTGAATCGCACCATCCAGAACCTGGAGGTCGTGCGTGTCGATGCCGAGCGCCAGTTGCTTCTGATCAAGGGCGCCGTGCCCGGCGCCAAGGGCGGCGACGTGGTGGTGCTGCCCGCCGTGAAAGGAGCCGACTGATGGATCTCAAGCTCATCAATGCGCAGGGCCAGGAAGCGGGCGCCGTGAGCGGCGCCGATAGCCTGTTCGCCCGCGAATACAACGAAGCCCTGGTGCATCAGCTGGTGACCGCCTACATGGCCAACGCCCGTACCGGCGACCGCGCCCAGCTGACCCGGGCCGAGGTGCGCCACAGCACCAAGAAGCCCTTCAAGCAGAAGGGCACCGGCCGCGCTCGCGCCGGCATGACCTCCTCTCCCATCTGGCGTGGTGGTGGCCGCACCTTCCCGAACAAGCCGGACGAGAACTTCTCCCAGAAGGTCAACCGCAAGATGTTCCGCGCCGGCATTGCCACCATCCTGTCCCGCCTGGTTCAGGATGGTCGTCTGACCGTGGTGGAAGATCTGGGCGTGGATTCTCCCAAGACCAGGCTGCTGGCCGGCAAGCTCAAGGGCATGGGCATGACCGACCGGGTGCTGATCATTTCCCCCGTGGTCGATGACAACCTCTGGCTGTCCGCCCGCAACATGCACAACGTGCTGGTGCTCGAGCCCCAGCAGGCCGACCCCGTCAGTCTGATCCGCTTCGACCGGGTGCTGATGACGCGCGAAGCCGTCAAGTCCTTCGAGGAGATGTACGCATGAACGCCGTGCAGATGAAAGAGGAGCGGCTGCTCCAGGTCATCCTGGCGCCGGTGATCTCCGAAAAGGCTACCATGCTGGCCGACAAGCGGGAGCAGGTGATCTTCCGTGTCGCCACGACCGCCACCAAGCCCGAAATCAAGGCCGCCGTCGAGTTGCTCTTCAAGGTCCAGGTCAAGGATGTGAAAGTGGCCAACGTGAAGGGCAAGAACAAGCGTTTCGGCCGCTTCAACGGCCGCCGTTCCGACTGGAAGAAGGCCTATGTGTGCCTGAAGCCCGGTCAGGAACTCAATTTCGCGGCAGGAGAATAAGTCATGCTGGTCAAAGTCAAACCGACCTCCGCCGGCCGTCGCTCCCTGGTCAAGGTGGTTACGCCCGGCTTGCACAAGGGCAAGCCCGAAGCTTCCCTGGTCGAGAAGCAGAATCGCAAGTCCGGCCGCAACAACAACGGTCATATCACCACCCGTCACAAGGGTGGCGGTCACAAGCAGCATTACCGGATCGTCGACTTCAAGCGCAACAAGGACGGCATCGCCGCCAAGGTCGAGCGCATCGAGTACGACCCGAACCGCAGCGCCCATATCGCCCTGCTGTGCTACGCCGACGGCGAGCGCCGCTACATCATCGCCCCCAGGGGCATCGAGGTAGGCGCCACCCTGATGAACGGTTCCGAGGCGCCCATCAAGCCCGGCAACTGCCTTCCCCTGCGCAACATCCCGGTGGGTTCCACGATCCACTGCATCGAGATGATGCCCAGCAAGGGTGCCCAGATCGCCCGTTCCGCCGGTGCCAGCGTCCAGCTGCTGGCCCGGGAGGGAAGCTACGTCCAGTTGCGCTTGCGTTCCGGCGAAATCCGCAAGGTCCACGTCGATTGCCGCGCCACCCTGGGTGAAGTGGGCAACGAGGAGCACAGCCTGCGTTCCATCGGCAAGGCCGGCGCCAACCGCTGGCGTGGCATTCGCCCCACGGTTCGCGGCACGGCGATGAACCCGGTCGATCACCCTCACGGTGGCGGCGAGGGCCGTACCGGCGAAGGCCGCGTTCCGGTCTCCCCCTGGGGTCAGCCCACCAAGGGCTATCGCACCCGCAACAACAAGCGTACCGACAGCATGATCGTGCGTCGCCGTCACAAAGCGTAAGAGGTGAGTTGATATGGCTCGTTCCGTAAAAAAAGGCCCCTTCGTTGACGGGCATCTGATGAAAAAGGTCCTGGCCGCCGTCGCCGTCGGCGACAAGAAGCCGGTCAAGACCTGGTCGCGTCGTTCCACCGTCCTGCCCGATTTCATCGGCCTGACGCTGGCGGTGCACAACGGCAAGCAGCACATCCCCGTGTTCGTCACGGAAAACATGGTCGGTCACAAGCTCGGCGAATTCTCGCTGACCCGGACGTTCAAGGGTCACGCCGCCGACAAGAAGACCAAGAAGAAGTAAGGAGAGCAGCGATGCAAGTATCGGCAATTTTGCGCGGCACGCGGCTTTCCTCCCAGAAGGCCCGTCTTGTGGCGGATATGGTGCGGGGCAAACCCGTGGACCAGGCGCTCAACATCCTCGCCTTCTCACCCCAGAAGGCCGCCTTCACCATCAAGAAGGTGCTCGAATCGGCCATCGCCAACGCCGAGCACAACGAAGGCGCGGATATCGACGAGTTGAAGGTCAAGACCATCTACGTCGACCAGGGCCCCACCCTCAAGCGCTTCACCGCGCGCGCCAAGGGTCGCGGCAACCGCATTAGCAAACCCACCTGTCACATCGTCGTGACGGTTGGCGACTGAGGGAAGGCATATGGGACAGAAGATTCATCCGACGGGCTTCCGGCTTAGCGTCAACAAGGGCTGGACGTCCAAGTGGTTCGCGAACAGCAAGAACTTCGCCACCACCCTGAACGAGGACATCAAGGTACGCGCCTTCCTTAAAAAGAAGCTTGCCCATGCCTCCATCAGCAAGATCATTATCGAGCGCCCGGCGAAGAACGCCCGCATCACCCTGTTCTCTTCCCGGCCCGGCGTGGTCATCGGCAAGAAGGGCGAGGACATCGAGTCCCTGCGCAAGCAGCTCAATGCCCTGATGTCCGTGCCCGTGACGCTGAACATCGAGGAGGTGCGCAAGCCCGAGACCGACGCCCAGTTGATCGCCGATTCCATCGCCAACCAGCTCGAGAAGCGCATCATGTTCCGCCGCGCCATGAAGCGCGCCATGCAGAACGCCATGCGCTTCGGCGCCCAGGGCATCAAGATCATGTCCGCCGGTCGCCTGAATGGCGCGGAAATCGCCCGTACCGAGTGGTACCGGGAAGGCCGCGTGCCGCTTCACACCCTGCGCGCCGACATCGATTACGGTACCTCGGAAGCCAATACCACCTATGGCGTGATCGGCATCAAGGTCTGGGTCTACAAAGGGGAAAGCCTGGGCCGCGGCGACAAGCCCGTGGCCGCGCCGGAACCCGAGCGCCGGCCCCGTCGTCCGTCCGCGCCGCGGGCAGGAAAGGAGTAATCAGTCATGCTGCAACCCGCACGCAGAAAATACCGCAAGGAACAGAAGGGCCGGAATACCGGCCTGGCCACGCGCGGTGCCAAGGTCAGCTTTGGAGAATTCGGCCTGAAGGCCATCGCCCGGGGCCGGATCACCGCCCGCCAGATCGAGGCCGCCCGTCGCGCCATGACCCGCCACATCAAGCGGGGTGGACGCATCTGGATCCGCATTTTCCCGGACAAGCCTATCTCCCAGAAGCCCGCCGAGGTCCGCATGGGTAACGGCAAGGGCAATCCGGAATACTGGGTCGCCGAGATCCAGCCCGGCAAGGTGTTGTACGAGATGGAAGGGGTGACCGAGGAAATCGCCCGCGAGGCGTTCCGCCTGGCCGCGGCCAAGTTGCCCATCGCCACCACGTTTGTATCCCGTCACTTTGGGGTGTGAGATGAAAGCCAGCGAACTTAAAACCAAGGGCGTGGACGAGCTGAGGAAGGAACTCAAGGAGCTATTGCGCGCCCAGTTCAGCCTGCGCATGCAGCTCTCCACCCAACAAACCAACAAGACCCACGAGATTCGCAAGGTCCGTCGTGACATCGCCCGCGTGCGTACCGTCATGCAGGCCACGAACCTCAAGGCCGGAAACTGATGAGCAGCGCCATGAGTGAACAGCAATCGGAAAAGAACGTCCGCGCCCTCACCGGCACGGTGGTGAGCGACAAGATGAGCAAGACCGTGACCGTCCTGGTCGAACGCAAGGTCAAGCACCCGCTTTACGGCAAGATCATCCGCCTGTCCAAGAAATACCATGCTCATGATGAGAACAACGAGTTCCATCCCGGCGACGTGGTGGTGATCGAGGAATGTCGTCCCCTGTCCAGGACCAAGGCCTGGAAGGTGACCCGCCTGGTGGAAAAAGCGCGTCTCGTCTAAATAGTTGTTGCGTTAGCGAAAAGCCCAAGGCATAATCGCCAGCTTTTCAGCGCTCGGGATTATTGCCTGGGCGCATTTTTGAATGGCGCGCCGAACCGGCGCGCTCAACCCGAACGGGATCCAAAACTGCCGGCCCATGGCTGGCAAGTTGGAGAGAGATCATGATCCAGATGCAATCCATGTTGGACGTGGCCGACAACACCGGTGCCCGCAGTGTCATGTGCATCAAGGTGTTGGGTGGCTCCAAGCGCCGCTATGCCGGCGTCGGCGACATCATCAAGGTGAGTATCAAGGACGCTGCCCCCCGTGGTCGCGTCAAGAAGGGCGATGTCTACAACGCCGTGGTGGTCCGTACCGCCAAGGGCGTGCGTCGTCCCGACGGCTCCCTGATCAGGTTTGACAAGAACGCGGCCGTATTGCTCAACAACAAGCTTGAGCCCATCGGTACCCGTATCTTCGGGCCTGTCACCCGCGAACTGCGCACCGAGCGATTCATGAAGATCGTCTCGCTGGCGCCTGAAGTGCTGTAAGGAGTACACCATGCGCAAGATTCGCAAGGGCGACGAGGTCATCGTTTTGACCGGCAAGGACAAGGGCAAGCGCGGCACCGTGCTGCGCGTCCAGGAAGGCAGTCTGGTGGTGGAGGGTGTCAACCGCGTGCGTAAGGCCGTCAAGCCGAACCCCATGCGCGGCACCACGGGCGGCTTCATGGACAAGGATATGCCTATCGATGTCTCCAACGTGGCGTTGTTCAACCCCGTCACGGGCAAGGGAGATCGCGTGGGCGTCAAGACGCTGGAGGACGGGCGCATGGTGCGCTTCTTCAAGTCCAACGGCGAAGTGGTGGATGCGTAAGGGGCGGACCATGGCGCGTATGTACGATTTCTACAAGGATACGGTGGTCAAGCAGTTGACCGACCGGTTCGGATACAAGTCTCCGATGCAGGTGCCCCGCATCACCAAGATCACCCTGAACATGGGTGTGGGTGAGGCGGTGGGCGACAAGAAAGTCATGGAACATGCCGTGGGCGACATGACCAAGATCGCCGGGCAGAAGCCGGTGGTGACGCTGTCTCGCAAGTCCATCGCGGGTTTCAAGATTCGCGATCACTATCCCGTCGGTTGCATGGTGACCCTGCGGCGCGAGCAGATGTATGAATTCCTGGATCGCCTGGTGACCGTGGCCATTCCCCGCATCCGCGACTTCCGCGGCATCGGCGGCAAGGGCTTTGACGGACGTGGCAACTACAACATGGGTGTCAAGGAACAGATCATCTTCCCGGAAATCGAGTACGAGAAGATCGATGCCCTGCGTGGGATGAACATCACCATCACCACCACCGCCAGGACCGACGAAGAGGCCAAGGCCCTTCTGGCGGCGTTCAAGTTCCCTTTCAAGAATTGAGGTTGCGATGGCCAAGCTCGCACTGATCAACCGTGAAGACAAGCGCCGCAAGACGGTGAAGAAATTCGCCGCCAAGCGCGCTGAACTGAAAGCGATCATCCAGGACGTCAAGCGCGATGACGCTGAGCGCATGGATGCCCGCATGAAGCTTCAATCCCTGCCCCGCAACGCCAGCGAGAGCCGTCTGCGCAATCGCTGCCAGCTCACCGGTCGCCCGCGTGGTGTGTTCCGCAAGTTCGGCCTGTGCCGCAACATGATCCGCGTGATCGCCATGAAGGGCGAGATTCCGGGCGTGGTCAAGGCTAGCTGGTAAGGGAGAGACAAGATGAGCATGAGTGATCCCATCGCCGATATGTTGACGCGTATCCGCAATGCCCAGGAGACCGAGAAGGTTTCCGTGCGCATGCCGGCTTCCAAGCTGAAGAAGGCCATCGCGCAAGTGCTGCAGGACGAAGGCTACATAGACGGTTTTGTCGTGCGCGAGAACTCGGGTCTGCCCGAGCTGGAAGTGGCGCTGAAGTACTACGCCGGCCGCCCGGTCATCGAGAAGATCGAGCGCATCAGCAAGCCCGGTCTGCGTATCTACAAGGGCCGTGACGATCTGCCCCGCGTCATGAACGGGCTCGGCGTCGCCATTGTTTCCACATCGCGCGGTGTAATGACCGACCGCAAGGCGCGCTCCCTCGGTGTGGGTGGCGAAGTTCTTTGTGTCGTGGCGTGAGGTAAGAAATGTCCCGCGTTGCTAAGAATCCCATTCCCGTTCCCGCTGGTGTCGAGGTCAAGCTCGATGGCGGCGCGGTTTCCATCAAGGGCCCCATGGGCGCCATGAGCCATCCCGTCACCGGCCTGGTCAGCGTCACCCTGGACAACGGCGTTCTGCAGGTGGCCGCCAACAGCGAATCCCGCGAATCCCGCGCCATGTCCGGCACGACCCGCGCCTTGCTGGCCAATATGGTGCTAGGCGTGTCCAAGGGCTTCGAAAAGAAGCTGACCCTGGTCGGCGTGGGCTATCGCGCCCAGGCCCAGGGCAACAAGCTGAACCTGACCCTGGGCTTCTCCCACCCCGTCGAGCACGAGATGCCCGAGGGCGTGAAGGTGGAAACCCCCACCCAGACCGAGATCCTGATCAAGGGCATGGACAAGCAGAAGGTGGGTCAGGTGGCGGCGGACGTGCGCGCCTATCGCAAACCCGAACCCTACAAGGGCAAGGGCGTGCGTTATGCCGACGAAGTCGTGGTCATCAAAGAGACCAAGAAGAAATAACCTGGAGCGAATGCAATGGACAAGAAAATCCGGCGTCTGCGCAGGGCGCGCAAAACCCGCGCCAAAATCGCGGAGCTTGGCGCGATCCGTCTCAGCGTGCATCGCAGCAATTCTCACATCTATGCGCAGCTTATCGATGCGACCGGCGGCGTGGTGCTGACCTCCGCGTCCAGCGCCGAAAAGGAATTGCGCGAACAGATCAAGAACGGTGGCAACGTGGACGCCGCCAAGCTGATCGGCCAGCGTATCGCTGAAAAGGCGAAGCAGATCGGAATCGAGAAGGTTTCGTTCGATCGCTCCGGCTTCGCCTTCCACGGTCGTGTCAAGGCTCTGGCCGAGGCGGCACGCGAACACGGTTTGCAGTTTTAAGCGAGGAACATCATGGCGAGACCCGTACAGCAGCAGGAAGAGAAGGGCGATGGCCTGAAGGAGAAGATGATCTCGGTCAACCGCGTCACCAAGGTGGTGAAGGGTGGCCGGGTTCTCGGCTTCGCCGCCCTGACCGTGGTCGGCGATGACGATGGCGGTGTCGGCATGGGCAAGGGCAAGTCCCGCGAAGTGCCGGTCGCCGTCACCAAGGCGATGGAAGAAGCACGCAAGAAGATGATCAAGGTGCCCCTCAAGAACGGCACCTTCCATCATGCCGTGGTCGGCAAGCATGGTTCCTCCGTGGTGTTGATCCAGCCCGCTTCCGAAGGTACCGGCATCATCGCCGGGGGCGCCATGCGCGCCGTGTTCGAGGTGATGGGCGTGCACAACGTGCTGGCCAAGTGCCTGGGCTCCACCAACCCCTACAACGTGGTGCGCGCCACGCTGAACGGTCTTCAGCAGATGATGACCCCCAGCGATGTGGCCGCCAAGCGCGGCAAGTCCGTGGCGGAAATTCTGGAGTAAGTCATGTCCGAAGCCAAAGCCAAGATCAAGGTCACCTTGATCAAGAGCCCCATCGGCACCATCGAGAAGCACCGCGCCTGCGTGCGCGGCCTGGGTCTCCGGCGCCTGAACAGCAGCGCCGTGCTGGAAGATACGCCCGCGGTGCGTGGCATGATCAACCGCGTGAACTACCTGGTTAAGTTTGAGGCGGCATGATGAAACTGAATACGATCAAACCTGCCGCGGGCAGCACCCATTCCTCCAAGCGTCCCGGCCGTGGTATCGGCTCCGGCCTGGGCAAGACCGGTGGCCGCGGCCACAAGGGTCAGAAATCCCGCGCCGGCGGCTTCCACAAGGTCGGCTTCGAGGGCGGCCAGATGCCCATGGCGCGGCGTCTGCCCAAGCGCGGTTTCGTTTCCCTGGATCGCGCCTTCAAGGCTGAGGTCCGCCTGGACGACATCAATACCCTGCCCGTGGACACCATCGACATGCTGGTGCTCAAACAGGCTGGCCTGGTGCCCCAGTTGACCAAGTCCGCCAAGGTGATCCTGGCCGGTTCCATCGACAAGGCCGTCAAGCTGGTCGGCATCGCCGCCACCAAGGGTGCCAGGGCCGCCATCGAGGCCGCCGGCGGTAGCGTCGAGCTGGCCGTCGAAGCCGCGGCCGCCTGAGCCAGAGGAAACCGATCTTGTCCGGCGCCGCCAACCTGCTCCAGATGTCCGGGAAAATGGGCGACCTGAAACGTCGCCTGTGGTTCCTGCTGGGCGCTCTCGTGGTTTACCGCATCGGGACTTTCATTCCCGTGCCGGGCATCGACCCGACGGTTCTGGAAGATCTGTTCCGCAGCCAGCAAGGCGGCATCCTGGGCATGTTCAACATGTTCTCCGGTGGCGCCCTGTCGCGTTTCTCCGTGTTCGCGCTGGGCATCATGCCCTACATTTCCGCCTCCATCATCATGCAGTTGATGACGGTGGTATCGCCGCAAATGGAGGCGCTGAAGAAGGAAGGCGAGGCCGGACGTCGCAAGATCACCCAGTACACCCGCTACGGTACCGTGCTGCTGGCTACCTTCCAGGCCATCGGTATTTCCGTCGCGCTGGAAAGCCAGGCCGGTCTGGTGATTGACCCGGGTTTCATGTTCCGCATTACCGCCGTGGTTACCCTGGTGGCCGGCACCATGTTCCTGATGTGGCTGGGTGAGCAGATCACCGAAAGGGGACTGGGCAATGGCATCTCCATCATCATCTTCGCGGGTATCGCCGCCGGCCTGCCCAGCGCCATCGGCGGCACCCTGGAATTGACCCGCACCGGCGCCTTTTCCATTCCGCTGGTGCTGATGCTGTTCGTGGGTGCCCTGCTGATCACCGCCTTGGTGGTGTTCGTTGAGCGCGGCCAGCGCAAGATCCTGGTGAATTACGCCAAGCGCCAGGTCGGCAACAAGGTCTATGGCGGGCAAAGTTCGCACCTGCCCCTCAAGCTGAACATGGCCGGTGTCATCCCTCCGATCTTCGCCAGTTCCATCATCCTCTTCCCCGCCACGCTGGCCGGCTGGTTCGGTAGCCAGGAATCCATGTTCTGGCTAAAAGATCTCGGCGCCGCCCTGTCCCCCGGACAGCCCATCTATGTGATGTTGTATGCGCTGGCCATCATCTTTTTCTGTTTCTTCTATACCGCCCTGGTGTTCAATCCCAAGGAGACCGCGGACAACCTGAAGAAGAGCGGCGCCTTCATTCCCGGCTATCGCCCCGGCGAACAGACCGCCCGCTTCATCGACAAGGTGATGACCCGCCTGACCCTGATCGGCGCGGCCTATATCACCCTGGTCTGTCTCATACCCGAATTCCTGATCGTCAACTGGAACGTGCCGTTCTATTTCGGTGGCACGTCACTGCTGATCATCGTGGTGGTGACCATGGATTTCATGGCCCAGGTCCAGGCCTATGTCATGACTCACCAATATGAAAGCTTGCTCAAGAAGGCCAACTTCAAGGGCGGCAACTTTATCGCCAGGTAAGACCGGATCATGGCGAAAGATGATGTCATTCAGATGCAGGGCGAGGTGGTGGAAAACCTCCCCAATGCCACTTTCCGCGTCAAGCTGGAAAACGGGCATGTAGTGCTTTCCCACATATCCGGAAAGATGCGCATGCACTACATCCGCATCCTTCCCGGGGACAAGGTGACCGTCGAGCTCACCCCCTATGACTTGTCGCGCGCGCGCATTGTCTACCGCGCGAAATGAATTGCTGAGAAAAGGAGCCGAACATGCGTGTTCAAGCCTCTGTGAAGAAGATTTGCCGCAAGTGCAAGATAGTGCGCCGCAAGGGCGTGGTTCGCGTGATTTGCAGCGAAGCCCGTCACAAGCAGCGTCAGGGTTGATTCGCCAGGCCGCTTAGGCTTGCCAAAAGCTGGCTTGTTTCAATATAATTTTTCGTTTTTGTTGCTGGGGGTTAGTACATGGCCCGGATTGCTGGGGTAAACATCCCGAACCACAAGCATGCCGTGATCGCGTTGACGTCGATCTATGGTGTTGGCCGTACGCGCGCGCATCAGATCTGTGTGGAAGCCGGGGTCAATCCCGCCACCAAGATGAAGGATCTGACGGACGCGGATGTGGACAAGCTGCGTGAAGGCGTGGCCAAGTTCTCGGTGGAAGGCGACCTGCGTCGCGAGATCACCATGAACATCAAGCGTCTCATGGACCTGGGTTGCTACCGTGGCACCCGTCATCGCAAGGGCCTGCCCGTCCGTGGCCAGCGCACCCGCACCAACGCGCGTACCCGCAAGGGCCCCCGTAAGCAGATGCAGATCAAGAAGTAACAGGATAACGACATGGCCAAGGCAACAGCCGCGCGCGCGCGGAAAAAAGTCAAGAAGAGTGTCGCGGATGGGGTTGCCCATATCCACGCCTCTTTCAACAACACCATCGTGACCATCACCGATCGCCAGGGCAACGCGCTTGCCTGGGCGACCGCCGGTGGCGCCGGCTTCAAGGGCTCCCGCAAGAGCACCCCGTTCGCCGCGCAGGTGGCGGCCGAGAATGCCGGCAAGATGGCGCTGGAGTACGGTGTCAAGAACCTGGAAGTCCGCATCAAGGGGCCCGGCCCCGGACGCGATTCCACCGTGCGCGCCCTGAATTCCCTGGGCTACAAGATCACCAGCATTTCCGACGTGACGCCCATGCCCCATAACGGCTGCCGTCCGCCCAAGAAGCGCCGCATCTAAGGAGAGCACAAGTGGCCCGCAATCTTGATCCCAAATGCCGTCAGTGCCGCCGCGAGGGCGAGAAGCTCTTCCTCAAGGGCGAGAAGTGCTTCACGGAAAAGTGCGCCATCGAGCGTCGCAACCAGGCCCCCGGCCAGCATGGCGCCAAGCAGGCGCGCCTGTCCGACTACGGCATCCACCTGCGCGAGAAGCAGAAGGTCCGCCGCATCTATGGCGTCCTGGAAGCCCAGTTCCGGCTGACCTACAAGGAAGCCGATCGCCGCAAGGGCGTCACCGGCGAGAACCTGCTGCAGATTCTGGAATCCCGCCTGGACAGCGTCGTCTATCGCATGGGCTTCGGCGCCTCCCGCACCGAATCCCGCCAGGCCGTGCGCCACAACGCCATCAAGGTGAATGGTCGCCGGGTCAACATTCCGTCCTACCAGGTCAAGCCCGGCGATGTGGTCGAGGTGAGCGACAAGGCAAGAAGCCAGCTGCGCATCAAGGCCGCGGTCGAGGCCGCCGAGGGACGTGGTTTCCCCGAGTGGGTGGAAGTTGATGCCAAGGCCCTGAAGGGCACGTTCAAGGCGCTGCCGCAGCGCTCCGAACTGCCGGCCACCATCAACGAATCCCTGGTGATCGAACTCTATTCCAAGTAATTGACTCGCTGGCGCGCCGCTCAGGCTGGCGCGCCGGGCACAGTGAAGGATACCCATTATGTCGAACAGCGGTGAACTGCTGAAACCCCGTATCGTCGAGGTCAACAGCATTTCCCCTCGTCAGGCCCGCATTACGCTGGAGCCTTTCGAGCGTGGCTATGGCCACACCCTGGGTAATGCCTTGCGCCGCATCCTGCTGTCGTCCATGCAGGGCTATGCGCCGACGGAGATCCGCATCGCCGGCGTCGTGCACGAATACTCCGCCATCGACGGCGTGCAGGAAGACGTGGTCGACATCCTGCTGAATCTCAAGGGCCTGGCGGTCAAGCTCAACAGCCGTGGCGAAGCCCTGCTGTCCATCAACAAGGCCGGCGAGGGCCCGGTGACCGCCGCCGACATCCAGGCCGGCCACGACGTGGAAATCCTGAATTCCGACCATGTCATCGCCAACCTGACCAAGGGCGGCAAGCTGGAGATGGAGATCAAGATCGAAAGCGGCCGCGGTTACGTCCCCGCCAGCACCCGCGCCCAGAGCGACGAAAGCCGCCCGGTCGGCGTCATCCTGGTGGATGCCCTGTACAGCCCGGTCAAGAAGGTCAGCTTCAGCGTCGAGAGCGCCCGCGTCGAGCAGCGCACCGACCTGGACAAGCTGATCCTGGAAATCGAGACCAATGGCGTCATCGAGCCGGCGGAGGCCGTTCGTTGCGCCGCCCGCATCCTGATCGAACAACTGGCTTCCTTCGCCGATCTGCAAGGCGTGGTACCCATGGGCGGCGATTCCCCCATGATGAAGTCGGTTTCCCCCCAGATCGACCCCATCCTGCTGCGTCCCGTGGACGAGCTGGAACTCACGGTGCGCTCCGCCAACTGCCTGAAGGCCGAGAACATCTATTACATCGGTGACCTGATCCAGCGCACCGAAACCGAATTGCTCAAGACCCCCAACCTGGGCCGCAAATCCCTGAATGAAATCAAGGATGTGCTCGCCGCCCGCGGTTGGACCCTGGGCATGAAGCTCGAGAACTGGCCGCCCGCCGGACTCGACAAGCCCTGATCAAGAGGTAGAAGAAAATGCGCCACCGTCTTTCCAATCGCAAACTCAACCGCACCAGCAGCCACCGCGCCGCCCTGTTGCGCAACCTGTCCATCGCCCTGCTGACGCACGAGGCCATCAAGACCACCTTGCCCAAGGCCAAGGAACTGCGCCGCGTGGTCGAGCCCCTCATCACCCTGGGCAAGAAGCCGACCCTGGCCAACCGCCGCCTGGCCTTCGATCGCCTGCGCGATCGCGACCTGGTGTCGAAACTGTTCAACGATCTGGGTCCTCGCTTCATGGCGCGCCCGGGTGGTTACGTGCGTATCCTGAAGTTCGGCTTCCGCCAGGGCGACAATGCCCCCATGGCCTATGTCGAGCTGGTGGATCGCGCGGCCGACGCCTCCGCCGAGGCCGTCGCCGCCGAGTAAGCCCCGGGTAAGCCGTTCGCGGCACAGCGAAAAGCCGGCGCAAGCCGGCTTTTTTGTTTTCCCGCTATGCTTGGCATCCGCCGCCGCCTTTCTGGAGGAAACCATGCTGGTGCTGTTCACCGATTACGGCTGGCGGGATCCCTACGTGGGCCAGGTCAAGGGCGTGCTGGCCCGGGCCGCGCCCGGGGTCCCGATCATCGACCTGCTGCATGGGGCGCCGGATTTCAATGCCCATGCCGGCGCCCAGTTGCTGCATGCCCTTGCCGCCTCCTTCCCGGTGGGCGCGGTGTTCTTCTGCGTGGTGGATCCCGGCGTGGGCGGTCCCCGGGAAGCGGCGGTGGTGGAAGCGGATGGCCGCTGGTTCGTGGGCCCGGACAACGGCCTGTTGTCCATCGTCGCGGCTCGCGCCGACCTGGCCCGGTGCTGGCGCATCCATTGGCGGCCGGAGGGCCTGTCCGACACCTTCCACGGCCGGGACCTGTTCGCCCCGGTGGCCGCGCGCATCGCGGCGGCGGATTTTCCCGACCACTGGCTGACGCCGGTGGCCAGCCTCGACGTCCAGTTCGATGCCGCCGACCTGCCGCGCATCCTCTACATCGATCATTACGGCAACGCCTGGACCGGCATCCGGGGCGGCCTGGCGGACCCCGGCGCGTGCCTGGAGGTGAAGGGCGAGACCCTGGCCTGGCGCCGGATATTCAGCGACGCGGCGAAGGGGGAGGCGTTCTGGCACGTCAACAGCGCCGGGCTGATCGAGATCGCCGCCAACCGGGCCGACGCGGCTCGATTGCTGGGCCTGGCCGTGGGCGACCCGGTCAGGCTATCAGGATCGCCCGATAGTCGTTGGCATTAGTCCGGGTCGGGCCGGTCCGGATCAGGCCGTCCAGGGCGGCGAAGTAGCGGAAGGCGTCGTTGTCGTCCAGGCAGGCCGTTGCTGAAACACCGAGGCGGGCGGCCCGCGCCGGACCGTCCGGGAACATCACCGCGCCGGCGCAATCCGTGTTGCCGTCCAGGCCATCCGTATCGGCGGCCAGGGCATGGATGCCGTCCAGCCCCTCCAGGGCGATGGCCAGGGCCAGCAGGAACTCGGCGTTGCGGCCGCCCCGGCCGCCGCCGCGCACGGTAACCGTGGTTTCGCCGCCGGACAGCAGGGCGACGGGCGGCGCCCATGGCCCGCCATGCAGGCGGACTTCGCGCGCCAGGGCGGCGAAGGCCCGGGCCACCTCGCGGGCTTCGCCGGTGACCGTATCCCCCAGGATCACCGGCGTGACGCCCCGTTCCCGGAAATGGGCGGCGGCGCCCAGCAGCGCCGCGCGGCCGTTGGCCAGGAGCCGGTGCTCGACGCGGCGGAAACAGTCCGCGCCGGGCTTGGGTGTTTCCCCATGCAGGCCCGCCACGCCATCCTCCAGATGCCGCCGCACCGTCGCCGGCGGCGTGATCCGCCAGCGCTCAAAAACCGAGAGGGCGTCGGCGAAGGTGGTCGGGTCCGGCGCGAAGGGGCCGGAAGCGATCACCGAGGGATCGTCGCCGGTGACGTCGGAGATCATCAGCACCCGCGTCGGCGTCCGGCAAGCGGCGGCCAGACGTCCGCCCAGGGTGCGGGAAAGATGCTTGCGCACGCAATTGATGTCGGCGATGGGGGCGCCGCTGTCGAGCAGGGCCTGGCTCGCGGCGCGCGCATCCGCCAGTTCCAGGCCCGCGACGGGCAGGGTGAGCAGGCTGGAGCCGCCGCCGGAAATCAGGGCCAGGACCCGATCATCGGGGCCGGCGTCCCCGACCCGTCGCAACACGCGCTCGGCGGCGGCCAGTCCCGCCGCGTCCGGCAGGGGATGACCGGCTTCCACCACGTCGATGCGCCGGGTCGGAACGCCATGGCCATGACGCGTGATGACCAGGCCGGCCAGGGGCGAAGCGGCCGGCCAATGGGCCTCCAGGCAGGCCGCCATGGCCGCCGCCGCCTTGCCGGCGCCCACCACCAGGGTGCGGCCCCGGGGCGGCGCCGGCAGGTGGGCGGGCAATACGCGCTCCGCGCCCACCGCCGCCACGGCGGCGTGGAAGGAAGCGAGCAGGAGGTCGCGGGGGGATTCGGGAAGGGGCGTCACGGTGCTTCCGGTCTGGTCCTGGCAAGGTCGGAGTGTGCGTCATGCCGGCGAATCCCGGAATCCCGTCGCCATGGGACATCGTGCCCGGTTCCCGGTGCGTGGCGGGACGGGTGTGACGCGGGCAAGCCGGCGAGGAGGCTGCTAGCATCCGTCCTCCCATGCGCATCGAACACATCCGCCAGCGCCTGCGCGCCCACGACGCCAAACCCGTCCATGAGTATCGGGTGTTGCGGCTATGGTCCCAGGCCCTGCCTTACGACCGGGGACGCAACCGGCCCGAGGATTTCTTCCCCGCGCCGCTCCGCGCCGAGCTGCCGGCCCTGGCCGCGGAACTGGCGGGGCTGGCGCGCTTGCGCGCCGAGCACCCGGGCGAGGACGGGTCCGCGCGCCTGCTGGTGGAACTGGCCGACGGCCGGACGGTGGAGAGCGTGCTGCTGCCCCGGGGCGGCCTGTGCGTCTCCACCCAGGTGGGCTGCGCGGTGGGCTGCGTGTTCTGCATGACTGGCCGGGATGGTCTGCTGCGCCAGCTCGGCGGCGCCGAGATCGTCGCCCAGGTGGCCCTGGCCCGGGCCCTGCGGCCGGTGCGGCGGGTGGTGTTCATGGGCATGGGAGAGCCGGCCCACAACCTGGACAACGTGCTGGAGGCCATCGAACTGCTGGGCACGGCGGGGGCCATCGGCCACAAGAACCTGGTGTTCTCCACCGTGGGGGACCGCCGGGTGTTCGAGCGCCTGCCCCTGGGCAAGGTGAAGCCGGCCCTGGCCATTTCCCTGCACACCACCCGGGCCGATTTGCGCGAACGGCTGTTGCCGAAGGCGCCGCGTATCGATCCGGAGGAACTGGTGGAACTGGGCGAACGGTATGCCCGCGCCACGGGCTACCCCATCCAGTACCAGTGGACCCTGCTGGCGGGCATCAACGACAGCGAGGAGGAGGTGGAGGGCATCGCCCGGCTGCTTGCGGGCAAGTACGCGATGATGAATTTCATCCCCTACAACGCCAACGAGGGTTTCGGCTTCCGGCGTCCCGCCCGGGAACACGCTGCGAAGCTGGCCGGCATGCTGCACCAGCGCGGCATCGTCGCCCGCCTGCGGGATTCCGCCGGCCAGGATGTGGAGGGCGGTTGCGGGCAGCTGCGGGCGCGCGCCGCCGAACTGGCCTAAAAGCGCTCGCCCGCCTTCAGATGGCGCCACTGGCCCAGGGGCAGGTCCCCCAGGCAGACCTGGCCGATGCGCACCCGCTTGAGGCCGACGACCTTCAGGCCCACCAGTTCGCACATGCGGCGGATCTGGCGCTTGCGGCCTTCCTTGAGGATGAAGCGCAGCTGGTCCTCGTTCTGCCAGGCCACCCGGGCCGGGCGCAGCTTGCGGCCGTCCAGTTCCAGGCCGTGGTTGAGCAGTTTCAGGCCCTGCTCGGATAGCTGGCCCTGGACCCGCACCAGATATTCCTTCTCCACCTCCGAGTCGTCGCCGATCAGCTGCTTGGCGATGCGTCCGTCCTGGGTCAGCACCAGCAGGCCGGTGGAGTCGATATCCAGCCGGCCGGCGGGGGCCAGGCCCTTCAACATGGAGGGCTGGAAGGCCGGACCACCGCCGCCGGGCCACTGGGTTTCCCGGCGGAACAGGGTGACGGCGGGCTGGTAGCCGGGTTCCGGCTGGCCGGAGACGAAGCCGATGGGCTTGTTGAGCAGGATGGTGACGCGCAGTTCCTGGCTGGCCCTGGCGGCGCCGGCCAGCTTGATCTCGCAGCCGGGATCGACGCGGGTGCCGAGGACGCTGATCTTCTGGCCGTCGACGAAGACCAGGCCTTTCTCGATGTACTCGTCGGCCTCCCGGCGGGAACACAGGCCCCGCTCGGACATCAGCTTGGAGAGGCGGACGGGTTCAGTCATGGGCGGCCGATGGGGGCAAGGGCCCCCCTTTCACAAGGGAAGAGGAATAGCGGCTGGCATGCCTCACGACCGGTGCACCCAGTCCGCCCCCAGGCCGCCCCACAGGCTGTCCAGGTAGGCGGGGGATTCGATGTGGGCCAGCATGCTTCGGGCTTCCTCCAGGGCGGCCTGGCAGCGGGCGATGCCGTTTGGTTCGCAGCGCACGTCGGCCTCGGCCAGGAAGCCTTGCAGATAGTCCACGTGGCGACGGTAGAGGGCGGCGTCCCGGCGCTGCTTGATGCCCAGGCGTTCCCGGTACCAGTCGCTCTCCAGCAGGGCTTCCCGGGTGAACATGCGGCGGATGTCCGGGTGGGCGAGATCCATGCCCTGGTACCGGCCCTCGGCCATGATGTGGAGCAGGGCCTTCAGGGGCGGGCAGGCGTCCGCCACCGAGCCGTCCGCCAGGTAGCCCTTCGCCACCTTCTCCTGGGCGGCGACGATGTGCTCCACGCCCTCGACGAAGCTGTCCAGGTCCTGGGTTTCCGGGCGCAGCATGGCGTCGTCGAATACGCCCACGGGGTCGTCGAAGATCTTGCCCAGGAAGGCGTGCATGAAGCGAGGGGTGATGCGATAGCCCAGGCGGCTGGCCAGCACGTTGCGGCCGGCGTGCTCGAAATCCCGCACCGGTTCCAGATAGCCGCGCTCGATGAGCCATTTCGCGTCCCGTTCCCGGGGCGCCAGGCGGCACCAGATTTCCGGCATGAGGAAGCTGATGTCGTGGTCCACCCGGCGCTCGGCGCCGATGTGGCCGGCGGCGGTGGAATAGCCGTCATGGCCGCAGAGGATGAAGGACACCAGGGCGTTGTTCAGGTCGGCCGTGGGGGTCAGGGCGTTGAACGGGCCCTTGGTCAGCGCCCCTTCCGAACCCGCGCCGGTGGTGGAGGGGGACTTGCCGGACAGGCTGGCGATGAAGTCCATGAACAGTTCGGGCAGTTCCTGGTAGTGGATGGGGCCGTACACCGCCAGGGGCTTGATGCCCGGCGCCGGCGGGTTGTTGCGCCGCCCCGGCAGCATGGCGTCCACCGGAAAGTGCACCGGGGCGCCGGCGGGGACGCGGCGGGCCAGGCGGGTGCCCATCTCCGCCAGGTACTTGTCCCTGGGCTTGACCAGGTCGGGCCGGGCCTGGAGATAGCGCACGTTGGGGGTGGGCTTGCCGTTCACCAGGCGGGGATGGGCCGATGAGACGAAATAGCCGTCCTCCCTGGCCGCCGCCTCGATGAATTCCCGCATGGGATAGCTGTAGTGGTGGAAGTTCACCACGTCCTCCACCAGCTCCCGGGCGTCGTCCCGACTCAGGGGCTCGAAATTGGAGATGAAGTTGTCCGACAGGGTCAGGTCGTGCTCGGTCTGGGCATCCAGGCCGCGATGTTTGGCGTCGTCCGGGCGCTGGAACAGGCGGGCCTCGCAATTGGCCACCATCTTCACGGCGGTGTGGCCCAGGGTGTGGCCCATGTCCGGATGCGGATGCTGCAGGGACCTGGCCGGCAGGGTGGCGGACACGGCGATGTCGTCGGCCAGTTGCACCTTGGTGGCGCCGACGAAGTCCTGGCGCACCTTGTAGACCCGCCAGGCGCCGTCATCCAGGCGGCCGATGCGCAGGTAGCTGGCCTCCAGCTTGCGGCGGTGGAACTTGAGCTCGTGGCCGGGCCGGCCGTTCACCAGGTCCACGTGGAAGTGCTCGCGCCAGTTGTCGCCCCATTCCGGCCGGTAGAAGCGCTTGATGACGAACACCAGGGCCAGGATGTGGTGGGGAATGGTGGCGAGCCAGGTGTTGTATGCCGGAGCGTATTCCTCGGAAGGCGTCAGCAGGCGGATCACCGAGCCCACGGTGCGGTTGGCGGCCAGCAGGGGGCGCGCATCCGGCTCCGCCGGCGGCGTCCTGAAGCGGTCGGAATAGTCCCGGTTGACCAGCAGTTCCACCCAGTTGAAGTCGGTCCACAGATCCTGGACGTAGTAGGGACCGGACAGCAGGGCGGATTCCAGCGACTTGGAGATCTCCGATTTGCCGCCGCCGGAGACCGTGCAGGGCTTGTAGCAGAAGGCGCCCTCCGCCTCGCTGCCCACCAGGCGCCAGCTGGGGGCGTGGGGGTGCTTCTCCAGGTGGACCTTGAAGCCGCAGGGATAGAGATAGTCGACGCCGGCCAGCAGCTTGAGCTGCCGGGGCAGGCCGTCCCGGGTCCAGGCGGCCCGCTGTTCCAGCAGGTCCAGATGGGCGTCCTCGGGCAGGTAGACGATGTCGGCATGGCGCTTGTCGATGCCGTGGCCGTCCGCCCGGAAGTCGATGAGGTCGTCGTAACGGGCGCGCAACTCCGCCATGGTGTGGCCGCCGGCCAGGTAGCGGGAATCCAGGCTGTAGCTGTCGCCCAGGTTGAAGCTGGGGAAGGCCAGGGCGCCGCCGGAGTGTTCCTCCTCGCAGCCGCCGAACAGGTTGGCGGCGTAGCTGATCTGGGACTTGATCTCCTTCTTGCTGTAGCCGAAATAGTTGTCGGCGATGAGGGTGACGATGACGCCCTCCATGTCCCGGCACACCACCTTGAAGGCGGAACCCTCGTTGTAGCGCTCGTCCTCGTTCCTCCAGCACATGCCGTCCCGGCGCTGGCGCTCGCTGGCCTCATCCCAGCGGGGCAGGCCCAGTTCCTTCTTGGTGAGCGTGATCAGGTGGGGCGCCAGGATCACGCAGCCGCTGTGGCCGGACCAGTGGGTCACGTCCAGGCCGGCGTCGTTGAGGGGCAGGTAGGGGTCGCCGCCGTTGCCGAAGATGCGTTCCACGAAGTCCAGGTTGGACACCAGGCCGCCGGGCGCGAAGAAGCGGGTCTCCATGCGCTTCTCCGGCATCAGGCCGGCCACTTCCGGGGAAACCAGGGGGCGCAGCAGCAGCGACACCCACAGGCGCGCCTCCTCGTCCTGGTTGGCGGTGAAGGGCAGCCGCAGCAACTCGGCGGGCGGATTCATGGCCGCCCGGAACAGGGCGGCGAAGGTGGCCGCCGGCACCGCCTTCTTGTCCCAGGGGATGGGCAGGCCGCCCTCCACCACATGGAACACGCCCTCGGTGGTGCGCCGGTCCTTCTGGGGGTTGTGCAGCACGCCCTGCCGCACCCGGTAGGAGGTCAGCCAGGGGGACTCGAAGCGGTCGCCGTCGGCGGGCAGGGACAGTTCCGCCGCCAGCCCCGGCCGGTCCAGCACGAAGCTGGCGGCGGGCAATTCCACCCGGCTGGCCACGCCGTTGCGGGCCAGATAGCCGTTGACGAAGTCCTGGATGCGCCGATCCGCCGGGCAGCGGTAGCCGCCCAGCAGGCGGCGGTGCTGGCGATAGTTGCGCAGCAGGTCGTCGGCGATGTCCAGCAGGTCGTCGCTGTCGCCGCGCCAGCCGGGCTGGTTGAGGGCGGCCAGTTGCAGGTTGACCTGGCGGATGCGCCGCAGGCGTTCGGGCGAGATGGGACGGCGCGCCAGGCGGCCGGCGCGCGGGAGATCGTCTTTCATGGGAAATGCCGTGCGGGTTGGTTACGGCCGCTATTTTCGCATTAGACCGGGTACAGGGTCACCCTCAGGCGTAGGCGCGGGGATTGACGATTTCCAGCAGCTCGAAGGACTGGATCAGGGAGGTCTGCATGATTTCCGTCAACTCGCCGCGTTCCAGCCCCAGGGAATTCCACACCGCCTCGTCGAAGGTGAGGTTGTATTCGCCAAGCTGGAAGCGGCCCTTGATGTCGGGCGACATGTGGAAGGCGATATCCCCCGCCACGTGCAGGATGGCTGTTTCACGAGGGTAGCCCGGCGCGTCGGCGGCATGGAGCTGGTAGGCGATCAGTTCGTCCAGGGCCTCGGGCAGGCGCCAGGCCCGCATCAGCGCGGCGCCCAGTTCCGCGTAGGTGAAGCCGAACACCGCCCGTTCCGCCTCGATGATGGCGGCTTCCCCCGAGTCCTTTTCCTGCAGCACCTGGCGGTACTGCAAGGGCCGGCTGGCATAGAACACCAGGCGCCCCACCTTGTGCAGCAGGCCCGCCAGGAACATGCGCTCGGATTCGCGCACGCCGCATTTCTTCGCCAGGTTGCGGGTGACCACGCCGCAGGTCACGCTGTTGTCCCAGAAGTCCATCATGTCCACGAACTCGGAGGAGATGCCCTTGAAGGTGGTGATCACCGAGGTGGACAGCACCAGATCCTGCAAGGCCTTCATGCCGATCAGGGTGATGGCCCGGGAGATGGTGTCCACCCGTGAAGGCAGGCCGTACCAGGCGCTGTTGGCCAGGCGCAGCACGGTGGTGGCGATGCCGGCGTCCAGTTGCACCGCCTCCACCAGTTCCTTGGTGGTGGTATCTGGCCGGTCGATCAGCTCGTTGATGCGGATGGCCACGTCCGGCAGGCTGAAAAGATGCTCGATGTCCTGGACCAGTTGCTGGGGGTTCATGCTGGATTCCCGATCGATAAACGTCTTAAGGATAGCCGCAAACCTTCCTCGATCGGATATTGCCGACGAGGGTGACATCGAAGCCGGCCCGGAGACCGGCGGCGGTCAAGGCGCGCCGCCCTCCACCAGGGCGATCTCCGCCGGGGTCAGGCCGTAGAGTTCGTAGACCAGGGTATCGATTTGCCGGTCTGTGGCGTCGATCTGGCGCTGGATCAGGGTCTTGTCATGGGCGGTTGTCGCGGCGGCGAGTTGTTCGTGCAGCTTCAGCATGGATTCCACCAGGCCGACCATGCGTTCGTGGTGGGCGCGGTCGGCGGCGTCGGTGAAGTCGATGGCGCGGATGGGAACCTGCTCCATGTACTGATAGATCAGCCGGTAGCGATACTCCCCGGCGCGCATGCCGAAGGGGATGCTGATGTGGCCGATGGCGAACCAGAACAGGCGGCTGTTGAGGATGCCGAGCAGATAGCGGTCGTCGGTGCCCAGGCAATAGGCGGTGTTGGACAGGTAGATGCCAGTGGTGTCCAGAGAGAAGCGGGGCGATTTGCAGATGTCCGGAAAAGCGAGTTTGGGCGCCTCCAGGTAGGCGTAATAGTCGCAGGGCCGCAGTTCCCACCAGAACTCCCCCTGGTCCTGGCGTTTGCGCAGTGCTTCGGCGAAGGGCCGCAGATGTTCGGCGATGGCGGGGTAGGTCTTGCTCAACCAGTCGAAAGCCTGTTTCTCGGTGGCGTTCTGCAGCCCGGATTGTCGGCGGGTCCAGCCGTTGGGCAGAACGATGAGGTGGCGCCCGGCCGCCTCGATGCGGTAGCGGCGGATGTTCTGGCCGCCCAGGCAGGGTTTGATGAGGGGCGCGGCGGAGGGCACCTTCCTCAGCAAGGCGGCCCGTTGTTGCTCGCTGAGTTCGAAGGCCTCATTCAGGCCAGTTAGCAATCCCTAAAGAGCTTGCCTTTGACGTATTTCCCCAACGGTTGCCCGGCCGCCATGATCTTGTCGAACAACGCGCCTTCCGCCGGGGGCGAAACTCCAGGCCCCGGTCTGCAACTGGCCACGGGGAACGGGTAGCCCTCTCCCGGACCTGTTCCGCCAGATTGGGAAGTCCAGGCAGGCACCCGGCAGGTGGTCACTTTCTGGAAGCGGCAGGATTTCGCTCCCGCCTTGTCCAGGAACAGCAGGCAGGTATAGGTGGTGGCCTGATCGAACACTTGCTGGTGGCCGAAATGCACCACTTCCGCCAGATGCCGGCCTGCGGAAATCAGCCCACGCAGGGGTTCGCCATATTCGGCGTTGAAGAACTGCTGGAGAGGATGATGCCAGCCCCGCCGGGGTTGATCAGGCTGCAGGCCGCGTTCCACGAACACGGCGTAGATGTCGTAGTTGCCCTTGGAGGCGGCGCGGTAGGCGGTCTTGTAGTGCTCCACTTCCAGGGGCGCCCATTCCTTGAGGGTCTGGATGCGGATGTAGGGCGGGTTGCCGATGACGGCGTCGAAGCCGCCCTCACCCCCATCCCGGCCTTCCCCCGTCGAGGGGGAAGGAGATTGGCCCCCTCCCCCTTGACGGGGGAGGGTTGGGGTGGGGGTGAACACGCCCGGAAACCCCGCCGCCCAGTCGAAGGCGTTGATGCGCCGCCGTTCCTCCGCCTCCAGGTCCAGGCGGCCGTCGAAGAAATCGCCGCCGATGAGGGAGTTGCCGCACAGGATGTTGGCGTCCAGGTCGGGCAGGGCGCGCTCGTGGAACAGCTTGAGCTGCTTGAGGCCCAGGGTCTCGCCGGTTTCGCCTTCCAGCACCTTGAGCAGCAGGGAGAGCTTGGTGACCTCCACGGCCTGGGGGTCGATGTCCACGCCATACAGGTTGGCCAGCAGGATGCGCTTGCGCTCGCCGACGGTGAGGCGCCAGCCGCCTTCACCCCCACCCTGGCCCTCCCCCGTCGAGGGGGAGGGAACAAACGCGCGGCGCAGCCTGGGGTTCCTGCCCCCGGCGAGTTTTTCCGGCCCCTGGGCGGTGTACTGCTTCAGGTGCCAGTCCAGCAGGTATTGGTAGGCGCCGATGAGGAAGGAACCGGAGCCGCAGGCGGGGTCGCAGATGCGCAGTTTTTCCGCCTGCCTGGGCGTTCTGCCTTCCAGCAGCCGGCCCACGGTCTGGCGGACGATGTAGTCGACGATGTGGGTGGGGGTGTAGTAGACGCCGCCGGCCTTCTTGACCTCGGGCTTGTCCTCGACTTTTGCCTGGCCCCCGGCGGTGAGGCGGATGACCTTGCCCAGGAAGCGCTCGTAGACGCTGCCCAGGATGTCCGCCGGCAGCACCGAGAATTCGTAGGGCGAGGCCGGGTAGTAGAGGCCGAGGATGATGTCCCTGAGGGGCTTGTCGTCGATGGCGAGTCGGAGGGTGTACTCGTCCGGCTCGTAGGGGCGGCTCTTCTCGGCCTTGAAGTGGAACAGGCCCGAGTTGTAGCGGTCGTCCGCATCCCGGAACAGCCTTACCAGGCGGGCATAGATGCCGGGGCCGTTGGTCTGGGCCAGCAGGCGGCCCTCGTCCTCGATGCCCCGGTCCTCGCAGATGCGCAGGAAGACGATGCGGTCGATGGTGGCCTGGACGGCGTGGTTGAGGCCGTGGGCATCCAGGCCGGGATTCCTGAGGGCGATATTCCTGGCCAGGACTTCGCGCCAGGACTCGATCTGGGCCAGGAATTCCGCGTCCACCGCCGCCGTGCCGCGCCGGCCGGGCAGCTTCTTGACGAAGCGCTCGATGCCGCCGCGCAGCACGGCGTCCTTGGAGAACAGGGCGGCGATCTCGTCCCATTTCGCCGCGTAGTCCTCGAAGGTGCAGTAGAACACCCGGGCCTTGGAGGGCTTGTCCTTGGCCCCCGGCTTCACCGACCCGTCGTAGACGGCGAACTCCTCGAAGTCCGACAGGACGGAAAGCTGGAGGCCCGCCGACCAGGCGTAGCGGCGCAACTGGTAGGCGGGGGCGATGTCCTCCTTGATGAAGACCGAGGGCTTCTTGGCCTCCAGGAAGAACAACCGGCGCCCGCCCAGGCGGAAGCTGTAGTCCGGCGCCTTGGTGGTGCCGCCCACCTTCACCGCATCCTCGTGCACCACCTCGCGGAAGCTCTCGGCGTAGCCGGCGCTGTTGTCCACGTCCCAGCCCAGCAGGCGGAACAGGGGGTCGAGGAAGTCGCGCCGGAGCTGGGTTTCGTTGTACCGGCCGCGCTTGTAGTCGGGCAGTTGCTCGCGGAAGCGGGAAACCAGGTCGAGGAGGGCGGCGGGGGCGGGGAGAGAAGACATGCGGGTCAGCCCAAGGCCAAGTGCAGGCGGATCGCCGCGTCCACCGCCCGCATCTTCACCGGCTGGAGCCGGCCCGCCGCCTGCCCGGTGATGCGTTCCTTGGCGATGGTCCGTATCTGCTGGGCCTGGGCCTTGGAATCCTTGGGTAGGCCGGAATCCTCGCGGGAGAGGGCGACCTCGAAGGGAAATACCTTGGCAATGTTGGACGTGATGGGGAGCACGGTCACGGTGTTGGCCGCCCGGTTGTTGGCGTCGTTGCTGACGATGAGCACGGGCCGGCGCTTGTTGATCTCGGAGCCCACGGTGGGGTTCAGGTCGGCATAGTAGATATCACCACGCTTCATCGTTCAGCCCATCGGCGGCGGTTTGCTCCCAGGCCGGATCGGTTTCGCCTGATGCTTCGCGGTAGGCCGCTTCCAGTTCCTGTTCGCGCAGCTTGCGCAGGGCCAGTTCCACCACTTGGGAACGGCTCTTGATGGCGTGGGATTCCCGGTAGGATTCGATGAAGGCCACGCTTTCCGGCGGCAGGGAGATGGAGAGTTTTTCGGCGAGCATGGTCATTCCTATCTTGATTGCTACCAATAATCCTACCGATGATGGGATTGCCGATCAACCCTCTTTCCCTGAAGGAACCTCACCCCGACAGACCGGTCAAGCCGACCATGGATCGCAGACACTTTCTTGCTCTCTTGTCCGGCTTCATGCCCGCCCTGTTGCTGCCGGCCGCCGCGACCGCGGACAACCGTCCGCGCAAGTCCTTGCCGGGCGGCGGCGCGAGCTTGCCGGCGATCGGCATGGGCACCTGGCTGACCTTCGATGTCGGCGACGACTACGAGGCCATGCGCCGCCGGCGCGAGGTTCTGCGCCGTTTTCTCGCCCATGGCGGCGGCATGATCGATTCCTCGCCCATGTACGGCCGCGCCGAATGGCTGCTGGGTCAACTGCTGCCGGATATGCCGCACCGGGACCGGGTCCTGGCCGCGACCAAGATCTGGACGCCGTTCGACAAGCTCGGGCCGAGCCAGATCGAGGATTCCCTGAAACTCTGGGGACTGCCGCGCCTGGACGTGGTGCTGGTACACAACCTGCTGAACTGGCAGGCGCATCTGAAGACCCTGCGTGGGGCGCGCGAACGCGGCGTGGTGGGCCACATCGGCATCTCCACCTCCCATGGCCGGCGCCACGAGGATGTCGCGCGCCTGCTGCGCGACGAGCCCCTGGACGTGCTGCAGATCACCTACAACCTGGCCGACGAAAGCGCCGAGCCGCTGCTGCGCCTGGCCGCCGAGCGCGGCGTGGCGGTGGTGGTGAACCGGCCCTTCGACGGCGGCGACCTGTTCCACCGCGTGGCCGGCCGACCCCTGCCGCCCTGGGCCGCCGAGATCGATTGCGCCAACTGGGCCCAGTTCTTCCTGAAGTGGGTGGTGAGCCATGCCGCCGTCACCTGCGCGATACCGGCCACCACCAACCCCGATCACCTGGACGAGAACATGGGCGCCGGCCTGGGGCGCATGCCGGACGCGGCCATGCGGCGTCGCATGCGGGAATACTTGTCGCGGGCGTGATCTTGGGGCTGAGGTCGGCTTGGCCAGCGCTTTCGTGCGGGTAGCAAACCAGCTTCCATGACCGAGGCAGTGAATCCACTTCATGAGTGCGAGACGCTGAAGTTGGGTGTAGCCTATTAGGCTCCGATCGTATCTACAAAGGCTACGAAATGCTTGCCCGTTTTCTCTTTGGCGAGTATCGCCAGAAGGTGTTCACCCTGTTGCTTTTGCATCCGGAGCAGCGCTATCACGTGCGTGAAATCGCCCGCCTGACCGCCACCTCGGCGGGAACGCTGCACAAGGAGCTGGCGCGGCTGGCCTCGGCCGGCATCCTTGTCCGGGAAGAGGTTGGCAACCAGGTGCGTTACGGCGCGAATCGACAGTGCCCCATTTTCCCGGAACTGGCGGGCATCCTGCGCAAGACGGCGGGCCTCGGTGATGTGTTGAGGGAAGCCCTGGCTGGCTTGAGCGGCCGCATCACGCTGGCACTGGTGTTCGGTTCCGTGGCGCGCGGTGAAGAGGGTCCCCGCAGCGATGTGGATGTGTTGCTGGTGGGCGAACTTGGGTTCGCGGAGGCGGTGGGGGCGCTACATGAGGCACAGAATCTCGTTGGCCGGGAAATCAATCCGGTGGTGCTGTCACCCGCCGAGTTCCGGAGAAAGGCGAGCCAGGGCGATGTCTTCCTCGCCGAAGTGTTGGCACAAGAAAAACTGTTTCTGATGGGAGATGAACATGACTTTGGAAAACTTGCTGGCGATCCGCCGCCTTGTGCGGCATGAGGCTGGGCGCGATGCCATCCTGAAACTGTTGTCGTCGGCGCGGCGCAATCTGGCCGACGCCGGGGTCACCTCGATCAGCGCGGAAAACCATTTCGATGCCGCCTACAAGGCCATTATGCAATGCGCAATGGCCGCGCTCTGGGCCAAGGGCTATCGTACTTCCACCAGCGAGCCGGGCCACCACCAGACCGCCATCCAGGCGCTACCGCTGACGTTGGCGCTCGAAAGTTCCACCGTCATCGTCCTCGACGCGTTGCGCAAGCAGCGCAATCTCAACGATTACACCGGCGAAGGCGTCAGCGATGCGCTGCTCGCGGAATGCCTGACCCAGGCGGAAGCCCTGTTGCGGCATACCCGGAATGCCATCGGAGTGTCCTGAAGCCGCCTTGCGCGAATGACCGAGCCTGGCCTGTTCGGCTTCGCGATGATGATTTCGGGTGTGGCTAACTCCGCTTCAGCACCGGCTTCAAATACTTCCCCGTATGGCTCGCCTTGTTCCTCGCCACCTGTTCCGGTGTGCCCTCCGCGATGATCCGCCCACCGCCTTCGCCCCCCTCCGGCCCCAGATCGATGACCCAGTCGGCGGTCTTGATCACGTCCAGGTTGTGCTCGATGACCACCACGGTGTTTCCGTGGCCCACCAGGCGGTGCAGCACCTTGAGCAGCATGTCGATGTCGTGGAAGTGCAGGCCGGTGGTGGGCTCGTCGAGGATGTAGAGGGTTCTTCCCGTGTCGCGCTTGGACAGTTCCAGGGCCAGTTTCACCCGCTGGGCTTCGCCGCCGGATAGCGTGGTGGCGGCCTGGCCCAGGCGGATGTAGGTGAGGCCCACGTCCATGAGGGTTTGCAGCTTGCGCCTGACCACCGGCACGGCGTGGAAGAAGTCGAAGGCTTCCTCCACGGTCATCTGCAGGATCTCGTGAATGTTCTTCCCCTTGTACTGCACCTCCAGGGTTTCCCGGTTGTAGCGCTGGCCGTGGCAGACGTCGCAGGGCACGTAGATGTCGGGCAGGAAGTGCATTTCCACCTTGATCATGCCGTCGCCCTGGCAGGCTTCGCAGCGGCCGCCCTTGACGTTGAAGGAGAAGCGGCCCGGCTCGTAGCCCCGCTCCCGGGCCTGAACGGTGCCGGCGAACAGTTCCCGGATGGGGGTGAACAGGCCGGTGTAGGTGGCCGGGTTGGAACGGGGGGTGCGGCCGATGGGGGCCTGGTCCACGTTCACCACCTTGTCGAAGAACTCGATGCCCTGGATGGATTCGTAGGGCGCCGGCTCGTGGGCGGCGCCGTTCAACTGGTTGGCGGTGATGGCGTAGAGGGTGTCGTTGATGAGGGTGGACTTGCCCGAGCCGGACACGCCGGTGACGCAGACGAAGATGCCGGTGGGCAGGTTCAGGGTGACGTTCTTCAGGTTGTTGCCGTGGGCGTTGATGAGCTTCAGCACGCGGCCTTCCCGCGCCGTGCGGCGGGTTTCCGGCATGGGGATGGACATCTTGCCGGACAGGTAGCGGCCGGTGAGGGACGCCTCGCTGGCCAGGATGTCCTTCAGGCTGCCCTCGGCGACGATCTCGCCGCCGTGCTCGCCGGCCCCCGGCCCCATGTCGACGATGTAGTCGGCGTGGCGGATGGCATCCTCGTCGTGCTCCACCACGATGACCGAGTTGCCCAGGTCGCGCAGGTGCTTGAGGGTGCCCAAGAGGCGGTCGTTGTCGCGCTGGTGCAGGCCGATGGAGGGCTCGTCCAGCACGTACATGACGCCGGTGAGGCCGGAGCCGATCTGGCTGGCCAGGCGGATGCGCTGGGCCTCGCCGCCGGAGAGTGTGTCGGCGGAACGCTCCAGGCTCAGGTAGTCCAGGCCCACTTCATTCAGGAAGGTGAGGCGGGCGGCGATCTCCTTGACGATCTTGTCCGCCACCTGGGCCCGGTTGCCTTCCAGCCTGAGTTCGTCGAAGAACTTGAGGGTCTGGTGGATGGGCAGGCGGGAGAGGTCGTGCAGGGTCCAGCCGTGGATGGTGACGTTGCGCGCCTCGATGCGCAGGCGTGAGCCGCCGCAGTCCGGGCAGGGGCTGGTGGCGATGTAGCGGGCCAGTTCCTCGCGGATGAGCTGGGATTCGCTTTCCTTGTAGCGCCGCTCCAGGCTGGGCACGACGCCGTCGAAGCGGTGGCGGCGGATGACTTTTTTACCCCCGTCACCCAGGTAGTGGAAGGGGATTTCCTCCCGTCCGCTGCCGTGCAGGATGATGTGCCGCAGGCCGTCCGGCAGTTCCTCCCAGGGGGTGTCGATGTCGAAGCCGAAGTGCAGGGCCAGGGATTCCAGCATGCGGTAGAAGAAGGCGTTGCGCTTGTCCCAGCCCTTGATGGCGCCGGCCGCCAGGCTCAGGTGAGGGTAGGACACCACCCGCTTCGGATCGAAGAAGGTGATCTGGCCCAGGCCGTCACACTTGGGACAGGCGCCCATGGGGTTGTTGAAGGAAAAGATGCGCGGTTCCAGTTCCGGCAGGGCGTAGTCGCACACCGGGCAGGCGAATTTCGCCGAGAACAGCATCTCCCGGCCGGAGTCCATTTCCACCGCCAGGGCCTTGCCCTCGGAATGGCGCAGGGCGGTCTCGAAGCTTTCCGCCAGGCGCTGCTTCATGTCCGGGCGAACCTTGAGGCGGTCCACCACCGCCTCGATGGTGTGCTTCCTGTTCTTTTCCAGGGTGGGCAGGCTGTCGATGTCGAACACCTCGCCGTCCACCCGCAGGCGCACGAAGCCCTGGGCGCGCAGTTCGTCGAACAGGCCCACCTGCTCGCCCTTGCGGCCCACCACCAGGGGCGCCAACACCATCAGCTTGGTGTCCTCCGGCATCTGCAACACCGTGTCCACCATCTGGGACACGGTCTGGGCCGCCAGCTCGATGCCGTGGTGGGGGCAGCGGGGCGTGCCGGCGCGGGCGAACAGGAGGCGCAGGTAGTCGTGGATCTCGGTCACCGTGCCGACGGTGGAGCGGGGGTTGTGGCTGGTGGCCTTCTGCTCGATGGAAATCGCCGGGGACAGCCCCTCGATCAGGTCCACGTCGGGCTTTTCCATGAGCTGCAGGAACTGCCGCGCGTAGGCCGACAGGCTTTCCACATAGCGCCGCTGGCCCTCGGCGTAGAGGGTGTCGAAGGCCAGGGACGACTTGCCGGAGCCGGACAGGCCGGTGATGACCACCAGCTTGTGGGGCGGCAGGTCGACGTTGACGTTCTTGAGGTTGTGGGTGCGGGCGCCGCGGACGCGGATCATGGTGTTGGGCTTGCGGGAGGAAACGGCCAACTATACGCAAACATTCCCGCTCGCCTCAAACGTACGCCTCCCCCTCCTCACCTCCCCCGCTCGCGGGGGAGGAACTCTCTCCCTCCCCGTGGACGGGGAGCACCCTGAAGGCGTCCAGCACCTTCACCAGGTTTTCGCCCACCGCGCTGAACTCGGCTTCGGTGATCTTCAAGCCGGCGTGGGTGGTTTTCATGTCGCTGCCGGCGTAGGTGCGGGGCCCGCCGGTGGCGGCGCGGAGCTGTTCCTTGAGCTTGCCCGCGCAAGCGCCCGAGAGGCGACCCGCCGATAATGGATCCCATGACCCTGTCCGTACCCTACGTCGCCCCGGCCTGGCTGCCCGGCGGCCACGCGCAAACGCTCTACGCGGTGCTCCTGCGTCGCCCGCGGCCGCCTTACCGGCGCGAGCGGTGGGAGCTCGCGGATGGGGATTTTCTCGACCTGGACTGGCTGGACGGGCCCGCCGACGCCCCCCTGGTGGTGCTGTTCCATGGTTTGGAGGGGAATTCGCGGGGGCATTACGCCAGTTTCCTGATGGACGCCCTGGGCCGCCGGAGCTGGCGCGGCGTGGTGCCCCATTTCCGGGGCTGCTCGGGGGAGCCGAACCGCCTGCCCCGGGCCTACCACTCGGGCGACAGCGCGGAAATCGGCCTGGTGCTGGAGCGCCTGCGGCGAGTCGCGGGGCGGGCGCCGCTGTATGCGGCGGGGGTGTCCCTGGGGGGCAATGCTCTGCTCAAATGGCTGGGCGAGCGGGGGGATGCGGCGGCCAACCTGGTCGCCGCCGCCGCCACGGTTTCCGCGCCCCTGGACTTGCCGGCGGCCGGGGCGGCGCTGGACCGGGGCATCACCCGGCTGTACACCGCCCATTTCCTCCGCTCCCTGAAGCGCAAGGCCCTGGGCAAGCTGGACCGCTACCCCGGCCTGCACGACGAGGCCGCGCTGCGGGCGGTGGACACCATCCGGGGGTTCGATGATCTGGTCACCGCCCGCCTGCATGGCTTCCGGGATGCGGCGGACTACTGGCGCCGCTCCGCCAGCAAACCCTGGCTGCGCCATATCCGGGTGCCCACCCTGGTCATCAATGCCCGCAACGACCCGTTCATGCCGGGGGATGCGCTACCCGGTCGGGATGAAGTGTCCGAATGTGTGGTGCTGGATTTTTCCGACCAGGGCGGCCATGTGGGTTTCGTCACGGGGCCTTTTCCCGGTGATTACCATTGGCTGCCGCAACGGGTGTTGAGTTTCCTCGCCGCCGCGTCCGCCTGACGGGGAGGCAGCATGCCGGCCCCATGGAAATGGCCGGACAGTGGGGCGGGCGGATTGCTAGAATCCGCCGTCTTCGAATTCCGAGCACTCCCGTGTCCCGCCTCCTGGACCCCGTCTCTCAGAAAGAACGCCGCGCCGCCATTTCCCTGGCGAGCATTTTCGGTTTGCGCATGCTGGGCATGTTCCTCATCCTGCCGGTGTTCGCCCTGTACGCGAAAACCCTGCCGGGGGGCGAGGACCATACCCTGGTGGGCCTGGCCCTGGGCATGTACGGCCTGACCCAGGCGGCGTTGATGATCCCCTTCGGCATGGCCTCGGATCGGCTGGGGCGCAAGCCGGTGATCATCGTCGGCCTGGTCATCTTCGCCCTGGGCAGTTTCGTCGCCGCCTACGCCGATACCCTGGCCGGGGTCATCCTGGGGCGGGCCCTGCAGGGCGCCGGGGCCATCTCGGCGGCGGTCACCGCCCTGCTGGCCGACCTGACGCGGGAGGAGAAGCGCACTCAGGCCATGGCCATGATCGGCAGCACCATCGGCCTGGCCTTCGCCTTTTCCCTGGCGGCGGGGCCGGCCTTCTACCGCTGGATCGGCATCCCCGGCATCTTCGCCATGACCGGGGTGCTGGCCCTGCTGGCCATCCTGGTGATCAAGTACGTCACCCCCGACCCGGGCCGGACGGCCTTCCACTCGGACGCGGAGGCTAATCCGGCGCGCCTCAAGGATGTATTGCGCAATCCCGAGCTGCTGCGCCTCAACTGGGGCATCTTCGCCCTGCACGCCGCCCAGATGGCCATGTTCGTGGTCGTGCCCTTCGCCCTGGTGAACGGTGGCCTCGATGGCGAGCACCACTGGCAGGTGTACCTGCCGGTGCTGCTGGCTTCCTTCGCGCTGATGGTGCCGGCCATCATCTACGGGGAAAAGCGCGGCGAGCTGAAGCGGGTGTTCGTCTCCGCCGTGGCCCTCATGTTCGCGGCCCAGATGGGCCTGGCCTTCACCATGGACCTGTTCTGGGGCGTGGTGGCCGCCCTGTTCGCCTACTTCGTGGCCTTCAACATCCTGGAAGCCACCCTGCCGTCGCTGATCTCCAAGATCGCCCCGCCCGAGGCCAAGGGCACGGCCATGGGCGTGTACAACACCTCCCAGGCGTTTGGGTTATTCTTCGGCGGCGTGGCGGGGGGCTGGCTGGCCCAGCATCATGGCTACGGTGTGGTGTTCGCGTTCTGCGCCGGCCTCATGCTGGTGTGGCTGGTGCTGGCGGCGCGCATGGTCCCGCCGCCGCGGGTCAAGACCCAGATGTTCCATGTGGGGCCCCTGTCCGAGGAAAGCACCCGGCGATTGCTGGCCCGGCTTCCCGTGTTCGCCGGTGTCGAGGCCGTCACCGTGCTGCCCGAGGAGGGCGCGGTGCTGCTCAAGGTGGCGCAGACCGGCTGGGACGAGGAAGGGGTTCGTCATCTGTTATCGCAAATTTCTGAAGGGGGATAGTCATGGCTTCGGTCAATAAGGTCATTCTCATCGGCAATCTGGGCCGTGATCCGGAAATCCGTTACCTGCCCAGCGGCGATGCCGTCGCCAACCTGCGCATCGCCACCACGGACAAGTTCAAGGACAAGTCCGGCGAGCCGCAGGAAGTCACCGAGTGGCATTCGGTGGCCTTCTTCGGCAAGCAGGCGGAAATCTGCGGCCAGTACCTGAAGAAGGGCAGCCAGATTTACGTGGAAGGCAGCCTGCGCACCCGCAAGTGGCAGGACAAGGACGGCAACGACCGCTACACCACCGAGATTCGCGGCGACCGCATGCAGATGCTGGGTAGCCGGGGCGGCGGCGGTGGCGGTGGCGGCGGCATGGCCGACTTCGATTCGCCTCCCGCCGACAACGCGCCGCGCGGCAAGCCGGCCCCATCCGGCGGCGGCGAGGGCTTCGGCGACATGGACGACGACATCCCGTTCTGATCGGGTCGCGCCGGTGGGCGCTCGCCCGAGACCACCGGCATCGCGTTGACTGGGAGAAACCATGCAATCACGGCATCTGCCAGCCCTCATCGTATCCGTGTGGCTGGCCAACCCGGCCCAGGGGGCGGGTTTCGCCCTGATCGAGCAGAACGCCAGCGGCCTGGGCAACGCCTACGCCGGCCAGGCGGCCGTGGCGGAAGACGCCAGCACGATTTTCTTCAATCCGGCGGGGCTGACCTACGTCGAGGGCCGACAGGTGGTGGCGGCGGGGCACCTGATTATGCCCAGCGCCGAGTTCAGCGATGCCGGCAGCACCCTGGCCATCCGGGGGGACGGCGGCGACGCCGGCGTGACCGCGTTCGTGCCGAATTTCTACTACGCCATGGACGTGACCCCGGACCTCAAGTTCGGCCTGGGCGTGAACGCCCCCTTCGGCCTGACCACCGAATACGACGATACCTGGGCCGGCCAGGTCCAGGCCATCAAGTCCGACCTGAAAACCGTCAATGTCAATCCGGCCCTGGGCTGGCGGGTGAATGACCGCTTGTCCCTGGGTTTCGGCCTGAATTGGCAATACATCGAGGCGGAACTGACCCAGGCCGCCGGCGCCGCCGTCAATCCCCCCGAGGCGAGGATGGAAGGCGATGACGCGAGCTGGGGCTGGAACATCGGGGCCCTGTGGGATATCGACGGCTTCAACAGGTTGGGGATCGCCTACCGCGCCGCCATCGACCATAGCCTGGAGGGAAAGTTGAAGACCCCCCTGGGCGCCACGCCGGTGTATGCCGACGTCGAGATGCCGGCCAGCGCGTCCCTCAGTTATTGGCGCCGACTCTCGCCGGCCTGGGAGTTGCTCGCCGACCTGACCTGGACCGAGTGGAGCAGCTTCGAGAAACTCGACGTCGTCAGGAAATCGGACGATGCCGTGCTCAGCCACATTCCCGAGATGTGGGAAAACGCGTGGCGCTATTCCCTGGGCCTGACCTATCGCCCCAGCCGGGCATGGACCTGGCGCTCCGGCCTGGCCTACGACGAAACCCCGGTGCCCGACGCGGCCCATCGCACGGCCCGGATTCCCGACGCTGATCGCCTGTGGGTCGCCCTGGGCGGCCAGTACCGCTTCAGCCCGAAAGCGGCGGTGGATTTCGGCTACGCCCAACTGTTCGTGAAGGACGCCCACATCGTTCACGTCAACAACGGGACCTTGCTGCGCGGCAACTACGCTAGCCGGATCGACATCCTCGGCGCCCAGTACACCCACAGCTTCTGAGGGCGCCCATGCACACGACCCTGTTTTCCGCCCTGGTCAAGGCCTGCGAGGAACATGGCCGCGACACGCCCGGCCAGTGGGAGGACATGAAGCCGGGCAGCTACAGCTACGGCGACCTGCTGAAGATGACCCTGGCCCTGGGTCGGCTGGCCGGCAAGGTGACGGCGCCGGGGGAACACGTGGGCGTGCTGATGCCCAACATGGCCTCGACGGTGGCCCTGGCCATCGGCCTGTCGGCCATGGGGCGCGTGCCCTGCATGCTCAATTACACCGCGGGCACCGACGGCATGCAGGCGGCGTGCCACACGGCGGGAATCCGCCGGGTGTTCACCTCCCGGCTGTTCCTGAAGAAGGCGGGACTGGAACAGCAGGTGGCCCAGCTTGCCGGCCTGGAGCTGATCTGGCTGGAGGACCTGCGGGAGCGTTTCGGCCTGCTCGACAAGGCCTGGCTGATGGGCTTCGCCCTGTGGTTCCCGGAAACGGCCATGCCCGAGGGTGACCCGGAGGCCCCGGCGGTGGTGCTGTTCACCTCCGGCACGGAGGGCAAGCCCAAGGGCGTGGTGCTGTCCCACCGGGCCCTGCTCGCCAACGTCGACCAGGTGATCGGGCTCCTGCGTTTTTCCACGCGCGATGTGGTGTTCAACAGTTTGCCGATCTTCCATTCCTTCGGACTTACCGCCGGCACCCTGGTGCCCCTGGTCACCGGTTCCCGGCTGGTGATCTATCCCAGCCCGCTGCACTTCAAGGAGATTCCCAAGCTGGTGCGCGACCGGGGCGCCACGGTGCTGTTCGGCACCAGCACCTTCTTCAACCACTACGCTCGCAACGCCGAGGCGGGCGATTTCGCTTCCCTGAAATACGTCGTGGCCGGGGCCGAGAAGCTCGCCGTCCCGGTTCGCCAGGCCTGGAAAGAGCGTTTCGGCATCGACATCCTGGAAGGCTACGGCGTCACCGAAACCGCCCCGGTCCTGTCCTGCAACCGGCCTTCGGACAACCGGCCGGGCACGGTGGGGCGACTGGTGGCCGGCGTCGAGGCGCGACTGGTGCCGGTGCCCGGCATCGAGCGCGGCGGCGAACTGCATGTGCGCGGCCCCAACCTCATGTCCGGCTATTACCGTTATGACGCCCCGCGCGTGCTGGAGCCGCCCCGCTCCGAGGTCGGCGAGGGCTGGTACGACACCGGCGACGTGGTGGAGATGGACGCCGACGGCTTCCTTTCCATCCAGGGCCGGCTGAAGCGCTTCGCCAAGGTGGCCGGTGAAATGGTTTCCCTGGAACTGGCCGAGACCATCGCCCGGGTGGTGTCCTCGGAGCAGGTCCACGCCGCCACCTGCATTTCCGACACGGGCCGGGGCGAGGTGATCGTCCTGTTCACCACCGATTCCGATCTCACCCGCGAGCAGATGGCCGCCGTCGCCCGGGGCCTGGGCTACCCGGAGATCTGCCTGCCGAAGAAGATCGACGTGGTGGAGGAGTTGCCGGTGCTGGGTACCGGCAAGATCGACTACTTCCGCCTGCAGCAACTGGCCGCGCGCTTGCACTTGAAACCATCCGATGAAGCTAAATATAAGAAACCGTTGATATAATTCGTCGACTAACGATCAGGAGTCAGCCATGCCCATCTACGCCTACAAGTGTGCCGATTGCGGCTTCGAGCAGGATGTCATGCAGAAGATGAGCGACGCCCCGCTCAGCGAGTGCCCTTCCTGCGGCAAGCCCGCCTTCACCAAGCAGTTGTCCGCCGCCGGCTTCCAGTTGAAGGGTTCCGGCTACTACGCCACCGATTTCAAGAACAGCGGCGCCAAGCCCGCCGAGGCGCCGTCGCCGGCCTGCGGCACCGGCGCCTGCCCGGCCTGCGCCGGCTGAAGTCGTCCGACCCCATGAATCGGGCAAACGCATCGGCGTTTGCCCGATTCATTTGTTCGACAGCCTGAAAGCCACGATGGCCGCGCTCAAGCGCTACTTCCTCACCGGTCTGCTGATCCTGGTCCCCCTGGGCATTACCTTCTGGGTGCTCACGGCCCTGTTCGACTTCATGGACCAGAGCCTGCTGCTGCTGCCGGAATCCTGGCGGCCCGACGCCTGGCTGGGCGTGCACATCCCGGGCCTGGGGCTGATCCTCACCGGCGTGGTGATCGTCGTCACCGGCCTGCTGGCCACCAACCTGATCGGCCAGCGCCTGGTGGAGTACTGGGAAGGCCTGGTCAAGCGCATCCCGGTGGTCAAGTCCATCTACGGCAGCGTCAAGCAGGTGTCCGACAGCCTGCTGTCCGGTTCCGGCATGGCCTTCAAGAAGGTGCTGCTGGTGCGTTACCCCCACCCGGATGCCTGGTCCCTGGCGTTCCAGACCAACGTGCCGGAGGAGGTCGCCGGCCAGCTGGATAGCGAGTACGTGGCGGTGTTCATCCCCACCACCCCCAGCCCGGTGAACGGCTTCTATTTCTACGTGCGGCGCGACGCGGTCATCGAACTGGACATGAGCGTGGACACCGCCTTCAAGGCCATCGTCTCCATGGGCGTGGTGGCCGCGCCCATCAAGCCCGCCATCGCCAACTATGCCGGAGATTAAATAAAGTTGGCGGTTGTCAGTTGGCAGTCGTCAGTACGCCAACCGCCATTGCCTACTGTTTACTGTCAACTGCTTACTGCCTACTAGGATTTCTATGCGTACCCACTACTGCGGCGCCGTCAACGCCGACCACAACGGCCAGATCGTCAACCTGTGCGGCTGGGCCCATCGCCGGCGCGACCACGGCGGCGTCATCTTCATCGACCTGCGCGACCGGGAAGGCACGGTGCAGGTGGTGATCGACCCGGACACCCCGGAAGCCTTCAAGGTGGCGGAGGAGACCCGGGGCGAATTCGTCCTGCGCGTGGTGGGCAAGGTGCGGCCCCGGCCCGCCGGCACCGAGAACCCCAACCTGCCCACCGGCATGATCGAGGTCATCACCCAGACCCTGGAAATCCTCAACCCCAGCCTGACGCCCCCGTTCCAGATCGACGACGACAACCTCAGCGAGAACATCCGCCTGCAATACCGCTACCTGGACCTTCGCCGTGAGCCCATGCAGAAGAACCTGCGCCTGCGCTACCGGGTGTCCAAGCTGATGCGCGACTACCTGGACCAGCACGGCTTCATGGAAGTGGAAACCCCCATGCTGACCCGCTCCACGCCGGAAGGCGCCCGGGACTACCTGGTGCCCTCCCGGGTCCACGACGGCATGTTCTACGCTCTGCCCCAGTCGCCCCAGTTGTTCAAGCAATTGCTCATGGTGGCCGGCTTCGACCGCTACTTCCAGATCACCAAGTGCTTCCGCGACGAGGACCTGCGCGCCGACCGCCAGCCGGAATTCACCCAGGTGGACCTGGAGACCTCCTTCATGGATGAGGAAGAGATCATGGCCCTGGTGGAAGGCATGATCCGGGACATGTTCAAGAAGGCCCAGGACATCGACCTGCCCGATCCCTTCCCGCGCATGAGCTTCGCCGAGGCCATGGGCCGCTACGGCTCCGACAAGCCGGACATGCGCGTGACCCTGGAAATCACCGAACTCACCGACGTGATGAAGGACGTTGACTTCAAGGTGTTCTCCGGCCCCGCCAACGCCGGCAACGGCCGGGTGGCCGCCATCCGCGTGCCCCGGGGCGGCGAGTTCAGCCGCGGCGAGATCGACGCCTGGACCGAATTCGTCAAGATCTACGGCGCCAGGGGCCTGGCCTACATCAAGGTCAACGAGAAGGCCAAGGGCCGCGACGGCCTGCAATCCCCCATCGTCAAGAACCTGCATGACGCGGCCCTGGCCGAAATCCTCGCCCGCACCGGCGCCGAGGACGGCGACATCCTGTTCTTCGGCGCCGACAAGGCCAAGGTGGTCAACGACGCCCTCGGCGCCCTGCGCGCCAGGATCGGCCACGAGAAGGGCTACGTCGACGGTCGCGCCTGGGCCCCCCTGTGGGTGGTGGACTTCCCCATGTTCGAGTTCAACGAGGACGAGAACCGCTGGGACGCCCTGCACCACCCCTTCACCAGCCCCAAGGACGGCCACGCGCAATACCTCACCACCGATCCCGGCAAGGCCCTGTCCAAGGCCTACGACATGGTCCTCAACGGCTGGGAAGTGGGCGGCGGCTCGGTGCGTATCCACAAGGAAGCCGTGCAGGAAGTGGTGTTCGGCGCCCTCAACATCGGCGAGGAGGAACGCCGCAATAAATTCGGCTTCCTGCTCGACGCCCTCAAGTACGGCGCCCCGCCCCACGGCGGCCTGGCCTTCGGCCTGGACCGGCTGGTGACGCTCATGACCGGCGCCGAATCGATCCGCGACGTCATCGCCTTCCCCAAGACCCAGCGCGCCTCCTGCCTGATGACCGACGCCCCCAACGCGGTGGACGAGAAGCAGCTGCGGGAACTGCACATCCGCCTGCGCAACCCGGCGGGCACGCCAGCGGCGTAGGGTTGTTCCCCCCTTTCCTAAAGGGGGGGCAGGGGGGATTTGGCGGCGGATGCTTGCGTGGTTGCGCCGAATTGAGGTGACCCCACGGGGGAGGGCAGGGGGAGAGGGGCGGTTTCCCTCTCCACCACGTCATCGCCATCCCCAAGCCGTCATTCCGGCGAAGGCCGGAATCCAGGGGGTTATGCGTGTGTGCCTGTTTCCGCCGGTATCAGTGCGCGAAGGGCATCTGGCCGGGGGCGCCCAGCTTTCTTTGCTCGTGCAAAGAAAGCTGGCAATGAAAGGACGCCCCGCTGCCGTCGAAACCCCGAGGCTGACGACATCGACCGGGCGGCCAATGAACTCGCTTCGCTCAGAACCCGCTGGTGCAAGCTACCCAAACGCCCTGGCCTTGCGCGGTGCCGGTTGCCAAGAGGGCACCCGGGCCTTCCCTCAATGTCGCGGCCAGTTGCCAATTGCCGGCACATCCCGCGCATGGTGCAGCATGCGCGCAATCGTGATTCCATCCGCGTCCACGAAATAAAACAGGAGGTACGGCGTCGACGTCGGCCAACTGCGCAGGCCAGTCGCCAGATCGTCGCGCGCCCGGCCCATTTTCGGCTGCTCCAGCAGCATCCGCGTTTCGGCGTCGATCCGGTCGAGCAGTCTGTCCGCCGCTTCGATGCTGTCTTCGGCGATATACAGCCAGGCCTCCAGAAGATCGTTTTCCGCGCTGGCGGAATGGCGAATCTTTCCCACTATGTCGATTGCCGCGCGGCCCGCGCAGCGCGGCCACGTTGCTTGATCTCGTCCATGTCCAGTTCGCGCACCCGCCCGGCCGCGAGGTCGGCCACGCCTTGGGCGATATCCGCTTTCAGGCTGGCCAGGCTGGCAGCCTGCACGCTCTGATACGCCTCGAACAAACGCAGGGCCTCGCGGATCACTTCGCTGGCGGAACTGTACAGACCGGATTCCACATGCTGACGCACTCGGTTTTCAAGTTCGGGGGGCAAAGAGACATTGAGGGACATGGTGCGCTCCGGTGAATGTCATGGGATGTCATAGTCTGACATTAAGGCCGTATTTCAGGCAAACGGGTAAGTGGGTAGGGATTCCGACCTTCGCCGGAATGATGGCCAGGCACCTACAATCCACCCCATGACCGCCGACTTCCTCCTGCAACTGCTGCTCCAGGTCTGGCTGCCCATCGCCCTGCTGGTGACGGCCGGCGGCTTGTGGGTGCGCTTCCGGCCCCAGTTCCCGGCCGACACCCTGCGCGTCAACCTGAACCGGCTGGTGGTGGACGTGTTCGGGCCGCCCCTGCTGTTCGCCCTGTCCGCCCAGGCCGAGATCAGCCGCGAGCTGCTTACCGTGCCGGTGATCACCATCGCCGGTATCGGGCTGAGCTTCGTCCTGCTTTATCCCCTGCTGTTCCATTCCCCATTGGGGCGCGGCCTCAAACGCGAAACCCGGGCCGCCATCCTGCTCGCGGGCTGCTTCAGCAACGTGCTGTTCATGGGCTATCCCACCCTGACGTTCCTTTACGGCGACATCGGCGGCAGCTATGCCGCCTTCGCCGACGTGCTGGCCACCACCCCCGTGTTGTGGACCTTCGGCGTCTGGATCGCCACCCGGCTGGGGCACGAGGGTGGCCACGGCCACAGCCTGCTACGCACCATGCTGACCCTGCCGATGATCTGGGGCTTCACCCTGGGCTTCGCGGTCAATCTGTCCGGCCTGGACGTGGCGCCCCTGGTCAAGGCGGCCAAGTTCATGGGCCAGGCCACCATCCCCATCATGCTGTTCAACCTGGGGCTGTCCATTCCCTGGCGCGACCTCAAGCCCACGCGGCCGGTGCTGGCGGCGGTGGGAGTGAAGCTGCTGGTCGCGCCGGTACTGGTTTACCTGCTGGCCCGGGCCAGCTTCGGCGAACTCAAGGCCGCCCAGACCGCCGCCATCCTGGAAGTGGCCATGCCCACCATGCTCATGGCCGCCAGCTTCGCCGACCGCTTCAAGCTGGACGTGCGCGCGGCGGCCCTGACCGCCAGCTGGTCCAGCCTGGCCTTCCTGGTGACCCTGCCGCTCTGGATCGCTTTCCTCGGGCGCTGAACCGGATAGCGGGCCCGCGTGCCGATACTCCCCCTCCCAGTCTCCCCCGCCAGCGGGGGAGGAGTTCGCTCCCCGGCTGGGGGCGGGGGTGAAACGGGCTAGCGCGCCAGGTCCGGCAGCAGGCCGCGCGTCTCCAGGTAGTTGATGACCTGGGCGGCGGCCTCCTGGGGGGTGATGCGATCGTTGTGGATCACCAGTTCCGGCGCCGCCGGCAGCTCGTAGGGGTCGTCCACGCCGGTGAAGCCCATGCCCTTGCCTTCCGCCAGGGCGGCCCGGGCCTTCTTGTACAGGCCCTTGGGGTCGCGGGTTTCGCACACCTCGACGGGAACGTCCACCAGGATCTCGATGAACGGCAGGCCGCTGTCCAGGTGGATGGCGCGGGCCTGGTCCCGGTCCTTGCGGTAGGGGCTGATGAAACTGGTCAGGGCGATGGCGCCGGTGTCGGCGAACAGTCGGGCCACCTCGCCGATGCGGCGGATGTTCTCCTCCCGGTCGGCGGCGGAAAAGCCCAGGTTCTTGTTGAGGCCGTGGCGCACGTTGTCGCCGTCCAGCACATAGGCGAGGCGGCCCCGTTCCACCAGGGCGTGCTCCAGGGTGAAGGCGATGGTGCTCTTGCCCGAACCGGAGAGGCCGGTGAACCAGATGGTGGCCCCCTTCTGGCCCAGCAATCGTTCCCGATCCTCCCGTTTGACGTGGCCTTCATGCCAGGTGATGTTGGTTGCGCGGATCTCGGTCATTGCGGGAACTCCTGGTTGGGGATGAAAGGGGATGCTCGCCCGGCGCGGGCGAACATCGTCACTGTAGACCCCGGAAATATCGGTTCAAGACCTCCATGTCTTGAATTCCTTTTCATGTGGCGGATCGATTGACATTCCCAATCCTGCCTCGCCAGGATATGACCCCTCGCGGATTCGTCGGACCGGGGCGGCCCCCGGCCCTCGATCCGCGCCGTGCCCCACCGCGTTTCCCGACCCCGGGCGGAGCCCTGGAACCTCCGAATGGAAAATCGCCATGAAGGAATACATCGTCTTTCTCGACCGGGCGACCCTGGTCGCCGAACTGCGCATCCCGGAGTTCGACCATGTCTGGGTGGAGCATCCGGACAGCGCGCCGGAGGAGGTGGCCGAGAAGCTCTGGCGGGCCAGCATCGCCATCACCAACAAGGCGCCCGTCACCCGCCAGGTCATCGAGGCCTGCCCCAAGCTGCGCCTGGTGGCGGTGGCCGCCACCGGGGTCAACAACGTGGATCTGGAGGCCTGCCGGGAACGCGGCATCGCCGTCTGCAACATCCGCGGCTACGCCGAGCACACGGTGCCGGAGCACGTGTTCATGCTGCTGCTGGCCCTGCGCCGCAACCTCCCGGCCTGGCGCGAGAGCCTGCGCCGGGGAGCCTGGCAACAGGCCAGCCGCTTCTGCCTGTTCGACCACGAGATGCACGACCTCCACGGCTCCACCCTGGGGCTGATCGGCCATGGCAGCGTCGGCGCCGGCGTGGAGCGCCTGGCCCGGGCCTTCGGCATGGCGGTGCTGGTAGCCGAGCACAAGGACGCGCGCACGATCCGCCCCGGCCGCGTGGCCTTCGACGAAGTCCTGGCCCGGGCCGACCAGATCAGCCTGCACACCCCCCTGACCGATGCCACCCGCGGCCTGATCGGGGCGCGGGAGTTCGGCCTGATGAAGCGCGGCGCCGTGCTCATCAACACCGCCCGCGGCGGCGTGGTGGACGAGGCCGCGCTGATCGACGCCCTGCGCGGCGGCCGCATCGCCGGCGCCGGCTTCGACGTGCTTGCCGTGGAGCCCCCGCGCGAGGGCAACCCCCTTCTCGACCTGGACCTGCCCAATTTCCTGCTCACCCCCCATGTGGCCTGGTCCAGCCGGGAAGCCATGCAGATCCTGGCGGATCAGTTGATGGACAACATCGACGCCTTCGTCGGAGGGGAAGCGAGGAATCGGGTGGTGTAAGGGGCGTTCCTTGGTCTCCTTTCCCGAACGGGCGCGCGGCAAACCGCGCGATGGCGGGGTGGCGGGCTTTCTCCCGGGCGGGATCGGTTGAACAGTCGAAACATAAGACTATTCTGATATTTCAATAGACGCCAAGGAGGTCAAGATGACATATCGATTCGGTCAAGCGCTGTTCCTGGGTTCCGCGTTGCTGTCGGGTGCGTTCGCTTTGTGGACGGAAACCGCCGTGGCGGGCGGGGATGCCGCCGCCGGCGCCAAATCGGCCATGTATTGCGCCTACTGCCACGGGGTGGATGGCAATTCGACCCATACCGGGACACCGCGTCTCGCGGGCCAGAGTGCCGAAAGCTTCGTCGCCAAGATGAAGGTCTACAAGTCCAACCAGAAGGTTTTTCATCCCATGATGGCCTTCCTGACCGGCGGCCTCGGTGACAAGGACGTCCAGGATCTGGCGGCCTTCTATGCCCAGCAACCGGTCCGGAACAATTCCCTGCCCTACGCCGGGTCCAATCCGTACCGGTAAGCGGCGCACCCGCGCGGTCGGCAAGGGCGGCTGGCGCGACCCCCGCCCGCCCCGGGCGGGCCGGAATGGCGTTCCGCCTTGCTACTCCTCGCCGCCCGCCTCCATGCCCAGTTCCTGGATCTTCCGGGTCAGGGTGTTGCGCCCCCAGCCCAGCAGGTTGGCGGCTTCGATCTTGCGGCCGCCGGTGTGGGCCAGGGCGACCCGGATCAGGGTGCGCTCGAATTCGCCGGTGAGATCGTTGAGGATGCCGTTCTCGCCCCGGCCCAGCCTGGCCTGGGCGCTGCGGGCCAGGGCTTCGGTCCAGTCCAGGGCGGCGCCGGCGGTTTCCCGCAGGGCTTCCGCCGGCAGGTCCTTGGGCTCGATGACCTGGCCCGGCGCCATGACCGTGAGCCAGTGGCACAGGTTTTCCAGTTGCCGCACGTTGCCGGGGTAGGGCAGGGCGGTGAGGGCCTTGATGGCCTCGTCGGACACCTGCTTCATCTCCACCCCCAGGTCCTGGGCGCTTTTCTGCAGGAAGTGCTTCACCAGCAGGGGGATGTCCTCGCGCCGCTCGCGCAGGGCGGGCAGCTTGATGCGGATGACGTTGAGGCGGTGGAACAGGTCTTCCCGGAACAGGCCCTGGCGCACCCGCTCCTCCAGGGCCTGGTGGGTGGCGGCGATGACCCGCACGTTGACCCGCACCGGCGCGTGACCACCCACCCGGTAGAACTCGCCGTCGGCCAGTACCCGCAGCAGCCGGGTTTGCAGGTCGGCGGGCATGTCGCCGATCTCGTCCAGGAACAGGGTGCCGTCGTCGGCCTGCTCGAAGCGGCCCCGGCGCGAGGCGGTGGCGCCGGTGAAGGCGCCTCGCTCGTGGCCGAACAGCTCGGACTCCAGCAGGTCCTTGGGGATGGCGGCGGTATTGAGGGCGATGAAGGGCTTGTCCTTGCGCGGGCTGTGGCGGTGCAGGGCGTGGGCCACCAGTTCCTTGCCGGTGCCGGTCTCGCCGGTGATGAGCACCGTGGCCTGGCTCTGGCTCAAGCGGCCGATGGCGCGGAACACGTCCTGCATGGCTGGCGCCTGGCCCAGCATGGCCTGGCCCGCCAGGCCGGAATCCAGCCCGGGCATTTCCTCGACGCGGCCGCTTTCCTCCAGGGCCCGGTGGATGAGTTCCAGGGCGTGGTTCACGTCGAAGGGCTTGGGCAGGTATTCGAAGGCGCCGCCCTGGAAGGCGGAGACCGCCGAATCCAGGTCGGAATAGGCGGTCATGATGATGATGGGCAGGCGGGGCTGCTGGGCCTTGATCTGCTCCATGAACTCCAGGCCGCTCATGCCCGGCATGCGGATGTCCGACACCACCGCGCCGGGCGTTTCCCGGTCCAGGGCGCGCAGGGCCGCCTCGGCGGTGTCGAAGATGCGGTGGGGCAGGTTTTCCCGCGCCAGGGCCTTCTCGAACACCCATCGGATGGAGCGGTCGTCGTCGATGATCCAGACGGGTTTCATGATGGCTGACTCCTCAAGATTCTTTATTTAATCGGCAGGAAGATGGAAAAACAGGTGCGACCCGGCTGGCTTTCCACGTGGATGGCGCCGTCGTGGCGCTGCACCAGGCTCTGGGCCAGGGTCAGCCCCAGGCCGGTGCCGCCTTCCCGGCCGGAGACCAGGGGAAAGAACACCCGGCCCAGCATGTCCTCGGGGATGCCGGGGCCGTTGTCGACGACGTCCAGGCGGATGGCCAGCTTCCAGCGCTTCATGGCCAGGGTGACCTGGCGCGCCACGCGGGTGCGGAAGCTGATGCGTCCCTCGCCGCGCATGGCCTGGGCGGCGTTGCGGGCGATGTTGAGCACGGCCTGGATGAGTTGTTCCTGATCCCCCGCCAGGTCCGGCAGGCTGACGTCGTAGTCGCAGTGGAACTCCAGGCGGGGGAATTCGGCCTGGAGCAGGCTGCGCACCCGCTCCAGCACCTCGTGCACGTTCACCGCCTGCACCACGGGACGCTTGGCCGGGGTCAGCAGGCGGTCCAGGAGGCCTTGCAGCCGGCTGGTTTCCTGGATGATGACCTGGGTGTACTCGCGCAGGTCGGAGGATTCCAGTTCCGCCTCCAGCAGCTGCGCCGCGCCGCGGATGCCGCCCAGGGGATTGCGGATCTCGTGGGCCAGCTGGCGCAGCAGGGCCTGGCTGGCCTGGGTCTGGGCCATGACCTGTTCGTCCCGGGCGATGCGCACGCTGCCGGCGGCGGGGTGGAGTTCGATCACCGCCGCGCCTTCGGCCTCGTCCAGGGGCGAGACGGTGACGGAAAGCACCACGGCATGGCCGTTGACGGGCAGGTTGAGGTCGTGTTCGGTATAACTGGCGCCCTCGGATAGTGCATTGTCCAGGGCGCGCACCAATTCGGTGCACTCGCCGAACAGCAGGGAGACCGGCTTGCCCAGGGCATGATGGGACGAGACGCCCAGCAGGTTCTCCGCCGCCGGGTTGAGGTAACGGGTGACGCGCCGGGCGTCGGCGATCAGCACCGCTGTGGCGAGGATGTCGGGATGGGGCGTGGTCTGCATGGTGGTTGGCGTCGGGTTGCCCTCAGATTAGCAAGAAGCAGGCCATGGCAGGGGTTTGAAATCCAATACCCCGGATTGGAAAAGCCCCCATGCCTTTTGGCGGGCGGGCTCATAAAATGCGCGCAACAGGGCGAAGCAGGGTTTGCGGCCCATTCGGCGGGAATGCCGTTTCTTGACGCAATGGGCTCGTCAGGGTTCACCGGGAGCAGTCATGACCACATTCCTCAACATCGACGGCAACGAAGCCGCCGCCCGCATGGCCTACCTCTGCAACGAGGTCATCGCCATCTATCCCATCACGCCGTCCTCCAACATGGGGGAATGGGCCGACGAATGGGCTTCCCAGGGCAAGCCCAACCTGTGGGGCGCGGTGCCGAGGATCATCGAGATGCAGTCGGAAGGCGGCGCCGCCGGTGCCCTGCACGGGGCGCTGACTTCCGGCGCCCTGGGCACCAGCTTCACCGCCAGCCAGGGCCTGCTGCTGTTCATCCCCAACCTGTACAAGATCGCCGGCGAGTTGACGCCCTTCGTGCTGCACGTGGCGGCCCGGGCCGTGGCGACCCACGCCCTGTCCATCTTCGGCGACCATTCCGATGTCATGGCCTGCCGTGCCACCGGCTGCGCCCTGCTGTGCGCCAATTCGGTGCAGGAGGCCCAGGACTTCGCCCTGATCGCCCAGGCGGCGACCCTGGCGGGGCGCATTCCCGTGATCCATTTCTTCGACGGCTTCCGCACCTCCCACGAAGTGGCGAAGATCGTGGCGGTGGAGACGGACACGGTGCGCGCCATGATCGACGACGCCCGGGTGGCCGAGCACCGGGCCCGCGCCCTGTCGCCGGAGCATCCGGTGATTCGGGGCACCTCCCAGAATCCGGACGTGTTCTTCCAGTCGCGGGAGCGGGCCAATCCCTACCACGACGCCTTCCCGGACCTGGTGGGGGCGGCCATGGACCGCTTCGGCGAACTCACCGGACGGCGCTATCGCCTGTTCGAATACCTGGGCGCACCCGATGCGGAACGGGTCATCGTCCTCATGGGGTCCGGCGCCGAGACCGCCGAGGAAACGGTGGATCATCTGCTCGCCCGGGGCGAGAAGGTGGGCATCGTCAAAGTCAGGCTGTTCCGGCCCTTTTGCCGCCGATGCGCTGCTGGCCGCCCTGCCGCAAAGCGCCAGGGCCATCGCCGTGCTGGACCGCTGCAAGGAACCGGGTTCCGACGGCGAACCGCTCTACAAGGACGTGGTGACCGCCCTGGCCCAGGCGGCGGCCGACGGCGGGCGCCCCATGCCGCGCGTCATCGGCGGCCGCTACGGCCTGGCCAGCAAGGAGTTCACGCCGGGCATGGTGAAGGCGGTGTTTGACGCGAACTGTCGCGGAGCCCCGAACTGCCAGTTCACCATCGGCATCCACGACGACCTCACCCACCTCTCCCTGGACTGGGACGAGGCCTTCCGCACCGATGCCGCCGGCCAGCTCCAGCACGCGGTGTTCTGGGGCCTGGGCGCGGACGGCACGGTGTCGGCCAACAAGAACTCGATCAAGATCGTCGGCGAAGCCACCGAGCTGCAGGCGCAGGGCTATTTCGTCTACGACTCGAAGAAATCCGGCGCGGTCACCGTGTCGCACCTGCGCTTCGGCCGGGCGCCCATCCGTTCCGCCTACCTGGTGGAAGAGGGCATGGCCAACTTCGTCGCCTGCCACCAGACCGTGTTCACGGAACGCTACGACCTGCTGGCCCACGCCGCGCCGGGCGGCGTGTTCCTGCTCAATACGCCGGAACCGGCGGACAAGGCCTGGCAAAGCCTGCCCGAGGCCATGCGCGCCGGGATGCTGGAAAAGCGCCTGAAATTGTGGGTCATCGATGCCTACCGGGTGGCCGAGGCGGCGGGCATGGGACGGCGCATCAACACCATCATGCAGACCTGCTTCTTCGCCATCGCCGGCATCCTGCCCAGGGATGAGGCCATCGCCGCCATCAAGAAGGCGGTGGACAAGACCTACGGCAGGAAGAGCAAGCACCTGGCGGACCTGAACCACCAGGCCATCGACATGACGCTGGGAACCTGCCGGTTCCCCCGAAACAGGCGTAGCCGGGCGAAGGGCTCCAGCTGGATCAGGGCGACCCCGCACCGCCGGACAGGGCCGGGCGAGACCACCTCTCCGCCTTCGTCCGCGACCTCACCCTGCCCATCTACCACGGCCACGGCGACCGCCTGCCGGTCTCCCGCATGCCCGCGGACGGCACCTACCCGCTTGGCACCGCGCGCTACGAAAAACGCAACATCGCCCTGGAAATCCCGGTCTGGGAGCCGGATCTGTGCACCCAGTGCGGCAAGTGCGTGTTCGTCTGCCCCCATTCCGCCATCCGCGCCCGCGCCTTCCCGGCCGAACTTGCGGCCGGCGCCCCGGCCACCTTCAAGCACGCGCCGGCCAGGAGCAAGGATTTCCCGGCCGGCACCCGCATCAGCTACCAGGTGGCGCCGGAGGACTGCACCGGCTGCGGCGACTGCGTGGAAGCCTGCCCCATCCACGACAAGTCCAATGTCAGCCGCCTGGCGGTGAACATGGCCCCCGTCGGCCCCCTGCGCGAGCAGGAGCGGGACAACTACGCCTTCTTCCTGGGACTGCCCGAGTTCGACCGGAGCGCGGTCAAGCACACCACCATTCCCGGCTCGGCCCTGCTCGATCCCCTGTTCGAATATTCCGGCGCCTGCGCCGGCTGCGGCGAAACGCCCTACATCCGCCTGGCCACCCAGTTGTTCGGCGACCGCATGCTGATCGCCAACGCCACCGGCTGTTCCTCCATCTACGGCGGCAACCTGCCCACCACCCCCTACACGGTGAACGGCGCTGGCCGTGGGCCGGCCTGGAGCAACTCCCTGTTCGAGGACAACGCCGAATTCGGCCTTGGCATGCGCCTGGCGGCCGATCAGTTGATGGGCTATGCCAAGCAGCTGGTGCAGGTGATGGCTGACGAAATCGGCGGCGATCTGGCCAAGGCCTTGGTCACCGCCGACCAGCGCGAGGAAGCTGGGTTATACGCGCAACGCCGTTGCGTCGCCGCCCTGCTGGACAAGCTGGCCACCTCGGCTCACCCCCGCGCGAAGGAACTCGCCAGCGTGGCCGAATGGCTGATCCGCCGCTCGGTCTGGATCATCGGCGGCGACGGCTGGGCCTACGACATCGGCTACGGCGGCCTGGACCACGTGCTGGCCCTGCCCCACGACGTCAACATCCTGGTGCTGGACACCGAGGTGTATTCCAACACCGGCGGCCAGACCTCCAAGGCCACGCCCATCGGCGCGGTGGCCAAGTTCTCCGCCGGCGGCAAGGCCACCGCCAAGAAGGACCTGGCCAAGCTGGCCTCCGACTACGGCCATGTCTACGTGGCCACCGTGGCCTACGGCGCCAAGGACACCCAGACCCTGCGCGTGTTCCACGAAGCCGAGGCCTATGCCGGCCCGTCGCTGATCGTCGCCTACAGTCCCTGCATCGCCCACGGCTACGACATGCTCTACAACCAGCGCCAGCAGGACATGGCGGTGAAGACCGGCCACTGGCCCCTGTTCCGCTTCGACCCGCGCCTGGCGGAAACCGGCGCCCATCCCTTCAAGCTGGATTCCAATCCGCCCAGCCAGCCCATCAAGGCCTTCATGGAAAGCGAAACCCGCTTCGCCATGCTCAGCCGCGGCCATCCGGAAGCCGCCGAACGCTTCCTGGCCCAGGCCCAGGAGGACGCGGATCGCCGTTTCAAGGCGTATCAGCCGTCACCGGCGAAGGCCGATCCCGCCTGCCGCCCGCGACAACCTGTTCGTCAGGAGCCTGACATGATCGATTTATCCACCGACTATGTGGGCCTGAAGCTCAAGAACCCTCTGGTGCCCTCGTCCTCGCCCCTGTCGAAGAAGCTGGACACGGTGTTGCGGCTGGAGGATGCCGGGGCGTCGGCCATCGTGCTGCATTCCCTGTTCGAGGAGGAGTTGCGCGCCGAGGAGGCCATGGCGGAGCGTTTTCTGCTCCACGCCGACCTGGGTCACGGGGAGTCGGAGGGCTTTCTCCCCGACCATGGGGATTTCAAGAACTGCCTGGACTGCTATCTGGATCATCTGCGCCAGCTCAAGGCGCGCCTGGAAATCCCGGTGGTGGCGAGCCTGAACGGCGTGTCCCAGTCCGGCTGGCTGGAACTGGGCAAGGAATTGCAGCAGGCCGGGGCCGATGCCCTGGAACTCAACATCTATCATGTGGCGGCGGACGCCGATGCTCCCGGCGAAGCGGTGGAGGCGCGCTACATCAGCCTGCTGGCCGAGCTGCGCGGGGTGGTGAACATCCCCATCATCATGAAGCTGTCGCCGTTCTTCTCCTCGCTGCCCCATTTCGTGAAACAACTGGAGCACGCCGGCGCCGGCGGCATCTCCCTGTTCAACCGTTTCTACCAGCCGGATTTCGACCTGGACAGCCTGCGCATGGTGGATCAACTGCATCTGTCCTATCCGGACGAGGTGCTGCTGCGGGTCCGCTGGATCGCCATCCTGCATGGCCGGACGTCGTTGACCCTGGCCGCCACGGGCGGCGTCCACGCCTGCCAGGAAGCCATCAAGCTGCTGTTGGCCGGCGCCGACGTGGTGCACCTGGCTTCCTGCCTGCTGCAACACGGCCCGGAGCGCCTCGCCGAAATCCTGGCCAACCTGGAGCGCTGGATGGGCGAGCGGGAATACACGTCCGTGGCCCAGCTCAAGGGCAGCATGAGCCAGAAGAAACTGCCGGACCCCGGCGCGGTGGAGCGCGCCAGCTATCTGCGAGTGCTGGACAGCTACGCGCCGGCCGCCGGTGTCTGGCGTTGAGCGGGGGCGAACGGCGAGGCTTCCCGGGGGGCGATGAAACTCGGGCCGGCCCAGGCTCTCCCCGAGAGGCTACAATCGCCCCGCCATGACCGACCAGCACGAAACCCAAGCCCACGCCCCCGTCGAGGATAGCCTGCGACTGGTGGTGGATTCCCTCTCCCGGCACAAGCTGGTGGAGGAGCTCGTGCACAAGCAGGACATGCCGCGCCACGAGCTGGTGGAATCCCTGGTGCACAAGCAGAACCTGGTGGACCTGTCCAAGAAGCTGGATGGCCTGCATCCGGCCGACGTGGCCTACATCCTGGAAGCCCTGCCCATGGAGGACCGCCTCCTGGTCTGGGACCTGGTCAAGGCGGAACGGGACGGCGAGATCCTGCTGGAGGTGTCCGACGCGGTCCGGGAATCCCTGATCGATGCCATGGACAACCGGGAACTGGTGGCCGCCGCCGCCGGCCTGGATACCGACGAGATCGCCGACCTGGCCCCGGACCTGCCCAAGGACGTGGTGCAGGAGCTGATGAAGTCCCTGGACCAGGCCAAGCGCGCCCAGGTCGAATCCTCCCTGTCCTACGACGAGGAGTCCGTCGGCGCCCTGATGGATTACGACTTCGTCACCATTCGCGCCGACGTCACCCTGGAAGTGGCCCTGCGCTACCTGCGCTTCCTGGGGGAATTGCCGCCCCACACCGACAAGCTGTTCGTGGTGGAGCGGGAGGGCAAGCTGATCGGCACCCTGCCCCTCAAGCGCATGCTGGTGCACGACCCGGAAGCCCACGTGGCGGCGGTCATGTCGGAAGACCCGGTGCTGTTCCATCCTTCCGACGAGGCCGCCGACGCCTCCCAGGCCTTCGAGCGTTACGACCTGGTGACCGCGCCCGTGGTGGATGCCCAGAACCGGCTGGTGGGACGGCTCACCGTGGACGTGGTGCTGGACTTCATCCGCGCCGAATCCGAGCAGGATCTGCTCCAGGCCGCTGGCCTGCGCGAGGACGAGGACCTGTTCACCACGGTCTGGAAGGCGGCCAAGAACCGCTGGCTGTGGCTGGGCATCAACCTGTGCACGGCCCTGTTCGCCTCCCGGGTGGTGGGCGCCTTCGAGGGCAGCATCGAGAAGCTGGCGGCCCTGGCGGCCCTGATGCCCATCGTCGCCGGCATGGGCGGCAATTCCGGCAGCCAGACCCTCACCCTGGTGGTGCGCGGCCTGGCGCTCAACCTCATCTCCCGGGACAACGCCCGGCGCCTGGTGCTCAAGGAACTGGGCATCGCCCTGCTCAACGGCGTGGTCTGGGGCGGCATCATGGGCCTGGTCACCTTCATGCTCTATGGCAACCCGGCCCTGGCCATGGTCATGTCCGCCGCCATGCTGCTCAATCTGCTGGTGTCGTCCATGGCGGGCTTCTACGCGCCCATCCTCATCACCCGCCTTGGCCACGACCCGGCCTTCGGCGCCCACGTGCTGCTCACCTTCATCACCGATTCCATGGGCTTCCTGATCTTCCTGGGCCTGGCGACCATGGTGCTGCTGTGAAATTACGGTGCAAGGCATGATCGAGGAAACGGTCGATCCCTACTGGCGCCAGGTCCTGGCGTTCAACCGGCTGCCGGATTTCACCGCCCTGTGGGACTTGCGCGCGGACTGGTTCGAGCCGCCCAATGAACGGCGCGGCGGCTGGAGCGGCGTGGCGAAAATCGCGCTGGAATTGCCGGAGGGAGGGACCGTCAACGCCTTTCTCAAGCGCCAGGAAAACCACGGTTGCCGCACCTGGCGGCATCCCCTGCGCGGCGTGCCCACCTTCGCCCGGGAGTTCGCCAACATCATCCGCCTGCGCGCCTGTGGCGTCCCCACCCTGGAGCCGTTGTACTTTGGCATGGACAAGAAGGGCAGCATGCCCGGGCGCGCGGTGCTGCTGACGCGTTCCCTGGAGGGGTATGAGCCAATAGGCAGCGGCACCTTCGCGCCCGATGGCGCATGGTCGCGCCACTGGGCCAATCGCTGCGCCCTCCTTACAGCCCTTGCCGGGGTGATCCGGCGCATGCACGACCACAGGCTGCAGCATGGCTGCCTCTATCCCAAGCATGTACTGGCGCGCGTCGAGCAGGATGGTGGCGTGGATATCCGCTTGATCGATCTAGAAAAACTGCGCCGCCAGCCATGGGGCGCGCTGGCCTCGATGCATGACCTGGATGCCTTGAATCGACATGCCCGGGGGTGGAGCAGGACGGACCGGCTGCATTTCCTGCTGGCTTATCTCGGGGAAAAGCGCCTGTCCGGGCGGGGCCGCAGCCTGTGGCACCGCCTGGCGAGGCGATTTCGTTAGGCGGCCAGTGGCGGGCAAGGCAACCCGAGGATCGGGATCAGACTTTCCCCTCCTGGAACTGCATGGCGTGCAGCTTGGCGTAGTGGTCGCCAGCGGCAAGCAGATCGGTATGGGTTCCGCGCTCGACGATGCGGCCCTGGTCCATGACCAGGATGACATCGGCTTGCTCGATGGTCGACAGACGGTGTGCGATCACCAGGGTGGAACGGCCTTGCGTCGCATGTTGCAAGGCGGCCTGGATGTGCCGCTCGGATTCGGTATCCAGGGCCGAGGTGGCCTCGTCCAGGATAAGGATCGGGGCGTTCTTTAGAATCGCACGGGCGATGGCCAGGCGCTGGCGCTGGCCGCCCGAGAGCATGACGCCGTTTTCCCCCACTAGTGTGTCGAAGCCCTCCGGCAGGCGGTCGATGAACTCCCTGGCATGAGCAGCCTCGGCGGCGACCTCGATGTCCTCGCGGGCCGAGCCGGCCAGGTCGCCGTAGGCGATATTGTTGGCGACGGTGTCGTTGAACAGGGTCACATGCTGGGTGACTATGGCGATGTGGTGGCGCAGGTTGCGCAGGGTGTATTCCCGCACATCGACGCCGTCGATGAGGATTCGCCCCGCCTCGTGCCGGTAGAAGCGGGGAATCAGGTTGGCCAGCGTCGACTTGCCGCTGCCGGAGCGGCCCACCACCGCGATCATCTGGCCGGGCTCGACAGTGAAGGAGACGCCGTCGAGTACGGGATGTTTGGCGCCGGGATAGGTGAAGCATAGGTCTTGTATATCGATGTGCCCGTCGACATGTGGCTTCTCGATGGTGCCGCGGTCGATTTCCGGCGGTTCGTCGATCTGGGCGAAGATGCTCTCGGCGCCGGCCAGGCCCTTCTGTATGACGGAACTGACCTCCGAGAGGTGGCGGATCGGCCTGGGCAAAAGTCCGGCGGCCGTGATGTAGGCGACGAGGTCGCCGGCGCTGGCGCCGCCACGCATCCACAGAACCAGGAACAGCAAGATGGCCATGGCAGAAAAGGTCACCAGCTGCAGCGAGGGCGTGAATACCTCCTTGGTTTTCGCCATGCGCATCTGCTTGCGGGTGTTATCCTCGCTGGCCGCGCTGAAACGCGCGGATTCGTAGTCTTCGCCGCCAAAGCTGCGCACGACGCGGTAACCCTGGATGGTTTCCGAGGCCACATGGGTGAGATCACCCATGGTTACCTGAATCTTGCGGCTCTGCTTGCGGAACTTGCGGCTGGCGTTGGCGACCAGGATGCCGATGATGGGCAGGATGGCGACCAGCACCAGGGTCAGCTGCCAGTTCATCCAGAGCAGGTAGCCGAACAGAAAGAACACCGTCAGGGAGTCGCGCACTACGGTCTTGATGGCGTCGGTGGCGGCGCCGGTGACCATGGTGACGTTGTAGGTGATGCGCGAGATCAGATGCCCGGAGTTGTTCTGATCAAAGTAGTGATTTGGCAGGCGCAGCAGGCTGTTGAACAGTGCCAGGCGTAGGTCGTGAACCAGCTGGAGCGTCACGCGCATCAGATAGTAGCTACCGAGAAAAGCGCCTACACCCTGCCAGGCGACAATGGCTACCAGGAGGATGGGTACGCCATACATCAGCTGCATGCCATCCACGAGGGGAATGCCGCGCAACACGGCCTTGGCCGGATCGTCGAGGCCATCGATAAAATATTTCATCGTGCCCGCCAGCATGGGCTGGGCCGAGGCGAAGATCATGTAGCCCAGCAGGCTGACTGCGAAGTGCCTGATATGCGGGCGCAAGTAGCTCAGCAGGCGAAGATAGATGCGGGCTGAACTGGCGGCGCGGTCGGGTCCGGCCGGATGGTTGGGTTGCATCGAGAGACGGATACGGGGAGTCAGCGGAAAATGGTACCACGCTCACGGCGATAGACCGGGCATGTGGCAAGCAGGGCGGTATCTAGCCGGATCGGTCAACATACCCTTCCACCCCAAGGCGACTGGCCTTGCCCTTCCGGCCCGAGGTATCGAGAGGCGGATTTCGCCCGAAAACTCAGAGCCTGCCGGGTTTATGAGCCGCGCTGGCGGGGAACCAGACGATGCGCGCGATGAAGCCTCCCTGCGGGCCGTTCTCGAATTGTGGCGAGGCCCCATGCAAATCAGCGATGCGCCGTACGATGGCCAGGCCGAGGCCACTGCCTTCCGCCTGGGTTTCGCGCCCCCGGTGGAAGCGCTCGCACAGATGTGGCAACTCGTCCGCCTCGACGCCGGGGCCGTCGTCGAGGACGGACAGCTCCGCATGGCCGTTGTCGTTGCCGACCCTGACCATGACATGGCCGCCGGTGGGGGTGTGGCGAAGGGCGTTGTCGATCAGGTTGCGCAGGGCAACCGCCAGCAGGCCGTGATCGCCGTTTACCACGACGGGTCCACCGGCGGCTTGGATATCGAGGCTATGCCCCCGGCTCAGAGCGTTGTCCAGCATGTCGGCGACAGTTTCGCGAGCCAGATCGTACAGGTCCACCGCCCGGCCGTCCGGCAGGCTGGACAGGGGGTCGAGCCGGGCCAGGCGCAGCAACTGCTCGATCAGGCGACCGGCCCGGTCCGCTCCGGTCAGCAGTTGGCGCAGGGCGTGTTCCCGGGCCTGGGGGTCCTGGCTCATGAGCGCAACCTGGGCCTGGGTCTTCACCGCGGCCAGGGGGGTGCGCAGTTCGTGGGCGGCATCGGCGGTGAAGCGCCGCTCGTTTTCCAGGGTTTCGCCCAGGCGGAACATGAGCCGGTTGACGGCGGCCACCAGGGGCAGCGCTTCCAGGGGCACCGCGCGGCTGGTCAGGGCCGAGAGATTCTCCGGCGTGCGGGCGGAAACGTCGGCCGCCAGGGCCTCCAGCGGCCTCAGCCCCCGGCGAATCGAGAAATAGATGAGCAGCAGCAGCAGGGGAAGAATGACGCCGACCGGCTCGACGGTGCGCATGGCGACCTCCAGCGCCGCCTTTTCCCGCAGGTCCATGGGCTGGGCCACCTGGATGCGATAGTTTTCGTCGGGCGGCGCCAGGTTGTAGAGGCGCCAGGACTGGTCGTCACGCTCGATGTCGATGAAGCCGGCCACGCCCCGCATGGGGATTTCCGGCGCGTTCCTGGATCTCAGCAAGATTGTGCCGTCCGCCTTGCCCACCTGGAATTCCAGCTGGGGATCGTAGATCTCGTGCTGCTGCCGACGGATGCCGTCCAGCCGCGCCTTCAAGTCGGGGAGCTGGGCTTCGTTGTCGTGCACCAGGGCCAGCAGCGTGCGGGCGGATGAGGCCAGGTGGCCATCGAGGAATTCCTCGGCCTCGTGGCGGGCCTGCAGATAGCTGAGCAGCCCGGTCAGCGCCCAGATCACCAGGCTGACGATGCTGACCGTTCGCAGCAGCCGCCAGCGCAACGACTGGATGCTGGCCGGCCGCAGGATGGTGTTCACGCCGCCGCATCCCCCAGCTGGTAGCCGAAACCCCGCACGGTGCGGATGAAGTCCGGCCCCAGTTTCTTGCGCAGATGGTGCACGTAAACCTCGACGGTATTGCTGCCGGTCTCCTCGCCCCAGGCATACAGGCTTTCCTCGAGCTGGGCGCGGCTGCGGGTCTGGTTGCGGTGCAGGAGCAGGTCATGCAGCAGGGCATACTCGCGGGCCGACAACTGGATGGGCTGGCCATGGAGGGTGACCCGCTTGCCGGCGGGCTCGAGCACGACGCCGCCATGGCACAAGGTGGGGGCCGAGGCCCCCTGGGTGCGCCTGAGCAGGGCGCGCAGGCGCGCCTGCAATTCGGCCAGGTCGAAGGGCTTGGTGAGATAGTCGTCGGCGCCGCTGTCGAGACCGGCGATCTTGTCCGTGCTGGTATCCCGCGCCGTGAGGATCAGTACCGGCAACGCATTGCCGCGCTCGCGCAGGGCCTTCAATACCGACAGCCCGTCCCGGCGCGGCAGGCCCAGGTCCAGCACGCAGGCGTCATAGACGTTGTCCTGCAGGGCCAGGTGGGCCATTTCACCGTCGCGCACCCAGTCGACGGCGTAATCCGCCAGCTTCAGGCCGGCGCGTATGCCGTCGCCCAGCAGGGCATCATCCTCGGCCAGCAGCACTCTAAGCCCCCCCCCCCCCAACCAGAGGGGGGCGCAAAGGAGGGAAGGGGCTTCAGGGTGTCTTTTCAAAGCCATGTCCGTTAGCGGGTTTCCTTTTCGATCCTGGCCAATAGTGCATGAATTTCCTGACGGCGTCCCTTGTCCGCCAATTCCCGCCCTGGCCGGGCGGGTGCCTTGAGGGCGGCATCCAGGTAGGGCCGCGCCTCGTCGTGTCGGTCCCGGTCGACGAGAAACTCGGCATAGAAGAAATTGGGATCGATGCCGGCGGGGTTGATGGCCAGGGATTTGCGGAAAAAGGTCTCGGCGCGTTTCTTGTCGCCGAAGCCGATGGGCCAGCCGGGAACCTTGGCGTAAAGGGTGGCCAGGCTGGTGTAGGCCGAGCCGTTGAGCGCCTTTTCGTCCAGCTTCAGGCTTTCCTCCAGCAGGTTCCTGGCCTGCTTGGCCAGGGACAGGGCGCCCAGGCCGCCGCGGGCGCCGGCCTGGCTGGATACGACGATGCCTTCCCAGACCAGGGCTTCCGCCATGTTGGGATGGGCCTCGGCGAGCTTGTGGGCCTGTTGCGCCAGGGTTTCGTAGAGGTCCTCATGCTGCTTGGCCGGCTGGCGGTACTTGATCTCGGCCCACTGGTCCTGGATCGGGCGAATCAGTTCTTCCGGCGAGGCGGCCAGCAGCGGTCCGGCCAGGAGCATGAAAAAGATCGCGGCGAGGTTTCTGGCGTAATTCATGAGCATTCCTTTCGTTTACGGGGTTGACGCATGTTTCTTGATGGTGGCGAGCTTGCCCGCCAGGCCCTGGTCCACGAGGCGCGGCATGGCGCCGTTCAGCCAGGCGAACAGGCTTTCCGGGAAGCCGATATGACGTTCCCGGTCGCCGCGCCTGAGGATTTCGACGATTTTCTTCGCCGCGGCTTCCGGGGTGTCGCTGCGGTTGCCCAGGGCGCGGTTGAGGGCGTTGACCGCCGGCGAGTTGAGGGGCGTGTCGATGGCGCGGGGGGCCAGGTGGATGACATCGACCCGGGTATCCGCCAATTCCCGGCGCAGGGCCTGGGAAAACCCGCGCAAGCCGGCCTTGGCGGCGGAATAGGCGGCGAAGCCGGCGAAGGGAATGCTGCCGAAGGCCGAGCCGATGTTGACGATGGCGGCCTGGGGCTGGGCCTTGAGCCAGGGCAGCATGGCCTGGGTCAGGCGGATGGGGGTGAGCAGATTGGTGCTCAGGGTCCGTTCGATGTCCTGCCAGGGCTGTTGCTCCAGCAGGCCGAAGCAGCCGATGCCGGCGTTGTTGATCAGCACGTTGACCTCGAAATCCCGGGCCGTCCGCGCCAGCGCGGCGATGTCGTCGCCGCTGTTGAGGTCGGCCTGGGCGATGACGGCGCGGGTGTTCAGGCTGTCCCGCAACCGGCCCAGCTTTTGCATGTCCCGGGCCGCCAGCAGGAGTTCCGCGCCCGCGGCGGAAAGCTCATGGGCGAGGGCGCCGCCCAGCCCGCCGGTGGCGCCAGTCAGAAGAATGCGCGCGTTGCCTAGTTCCATGGGGTCTCTCCCGCGTCGGGCAGCGCCCGGAAAATGTCGCCGTACAGTTTGAAAAACACCTTGGCGCGGCGGATGACCTCGGCCTGGTCTTCCGGGGTCATTTTTTCCAGCAGGTCGGCCAGATGTCGCGTGTGGCTCTGGTCCAGGGTGCCGTGGGAGCGCAGGTAGGAAAAGGCCTTGTCCGGCAGGCCCAGGGCCTGCTGGATGCGGTCCGCGGCGTTCAGGGCCAGGGCCACGCTGGTGCCCTCCAGCACGAACACCATGCCGAAGAACCCCGCCGGGTTGCCGCGCTGGATCAGGTCGTAGGCGTAGGCCACCATCACCTCGGCGGGCAAATCCGGGCGGCTGGAGCGGACGGCCTCCGCGTCACCGCCGGCGGCGGCGATGTCGTCCAGGATCCATTCCTCATGGCCGATTTCCTCCTCGATGTATTCGGCCACGGCCCGGCGCAGCCAGCCCAGACGATCCGGCAGCCGGCCTCCCAGCAGCATCAGCAACGGGGTGGTGTGACGGACGTGGTGGTAGGCCTGGCCGAGAAAGGCGAGATAGCTCTCGCGGCTGACACGGCCCTGGAGGCAATCGGCGATGACGGGGGCCGCGAGCAGCTGGTCCCGTTCCGCCGCGGTGGCGGCGATCAATTCCTCATAGAACGGCATCGGTGGTTTCCTTTTGGTCATACAGTGCCGCGGTCTCCGCGGCGAAGTGATCGAGAATGGCGGCCCGGACCGGGCGGCCGTTGCCGGTGGCCAGGCCGTTCCGGACGGTGAAGGGTGGCGCGCCGAGCCAGCGGCCGATGCGCGCGTAATCGGGCAGGGACGCGTTGGCGGCCGCGACGGCGCCGTCCAGGTCCTCCATCCGGGCGCCCGGTGCCGGCACCAGGATGGCGCTCAGGAATGGCCGGGCATCGCCGGTTACCACCGCCTGGCCGATGGCGGTCTGGGCCAGCAGGGCGGATTCGACCCATTCCGGCGAGATGTTCCGGCCAAAGGAAGTGATGATCAGGTTCTTGCGCCGTCCGGCGAGCCGGAGGTGGCCATGGCTGTCGAACTCGCCCAGGTCGCCGGTGGCGAATTCGAGCCCGCCGTCGTCGTCGGGTTGAAGCTCCTCGGCGCCGAGATAGCCGAGAAACGCCCTGGCCTTGATGCGAACCTCGCCGCCGTCGATGCGGATCCGGACATGGCCGAGGGGGCGACCGACGCCGGCGTGGTCGTCGCCGGGGCGATTCACGCTGACCACCGACCCGCATTCGGTCAGGCCATAGCCCTGGTAGGCGGGCAAGCCGAGGGCGCGGGCCCGCGCCAGCAGGCCCGGATCCAGGCGCGCGCCGCCCACGGCGACATAGTTGAGGCTGTCGGCGGGGCGCTTCCCGGTTTTCTCCAGATGCAGCGTCCACGCCTTCAGCAATTCGGGCACCAGTATCAGGCTGCCGGGCCGCGCGGCGTCGATGGCCGCGTCAAGGGCCGCCGGGTCGAAGCCCGCCATGCCTTGCCAGCCCAGACGTCCCAGGGGCGGCAGATGCACGCTGGAGCCGCGCAGCAGGGGCCCATGCACGCCGGCCACGTTCTCCAGCAGCAAGGCCAGGGGCAGGATGGCCATGTGCGTGTCCACGGGCAGGTCGGCAAGCCGTTCCGCCAGGGCGCCGGCCGTATCGAGCAGGCCTTCCGTGCTCAGGCAGACGCCCTTGGGCGCGCCCGTGCTGCCGGAAGTGAAGGAAATCTTGGCGGTGCCGGCGGGCATGGCGACCGGCGCCACGACACGCCGCATCAGGGTCATTCCCCGCCAGGCGCCGGTGATGCCGAAGCCCAGGTCGAGGGCGCCGATGCGCTCCGGCTGGTCGGTCAGGACCGCGTCGGCGGCCGTCCGCGCCAGGGCATGGGCCATCTGGTCCGGGCTGAAAAAACCGGGCAGCGGCAGATGGACCTTGCCGGCCCGCATCGCCGCCAGGTCGGCCATTACCCAGTCCGGCCCGTTGTCGGCCAGCACGGCCAGCACCCGGCATCCCGCCAGCCGCGACGCCAGGGTTTCCACCTCGGTCAAGAGATCCGCGGCGCGCCAGTCTTCATTCGCGCCGCGAAGCACCACGGCGTGGGGCGGCCGGGCGGCCAGCGCGCGCAAAACAGGATTATTCATGGCGCGCGGCGCATTCCAGGGCGATGCGGATCTTGCCGGCCACCACGATGGGCTCGGTTTCGTAGTAGCTGCCCCAGGCGGCGGCCTCGCCGCCCAGCCGGGACGGGTTGGCGTGGGCCAGGGCCAGCAGCGGCAGCCGCAGGCGGGAAAAAATCCCCACCAGGGTGCTGGTGGCGGTGAACACCACCCACTTGTAGCCCAGTTGGTCGAGATGGCGCGCCAGGGTGAGGATGACGTCCAGACTGGCGCCCGGCCTGGCCGTGGCCAGGTTGCCGACTTCCACGATCTGTTCGCGCCGCACCGGCTGGCCCGCCAGCCTGGCCATGGCCACCTCTATGGGAGTGTCCAGGTAGTTTTCCAGATAAAGCGGTTCGTTGCCCGCGCAGCGCCAGCCGGTGGCGGCGACGATGCGTCCCTCCGACTCGATCATCATCAGATTGGGCGCGAACGCGGGAACCTCGGCGTTGTAGTGCCGGGCAAAGATGTCGCGGATGAAGGCTTCCGCCTCGCCACGGCGCGGGGAACCGACGGTGGTTTGAACGACGTTGAACGGAGCGCCCCGATGGAGCGTTCTGGTCTGCAACAGATTGGAGCGCAGCGCGTTTGCCATGGCATGCTTTCGAGAAAAGGTGAGGCAAGGCTAAGCGGCGATGCTTAATCAAAGCTTAAATATCGATGCGCCGCTTGGCTCGTCGCGAGGCGTCCGAGGTCTGGCGGCCGTCGATAAGCGGCCCCGGCGGGGTGTCCCGCAGGCCTCCTGGCGGAAGGGGAGTATCCCCGGGGGGTGGGGTTGGTTTGGCGGCAGAGGTGTCGGCCGGTGGCGGCGGCATCAAGGCCGGCTTAAGATGACAACTGTTAAGCTTTTACGGCTTCCACAGCAAACCGATACGGACATCATGACCACTGCCAAAAGCGCGCCGCAGCTTGAATTCTCGGGAAAATACAATAATGAGCACGCCAAGCAATATTTGCTCAAGCACGATAACGGCCTGTGGCGGCGGCTTTCGAATCTGCGCGATCACCAAATCGCGCGCAAGGCACTGAGCATCGCCGGCAATCCGAAAACGGTGCTGGACGCGCCATGCGGTACCGGTCGCTTTTGGGATGTGCTGGTCGAACAGCCCGGTCGTATCGTCCATGCCTGCGACTACAGCCAAAACATGATCGATGTCGGCATGGCCAGCAGGCCGAAGGAAATTACTCAGCGTATCAGGGCATTTCAGGCATCCGTCTTTGACATGCCTGTAGAAGATAATTTCGTGGAGTGTGTCTTCTGCATACGCTTTGTCCACCATCTCGGCGAGAACCAGGATCGCTTGACCCTGTTGCGTGAACTCCACAGGGTGACCTCCGATACCGTGATCCTGTCGTTATGGGTGGATGGCAGCATCAAGGCCTGGTCGCGGAAACGCCTGGAAAAAAAGCGCAAGGCCCGAAGCTATCAGAATCGTTTTGTGATTCCGAAAAAGACCATCGAACACGAGTTCGACCAATGCGGTTTCGATATGGTCGCTCACCTGGATTTTTCCAGGACCCTGTCGATGTGGCGAACCTATGTATTGCGCAAGCGCGCATGAAGAAAAAGGCTCAGTTCGCATTAAGTAGTGACAGGCTCATGCCACGAGCCAGTTGGGGCGGATAGTGGTCTCATCGCAATGGTCTGGAGACCGAGATGAGGCAACGGGAACTGGCGAGGTTTCTGAAGTCGCTGCGGCACCTGACGAATGCATGCTCAGCGGCAGAAGGTCATGGCAGAGGTGGGAGCTGGCGAGGGCCAGTCTGCTTCGGTGGTCATCGTCGAAGGTAGTGTCGGTGTGAAGCTGAGTTGCCCGCACTGCGGCAGTGAGCACATGGTCAGGAACGGTACGGCGCACGATTTACAGCGCTACAAGTGCCGGGACTGCCGGAAGACCTTCAATGCCCTGACGGGAACACCACTGGCTCGGCTGCGTATGAAGGGCAAGTGGCTCGGGCAGACAGCAGTGCTGCGCCACGGGGTGACCATCACAAAGGCGGCGGAAACGCTTGGGGTCGCCCGCAGCACCGCATTCCGCTGGCGCCATCTCTTCCTGGCGCTGTCGAAGACGATTCAGGCCAAGTCCCTGGTTGGCATCGCCGCGACCGATGAGACCTACTTCCTGCACTCTTGGCGTGGCGCATCGCCCCATCAACCTGTCGGCTGGCATCCGCGTGGATGCTGGCGTCCATCACGTTCAGAACGTGAACGCCAACGACTCACGCCTGAAGGACTGGATTCGCCGCTTCCGCGGCGTCGCCACTCGCTACCTCGACAGCTACCTGGGATGGTTTCGCGCCATCGACCGGACGCGCGGCACCGGCCTCAACCCCGCGTCCTTCCTGGCTTCAGCCGTCCGAATCTGAGGGCATCCTCACTTTATGCGAACTGAGCCAGGAAAAATCCATCGTGCAGACCAGAACCGCTGCGATCGGTTCCCGGGCGCGGGGGAAATGGAAGTTTCACGCCACGGCAGCCTGATTGAGGGGTTTTTCACGCCACGGTCGCTGGATCGGGCTGCCTTTCAGCGGTTTGCTCGTTAGAATGCTGCATTGCAAGCAGATTATCGGTTCACCATGATCATCATCACCGGTGGCGCAGGCATGATCGGCAGCATGGTCGCCTGGCATTTCAACGCGCACAGCCAACGCGACGACCTCGTCCTGGTCGATCGCATCCTGGAGGCGGATCAGTGGCAGAACTACTGCCGGCGCGACATCGTCGAGTACCTCGACAAGGACGAGTTGTTCCCCTGGCTGGCGGCCCGGTCGCCCAAGGGGCCGCGGGTCGACGCGGTCATCCACATGGGGGCGATCAGCGCCACCACGGAGCGGGATTTCAGCCTGCTGCTGGAGACCAACATCCGCTACAGCCAGCGCTTGTGGGAGTGGTGCGCGACCAACGAGGTGCCCTACCTGTATGCCAGTTCCGCCGCGACCTATGGCGGCGGCGAACTGGGCTACGCCGACAGCCACGACATCGCCGCCCTGCGGCCCCTCAACGGCTACGGCTTCTCCAAGCAGTATTTCGACCGCTGGGCCCTGCGCCAGGCGCGCGAGGGCAAGCCGACGCCGCCGTTCTGGTACGGCTTCAAGTTCTTCAACGTCTACGGCCCCAACGAGTACCACAAGGGACGCATGGCCAGCGTGGTCCTGCACACCTTCAACCAGACCCGCGCCAGCGGCGGCATGAAGCTGTTCCGCAGCCATCGCCCCGATTACGCCGACGGCATGCAGATGCGCGATTTTGTCTACGTGAAGGATGCGGCGGCGGTGCTGGCGCATTTCGTTGAGCAAAACGTCGAGCACCGGCCCCCCTCCGGCCTGTACAACATCGGCACCGGCAAGGCCCGCGCCTTCCTCGATCTGGCCCGGGCGACCCAGGCCGGCATGGGCCTGGCGCCCATCGTCGAGTTCATCGACATGCCCGCCGACCTGCAGGGGAAATACCAGTATTTCACCCAGGCCGACATGGCCAAGCTGCGGGCCGCCGGCTACGACAAGCCGTTCACCGAACTGGAGGACGGCGTGCGCGATTACGTGCAGGGCTACCTGATGCGCGACGACCCCTACTGCTGAGAGCCTGTGAATAAATCTACTGCGCGTCCCGATAGCTGCGTTGGGCGGTGCTCGCTCCTCGCCTATCGATTTGATATGTCTCGTCGCTGCGCTCCGTCCGCCTTGCTCTCGGGCCGCTCGCTACGATTTCTTCACAGGCTTTGAGGTGAGTGGCCATGCCAGACGTCATTGACCGTTCCATCGCCGATCACCAGGCCACCATCGCCGCCCTGGCGGACATGAAGCCGGGCATCGCGGCGGCGGCGGAGATGCTGCGCCGCTGCCTGGCGGACGGCGGCACGATCTTCCTCATGGGCAATGGCGGCAGCGCGGCGGACAGCCAGCACCTGGCCGCCGAGATCGTCGGGCGCTTCAAGCGGGAGCGCAAGGGCCTGGCGGCCATCGCCCTGACCACCGATACCTCCATCCTGACCTCGGTGGGCAACGATTACGGTTTCGACTTCATCTTCGCCCGCCAGGTGGAGGCCCTGTGCCGCCCCGGGGACGTGCTGATCGGCATTTCCACCTCCGGCAACAGCCGCAACGTGGTGGCCGGCATCGAGGCGGGCAAGCGCGGCGGCGTCCGCACCATCGGCCTGCTGGGCGGCAACGGCGGCAGCCTGCGGCGGATGTGCGACCTGGCCCTGGTGGCGCCATCCTCGGAAACCGCGCGCATCCAGGAAGCGCATATCCTCATCGGCCACATCCTGTGCGAACTGGTGGAGGCCGGGGACTGAGATGTCGCAGCCGCTGATCGATCTGGTCCGGCACGGTTTCGCGGTGCCGGGAGAGGCCGCGCCGTGCGTGCTGGTGGTGGGCGATCTCATGCTGGACCGCTATCTCTGGGGCGACGTGGAGCGGATTTCGCCGGAAGCCCCGGTGCCCGTGGTGCGCCTGAGCCGGGAAACCGAGCGCCTGGGCGGGGCCGGCAACGTGGCGGCCAACCTGGCCGGCCTGGGCCTGCGGGCGGTTCTCGCCGGCTATGTGGGCGCCGATGCCGACGGCGAGCGGCTTGCCCGCATGTTCGCCGAGGCCGGCATCGCCGGCGACGGCCTGGTGGCCAGCCAGGTGCGTTCCACCATCGCCAAGACCCGCGTCATCGGCGGCCACCAGCAGATGCTGCGGCTGGACCGGGAGGAGGTCACCCCCTACCGGGACGAGGACCGGCGCCAGCTGTCGGACAAGGTGCTGGCCATCCTGGACGCGGCGCGGCTCCGGGCGGTCATCCTCTCCGACTATGCCAAGGGGGTGCTGGATGCCGACCTGTGCCGCCGGGTGATCGAGGCGGCCCGGGCGCGCGGCATCCCGGTGCTGGTGGACCCCAAGGGCCGGGATTACGCCAAGTACCGGGGCGCCACCACCCTGACGCCCAACAAGAAGGAAGCCGCCGAGGCCTGCGGCGTGGCGCCCCACGACATCGACGGCCTGCTGGCCGGCGCCGCTCGCCTGGCCGCCGATCTGCAACTCGATTTCATGACGGTGACCCGGGGCGAGGAGGGCATTTCCCTCATCGGCGGGCAGGGGGTCGAGCACCTGCCGGCCACCGCCCGCCAGGTCTTCGACGTGTCCGGCGCCGGCGACACCGTGATCGCCACCCTGGCGGCGGGCCTGGTGGCCGGACTGCCCCCCGCCGCGGCCTGCGGCCTGGCCAACCTGGCGGCCGGCATCGTGGTGGGCAAGGTGGGCACGGTGCCCATCGCCCGGGAAGAGCTGCTGCACGCCATCGAGGTGGAAGACGCGGTGGAGCAGGCCGACAAGATCTGCCAGCCCGACGTCCTGCTGCGTCGCGTCCGGGCCTGGCGCGGGCGCGGCGAGCGGGTGGTATTCACCAACGGCTGTTTCGATCTGTTGCACGCCGGCCACGTGACCTACCTGGAGCAGGCGCGCAAGCAGGGGGACCGGCTGGTGGTGGGCCTGAACACCGATCGCTCGGTGAGCGCCCTGAAGGGGCCGACGCGGCCGGTGATCCACGAGAGCGATCGGGCCCGGGTGCTGGCCGCCCTGGAATCCGTGGACGCGGTGGTGCTGTTCGACGAGGACACGCCCATCGAGTTGATCCGGGCCCTGCGCCCGGAGGTGCTGGTCAAGGGCAGCGATTACACCGAGGACCAGGTGGTGGGCGGCGGCGACGTGAAGTCCTGGGGCGGGCGGGTGGCCCTGATCCCGATCCTGCCGGGCCGCAGTTCGACCCGCATCCTGAACCGGATCGCCGGCGAGTGAGGCATGCCGGGGACCGGAACCCATTGCGAGAGGAATAGAGATTGGCTCTGACGATACTGGGCTTGTCGGGGGCGGTGGGGCACGACCCTTCCGCCGCCCTGTACGTGGACGGCAAGCTGGTGGCCGCCGCCGAGGAGGAGCGCTTCGTGCGCGACAAGCATGCCAAGAACCGCATGCCCTACGAAGCCGCCAGGTTCTGCCTGGAATTCGCCGGCATCAAGCCCGGCGACGTGGATGTGGTGGCCATTCCCTACGCCCCCATCAGCCTTTCCGAGAAAGCGCGCTGGCATTACGCCAGGCGCTACTGGTACGCGCCGGACCGGGCCCTGGATGCCCTGTTCAACGGTAACCGCCGCTTCCGGCGCTACAAGCAGCGCATCGAATGGTGCCTGGTGCAACTGGGCATCGACCCCCGCAAGGTGGAGATCGTGCCGGTGGAACACCACCTGGCCCACGCTTCCAGCTGCTATCACCTGTCGGGTTTCAAGGAAAAGACCGCCATCCTGGGCATCGACGGCAAGGGCGAGTACGCCACCACCTTCTTCGGCTACGGCGAGAACGGGAAGATCCACAAGATCAAGGAGTTCTACGACCCGGATTCCCTGGGTGGTCTCTACGGCGCGGTCACCGAATACCTGGGCTTCGAGATGCTGGACGGGGAATACAAGGTCATGGGCATGGCGCCCTACGGCGACCCGCACAAGTACGACCTGTCGCGCCTGGCGAAATTCGAGCACGGCGAGCTGGTGATCGATACCGACTACGCCAACGTCATCGGTTTCCGCCGCTACAAGGAAAAGGGCAAGGGCTACTACTTCTCCCCCAAGCTGATCGAATGGCTGGGCCCCATGCGCGAAGGCGACATCGCCGACGACCCCTACATCCACTACGCCGCCAGCATGCAGAAGCTGTTCGAGGACCTGGCGCTGCAGATGATGGACCACTACCTGGGCGACATCCTGCGGGAGACCGGCAAGCTGGCCTTCTCCGGCGGCGGCGCCCTCAACGTCAAGCTCAACCAGAAGATCATCGCCCGGCCCGAGGTGAAGGAACTGTTCGTCCAGCCGGCCTCCGGCGATGCCGGCACCGCCATCGGCGCCGCCTCCTACGTCTCGGTGCAGCGCGGCGTGGCGGTGGAGAAGATGGAGCACGTCTATCTCGGCCCGTCCTACAGCAACGAGGAGGTCATCGCCGCCTGCGCCCGGCACCCCGCCAGGCCGCAATGGCGGAAGATCGAGAATGGCGACACCGAGGTGCCGCAACGCATCGCCCGCCTGCTGGCCGACGGCAATCCGGTGGCCTGGTTCCAGGGCCGCATGGAATTCGGCCCCCGCGCCCTGGGCGGCCGTTCCATCCTGGGCTGCCCCAGCGTGCCGGGCGTGGCCGACCGCATCAACGAACAGATCAAGTTCCGCGAACGCTGGCGTCCGTTCTGCCCCAGCATGCTGGATAGCGTCGGGCCGAAAATGCTGCAATCGGAGCACCCCGCGCCCTACATGACCTTCACCTTCGAAGTCGCGGAAGAATGGAAGACCCGGGTGCCGGAAGTCGTGCACGAGGACGGCACCTCCCGCGCCCAGGTGCTGAAGCGGGCGTTCAACCCGCGCTACTACGACCTGATGCTGGAACTGGAAAAACTTACCGGCAACGGCGTGGTGCTCAACACCTCCCTCAACCGTCGCGGGGAGCCGATGATCTGTTCGCCGACGGATGCGCTGAACATGTTCTTCGGGTCGGACCTGCAATATCTGGTAATGGAAGACATCCTGGTGGAAAAGCCGGGGACGCACTGAGACGCGTGTCGGACGGCATTCATGAGGAGGAACCTGCACATCGTCGGCTGCCCGCGCAGCGGCACCACCCTGCTGGCGGAGATGATGTCCACCTGCTTCGCGGTGGACGGGTCCAGCGAGCACGAGGAGAGCATCTTCAAGCTGGCGCCCCATGCCGATGGCCTGTATGTCTCCAAGAAACCCAATGACATTCTCTGGCTGCACCGCCTCCTGGACCGGGACGACAGCCTGCACGCCATCGCCATGATCCGGGATCCCCGCGCGGTGGTGTGCAGCATCCATTCCGGGCATCCCGGCATGTATTTCTGCAATTACCCGGTCTGGAAAAGGGCGGAGAAGGCCCTGCGCCGGATACGCAACCACCCCCGCGTGCTGGTGGTGGCCTACGAGGACCTGGTGGCCTCCCCGGACGCGGTACAACAGAATATCCAGGGGGCCTTCCCCTTTCTGCGCGTCGTCCATCCCTTCAGTGAATTCCACCTGCACGCCCGATCCAGCCAGAAGTCGATCAACGCCCTGGGCGGCGTCCGGGCCGTCGACCAGGGACGCAGCAAGGGCTGGCTCAACCATCTTCCGAGGCTGAAGCAGCAACTGGATCGGCACCCCGGCATGGGGGAGGACATCGTCCGCTACGGTTATGAAAGCGATGACGGCTGGACGCGGATCCTTGACTGCGTCGAGCCCCAGGTCTTTCCCTGCCGGTATTCCGATCGCGGCGAATGGCTGAAGTACCTGGAACAGTCCCTGCGCTACAACGGCAAAATCAGGCGCTACCTGGGGCAGCGGGGGCTGTAGGCGGCATGAGGGAATTCCTTTTCCTGGCCCTGGCCAACCATCTGCCCCGGCTGGATATCAGCGACAAGCTCCGCTGGCTGTTGTACCGGCTGGCGGGCCTGCGCATCCAGGGGCGCTGCACCATCTACGGGCCGTTGACCATTCGGCCGCTGGGCGCCTGCCGGAACATCGCCATCGGCCGGAAAACCTTCTTGAACACGGACATCCGTCTCGGCGCCCGGGCGCCGGTCAGCATCGGTCAGCGTTGCCTGATCGGCCCCCGGGTCTGCTTCGAAACCGTCAGCCACGGCATCCGCGTCAACCCGGATGGCCGACGTGGGTCCACGGCCCTGCCGATCACGGTGGGCGACAATGTCTGGATAGGTTGCGGCGCGATCATCAGCGGCGGCGTCAGCATCGGCGAGAATGCGGTCGTGGCGGCGGGCGCCGTCGTGGTCAAGGATGTCCCGGCCAATGCCGTGGTGGGGGGGGTGCCGGCAAGACTGATCCGGCAGATCGACATCGACGAATCCGTTGCCGACCAGCCGGGACCCTCATCCGACCGACCCGAGTGAACCCCATGTTCCAGAATTTCATCAAGCGCCTGGATCCGGCCTGGACCGCCTTCGTCTGCGGCATCCTGCTCTCCCTCGTGGCCATCGCGGGCAGCATCGCCCCCAACGGTGACGGCATGCTCTACATCGAAACGGCGCGCATCTACCTGGAGGGCGGGGTGGATGCCGCCCTGGCCCTCTACAACTGGAACGCCATCTCCAGGGTGTTCATCTCCATACTCATCGCCCATGTCTCCGCCCTGCCGGGGGTCAGCCTGGAGGCCGCGGGTTACCTGCTGTCCGTGCTTTTCCTCGCCGGCACCTGCGCCCTGGTGGTGCTGGTCACCCGGGACCGCTTTCCCGAGGCCGCCTGGGCCGCCTGCGCCGTGGCGCTGGCCATCCCGGCCCTCAACAGCTATCGGGATTACATCATTCGCGAGTTCGGGGCCTGGTTCCTGCTTTTCCTGGGATTCTGGCTGGCGTTGAAATGGGCCCGGCGTCCGGGCTGGGGGATCGCCCTGGCCGCCCAGTTGTCGATCTGCGCGGCGGCCTTGTTCCGACCGGAAAGCCTGGTTTTCCTGCTGGCGCTGATACTCTGGCAACTGGTTCAAGTGACGCAGCCGGGTGCCTGGAAGCGGCTGTTCATGGTCTCCTCGGTCGCGTGCGGAGGGGGCATTCTGGTTGGCGCGGCCTTGCTGTCCGGGGCCATCGACCTGGCTGGAACAGGGGCTTCCCCCCTCACCCGCATCGATCTCCTGGGCAAGATGCACACGTTCAACGAAACCGCCGATCGCATGGGCCGGGAAATCCTGGCCACGTGGTCCAGGGATGAAGCCCGGTCCATCCTGTTCTTCGGCCTGCTTTCCGTCATCCCCATGAAATTCGCCGCCAACCTGGGCGTGTTCGCCATTCCCGGCGTCTTCGCCTTCACCCGGCCCGGGGTCCGCGCCATGCTGGGCCGCTGGGCGCCGCTCAGCTGGGCGTTCCTGGTCTACTTCATCGTGCTGGTGCTGTTCGTGCTGGAGCGGACCTATCTGACCACGCGCTACGTGGCCTTGCTCGGCATGCTGGCGATCCCGCTGGTCGCCGTGGGGTCATATGCCCTGTATGCCCGCTTTCCCCGCTGGCGCGGGGCGATGCTGCTTGGCGTGCTGGTGCTGACGCTGGCCAACGTGATCTCCACCAGCCCGAAGAAAACCCATCTGACCCAGGCCGCGGCCTGGCTCCACGAACAGCCGGTCGACAGGGCCCGGGTGTTCGTCGAGGAGGCGGAGATCGCCTACCTGGCGGGGTGGAGTTACCACCAAGCAAGACATCGGGAAAGGCAGGAACTGGTCGGCCGGGATGCTGTCGCCGCCGCCCTGGTCCAGGGACACATCGATATGGCCCTGCTGGCCGGCTCCGCGCGCAACGAGGACGTTTCCACCTGGGCGGCCCAACATGGCTTGCGGGTGGAGAAAACATTCGACGACGGCCACAAGCGGGCCATCTTCGTCATTACTCCGTCCCGCTAATCCGCCGCCGGCACCACCGGCAGGTGAGGCCTATTTCTGCTCCGGCGGGGAGATGGTGTGCAGGGCGGGCCGGTATTCCGGTACCCACTCGCCGAGTTGCCGCCTCACCTCCTCGTCCGTCACCGGCCCGGGGTTGGCCAGCCAGGGCCGCAAGCGGGCCATGAAGTCCTCGTCCACGGTCCTGGACTGGGCGATTCTCAGCTTCGGGTGGGGCGTTTCGCGGGTCGCCTCGGCGTCGGCCAGGAGTTCCTCGTAGAGCTTCTCCCCTGGCCGCAGACCGGTGAACTCGATGCGAATCTGGGTTTCCGTGTAGCCGCAGAGGCGGATCATGTTGCGCGCCATGTCGAGGATCTTCACCGGCTCGCCCATTTCCAGCACGAAGATTTCCCTGCCCGAGCCCATGGCGGCGGCTTGCAGCACGAGTTGCGCCGCCTCGGGAATGGACATGAAATAGCGCGTGATCTCGGGGTGGGTGACGGTGAGGGGGCCGCCCCGGGCGATCTGTTCCTGGAATTTGGGAATGACGCTGCCGTTGCTGCCCAGCACGTTGCCGAAGCGCACGATGGTGAATTGGGTCACCGGGTTTTCCCGATACAGGGCCTCGCAGACCATCTCGGCGAGCCGCTTGGTGGCGCCCATCACGTTGGTCGGGTTGACCGCCTTGTCGGTGGAGATCAGGACGAATCGCTCCGCGCCGTGGCGCCGGGCGCACTCGGCCAGCTGCAGGGTGCCGAAGACGTTGTTGCGCACCGCCTGCCAGGCGTTGCCCACCTCCATGAGCGGCACGTGCTTGTAGGCGGCGGCATGGAAGATGATGCTCGGCTTGTAGAGGGCGAACACCTCCTCCAGGCGCTCGGGGTCGCGCACGTCTCCGGCCAGGGAGACGATCCGCGTCTCGGGACGGTTGCCGAGGAACCACTGCTCCAGGGTATAGAGGGCGAATTCGCCGAGTTCGAACAGCACGATCCTGGCGGGGGCGAAGCGGGCAAGCTGGCGGCACAGCTCGCTGCCGATGGAGCCCCCGGCGCCGGTCACCAGCACGGTCTTTCCGGCCAGCATGGCCTGGACATGGGCGGTGTCGATATCGACCGGCTCCCGGCCCAGCAAATCCTCGATGGCGACGGGGCGCATGGCGCTGATGGTGACCCGTCCCGTCATCAGGTCTTCCAGGCGGGGAACCGTGAACACGTGGCCGCCGGCCTCGACGGCGAAATCCGTGGCGCGTCGCAGGGTTTCCGGGCTGGCCGACGGCATCGCGAGTATCACGTGCTGGGCTTCGCAATCCCGCAGGACGCGCGGCAGGTCCGCCACCGTGCCGGCCACCGGGCGGCCGAAGAGCTCCAGGCCCTGCTTGGTGGGGTCGTCGTCCACCAGGGCGACCACCCGCCAGTCCGGGCTGCGCTCCAGTTCCCGCACCAGCATGGCGCCGCCGCGCCCGGCGCCGACGATGACCACCGGCTTGCCGGTCTTCAGGGTCTCGCCGTACAGGCGATGCTCCTTCCACATGCGCCAGGCGAGCCGTCCGCCGCCCATGGTGATCACCAGCAGCAGGGGATACAGCGCCAGCATGGAGCGCGGGATGGTGGGCAGGCCGCGATGCATGGCCACCAGCAGGACCAGGGCGGCGACGGAGACGCCCGCCGCCTTCAATACGCGCTTGAGATCCAGCAGGCTGGAAAACGCCCAGATGCCGCGATACAGGCCGGCCCAGTGGCAGGCGGCGGCGTGCACGGGGACGAGCACCAGCAGGCCGAAGAGCATCTGTTCGACATAGGTGGCCGGCCAGTCGAAATTGAAGCGGATCAGGTAGCCGCCGACCCATGCGATGACCGCGGCGGACAGATCGAACAGCATGGTCAGGGTGGCGCGATAGGAGAGCATCATCGTGGCAATCGTGGGTGGATCGGTGGGGTCGGGGCGGGTCAGCGGCCGGTGAGGGTGTCGCGAATCACGTCGCAGACCAGTTCGATCTGTCCCGCTTCCAGGTTCGACCCGGAAGGCAGGCAGACGCCGGTACGGAAAGCCTCGTCGCTGAAGCTGTGGCCCTCCTCGTGGGGGTAGTAGTCGCACTGGGCGAACAGGGGCTGCAAGTGCATGGGGTTCCAGACATGGCGGGCTTCGATGTTATGCCGCGCCAGGGCGGCGATGAAGCCGGTGGTCGTGGTCCTCGCCACCTCGGGATCCAGGGTGCAGACGCTGAGCCAGCGGGTCGACTGGCCATAATCCGCCTCCGGCATCCAGCCCAGGCCGGGCAGGTCGGACAGCGCCGCCCGGTAGCGATCGAACACGCCGCGCCTGGCGGCGACCCGATCCTCCAGCACCCGCAACTGGCCACGACCGACACCGGCCAGGATGTTGCTCATGCGGTAGTTGTATCCCATCTGGGTATGCAGATACCAGGGCGCGGGATCCCGGGCCTGGGTGGCGAGGAAGCGGGCGCGTTCGACGAACTCGGCGTTGTCGGAGATCAGCATGCCGCCACCGGAGGTGGTGATGATCTTGTTGCCATTGAAGGAATAGATGCCGATCCGCCCCCAGGTACCGCTGGCGCGGCCCCGGTAGCTGGCGCCCAGGGATTCCGCCGCGTCTTCCACCACGGCGACGCCATAGGCATCGCACAGTTCCATGATGGGCGCCATGTCGGCGCTCTGGCCGTACAGGTTCACCACCACCAGGGCCCGGGGCAGGCGGCCTTTGCGTTCCGCGTCGGCCAGGGCGCGCCGCAAGGCGGGGACCGAGAGGTTCCAGGTGGCGGGATCCGAATCGATGAACACGGGCGTCGCGCCCTGGTAGAGGATGGGGTTCGCGCTGGCGACAAAGGTCAGGCTGGAACAGAACACCACATCGCCGGGCCGCACGCCGAGCAGATTCAGGGCCAGGTGGATGGCGGCGGTGCCGGAGGACACCGCCGCCGCGTGGCCGATGCCGACGTGATCGGCCAGTTCCCGTTCGAAGGCATCCACGTTGGGGCCCAGGGGCGCGATCCAGTTGCTGCGGAAGGCGTCCTCCACGAATTCGCGTTCCTGGTCACCGAGATGAGGCGTGGAGAGCAGGATGGGACTGCGCAGGTCGGTGCGGATGATCAGGTCGCATGGCCTGCCGGTTTCATCGACCAGGGGGATGTGGTCGATCTGGTGGCGGTCCATCAGATCCAGCGCCGCCTTGTGGCCCGCGCCGAGGGGCAAGGAAACCGCGGTTTTTTCCGGCAGGCGCGCCAGGGTGTCCCGCAGGGTCGCGCCACCCACCAGGAGGCGCCGCAGGTCGCCATCCGTGATGGTTCGTTGCAGGCGGCCGGCGTCGTCGAGCAGGAGCAGGACGCGCAGCGCCCCCCGATCCAGCCGAGCCATGGCGTCGCGAATGCTGATGTGCGATTCGACGAGGAGTGCGTTGATGTTTCTGTACATGATTATTTCGCGGGCACGCCCATGACCGTTTTGCCCGAGGGCACGTCGCGGGTGACCACGGCACCCGCGCCAACCGTGGCGCCCTCGCCAATTTCCAGCCCGGGCAGGACGACGCAGCCACTGCCCAGCAAAACACCCGCCCCGACACGTACACCCCCGCCCAGCACGGCGCGCGGCGCCACGTGGGTCCAGGCCCCGATCTGGCAGTCATGGTCGACGATGGCGCCATGATTGACGATGACGCCGTCGGCAATGCGGGACTCCGGTCCGATCAGGGCCAGGGCCGCCACGAACACGCCATTTCCCAGGGTCGCGGACGGAGACAGACTGGCGGCCGGATGCACGATGCTGAACAACCTGGCCCCCGCCTGACACGAGGCCAACGCCAGTCGGCGCCGCGCCACATTGGAACCGATCGCGACATGAATGACGACATCCCGCGGGTCGCCGTTCAGGCAAGGGACCCGCACGGCATGTCCAAGGATGGGCATGCCCGCCAATGCCGGGGCATCGTCGCGCACCTCCACGCGGATATCCGGCGTGCCGGCGAGCAAGGCTTCAAGGACCACCTTGGCATGGCCACCGGCACCGAACAACATGCATTGATCAATAGGCATTGCACTTCATCAGTAATTCGCGATCGAGGGGAAGCGTGGCCAGCAGTTCCATGATGCGCGCGCCGGCGTGGCCGTCGCCATACACATTGCGGACGGGCTGGCGCCCGCTCGACAGGCATTCTCGCAGCGTCGCCACGATGGCGCCATGTTCCAGCGGAACATCCCGGACATTGGCGCCGCGCTCGCGCCCGCGCTGGCGATCCCCCACATTGACCACGGGGGTTCCGAAGGACGCCGCCTCGATGATGCCGCTGCTGGAGTTGCCCACCATGACATCCACCGCCGCCATCCAGTCGATGAACTCGGCGCGCGGCAGATGCGGCACCGTCCGGCAACGCTCGCGCCCACGCTGGAACACCCGGCGGATGGCCTCGCCGCCGGCATCGGCGTTGGGCATCAGCAGCAGCGCCTGCAATCCGTCCACGGCCAGCAGCGCGTCCAGCAGCAGCGAGGCCTGGGCCGCGGCCTCGTCCGCCTGCTGCACGACGGGATGGAACACGACCAGGGCGATGGGCTGGTCCGGCGCGAAGCCCGCCTGCGCCGCCAATTCCGTGCGATGGCGGCTGACGGAGGCCGCCAGTCCGTCGATGCCGGGCGCGCCGGTGACATGGATGTGCTCGGGCCGCTCGCCCATGCGGATGAGCCGCTCGCGCGCGCCCTCGGTGGCCGTGAAGTGGTAGTGGGCCAGCTTGGAGATGGCGTGCCGCACGGGCTCGTCCACCGTGCCCGATAACTCGCCGCCGTGCAGGTGGACGATGGGGATGTTCAGGTGCAGGGCGGCGATGGCGCCCGCCAGCATCTCGCCCCGGTCGCCCAGCAGCAGCAGCAGGTCCGGGCGGAAACTCGCCAGGGCATCGACCGCGCCCAGCAATTCGAGGCCGATAGCCCGCGCCATCGTCGCGCCATCGTCATCGCCCAGGGCCACCGGCACCCGCGCGACGACGGGCAGGCCGCTGGCCTCGACCTCACGCACGGTGTCGCCATAGCGGGGATCCAGGTGCATGCCGGTCACCAGCAGCCCCAGCTTCAGTTCCGGGTGGGCCTGGATGCCCGCCAGGGTGGCGCGCATCAGGCCGAAGTCGGCGCGGGTGCCGGTGAGGTAGAGGATCCTACGCACGGGCCGCCCTCCGGATGAAGCGCTGGGCCGGCATCTCGAAATAGCGATGGGACAGGAAGGAAAGGGGAATGCTCAGGCCGTAGACGATGGCCAGGTTGATCCAGACGTTGCCGATATCGAGCCTCGGCAGCAGTCCGAACACCACGAAGGGATGGATCAGGTAGAGGGCGTAGCTGATGTCGCCCAGGAAGCTTGTGACGCGGCCCTTGAGATGCATCATGGCGATGGCGCCCACCAGGATGATCAGCAGGAAGGAGAGCAGGAAACGCCGGTATCCCCCCATGACCTGGATGTTGTGCTCGTTGGCGCCAACCAGCGCCATCACCACGAACACCGCCATCGCCGCCAGGAACAGGTGGCCATCCTTCCAGGACTGAGGGAGATTCATGCGGCCCTGACGGTAGAGCACGCCCATGAAATAGCCCGCGACGAAGAAGCCGATATGGTTGATCGGGGTGACATAGAGCGGATTCTGGGGGTGGAAGGGCGGTGACAGGTCGAATACAAGGGAATGGCCGAGCATCGCCACCATGGCCAGCAGGAACAATGCGCCGGCGCGCCTCGGGCTATCGCGCATCGACAGGGCCATCAGCGGGAAAAGCAGGTAGAAGACGAATTCGACGCCGAGGGACCACCCGCCCACCAGGCTGGAGCGTTCCGGCCCGAAAAAACCGAAAACCATCGTCAATTCGGCGAGATGCATCCATTCCAGGCCGTCATCTTTCGGTTTCACCATGAACAAGATCGCGTAGAGCGGCAGTATCCGGGCATAGCGATGCGCGAAGAAATTCTTGAAGCCGGTGGCGGTGCCGAATTGGCCGGGCCTGGTGGCGAGATACAAGGCCATGCCGGAGATGACGAAGAATCCTTCGACCGCGTAGATGCCCCAGATGCGCAGCAGGGAGTGCAGCCATTCCGGGTAGGGGAGATGCAGCCAGTAACTGCAGTGGTAGGTCAGGACGAGCAGGGCGAACACCCCGCGCAGCGCGTCGATCGATTCGACACGCCTTTTCACGCAAGGTCCCGCCATCTGAGGGTCGCCCCGGCGGACATGGCGCGAGCCAGGCAACGGCCCATGATCCTGTCCATTTCCACCGGGGGGATGCCATCGCCGGGGCGCATGAGGGTCAGGTCTGCGGCGGTGAGCGGAACGTCGGCCGCCACATCCCGCGCCAGGGTCACGCTGCGCCGGGCGGCGATGCGCACCTCCAGTTCGGGGCCGCTGGGGGCCTTCTCCGGGCTGCCGAGGACGGTGTCGGTGTCGCGGATCGCGCGCACCATGCGCGCCAGTTCGGCGGGTTCCAGGGAGGCCGCATGGTCCGGCCCCGGCAGATCGCGGTCGAGGGTGAAGTGCTTTTCGAACACCACGGCGCCCAGGGCCCGGGCGATGGGGGCGACGAAGTCACCGGCGGTGTGGTCGGAGTAGCCCACCGGCAGGTGGAACGTGTCGGCCAGGGTCCGCATGGCGCGCAGGTTCACGTCGCCGAGGGGCGTGGGATAGTTGGAGGTGCAATGCAGCAGGGTGAGGGCTTCGGCCAGCGGCTCGGCGAAGCCGTTCTCCTCCCTGGTCCGGCTGATCAGGGCCACCGCCTCGGCCACCTCTCGCAGGTCGGCCATGCCGGTGGAGAGGATCAAGGGCAGGCCCTTGGCGGCGAGATAGCGCAGGAAAGGCGCGTTGGTCAGCTCGCCCGAGGGAATCTTGAGACGACGGCAGCCAAGGCCGACGAGGAAGTCGGCGGATTCCTCGTCGAAGGGGGTGGACAAGAACTCGATGCCCGTTTCAGCACAATAGGCGGCGAGACGCCGGTGGGCCTCGTCGGAGAGTTCCAGCGCCTTCAGCATGGCGAACTGGTCGCCCTCCCCGGTCTGCACCTGCTGATAGGCCGCCTTCCGCGCCTGGCGGGTAACCAGCTTCTCGGCCTTGAAGGTCTGGAACTTGACCGCGTCGGCGCTGGCGGCGACGGCGGCGTCCACGGAGCGCGAAGGCCATGTCCTCTGAGCCGTTATGGTTCACGCCGGCCTCGGCGATGATGTAGCAGGGCGCGATGTCGCTCATGGTCAGGGCGTGTGGGCCATCGAGGCGCGTGTCCGGCTGGCGCTTATCCACCGCGAGCCTCCTGTTTCCTGCGCATCAGCAGTTCCACCAGGTCGAAATCCAGGGGCTCGTCGATATCGACCGAGCGTTCCCTGGGCATGACGTGCAGGCGGGTGCGGCCCTCCCATAGACCCTTGTCCAGGCTGTGCCGGTGCCAGACATAGATGGACGCGTTCATGGCGTAGACCTTGGGCGCCGCCTGACGCGCAACCACCCCGCCGGACAGCGGTTTCACCAGGCGGATATTGCCATCGGGCTGGGCCTCGACCATGTTGAAGTAGGGATTCTTTTCCGCCTCGTAGGCGGTGATCACCACGTCGGTTTCGGCGTCGAGCATGGCCAGGCAGATCTCGATATCGGCCAGGTCGCGCAGGGGCGAGGTGGGGTCCAGGTCGACGATGCGCGTCACCGGCCGCACATGGGTCTCGATCCACTCCACCAGGTGGCGGATCACCGCCAGTTTCGGGGCGCTGCTGGTGGCCAGTTCGGCGGGCCGCAGGAAGGGAACCTCCGCGCCGGCCTGGCGCGCCACCTCGGCGATGGCCTCCGAGTCGGTGGAGACGAAGACACGGTCGATGCCGGGCACCGCCAGGGCCTGCTCGATGGTATGGCAGATGAGGGGCTTGCCCAGGAGGGGCTTGATGTTCTTGCCGGGAACCCCGACCGAACCGCCGCGGGCACAGATGGTAGCTACGGTGAACATGCCTGCTCCTTGATGCGTATCGCCAGTTCGGCGCTGGCCAAGCCTTCTTCGATGGGTTGGGTGGTGGGCGCGCCGCTGGCCAGGGCGACGAGGAATTCCTCCATCGCGCTGGGGTAGGTGGCGGCCACGTCAAAGCCCCCCTCGCCACAATCGATGACTTCCCGCCCCTCGGTGTTGTCCAGGTGGAGGGTGCGGGCGGGCAAATCCCACACCAGGGTGCCCCGCTCGCCCACCAGTTGATAACGCCGCAAGGGGCGGCGGGCGACATAGTCGAGGGCGATGGTGGCCAGCGGTCCCCGGGGGCCCGCGCTCAGGAGGGCGCAGGCCACCGCCTCGGAGCTGATTTCCAGGGCCGGAACCTGGGTGGTCATCGCCGCCACCCGGGTGAAATCGCCCAGCAACCAGCGGGCGGCATCGATCTCGTGCACCAGATCGAGCACCACGCCGCCGCCCCGCGTCGGGTCGGCGCTGTAGCTCTGGCGATGATCCTGGCTCGGGCGCCAGTCGGGCAGCCACTGGCCGGCTTCGAAGCTGGCGCGGGCCACCCGGCCGATGGCCCCGGACAGAACCAGGTGCCGCAGACGCCGCAGCGAGGGCAGGAAGCGGAGGTTGCAGCCCACCAGGGTGGTGGCGCGGTAGTCCCGGTCGGCCAGCGCCGCGCGGACCGACTCCAGGTGGGTTCGATCGGTCACCACCGGTTTTTCCACGTACATGGGCAGCCCGGCGGCGATCGCCGGCAGCAACAGTTCGGCGTGCAGGGCCGAGGGAGTGGCCAGCAGCAGGGCATCGGGGGCATGCTCCAGGCCCTGTCCCAGGGTGCGCGCCACCGGCGCGCCCAGTTCACGGGATAGGGCGTCCTCGCGGCCGTCGGCGCGCAGCAGCACGAATTCGCAGCGGGAATCCAGCGCGCGCAGGTTGCGGATGTGGCGCTGGCCGATGGAGCCGGTGCCAGCGACGAGCATTCTCATTTCAGACTCCGTGGGATCGGGTGGAACATGGCTATCCTGTCATCGCCGCCCACCGTGCGGCAGCCTGGATTCGTACAGGCGCTGCAGGTATTTGTAGTGCCGTTCGAAGAGCAGGTAGAACAGCATGGCGGTGAGGTTGCAGGCGACATAGCAGGCAATGAGCGCGCCCCAATCGTCCCCATCGAGGTAGCCCAGGGCGTGGAATGCATGGATCAGGGAGTAATGGATGAGATAGAGCGAATAGGAGTAGTCCGCCACGAACTTGACCACCGGACGCCGCGGGCTCTCCTTCCCGCTCCCCAGCAATACGAAGATGGTGGCAAAGAACAGGAGCAACAGGACATAAAGGTTGAAATCATAGAAGCGAGGCCGATCAAAGACGAAGCCGGTCTCGATATAGGAAATCCAGATCACTCTGACGATGGCCAGGACGCATAGTGTAACCAGCAGCACAGCCAGCAGGAGTCTGGCCTGAACCCCGGAGTCACGGAATGCCCGCGCCTGCCCCTCGATCTTCTCGCCCCAATGCGTGTAGGCCCAGGCCAGTAACGCCATGAATCCCCAAATCAGGCTGAGCCCCTGCCCGGTTCCGGCGACGGCATTGAAGAGCGGCACGATGGAAACGAGAGCCAGAAGCGCCAGATAACGCAGCGAAAGGCGCGCAAACAGAGGCGCGAACAGGATGAGCCCGAAGCTCACGTACAGCCACCATTCGATGGAGACCGTCCACCACGGCCTGGCGCTGCCGAAGGTGGCCAGCTTGAACGCTTCCAGGCCGAGCATTTGATCGGAGAAGAGTCCGATCGGATGTTGCTGCAACATCAGCAGCGTGGCCAGGAAGTCCTTCAGGTTGTAATGCTCCAGGTAGAGCAGCGCGTTGGTGTGGGTGAAGACATAACTGTCCAGCAACAGGACAAACAGCAAGGCCGGAAGGTAAGGCACGAAAATACGAAAAAAACGGTCCCTGAGAAAATCCGGCAATCGGTATCCCCCCCGGGCCTGCTTGATCTGGGCGGAATAACTGATCAGGAATCCCGACAGGATGAAGAAGACGATCACGCCCAGATCGCCGATGCCCCAGGTCTGACCTTGATGGGTCGTCGAGTGGATATGGCCGATCAGCACCAGTTGTGCCGCCAGGCCGCGCAGCGCATCCAGGAAGGTCGACTGGGCGGGGTTCATGCCGCTACCAGGCGCCCCAGCCACCATCGACCTTGAGGTTCTGGCCGGTGACATAGCGGGACAGGTCGCTGGCGAGGAAGGCCGTGGCGCCCTTGAAATCCTCTTCGGTCGCCATTCGGGCCAGCGGGGTGCGCTGGATGTAGCGTTGACAGAATACTTCCGGCTGGCCCCGATAGACCCCGCCGGGGGAGATCGTGTTCACGCGAATATCGGGCGCCAGCACGGTCGAGAGCCAGCGGGTCAGCTGGTTCAGGCCGCCCTTGCTGGCGGCATAGGCGGCGGGGTTGCCCATCGCTGTTCCCTCGTAGAGTCTCAGGTCCGGGCCGAGGTCGCCGTAGATGGAGGAGATGTTGATGACCGAGCCGTTGCCCGAGGCCTTGAGCAAGCCGGTGCAGGCCTGGGTGAGGGCGAAGACGCTGGTGAGGTTGACGTCGAGGGCGCGCTTCCAGGTTTCCACGGACTGGCTGGCGAAGTCCGTCACCCAGCCGCCGATATCGCTGGTGCCGACGAAGGCGGCATTGTTGATCAAGACATCCAGGCGGGAAAACCGCCGCTCTGCTTCCCGGGCGACGGCGGGAATGGTGTCGGCCCGCTCCAGGTCGACCACCAGATATTCGACCCTTACCCCCCACTTTTCCGCCAATTCGACCACCAGTGGCGCCAGGCGCGCCTCGTCCCTGTCCAGCAGCAGCAGGTTGGAACCCAGTTCCGCCAGGGCCTCGGCCATTGCCGTGCCGATATGGCCCGCGCCCCCGGTGATCAGGGACACCCGCTGTGTCATGTCGGTCAGTTGTCGGATGGATTTCATGGTGTGTACTCCCGTTGTTCCAGGATAGGGGTGATTAGCGCCAGGATGGCCTCGGCTGAATGGCCCAGATTGCTATAGCCCAGAGGGTCGAGTTCGGGTTTGCGCGCCGCGCGCAGCGCCTCGCCCGCCTCGGATAGCCCCGCCACGTCGCTGGACAGACCCAATCGGGCGTACGGAGGGTAATCCCCGGCGTTGATGGAGACCACGGGCTTCCCCATCAACGCCGCCTGCAGGCCGACGGTCGAGGTTTCCAGAAGCACCACGTCGGCGAGTTGGATGCAGGTTTCGATTTCCACCCCAGGTGGGCAAATCACGCCATGGCGCAAAACCCTGTCCCCCACCACCGGGTTGTTGGGATGCTGACGGACCAGGTAGCGCGTATTCGTCGTGTTGGCGCAATGGTTTTCGAGGAAGGCAATCATGCGATCCGGATCGACGAAGGGCTTGCCAATCATGGATATGGCCGCTGAGGCGCACACCCAGAGCACGATATTTTCATGGGGCGCGAAACCGAGTTGGGCTCGTAGCGCGGCGGCGTGCTGTTGGTGTCGCGGGTCGGTGAGACGGTCAAAAGCGGGATTGCCTGTGACGTGGATTCGCGTGGTTTCGCACCCTTCACGATTCAGGAAGTCCGCGACATATCGGGCGATGACGGTGATGTGCCGGGCGTATCGCGAGGTGCAGATATAGCGTGCCTCGTTCTGCAGAAACAGGTCTGAAACCGCCAGGCCCGGGATTCCCAAGTCGTTGGCGGCATATTGCAGGGCCAGTTCCGAGCGCGGGGAGGTGGAAGTGATGACCAGATCGGGGCGTGTCCGCGCGAGATAACGCCGGAAGCCATTCACGGGCAGGAAGGCTTTCCTGCCCAGTTCGCCATAGCGGCGCAGGGCTTCCTGCTCGCCGTGATCGATGACGAGGTCCCTCAGGCCCAGGGCATGATAGGCCAGGGAATCGGCCGCATCGATATCGGCATGGGCGTCGTTGGGCTTATGCAGGCGGGCGAGAGCGAGCCATGCCTCATCGCCTTCCTCCAGCAGGGACCGATAGCCCGAGGCTTCGATGCCGGCACGGGAAAACGCCGCCCGTGCCGTGGTGAAACCGATGACCTCCAGTTCGACGCCGGGAAGTTGCCGCAACCCGTGCGCGAGCGGAATGAGCGACTGGACGTGGCCTCCGCCATAGGAGGCCAGCAACACCCTTCTGATCTTACCCATTGCCGGGAACCTCCGAGCGCGAGACCGCTAACGCCAACGCTTCAGCACCCCCCGGCCTCCCCGGGGACGAAGCTCACGACACGGGTATTGCCGAGGATGTCGTTGGCGGCGACCCCGATCTCGGCGATGTCGCTCAAAGGCAGGGTGTCGCCGTGGAAGGCGTAATACCAGGTTCCCGGGGCGACAGCGAAGTCGAGGTTGTCATGCAGATAGCGGTTGGCCTTGGTCTTGATCGCCAGGAACGGTTGCGGTCCGAACACCTCGCCTTGTTCCGCCTTGATCTCGATGAAGGGAACATCCTCACCGGGTTTTTCCGGATGGAAGCGAATCGAAAGCCGCAAGGGTCGTTGCGCCTTCCGATCCTGAGCGAGCTGGGTACGAAACGCCTCCACCGTGCCGCTGTATTTGAAGGCGACCGAGGGATGGCGTTGTTTGCTGAGCTTGAGCATCTCCAGGGCGCTCTCGACCTCGGGGCCGAGATCCCGCCAGTCGTGACTGCACAAGCCCACCACGGTGTCTTGTCCCGCCTCGGCCCGGGCGAAGGCCTTGTCCATCTCTACCTGGGTCATGCCGCCGATGCGGCTGCGCAGGTTCAGCGCCCGTCCGATCAGGCGCCGGCAATGGCCCGGCACCTGATAATCGTCATGGCTGGGGTGGTACACCGACCAATCGCTGGGCGCCTTGCGCCAGTTGCCGGAACGGCCATTGCGGAAGTCGATGGAGTTGTCGATGTCGCGGGTGTCCTCCGTGGCCATGTTGGAGATGTCATAGGGGATGAACTGTTCCAGGAACCAGTGGCTGTCGGGTCGTTCCGCCTGAAATCCGGCGCGATAACTGGCCGGGAAGAACTTGCGCTCGATCACCCGTCGGCAGAGGCTCTGGTAAAGCTCGTCGCTGCGCAGATAGTGAGTGGCGCAACGATGGGCCTCCCGATAGGTGGACATGGGGTGGAAGTGAAACTCCAGGGTGTCACGGGACCAGGGCTGGCCGCGGATGAGTTCGGCGTAGTAGTCGTGGATGTTGAGAAAGCCCATGTCCCGCTTGCGCGGATTGGTCTCATAGCCCACATGGTCCATGCAGAACCAGTTGAAGACCCAGCCCTGTCCATCACTGTCGGGATACTGGTTGCGGAACGCCGGGCTGCATACACGACCCAGCATCTCCTCGATCTGGTCCCAGGAGCCCAGCGTGTTGGCCTTGTGGCTCTTGAGCACTTCCTTGATGCGCTGAGTCTTTTCACCCAGGTCGATCTCTCCGCGCCCGAGACGCTCCAGATTGGCTCTGGAGGGTTCGATCCGCTCCAGGCCGAACAACTCGGTCAGACGTTCGAATTTCGCCTCGATGGATTCATACAGGGGACCTTCGGTATCGATGGCGTGAACGATATGGACGGTGCCGCTCATTGGGGATTCAGCTTTCTAGTCGTTGGCATAACGCTCGGGAAACACGATGCGCATCTCATGGGTGTAGGGGTCGGTGCGATAGCCCTGGGCGCCCCGGCCATGGCTCAGCCAGCCAATGAAACGTTCACGCAGGAGGGGATCGCCGATGAAGCCATACACCTCCGACCATTCCTCGGGGGACGGAAAATAGTTGGCGGATTGATAGCCCAGGCGCTCGAAGTAGGGCTGGGTCACCATCTCGATGAAGATCACCTCCGCGCGACTCAACTGTTGCGGCCAGCGTGGCGCGGCATCGGGGAGTTGCCGATAGGGCTTGTCATAGGAGGTGTTCGAGGCCCAGTCCTCGCCTTCACTGTGAAGCTGGCGGGCATCGATCATGCTGGCCTGGTAGTCCAGATCCAGGAAGCGGCAGATGGCCCGGGCCGCCTTTTCCGGGGCTTGCGCCACCTCCTCGGCCTTCACGATCATGATGCGGTCCGAGTATTGGTTGGACAGCCGGTCCAGGGTTTCGTGGGCGCCGCGGAAATTGAAGGCGGCATCCAGATAGGTAAACCCCGGCTCGAAGGTCATGTTCTTGTAGGAGGCCGCCACGTCGCGGGGATCGCGAAAGATATGGATGACCCGCCCCTGGGGGAACATGTCGAGAAAATGGGGAATGTCTTCCCACTGGACCGCCAGCTTTTCCACCCAGCGCTGGGAGTCGTCGCCGACGTCGGTCAGCATGTCCTTCATGATCACATCGTAAAGACGGGCGTAGGTGACGTCGCCACGGGATTCCGCCCGGGCAAGGATGGCCTCCTCGTCGATGGAGAGGCCCCAGCGGACCTTCACGCGCTTGTGGGTTTCCGCCACCAGGCGGCGGCGATTTTCCGGCTCGCGCACATCGCCGTAGCGCCCCAGACAGAAACGCAGGAACTTGACCGTCGACGAGGAAGCCTTCAGCTTGGGGTGGGCGCCCAGCAGCGCGGTCAGGAAGGTCGTGCCGGAGCGATAGACGCCGGACACCATGATCGGCCTCGAATCCGATACCACGCCGAAGTCATTCATGGGCGCCGCTCAACTCGCGAAAGGTTTTCGAATAGGCGTCGCTGAACTCGGGCAGTACGGCGTGGCGATCGCCCCGGGTGATGACCAGCAGATATTCGTAGAAGCGTTCCCCGGTGTTGTCCACGTGGTTGAAGGCGGCGAAATCGCCCCGGCGCGGAAAACAGTAGATGGCGTCCACACGGTGCCCCTGTTGTCGCAGCAGATCGATCAGGCGCCGGGTATCGGTAAAGAAGTTGGGGTGGTTCTTGCCGCGCGCGCCGATCTCCGCCAGATAGGCTTCCTGGTCGTCGGCGAAATAGAGATCGTTCTTGCCGGTGAAGTAAATCCGCGCCCCGGGTCGCGTCACCCGCAGGAACTCGGTCACGGCCTGATGCTGGTAGGTCGCGTCCAGGGTCGCCAGGCAGGCCAGGTTGTCGAAGCTCGAGTCGGGAAACGGCAGGTGCTCGGCCGGGGTTTCGACGATATCGATCACGCCGTCCTGTCCCGCCCAATCCTTCCTGGCCGCGTCCACCATCGCCCGCGAGATGTCGCAGCCAGTCACCTTCAGCCCGTACGAGAGATAGAGGGGGAACATCCGGCCCCAGGCGCATCCCACTTCCAGCAGGCTGCCCGGATTGAATCCATGTCTGGCGAAGACGCGTTGATAGACGCTGTCGTCCTCCGTATTGCTGTCCCCGGCGACGACCTGGCTCTTGCCCTGGCCCGCCTCGTCCACCCGCGCCTTCCAGTACTCCAGGTATTTGTCGTTCCAATAATCTTTTCTGGGATCGATGTCGCTCATGTCACGGCCTGCCGTTCTGTGTGGTTTCCCAAATCGGGTATCGCAGCTGCCATTCCTCGCCGACCATCCGCCAGAGGTGGGGCGTCCTGGCTTCCTCGATGACCTGATGGAATTGCTCCGCGGTGATGTCCATGTATCTGAGGCAGTCGTCCAGGTATTGCCGCGGATACTCGCCGTCGTAGCGCCGGATCAGGGCGATGCCCTCATCCCGGGTGATGTCGCCGTTGCGGATTTCCTGGGCGGAGTCGTAGGTGGCGCGGCCCAGGCCGAACTTGACGTGGGCGGTGTAGTAATGCAGCCAGTCGATCTTGTCATCGAGGGAGCTGTACTTGCTGTAGCTGCCCTCGGTGCGGTGCCAGTTGGGCATGAAGCCGGTGTTCTCCACCGAGAAGTAATAGGTCTCCTGGGGATGCCAGCGCAGGTAATAACCAAGGTAGTGGACTTCGGTCCCCACCTGCTGCAGCTTGTTGGGGTCGATGGGCAGATAGGCTTCCAGGTCCGCCGTGGTGAATTGGTAGCGCTCCATGAGTTCGCGCGCGTTGACTCCGCCCAGATAGAGTTCGTCCAGGCGCGCCTCGGCGCTGTAATACTTGGGGTCACGCGTCGGTTTTTCGTTGTCGGCGATGGCATTGCCGTATTCCGCCTCGTTCTCGCCGAAAATCACCAAAGGGATGTCGAGCAGGGCTGACATCTTGGGCGCCAGGTTCTTCTGCCCCAGGATGAACGGCTGGAAGGGGTGGCACAGGTTCAGAAAGGCCTGCTGCGTCAGAATCCGGTGCACCCTGCGATTCTGGTTGTAGGTGTAATTGGCGAAGCCCGATTCCAGCCAGCGGTCGAAATTGAAGCGCCCGATGCCGGTGTAGATGGCCGGCGGCCAGGTCACCAGGATGGGGTTCATGCCGTATTTGTATTTGAGCAGATGGGCGGCCATGACGCTGTCCTTGCCGCCGCTGCCGGGGACGACCACGTCGTAGCGCCCGTCATGGCGCCGGAAGCGATCACAGAGGTCGCGGAATTGCTTCTCGCGTTCGACCCAGTCGATGAGCTTCTTCTTCTCGGCGAAATTGCAGGCATCACAGACGCCATGCTCGTCGAACGACAGGGGCCGTTTCTTCTCGCCCTTGACGTTCTTGAACTCCACCGACGACGAGGGGCGCTGGTTGCTCATGGTGCATTTCTTGCAGAACTTGACCTCCAGCGGGAGGCCGTACTTGCCGAATTCTTCGCTCATGCTCGTCTCACAGCTCAATGAAGTTCTTCAGGAGTCTGATGCCGTGCTCGCGGCTCTTCTCGGGGTGGAACTGGACACCGAACAGGTTGCCGCGCGCCACCGCCGACACGAACCTGTGCTGGCCGTAGGTCGAGAGGCCGCAGACATCGGTGTAGTTCACGAACTCGTAGGAGTGCATGAAGTAGAACTCCGCCTCCTCTCCGAGTCCACGGAACAGAGGCGAGTCACCGATCACTTGTACCCGGTTGAAACCGATGTGGGGCACCGCCGCCTTGCACTGCATGCGTCGCACCTCGCCATCGATGAGGTCGAATCCCGGCGTCTCGCCATACTCGTGGCCGACGCTGGCCAGCATCTGCATGCCCAGGCAGATGCCCAGGGTGGGTTTCGATCTGGCGGCGTCGCGGATCGGCGCCTCAAGTCCCTTGCGCCGGATCTCGTCCATGGCCTCGTGGAAGGCGCCCACGCCGGGCAGCACGTATTTGTCGACACCGGCGAAACCGCCCGCGTCCCTGATGATCACCACTTCGCCGCCGGCGGCGCTCAGCGCCCGACGGATGCTCTCGATATTGCCCATCGACCCGTAATCGATCAGACCAATCCTGCGCGCCATCATTTGCTCCGTAGTTCCAGGTCGTTGAGTTTTTGCTTCACGGCCGCGATGTCGTACTTGTCATAGTGCAGCAGGCTGGCCAGGGCGATGGCGTCCGGGCGCGCCTCGCGGGCCAGCGCGACGACATGGTCCAGGTTGCCGGCGCCGCTGGCGGCCACCACGGGGATGGACACCGCGTTTTTCACCTGCCGGATCAACTCGACATCGAAGCCGTCCTGCCTGCCGTCGTGGTCCACCGACTGGATCAGCAGTTCGCCCGCCCCGCGCTGTTCGGCTTCGCGCACCCAGTCGAGCACGTTCTTGCCGCTGCGCTCGCGCCCGCAGTCCGAGTAGCACTCCCACCAGCCGTCCCAGCGCTTGGCCTCGACGTTGATCACCACCGACTGGGCGCCGAACGTGCGGGCCGCCTTATCGATGAGTCCGGGATCGTCTTGCAGGGCATGGGTGTTGATCACCACCTTGTCGGCGCCGCTGTGGAACAGCCTGGACATGTCCTCGATGCTGCGCACGCCGCCACCGACCGCGAACGGGACGAATATCTCCCGCGCCGTCGCCTCGATGCCGTCGAACAGGATTTCCCGCCGGTAAAGGGAGGCGACGATGTCGATGTAGAAGATCTCGTCCGCCCCCTGGGCATAGTATTTGCGCGCCAGATCGGCGGGCATTCCCATCTTGCGGAGCCCCTCGAAGTGGACCGGTTTCACCACATGGGGGGGTTTTACGTCCAGCTTGGCAATCAATCTCATGGTCAATCTTTCAAATCCTGTGCGTTCAAGGTGCCCCGTATTTATACCAGTGCCGGCATCAATCCAAGCTCCGCGTAGCCGGGCGCGGTGTGGCTGTCGCGATCCAGGAAGGTGCGCGCCCACAACTCCACCGCGATCAGCGCGCGAATCTCGCGGGTATGGTTGGCGTGGCCACTCTGGTGTTCGTCGAGCATGCGACGCACCACCTCGGGGCGGAACAGGCCGCGCTCGACGGTGCGCGCATCCAGCAGCACGGCCTCGGTGAACGGGGCCAGGGTATCGCGGAACCATTCTCCCACCGGCACGGTGAACATCTGTTTCCTGCGATAGGCGAGGTCATCGCCGATCAGTCCGCGCACCGCCTTCTTGTAGAGATATTTGGTCTCGCCGTCCCGCA
>JADJYY010000006.1 GCA_016719465.1 Hydrogenophilales bacterium
ACATCATGTCCCGGGACGAGCGCATCGCCGGCTTGAATGCCATACAACTCCAGTCCAACGGCGGGATATCGATCCGATTCCGCGTGGGCGTGCTGCACCCAAGGGCCTCCTGACTTCGATAAGGTTCCGAACCGTCCGCCTTTCCCGGAAATCTTTCGACAGTTCGATTCCCCATGGCACGCCCTGATGCTTTCCTCGCGGCGATCCGCCGGGTGGGCGGCTTCCGATCCCCCTCTTCTTTGCCTACTACGAGGAGATCGACTTGTGCCGGCGGCTGCGCCTGCCATGGTTTTCCGACTGGTCGTCTCGCCCGATCGCCCGTGATTCATATCCGTACCGAATACCGCCAAGCCGCTCCAGTCGCGCGTGCGCCGCGCCTGGAAGGCTATACCTGTCCCGGCCCAAGATCGTGGCAACCGTATCAGGCCGACGCTCAAAACATACTTGGCGAAATCCGGGCTGGTCTGGGGGGGCGCGGATGGCATCCATCCGTACAATACCTACCCACACGACCGGGGCATCGCCGCCAGTGGCCTGGGCTGGCTGCTCTGCTTTCTTCCCGTGATCTGGCTGCAGCAAGAAACGCGATGCCGTGCCAGGCATGCGTTAGCCTGGCGACATGCATGCAAAATGTTCCCTGCGCACCATCCCGGAGCCTGATTCGGTGACTCGTCTTTCCACCAGCCTGCGAGCTGCTTCCTGGCGGCTCCTTACCTGGCGCGCGTCGATGGCCAGCCGGGCCGTTGCCAGCCTGGCGGCGCTATGCGCGCGTACCCCCCAGGGAGACGGATCGAGGGGGTCCCGGCGGCGTCGGAAGCCGGAAAATGGTGCTGATCACCTGGGCTCCCCGGGTCGCCGGGCGGCGTCTACCGCCCCCAGTCCTTCGCTCGCCATGCGGCGGCTTGCGGCTGGCGGGGGAGGTGTGGGCCCGGCCCCTGGCGCAGCCCGGCCAGGCGGGACGCTATCTGGCGGATTGCTGCCCGACAGCGTGCCGGTGAACCGGGTAAAGGCGGACACGGGCCCCACCCGTGGCTGTTGCCGAGGATCGACGGCGGCATCGTCAACGCCCGTCCCTGGATCGAGGCCGCCGCCGCCCGCATCACGCCCGGAGAGTCCGGCGTGATCCTGGCATCGGGGGCGCCTCTTCGCCAACTTTGTCGCCGGCCTTTGGCTGGTGCGGCGCACGGGGTGGTGGCTGCGCTGGATTATCGCGACGAGTGGACGGAAACCCCGTTCACGTTCGTCGACAAGACCGCCCCCAACCGGCATTGGGAAACCCTCTGCCTGGAGCGCGCCGATCTCGTGATCCACACGACCCCCTCCCAGATGGCCCATGCCCGTAGCCGTTTCCCCGTCCTGGCGCATTCGCGCCAGGCGGTGGTGTACAACGGCTGGGAGCCTGGCGATTTCGCCGATGTGCCCAGGAACTCCGGCCTGACAGGCCGCGCCCATCACCCTGGCCTATCTGGGCAACCTGGGCGCCATGGCGGCGCCGGATGCCTTCCTCGATACCCTCGCCGCCGCCCTGGCTGGCAGGCCGGAACTCCGGCCCAGGTGCGTCTGCGCCTGGTGGGCCAGGCGTCCGAGGCGCTCCGGAAACTGCGGGCCTCCCTACCCCGAAGTCATCGAAATGGTGGACCCGATTCCCTAAGACGGAAGCTTGCCGCTGATGCGCGAGATCGACGGCCTGCTGCTGCTGAACCCCATCGGCCTGAGGCGCTGGCATCCAGGGCAAGCTGTACGAGGACATCGCCTCCGGCACCCCATCGTGGTGTTCGGGGTCGGCGGCGATGGGTGACATCGTCGATAGCCTGGGGCGGGCATCACCGTGGCCGAGGGGATGGCCACCTCGCCAACGCCCTGGAGGCCTTGCGGGACTTCAGCGGAGCCGATCCGGACCGGCGCGGTCGTTGGCTCGCAAGCCGGGAGCGGTCCGTATTGGCCGGTTCGCTGTATGGCGAACTGGACGCTTTGATTGACTCACCTGCAAGGGCTGGCTGACATGCGCATCCTCTACGCCAGCGAACGCCCCCCCTACCCGTTCTTTCTGGGCGGCGCCGTTCGCTGCGCGCACATGCTTTTGCAGGGCATGTCCCGGGATCTGGCAACCGACTGCCGGGCCGTGGGTTCCAGCGAATAGGCCGTGAACCCCCACGGTCCTTCCTCGCCCGACGAGTACGAGGCGCTGGGAATCCGGGGAGCGGCCCCCTCCCATGGCCTTCTCCCGCTCGTCGGCGAGGGGAACCAAGAGCTGGATTGCGGCTATCCGGTGCGGTTGCTACCGGATTTTTTTCAATGCCCTGGGACCCTTCATCGACGCTTGCAGGCCGGACCTGGTGTGGGCCCAGATGGAAGGCGCCAGGGAAATTCTGGAGATCGCCCGCAAGAATGGCGTGCCCGGTTTGTATTTCGTCCATGACGCGGAATTCGACCCGGTGGAGCTTCGGGCCATCGTGGAGATGAGTTGCCGCATCGTCTGCGGCAGCGGCTTCCTGGCCCGCAAGGTCCTGCTTGCCACGGGCTGCCGCGCCCATGTGGTGTATCCGCCGGCCGAGTTGTATTTCGGCGAGCGGGGCGACCCGGACGGGTATGTGACCATGATCAACGCCCACAAGGTCAAGGGCCTGGAGACCTTTCTGGAAGTCGCCCGGCGCCTGCCCCGGGTAAGCTTCCTGCTGCCGGAATCCTGGAAGCTCCAGGACGATGCCCTGGCCGCCCTGCAAGCCCGGCTCACGGAACTGCCCAATGTCACCTTCCAGCACCGGGTGTCGGACATGCGCCAGGTCTACCGTATGACCCGCCTGTTGCTGGCCCCTTCCATTTGGGAGGAAGGCTTCGGCATGGTGGCGGTGGAGGCCCAGTCCTGCGGCATTCCCGTCATTGCCAGCGCCCGGGGGGGGCTGCCGGAATCGGTGGGGGATGGGGGCCTGCTGATCAAGGATTACCGGAACGTGGATGACTGGGTGGCGGCGGTGCGGTCCGTGCTGGAGTACCCCGAGCGCTATGCGGACCTTTCCGCCAGAGCCCTGGCCCATGCTCGATCCGACGATTTCTCGCCGCCGGAACTGGCCCGGCGCTTTCTGGCCGCTTGCCAGGCACCGGCGCCTGGCGTGGGCATGATGGCACGGGGTATGCGGGCATGGCGGCGCTACTTGTTGAACAGCTACCGCGGACATTGAAACGGGCAAGTCCTACCTGTGAAGTTCATCAGGTCTCGGCCGTGACCTGGGATCGACTCTTTGTACATCCATGTATTTACATTTCGGGATCCCATCGTCTAGAGTCCATGCACTGGATACAGGTTTGCGGAGATTGACATGCACACCACACGCGTCTTCAAGAATGGCAATTCCCAGGCGGTTCGCATTCCCGCGGACTTGGCCTATGAACGAACCGATATCGAACTCGAGGTCGAGCGAATCGGCGATGAGTTGCGCATTCGACCGGCACGTCGTTCGCTTGCGGGGGTGCTGTCAAAATTTGCCCGTTTCTCCCCTGAATTCATGGCGGAAGGCCGTGGTGACCAAGAGCAAGCGGAAAGGGATGCGCTTTGATGCCACGCTACATGCTGGACACCAACATGTGCATCTACTTGATGAAGAGCCAGCCGGAATCTGTTGCCCGACGGTTCGCCCAGTGTTTTGTCGGTGACGTGGTGATGTCCGCGATTACCTACGCGGAGTTGGAATTCGGTGTCAGGGCATCGGCTGATCCTGATAGAGAACGCGCAAATCTGGCCGCATTGGTTGAAGACATTCCCGTGGCCGACTTTGGCGTTCAGGCAGGCATGGCCTATGGCCCGATCCGCATGGCCACTCGCGAACGCAAGAAAGATCATCTCGACAAACTGATTGCCGCCCATGCGATTTCGCTGGAGGTGCGGTTGGTAACGAACAATGAACGGGATTTTGCCAAATACCCTGGCGTGATCACCGAGAATTGGATTACTCCCACAGACACTCGGAGATAACTCCCCATCCGGAGCCCCATGAATACCCCACACATATCTCTGCTCGGCCTGGCTCTCTCGGCAGCCTTGATGCTGTCCGCCTGCGCCCCCAGCGAAGTTGACCTCACCCTGTTCGAAGACGTCACACCACGCTCCGGCCTGGCCGCCTACGAGGGCATGACCCATGGCGCCGCCTGGGGGGACTACGACGGGGACGGCAAGCCGGACCTCTACGTCACCAATCACCTGAAGCCGGCTGTGTTGTTCCGCAACCTGGGGGGGGCCGATTCGAGGACGTGACCGCCGCCGTATTGGGTGCCCAGACTGGAGGCGACAAGCACGGCGCCGCCTGGGCGGACTTCGACAACGACGGCGACCAGGACCTGGCGCAGCTCACCGGCGCCATCCAGGGCTTGGGGGAAGAACCCAAGCGCCTGTTCGTCAACGATGCCGGCACACTGGCCGACCGGGCGCGAAGCCTGGGCGTGGACAACCTTCCAGGCCGCACCCGCATGCCCTTGTGGGTGGACCTGGACGGGGACGGCAAGCTGGATCTGTTCCAGGGGGCCGAGGCACGGCACGACGCCATGACCCCGCCTTTCTTCTTCGCAAGCCAAGGGGGCTCCTTTGCCGACATGACCGCCTGGCTGCCGCTCTTGTCCCGCGGCGCGCCCTTCTGCGTGCTGACTTCGTTGAACGATGACCCCCACCCGGAGATCGTCTGCCGCCTGATGGGAGAAGGCACTCCCAGCCAGGTGTTCGATACCCGGACGCGGCCCGCCCAAACCCTGGATCTCCTGCCCAAGACCGCCTTCGAGGACGTGGCGGTGGGAGACTTCGACAATGATGGCCGGATCGACCTGTTCCTGGCCCGCAAGAACCCCGGCGGCCCGGTATCCCTGGCCAGCGGCGGCAGGAATGTCCTCACCGCCCAGGCGGAACTCCTGCCCAAACATGCCGGCAAGCCCCTGGCCTTCCGCTTCCGCGCCCAGGGTCCGGTGCGTTTTACCCTGGCCGGCCAGCATGGCGGCGACCTGGGGGCCGCGGATGTCCGCATCGGCGGCGCAGCCACCGCGCCGGCTGGCCTGGACATCACCCTGGCCCCTGAATCCGCCACCGGCATGCCCAAGCCCGGCGCCGACCCCATGCGGCCCTCGGTGCTCATCGGCTCCCCGGAAGCGGGGGTCTGGCAGGTGGAGTTCCACATCCGCGCCGAAGCCTTTGGCGGTAAAAAGAAACCCCGCAACCTGTCGGTGCGCGTCCAGGCGGATGCCGGCCTGGATAAGGTTGAATCCGTCGGAGAAGCCGCCGCGGACGAGACCGCGCCCCAGCGCCTGTTCATGAACCGGGACGGCAAGCTGGTGGAGGAAGGGGAAAACCGGGGCGTGAACGCCCGCCCCGTCGCGGCCGCCAACGCCGTGGCGGTGGACTTCGACAACGACATGGACCTGGACCTGTTCGTGCTGGGCACCAACGACGCGGGCAAGACGGAGAATCTGCTGCTGCTGAACGACGGCAAGGGCCGTTTCACCCCGGTGCGCCAGGCGGGTGGCGCGGCGGGCGGCCTGTACGGGGTGGGGGACTCCGTCACCACGGCGGACGCGGACGGGGACGGCTGCCCGGACCTGCTCACCGCCAGCGGCGCCAGCATGGGCCGCAGCCTGGGGCTGCCTTCGGACAACGGCCGCTACCAGGTGTTCCGCAACCTCTGCGCCACCGGCAACCACTGGCTCATGATCGACCTGGAGGGCACCCGCTCCAACCGGGACGGCATCGGCGCCCGGGTGGTGGTGGAAGCGGGCGGCGTGAAGCAGACCCGCTTGCGGGACGGCGGCGTCCACGAGCGGGGCCAGAACCACGCACGCCTGCATTTCGGCTTGGGCAAACACGCCAAGGCGGACAGGATCACCGTGTACTGGCCCAGCGGCCAGGTGCAGAACTTGGGCAGCACGGGATCGAATCAAGTCATTCGTCTTAAAGAACCTGACTAGCCCTGCCGATTAAAGGACGGGTGCGCTTCCCGCCGTGGGTGGGAGCGCCCCGCCATTGAATAACCACGGAATCCCGAACATGTTGAATGTGTTGACCGTCTTCGGCACCCGCCCGGAAGCCATCAAGATGGCCCCCCTCATCGCCGAGCTGGAGCGACACCCGGGCAAGATCCGCAACCGAAACTGCCTCACCGGCCAGCACAAGGACATGGTCGCGCCCCTCATCGAGCTGTTCGGCATCCGCGCCGACTACGACCTGAACCTGATGCGGGAAAACCAGACCCTGGAGCACATCACCGTGAACGTGCTCCAGGAGGTGGGCCGCATCCTGCGGGAAGAGAAGTTCGACCTGCTTCTGGTGCAGGGCGACACCACCACCTCCATGGCCGCCGCCCTGGCCGCGTTCTACGCCGGCGTGAAGATCGGCCACGTGGAAGCCGGGCTGCGCACCTTCGACAAGAACCACCCCTATCCCGAGGAAGCCAACCGCCGGATCATCGATGCCATGGCGGATGTGTTCTTCGCCCACAGCGAAAAGGCGCGCGGGCATTTGCTGCGGGAAGGCATCGCCGACAGCGCCATCGCCGTGACGGGCAACACCGTGATCGACGCCCTGCTGGACGTTTCCAACCGGCCCTATTCCTTTACCGGCACGCCCCTGGAAACCCTGCCCTTCGGCCAGAAGCGCATCGTGCTGGTCACCGCCCACCGCCGGGAGAGTTTCGGCGGCCCCTTCGAATCCCTTTGCAAAGGGCTGCGGGAACTGGCCCTTAGGTATCGCGACGAGATCGTCCTGGTCTACCCGGTGCACCGCAATCCCAACGTGCGCCAGGTGGTGAATGCCGTGCTGGCGGGCATCGACAACGTGGTGCTCACCGACCCACTGGAATACATGCCTCTGGTGCACCTGATGAAGAACGCCTACATGGTGCTGTCGGATTCCGGCGGCCTGCAGGAGGAAGCCCCCAGCCTGGGCAAGCCCGTGCTGGTGCTGCGCGACGTGACCGAGCGGCAGGAGGGCGTCGAGGCCGGCACCCTGAAGCTGGTCGGCACCGATACCGACCGCATCGTGGCCGAGGCCTCCCGCCTGCTGGACGACCCGGACGCCTATCAGGCCATGGCCACCCGGGCGAACCCCTACGGCGACGGCACCGCCGCCATCAAGATCGTGCGCCGCATACTGGATGACGCCGGGGCCGGCTGAGCCACGGGGAAACACGCGCATGCTGAACAATCTCATCGCCGCCCTCATCGGTCCCGCCCAGGCACGCGCCGCCCAGCGGCAGGCCCTGGCCAGGACGCGAGGCCTCATGACAGGCCTGGAGGCCCTGGCCGACGCCGTGCCGCCCGATGGCGCGGACGGTGAAGCCCCCATCTTCCTGCTCTCCGCCGGTTGGCGCTCCGGCTCCACCCTGCTGCAGCGCCTCATCATGTCCGACCGGAAGGTGCTCATCTGGGGCGAGCCCTACGATGAATGCGGCCTCATCCAGCACCTGGCGGCGTCCAACCGGGCCTTCCGCCCCGGCTGGCCCCGGGCGGATTACTTCTACGACGGCACGCCCATCGGCCAATTGTCCGGCAACTGGGTGGCCAACCTGTTTCCCGCCCTGGGGGATTGGCGCGCCGCCCACCGGGCCCTGTTCCAGACCCTGTTCGCCCGGCCCGCGCAGGCCGCGGGCGCGGGCCGCTGGGGCATCAAGGAAGTTCGGCTCACGGCCGAGCATTGCCACTACCTGCGCTGGCTTTACCCCAACGCCAAATTCCTCTTCCTCTACCGCCACCCCCTGGATGCCTACCGCTCCTATTGCAGCTTCGGCCGCAACTGGTACGACACCTACCCCGACCACCCCGTCTTCACGCCCCGCGCCTTCGGACGCCACTGGCGCGGCCTCATGGACGGCTTCCTGGCCGAGGCGGACGGGCTGGGGGCCCTGCTGGTGCGTTATGAAGACCTGATCGCCGACGTCGCCACGGTGCGGCGGGTGGAGGCCTATCTGGGCATCACCATCGATCATGGCCTCCTGCGGCTGAAGGTCCGCAACTCGGGCAACGTCAGGGACAACCCGGCCGGGAAGCGCCCGGAAGTGAAGGTCTCCGCCCTGGAAACCTGGCTGCTGCGCCGGGCGGTGGGCCCCACGGCGGCGAAGCTCGACTACCGTTTTTAGGTCCGCCACGCCATGCCAATCCCACAGAGGCTGGCGCCGAGTTGCCCTTCGCCTCCGTCATCATTCCCGCCCTCAACTGCGCCCATGAGGTGGATGCCTGCATCGCCGCCCTGCGGGCCCAGGACTATCCCGCGGAGCGTTTCGAGATCATCGTGGTGGACAACGGCTCCACGGATGGCACGGCGGAGCGCCTGGAGCGGCACGGCGTGCGCCTGGAACGCATGCCGGAGCGGGGCCGCAGCCGCGCCCAGAACGCCGGGCTCAAGGTGGCCCGCGGCGAAATCATCCTCACCACCGACATGGGCTGCATCGCCCGGCCGGACTGGATCAGCAACATCGCGCGCTGCTTTTCCGACCCGGAGGTGGGCTGCGTGGCCGGCGACATCGTCATGCGGCCTTCCGGCGACAACCTGGCCCTGCGCTATCAGGCGCGCAACAACTACATGTCGCCGTTCCACGCCCTGAAACGCCGCCGCCTGCCCTTCCTCCCCTTCGCCGACGGCGCCAACGCCTCCTTCCGGCGCGCGGTGTTCGACCGCATCGGCGGCTTCGAGGCCAGCTTCTACAAGGCGGCGGATGTGGAAATCTGCTATCGCCTCCTCATCCTCACCGACTGGAAGATCGTGTTCTGCCCGGACTGCCTCATGGAAGAAACCGGCGAGCCCGACCTCAAGACCCTGATGCACCAGCGCTATCGCATGGGCCTGGGCCTTCATCTCCTGCGCGCCCGTTTTCCCGCCTTCTTCGAACAGGAACCCGGGCGGGCCGGGCGGAGCTTGCGCCAGCGCTATTGGGCGGCGCGGGAAAGCCTGCGGGAAAAGTCGGGCTGGCTCAAGGCCTTGCTCACCTTCGACCGCGCCACGCTGGAAGACGCCTATGTCGCCTCTCGCATGTCCCGCGCCCAGGAGAAGGGCGAGCGGGAGGGCGCCGCCTATCTGCAAAGCCAGCCGGCACGGCCGCAACCCCTGGATGACGCCGCCCTGCGCCGCTTCATGGCGCGCATGGACCAACTGGACGCCCGCATCCTGTTGCGCCGAGCCCGCGACTGATCTTTCAATTCAAGGAAACGACCATGTGGTTCACCCGGAAAAAGGAACCCTCCCACCAACGCGCCATGGGATGGTTCAAGCACCATTTCATCCCCGGCCAGGGCATCATCCTGCACACCAGGAAACCCGTGCCCTACCCCGAGGTCACGGGCTATTACATTCCCACCCTGTACCACTGGAAGGAAACGGAATACGCACGGGAGAGCACCCGCTGGCTCATGTCCATCCAGATGCCGGACGGCGCCTTCCCGGCCTCCGACGGCAAGCCCTACACCTTCGACACCGGCCAGATCCTGCGGGGCCTGAACGCGGCCAGCGGCGACGTGCCCGGAGCGGACGAGGCCGCGAAGCGGGCGGGGGAATGGATGCTGACCCAGATCGGGCCGGATGGGCGGGTCACCACGCCTTCCACGGATCTGTGGGGTGACATCGCCGACGAACTCATCCATAGCTATGTGCTGCCACCCCTGGTTCGGGCGGGCGAGCTTTTCAACCGGCCCGACTTCGTCGAGGCCGCCGGCAGGGCCATGGCCTACTACAAGCAGCGGGCGGATCAACTGGTGCCCTTCAACCGCCTGTCCCACTTCCACGCCTATGCCATGGAAGCCCTCTGGGAAATGGGGGAGGTTGACCTGTGCCGCCAGGGCATGGCCAGCGTCGCCACCAAACAGAAGCGGGATGGAAGCGTGCCGGGCTACCCGGATGTGGGCTGGGTGTGCTCCACCGGCCTCGCCCAATACGCCATCGTCTGGCAGCACCTGGGCGAATACGACCGGGCCGACCGGGCCATCCAGTACCTGGAGAAGATCCAGAATGCCAGCGGCGGCTTCAACGGCAGCTACGGCAAGGGAGCCGGCTACATCCCAGGCGCCGAGATCAGTTGGGCGGTGAAATACTTCCTGGACGCCTGGGCGCTGAAACTGGCGCGCGAAAAGTCGGCCTGAGGATCGTCGCCTTCATGTCCGCCCAAGGCGCTCCCCTCGTTTCCATCGTCCTGCCCACCTACAAGCGGGCCCACGTGCTGCCCCTGGCCATCCGCAGCGTGCTGGCGCAGACCTACTCCAACTGGGAACTCGTCATCGTCAGCGACAATTCGCCCGACAACACCGAGGAGGTGGTGAAGGCTTTCGACGACCGGCGCATCCGCTACTTCCGCAATGATCCGAACCTGAGATTGCCGCGCACCCTGAACCGGGGATTTTCCCTGGCGGCGGGGGACTACCTCACCTGGACCTCGGACGACAACATGCTGGCGCCGGAGGCCATCGCCCGCATGGTGGAGGTGTTGAACGAGGGCGAAGCCGATTTCGTGTTCGCCGACTACCATGAATTCGCCGATACGGACGCGGACGGCCAGCCCCTGGGCATGAAGCCCATCCGCCTGCCGGACGTGCCGGACATGGCCAGGGGCAACAGCATCGGCGCCTGCTTCATGTACACACGGACGGTTTATGAGCGAATCGGCGACTACGACCCGGACCTGTTCCTCAATGAGGATTACGATTACTGGATGCGCATCGCCCGGCGGTTTCGCATCAAGCACATCCCCGAACTGCTCTACTACTTCCGCCGCGACGAGGATTCGCTGTATTGCTCGAGGTTCGCGGAAGTCCGCGCCGGATCACTCCTGGTCCGCTACAAGAATCATTTCCTGACGGCCGAGGACGTGTTGATGGGCATGACAGAGCTGATCATGGCCAACCTGGACCGGCACCATCACAACCTGATCAGGCAGGGCCATACGGTTTGCAAGCGCCTCTCTTTCCGGCTCACGAAACGCTTCGAGGGCATGGCGCGCAAGTGGATCTCGCGACGATTGCGAACCCCGGTTCGGCAAACCCTGGCTGGCTTCGACGCGGATCAACTCTCCTTCAACGATGCCCGGCTGGCGCTGAAGGCGCTCATGGAGAAAGACGCCGTCATCGAGTACCGCGGCTATGTGAGGTAGGCGGCGCGCTCTCAACTAACCGTCCATGGCCGAATGGCCCCCCCGAGCCAACTTGACCCCCTTGGGGGGGGCGCTCAGGGGGGGCTGACGCGATCTGAAGCGCTCACGGTTTCCCGGCACTGGAGGAGCGCAAGGCGATGGCCAGCCACATTCTGGCCAGTTCCATGCTGAACCCATACTTGGCCGCGCTGCGCAGGGCTTCGCCCGCCTCCCGCCTTTCGCCCTGCTGGCGCAGCTGCCAGGCATAGCCTTTCCAGTCCCGATGCAACGCGCGTTTGACGAGTGGAAGGCGTCGGGTGCCGTTCACGGCCGGATGACGAAGCAGGGATTCCTTGATTTCCAGGTTTGAGCGCGCATGTTCCAGCGCGCGGCGGCCCTGGGATGAATACCCCTGGCCGGCGGCGCGCTGGAGATAGAGCCCCTCGTCCAGCAAGGCGCATTGTCCATGCAGCACGGCGCGCAGGGCCCAATCGCAGTCCCACAGCAGACATTCGGCCCGGTATGGACCGATGGCGCGATAATCCTCGCGGTAAACGACCGGGCGCTGGAAGGGCATGGGAACCCTTTCCAGCAAGGCCGCGAAGAGGGCATCTTGCTCATGGCGGCACAGGCCACGCGCATCGGCCGCCACCCCGGTTTGCCCCCGGATGATGCCCATGCCGCGGTCCTGCGCTTCCTGGCCGGACTTGGCGCGCTCACCGAACCACTTCACGCCCATGAACAGCACCCGCGCTTCCGGCGCGGCGCGCAGGGCCCGGTCGGCACGTTCCAGATAGGCCGGGTCCCAGAGATCGTCGTCGTCCAGGAAAGCCAGCACCTCGCCCCGGGCTTCAACGGCGCCCGCGCTCTTCGCGCCGGCGCCGCCTTGCGAGGGGTTCAGCGCCAGCAGCCGGGCCCGGTCGCCGACCCATGCCTGAAGCTCCTCGGCGCGGATGGGGTCGCGGGACGCGTCGTCCACCACGATGAGTTCCCAGTCGGCGAAGGACTGGCTGGCCACGGAGTGGATCGCCTCCCGGAGCAGTTCCCGGCGGTCGTGGGTGGGCAGGATGACGGAAAAACGGGGCCCGGTACTTGTCGTCGAATTACCCATGGCCACTCGTCTTTGTCGCGGGCGCGTCCAGGGCGGCGACGGATGGGACCCCTTTGCCCGCGGCGCTCATCGCGGCGACCCGGGCAATTCCAGCTTGGTCCACAGGCGGGCCTTCAAATCCGCCATGACGCGCTGCCTGAGATGGGAAATATCGGTGGGCTGGGGCGCGTCCCAGTTGATGTCCGCCGCCTTGGCATCCAGGTTGTAGCCCTTGAGCACCTCGCGGAAACCGTCGAAGCGGATATCCGTGTCATAGCTGCGATGCATGAAGACCACCGGGGTGCCCAGCGCCAGACAGGGCAGGGCGCAGTGCAGGCGCGTGGTGATGACCACTTTCGCCTTCGCGTACAGGTCGAGAAGCTCCAGCGCCCGGGCCGTCTTGTGGGCGAAATTGAAGGCATAACGATCCGCGACTTCCTGTTCGACATGGATGGCGTTGTCGAGGATGGATCGGGGTACCAGGCGCTTGAGCAGGGCCGGAGTGGAAGGCGGGTAGGTCCCCTCGTTCTCCAGGTGGGCATCGACCACCACCGCGTAGTCGCCCCGCTCCTCCGGTCCATAGGGGTTGCGCAGGGTCAGCGTCAGACAGCCGGAAAAGTAGGCCTCCACGCCGATCTGGTTCAACCGTTCGGCCGTGGCCTTGTCCCGGCAGCCGATGGGCTGATGCCGGCGGTAATAATCCGCGTATTCCGGCTTGGACAGGTTCTTGCTGGCCATGTGGAAGGAAATGAAGATGGGATCGATGTTCGGCGAGGGGGGCCAGGGAAAATTACCGAACCAGCCGTTCATGATGAAGAGCCGCCTGCTACCCCGGTAGCTTGCCACCTCATCGCGGTTGTAGGCGGCCAGGTCCTGGTCCAGGGGCAGGTAGCCCAACTGGGCGATGGTCTGCACGTCGTCCCCCACATTGGTTTCGCCATAGACAAAGGATCCGAAACGGTGCCGCCCGCCCAGGGTGCGCAGGTGTTCGGCGATTTCGTCGCCGACCCCGGAGGAAAAGGGCAAACGCCGCTTCATGTACTTGCGTTCCCATTCCTTTGCCCGCGCCCAGTCCCTGACGGATTTGGCCAGGGCCTTGGGTGAATGGACGGCATTGCTCAGGACATTGCGCATGACGGGCTCTCGGGATGGCGGATGGAAGGATGGATGATCGGCGTATCGGGTACTCAGGTCGTGCCGCGTGACGCGTCGGCGATGATCCGGACGAACACCTGTTCAAAGGTATTCCGGCCCAGATAGTCATAGTCGTAACGGGGCGGTTCGAAGTCCGGACGGCTGACCCGGTCGAACAGTTCGGCCTCGTCGCGATAGACGAAGACACCGGGCTGGTCCTTGATGTAGGTGACGAAGCCGACCTCCCGGGAAATGATGGGCAGGCCGGAGTAGAAGGCTTCGGCGATGGACCAGCCCAGACCTTCCGAGTGGGAGAAGGAAATGTAGGCCAGCGCGTGCTCGTAGACGTAATAAAGCGCTTCCTGGGAGAGGTTTTTCAGCTGAATCACGTTGGGGTGGTCCGTCAGGCCGTCGAATTTCAGGCCGCTCTTGTCGCTGTAGCACCATACGATGGGCACCGCCGCGTGATCGGCGGCGCGGAACACGGCGTCGCCCCCCTTGAGCTTGTCGGAATAGGGGTTGAACACCGTGACGAAGTACCTGGGCGGCAGGTCCACCGGCTCCCTGGCGGCGGGGAAGGTGAGGCGCATGCTGGGAAAGGCCAGTACCCACTTGTCCTCGCGCCCGGAATACCGGCTCGCATTCCCGGTCTGGATGGCCACCCAGTCGAATTTTTCCTCGATGTCCCGGATGTCCGCGCCACAGGTGTCGATGATGCTGGCGCGGAAGGCGAAGTCATCGCCCAGGTAGGGAGGCCTGCCCCCACCGGCGAAGTACACGTACAGATCCAGGGGACTGCCCCGGCGCGGCAACCAGTTCAGGAGAAAATTCCGGGTGCGAGGCACGAACCCCGCCGTGCGTACTTCCCGCGCATGCACGTGGAACAGCGCATCCGGCATGGATTCGATGAGGGTCTTCAACAGCTTTTCCACCCCCCCCACCCCACCGAAGAAGGCGCTGGAAATGAGGATGCGGTATTTGGGGGGGCGAAAAAATGCCCTGGCCAGCACGGACAGGGCGTTTCGATTGACAGCCAGCCAGGCCAGGGCCTTTCTCGCTCGCCAGGGAAGCGGAATTCTGTCGAAATTCAAGTAAGCGGACCGTCATAGGGGGTTCGGGAAAGCTGGGGTAGCATTGCACGGAAACGCTCGCATCGCCGCGATCGGCCCCCGCCTTGCCACAGCATCCAGCCCAGTAGGTTTTGATGTTATCAGAAGAGCCCTCTTTCCTTCGCAACGCCTGTCTCGTCGCGGCACACCCGGATGACGAAATTCTCTGGTTCAGCGCCCTCGCGCGCCGGGTCGACCGTATCTTTCTGTGTTACCTGGGCAACCCCGCCCATCCAAAGCTGGGCCGTGGCCGCGCGGCCGCGCTGGGGCAGGCGCCCCTGACGGACTTTGTCTGCCTGGGCCTGGACGAGGCCGACGTGTACGACCTGGCCCGCTGGCCCGACCCGGACCCCGCTACGGCCGGCGTCGCGCTGGCCAAGGCCCGGCATGGCGCTAGCGAACGGCGTTATCGCGACAACTTCGCCCGCCTGGCCGCGGAACTGGGCCAGCGCCTGCGGGGCTTCGACACGGTGTTCACCCACAACCCCTGGGGCGAATACGGCCACGAGGAACATGTCCAGGTCTACCGGGCGGTGCGCGCCGTCCAGCCCGGCCTGGGTTTCGATCTCTGGTGTTCCGCCTATGGCGGTTCCCGCTCCGCCGGACTGATGGCCCGTTGCCTGCAAGGTGCCGGAATCGAGTCCTTCAGCCTGGACACGGACCGGGCCCTCGCCCGCGAAGTGGCGGAGCGCTACAAGGCGGCGGGGGTGTGGACCTGGTTCGAGGACTACATCTGGCCGGAGCGGGAATCCTTCCTGCGCCTGACGCCCGGGGCGCGCCCGCCGAAAACCGTCCCGGCCGTGCCCCTGAACTACCTTGACCTGGGGCTGCCCGTGCCCGGCCTGGCGGATCGCTCATTGCGCGGCATCGTTCGCAAAGCGCGCCAATTCTGGCCGCTGTCGGCCCGCCCCCCGGTCAGCCACCTCTGAGCCCTCCATGCGGAAGCCGATGAATACCCTGACGGTGCTGATCTGCACCCACAATCGCGCCGACCTGCTGGCCAAGGTCATCGCCTCGCTGAACGGCGCCCGCCGGCCCGAGGGTTGGGAGGTGGGCATCCTGGTCATGGCGAACGCGTGCTCCGATGCCACCCATGCGCGGCTGGACGACTATCGCGCCAGCGCCGATGAGCGGGGCCTGCTGCCGTTGGCTTGGGTCGCCGAGCCGATGCCGGGAAAATCCCACGCCTTGAACCGGGGAGCCGCCGAACTCGCGGGCGATTGGGTGGCCATCGTGGACGACGACCATCGGGTGGCGGAGGACTTCCTGGTGGAAATTGCCCGGGCGGTCGAGGCCCATCCGGAGGCGTCCATGCTGTGCGGGCGCATCCTGCCCGACTGGGACGGCAGCGAGCCGGGGTGGGTGCACGACCCGGGGCCCTATCGCATCTATCCCCTGCCGATTCCGCGCCAGGAGTTCGGCGAGGCGGACCGGGAACTGGGCCTGGATGGGCCCATACCAGGGGGGGGCAACCAGATCCTGCGGGTGGAGGCCCTGCGGCGGGTGGGGGACTTCTCCACGGAACTGGGTCCCCAGGGCCACGACCTTGGTGGCGGCGAGGACACCGAATACATGCTGCGCGCCCTGCGACAGGGGGAACGCCTGGTGTACGTGCCGCGCATCGTGCAATACCACTACGTGGACCTGAGTCGTCTGCGGCTCGGCTACCTGATGCGCAAGGCATTCCAGCGATCCCAGGCGGGAGTGCGGTTTTCCCGCCTGGCCGGCCGCGGCGTGCCGCTCTACGCCTGGAGAAAGTTCGCCGGTTATGCCGCGCGCACCGCCTTGTCGTTCTCCTGGTCCAAGACCCGTTTCTTCCTGGTGCGCTGCGCGGCCAGCCTGGGGGAGATCAGCGCGATGCGCAGAATGGGCAAGGGCGAAGCCCTGAACCGGCTTGTCCGCCGCGCCGAACCGCGCTGGGCCGGATGGCTTGCCCTGGGTGGGCTGGTCGGCGCCGCCCTGGCGACGGCTTCGGCCGGCCTGCTTCCCACCCTGGCCCGCCACGCGATCGTTCCGCCCGCCGTCGCGGCCCTGGCCAGCCTGCTGTTGCTGGGCAGTTCCCTGGCCACTTTCAGCCGCACGGGCCCCAATCTCCGGGAAGAAATCCTCAAGCATTATTCCCGCTACACCTTCCTTGCGCTGTTGCGCCTCACCTTCTGGGCGTGGGTGCTGTTTTCCCTCATGGCCGGGCTGGGGAGCCTGCTCTATGCGGCGCTTGCCATCGGCGCTCACGGGGATGTGAGCCATGTCGGCCTGGTATTGGCCTCCATGCTGGGGATCGCCTGGGTGCTCGGCCTGCAGTTCTGCCGACACTTGCTGTATTTGCCGGCCAGCATCTGCGCTTCACTCAATATCCTGCCCAGCCGGCTCTATGGATTGTGGAAGTTGCTGAGTCCGGCCAGGCTGAACGCCGTGATCTCGCTTTCGCTGGCCATCGCCGCCGGGCTGTTGGCGATGGCGACGGCCAGGTTGCTGGCGGAAGGGCGCGGTCTGGAACTGCTGGCGCTGTGGGGGGCGGTGGTCGCCTATGCGGGGATCCAGGTCTGGTCCTCCTGGCGGAGGGATCCCTCCCCGGAAAGCGTCACCTCCCCTCGACAGGGGCCGCCCAACATTGTCCTGATAGGCTCCGACACGCTGCGCGCGGACCGGCTTGGTGTGCTCGGCTATCAGAGGGGCCTGACGCCCAACCTGGACAAACTGGCATCCCGCGGCACCCTGTTCGGGCAATGCTACGTTCCCTGCGCGCGTACCGCGCCCAGCATCCTGTCCTTGCTGACGGGCATGTGGCCGCATCACCATGGCGTGCGCGACAACTTCATCGCCGATGCCGATACCGACCTCCGCGTCCCCGATCTGCCCGCCCTGCTGCGCCAGCATGGCTACGCCACCGCCGCGGTGTCGGACTGGTGTGGCGCGGACCTGAAGAAGTTTCCCTTCGGCTTCGATTACGTGGACACGCCCGATGATCAGTGGAATATCAAATACCTGATCCGGCAGGGGCCGAAGAATCTGCGGCTGATCCTGAGCCTGTTTACCCATAACCGCTTCGGCAAGACCTTCCTGCCCGAGCTCTACTACCTGGCCGGCGTGCCCATGACCACCGAACTGGGTCGGCATGGCCGGCAGGTGCTGAATGCGCTGGCTCGGGGGGACAAGCCCTTCCTGCTGCACCTGTTCTATTCCACCACCCATCCCCCCTTCGGCGTGGAATTCCCCTACTACACCATGCTGTCGGACCCGAATTACGGCGGTGAATCGAAATTCGTCATGTCCCGCCTCACGGAGCCTTTCGAGATCATTCGCCGCCAGGGCCAGCCGAAGGAGGAATTCGATCTGGACCAGATCCTGGATTTATACGACAGCTGCGTGAGCCGCTTCGACGCCGAGGTTGGGCGAATGCTCGAACACATGGAGAAGAGCGGCCTGGCGGACAACACCGTGGTCGTGATCTACAGCGATCACGGCATGGAGTTCTTCGAGCACAACACCTGGGGGCAGGGCAACAGCGCCATCGGCGATTTCAGCCCCCGCGTGCCCCTGATCATCGCCGGCCCGGGCATCCGTCCGGGCCAGCACCAGGAGGTGGTACGCAGCGTCGACTTGATGCCGACCCTGCTGCAACACGCCGGTATTCCCTTGCCGCCCAACCTGGACGGCGTTTCGCTCGCGCCCGCGTTGAACGGGGAACCCATGCCCCCGCTCGCCGCCTTCAACGAGACGGGCATCTGGATCGCTGACATCCCCGGGCTGCCGGATCAACACCTGCATTACCCCGATTTGCTGGAATTGCTGGAGGTGCCCGATCGTCAGTCAGGCACCCTGGCCGTCAAGCCGGAATACGACGCGGTGACGATCCTGGCGAAGGACCGGATGATTCGCAGCGATCGCTGGAAACTCGTCTACCAGCCCCTCAACGAGGGTTACGTGCTGCGACTGTTTGACACGCTGTCGGACCCGAATTGTGAATGTGACATCTCGGCGGGTGAGCCCGAGGTCACGGGGCGGCTTTGGGCACGGCTTGAGGCTTGGATGTCCCAGGATCCTGGGGTGGCACGGCCTCAGGGCAGAAACGACACCAGGGATTCGTCGGCGACCCGATGACCTGGCGGGGCGGTTGGGCAACAGGCGCCGCGGGCTTGGCCACCTCCCGGGGCGCGGTAGCCGGCGGCTCGGGGGGCGCGGTGGGAGCCGCCGCCTCGGGGGGCCCTGCGGGGGCCGCCGCCTCGCCGGGTGGCCGCGCCTTGGGCGTCGCGGCTTTCACATGGGGCTCGGGGAAGGGCTCCTTGCCGCCCAGTTCCAGGTAGCGTCGCTTGAGCGCCTTCGACTCCGGGGAATGCCGCAGGCCTTCCGTATAGAACTCGAGAGCCTTGGCCTTCTGCTTGCGGCGCTCGTATATGTCCCCCAGGGACTGGTAGACCTCCGGCACACCGGCCGGATTGCTGTTCAGCACCTGCAGGTATTCCGTTTCCGCCTTGGCGTGATCGCCCTTCATCTCGTAGGCCTGGCCATTGCGGTAATGCAGTTCGGGCCGGAACGCGAAATCGGCGCTGGTGTGATCCAGAACGTAATTGCAGCCCCCGAGGGACTCGTCCAGAAGATAGTCCCGGTTTGACCTGCTGCGCGCCGCCAGTGCCCGGTTGTAAAACCGCAGGCAATCGCAGTAGTGATTCATGGTCGCCCAATTCTTGTCCAGGGCGGGCCGTTTCCGCTCGACACCGATGGCCTTGGCCTTGGCGCTGATCGCGACGTGGCACATTTCCTGTTCCTCGGGTGTCGCGCGCCAGTCGTCAACAGACCAGGCCGACAAGGGGAGCGCGGCCATGAATGCCGCCGATAGCCAGAGCTTCATATTGGTCACCTTCCTTGCATCACGTTGTTCCGCGTCTTGTCCGCCACCTTATCCCAGGCGAATTCCTGCATTGCCCTTTGGAATCCCCGCTGTCCCATGCTGGCGAGGATCTCTCCATCCAGCAGCAGGCTGGACAAGGCGTCCGCCACGGCGGCGGGGTCCGCGCCATTCACGCGCAAGCCGGTCACGCCATCCAGCACGGCATCGCCGGTGCCGCCCGCCTGGCCGGAGATGACGGCCTTGCCGCATGCGGCCGCCTCGATGAAAACCATCCCGAATCCCTCCGTGTCGCCGTTGATCTCACGATTGGGCATGGCGAATACATCGCAGGCGTTGTACCAGCGGGGCAGATCCTCCGGGGCGGCATGTCCGATCAGGTGGACGCGGTTTTCGACACCCAGTTCCCGCGCCAGGACCTCCAGGTATTCCCTGTCCTCGCCAATGCCAACCAGGACGTAGCGGGCGTCGATGCCGCGCCGGGCCAGTTCCGGCATGCTCCTGATCACCATGTCGAAGCCCTTCCTGCGGGACAGCCGGCCGACGGATAAGATCAATCGCTGTTCCGGCCTCATGCCGACGCTCAGCCTGAGATCCTCGCAGGGCAGCCCGGGCCGATAGCGCTCCACGTCCACGCCCGGGCTGATCAGGATGATGTTTTCCCTTCTCACCCCCATGGCGAGCAGTTCCCGGCGGGTGAAGTCGCTGTTGGCGATGACGGTATCCGCGTGGCGCAGGGCAAGGCGCATGGCCTTGTACTTGCCCCCCTTGCCCCAGGTGGTCAATTCCTCGCCATGGGCATAGATCACCACCGGCCGGAAGGTCAGCCTCGCCACCAGCCAGGCCACCAGGCCCTCCGGCAGGGCGCGGAAGGCGTGGATGGCGCTGAAGCGATGGGTGAGGGCCAGCGCCAGGGACTTGAAGAAGAATCTGGCGTACATGCCCAGGGATTCGGGCCGCAACCAGGGCGTCCGCTTCAGGTCCAGGCGGTGCACGGTATTGGGCGATCCCGCATCCACCGTGGCGTCTTCGGGCACCCGGGCGGTGACGATATGGATGCCCTTGCCGCCCAGGCGCCGATAGACCTCGGCGGCCCACACGGCTGTTCCGCCCTTGGTGGGCAGGAACAGTTCCGACAGCACGAGCAGCCTGGCGCCGGATGTCATCCGCGCACCATGGAAAGGAGATTTCGCAGGCTGGCCATGCCCGGATTCTCCCACAGGGAAGGCAGCACCGCCCCCAGGGCTTCCCCGCGCCTGCCCGTCCTGGCCAGGGCGTAACCCAGGTTGAGGCGCCCCTGGCCCAGGCGCGCGCGCGCGCCCCGCCTGACCGGGGGGGGGAACGCCCGCGCCGCCCGGTCCAGGTCCACCAGGGTGCGCACATTGTCGAACTGGGCGCGTAGGGGATCCTTGCGGGTGGCGCTGGCATCGTGGATGACGTAGGCCGCCATGGGCCGGCACACCACGCCGACGCGTTTGCTGGCGGCGCACAGCTTGACCAGGAAGTACACGTCCTCGCACACCCGGTAGCCGGTGGGGTAGCCGCCCAGGGCCAGGAACGAGGCGCGCGGCACGGAAAGCGTGTGGGTGTCGCCGAAGTGGTCGGCCACGAAGGGTTGGAATTCGTCGGCGCTCATGACCACCGTATCGGCCCCCGCCGCCTTGGCCAGCATGGCCCGTCCCGCCGCATGGATTTCCATGGAACCCGAGATGCGGCCGCCGTCCGGGCGGCGGTAGTCGTAGTCGCCGGTGAGGAAGTCCAGGGCGCCATCCCGCGCGATCCATTCGGCGTGCCATTTCAGGCGGTCCGGATAGTACCAGTCGTCGGCGTCCAGGAAGGCCAGCCAATCGCCGCTGGCGGCGCGGGCGCCGGCGTTGCGGGCGGCGGACACGCCGGCGTTGCCCTGGCGCAGATAGCGCACCCGATCGCCATAGCCCGCGACGATGCCGGCGGTGGCATCGGTGGAGCCATCGTCCACCACGATGATCTCCTCGGCCGGCCAGGTTTGCGCCAGCACCGAGTCGATGGCGCGGGCGATGAATGCCGCCGCGTTGTAGGCGGGGATGATGACGGAGAAGCGGGGCGGGTTCATGTCACCTTGCCACGCGACCGTGGTGTAAACCCGGCAAGCGCCCATTCCAGTCCGGTCAGGCGGGCCAGCCGGGCGAAACGCGGGACTTCCTGCATGCGTGCTTTCCAGGCAGCCAGGCGGCGCCCCAAGGGGGCAAAGGGCCTGACGCCGGGTGCACGGTAATGTTCCGCCAGTTCGGCGGGACTGATGAACCGCACGGTGGGATGTTCGGCGAGGACGCGGCGCAGCAAGGCATCCAGTTCCGCGAGGGCCGCTTCGGCGCCGGCTCCGGTGAAATTGAAGCGATGGGTTTCCAGCAGGCAGGGGCGGCCCTGCGCGGTTTTCCCGGCCAGGGCTAGCAGGCCTTGTTCGGCGCGGTGGCCACGTGCGGGTTCGAAATAGCGGTCGCGCACCAGGTAGCGGATGTCGCCCAGCCCGCGCTGGCCGTTGTGGATGGGGGTGGAAGCGCAAACGGGCCGGCCCTGGGCGTCGCGCCCGATGCAGGGGCGGCCGGGCGTGACCAGGGCGCGTACGCCGTGGGCGGCCCAGGCGGCTTCCACCTCGGGAGTCCAGACGAAGGTGGGCGGCACCACCACCTCGGGCGCGGCGCCGAAGACTTGTCGGTATAAAGCGACTTCCTCGGCTACGGCGCTATGGATTTTTTCCGCTGGGATGGGGCGGGAGGGCAGGACGCTGCCGTCCACCCAGCGCGATTGCAGCGGGCTGGGCAGGGCCTCTGTTTCCTGGTGTGGGCCGGCGAGCAGCCAGTCGCGCACCGCCGGATCGTCGCGCGCCGCGCTCATGAGGGCGGGGGGCCAGTAATGGGCCATGCCATGCAGTTGGGGCACGAAGACGCCGGCGTCGATGCCGGCGCGTAGGGCGGCGAGGATGTCGGCATAGGCGGGATCGGTGACGAGCCGTGCCCGATAGGCGGTGAAATCGGAGGCGGCGATGGCCTCGCCGTCGGGCAGGGAAAGGATGAGACCCAAGGTCATGACCGGCGGGCGTCCGGTCATGTCGCGGTGGGCCGTCAGGAGGTCGCGCAGGGATCGCAGGGCTTGGGCATGTGAGGCGGGGCCGGGGCCCCAGTCGTCGCTTTCGATAATGAGGACCGGATGTCGCAGAACCGGTTCGCGCCACGCCGCCCGGACCGGCCCGGCGAACAGCAGCAGGATAAGCAGCCAGAGCGTAAGCAGCCAGAGCGCGGGCAGCGCCAGCAGCCACCACATCATCAGAGGTCGTACCCCATTTCCCGGGCCAGGGGAGCGACCCGTTCCAGCACCCGTTCGACCCGCTCGCGGTTGCGGCCATCCTTCCACTTGTCCAGCTTGATCTCGCCGAACACGTCGTAGGGCTTGCTCAGCACTTGCCGGCAGTGGGCTTCCACGCCGGGGGTGAAATCCAGGCCGCAGCCCTGGTAGATGCGCCGATAGCCCGCCACGGGATCGCGCACCAGATCCTCGTAGAACACTTCCACCCACTGCGTGGCGGGCACCTTGGCCCGGGCGTCGAGAATGGCCCGGTTGATGGCTTGGTACTGGAAGGCGGCGACGTCCTCGATGGGTGCGTTCAGGTAGTCGCGCCAGCCTTCCGCCAGGAAGAAACACCAGCGGGTGTAGCGGCCGTTGTCGATGGCGACCTTCTCGGGGAATTGCTCCGTCCAGGTGGCGTACTTGTCCGGCTTGCCCCAGCCTTCGATCAGGGAGTTGATGTTGTCGCCGGGGCCGCGCTTGACATAGACGAACACGGCGTCGGGAAACAGGGCCTGCAGGTAGGGGACGCACAGACCGTTCTGGTTGTTCTTGTCCACCCAGCGGGAGCGACCGGTCCAGGCATGGAAGTAGCGGGCAACGAAATCCCGGTCGTGATCGCTGGCATCGGATGTATCGAGGGCGTGGGTGTTCCAGCCCTTGTCTTCCACCGGGTGCAGGTCGACCCAGAAATCATGGGTTTCCCGTTGCAGGGTGCCCAGTTGCGGGGACTCCGACAGGGTTTTGTAAACCACGGTGGTCCCCGCCCGGGAACATCCCAGCACAATCACCGGCCGGTCGGCGGGGGGGCGGGTGAGGCCCCACCAGGCGCCACGAAACATGCGCCGCAAGGTGTTTGCGTGGTGGCGAAGGGTCTTGTCGAACTTGATGAGTAAATCCGCCATGGATTTGCCTTGTATGGGTTACAGACGTTTGGCCCGTAGCCATTCCTCCAGCATGGTCATGACCCAGATCATCTTGCCGAAGTAGGTGGCATGGCCGGTCATGTGCTCGGTGCGCACCAGGTCGATGTAGGCGGGCTGCAGAATGCCGCGCCGCTTGAGGTCGGACAGGCGGTCCTCGACGCGCTCCCGCAGCGGGGCATGGTCCTTGGCCCAGAGCCCGAAGGGCAGGCCGAAGCCATGCTTGCTCTTGTTGATGATCTCGTCGGGCAGGAAGCCCTTCAGGGCGGTCTTGAAGAACCAGCGCAGGTATTGGCCCTTGACCTTCCAGTCGGGCGGCACCTCGCCAGAAAAGTCCATCATGGCGTCGTCCAGCAGGGGGTAGCGGACGTCGATGCCCGCCGCCTCGGTCATGCCGGTGACCTTGCGCAGGTCGGCGTCGGCCAGGGTGAACTTGATGTCCAGATGCAGCATGCGGTTGATGTAGGAATCGCTGTCGGCGCGTTCATACACTTCTTTCAGCAAGGCGCCGGGCTGGTGGCTGTCGACCCTGGCCAGGAAATCGGGCATGAACATGGCCGCCAGGGGTTGACGGTAGACGAAGTTGTAGGACTCCATGCGCTCAGGCAAGGGGGTGTTGGCCTGGCGGATGTAGCTTTGGGCCTTGCGGACGGGGGGCAGGGCGGACAGGCCGGGGAGGTTGGCGAGGGGCTCGATCAGCCCGGTGCGCAGCAGGCCGGGCAGCAGGTGGTAGGCCTCGAACACTTTCTGCTTGGCGTAGCGGGCGTTGCCGCCGAAGATTTCGTCGCCGCCGTCGCCCGCCAGCATGACCTTGTGGCCGTCCGCCGCCGCCAGCCTGGCGCAGAAGTAGGTGGGCACGGCGGATTCGTTGGCGAAGGGTTCGTCGTAGTGGCTGGCGATGACCGGGATGGCGCTGACGATGTCCTCCGGTTTCAGGTAGTACTCGCGCATGTCCAGGCCGAAACGCCTGGCGGCGATGCGGGCGTATTCCATCTCGTCGAAGCCGCTGGCGTCGAAGCCTATGGAATAGGTCTGGGCCTTGCCGGCCAGTTCCTTGAGCACGCCGCTGACCGTGGAGCTGTCGGTGCCCCCCGAGAGGAAGGCGGCGACCTCGTCGTCGCCCTTGGCGCGGGCCACGCTCTCGCGCAGCAGGGCGTGAAAGCGCGCCGCCTGTTCGGTGAAGTCGCCGCGCGGTTCATCCCGATACCGCAGGGCCCAGTAGAAGCCCCGGCTGGTTTCGCCGTGCTTCCAGTAGGCCCATTGGGCGGGAAGCAGTTTCTCCACCCCCTGGAAAATGCCGCCGGGAGAGGGGACCTGATAGAAATACAGATAGTTGAACAGGCCCTGGGGGTCCAGCTCGCTTCCCACCGCCGGATGGGCCGCCACCATGTCGGCCTGGCTGGCGAAGACGACACCGGCCGCGCTGGGGGCGAAGGCCAGCTTTTCGGCGCCGATACGGTCCAGGGCCAGGAAGACGCTTTTCTCGCGCCGGTCCAGCACGGCCAGGGCGAAGGTGCCGTGGATGTGCTTCGGCGCGTCACGGCCATGGCGCCGCCAGAGGGCGATGAGGGCCGAGGCGGCGGGCAGGCTGTCGAGTTCCGGCGAATCGAAGCGGGGGCGGCCGGTGATGACCGCTGCCAGTTCGCCCTCCAGGGCCGGCGGCAGATTGGCGGCCACGCCCATGGCCGGATCGGCGTGGGCATGGGCCGGACGCGCCACGCTGCAATGGGCCAGCATGTGTTCCAGGGTTTGCGCGGCATCGGCCGTGCCGTGCCCGAGCCAGCCTGCGAGGCGGTGCATGGGGTGCTCCTGGGTATCCGAGATCAGGGTTTGCGCGGCGAATCCGGTGGGGGCGGGACCAGCGGCGTCCTCGGATAACCCGCTTCATCCAGCAGGGTGTCCCAACTGCTGGTTTCGTAACCTTTCAGGTGGGACTTGCCGGCCACGATGACGGGTACTTCCATGGCGCCGACCAGTTTTTTCAGGGCCACGGCGTGTTCAGGATCCAGGGAGGGGTCCTTCAGGGTGAAGGCGATGCCGCGCCGCTTGAGATGATCGCGCGCCTGATCGCAGAAGGGACCGCAGTTGTTGGCATAGAGCACCACCGGGTTTTTCGCGTGGGCCTGCTTGCCGGCGAATGACTCCTTGTCCACCTCCACCACGTTGCCCTTGCCGCGGATGGTCTGGCTCTGTTTCGCGGATTTCGGCGGTGGCTGATCGGAGTAATACACGCCACCACGCTCGTCCACCCAACGGTAGACCTCGCCCGCATGAATGAAGGTGCTGGTCAGCGACAGCAGAATCAGTAAGCCCCTGGACATGGTTTTCTCCTTGAACAACCGAGGCGATTTTAGCCCGACTGTCGGGTTTGTATTCCTGGTTTGGCCGGGGGGTGAAGCGGATTTTTTATGAATGCATGTTGCCGGTTCCCCTGACTCAGGCCGCACCCACGGGGAGTGAGAAAGTCCACCCCACCCTCCCACCCTCCTCGCTGGTGGGGGAGGACGAGAAGGTGAAGCTGTCCGTACCGGCGTGGAAGCCCGTCAGCGGCCTGCCGGTCACGCCATCCCGTTATGCCGCAGCAGCGCGTCGATGGTGGGCTCCCTGCCCCGGAAGGCCTTGAACGACTCGATGGCCGGCCGGGCACCGCCCTGGGCCAGGATCTCGCTCCAGAAGCGGTGGCCGATGTCGGGGTTGAGACCACCATTCTCCTCGAACAGGCTGTAGGCATCCGCCGACAGCACTTCCGCCCACTTGTAGCTGTAGTAGCCCGCCGCGTAGCCGCCGGCGAAGATGTGGGAGAAGTTGTTGGGGAAGCGGTTGTATTCCGGCGGATGCACCACGGCGACCCGTTGCCGGATCTCGCGCAGCAGGTCCAGGGCGGTCTTGCCCGGGGGCAGGTCGTGGTGCAGGTGCATGTCGAACAGGGCGAACTCGATCTGGCGCACGGTCTGCATGCCGGCCTGGAAGTTCTTGGCGGCCAGCATCTTGTCGAACAGGTTCCTGGGCAGGGGTTCGCTGGTGTCCACGTGGCCGGTCATGTGCTTCACCACGTCCCATTCCCAGCAGAAGTTCTCCATGAACTGGGAGGGCAGTTCCACCGCGTCCCATTCCACGCCGTTGATGCCTGACACGCCCAGGTCCTCCACCCGGGTGAGCAGGTGGTGCAGGCCGTGGCCGAATTCGTGGAACAGGGTGATGACGTCGTCGTGGGTGAGCAGGGCCGGCTTGCCGCCGACGGGGCGGGTGAAGTTGCAGTTGAGGTAGGCGACCGGGGTCTGGATGCCCTCCCCTTTCCGGCACCGGGTGATGGCGTCGTCCATCCAGGCGCCGCCGCGCTTGGTGTCGCGGGCGTAGAGGTCCAGGTAGAACTGGCCGATCAATTGTCCGGAGCGGTCCCTGATGGCGTAGAACTTCACGTCCTCATGCCAGACCGGCGCCGCGTCCTCGCGGATGTCCAGGCCATACAGGGTTTCGATCACCCGGAACAGGCCGGCCAGGGCCCTGGGCTCCGGGAAGTACTGCTTCACCTCGTTCTCAGAGAAGGCATAGCGGGCTTCCCGCAGTTTCTCGCTGGCGAAGGCCACGTCCCAGGCCTGGAGGTCGGAGAGATTCAACTCGGCGGCGGCGTAGTCGCGCAGTTCCGCCATGTCGCGCTCGGCGTAAGGCTTGGCGCGGGTGGCCAGGTTTTCCAGGAAATCCAGGACTTCGGCTGGGGTTTCCGCCATCTTGGGCTCCAGGGAGACCTGGGCGTAGGAAGCGAAGCCCAGCAGCCGGGCGGCCTCGGCGCGCAGTTCCAGGATGCGGGCGATCAGGGGCGTGTTGTCCAGGGTTTCCGCTCCGTATTCCGAGGCGCGGGTGGTGTAGGCCCGGTACATCTCCTCGCGCAGGCCGCGGTTTTCGCAGTACTGCAGGATGGGCATGAAGGACGGGGCTTGCAGGTTGAGCTTGAAACCTGGAGTGTTGGCCAATGAGCCATCCGCTTCCGCCATTTCCCGGAACATGGCCTTGGCGTCGTCGGGCAGGCCGGCCAGTTCGGCTTCGTCCGCGATGAACTTGCTCCAGGCGTTGGTGGCGTCCAGCAGGTTTTCCTCGAACTTGGCGGAGTGCTTGGAGAGTTCCTCCTGGATGGCCATGAAACGGGGCTTGTCGGCCTCGGGCAGCTCGGCGCCGCCCAGGCGGAAATCCCGCAGTTCGTTGTCCACGATCTTGCGTCGGGCGGGCGACAGCACGGCGTACTCATCGGAAGCGGCCAGGGCCTTGAACTTCAGGAACAGCCCCTCGTGCTGGCCCAGTTCGGCGTAGTACTGGGTGATCTTGGGCAGGTTGGCGTTGTAGACCTCGCGCAGTTCCGGGCCGTCCAGCACCGAATGCAGGTGGGAGACCTGGCCCCAGGCCCGGGACAGGCGCTCGTTGGCATCTTCCATGGGGGCGACGAAGGCCTCCCAGGTGGGCGGCGTGGCGGCGCCGCACAGGGTTTCCACCAGGGCGCGGTTCTCGCCCAGCAACTGATCCACGGCGGGCGTGACGTGTTCGGGTTTGACTTCGCTGTAGCGGGGCAGGCCGGAGAAATCGAGCAGAGGGTTCATGGTGGCGGTGGATTCCATTAGGTATGTCACCCCGGCGCAGGCCGGGGTCCAGGGAGTTGCTGGATTCCGGCTTGCCCCCTCGCGGGGATAAACGCCGGAATGACGGAATTGAGAGGAGAGGTCAGGCCGACGAAATGAGTATCGGACCAAAGACGCTGATTTCAAGGCATAGTTTCAGGCAATTTCATTGTCATTTTCGATCATGGCCCTCGAATCCTACCGCGAGCAGATGCCCCGCCTGGGCCGGGACGTCTATATCCACCCCACCGCCACGGTGATCGGCGATGTGGAACTGGGCGATGAGACCTCCATCTGGCCCAATGTGGTGATCCGGGGCGACGTGAACCGGATCCGCGTCGGCGCCCGTTCGAATATCCAGGATGGTTCCATCCTGCACGTGAGCCATCGGCGGGCTTACGATCCGGAGGGCTCGCCCCTGTTCATCGGTCGCGACGTGTCCGTCGGCCACGGCGTGATCCTGCACGGCTGCATGATCGGCGACGAATGCCTGGTGGGCATGGGTTGCCTGGTCATGGACAAGGCCGTGCTGGAGCCCCGCGTGCTGCTGGGAGCGGGCAGCCTGGTGCCGGAAGGGCGGGTGCTCGAATCCGGCTGGCTGTACCTGGGGCGTCCGGCCAGGGCGGTGCGGGAACTCGCGGCGGAAGAACTGGATTACTTCGCCTACCTGGCGGCCAACTACGTCAGGCTGGCGGCGGAATATCGTTCCTGACGGATGGGGTTTCCCCCTGTGTAAAGGGAGGAAGGCATTCCGGATGCCTCAGCGTCCCCGCTCCATCCGCCTGGCGTGCCGGTTCAGGCTGCCGGTCAACTCCGAGATGATTTCCCCCGCCGCGTGGATGATCTGGTTGGGGGTGAAGCCGCAGTGGCGCAATTCCTTGTAGAAGCCCTTGGCCAGCATTTTCGCCACCTTGTCCGGGTCGTGGGCGGACAGGGCGGTGACCGTGTAGGCGTTGGCGCTGCCCTCCAGGGTGAGGGCCATCTGGGCGAAGCGGGAGTCCAGCATGCGCTCCAGGCGGCCAACCTGGATGGCGCGGGCGATGAGCAGGGCCGCCAGTTCCGCGGCCGCCAGATCATCGGCGGAGAAAATTTCGCGATCGACGGGGTTGCTGATGTTGAGCACGCCGGCCGGTTCGCCGGCGAGAAACAGGGGGCAGGCCATGAAGGCGCCGGCATCGTCGGGACGCCGGGCGGTGGATTTCCAGGCGGAGCGGCCGATGCGGTTGACCCGCGCGCTGACGCCGGAGGCCAGCACCCGGCCGGCGACCCCCTGTCCGGGGGCCTGCTCCTCCTTCCAGGCGGCTTCCGGCAATTCCCCGTAAAGGGCGCTCAACTTGAGGCGCGAGCCCTTGCCATGGCCGGAATCCAGCAGCATGAGGGAGACGCGGCCGGCCGCCAGCAGTTCGCCGGCGATGCGGGTCAGGCGATACAGGTTGTCCTCGAAGCCGCCGCAGATCTGGAAGCCGGCGAGTTCGCGCAACTTGGCCTGGCGTAGTGTTTTGCGGTCCATGCGAAGGCTCCCAGACGGATGCTCGGGACGGAAGGATGGGATGTCCGGCGCCCGGCTCCAGCCGCGCGTCAGTTCAAGGCGCTGGCCAGCTTGCGCCGGTAGGCGGCCACCAGCTCGCCCTGGCCCCCCAGCATGTTGAACACGGCGAGGATGGTCTTGCGCGCCGCGTCGTCGTTCCAGTAACGGTCGCGGCGCACGATCTCCAGCAACGCGTCCAGCCCTTCCGCGTGACGACCGGCGGCCACCAGCAGATTGGCGAGTTGCATGCGCGGTTCCATGTCGTCGGGATCGGCGGCGATCCTCTCCCGCAGGCCGGCCTCGTCGCCGCCGCGCCGGCCATCCATGGCGAAGCTCAGCTTGGCGATGAGCTGCTGCGCCCGATCCTCCATGCGGGTGACGGCGGACAGGCTGTCCAGCAAGCGCCCGGCCTCCTCCAACTGGTCCAGGGACAGCAGGATGTCGGCGGCGTCCAGGCGCACCGCCTCGTTGCCCGCGTCCAGCCCGGAGGCCTCCGCCAGCAGTTGCAGGGCCTTGGCGCTATCACCCTCGGCCCGGGCCAGGCTCGCCGCAGCCCGCAGTTCCTCGGCGGGGGAAGGAATGATGCGGGCCAGGAATGCCCGTACCTCCGCTTCCGGGATCGCGCCGGAGAACTCCTCCAGCAGTTCGCCGTTGAACACCGCCTTGACGCTGGGGATGCCGCGCACGCCGAACTGGGCGGCCAGGTCCTGGTTGTGGTCGGCGTTGATCTTGGCCAGGATGAACTTGCCCTGGTACTCCTCGGCGAGTTTTTCCAGGATGGGTTTCAGCACCTTGCAGGGGCCGCACCACTCGGCCCAGAAATCCATGACCACCGGGGTGCGCCTGGAGCCTTCCAGGACGATTTCCTGGAAGTTGGATGCGTCGACGTCGTATGCGAAGTTGCCCATGTCGTGCTCTCAGTTCTTGCCGATGCGCCTGGCCAGGTCGGCGCCCTTGCCGGTGTAGCTGGCCGGCGTCATGGCCAGCAGGCGTTGCTTGGCTTCGTCCGGGATGGCCAGATCCAGGATGAACCGGGCCAGGGATTCCTTGGTGATGCCTTCCTGGCCCCGGGTCAGCTTCTTCAGTTGTTCGTAGGGCTTCTCCAGGCCGTAGCGGCGCATGACGGTCTGGATGGGCTCGGCCAGGACCTCCCAGTTGTGGTCCAGGTCCTCGGCCAGGCGGGCGGGATTGGCTTCCAGCTTGTTCAGGCCGCGCAGCAGGCTTTCGTAGCCGATCAGGGCGTAGCCCAGGGCGACGCCCATGTTGCGCAGCACGGTGGAATCGGTGAGGTCCCGCTGCCAGCGGGAGATGGGCAGCTTCTCGGAAAGGTGACGCAGCAGGGCGTTGCTCAAGCCCAGGTTGCCCTCCGAGTTCTCGAAATCGATGGGGTTGACCTTGTGGGGCATGGTGGAGGAGCCCACCTCGCCTTCCTTCACCTTCTGCTTGAAGTAGCCCAGGGCGATGTAGCCCCACACGTCCCGGTCCAGGTCGATGAGCACGGTGTTGATCCGGGCGCAGGCGTCGTACAGCTCGGCCATGTAGTCATGGGGCTCGATCTGGATGGTGTAGGGGTTGAAGCTCAGGCCCAGGCTTTCCACGAAGCGCCAGGCGAAGGCTTCCCAGTCGAAGTCCGGATAGGCGGACAGGTGGGCGTTGTAGTTGCCCACGGCGCCGTTGATCTTGCCCAGGCAGGCGACCTCGGCGAAACGGTCCATGCCCCGGCGCAGCCGATACACCACGTTGGCCATCTCCTTGCCCAGGGTGGTGGGCGAGGCGGGCTGGCCATGGGTACGGGCCAGCATGGGCAGGTCGGCCAGATCCACGGCCAGTTCGGCCAGGCGGGCTTCCAGTTGCCGCATGGCCGGCAGCAGGACTTCCCGGCGGGCGTCGCGCAGCATGAGGGCGTGGGACAGGTTGTTGATGTCCTCGGAGGTGCAGGCGAAGTGGATGAACTCGCTCACCCGGGTGACCTGGACGTTGCCGGCCAGCCTGTCCTTGAGGAAGTACTCCACAGCCTTGACGTCGTGGTTGGTGGTCTTCTCGTGGTCCTTCACCGCCTGGGCGTCGGCCAGGGAGAAATCGGCCGCCACGGCATCCAGCGCCGCCAGGGTGGCGGCCGAGAAGGCGGGCACCTCGGCGATGGCGGGTTCGGCGGCCAGGGCCTTGAGCCACTCGATTTCCACCTTGACGCGGTACTTGATCAGCCCGAATTCGCTGAAGTAGGGCGCCAGCTTGTCGCCGGCGCGGCGATAGCGGCCATCCAGGGGAGTCAGGGCGGTGAGCGTGGTCAAATCCATGTTGTTTCCTCGGTTCAAATCTTCTGGCGCAGGGCCAGCGCGGTCTGGTTGCGCAGGGTCTTGATGAGGCCGAGCACCTGGGCCGACACCCGCAGGGATTCGCGCATCCGGTCGGCGTACAGCAGGGCCAGGGGCTTGCCCGCCACCACGACGGGCAGCAGCAGGAAGGCGTGGGCCTGGACCTTGCGCGCATACCAGTCGGGGATGCGGGTACGGATGTTATCCGCGGTGGCGTCGGAAATCAGGATGTCCTGGGCATTGGCGGTGGCGGCGTGGAATACGTCTGGGGCGAAGGAGAGGGGAATGCGGAAGTCGCCGCGCATGGCCATGGCGTTGGGGCCCAGCCCCACCCGGCCCACCAGGGATTGGCTGGGCCGGTCCAGCACGCAGACCATGACGTGGTCGAACAGCTCGGTTCGGTACAGCACTTCCGCCACCATCTTGAAGACATCCGCCAGGTGGTATTCCCCCAGCAGCATGGCGGTCATGTCCTGCATGCCGAGGGCGAGGACATCGGTGGGATCGTTGCCGGCGCATTCATCGGCGGCCTCTCCGGCCGGCGCCGTTTCCGCCTCCCCCCCGGGCCCGCCCGCCCCGCCAGACCCGGGTTTTGGCGGCAGGGGCAGGGAGGTGCTCTTGCTGATGTCCACGTTCAGGATCGCGGCTTCGCCGCGCAAGGTTTCCACCGCCTTGCGGGCGGCTTCCGCCAGGCTTTCCCGGCTGGTCTGGACCGCCTCGCGGTAGCGCAGGTAGAGCCCGTCGAGGGCCTGTTCCTGCTCCTCGGGGCGCTTGCCGGCCACGGTACGGTGCAGATCCCGGGCCAGGTTGGCGACGATCCTCAGGCGACCGCTGTCCGAGGCGGCCGGCCGGACGCCGGTCTCCTCCAGGGGCGACATGGCGTGCAGGATGGCGGGCGGAAAGTGCCAGTGCCTGGCGATGGCCAGGCCGAGCTGGTCGTAATCCGTCCCGAACACCCGCTGGGCCGCCGCCTGTTCGCTCAGCAACGCCTCTTCCATGAGCAGGGCGACCTGCCGGGTCTTGTCATAGAAATGGAAGCGGGCCATGAGCCGGCCCAGTTCCCGGAACAAGGCGCTGATGAAGGCCTCCTCGCCGTCCCGCACCCCCGCGCTCGCGGCCAGCATGCGGCCGAGAATGCCCCGATAGAAGCTGTCCACCGCCTCGCCCTTGAGCTCGTCCACCTGGGCGCGGTCGTGCAGGTGCTCGAACAGCAGCAGCGACACCGCCGCGTTGCGAACCGCGTCGAAGCCCAGGATCACCACGGCGCGGGAGATGGTGCTGATGGGCTGGCTGCTGAACGAGCCGTAATGGGCGGCGTTGACCAACCTGAGCAGCTTCTTGGTGAGGGAGATGTCGCGCAGGATGATATCGGTGAGGATATTGGCGCGGCTGTTCTCGTCCCCCACCGCCCGGTTGATTTCGGCGATGGTGCGCGACAGGGCGGGGAAATCGTCGCCCTTGTCCATTTCGGCGAGCAGGAGCGCGAGGGGAGTCCTGGTTTCGGCTTCGGTCATGGCGGGGCGGTCAGACGGCACGCCGGTCCAGCAGGGCCTGGGCGATGGTCATGCCATCCACGTGTTCCAGTTCGCCGCCCGCCGGCAGGCCGCGGGCGATGCGGCTGACCTTGAGGCCTCGGGACTTCAGCAACTCGCCGGCGTAGTGAGCGGTGGCCTCGCCCTCGGCGGTGAAGTTGGTGGCCAGGATGACTTCCTCCGTGACCCCGTCCCGGGCCCGCTCGATAAGACGCTCCAGGCCGATTTCCCTGGGGCCGATCCCGTCCAGGGGGGAGAGCCGGCCCATCAGCACGAAATAAAGCCCCTGGTAGGCCTGGGTTTCCTCCAGCCGGTTCAGGTCGGCGGGCATTTCCACCACGCACAGCTGGCGGTGGTCCCGCCGTGGGCTGGCGCAGATTTCGCATACGACCGCCTCGCTGAAATTGTTGCAGCGCTGGCAGTGCCGCAGCTGTTCCAGGGCGCCGGTCAGCGCCATGGACAGCCGCGCCGCGCCGTTGCGGTCCCGTTGCAGCAGGTGGTAGGCCATGCGCGCGGCGGATTTGGGCCCCACGCCGGGCAGCGCGCGCAGGGCCTCGATGAGGGCGCCGAGGGGGCCGGGAAGAAGCATCAGGGGCAAGGTTCAAGGAGCAAGGCGCAAGGGAAGGCTGTGAATCCTTGTCCCTTGCTCCCTGCCCCTTGCATCTCAGAATGGCAGCTTGAACCCCGGCGGCAGGGGCAGGCCGGCGGTGGCGGCGGACATCTTTTCCTGGGTGAGGCTTTCCACCTTGCGCACCGCGTCGTTGACGGCGGCGGCCACCAGGTCTTCCAGCATGTCCTTGTCGTCCGCCAGCAGGGACGGGTCGATGGTAATGCGCTTGACGTCGTGCTTGCCGCTCATGACCACCTTGACCAGGCCGGCGCCGGATTCGCCCTCCACTTCCATCTCCGCGATCTTGGCCTGGAGCTTCTGCATGTTGTCCTGCATCTGCTGGGCCTGTTTCATCAGATTGCCGATTCCACCTTTGAGCATGTCGTTTCCTTGCCGTCGTTCTGGTCAGTTGTCGGTGCCCGTCAGCCTGGCCTGGCCGGCCAGGGGACGGATGTTGTTGATCGTCGCGTCGCACTCGCGCACGAGGGTCTGGATGAAGGGGTCGCCGTGGATCGCGGCTTCGGCCTCGCCCTGGCGGCTGGCCTGTTCCCGCGCCCGGGCGGCGGCGGGAGAGGCGTCGGTGTCCGCCACCAGTTCGACGTCGAGCTGGATGACGCCGCCGAGTTTTTCCGCCAGGGCTTCGCGCAGTTTGTCGCCGAAGTTGGCAAGCAGGGATTTCTGGCCCTCCGGCAGGCGCAATCTCAGGCTTTGACCGGCATGGGAGGCCAGTTCGCACTGCATGGCGAGCTGCCGCGCCAGACCCGGCAGGCTTTCCGCCAGGGTGCGCCAATCGAATTCAGGCCCCTTCCCGTCCGCGAGGCTGGCGGGGGCGCCCTCACCGCGAGCGGGGAGGGCCGGGGTGGGGAGGGTGGGTTCGTTGGCGGCCCGGGCCACCGGGAGCGGGCGGGCGGTGGCGGGCGGCAGGGGCCGACCCGAGGCGGTCGTGGCCTGGCCCGCGCCCGGGCCGGCGCTCCGGGCGGGCGGCGGAGGTTCTCCGGGGGTGAAGGCCAGCATGCGCAGCAGGGTCATGGTGAAGCCGGCATACTCGTCCGGCGCCCATTCCAGGTCGCGGCGCCCCAGGGTGGCGATCTGGTAGTGCACTTGCACGGTTTCCGGGTCCAGTTGGCGGGCCAGGACGAACAGCCGGTCCCGCTCCGGGATATCCTCGCCCACCGCTTCCGGCACGCTCTGGGCCAGGGCGATCTGGTGCAGCAGGCCGGCCATGTCCTGCAGGGCGGCGTCGAAGGAAAAACCGCGGGCGGCCAGTTCCTCGGCTTCGCGCATCAGGCGGGGGCCGTCCGCCGCCGCCAGGGCTTCCAGCACCGGCAGCAGGTAGGCCTGGTCGATGACACCCAGCATGGCACGGGTTTCTTCTTCCTTCACCTGGCCGCTACCGTAGGCGATGGCCTGGTCGGTGAGGGACAGGGCGTCGCGCATGCTGCCGGCGGCGGCCCGGGCCAGGAGGTTCAGGGCGCCGGATTCGAACGGCACGTTCTCCGCCTCCAGCACCTTCTTCAGGTGGCCCGCCACCTGGCCGGGCGGCATCTGCTTCAGATTGAACTGGAGGCAGCGGGACAGCACCGTCACCGGCACCTTCTGGGGGTCGGTGGTGGCCAGGATGAAGATGACGTGGCCGGGCGGTTCCTCCAGGGTCTTCAGCATGGCGTTGAAGGCATGCTTGGAGAGCTGGTGCACCTCGTCGATGATGTAGACCTTGTAGCGGCCGGCGGTGGGCGCGTACTGGGCGTTCTCGATCACCTCCCGCATGTTGTCGATGCCGGTGTAGGAGGCCGCGTCGATCTCGATGAGGTCGACGAAGCGGCCGCCGTCGATTTCCTGGCAGGCGGGGCAGGTGCCGCAGGGTTCCGGGGTGACGCCGCCGTGCTCGCTCCCCGTGCAGTTCAGGCATTTGGCCAGGATGCGGGCCAGGGTGGTCTTGCCCACGCCGCGGGTGCCGGTGAACAGGTAGGCGTGGTGCAGGCGCCCCTGGGCCAGGGCGTTGGTCAGGGCGCGCACCACATGTTCCTGGCCGACCAGCTGGCCGAAGCCGCGCGGGCGCCATTTGCGGGCGAGAACTTGGTGGCTCATGGGTCTGTGTCCCGCCCGGGGGGATCAGTAGTTGTAGCCGAGGCGGATCTGATGGAAGTTGATGCCGTCGTTGGGGTCGGAGATGCCGGCGTTGGACAGGTGCTGGAGACGGTAGCCGAGCTCGTAGCGGTCTTTCGCGCCGAGCAGCCAGCCGAAGCCGATATGGTCGCCGAAGCTGAAGTTGCCGCCGAAATCCCGGTCGTCGTTGATGCGGGTTTCGGAAAGGTAGTGGGCGCCGATGGCGGCCTCGAGGAAAAAGCGGCTGCCCACCGGGCTGAGCCGGAACACCGGGGTGATGCCGATGTCCCACAAATTCTTGGCGCCCGTGCCGTCGCCATCCCAGTAGCCCAGGCTGGCTTCCCAGAAGCCGGTGGCGTGCCAGCTCTGGCCGACGCTCCAGCGCTTGTCCCAGTTCCAGCGCAACGTGACGCGGGCCATGTTGGTGGAATCATCGCCGGTACCCAGTTCGATACTGGAGCCGTTCACCGCGTTGGCGGGTTGGCCCATGGCCAATCCCACGCCGAGCAAAAGTATGGAAAGGGCGCCTTTGGTCATGCGTCGACTCCTGCGATCACTGGGAAGTACTTGAAAGAATGGGGTGGCGAGCCCAACCCCCGGCACTGGCATCGATCGCTGTGGCTGCTTCCTTCCGGACCTGACCAGGTTGGCGACTTAGCCATGCGGGGAGACCCGCCACGCGGCATTCTAACCCAGGGCGGCCGGTTCCGGATGCGTCGCGACGAAGGCGCCGTCGCGGGCCGCTTACTCGTCTTCCGTCGGCGTCGCCACGCGCCGGGCCTGGACCGCCTCGGCCAACTGGCGCAGCAGGGGCTCGGTGGCATCCCAGCCGATGCAGGCGTCGGTGATGGAAACGCCGTAGTCCAGGGGCTTGCCGGGCAGCAGATCCTGGCGGCCGGGGTTGAGGTGGCTTTCGATCATCACGCCCATGATGCGCCGGTCGCCCGAGGCGATCTGGCCCGCCACGTCGTTGCCCACCTCGACCTGGCGCTGGTACTGCTTGCTGGAATTGGCGTGGGACAAATCGATCATGACCTGCTGGCGCAGGCCGGCGGCGGCCAGTTCGCCGCAGGCGGCGTTGACGCTGGTGGCGTCGTAGTTGGGCTGCTTGCCGCCGCGCAGGATGACGTGGCAGTCCTCGTTGCCGGCGGTCTTGAATACCGCCACGTGGCCGGACTTGGTGATGGAGACGAAGTGGTGGCGGGCGGCGGCGGCCTTGATGGCGTCCACGGCGATGCGCAGGTTGCCGTCGGTGCCGTTCTTGAAGCCCACCGGGCAGGACAGGCCGGACGCCAGCTGGCGATGGGACTGGGATTCCGTGGTGCGGGCGCCGATGGCGCCCCAGGCCACCAGGTCGGCGATGTACTGGGGCGAGATCAGGTCGAGGAACTCGGTGCCGCAGGGCAGGCCCATCTCGTTGATTTCCAGCAGCAGCTTGCGCGCCAGGCGCAGGCCCTCGTTGATGTCGAAGCTTTCGTTCATGTGGGGGTCGTTGATCAGACCCTTCCAGCCCACCGTGGTGCGCGGTTTCTCGAAATAGACCCGCATGACGACCACCAGGTCCCGCTCCAGCGCCGGCATGAGCGCCTTGAGCTTGCGGGCGTATTCCAGCGCGGCCTTGGGGTCGTGGATGGAGCAGGGGCCCACCACCACCACCAGCCGGTCGTCGGCGCCGCGCAGCACGTCATGGATATGGTTGCGGGCCTGGAAGGTCGTTTGCAGGGCCGTGTCGCTGGCCTTGATCTCGCGCATGAGTTGCATGGGCGCCAGGAGTTCGTCGCCCTGCTCGATGCGAGTGTCGTCGGTGCGGATGTGGGTCATTTCATTTCCTTGTCGATGCCGGCCCTGAAACGAAAAAACCGCCAGGGACCTGGCGGTTTCTCGGGTGGCTCAATGGGTCTTGCGTGACTCAGCGCCTCCCGGCCGCCTGGGCCAGGAAGCAATAAAATCGAAAAAAGCGCTGAGGAATCAGGGTCATGGGCACGGATGCTAACAGACCATGGTGCACCGCCGCAAGCCGGGTTTCACGCGCGCTCAACCCACCTTGGGCAGGCGATGCAAGGCCGCCTCGATCTCGTGCTCCGGATAGGCGTAGTCCTCCAGTTGGCCGGAGAAGTAGCGGTCGTAGGACGACATGTCGAAGTGGCCGTGGCCGGACAGGTTGAAGAACAGCACCTTGGGCTCGCCGGTCTCCTTGCAGCGCAGGGCTTCGTCGATGCAGGCGCGGATGGCGTGGCAGGATTCCGGCGCCGGGATGATGCCTTCCGAGCGGGCGAAGGTGACGCCGGCCTCGAAGGTGGCCACCTGGGGCACGGCCACCGCCTCGATCAGATTCTCGTGGTAGAGCTGGGACACCAGGGGCGAATCGCCGTGGTAGCGCAGGCCGCCGGCATGGATGCCGGGGGGCATGAAATCATGGCCCAGGGTGTACATGAGCATCAGCGGCGTCAGGCCGACGGCATCGCCGAAGTCATAGGCGTAGTGGCCCTTGGTGAGGGTGGGGCAGGAGGTGGGCTCGGCGGCCACCAGCCGTGTGTTCTGGGCCTTCGCGACACCCGCGGCCTTGTCCGCCAGGAACGGGAAGGCGGTGCCGGCGAAGTTGGAGCCGCCGCCGCAGCAGGCGAACACCATGTCCGGATACTCGCCCACCTTCTCGAACTGCTTCTTGGCTTCCAGGCCGATGATGGTCTGGTGGTGGCACACGTGGTTCAGCACCGAGCCCAGGGCGTAGTTGGTGTCGGGCCGGCTGGCGGCCTCCTCCACCGCTTCCGAGATGGCGATGCCCAGGCTGCCGTTGGATTCCGGGTCCAGTTCCAGGATCTTGCGGCCGGACACGGTGTTGGGCGTGGGGCTGGCGAACACCTCGGCGCCCCAGGTCTGCATCATGGAGCGGCGATAGGGCTTCTGCTCGTAGGACACCTTCACCATGTAGACCCGCACGTCGATGCCGAACATCTGCCCGGCCAGGGCCAGGGAGCAGCCCCACTGGCCGGCGCCGGTCTCGGTGGCCAGGCGCTTGATGCCGGCCTGGGCGTTGTAATAGGCCTGGGCGATGGAGGTGTTGACCTTGTGGGAGCCGGCCGGCGAGACGCCTTCGTACTTGTAGTAGATCTTGGCCGGCGTGCCCAGGGCCGCTTCCAGCTTGTGGGCGCGGAACAGGGGGCTGGGCCGGTACATGCGGTAGGCCTCGCGCACCGGCTCGGGAATGGGAATCCAGCGCTCGGCGGAGACTTCCTGCTCGATCAGGGCCATGGGGAAGATGGCCGTCAGGGCTTCCGGACCGATGGGCTTGCCATCCGGGCCCAGGGGGGGAGCCGGCTTGTTGGGCATGTCCGCCACCACGTTGTACCAGTGGGTGGGAATGTCGGACTCGTCGAGCAGGATCTTGGTTTGCGGCATGAAGGTCTCCAGGTTGTCTCCGTTGGTACGCCGGTGCCTCCCCCGGCCGCCGGCGAATCCGGCGAACTATACTCGCGCGCTCATCGAACCGAAAAGCGCACAGCCATGGAACATCCCGACCTCACCGAACACACCCTGGACTCCCGCGACGAATACCGGGGCCGCCTGCTGCACGTGAAAAAGGACCGGGTGCGTTTGCCGGACGGCAACGAATCCAGCCGCGAATACATCGTCCATCCCGGCGCCGCGGTGATCCTGCCCATCTTCGAAAACGGCGACATCCTGCTGGAACGCCAGCATCGTTATCCGTTGCGGCGCGACTTCATCGAACTGCCCGCCGGCAAGTTCGACCCCCACGAAACCGAACTGGCCTGCGCCCAGCGGGAATTGCAGGAGGAAACCGGCTACGTCGCCCTGAAATGGCGCGAACTGCCCACCTTCTACCCCTGCATCGGCTATGCCAACGAACGCCTGGTCTACTTCCTGGCCGAGGAACTGAGCTTCAGCGGCGAGAACATGGACGAGGACGAATTCCTGGAAATCCTGCGGGTGCCCTTTGCCGAGGCCATGGTGATGGTGGGGGACGGGCGCATCGACGAGGCGAAGACGGTGATGGGCTTGCTTTGGTTTGAGCGGTTTGGCGCAAAAGGCCGGTGATAAACTCGATTCGTCCCGAATTTGTCCAGTTCGCCATGCCCATTACCTCACTGGAACAACTTGCCGCCGCCGTGAAGGAATTCGGCCGGGAGCGGGACTGGCACCAGTACCACGACCCCAAGAACCTGACCGCCGCGCTGATCGTCGAAGCGGCGGAATTGCTGGAGCCTTTCCAGTGGCTGACCCCGGAGGAAAGCCTGAACCTGCCGGCACCCAAGCGGGAGGCGGTACGCCAGGAAATGGCCGACGTGCTGATCTATCTGGTGAGCCTGGCCAACTGCCTGGACATCGATTTGTTGAGGGCCGCCGAGGACAAGCTGGCCATCAACGCGGCCAAGTACCCGGTGGAAAAGGCCAGGGGCTCCTGCGCTAAATAGCCCATGAACTCTGAATCGACCATGAGCCACTTCAAACACCACCTGTTTTTCTGCCTCAACGTGCGCGACGACGGCGAGCCCTGCTGCACCGACCACAACGCCGAGGCCATGTTCGAGCGCGCCAAGAAGAAGGCCAAGAAGCTGGGCCTGCACGGCAAAGGCGGCGACTGCCGGGTAAACCGGGCCGGCTGCTTCGACCGCTGCGCCGAAGGGCCGGTGTGCGTGGTCTATCCCGACGCGGTCTGGTACACCTACGTGGACGAGGCGGACATCGACGAGATCGTCGAGTCCCACCTGCGCGACGGCAAGGTGGTGGAACGGTTGAAGATTTGAACATCACCGCGACGCCCCTCCCCAGCCCTCCCCTCGAGCGGGGAGGGGGTGATCACCTCCCCCGCGGGCGGGGGAGGCTGGGAGGGGGAGGGGATCCGCCCTGGCCGTGAAGAAACACAAACTCCGCATCAGGGGCCCCGCCGGCGCCATCGAAACGGTGATCGAGGAGCCGGCGGGGGATCCGCGCGGCCTGGCCCTGGTTGCCCATCCCCATCCCCTGCGCGGCGGCAGCCTGGACAACAAGGTGGCCTGGACCCTGGCCCGTGCGGCATTGACGTGTGGTCTGGTGGCGATCCGCCCCAACTTCCGAGGCGTGGGCAACAGCGAGGGGGAGTTCGACCACGGCGTGGGCGAGACCGAGGACCTGCTGGCCGTGGCCCGGGCCGCGGAAGCCCATTACGGGACTCTGCCCTGGACGCTCATGGGCTTTTCCTTCGGCGCCTACGTGCAGCAGCGGGTAGCCAAGTCCATGCATGCCCAGCGCCTGATCATGGTGGGTCCGGCAGTGTCCATGTATGAGTTCGAACCCACCTCCATGCCTTCCACCATCATCCACGGCGACCAGGATGAAGTGATCCCCTTCGCCGCCGCCCGGGACTACGCCTCGGCCCACGATATACCGCTGATCGTGGTGGAAGGCTGCGGCCATTTCTTCCATGGCCGACTGCGGGAATTGCAGAGCCATGTGGAGGCGCTGTGTCACCCGTGAAGCCACCACTGAGCCTGCGTGGCCTCAGCAAAAGCTACGGTGGCCAGCTGGTCGTGGACGGCTTCGACCTGGAACTTGAGCCGGGCCGCTGCCATGGCCTGCTGGGTCCCAACGGCGCCGGCAAGACCACCACCCTGCGCCTGGCCCTGGGACTGATCGGCGCCGACGCCGGCACGGTGGAACTGCTCGGCTACCCCATGCCGGATCAGGCCAGGCTGGCGCGCCGCAAGGTCGGCGTGGTGCCCCAGGTGGACAGCCTGGACCCGGATTTCACCGTCGGCGAGAACCTGCAAACCTACGGCCGCTATTTCGGCCTGTCCGGCAAAGTCATCGCAGAACGCATCCCCAGCCTGCTGGATTTCGCCGGCCTCGCCGGCAAGGCCGACGCCCCCATCCTCACCCTGTCCGGCGGCATGAAGCGGCGCCTCACCCTGGCCCGCGCCCTGGTCAACGACCCGGACCTGATCTTCCTGGACGAGCCCACCACCGGCCTCGACCCCCAGGCGCGCCACCTGATCTGGCAGGGCCTGCGCCGGCTCATCGCCCAGGGCAAGACCCTGCTGCTCACCACCCACTTCATGGACGAGGCGGAACGCCTGTGCGACGTCATCAGCGTCATGGACAAAGGCCGGATCATCGTGCGCGGCAGCCCGCGCGAGCTGATCGCCGGCCACATCGAGCCTCACGTGGTGGAAATCTACGGTGACGGCCTTGGCGAGTGGAGTGCGTGCGCTTCCAGTTTCTGCCGGCGCTGCGAGCAGGCCGGCGAAACCCTGTTCTGCTACACGGACGATCCGGAAAAGCTGGTCGCGGAACTGGAAGCCAGCCAGGGCCTGCGTTATTTGCACCGGCCGGCGAATCTGGAAGACGTGTTCCTCAAGCTGACCGGAAGGGATCTGCGTGACTGAAACCGCTATCTCCATCTCGTCACCCCGGCGCAGGCCGGGGTCCAGGGCATTGGGCTTCCTGGATTCCGGCCTGCGCCGGAATGGCGGCGAAGACTGGAAGTGTCAGCCATGAGTTGGTACCCCGTCTGGCGTCGCAACTTCCTGGTCTGGAAGAAGCTGGCCGGCCCTTCCCTGCTGGGCAACCTGGCCGATCCCATGCTCTACATGCTGGGCCTGGGCTACGGCCTGGGCGGGCTGCTGCCGGCGGTGGACGGGGTGCCCTACCTGAACTTCCTCGCCGCCGGCACCCTGGCCTACAGCGTCATGAACAGCGCCACCTTCGAGACGCTCTATTCCGCCTTCTCGCGCATGCACGTGCAGAAGACCTGGGACGCCATCCTCAACACGCCCCTGGGCCTGAAGGACATCCTGCTGGGCGAATTGTTCTGGGCCACCTCCAAGAGCCTGCTGTCCGGCATCGCCATCCTGCTGGTGGTGTGGGTGCTGGGCCTGTACGCGGATCTGGGCATGACCCTGGCCCTGCTGCCGGTGGCGCTGCTCACCGGGTTCTGTTTCGCCGGGCTGGGCCTGGCCATCAACGCGGTGTCTCCCAACTACGATTTCTTCCTCTACTACTTCACCCTGGCCATCACCCCCATGATCCTGCTGGGCGGCGTGTTCTACCCGCCCACCGCCCTGCCCGCCTGGCTGGCGGGCATCGCCGCCTGGCTGCCGTTGACCCACGCCATCGAACTGGCGCGGCCGCTGATCCTGGGGAACTGGCCGAAGGCATGCTGCCGCATGCGGTGGCGTTGGTGGCCTATGGGACGGTGGGATTTGCCGCCGCCCTGAGGCTGACGCGGCGGCGGTTGCTGCGCTGAATCAGACGGCTTCGGTCGCCAGGCAGGTAGCGTGCAGCTTGACCGGGGAGAGTTCCAATCCATTGGGCCAGCACAGCGCGCCGGCGTCGATGAACAGCCGGCGGAAATACGCTTCTTCACGCAGAGGTTCGAGAAGCGGGCCGGCGTTTTTCAGCAAATTCCGACCTTGTAATATGCCTTCCCTGCCATCGGAAAACCTGAGTCCGACCCGAAAGTCGCCCAGATAACGGGCTTCAATCACTTTAATCATCCTGATCCGCTCCCGGTATGCGCTCCATGGGCTCGAAACGCTGGGCATGTTCCCAGTTGGCCAGCAACTCAGCCTGATGGCGCAGGCACCACTCCTTCACTATAGCGGCCGCCTTGTTGGGTAGCCTGCCCTCGCTGATCTCTCCGCCTTCATGCCAGGGCCTCGAAGCCCTGGTATTCGACGGATGTGGGGCGGTGGATGGTCGTCATGCCATGCGCACGATGATGCCAAGAGATGGAAGGATGGGCATCGCCGGCGTTTCGTCAGGCGTGGTTAGTGCGCGGGTGCTGCCATCCCGCCGGAAATCCAGATGCCCGTCAATCAGGGTGTATTGCACCCGCCCCTGCATTTCCAGGCCCAGATAGGGACTGTTCTTGCCCAGGCTGGCCAGGTTGGAGGGGCTGACGATCCAGGCGGCGTCCGGGTCGAACAGGCACAGGTCGGCGGGCCGGCCGGCGGCGATGACGCCGGCATCCACCCCCAGGATGCGGGCCGGATGCTGGGTGAGGTAGGCCAGGGCCTTGACCAGGGGCAGGCCGGTCTCCCGCGCCCATTTCAGGGTCAGGGGCAGCAGCAGTTCCACGCCGGTGGCGCCGGGGTCGGCTTCCTGGAACGGCAATTCCTTGGCGTCGTCGTCCACCGGGGCATGGTCGGAGCAGATGGCGTCGATGGTGCCGTCCTCCAGGCCGTGGCGGATGGCGTCCCGGTCGCGCTGGCTGCGCAGGGGCGGGATCAGGTGGCAGTTGGCATTGAAGTCGGCGGTATCCATTTCCGACAGGTGGACGTGATGCACGCCCACGTCGCAGGTGATGGGCAGGCCGTCGTGCTTGGCGCGGCGCACCATTTCGATGCCGGCCCGGCTGGACAGGCGGGCCAGGTGCACGCGGGCGCGGGTTTCCCGCACCAGCAGCAGGATGGTGGACAGGGCCACGGTCTCCGCCGGTACCGGGATGGTGGGGAAGCCCAGGCGGGCGGCGATGACGCCGTCATGGGCGACGCCTTCCCGGGCCAGGTGGGGATCCTGGGGGCGCAGCCAGAGGGGCAGTTCGAAGGTTTTCGCGTACTCCATGGCGCGCAGCAATACCTGGGTATCCACCATCGGCGCGTCGGCCTGGCTGAAGGCCATGCAGCCGGCCTCGTTGAGCTCCGCCATTTCCGTGAGGCGCTCGCCCGCGAGTTGCCGGGTCAGGGCGCCGATGGGATAGACCCTCGGGCCGGGCATGTGCTTGGCGCGGAACTTGAGCATTTCCACCAGGCCGGGCTCGTCCAGGGGCGGATCCGTGTCGGGGGGGCAGGCCAGGGACGTGATGCCGCCCACGGCGCAGGCGTGCATCTCGGATTCCAGGGTGGCCCGGTATTCCAGGCCCGGCTCGCGCAGGCGCACCGACAGGTCCACCAGGCCGGGGCAGACGACCAGTCCGCCGGCATCGATGACCTGGTTGGCGTGGAAGTCCGAGGGACCCTGGCCGACGCCGACGATGTGGCCGGCGGCGACGAAGACATCCCGTACCGCGTCCAGGCCGGAAGCGGGGTCGACGACGCGGCCGTTCCTGATCAGGATTTTCATGATTGCGCTCCCGTGGCGCCCGAACCCGCGAGCAGGCTCATCACCGCCATGCGCACGGCGATGCCGAAGGTGACCTGGGACAGGATGACGGACTGCATGCCGTCCGCCACCGCCGAGTCGATCTCCACACCCCGGTTCATGGGGCCCGGGTGCATGACGATGGCGTCGGGTTTGGCCAGCTTGAGTTTGTCCGGGGTCAGGCCCCAGTGCTTGTAGTACTCGCCGGCGCTGGGCAGGCGCGAGCCGCGCATGCGTTCGTTCTGCAGGCGCAGCATGAGCACCGCGTCCACGTCCCTGATGCCTTCGCTCATCTTGTGAAACACGTGCACGCCCAGGTTTTCCACGTCCCGGGGCAGCAGGGTCTTGGGGGCCACCACGCGTACTTCCGGGCAGCCCAGGGTGGTGAGGGCGTGGATCTGGGAACGGGCGACGCGGGAATGCAGCACGTCGCCGACGATGGCCACGCGCAGGTTGTGGAAGGCGCCCTTGTAGTGGCGCAGGGTGAACATGTCGAGCAGGCCCTGGGTGGGGTGGGCGCAGCGGCCGTCGCCGGCGTTGATGACGTGGATGTGGGGCGCCACGTGGCGGGCGATGAGGTGGCTGGCGCCTGCGGCGGCGTGGCGCACGATAAACATGTCCGCCTGCATGGCCGACAGGTTGGCCACGGTATCCAGCAGGGTTTCGCCCTTGCTTTGCGACGAGGCGTTGATGTTCAGGTTGACCACGTCCGCCGACAGCCGCTTGGCGGCGATCTCGAAGGTGGTGCGGGTGCGGGTGGAGTTCTCGAAGAAGATGTTGAAGATGGCCTTGCCGCGCAGCAGGGGCACCTTCTTCACGTCCCGCTCGGCTTCCGAGACCGTGAGGAAGGACGCGGCGGTGTCCAGGATCTGGGTCAGGATGCGCGCCGGCAGGCCCTCCAGGGTGAGCAGGTGGCGCAGGCGGCCGTCGTCGGTGAGTTGCGGGTTGGCGCTCATGGCTTCCTCATGCCCTCCGCTTCATGACGAAATGCAGGCCTTGGGCTTCGTTCTTCTCCAGGGAGATGTGCTCGTCCGCCGGCAGGTCGAGTCGGGTGCCGACGAAGTCCGCGCACACCGGCAATTCCCGGCCGCCGCGATCCACCAGCACCGCCAGGCGGATGGTGGCCGGACGGCCATAGTCGAACAGCAGGTTCATGGCGGCGCGGATGGTGCGGCCGGTGAACAGCACATCGTCCAGCAGCAGGATGCGCCGGTCCTCCACCTCGAAGGGGATGTGGGAGGGCTTGGTTTCCGGGTGCAGGCCGATGCGGGAGAAATCGTCCCGGTAGAAGGCGATATCCAGCACGGCGCGGGGAATGTCGTGGCCCAGGCGTTCGGCCAGGGCGTCCATGATCCAGACGCCGCCGGTGTGGATGCCCACCAGGGCGCAGTCGGGGGTGATCTGGGGCGCGATCTGCTCGGCCAGGGCATCGATCAGTCGTTCAGGCGGGGGAAGGGTCGTGGGCATGGGCTTGCTCGAAGTAGTCCTGGAGTATCCGCTGGGCCGCCACCGCGTCGTCCAGGCCCTTGCGGTCGCGGCCCTTCACGCCGGCCTCGCGCAGGCGCAGGTCGGCGTCGTAGGAGGTGAGGCGCTCGTCCACCGGGGCCACCGGCAGGCCGAAGCGGCCGTTGAGCTGGTTGGCGAAGCGGCGGGCGCGGCGGGTGAGGTCGTGTTCCGTGCCATCCATGTGGAAAGGCAGTCCGACCACCAGCTCGCGCGGCTTCCACTCGTCGATGAGGGCGGCGATGCGGCCGAAGCGCTGGTCGTTGGCTTCGCCGGAGATGGTCTCCAGGGGGTGGGCCAGGCGGGTTTCCCAGTCGCCCACGGCCACGCCGATGCGGCGCAGGCCGAAGTCGAAGGCCAGGACGCCGCCGGAACGCAGCGCCATCAGGCGTGGCCCGCCTCTTCCGACAGCATGGACAGGTCGATGCCCAGCAGCTTCATGGCCGCCGGGATGCGGTCCTGGGCGGGCAAGGCGAAGATCACCTCCGGATCGGCCGGCACGGTGAGCCAGGCGTTCTGCTTGATCTCGTCCTCCAGTTGCCCCGGGCCCCAGCCGGCGTAGCCCAGGGTGACCAGGATCTCCGCCGGGCCCTCCTGGCGGGCGGTGGCTTCCAGGATGTCCTTGGAGGTGGTCAGGCCGATGCGGTCGTTGACCGCCAGGGTGGAGCCCCACTGGCCCACCGGCCGGTGCAGCACGAAGCCCCGCTCCACCTGCACCGGGCCGCCGTAATAGACCGGCTCGCCGCGCAGGTGGGCGTCGGTCAGGTCCAGGCCGATCTGGCTGAACAGGGATTCCATGTTCAGGTCGATGGGGCGGTTGACCACCACGCCCAGGGCGCCCTGCTCCCCGTGATCGCAGATATAGGTCAGCGTGCCGGAGAAATTCGGATCCAGCATGTTGGGCATGGCGATGAGGAAGTGGTCGGTGAAATTGGCGTTGTCCATGACGGGCACCCGGTTGGCTTGCGGGCATTGTAACGCCACCCGCCACCCCCCAATATCTCCTCCATGGATACCGCCCTGATCTGGTTCCGGCGCGATTTGCGCCTGCACGACAACGCCGCGCTATACCACGCACTGCAGGCCGCCCGGCGGGTGCGGGCGGCCTTCGTGTTCGACACGGATATCCTCGACGGCCTGGAAGACCGGGCGGATCGGCGGGTGGAATTCATCTGGCGCGGGGTGGCCGAGCTGAAAGCCGCCCTGGAGGCCCACGGCGGCACCCTGCATGTCCTGCGCGGTTCCGCCCGGGAACGCATCCCGGCCTTCGCCGCCGAGTGCGGCGCCGGGGCGGTCTATGCGGCGCGGGACTACGAGCCCTTCGCCATCGCCCGCGACGCCGCCGTGGCGACGGCGCTGGCGGCGGACGGGCGCGGGCTGGAGCTGGTGAAGGACCAGGTCGTGTTCGACACCGACGAGGTGCTGACCGCCGCCGGCCGGCCCTTCCACGTCTTCACCCCCTACAAGCGGGCCTGGCTGGCGCGGCTGCAACGCGGAGACATCGCCGCCTGGCCGGTGGAGGACGGTCTGGAGCGCCTGGCCATCGAGCCGCCGGCGGCGCTGCCCGACCTCGATGCGCTGGGCTTCCGGGCCACCGATCTCGCGGGCCTGAAGCTCGTCCCCGGCGAGGCGGGCGCCCGGGCCGCGCTGAACGACTTCCGGGCGCGCATGGAGCGTTACCGGGCCCAGCGCGACTTTCCCGCCGTCAAGGGGCCCTCCTACCTGTCCGCGCATCTGCGCTTCGGCACCCTCTCCATCCGGGAAGCGGTGCGGGCCGCCCTGGAGACGGGCGGCGAGGGCGCGGAAACCTGGCTGTCGGAACTGATCTGGCGCGAGTTCTACCAGATGCTGCTGTGGCACTACCCGGAGACCGTGGAACACGCCTTCCAGCGCAAATACGAGGCCATCGCCTGGCCCGATCCGCCGGGGCATTTCCAGGCCTGGGCCGAGGCCCGCACCGGCTATCCCATCGTCGACGCGGCCATGCGCCAGCTGGAGCAAAGCGGCTACATGCACAACCGCCTGCGCATGATCGCCGCCTCCTTCCTGGTGAAGGACCTGCATGTGGACTGGCGCCTGGGCGAGCGCCACTTCGCCCGCAAGCTCATCGACTACGACCAGGCCGCCAACGTCGGCGGCTGGCAGTGGTCGGCCGGCATCGGCACCGACGCCCAGCCCTGGTTCCGCATCTTCAACCCGGTCACCCAGTCGGAGAAATTTGATCCGGAGGGGCGGTTCATCCGTCGCTACCTGCCGGAACTGGCGGCCGTGCCCGACCGCTTCATCCATGCCCCCTGGAAGATGACGCCCGAGCAGCAGGCCGGCGGCGGCGTCATCGTCGGCCGCGACTACCCCCTGCCGCGGGTGGACCATGGGGCGGCCCGGGCGCGGACCCTGGCGCTTTACCGGGCGGCGGCGCCGGCGGATGATCCGGGACACGGCGAAGCGTCGTGACAGTTCGCCGATCAACCAGACCCATTCCCGAGGAGACAACATGAACAACCATCCTGAAAACACGGGCCATTTCGGCCGTCGCGAGTTCCTCGCCGCTTCCGCCGGCATTGCCGCCACCCTGGCGCTGGGCGGGCTCTCCCGCGGCGCGCGGGCGGCTCCCCATGCCCTGCCCGCCCTGCCCTACGCCGATTCCGCCCTGGCTCCGGTCATCTCCGCCCATACCCTGGGCTTCCATTACGGCAAGCACCACAAGGCCTACGTCGACAACCTGAACAAGCTGGCCGCGGGCACGGAATATGCCGACCTGCCACTGGAGAAGGTCATCGCCGCCACCGCCGGCCGCGCCGACAAGGCCGGCCTGTTCAACAATGCCGCCCAGACCTGGAACCACACCTTCTACTGGAACAGCCTGCGCCCCAACGGCGGCGGCGAACCGCCGGCCGCCCTGAAGCAGCGGCTCGAGGCGGCCTTCGGTTCGGTGGAAGCCTGCAAGAAGGAACTGGCCGCCGCCGCCATGGGCCAGTTCGGCAGCGGCTGGGCCTGGCTGGTGCTGGATGGCGACAAGCTCAGGGTGGTCAAGACCGGCAACGCCGACCTGCCCCTGACCTCGGGCATGAAACCGCTGCTCACCCTCGACGTCTGGGAGCACGCCTATTACCTGGATTACCAGAACCGGCGCGGGGATTACGTCAACGCCGTGCTGGACAAGCTCATCAACTGGGAATTCGCCCTGCAGAACCTGGGCTGAAGCCCTGCTGGACGGGCTTCAGGCCTTCCCGCACCGTCGGATAGCGGAGCCTGAATCCCAACTCCCGTTTCGCCCGCGAGTTGGACAGCCGGCGCGACTCGGTGAGGAAGGTGCGCATGGCCGGCGTCACCGCCGCGATGACTTCCGCCCGCGACAGGCGCGGCGGCCGGGGCAGGCCCAGGTGGTCGGCCACCACGTCGAACCAGTCGCCCATCTTCAGGCCGCTGTCGTCCACGGCGTTGTAGACCCGGTTGGGGCCGCCCCGAAACAGCACGGCCAGGGCCAGGCGGGCCAGGTCCTCGGCGTGGATGTGGTTGGTATGGACGTCGTCCCCGGCGACGATGGCGGGCAGGCCCTTCCTCACCCGCTCCGCCGGCATGCGGTCCTGGGCGTAGATGCCGGGGGCCCGCAGGATGCCCACCCGGTTGCCGCGCCGGCCCCAGGCGCGCAGCCGGGCCTCGGCGTCGGCGCGGCGCCTGGCGCGGGTGTTGTTGGGCCGCGCCGGCCGGGTTTCCGCCACCACCGCGCCGGCGCAATCGCCATAGACGCCGCTGGTGCTGATGTAAACCAGTGAGGGGTGAGGAGTGCCCCCGCTGCGCGAGGATAAAAGGCGTGAGGAGGAACGGCGGCTCAGGGCAGCCAGCAGGTTGCGGGTACGGGGGTCGCGCTCGCCCTCGCCGGGGGGCGGGGCGAAATGCAGGATGACATCGGCCAGGCCGGCCAGGCGTTTCAGGCTGGCCCGGTCATCCAGGTTGCCGGGAATGGGGGTGACGCCGGCGGCGCGCAGTTCGGCGAAGCGTTCCGGGGAATGGCTCAACCCGTAGAGCCGGGCGCGCCCCGAGAACACGCGGGCCACGCGCAGGCCCACGTCACCGCATCCGACAATTAGAATCCGCATATTCACTCGAGAGGAATTGATCGTGTCTCACCAGGTCACCATCCAACCCAGCGGCCACCAGTTTACCGTCAAGCCCGGCGAAACCCTCCTGTCCGCCGCCCTGAACGCGGGCTTTTCCCTGCCCTACGGCTGTCGCAACGGTGCCTGCGGCGCCTGCAAGGGCAAGATACTGGCGGGCGCCGTGGACTACGGCGTGTTCCAGGAAGGCGCCCTGAGCCAGGAGGACAAGGCCCAAGGCCTGGCCCTGTTCTGCTGCGCCAAGGCCGAAACCGACCTGGTCATCGAAGTGAAGGAAGTGGGCGCGGCCAGGGATATCCCCATCAGGACCCTGCCCTGCCGCATCGAGAAGATGGAGAAGCTGGCCGAGGACGTGATGGCCCTCTGGCTCAAGCTGCCGTCCAACGAGCGCCTCCAGTTCCTGCCCGGCCAGTACATCGATTTCCTGCTCAAGGACGGCAAGCGCCGCAGCTTTTCCCTGGCCAACTCGCCGGAGGAGGATGCCCTGCTGGAACTGCACATCCGCCACGTGCCCGGCGGCCAGTTCACCGACCACGTGTTCGGCGCCATGAAGGTGAAGGACATCATGCGCATCTCCGGCCCCTACGGCAGCTTCTTCCTGCGGGAATCGGACAAGCCGGCCATCTTCGTGGCCGGCGGCACGGGGTTCGCGCCCATCAAGAGCATCCTGGCCCACGCCTTCCACCACGAGATCGACCGCCAGTTCGTGCTGTACTGGGGCGCCAAGACCCTGGCGGATCTCTACCAGGCCGCCGTTCCCGGCCAGTGGCAGGGGACGAGGAAGAACTTCAGCTTCATCCCGGTGCTGTCCGAGCCCGACCCGGCGGACCACTGGCCGGGCCGCGCCGGTTTCGTGCACGCGGCGGTGCTGGCGGATTTCGCCGACCTGTCCGGCTACGAGGTCTATGCTTGCGGCGCGCCGCCCATGGTGGCCGCGGCGAAGCGGGATTTCACCGCCCGGGGTCTGCCCGAGGACGCCTTCTTCTCCGATTCCTTCGAGTTCCAGGCCGGAAGCTAATCCGGCTACGAATCCGGCGGGGAATCGGGCAGGGAATTTGGCGTGGAATTCGGCGCGGGCACGGCAACGGCGGCGGTTTTTGTGCTCTCGGTCAGCCGCCTGGCCAGATCCGGCGCCAGGCAGTTCTCGCCGGCTTTCGCGGCCAACTGTCGGGCCCGTTCCCCGTCCCCGTCCAGATGGGCGCGCAGGGCGTCCAGCAGCAGGCCGTCGGCCTTGTCGCGGCGGCGTTTCTCCCGCCAGGCCCTCAGGTCGCCCGACAGGTTGAGGGCGATGCCGCCCAGTCGCAGCGCGGCGTAGGCCAGGGCCATCAGTCCCGCCAGCAGCAGCAGCGCCAGCATGAAGGACAGTTCCAGGCGCCAGGGGGGGTAAACCACGATGACGTAGCCCTGATCCAGGCGGGCCGTGAGGGTAAAGGCCACGGCGATGGCGAACAGGGCCAGCAGCCACAGGGCGATGCGCATCATCCTGGAAACCTCAGTTGAACGCGTCCGAGTGTGCGGTTTTCGAGTTGGCGGGCAAGGCGCGAGGACGCAGTGGGCCGGGGCCCGCAAGGATGAGCAACGCAGCCAGACGGCTCGAAAACCGTGCAATCGGACGCGTAGCGGGCTTCACCCGAATGGTGAGCCCTATCGAAGGCGCTAACGCTAGCATCCATGCGGCCTCACCAAGACTGAGGAGCGTTCAACTGAGGTTTCCAGGATCATGGCCCCTTCCTGGCCGCCCGCAGGGCCTGGAGGCTGGCGTCGATACCGGCGTCCTTCAGGGCCACCGGCGCGCGCAGCAACTCGTCCAGGCTGGCGGCGAAGGCCTTGCCGCCGGCGTCCTGGCGGTTGAAATAGCGTTCGATCCAGCCCCGGGCCGCGCCCAGGTCGGCGCGGAAGCCGGCCTCATCCCGCTGCAGCAGGGCCAGGCGGGCGGCAAGCAGGCGCAGTTTCAGGTTCTCGCGCAGGAAATAGGTTTGCGACGGGGTCAGCAGGGGCAGGTCCGGATGATCCAGCCGGCGGATGCGGACCAGGCTCTTGAATTCCTCCCAGATTTCCCTGGACAGGCGCGCCAGGGTGTCGGCCGGTCCCGGCTTGGGCGCGGCCACGGCTTGGGCGGGCGGTTCGGTTTCCGACTCGGACTTGAGTTGGTCGACGTTCTGCATCAGGGCTTCCAGGCGGGCGCCGATGCCCTCGATATCCGCCGCCGGCAACAGCTTGAGTCGTTCCAGATCCCTGGCGATGGCGGCGCGCAGGGCGGCGAACTGGGGCTTGCCGAGTTGGGCGAGCCGGGTTTCCGCCGCCTCCAGGGCGATCAGGGCGGCGCGCACGTTGCCCGCCAGTTGCAATTGCTGCTGGGCCAGAAGCAGGGTCTGCTCCAGATCGGCGATGACACGCTCGTCCTGGCTGCGGGCCAGGTCCTGGTACATGGCGGTCAGCGCCAGTTGCTGGTCCTGGGTTTCCTGGGCGCGGTTTTCCAGGGCCATCAGGCGGCTCTGCAGGTCGGCCAGGGCGTCGTTGGCGGCCTTGGCGGCGACGCGCGCTTCCCGGCTGGCGGCATCGAACTCGCCGATGCGGCGGGCCAGCTGGACTTCCAGTTGGGCCATGCGGTCGTAGCCGATCCAGGCGAATCCCAGGCCGGCGACGAGGGCGGCCAGCGCCAGGATCAGGGCGGTCACGCCGACGACCGGCGATGACCACAAGGAGCGGGGGGGCGTCTCAGACATGGGCGAAGTATTCCACAAGCCCGGTGATCAGGCCGGATTCGCCGGGGGCCGTGGCGCGCGCCGTGGCGAAACCCCGCGCGCGGGCATGGTCGGCGATGCGGGCATGGGGCGCGAACAGGGGAAGGGGGAACAGGGTGGGGGCGGCCTCGCCCATCAGGTCCAGCAGATTGTCCAGGGTCTCGCCGCTGAACACGGTGATGGCCTGGAGCCCGCCCTTGGCCAGGGCCTCCAGCACGGGCGCCGGGTCGGACTCGGGCCGGCCGCGCCGGTAGCATTCGGCGTAATCCACCCGGGCGCCCCCCGCCCGCAGGCGGTCGGCCAGCAGTTCCCGGCCGCCTTCGCCGCGGAAGATGAGGATGCGCTTGCCCGCCGTCTCCGCCAGCGCCGGCAGGGCCAGCAGGTGCTCGCTGTCGGCGCCCGCGTCGGGGACGATCATCGCGGTGACGCCCCGGGCGGCGAGGGCCTGGGCCGTGCCCCGCCCCACGGCGGCGACCGCCACGCCGGCGGGCCAGGCCGCGACGCCGGCCAGGCCCCATTCCGCCGCCGTGGGGCTGATGAAGATGGCCAGGTCATAGCCCTCGATCCCGGCCAGGATGGCCCGCAAGGCGTCCGGATGGGTGGCGGGCAGGATGGCCAGGGCGGGAAAGGACAAGGGGTTCGCGCCCAGGTCGCGCAGCCGGGCGGCGAATCCGGCGGCCTGGGCGAGGGGGCGGGTGACCAGCACCCCCACGTTCGCGAGGGGCCGGGCCGGGTTCATGGGTTGCGGTGGACGAGTTCCGCCAGCAGCCGGTCGGCACCCTGGCGGATGAGGTCCTCGGCGGCGGCCAGGCCGACCCCCTCGGGGGCGTCCAGGGGCCCTTCCGCCGTGGCGTGGAAGAAGCGGATGCCTTCCAGGTCGGCGACGAAGGCGCGCAGATGCAGCCTGTCGTCGCGCACCACGGCATAGCCGCCGATGGGGGCCTGGCAACCGCCCTGCAACCGGCGGCTCATGGCCCGCTCGGCGAGCACGCAGGCGGCGGTATGGGGGTCGTTGAGGGGGGCCAGCAGGGCGGCCAGTTCCGGATTGCCCGAGCGGATCTCGATGCCCAGGGCGCCCTGGCCCACGGCGGGCAGGCTTTGCTCCGGCTCCAGGATGGCGGTGATGCGCGCATCGAAGCCCAGGCGCTTGAGGCCGGCGGCGGCCAGCAGGATGGCGTCGTACTGGCCCTCGTCCAGCTTGCGCAGGCGGGTGTTGACGTTGCCGCGCAGGGTGTCCACGTCCAGGTGCGGCAGCCGGGCGCGCAACTGGGCCTGGCGGCGCAGGCTGGAGGTGCCGACCCGGGCGCCGGAAGGCAGGGCTTCCAGGTTGGGATATTTATTGGAGACGAAGGCGTCGCGGGGATCTTCGCGCTTGGAGATGGCGGTCAGCTCGAAGCCTTGCGGCAGGTCCATGGGCACATCCTTGATGGAGTGCACCGCCAGGTCGGCGCGGCCCTCGGCCATGGCCACTTCCAGTTCCTTGACGAACAGGCCCTTGCCGCCGATGCGGGACAGGGGAGAATCCAGGATCTGGTCGCCCTGGGTGGTCATGCCCAGGAGTTCCACTTCCAGGCCGGGATGCAGCGCCATCAGGCGCGCCTTGACGTGTTCGGCCTGCCAGAGCGCGAGTTGGCTTTCCCGGGTGGCGATGACGATTTTCTTGGACATGTTTGAACTGTTTGGGCTATTTCTATAGGCCGTGACCTGTCTCTACAATGGCCCGGCGGATGCGAGGAAAAAGACGATGAAACAAGCGGTTGCGATGTTGCTGGCGATTGTAGCATGGGGCCTGGGCGCGGCCCGGGCCGAGGAAGGCGTGCCCCATGCCTTCGATTTGCGGAAGGATGCCCAGGCCGCCCGGGAAAAGAACGGCGTCGTGCTGGTGATGTTTTCCGGCGCCTCCTGCTCCTACTGCGAGCGGGTGCTCAACGAATTCCTCATTCCCATGAGCCGCAACGCCGATTACCAGTCGAAGCTCGTGTTCCGCAGGGTGGAGACTTTCAGCGCCCGGGAACTGAAGGATTTCCAGGGCCGCAAGATGTCCCACGGCAAATTCGCCGGCAAGAGCGGCGTGCGCATGGTGCCGTCGGTGATGGTGCTGGACGGCGAGGGCCGGCGCCTGGCCAAGCCCCTGGTGGGCCTGACCACGGTGGATTACTACGGCTATTACCTGGATCAGGCTATCAACCAGGGGCTGGAGAAAGCGCGCGCCCCCGGCCCGGGCGTGGTCGCCCTGCCCTGAGACGGGCGTCGGCGGCGCGGTCCGGCGAGATCAGCCGCCGGCGACGAAATCCTTCGCCACGTGGGCCTGGCGGCGCGACACCGGCAGGCGCTCCGGCCAATCCCGCAGCACCGCCAGCCAGTGGCCCTCGCCCTCGTCGACCTGGCGCGCGAAGCCGACCAGGTGCCGGCGCGCCACCAGGCAATTGCGGTGCACCCGCAGGAAGTCCTCGGCGAACTCCTCCTCCAGCCTCACCAGGGATTCATCCAGCAGGTATTCCCGTTCCCGGGTGCGGGCGGTGACGTAGCGCAGCTCGGCCCGCAGATACAGGACGTCGGCCACCGGCACGCGCCACAGCCGGCCCGGTTCCAGCACCGAGAAATGGTCGCGCCGGGGCGCCAGGGCCCGGGCGTCCTCCCGGGACAGGGGGCGGATGCGGGACAGGGCTTCCTTCAGGCGGGCCAGGCGCACCGGCTTGAGCAGGTAATCCACGGCGCGCAACTCGAAGGCGCGCAGGGCGTGCTCGTCGTAGGCGGTAACGAAGATGATGGCCGGCGGGTCGGGCAGGTTGGCGATGTGGCGGGCCGCTTCCAGCCCGGTCATGCCCGGCATCTGGATGTCCAGCAGGATCACGTCGGCGGGCGTGTCCGCCGCCCGGGCCAGGGCGGCGTCGCCGCTGGAGGCCTCCGCCACCACCTCCACCGGCATTTCCCCGGCGATGTCGGCCAGCAGGCTGGCCAGGCGCGCCCGGGCCAGGGCCTCGTCGTCGGCGAGAATGGCGCGCAGGGGCGACTTCATGGCCGGGAGGGCGCCCCGGCGCCCCGGGTGGGTCTGGACAGCAGCGGGATGACCATCTGCACCACGAACTCGTCGCCCACCCGGTGGGCCGACAGGCGGGCCTCGGCGTCGAAGTGCAGGGCCAGGCGTTCGCGGATGTTGGACAGGGCCATGCGGTTGCCCCGGCGGCTGGGGGCTTGCCGCGGTGCCGCCTCGGGCCGGCAGGGGTTGCGCACCACCACGTTCAGGAGGCCTTCCCGGGCGAAGATGTCCACGCCGATGCGGCCGCTTTCGGCGTGGGGCTCGATGCCGTGGCAGACCGCGTTTTCCAGCAGGGGTTGCAGCACCAGGGCGGGCAGGCTCGCCTCGCCGGGGGCGTTGTCCACGCGCCAGTCCACGTTGAGGCGCTCGCCCAGTCGCAGGGTTTCCAGGTCCAGATAGGCCCGCGCCAGTTCCAGTTCCCGGCCCAGAGTGGAGAGCTGGCGGTTGTCCGCCATGAGGCCGCGATACAGCTCGGCCAGGTTTTCCAGGGCGGCTTCCGCCCGGCCGGGATCGGAGCGCATCAGGGACAGCACGCTGTTGAGGGTGTTGAACAGGAAATGGGGCCGGATGCGGGCCTGCAGGGCCTGGAGCCGCGCCTCCGCCAGGGCGGGGGACAGCCGGCGGGCGCGCCAGTCGAGCCAGGCCAGGATGGCCCCGGCGGCCAGGCCGGCCAGCAGGATGGCGCGCGGCAGTCCGCCGTCGGAAAGATCCGGGTACTGCCTCAGGAAGAACGCCTGCCAGAGCCCGGTGACGATCATGGCCACGGCCAGGCAGGCGGCGATGGCCCGGGGGCGGTGCATGGCCGCCAGCCTGGGGGACGCCAGGAAAAGGATCAGCAGGCTGGCCAGCAAGGGCGGTTCCAGGTGGGCGGCATGAGCGAGAAACGCGCCGACCGTCCCGCCCAGCCCCGGGGCGGAAACCAGCGCCGCCGCCAGGCCCAGGACCTGGGCGGCCAGGGCCACGCGCAGCAGGATGCCGAGATTGCGGAAATCCGGCAGGGCGGTCGGGTTCTCCTTTGTCATAATTCGCACCTTACCGAAACTCCCCGGCCTCTCGCCATCCCCCCATGAGCCAAAGCGACACCCCCACCTCCGCCGCCTGGTCCGGCCGCTTTTCCGAGCCGGTTTCCGAACGGGTGAAGCGCTATACCGCCTCCATCCCCTTCGACTGGCGCCTGGCGCCCTTCGACATCCAGGGCTCCCTGGCCCATGCCGCCATGCTGCGCGAGGTGGGCGTGCTGACCGACCAGGATCTGGCCGACATCCGCCGGGGCCTGGGGGAAATCCTGGCCGACTTCGAGGCCGGCCGCTTCACCTGGAACCTGGACGACGAGGACATCCACTTCAACATCGAGCGGGCCCTGACCCGGAAAGTCGGCGATGCCGGCAAGCGCCTGCACACCGGCCGTTCCCGCAACGACCAGGTGGCCACCGACGTGCGCCTGTGGCTGCGCCACGCCATCGACCGCCTGCAAGAGCTGATCCGCGCCGCCCGCATCGCCCTGCTGAACCAGGCGGAAGCCCACGCCGACACCGTCATGCCCGGCTTCACCCACCTCCAGGCGGCCCAGCCGGTGACCTTCGGCCACCACCTCATGGCCTGGCAGGAAATGCTCACCCGCGACGCGGAACGCCTGGCCGACTGCCGCAAGCGGGTCAACCGCCTGCCCCTGGGCGCGGCGGCCCTGGCCGGCACCAGCTATCCCATCGACCGGGAATTCGTGGCCCGGGAACTGGGCTTCGACGGCGTCTGCGAGAACTCCCTGGATGCCGTGTCGGATCGGGACTTCGCCATCGAATTCCTGGCCGCCGGCGCCTTGATCATGACCCATCTGTCGCGCATGTCCGAAGAGTTGGTGATCTGGATGACGCCGCGTTTCGGCTTCATCGACCTGCCGGACCGCTTCTGCACCGGCTCCAGCATCATGCCCCAGAAGAAGAACCCGGACGTGCCGGAATTGATGCGCGGCAAGACCGGCCGCATGAACGGCCACCTCATCGCCCTACTCACCCTGATGAAGGGCCAGCCCCTGGCCTACAACAAGGACAACCAGGAAGACAAGGAACCCCTGTTCGACGCCGTGGACACCCTGGCGGATTCCCTCGCCATCTTCGCCGAGATGGTGCCCGGCATCGTCGTGCGCGCCGAGCGCATGCGCCAGGCCGCCGTGGAAGGCTTCGCCACCGCCACCGACCTGGCCGACTACCTGGTCAAGAAGGGCCTGCCCTTCCGCGAGGCCCACGAAGCCGTGGCGAGGGCCGTGCGGGCGGCGGAACAGCAGGGCTGCGACCTGGCCGACCTGCCCCTGGACGCGTTGCGCGCCTTCTCCGATCTGATCACCGAGGATGTCTACGCCGTGCTGACCCTGGAAGGTTCGATCCAGGCCCGCAACCACATCGGCGGCACCGCCCCGGCCCAGGTGCGCGCGGCGGTGGCGCGGGTAAGGGCACGGCTGGGCTAAGTACTGATTTTCTCGAAAGTAATGCCATATGCCGTCTTGCTGGCAATCTTCTCCCCACCCCAACCCTCCCCGCCAGCGGGGAGGGGGCCAACTCCTCCCCCGCATGCGGGGGAGGTTGGGAGGGGGAGGAATGTGGTTTTACTTTCGCAAAGCTTAGTAAAACCCCGGCAAGACCACACCATCCCCCTCGCCCACCGGGGGAGGGGCAAGGGGAGAGGGAGCCCGCGTGGATGACTGTGCCACCGCATGCTTCGCCCTCAACTCCCGCATCCTTGCCTGATCCCCTGTCCGCACCGGGTGACCGCTTCGACCTCATCCCGTGCCACCGTCCACATGCTCAAACCCTACCGGTATCGTTGCTCACGCCCCCCCAAGGGCAGGAATCCGAGAACCGTAGTCACCTGGACATAGGCAAGGATTGCCTCATATTCTTACGAGCGCTACCATTCCTTTCAAATTTATAAATGTATAAAGGTAAGGAATATGCTCGCCACGATGACATCCAAAGGCCAGATCACCATCCCCAAGCAGGCGCGTGATGCCTTGCAGTTGCATCCCGGCGATCGGGTCGAGTTCGTTTTCGGCGACGACGGGCGCTTGTTTCTGCTCTCGGCAACTCGGCCGATCGGAAGCCTGAAAGGCATGCTGCCCAAGCCGGCTCGCCCCGTCTCGCTGGAAGAAATGGATGCGGCCATTGCCGCATCCGCTCGCACATGATCGGGCTCGACACCAATGTGCTGGTGCGCTTTCTCACGCAGGACGATCCTGTGCAATCGGCGCAGGCCAATGCCTTCATCGAGCGCCAGCTTTCCCCCGCCGAGCCGGGCATCATCGGCCATATTGTCCTGTGCGAAGTAGGCTGGGTGCTGTCGCGAGCCTACGGCTATAGCCGCGAGCAGGTTGCCGATGCCTTGGGCGCCCTATTGACCTGCCGCGAGTTCCAGATCGAATCGCCCGATCTTGGCATTCTCGCCTTGCAGGACTATCGGCACGGCACGGCGGACTTCTCGGATTATCTCCTGGGTCGCGCCCATCAGCGCCTGGGCGCTCGGTATACGGCCACGTTCGACCGCAAGGCGGCTCAAGCGTCGCAGTTCACGCTGCTGGCTTGATGGGCTGTGCCGGCTTAGCGTCGGTCCGCTCCATATTGTCCGTGCCCGTAATCCTCAAAGTCTGCCGAGTCCGATGTGCTTCTGTAGACCGTCCTGGAGTTTTGTCGGTAGACCGGTCCCTCGAACGATTGCTTGTGCGAATAGTGACCAGCGCCTTCTGGCCGGCTGCTGCCTGAGAATCTTCAATTCCTCATCGACAACTGGCATGCCATCCTCCAGGATGCCCAGTTCTGGTGGGAGGTTGGGGTGCTGCTGCTGGCCGCCGCCGGCGCCGCGCTGGTACATCAGGTACTCGGCCAGAACCTGGCCGATCTCTCGGCCCAGAACGCGGAATCCAACGTCCGCTACCTGGCGCTGAAGACCGTGCAGCGCATCCTCTTCCCCATCAGCATGCTGCTGGGCGTCGTGGCGGGACGGGCGATGCTGGAACACGAGGGCACCCGGTCGGCCTGCTCAACCTCGCCGTGCCGCTGCTGACCTCGCTGGCCAGCATCCGCATCGCCGTCTACTTCCTGCGCAAGACCTTCCAGCCCGGGCCGGCGGTGAAGGCCTGGGAAAACCTCATCGCCACCTCGATCTGGATCCTCGTCGCCCTGCACCTGCTCGGCTGGCTCGGCGCGGTGCTGGAAGGGCTCGACGGCATGGCCGTACAGATGGGCGACAACCGCGTCTCGATCCTCACCGTCGGCAAGCTGATCCTGGCGGTAGCCCTCTTGTGGGTGCTGGCGCTGTGGCTGGCGCGGCTGATCGAAAGCCGCATCGGCCAGGCCGAATACGTCAACGCCAGCATGAAGGTGGCCCTGGTCAAGTTGAGCAAGTTCGTGCTGCTCGTCGTCGCCTTCCTGCTGGCGCTCAACATGGTCGGCATCGACCTCACCGCCCTGGCGGTGTTCGGCGGCGCGGTGGGTGTCGGCCTCGGCTTCGGCCTGCAACGCATCGCCAGCAACTTCATCAGCGGCTTCATCGTCCTGTTCGACCGCTCGATCCGCCCCGGCGACGTCATCACCATCGGCGACAAGTTCGGCTGGGTGCAGGAACTGCACGCCCGCTACGTGGTGGTGAAGGACCGCGACGGGGTGGAGCGGCTGATTCCCAACGAGACCCTGATCACCAACGAAGTGATCAACTGGAGCTACAGCGACCGCAACGTGCGCCTGAAAATCCCGGTCTCGATCAGCTATGACAACGACCCGGAACAGGCGCTCGCCCTGCTCATGGAAGCGGCCAGGGCCAACCCGCGGGTGCTCGCCGACCCGGTGCCCGCCACCCGGCTGATGGCCTTCGGCGACAACGGCATCGAACTGGAATTGCGAATCTGGATCCAGGATCCGGAGGCCGGCCTCGCCAACGTCCGCTCGGACATCAACCTGGCGATTTGGCGCTCGTTCAAGGCGGCCGGCATTGCCATTCCCTACCCGCAGCGCGATGTGCATATTCGCGGCGGCCTGGTGATGTTGAAGACCTGAGCGTCGCGCCGCCGTCCAGCGGCGGCCGGGCTAAGCTTGGGGCATAGGAAAAAACCATGCGCCACGCCTCCATATCGCCGAGTTCCAGCCCAGTCCGGACGGCTCCGCCGGAAAAGGCGGAGACCGACGCGGTGCTGGCATGGTGGTGCGAGTCCGATTACGTTCCCCTGGCCGCCTACCTGGCCGCCAGGCGGGAAACGGGGCGGGCTCTGCCGTTACGCCTGGGCTTTCTCGACGAAGTCCTCAGCGGGCCTTGCGGTGAGTCGCCGCCGGCCTACGTCGAGCGCAGCTTCCGCAGCTATCTCGAATGCGGCATCCTCGTCCACGGCTTTGCCCGCGCCTGGCCGTGCGGCAGTGGGTGCTGGCGGTGCCCAAACGCTTGCGCTACTTCCTGCAAGAGGATGCCGACCTGCAGGGGGCGGTGCTGCGCATCTTTCTAAGAGGAATAAAGGGAGGAATAAAGGGTGCCTCTATCTCCCAAGGACATTCGAGCGGCTGCACTACTCTGAAACTTGCCGGATACCCAAGACGTGCTGATCGGTCTAACCGGCTACATCGGTAAGTGTCGGTCAACAATATGGCGTTTACCTGCCGCTCACTTCTTCTACTCAGTATGGAGTTTGTTGAGGTGTTTCATTCTTGCCGCGCGCGGGCCGTCCCCAGCCGAAGGTCCGCAGCCACGACATGGGCCAGTCCCAGACTCATAGCCCAGGCGAACCAGAGCGACCACAGAGTGTGCGAGAGGAAATGCGCCCCCTGGGCCATTCGTGCAATACCCAATACGCCCCCCAGCAACAGCCCCGCCAACAGCCCTAGCCGCGCCATGCCACGGCCCGCGGGTCGCAACGCCACCCCCCAAACGATCCACAGGAGGCCGGTCGATGCATGACCGGCCGGAAAGCAGACGCCCGCCTTGATTGTCGGCGGCGGCGCATCGAGCAGGTGGAGATAGGGCGCATAGCCGCCGAAATCCACTATGTCCCACGGGCAGTGGCGGCTGATCAAGTGCTTTAGGGTCGTGATGCCCAGCGGAATCAGCAGCATCCCGAGTGCGGCCAGCAGTGCGTTGCGCGGCGGCAGCCATTCGAGTGCGCCGCGATAGCCGAGGTAGCAGACGTACAAAGATGCCGCCACTGCGAGATAGGTCACCTGCTTTGCACTGTGGTGCAGCAGGTCCTCGAACAGCCAGGTGCGCCGCAGCGGGAACACCCTTTGCTGCTCGTCGAAGAACAGGTGCGCGATCTGGCGGTCGATGTCTGTTGTCTGGAACACCCACAGCAAAACCCCGGCGACCATCAGCAGCCACAGCGCCTGCATCGCCATCCAGGAGGGCGCGGTTGAAAACGGGCGGACAGGCGCCGAGGTGGCTGGTGTGTCGGACATATGCGATCAGCTCCGGCAGGTTGCCGACAGATACATGGATGGATCTAGCCCGGATGTTTCATGAATTTGCCCGATGATCGCGCAGAGACTTGTTCGTAATGGGGATTTTGAGAAGGAGCGGCGTAGTGATTCATACGCCCGACTGAACAAAACTCCCCAGTACGGGCAAGGATCAAGCGAGGGCGGGCAAGCATTCATGAAACATCCGGGCTAGCACCCCGGTGCGCACGTCGAGCAGGCCGAGTATCGAGTGACACGTTGTCGTGCGACGCCGGTTGCCGGGCGCGCAGACGCAGGCAGCGACAGCGACGCAGATGGTGCGTTGCCGTACATTTGCGGTGAGCGGTTCAGCCACGCGGCGCCACACGCATGCATTGTTAGCGGGAAGCGACGCTACCTGCGGTGTTGTCGATCAGGCTGCGCGTCGCAGTCTGGATGTATGCATCCAGCTCGGCTTTGAGTGCGCCGCTGACCCCGTCGTCATGAGTAACGACTGCCGTCATCGTGGGACCCAGCCGGTAGTCGTAAAGTTTTACTTCCTTGGTCTTGGATGCGACGAGAATCCGGCTGCCCTTGATCAGGGCCACGGTCTGGTCGCTGCCGGAGGGCTTGATGACGCCAAACCCCGTGTCGTCCGCAGGCAGGTTAAGCAAGTCGCGGCCCCAGCATTGATGCCGCAGCTTGCCACCCAGCCGTCCCATGATCGTCGGCACGATATCGACCTGGGTGCCCACCGTGTCGCGTTGCGCACCGAAGGCCTGGCGGATGCCGGGCGCCATTAGCAGCAGCGGAATATGGAAGCGCGCCAGATTGATTTCCGTGTGCTGTTCTCCGCTGCTGAAGCCGTGGTCGCCGACGATGACGAACAGCGTGTCCTTGAAGTAGGGAGACTGCCGCGCCTTCTCGAAGAACTGGCCGAGAGCCCAGTCGGAATAGCGCATCGCGGTCAGGTGCTCGTCGAGCGCACCGAAACCCGTTACCCGCTCCATCGGCAGTTTCGGCGGCAAGGGATAGGGCGTGTGATTCGAGAGAGTTTGCAGCAAGGCATAGAACGGTTTGTCGCGGGGTTTCTTCGCCAGTTCGGCGGCCGCCCGCTCGAACATGTCCTGGTCGGATACACCCCAGGTCGGATCCGACACCACCGGATTCACATAATCGAAGCGCCCGATGAAGTTCCTGACGCCCTGCTTGCCAAAGAAACCGGACTGGTTGTCCCAGGCGAAGTCGCCGTTATAGACATACAGGTTGTCGTAGTTGCGGGCCGCAAGAAGCTGGGGCAGCCCGGAAAAATGGTTGCTGCTTTCCTGCTGCTGCATCAGGTACTCGAAACCCGGCAGGTTGGGGAAACAGGCGAAGCTGGCGAACATGCCCTGATGGGTGTGGGTACCGTTGGAAAAGAAGCGGTTGAACAGCACGCCTTCCTCGGCGAGCTTGTCGAAATAAGGCGTGATGTTCCCAGGCGCGCCCAGCGCGCCCACATGCCGGCCGGAGAAACTTTCCATCAGGATCACGACCACGTTGCGCACCGCCAGCGCCTTGTCGGCGGGCGGAACGTAATCGCGGCGCACTGCGGCCCGGTCAGCATCTACCAGACTGTCCTGATCCGTTAGGAGCAGCCGGCGCAGGTGGCCGGTTGCCTCGGCCTGCGGCAAGGTGGACTTCCAGATATTGGCCCTGTGGCTGGACATCTGGGCCATGGCCGCGGCGGCGAATGACAGGGTGCCATTCAGCCCGAGCTGGTTGGCGAACATCGAGTCAGTGGTGAACGCATCGCCCCAGCGCAGGGGAGGACCCTGCCGCAGCGTGCCGCGGGCGGCCATGATGGTCAATGCCAGACAGACCAGCAGCACCGGTCCCCGCACACGCCAGGCAGTTGGGCGGCGCCCCGCGCTATCAGCCGCCGATAGCGGCACCACCCGGCACGTCATCCGGTCAAGCTTGCGTAGCAGATAAGCCATCAGCCAGGTGGCGAGCGCCCAGGCCAACAGGTAACGCAGCACCGGGAAGCCGAACCAGAGCATGCTCAGTACCGTCTTCGGGTCTTCTTTCATGTACTGGAAGACCAGACCATTGAGGCGCTGGTTGAACTCACGATAGAAATCGAGCTCGACGACGCCGAGGAAGAGCGACAGGCTGGCCCAGGCCAGGAGCCAGGCGTGCATCCAGCGGCGGGCGTTCATCAGCTTCGCGCTGGCCATCGCCAGAACCAGCGGCAGGCAAAGCAAGGCGACCAGGCGCAGGTCGAAACGCAATCCGTTGAAGAAGGCCTCGGCCAGGTCGGCCCCCATGGTCGCCCCGACCTGCTCGCTGTTGTATAGCAGCAGCGCCAGACGCAGCAACGCATGCATGGCCAGCAGGAGCAGTGCGGCGAGAAGCGTGTACGCAATGTGTTGCGGCAGGCCGACGCGAACCTGGCTGGATGGGATCAAGGGCGTTGCGGACATGTCATGGCTTACCTGAAGGATTACGGCTGATTTCGAGGATGCGCCTGCGCCCCTGCTTGGCCACGAGCAGCAGGCCGGGCGCTACGGACAGGATGGTCTGCCCGGAACGCAGATGTTCGTGGATAACCCGCAACGTGCCGTTCGCATCGGCGTGCAGGAGTCGCGCACCGTGAGTGGCGTCCTCGGTAACACCCACAGCAAAACCCCGGCGACCATCAGCAGCCACAGCGCCTGCATCGCCATCCAGGAGGGCGCGGTTGAAAACGGGCGGACAGGTGCCGAGGTGGCTGGTGTGTCGGACATTTGCGATCAGCTCCGGCAGGTTGCCGACAGATCCATGGATGGATCCCGCACCCCGGTGCGCACGTCGAGCAGGCCGAGTATCGAGTGGAACACGTTGTCATGTGACGCCGGTTGTCGGGCGCGCCGTTGCAGGCAGGCGAGATCGAGTCCGAAGCTTTTCGCATATCCCGGCGAGAACCACATCACCATCGGTACTTTTGTCTGTTCGCTGGGTGCGATGGCATAGGGCATGCCATGCAGAAACAATCCCTTCTCGCCGAGCGACTCACCGTGATCGGAGACGTACAGCAAGGCAGTGTCGTAATGCGCCTGCTGCGATTTCAGCATATCGATGGTTCTGGCCAACACATGGTCGGTATAGAGCACCGCGTTGTCGTAGCTATTGGCGATTTCCTCACGCGAGCAACGGCTGAGATCGTCAGTGTCGCAGGTTGGGGTGAAGCGGCGAAACTCCACCGGGTAGCGCTTGTAGTAAGCCGGGCCATGGTTGCCCAACTGGTGCAGCACCAGTACCAGGTTGCCGTGGGTGTCGCGCAGCAAGCCTTCTGCACCCTGCAGCAGGGCTTCGTCCAGGCAGCGATCGCCATCGCACAGGGCTGGGCTCGCCGCCGGATCGGGCCGCTGTACTTCCAGGCCGTCGCATACGCCTTTGCAGCCAGACTGGTTGTCGCGCCAGACCACTTTCAGGCCGGCGCGCTGCAGGACGTGCAAAAGGGATTCACTGCCCCGGATTGCGTCCTCGTCGTAGTTGCGCCGCCCTTGCATCGAGAACAGGCAGGGGACGGAGACTTCAGTGTTGGTGCCACAACTGTCCACATCGGCAAAGTTGATCACATCGCGCTGCGCCAGTTCAGGGGTGGTCGGATGCGGGCTGTGTTCGTTCAGCCCCCAGTTCGCCGCGCGGACACTCTCGCCCACAACCAGCACGAACAGCACCGGCTTGTCTCGCTGCTGCCAGTTCGGTGCGAGCACGGCATCGGTGCCGATCGGGCGTCGCGGCTGCGGCGCGCCCTTCGCATCCTTGACCAGTACCCGGCCGAGCGAATATACGGCGTTGGTCGGCGTGATCAGGTAACGAATTTCCTTGTGATTGCGCATCTGCGCGGCAAAGTCTTTGAACACCAGCGCCAGCGCGCCGGTACCGATCATTGCCGCAAGAAGGATCGCCCCGCTGCGCAGCAAGATGCCGCGGCCGAGGCTGCGCCGGCGCAGGCGCAGGCGATGCAGGATGGCCAGCGGCAGCACGGCGAACAGCAGCAGATGCTGCAGGAGATCGAGGGTGAGTAGCTCGCGCGCTTCGGCGACGTCGGTGCGCAGCACGTTGCGCAGCATCTCGGGGTTGAGGTAGATGCCGAATTTGTCCATGTAGAAGCTGGCGAAAGCGGATATCACGATCAGCAGGCCGAGCAGCGGCTTCGCCGTCCAGCGGTTCAGGAACAGGGCGAAGATGATGAACTGCAGCGCGGCAATTCCGGCCCCCACTGCCAGCGCATAGCCCCAGCTGGTCGCATCGGCCAGGGAGCGGTCGGCCAGGAGGGCTTTCCAGAAGGGGGAGTTGCCGGTGAAAATAAAAAACAGCAGCACAGCCACCAACAGCGCTTCCTGGCTGATCTCCGGCCGCCAGCCACAGCAAGCCCGCCACAGTCTGGTGGTCACCGAATCCAGGATTTTGGACAGCGGTTGACAGCATGTGCCGTTGCCGAGGGCTGGGGTCAGTGCGAGTCTGGATTCCTTCATTGCGGTGCTTGTTTGCGGATGACCTCCGCAATCTAGGCTTGCCGCCGTGAGGAATCAGTGAGCGAAAAGTGAGGAAATTGTGATGCCGGGGCGCGAATATCGCCCCGGGAAACGGCCGTCAGGGATTGACGGCCGCGCCGAAGTCCACTTCGACGGAAGCGCCGCCGCCAGGTCGGTTGAATGCCCGCACCGACCAACCACAAGCCGCGCAGATGTGCTTGACGAGCGCGAGGCCGAGGCCGTGACCCGGCTTCTGGCCGCGACGATGGAAGCGTTGGAAAATCCGATCCGGGTCGCCTTCCGGGAGGCCGGGGCCGCGATCCTGCACGGACAGCCGGCTGCCCTCCAGCACGCAGCTCACCCCCAGCCCCTCGCCGTGCCGCAACGCGTTCGCCAGCAAATTGCGCAGAACTATTTGCAAAAGCGCTGAATCTGCCTGCAACACCGCCGACTCCGGTATCTGAAGTTCGAGCTTGACCGGTTTGGTCGACTGGCTTTGGATGACGCCCCAGGCGCGGCGAGCCGCATCGGCCACGTTCACCGCATCCAGCAGCTGCGGGCGCGCCTCGCGGGCCAGCAGCAATAGTGTTTCGGCCAACTGCGTCGTATTGTCGGTGGCGGTAATGATCCTTGCCGCGCGCCGCCGCACGCCGTCGGGCAAGGCTTCGTTGGTAGCGAGCATTTCGGCATCGCTGCGAATGCCGGCCAGAGGAGTGCGTAGTTCGTGCGACAGGTTGGCGCTGAAGTCACGCTCACGCGCCAGCAACTCGGTCTGGCGCATTTCGGCGGCGTCCAGCGCCTGCGCCACGGCAAGCAGTTCAGACTCCATGTCTGGCTGCACGAACGGCGTGTCACCACGTCCCTTCACGACCCGGGAGGCCAGGGTTTTGAGCCCCAGTGTCAGGCGACCGGCAATGGCGTACATCAGAATCACCGCCAATACACACAGGCTGAGCGCGCTGACAATCACCACCGTGCTGAACGCAGCTTCCCGGGCTTCAGTCTCCGACCAGTCGTAGAGCAGAATGTAGCGCGATCCATTTGCTTCGCGGATCGCGACCTGATATTCGCGATCGCCATCGCGAAATTCGTGATTGCCGACCGGAAAGTCCGCGAGCGCAGGTGGTAATGCAGCGGGCAGGGGTGCGCCAGACACCAGCCGGTAAAGTTTCATGGCCGGCGTATTGGGAAGGGCCAGTTCGGGGGAATCGCGGGAAATCTCGATGCTGTAGGCAAGCTGGCCGCCGAGAATTTCGTCGATGAAGTCCTGCTCCATTTCTTCATACGTCATCAGGAGAGCGATGGCCTGGCCGAGTATCAGCAACAGCAAGGCGGCAGATATCGATACGGCAATGCGCATCCGCATGCTTGATGGCAACCACCGACGGGAAGCCGGGCGCAGGCCCGCTCTAACGGCAGATGAGCTTGTATCCGATGCCATGGATATTCACCACTTCAATGCCGACGCCTTCGCCAATGGCACGCCGCAGCGTGTACAGGACGCTGCGCAGATTGTCGTTGGACTCCTGCTCGTGGCCCCAGATCGCGATCTCCAGCTCGCGCCGCGAGAACACCCGGTTGGGCTGCGACAACAGTTCCGCGACCAGCCGCAGCGCTTTCGGCGGCAGTTGCAGCGCCCGACCGGCGAAACGCACCGCCTTGGCCGCGCTGTCATATTCCAGCGCGCCCAGGCGCAGGATGCCGTCCGTCTTGCGCGCGCCGCTGCGTCTTGCCAGCGCCGCTAGACGAGCTTCCACCTCCTGCAGGGCAAAGGGCTTGACCAGGTAGTCGTCCCCCCCGGCATCGAAGCCAAGCAGTTTGTCTTCCAGGGTATCGCGCGCAGTCAGGATCAACAGAGGCAGGGGATTGCCTTTGGCTCGCAGACGGCGTGCCAGGGCAAGGCCGTCGCCGTCAGGCAGGTTGCGGTCGAGCACCGCGGCTTCGAACACCTGCTCGTCAAGCAGCCGCGAGGCGGTCGCCAGGCAGTCCGCGTAGTCACACTGATGGCCACGCGACTCGAGGTACTCGTAGAGGTTCTCCGCAATGGTGCGGTCGTCTTCGATGATCAGCAGGTGCATGGTTCGATCATATTAGCCCGAATGTTTCATGAATCCTCACGCGCCCTCGCTTGCCCCTTGTCCGTACAGGAAATCCCGCTCAGTCGGGCGTATGAATCACTACGCCGCTCCTTCTCAAAATCCCCATTACGAACAAGTCTCTGCGCGATCATCGGGCAAATTCATGAAACATCCGGGCTAGAAACCTCAGTTGACCGCTCCTTGGCCCTCGTGAAGTCGCACGGTGGCTGTCGTTTGCACCTCCGTTGGCGCTCACCCATTGGGTGGGGCCACTACGCACCCGATTGCACGGTTTTCGCGTCGCCTGGCGGCGTTGCTCCTCCTTGCGGGGCCAGCCCCGCTGCGTCGTCACGCCTTGCTAGACAACGCGAAAACCGCACACTCGGGTGCGTCCAACTGAGGTTTCTAGTGTCTCAACCCATAAGTTTGCGTGCATGCCGAGACGCGCATCCGCGCGCCGAGTGCGCGAAGCGAACCGCAGCCATAGCCGTAGCTATGGCGAGGATGAGCGACAAAGCAATCGGCGATGCGGGGCGCGTCGAACATAGCGAAACTTATGGGTTGAGACACTAGGTTAAAGGCCGATGCTGCCCGCGAGGTTGCCCGCCTCTGCCGAACATGAAATTCAACCCCCGCGCACCATGTTCATGATCTGGCCCATGTCCAGATTGCCGGCCTTCTGGCGAATCTGGGGCAGGTACTGCTCCTGCATGGCCTTGGCCGGGCCGAGCAGGTTCTGGAAGCTGTCGCGCAGAACCTGGGCGTTCATCTGGCGGCCGCCGGCGTAGTAGCGCTTGGCCACCTGGCCCAGGGCGTAGGTGGTGGCGAAGGAGAAGGCCATGCCGGTGGCGCCGCCGCCGATCTTGCCGGCCCATTTACCTGCCAATCCGCCTGCCGCCTTGCCGAGCAGGCCGCCCAGCAGCTTGCGGCCGAACTGTTCCAGGTATTGGGAGGTGAGGCCCACGCCCAGGGTGGCCAGCAGTTCGCGGATGTGGCCCTGGTCCAGTTCGTGGCCGTGGGCCTTGCCGATGCCGTACACCATCTTGATCTGGAGCGGGATGATGGCCATGGAGGCCCAGGATTGGGGCAGCAGTTCCAGGGCGCCGTTGAGGATGGCGTGGTTGAGGATGGATTTGTCCAGCGCGCTGTCCGGCACGTTGGGCACCGAGGCCACCACCGGTCCGGACGTGGTGGCGTCGATGGTGGTGGAGAGGGTGGTGGAGATGCGGGGCGCGGCCGATTCCGCCAGATCGGCCATGGCCTCGGCTTCGGCGCGCAGGGGGTCTGTGACGGCGGCTTCCAGCCCCAGGACGGTGGCGAGTTCGGCCAGGAAGCGGCGTTCCGCTTCGTTGGCGTGGCCGTCGGCGTCGCACACGCCCACCGCCATCTCGTAGGCCAGTTGCCGCAGCGACGGGTCGGGCAGGACGGCGGCAGTGTCCGCCAGGCTGGCCTGCTTCAGCAGCACCTTCTGGTACAGGGCGGGCAGATCGGGCGCGCCTTCGGTTTCAGCCAGGGATTCGGCCAGACGGCGGATCTGTTCGCGCTCCCGTTCGGCGTTGGCGCCGTCGGCAAAGGCGGCGAGCAGGGCGATGGTGAGGATGGCTTGTTGTTGTTCGGGGTGCATCAGGCGTTCCTTTCCGGGCTGGGGTGAACCGGATTAGTCCGCGTTGCGCTCAAGTCGTTCACTTGAGGCGGAGTCGCGCCAGACTCGCCGAACGCCGATGGCGTGGCGCGCTTTTATTGACGGCGAGTCAGGGCGCGTGCCGCAACGCCGCTTCCAGAGTGTTCTGCAGCAGCGTGGCCACGGTCATGGGACCGACGCCGCCGGGGACGGGGGTGATCCAGGACGCCCGCTCGGATGCCGCGGCGAATTCCACGTCGCCCGCCAGCTTGCCGCTGTCCAGGCGATTGATGCCGATGTCGATGACGATGGCGCCTTCCCTGATCCAGGCGCCCTTCACCATTTCCGGCTTGCCCACGGCGGCCACCACCAGGTCGGCCTGGGCCACGTGGCCGGGCAGGTCGCGGGTGGCGGAGTGGCAGACGGTGACGGTGCAGCCGGCCAGCAGGAGTTCCAGGGCCATGGGACGGCCCACGTGGTTGGAGGCGCCCACCACCACGGCGTGCTTGCCGCGCAGGGGTTCGCCGGTGGCTTCCAGCAGCTTCATCACGCCGTAGGGGGTGCAGGAGCGCAGCATGGGCTCGCGCACGGCCAGGCGGCCGATGTTGCAGGGGTGGAAGCCATCCACGTCCTTGTCCACGCGAATGGCTTCCACCACGGCCTTGTCGTCGATGTGGGCCGGCAGGGGGGCCTGGACCAGGATGCCATCCACGGTGGGGTCGTCGTTCAACTGGCCGATCAGGGCCAGCAGTTCGGCCTGGGTGGTGCTGGCCGGCAGGTCGTGGGAAATGGACAGAACCCCGGACGTTTCGCAGGCCCGGCGCTTGTTGCGCACGTAAATGCTGGAGGCCGGGTCGCCGCCCAGCAGGATCACCGCCAGGCCGGGAATGCGCAGTCCGGCGGCGGCCCGTTCCGCAACCTGGCGTTTGATGTCCTGGAGCAGGGCGTCGGCGATGGATTTTCCGTCGAGGATGCGTGCGGTCATGGCGGCGTAAGGGGCGTTGGCGAAGCGGGTTATTCTAGCCAAGGCCATTGTTCCAGCGTTGCTTTTTAACGGGGGGCTGGTTACATTCCCCGGCCCCAGTCGGGGTGTAGCGCAGCCCGGTAGCGCGCTTGCTTTGGGAGCAAGATGTCGGAGGTTCGAATCCTCTCACCCCGACCACGATCATGATCCTGGTCACCGCCGCGATCCCTTCCCAGCCTCGGCCTTCCGATCGACCGGGACCCCGATCTGCCCGTAGCTCAATTGGATAGAGCACCAGCCTTCTAAGCTGGGGGTTACAGGTTCGATCCCTGTCGGGCAGGCCAACCAAGCTGGGGATTTCAGCCTGAACTCGGCGGTTGGAAGCCGGTCAGGAAGCCTCGCTCCCCCACCCCCGCGCCATCGCCCGAGCCATCACCCGCTTCATCGGCGACCCCATCGGCCGCCCCCGATGGCGCGAAACGCGGGATCATGGCGCTTCCGCACATCCCATGCAGGAGACGGACCATGGATCCGGCGCTCGCCTACCACCAGCGTTCCAAACACCATCCCCAGCGCTATGCCCCCGGGCCGGGGGGATTGGACTGGGCCAGCCAGCCTGATCCCTTCCGCCGCTTCGCCGGGGCGCCACGGGTGGAATTGCCCCTGCTGGCGGGCGAGACCGCCGCCCGCTGGGACGACCTGTTCCGGCCGGGCGGGGTGCCGGCCCGGCGCTTCGCCCTGGAAACCCTGGGGCCGCTGCTGCAACTGTCCCTGGGACTGGCGGCCTGGAAGTCCCAGGGCGGCAGCCGCTGGGCCCTGCGCTGCAACCCTTCCAGCGGCAACCTGCACCCCACCGAGGCCTACCTGATCTGCCCCGACCTGCCCGGGCTGGCGGCGGGGGTCTATCACTACCGGCCCGAGGACCACAGCCTGGAGCGCCGGGCGGCGGCGCCCCTGGCCTGGTCCGGCGGGGTCCTGCTGGCCCTGACCGGCATCCACTGGCGCGAGGCCTGGAAGTACGGCATGCGCGCCTTCCGCTATTGCCAGCACGATTGCGGCCATGCCCTGGCGGCCATCGCCTATGCCGCCGCCGCCCTGGGCTGGCCGGTCAGGCGGCTGGACGACTGGGGGGACGATCAGGTGGCGGCCCTCACCGGCGTGGACCGGGACGCGGATTTCCCGGGGGCCGAGGCGGAAGCGGTGGAAGCCCTGGTCTGGGTAGGCCCGGGGCACCCGCCCGCCGCCGGGGCGGTGCTGGCCATGATGCGAGGCGTCGAATGGCGCGGTCAGGCCAACAGCCTCAGCCGGGATCACCGGGACTGGCCCGACATCCCCGAGGTGGCGGCGGCCACTCGTCGCCCCGCCGGCGTGGAATCGCTCCTTGAAGCGTCGGCCGACGCGCGGGCCATGCCGCCGCCCCTGGCCCCGGTTTGCCAGGAACCGGCTTCCGTCCTGATCCGCCGCCGGCGTTCCGCCCAGGCCTTCGATGGCGTCACCGGCCTGGATGCGGCGGCCTTCTATCGGCTGCTGGATGCCCTGCTGCCCCGGCCCGGCCAGCCGCCCTGGTCCCTGTCAGCCACCCCGCCCCGGGTGCATCCGGTGTTGTTCGCGCACCGGGTGACGGGCCTGGAGGCGGGCGTCTATTGCCTGGTCCGCGATCCGGAACAGCGCCCGGCCCTGGCCGCCGCCATGCGCCCGGACTGGCTCTGGGTTCGTCCTCCCGGCTGTCCGGAACATCTGCCGCTGTATCTGCTGGCGCCCCTGGATACGCGCCAGTTCGCCGCCTTCGTCGCCTGCCGACAGGACATCGCCGGCGATTCCGCCTTTTCCCTGGCCATGCTGGCCGACTTCAACGAGATCACGCCGCGGCGGCCCTGGCTGTATCGCCAGCGCTTTTGGGAAGCGGGCATGTTGGGCCACGCCCTTTACCTGGAGGCCGAGGCCGCCGGGCTCCAGGGCACCGGCATCGGCTGCTATTTCGACGACGTGGCCCATGACGCCCTCGGCATCGCCACGGGGCCGGAGGACATGCCCCGCTTCCAGGACATCTACCACTTCACCGTGGGCGGCGCCCTGGTGGACGGGCGCCTGGCGAGCGAGCCCGCCTACGCCCATCTGCCGGGCGGCCCCCGGCGGCTATTTGACGGCGAAGCGCAGGGTGGCGGGCGCCTTGCCGGGGAGCTGGATCACCGCCACCGCCTTGGCGCCCTTGCCCGACGCGAGGGCGGTTTTCGCGCCCAGGGCGCTGTCGGAGACCGGTTGCAGGACCAGTTCCTCCTTCTTGCCGCCGGCCAGCAGGGTGAGTTTGCCGCTGGCCCCCTGGCTGGGCAGCATGTCGGTGTGCAGGCTCAGGTAGATCTTGGCCTGGCCGCCCTTGATCACCAGTTCGGCCTGGAAATCGCCGGCGTCGGCCACCACGCCGCCCCACTGGGGTTTGCCGTGGTCGTCGTGGGCAAGCACCGGCTGGGCCAGCAGGGCGGCGAGGAGGAGAGGAAAAAGCGGGAGGGAGAAAAGCGCGCGTTTCATGAAGTGACTCCTTCGTGGTGGATCGATGGTGGGATCAATAAGCGTCGGCGCCGGCCTTCTCGGCCAGCAGGCGGCGCAGGGGTTTTTCGCCGAACAGCCAGAACATCACCGGCGTCAGCAGGGTGTCGAGCAGGGTGGAGCTGATCAGGCCGCCGAAGATCACCACCGCCACCGGGTGCAGCACCTCCTTGCCGGGGGCGTCGGCGGACAGCAGCAGGGGCGCCAGGGCGAAGGCGGCCACCAGGGCGGTCATCAACACCGGGGTCAGGCGCTCCAGGGAGCCGCGCACGATCATGTCCTGGCCGAAGCGTTCGCCTTCCCGGGCGCACAGGTTGATGTAGTGGCTGATCTTCAGGATGCCGTTGCGGGTGGCGATGCCGGTGAGGGTGATGAAGCCCACCAGGGCCGCCACCGACAGGGGCTGGCCGGAAATCCACAGGGCGACGACGCTGCCCACCAGGGCCAGGGGAATGTTGCCCATGATGATCAGGGTGAGCACGGCGGAGCGGTAGCGGCTGTAGAGCACCAGGAAAATCATGGCGAGGGACACCAGGGCCAGCACGGCGATCAGCCGGGCGGCCTGCTCCTGGGCCTGGAACTGGCCCTCCAGGGCGGTGAAATAGCCTTGCGGCAGCGGCGTGGCGGCGAGCAGGGCGCGCAGGTCGGCGACCACCCGGGACAGGTCGCCGCCGTCGCTGTTGGCGGAAATCACGATGCGGCGGCGGGCGTTTTCCCGGCCGATCTGGTTCGGCCCCTCGCCCTCCTCGATGCGGGCCAGCCGCGACAGGGGCACATGGCCGAGCGGGGTCTCGATGAGCAGGCCTTCCAGGGCGCGGATGTCGCGTTCGCCCTCCGGCAGCCGCAGCACCAGGTCGAAGCGGCGGGAGCCGCCCTCGCCGCCCTCGACGATCTCGGTGACGCGCTCGCCCTCGATCATTTGCTCCAGGGCGCGCAGCAGGGCGCCCGGGGCCACGCCGTGGCGGGCGGCGGCCTCGTAATCCAGGTGGATCTTGATCTGGGGAATCAGCACCTGCTTTTCCACCTGCAGGTCCGTCAGGCCGGGGATGGTCGCCAGCCGCTCGCGCAGGTCGCCGGCCAGGCCGCGCAGGGTGCCCAGGTCGTCGCCGTAGATCTTCAGGGCGATCTGGGCGCGCACGCCGGAGAGCAGGTGGTCCAGGCGGTGGGAGATGGGCTGGCCGATGCTGACCGCCGCCGGCAGGGTGGAAAGCCGGGCGCGGATGTCCTGGATGACCGCCTCCCGGTCCCGCTCGGATTCCCGCAGGTCCACGTCGATCTCGCCGTAGTGCACGCCCTCGGCGTGCTCGTCCAGTTCCGCCCGGCCGGTGCGACGGCCCACCTGGGTCACCTCGGGCACCGCCGCGATCAGGCGCTCGGCCAGGGCGCCGACGCGGTTGGATTCGGACAGGGCGGTGCCCGGGTTGAGCAGGAGGTTGATGGTCAGGGTGCCCTCGTTGAAGGGCGGCAGGAAGGCGCGGGGGAAGAAGGGCACGCTGGCGGCGGCGAGCGCCACCACCACCAGGGCCGAGGCCAGCAGGGCGCGGCCGTGGCGGAAGGACCAGCGTAGCAGGCGGGTGTCCCAGGCCTTGAGCCGCGTCACCAGGGGGCTGTCGCCGTTGTGTAGACGCTTCATCCTGGGCAGCAGGTAATAGGCCATGACCGGCGTCAGGGTCAGGGACACCAGCATGCTGGCCAGGATGGAAACGATGTAGGCCACGCCCAGGGGGGTGAACAGGCGGCCCTCGATGCCCGGCAGGGCGAACAGGGGCACGAACACCAGGACGATGATGAAGGTGGCGTAGACGATGGCGGAACGCACCTCCAGGGTGGCGGCGGCGATGACTTCCGCCACCGGCCGCGGCGCCGCTGAAGCTCGGTTCTGCTTGAGCCGGCGCAACACGTTCTCCACTCCGACCACCGCGTCGTCCACCAGTTCGCCGATGGCGATGGCCAGGCCGCCCAGGGTCATGGTGTTGATGGACAGGCCGAAGTAGCGGAACACCAGGGCGGTCACCAGCAGGGACATGGGGATGGCCATCAGGGAGATGAAGGTGGTGCGGGCGTTGAGCAGGAACAGGAAGAGGATCACCGCCACCAGGATGGCGCCGTCGCGCAGGGCATGCTCCACGTTGGTCACCGCGTGCTCGATGAAGGTGGCCTGCTTGAACAGGAAGCGGGGCGCGTCGATCCCCGCCGGCAGGGAACGGGACAGTTCGGCGATGGCCTGTTCCACCTGGCGGGTGAGGGCCACGCTGTCGGCGCCGGGCTGCTTCTGCACCGACAGGATCACCGCCGGCTCGCCGCCGTAGCCGGCGTCGCCGCGCTTGATGGCCGGCGCCAGCTTCACCTCCGCCACCTGCTTCAGCGGGATGGGCTGGCCATCCCGCACCGCCACCACCAGGTTTTGCAGATCCTCGATGCGGGTGCTGCGGCCGATCTGGCGAATCAGGTATTCGCGGCCCCGGGCCTCGAGGAAGCCGCCGCTGGTGTTGGCGCCGAAATCGGCCAGGGCCGCTTCCAGCTTGTCCCGTTCCACGCCCAGGGCCCGCAACTGTTCCGGCCGCAACTCCACCCGGTACTGGCGCACCTCGCCGCCGATGGGCGTGACCTGGGCGACGCCGGGGATCGTCAGCAGGCGCGGGCGCACCACCCAGTCGGCGTATTCCCGCACCCGCATCGGGCTGGCCGTGTCCGGGTCGGCGGCGGGTTTGAGGGGCAGGGCGATGAGCAGGATCTCGCCCATGATGGACGAGATGGGCCCCATTTGCGGCACGATGCCCGGGGGCAGTTGTTCCCGCACCAGGTTCAGGCGCTCGGCGATCTGCTGGCGGTTGAGGTGGATGTCGCTGCCCCACTCGAATTCCACATAGACGATGGACAGCCCCACCCCGGACACCGAGCGCACCCGGGTCACGCCGGGCATGCCGTTCATGGCGGATTCGACGGGGAAGCTCACGCGCTGTTCCACCTCCTCCGGCGCCATGCCCCCGGCCTCGGTCATCAGGGTGACGGTGGGCTTGTTCAGGTCGGGGAATACGTCCACCGGCATCTGCCGCACGGTGAGCACGCCGTAGGCCATGAGCAGGATGGCCGCGCCCAGGACGATGGCGCGCTGCTTCAGGCTGGCGTGGAGGAGGGCGTCGAACATGGGCGATCAGCGCACCTGGCCGAGCAGGCTGGCGCCGCCCACCACCACGCGCTCGCCCTCTTCGAGGCCGGCGGTGACCGTCACCCGTTCCCCGTCCAGGGGGCGAACTTCCACCCGGCGCGGCGCGAAGCGTTCCGGCGCCAGCTTGACCCAGACCGTGGTCTCGCCGCCGGCGCCCCGGCCCAGCGCCGCCAGGGGCACGGCGGCGCCCCGGGTGGTGGCGGCGGTGCGGGCGATGACCTTGACCGGCATGCCCACGGCCAGGGCGGCGTTTCCCGAGCGCACCCGGAACAGCAGCGGCAAGGCCTGTTCCCGCAATTGCCGCCCGGCGCCGACGAAGGCGAGGGCCGTGCCGCCGCCGGGCAGATCCAGGCTGGCGGCGGTGATGCCCGCCGCCTGGGCCGGATCGTAGGCCAGGGCCTCGACGGCCAGGCGCGCCGGATCGACGATCTCGAACAGCACCTCCCGCGCCTCCACCACCTGGCCGGCCACCACGTGGGCGGCGCTGACGACCCCGGAGGCCGGCGCGGTCAGGGCTTCGGCGCTGTCCAGGCCGGCGCCGATGGCGGTCTTGCGTTGCTTCAGGGCGGCCAGTTCGATGCGCGCCGCCTCGATCTCCTTGCCCGGGATGGCGCCTTCCAGTTGGGCATAGCGATTCAGTCTGGCCTCGGTGAGGGCGATCTGGGCCGCCAGCTCCGCCAGCAGGGCCCGCTGGTTGCCGCGTTCGATGTTGCCCGTGGTCGGCCGCAGCCAGGCCAGCACCTGCCCCTTGATGACCTTCTGCCCCAGGGTGGGCAGGCCCCGGGGCCCGGGTTCGACGCGGCCGCCCTGGGTGGCCTGGACCCGGCCGCCGGCATTGGGGTCGGCGATCACCCGGCCATTGAATGCCAGCGTGGCGGCCAGGTCGGCCATGGCTACCGGCTGGGTGCGCAGGCCCAGTTGCCGCTGCGCCGCCTTGGGCACGAACAGGCCGCCGTCGGCGAGGCGGCGAGGCTTGCCGGGATCGGTCACCGCGACCTGGGCCGGCGCGGCTTCGTGGCTGTGGTCTTCGCCGCCATGGGCGAACAGGCCCATGGGGGTCAGCGCGATGCAGGCGACCAGGGCCAGCGGCGGGAGTCGGTTCGCATTCATGATGGATTGTCCTTTGGCCCCTCTCCGGCGGGCGGGGGAGGTGTTGGGGTGGGGGACTTGTGCCGCGCGGGGTCGCCACTCCGGGAAAAGAATCCTCTCGCCCCGGCCCGTTCGCGCAGGCGGGAGAGGACGAAAACCAGCGCGGTCAATCCCGCCAAACCCGACAACACAATCCCCCACCACGCCTGCCAGGGGGCCGGGGCGTCCGAACTCGCCGTCGTGGCCGGCTGGGGCACCTCCAGGGTCGCCGCCAGCAGGTCCGCGCTTTCCCCGGCCTGGACGCCGATGGTCAGGGGGTGCTTGCCGGGCTTGGCGAAGGCCTCGCCGGGCAGGGTGTAGACCCCGGGCGCCACCGCCTTGGCCAGCCCCTTGAAGGCGCCGCTTTCCACCTCGATGCCGGCGCCGGCGACGGGCTCGTTGCTGGCGTAGCGGTCCAGGTAGAGCTGCAGCTTGCCTCCCTCCAGCACGGCCACCAGTTCGAATTCCTCGCTCTCGGCGGTGGCGCGGGGGGCGGCCTCCACCCGGATTTCCGGGACGGCGGGGCCATGGTCGTGGCCCTCGTGGGCCCAGGCGGTGGCGGTGGCCAGCATCAGGATGGGCAGGGCGTGGGCGGGCAGGATGTGGGCGGCAGGATGTGGGCGTGCTTCACGGCATGACTCCCAGGGCTTGCAACAGGCGGGAGACGGACGCGTCCCGGGCGATTCGCAGCCGGCTGGCGGCGGCCTCGGCCTCCAGGGCGGCGGCGCGGGTCCGCAACAGGGTGGCCAGGTCCGATTCGCCCAGGGCGAAGGCCTTCTCCGCCAGGGCCAGGTTGTCGGCGATCAGGGCCTGGCGTTCCCGCGTCAGGTCGAGCTGGCGTTCGGCCATTTCGACCTGATGCCGCGCGCCCTCCGCTTCCCGCTCCAGGGCCAGCCGGGCCAGGGCCAGCTCGGCGTCGGCCCGGACGGCGTCGGCCCTGGCGGCTGAATCGGCCTGGCGCACGCGGGCGTCGGCGCTGAGGGGGATGGTCAGCTTGATGCCCAGGCTGTTGCCGTAGGAATCATTGGCGTCCGAGCGTTCCCGCAGCACGCGCATGGCCAGTTCCGGCGCGTCCCGGCGGGTTTCGCCGGCCATCTTCAGCCTGGCATGGGCAAGCCGGGCGGCGGCGCCCAGGGCGGCAAGTTGTGGATGGTCGCCCTGTTGGCCGTGTTCGTCCTTGCCCGAGTCGGGGCGGACGGGCAAGGGCGCTTCCGCTTCCAGCCGGGCCGGGGCGGGCGCGCCGGTCAGCTTGCGCCAGGCCAGCTCCGCCCGCGCCAGGGCCGCTTCCGCTTCCAGGGTTTCCGTTTCCGCCGCCAGCCGTTCGTTGCCGGCCAGGTTGGCGTCCACCCGGGCCAGGTCGCCCGCGCGGTAGCGCCGCGCCACGTCCGACTCCAGGGCGCGGGCGCCGGCCAGGCGGCGCTGGGCCAGGTCCCGCGTCGCGCGGGCGGCGGCCAGGGCCCACCAGGCCTCGCGCACCTCGCCGGCCAGTTGCAGGCGCCGGGCCTGGCGCTGGGCGGCCACCTCGGCCAGACCGGCATCGGCCTCCGCCCCCCGCGCCAGTTTCTGGCCCGGCAGCCACAGGGGAACCGCCAGTTCGACTTCCCATTCCCGCTTGCCCCGGTCGTTGCCCACCTGATCACTCAGGCCGGACAGGGACACGGCGGCCGGCCCCGGCGTCACGGCGGCGGCCAATTGGGCCCGGGCGCGGGCCTCCTCCTCCAGCGCCGGATCGGCGCCGGCCTGGGGATGACGGGCCCAGGCCTGCTCCAGGGCGACGGCCAGGGGGCCGGCCCGGACAGGCGGGCTGGCAAGCTGGCCGAGCAGGAGGGCAAGCAGCAGGGCGATCGAGGCTTTCATCACGGCATTCCGCGTTGGATGGACGCGATCCTGCGCGCGGCGGGACGACACCCGCCTGACGCCCGCATTACAAATGTGTAATCCGGCCCGCCGCTGGTGATGTCGGGCACGGCGCGGGCACAATGGGCCCGTGCTGATTTCCCCGGGGACCATTGGGACCAAGCGATGAAGATCCTGATCGTCGAGGACGAGCCCAAGACGGGCGATTACCTGAAGCAGGGCCTCACCGAGGCCGGCCTGCTGGCGGACCTGGCGCGGGACGGCCCGGACGGCCTGCATCTGGCCAGCACGGGGCACTATGACCTGGTCATCCTGGACGTGATGTTGCCGGGCCTGGACGGCTGGCAGGTGCTGTCCCGGCTGCGCCAGGCCGGCCGGGACATGCCGGTGCTGTTCCTGACCGCCCGCGACCAGGTGGACGACCGGGTGCGGGGGCTGGAACTGGGGGCCGACGATTACCTGGTCAAGCCCTTCGCCTTCGCCGAGCTGCTGGCCCGGGTCCGCAGCCTGCTGCGGCGGGGACGCAACGCGCCGGAGTCCGGCGTGCTGACGGTGGCGGATCTGGAGATGGACCTGTTGCGCCGGCGGGTGCGACGCGGCGGCCAGCGGATCGAACTCACCGCCAAGGAATTCGCCCTGCTGGAACTGCTGCTGCGGCGCCAGGGCGAGGTCCTGCCCCGCTCCCTCATCGCCTCCCAGGTCTGGGACATGAATTTCGATTCGGACACCAATGTCATCGACGTGGCGGTGCGCCGCCTGCGCGCCAAGGTCGACGACGATTTCGAGCCCAGGCTGATCCACACCGTGCGCGGCATGGGCTACGTGCTGGAGGAGAAATGAAAACCCTCTCCCTCACCGCCCGCATCAGCCTGTTGTTCGCCGCCGGCGCGGCCGCCGTGCTGCTGGGGCTGGGCTGGGTGGTGGAGCGCTCGGTGGAAAGCCACTTCCAGGAGATGGACCGGCACGAGATGGAGGGCAAGCTCACCCTGCTGCGCGCGCTGTTCGCCGGGGCGCGGGGCCAGGAGGCCCTGTCCGAGCGCATGGCGGCCGCCCTGGTGGGGCATCATCACCTGTCGGTCACGGTGCGGGCGGCGGATGGGCGGCGCTGGTTCAGCTATGGCGGGGCGGAATATCCCGCCGACCTGGCGGCCGGCGATGGGCCGGAGGCCACGCGCTGGGCCACCTGGTCGGCGGCGGGACGGGAATTTCGCGGCCTGTCCGCCCGACTGTCGGACAGCGCCGGCGCCGACAATACCGTGGTGATCGCCCTGGATATTTCCCACCATCGCCAGTTCATGGACGACTTCCACCGCGCCCTGGCCATCGCCACCGCCCTGGCCGCCCTGCTGACCGCGGCCCTGGGCTGGGGCGCCACCCGGGCCGGCTTGGGGCCGTTGCGCCAGGTGACCCAACTGGCCACCCGCCTGTCGGCCAGCCGCCTGGGCGAGCGCCTGCCGGCCAGCGGCGTGCCGGCCGAGATCGACGCCCTGACCACCGCCTTCAACGCCATGCTGGCCCGCCTGGAGGACTCCTTCCGGCGGCTGTCCGAGTTCTCCTCGGACATCGCCCACGAACTGCGCACACCCCTGTCCAACCTCATGACCCAGACCCAGGTGGTCCTGACCCGGGCCCGCTCGGCCGAGGAGTATCGGGAGGTGCTGGCCTCGAACATGGAGGAATACGAGCGCCTGGCGCGCATGATCGGCGACATGCTGTTCCTGGCCCAGGCCGACAACAGCCTGGTGACGCCGCGCAAGGAGGAGGTCGATCTTGCCCGGGAGGTTGCCCGTCTGCTGGAGTTCTACGAGGCCCTGGCGGCGGAATCCGGCGTGCGCCTGGAGGCGGTGGGCGCGGTCCATGTCGCGGCCGACCGGCTGATGCTGCAGCGCGCCCTGTCCAACCTGATCTCCAACGCCATCCGCCACACCCGGCGTGGCGGCACGGTCAGCGTGCGCCTGGCCGGGGAGGCCGGCCAGGCCGTGATCAGCGTCGACAACCCGGGCGAGATCCCCGCCCAACACCTGCCCCGCCTGTTCGACCGTTTCTATACCGGCGACCCCGCCCGCCGCGCCAGCGGCGAGGGCGCCGGCCTGGGGCTGGCCATCACCCGCTCCATCGTCGCCGCCCACGGGGGTTCCATCACGGCCTCCTCCGAGGCCGGCGTGACCCGCTTCCGCGTCGTGCTGCCGGCGGCGTGAAGCCCCGGGGCCGGCGGGTCAACTGGCCGCCAGCCCGCCGCCGGCCGCGCCATGTTCTTCCAGCAGCCGCAGCGGGGCCGAGGCCTTGTCCAGGCATTCCCGATACTCCGCCTCCCAGGTGGAGTCGGCGACGATGCCGCCGCCCGCCCAGAACCGCAGGCGACCCTCCGAGGACACCAGGGTGCGGATGGCGATGCTGGTGTCCATGTCGCCGTTGAAGCCCAGCCAGCCGATGGCGCCGCAATAGACGCCGCGCCGGTGGGGCTCCAGTTCCTCGATGATCTCCATGCTGCGCAGCTTGGGCGCGCCGGTGATGGAACCGCCCGGGAAGGCGGCCCGCAGCAGCGCCACCGCGTCCAGTCCCTCGGCCAGCCGCCCGGTGACGGTGCTGACCAGGTGGTGCACGGTGGCGAAGCTTTCCAGCTCGAACAGCCCGGGCACCGCCACGGAACCCGGGGCGCAGACCTTGCCCAGGTCGTTGCGCAGCAGGTCCACGATCATCAGGTTCTCCGCCCGGTCCTTGGCGCTTTCCCGCAGTTCCCGGGCCAGGGTGGCATCCGCCTCGGGGGCGGCGGCCCGGGGCCGGGTGCCCTTGATAGGCCGGGTTTCCACCCGGCCCCGCCGCACCTCCAGGAAGCGCTCCGGCGACGAGGACAGGATGCGCGCGGCGGGATGGTTGAGATAGGCCGAATAGGGCGCGGGGTTCAGCCGGCGCAGGGCCCGGTAGCCCGACCAATGATCGCCGGCCACCGGGGCGGCGAAGCGCCGGGCCAGGTTGACCTGGTAGCAGTCGCCGGCGGCGATGTAGCGCTGGATGCGGGCGAAGGCCCGCCGGTAGGCGGCGGCGTCCAGGTTGCAGGTCACCGGCCCGGTGACCCGGAAGGCTTGCCGGGACGCGGGCGGGGGCGGCTCGGAAAACAGGGCGAGCAGCGCGTCCCAGTCCGCCGCGGCGCGGGGATCCCGGCCGGCGGAAACCAGCCAGCTCCGTTGCGCCTCGTGGTCCACCACCACCGCCCAGTCGTAGATGCCCACCGCCATTTCCGGAATGCCTTCCGCGTCCAGGGCGCGAACCGGCAGGCGCTCGATGCGCCGGGCCAGGTCGTAGGAAAAGTAGCCGATGGCGCCGCCGGCGAAGGGCAGGGGCGTCGCGCGCCCGTCCGCCGCCAGGACCCGGCGCAGCAGCTCGAAGGGGTCGGCGGGGGACAGGCTGGCGTCGCCCAGGGGACTCGTACCCGAGCGGCGAATCTCGGTCATGCCGCCCCGGGTGACCAGGGTGGCATGGGGTCGCGCCGCCAGGATGTCCATGCGCCCGGCGGTGGAGTGGGGCCGGCCGCTGTCCAGGAAGACCGCCCAGGGCTCGTCGGCGATGGCCTCGAACAACTCGGCGCTGTCCGCGAGATAGGGCAGGGGGCTGATGCGGCCGGCGGTGGCTGCCGTGTTCATGACGGTGGGCGTGACTTCATGGGTTGAGGGTGTGGGGGATTCAGCCCGCCGCCCGGATCTGGGCCCGGGCGTTGCCGATCACCCGCCAGGCGGAGCGCATCAGCAGCAGCGCCAGGATCCCGGCCACCGCCAGGTCCGGCCAGCCGGAACCGGTGAGCCAGACCCCGCCCGCCGCGACGAACACGGACAGGTTGGCGGCGATGTCGTTGCGGGAGCATTCCCAGACGGAACTCATGTTCACGTCCTCGTGGCGATGCCGCCAGAGCAGGAACAGGCACAGCCCGTTGGCGGCCAGGCCGATCAGGCTGAACGCGCCCATGATCTCGAACAGGGGAACCCCCGGCACGATCAGCCGGTGGACGATCTGCCCGACCACCACGCAGGCCCCCAGGAAGATGAGCGCGCCCTTGAACAGCGCCACCCGCGCCTTCACCGCCGCGCCCCGGGACACGGCGTACAGGCTCAGGCCGTAGGTGAAGGCATCGCCCAGGTTATCCAGGCTGTCCGACAGCAGCGCGGCGGAATCGCCATGGAGGGCGGCCGCCGCGATGACGAAGAACATCACCGCGTTGATGGCCAGCACCGCGCGCAGGGTGCCGCGCTGGCGTTCGCGCAGGCGGTCGATGGAACAGCTGTCGTCGCAGGAGCAGGGCATGGCGGGATTGTATCGCCCGATGACACCGCCGCCGTGGCGGTGAAACCCGGCCAAGGAGGGCGCGGCGAGTTATGCTTTCCTGGCCGCCATGTTTCGCGAATCCGTTCTCTTCCCCTTCCTCAAAGATGACCCCCGCCATCAACGCCGCCCGACAGGCCAAGGTGCCCTTCCAGGTCCACGAGTATGCCCATGATCCCAAGGCCGAGTCCTACGGCGAGGAGGCGGCGGTAAAGCTCGATCTGCCCCCGGCGCGGGTGTTCAAGACCCTGGTGGTGAGCCTGGACGGCAAGGAACTGGCGGTGGCGGTGGTGCCGGTGTCCGGCATGCTGGACATGAAGGCCTGCGCGGCGGCCCTCGGAGCGAAGAAGTGCGACATGGCGGAACACAAGGCGGCGGAGCGCTCCACCGGCTATGTCCTCGGCGGCATCAGCCCCCTGGGGCAGAAGAAGCGGCTGCGCGCGGTGATCGATGCCTCGGCCCGGGGATTCGACACCGTGTTCGTGAGCGCCGGACGGCGGGGGCTGGAGATCGAACTGGCGCCGGCCGATCTGGCGCGCCTGACCGGCGGAGTGTTCGCGGCGCTGAGCAGAGGCTGATTCGCCGTCCGCGCTGTGCCAAATACGGGCTGGAGTCTGCCCCGGGATTAGGTATAATCTCGCGCCTTCACGAGCGCCGAGATGAATTCCCATCGGGCACGTGACTCCAGGTTTCCCGGTGGCGGTGGTAGCTCAGTTGGTAGAGCACTGGATTGTGGCTCCAGGTGTCGTGGGTTCGATTCCCATCCATCGCCCCAACATACAAATCAAGCACTTAGGCTACCCATTGCGGTGGCCTTTTTGCTTTATGGGGTCACGATTACGACGGAGTCCGCGTGTCACCCCATCGCCTTGCCCTGCCTGGGGCATCAGGAAAAACTACCTACGGATGCTACCTTGAACCTACCCTGCCGGGATCGGCATTGGTTCGGTGGGGACGCTGCTTTGCAAACTCTCCGACTTGCCTTCACGATGTTATCGATTGTGGCTTGTGCTTGTGATGACGTTCAAGTAATTGTACGCCATCTTGACTGATGCACTCATCGCATGGTTTTCGCGAAGCTTGTATCTGGAAAGCGCTGCCAAGATCGCACCTGGTATGACTAATATGCCGACACTAAGCCAAGGGATTCCAAAAATATAAGTTGATATGGCTGTTGCCAATCCCACGCCTGTGCTAGTTGCAAGCAATACGCCCATTATCACCATCAAGGCACCTGTACCACCAAGACTTGTTCTCGCCAATATGTCTAGGACATCCTTGAAAGTTTTTCCATCATTAGACATTAGCTCGTCAATGGCACTAAATGTAGATTTGGCGTCAGCATCAACATGTAGAAACTTCTCGTATCGAGATTTCCATACGCTGAATGTACCCATAAAATAATTTTTAAGTTGTTCTGGATTGTTGCTGGCCATGCCTACAAGCATGTCCAGATTGATATTAAGTTCATCTCTTAGCAAACCAATACTGTTTTGCACAAACCGTTTATCTTCAAGTTTTATGTAATTAGACGTGCCAGCCTCATATGACAACATGCTTTGTTGCTTAGAGCGGATATCACCAAGGGTATTTAGAAATTGATCTCCGAACTCACCTTTGAGCGCCGAAATTATTGAAACCCCTTTTTCTGTCGCATCAAAAGCTCGCTGCATTTTCGTTCTCGAACCTTTAGCTGTCAGCAGTTTCTCAAGCACCCCTTTTGCCAAATGGGGTCCAATGCTTGTTCCAAGTAGAGCTAGAATGGCCGATGCTGACATTTATTATCCTCCCGAAAAGATATCAAGTTGTCTGGTCTTCATTGCACGATTTCAAAAACAAGTCGCTTGGCAATATTTGATGCTTGTTATTCTATTGACCAACCATAATGAAAAAGTTTGCACAAATAAGATTATAGTCGTGAATCGTGTATCCTTGCGATTAAATGCAGTCATTTCAATGTCCGCACGCCAAAAACCTTGCGCCACAAAAGGACAATACCCATAACGGCCAGGGCTAGCAACGCCAACGTCAATCCTGCCTTGAGCACGGACACCCAGACCGACATAGCCCCAAGCTGCACGAAGACGAAAGCCAGACCACTAAGAAGCAAGAATCCCCAGAACATGGCATCTCCTTTCTGAAAAATTGAGCCATGTGGGCATCCTCCGCCACCGCAACGACAGGTCATGTCGTCCTCAGAAATTTTTCTTATCACACTCAACCTACCCCGTCTCGTTGCGTAAGAATACCCGAACGACATCACCTGTCGTGGGCGTGGAGAACAATGAGGCTTGGCCCAATCAAGGAGAAGACATGAGCACCGGTAACCACGACACCCTGGTCTATCGCCTGGCCCAGATGCTGGTGAAGCTGAACCAGGGCGAGAAGCTGGACCCCCAGGATTTGGCCGATGAGTTCGGTGTCAACCTGCGCACCATCCAGCGCGACCTCAACGAACGGTTCGCCTACCTGCCCTTGGAGAAGACCAATGGCCGCTATCACCTCGATCCCACCTTCCTCGGCCAACTGAGCACGCGAGATATCGAGCGGTTCGCTAGCCTCGCCGGTATCCGGGGATTGTTCCCCTCACTTACTGATGACTTCCTCCGCGACATCTTCGATACCCGTATCCAGGCTGCCTTGCTGGTGAAGGGTCACAGCTATGAAGTGCTGGCTGGAAAGGAGCATCTGTTTGTCACCCTGGAAAAAGCCATCGTCACCCGCCATCACGTCAGCTTTGACTACCAGAAGGAGGAAGGCCCGAAGCACTACGGCAAAGTGGCACCCTTCAAACTGGTCAACCACAAAGGCATCTGGTACCTCGCGGGCCGGGATGTGGACAAGCTCAAGACCTTCTCCTTCACCAAGATCAGTGACCTGCGCATTCTGGACAGCCAGTTCGATGCTGATCCAGGGGTGGACAAGATGCTGAAGGAAGAAGACGGCATCTGGCTTGGCGAGGACAAGAAGGAGATCGTGCTGAAGATCGCCAAGGAGGTAGCGGGCTACTTCAAGCGCCGCAAGCTCATCGCCAATCAGGTCATCGAGAAGGAACTGGAGGATGGTGGGCTGATTGTCTCGGCCAAGGTAGGACACGCAAATCAGGTTCTGCCCATTGTCCGGTACTGGATCCCCCACATCCGCATCATCAGTCCGGAAGGATTGCAGGCGGAGTTGGAGCATGAACTTGCGCGTTATCTGGATGGATCAGTTGCAAGACAAGGAAAGGAGGTCAGGGCATGAAAATCTTGAACATCACTCTAGTCTTGGCGCTTGCCTTGAGCGCAAATGCCGGTGAGCAGCGTGTGTATCAGCGCGACAACATGGGTAACATCCAGTACCACAAGCCGTCATATACAGTTCAGGACAATGGGCGCATTATCGAAACCAGTAAATACGGGGACAAGCTGTATCACAAACAGCAATATCTCATGAAGGATGGAAAGGTTTACCAGTCGGACTCTATGGGCCAAATCCAATACAACAAGCCCCATTATGCCATCCAACAAAATGGTAGGATCATTGAGGTTGGCCCGACCGGCGACAAGCATTACCACAAGCAGCAGTATCAAGTGAAAGACGGGAAGGTGTATCAAGTCGATTCAATTGGGAACATCCAGTACCACAAGCCTGGCTTTGTGGTGAAGCCATGAGAGTTCCATCCCGCCATGGGATGAACTGGTTGCCCTGCTTGGCGATTGTATTGTCACTGTTTGGCTGCGGAAAGGCGGGGCAAGCGCCACCTCAGAAAAGCACAGCCGATGAAATCCATTCAGTAATACAGGCCCAGCCTGTGTCTGTCACTCCAGAACAAGCAGCTGAAGTCTTTGCATTGGGGAGTGAGGCTACTGACCTTCAGAGAGACCTCCTTAAAAAGGAACTAATCGGCAATGTGATCGTGTGGAACATCCAGGTCTACGAGATCGAGTTGAAGGGTGAGAGCTACAAGGTCACTTCACAGCCGATACCCATCCAGCCTGCGCAAGCGGTGGGGGTGCTAAGGGTGGTGGCCTTTGTGTATCCAAGGAATGGTGCAGACTTAAATGCTTTGCGTCAGGCGAAAACGAATGACATTTTCAAACTTCGTGGTAAGGTTCAGGATATTGAATGAGGTGGCTGTGGTTATATAGCCGGCTTTGGTTTGAAGTAAATGACTTATCAACCTCAGTATCCGTGTGGCTATGCATACAAAGACAGTTGCAAGTAGTGTCATTGTTCTAATTTTAGTGACTACCGCCTATTTTGGTTATACGAAAAATAAGGGGCAGCCTGCCCCTGCATGCTCTGGAAGTCGCCCTATTTTTATACCAACGAATGGAGGCGAGTTGTTGGTTGAAAAATTCACAGAACACAAAAATTCCAAACTCGACACATATTGACAATACTCAATATTCCCATACCGGCTTGCCATATTGATTCATCGATTACGATATCTCCATTTACGGGCTACAAGGTGAAGCTTGAAAAGCAGGGAAACTAGATGAGGATGGAGAGAAAGAAATCATCGTGATTGCGCCACCAATCACCCCAGATTTGCCTGTCCCGTTTGATACTTCTGGAATTGTAAAAGCCGTGTCAGGTTGTCCAATGATTAATAGTCAATCCACACTTGATAGTCTTGAGAAAAGGCTGTCAGAGGAACTTAAAAAACACGCTGAGTCGCAGGAGTACATCAATATTGCGAGAAACCAAGGGCGAGAAGTGGTGGCAAAGTTCGTCCGGAATTGGATCGTAAAACAGCGCCAATATGAGCGAGCTGAAAATTATGTAGTCAAGGTGTTTTTCAAGGGCGAATCGATTGCGTATTATTAGCATGCAATATGGCTGCATGCGTTCGGAACGCATTTAATCCGATAGTTTTTTCATCCATTCCCAAGCCCTGTAGGCAACCAGCCTCAGGGCTTTTTTCTTTTCCACCCCACGAAGGAGTTCCTATGCCAAGACGCCGTTCTGGCGCGTACAACTCTGCCAAGACAACCTGGAAGTACACAGACAGTGCCGCTACAGGGTTAACCCAGCGGTCAGCAACTGACCACTACGGCTTAGGCCAATCCCTCGACTACATGCCCAAGATGGGCTTCGTCGACACCATGAAATACATCCTGGTCCATTTCCTGTTCTCCATCCTGGGCGCTGTCCTGTCTGCCGCATGGATCGTCTTCCTCCTCTTCATCGCCCTCCCATACCTGCTGTTTGGAACCACCCTGATCCCCTGATACCAAGAGCCTTCGGCGACGCTTTGGGCTCGATAAATATGTAAGCGTCGCAACCCTCAGAAAGCCCCGCCGGCCGCCCTGGTCTGTGGGGCTTTCTCTTTTTCCATCACATGAAAGGAGTCCCTATGTTCTGGTATTTCCTGTTGGCCCTGGCCGCTGTCATTGGCCTGCTGCAGCTGGGCGCGCTGACGGTCTGGGTCATCGTCCTCAAGACCCTCTTGCTGGTCGTCCTGGCCGTGGTCTTCGCCGTAGGCGCGTACTTCGTCTGGAAGTACTTCAACAAACGCACCTGATCTATTCCCCCTTCCTATCCATCGGCGCCGACATAGGCGCTTTTTTTTTGCCTGGAGGAATCATGCATGTCATTCATCACTTCCATGAAGCCCACCAGCTGTATCGGCAAGGGCGCATCCCGTTACGTCTGCTTCAGGACCAGGCCGCTGTCCTGATCGGTTTCAAGCATCAAGGCGTGGCCGATCCCCTGGCGATTACCCAAGAAGATATCGGTTGGCTACTCCGGCAGCCGGAAGCCTCGATGGACTACTCCGACCACCTCGGCGGCTATGTCCATGTCTGCGAAAGCGAAGACGACCTCAAGCAAATCCAGGGGTGCGATTTCGAATTCGCGGATGCCCATGACGGGCGTTGGCCGAACGTCACGGAAATGCCCTTGGGATGGGATAGCTGCGCGTATCTGGCCGAGGCCAAGGGTGATCCCGAGTGGGCCATGTTCCTTCTGTGCTGGAACGATGCCGGCGGCCCTGTCTATTACGTCCCGAAGTACCTCTGGCAGCTGGCCCGTGTCGAGGAACACATGGCACTGACCAATCAAGTCTGGGCGTAGGTCTGCGCGTTTTTCGCCATCTTATTTGAAGGATCTATTCACAAGGAGCATGACCATGAAAGACGAAGCAACCAAACCTGAAATCCGCACCATCAAGACCGCTACCTCCTTGAGGCTCAGCGGCAAATCCATTTTGACGCATTGCATCGGCTGCGATGCCGAAGGCCAGGTCTATCTGCGCGTCGAGGCCAACAGCGCGGGCGGGTATTTCAAACCCGAGTGGGTGTCCCTGGCCGCGATCCAGAAGGCCACGGAGAACGCGACCTACATCAGTGCATTTCACCTGCGTCCGGTGTTCACCGGGAAATCCACAAACTCCCCAGGATTTATGCTGGCCGTCCTCAAGGCGGAAGGCCTGGTGAAGCTGAAGGACGAGAAGGAGAGGACCTACGTCGCCATCGACGCCAAGGACTTCCTGGCGGGCATCAAGCCGTTGATGGAAGCCCAGCCTGATAGCGGAGCGAGCACCCCCGTCGCCGCCATCAAGAAGGGGAAGAAGGCCGCATACCTTTCCCACGGACTTAGAAGACGCGTCTCGTTCTTCCGGCAACGCTCATAAGCCCTTGTCCTGCCTGTAGTTCCGCAGCCTTGCAACGAGGCGCTGGCTCGATATCGAGCCGTTCTGAACTGCTTTCTCTTTCTCTTCCATCAATAACAAAACGAAGTCGCTATGCCCGATCTCCTATTGGCCCTTGTGGTCGTGTCTGCATTAAGCCTGGCTACCAAATCCGCGCAGTGGGTTGGTTTGTTGGGAGTGTTTGTTCTCTGCGTTTTGTACACGAAGACCGCCACCGCCTTGTTCCTTATCGCAGGCGCGGCATACCTCTTTCTCAAATTTAGGAGCAAATCATGAATGAAAGTCGCGTAATCGACGCCCTGGATCAAGTCCTGGCCTGGGACATGCCCGCACATCTGTTGCCTATCACCTTGCAGTCACAGGCCGGGTTGATGGCAGGTGTTTCCAATGATGAATTGGGGTGCTGCTTCGACTGATCTCCCCGCTGTACTTCTCGCAATACCCGCCTGTAGTCCTCCCCGATACCCATCCCTGACTTCAATGCGCATCCACGTTGCTGGTGGAGGCCGTTGCTCGTCTTGGATTCGGTGTCGGGGGTTTTCCTATTCTTTTTCGGAGCCCGACATGAACGTCAGCACCATCATCTACCGCAAGGAACTCATCGGCAGCGAGCGAACAGAGTTCACCGCCAAGCTGCTCGATGTGAATTTCCCGCTGTTGCTGGAGCCGGTGATCTTCGCCTTCGCCGGCAAGTTGTCCCCGGAATACAGCGGCGGCTACTGGCGCATGTACACCCCGAGCAATGGCGCGTTCTTCATGGCGCCGGACACCGAGAGGTATTTCAAGGTGGTCAGCCCGAATGGCTACGAGGCCGTCTTATCGGCGGACGCGCTGGGGATTACCGCGTGTCTGTTCGCGTATAGCCAGCTGTCCTTCACCGCCAGCCCGGCCTTCGCGGAAGTCTGCGCGGAGCAGTTCCATCTCCTGCGCGAGTACATGCTGGACCAGCCGGAGGCGGAGGGCATCCTGGGGGTGATCGACTGAGGCCAGAGGGGGACTGAAAATCTGAAAAACTGAAAACCTGAGATTCTGGAGCGCTCACGATCCCAGTTTCGCAGGATTTCAGGATTTCAGTTTTTCACCCCAGGTTGGAGTTCTGCCCGCTGCAACCGGGTAGCTCGCACCGTGAGCCTTGACCTATGCGCAGGCCCTGCTATCCTCACCACGTCTTTGCATTCAAGGCACCCCGCAATAGGGTGCCGCATCGACCCAGCCAGTTTCTTCAGCTAATGCCTTCCGCAAGTGCGGGCCAGTCGCCGGACAGTTGCTCCGGTGGTTTCCAACTTGCGTAGTAAAGGCAATAAATATGTCCAAGTACACAGGGTCAGTCCATGACCCAGACAACTTGTCACCTCTACCGGGTGACTACCCCAGTGCCGCGTTGTACTGGTTTAAGTACGGATTCAACGTAATACCCCTTGTCCCCGGCACCAAACAGACGGCGGTGAAGTGGGATCCATGGCTAAGTGGGCTCTCGCCTGCAAAGATCGCTGCCCATTGGGCTGAACATCCCGATTATGAAGTCGGCTGCATCGTCGGCGAGGGTTTCATCGTGTTCGATGCTGACAGTCCAGCGTCCATCGCGGCCCTGGCGCAACTCGAAGAGGTTTTCGAGATCGCTCCATGTCTTGTCGTGAAGACCAAGAAGGGTGTGCACCACTACTACGGGCGTGTTCCTGGTTCTTTCGCAAAATCCGACGCCCACAGCACCGAAGAGCACCCGGATCGTATTGATGTAAAGACAGGGCGCGCCATGGTGGTGCTTCCACCAAGCACGGGTAAAGAGATCGAATACCAGGATGTCGATCACGCGTCGGAGCTGACTGAGATCGGCCAGGATGTCATCGACGCCATCTTCAGACACAACGGGCGTCCAGCACCAAGACCACCGACCGACGTTCAGGTCAAACGTGCTGACTTTATGCCGTCATCTGAGCTATTGTCGAGACTCAAGGCGCTCACTGACCGGATCCACCGCTATGGTTATCACGACTGGTTCACCGTCGTCGTCGTCCTCCACCATGAAACGGGTGGTGGCGCGGAGGGCTTGGATTTGGTCGACGACTGGAGCAGCCGAGGACGCGGTTACAAAGGGCGTAGCGATATCGAAGCCTTGTGGCGCTCTCTTGGCAAGCATACAGGCGACACCTACACCATCTCCACACTGGCCTACATGGTGAACCAGGAAGGAGATGACTGGCTTGAAGTCTGCGATAGCGTTGAACCTCAGTTCGAGCGGTGTGAGTTCAGCGCAATGGAATCCACAGTGCCCGCCACTCTGGATGTCGCCACCCCATCGAACCCACTAGCGAAATACTCGCTGCGGGGAATGGGCGAGGAGATCAAGAAAATGGCGGTCGCGGAGGTGCATGTCCTGGGGGAACTTGCTCTCCAAGGCCAGGCCACAGTGCTTTACGCCGCACCCAACACGGGTAAGACGCTCATCACACTAAACCTCCTGATCGAATCCATCCGCGTCGGCCGTATCAATGCTGAAAAGGTGTATTACCTCAACGTCGATGACACCGTCCAAGGCCTGATCACGAAGCAGGCGATTGCCGATGAGTTCGGCTTTCACATGATCGCTGAGGGTTGGCGTGACTTCACGGTTTCCGCCTTCCTGGCCGACCTGAAGGACATGATCGACAACGACACCGCCCACGGCGTCATCATCGTTCTCGACACCCTGAAGAAGTTCACCAACTTGATGGACAAGGGCAAGAGCAGCCACTTCGCCAAGTTCGTCCGGCAGTTCGTGCTGAAAGGCGGCACGTTGATCGCTTTGGCCCATACCAACAAAAACCCCAAGTCGGATGGCAAACCGCAGTTTTCCGGCACGAGCGACATCGTGGACGATTTCGACTGCGCCTACACCTTGCGCGTGGTCAGCCATTCAGACGTATCGGGCGAGAAGGTGGTTGAGTTCGAGAACTTCAAGCGGCGCGGGAATGTCGCGCCCGTTGCCTCGTACAGCTACACCCTGGCGCGCAATGCCTCGTACTTGGAACTGCTCCTTTCCGTGAAGCCAGTTGATGAGCAATCGCTGGAACTGATCAAGAAGGCGGAGGAGGTCAAAACCGATGCCGAGGTGATCAAGGTGGTGTTGGCGTGCATTGCCGAGGGCATCAATACCAAGATGACCCTGGCCAGAGAGGTGAAGCAGCGCAGCGGCATCAGCAACAAGGCCGCGCTGCAAGTCATCGAGAAATACATCGGCGACGACCCGGGCCAGCATTGGTGGACCTTCGAGGTCGGTGCCCGTGGTGCGCAGATTTTCACCGTCCTGGCGCGTCCGTCATCCGACGGGGCTGGGGATTCAGGGTCAGTCACCGGG